>CAVRMD010000008.1:0-515185 GCA_963722455.1 uncultured Solirubrobacteraceae bacterium
CCGGCGGCGACCTACTCTCCCAGGCCCTTGCGAGCCAAGTACCATCGGCGCTGAGGGGCTTAACTGCTCTGTTCGGAAAGGGAAGAGGTGTCTCCCCCTCGCCATAGCCACCGGAAACCGGTGAGAGCCCCTGGGCCCTTCAAAACTGCACAGTAGCCGTGCGTTGCTGCGACGAATATCAAAAAGTCATCCGTCAAGCCCTCGACCCATTAGTACCGGTCTCCTACGCACATTGCTGTGCTTCCAGATCCGGCCTATCAACCTGGTGGTCTACCAGGGGTCTTACTCCCTCAATGGGGATGGGAGAGCTCATCTCGAGGTCGGCTTCCCGCTTAGATGCCTTCAGCGGTTATCCGATCCGCACGTAGCTAACCTGCAATGCCCTTGGCAGGACAACAGATACACCAGAGGTGCGTTCATCCCGGTCCTCTCGTACTAGGGACAACTCCTCTCAACTCTCCAACGCCCACGGCAGATAGGGACCGAACTGTCTCACGACGTTCTGAACCCAGCTCGCGTACCGCTTTAATGGGCGAACAGCCCAACCCTTGGGACCTACTACAGCCCCAGGATGCGACGAGCCGACATCGAGGTGCCAAACCGGGCCGTCGATGTGGACTCTTGGGCCCGATAAGCCTGTTATCCCCGGCGTACCTTTTGTCCGTTGAGCGACGGCACTTCCACTTGTTACCGCCGGATCACTAAGACCAGCTTTCGCTCCTGCTCGACCTGTCAGTCTCGCAGTCAAGCTCCCTTACTGCCTTTACACTCTACGCACGATTTCCAACCGTGCTGAGGGAACCTTTGTGCGCCTCCGTTACATTTTGGGAGGCGACCGCCCCAGTCAAACTACCCGCCTGGCAATGTCCACTGCCCGGATTCACGGCGCAGTGTTAGAAACACAAGACATCAAGGGTGGTATCTCAAGGTTGACTCCACACCAGCCGCAGCCGATGCTTCAAAGTCTCCCACCTATCCTGAGCGAAGTGCATCGCATTCCAATACCAGGTTGTAGTAAAGGTGCACGGGGTCTTTCCGTCTAGCCGCGGGTACTCGGCATCTTCACCGAGACTGCAATTTCACCGAGCCCCTCGTTGAGACAGCGCCCAAGTCGTTACGCCATTCGTGCAGGTCGGAACTTACCCGACAAGGAATTTCGCTACCTTAGGACCGTTATAGTTACGGCCGCCGTTTACCGGGGCTTAGCTTCGCTGCTTCGGGCCGAAGCCCTAACAACTCCACGTAACCTTCCGGCACCGGGCAGGCGTCAGCCCCTATACGTCGTCTTTCGACTTAGCAGAGACCTGTGTTTTTGGTAAACAGTCGCTTGGGCCAATTCACTGCGGCCCCCTCGGGCTCAGCGGGCAAGCCGCTTCACCCTACCAGGGCGCTCCTTCTCCCGAAGTTACGGAGCCATTTTGCCGAGTTCCTTAACGAGGGTTATCTCGATCACCTTAGTATTCTCAACTTGCCCACCTGTGTCGGTTTTGGTACGGGCACGCGCAACCTCCCTAGAGGATTTTCTAGGAGGCATGGCGTCAGGGACTCGCCGGCTTAGAGCCAGCTGGCATCGCGCCTCAGGTTAAGAAGCCCCGCATTTCACAGGGGCCTCCCCTACACGCTTACCCCAGGACTACCATCGCCTGGGTTCCCCTAGCCTTCCTCGTCCCCCCATCGGTCAAACGGTTGCGACGTGGTACAGGAATATCAACCTGTTGGCCATCGACTACGCCTTTCGGCCTCGCCTTAGGTCCCGACTAACCCTGAGCAGACGAACTTTACTCAGGAATCCTTGGGCAATCGGCGGAGGGGATTCTCACCCCTCTTTCGTTACTCATGCCGGCATTCTCACTTCCCAGGCCTCCACGACTGGCTTCCGCCGCCGCTTCACTGGCCTGGGAACGCTCTCCTACCGCGCGATCCGAAGATCGCACCCGCAGCTTCGGTGACTAGCTTGAGCCCCGTTACATTATCCGCGCCCGAGCACTTGACCAGTGAGCTGTTACGCACTCTTTCAAGGGTGGCTGCCTCTAAGCCAACCTCCTGGTTGTCTGTGCACTCGGACATCGTTTGCCACTTAGCTAGTACTTAGGGACCTTAGCTGGCGGTCTGGGCTGTTTCCCTTTTGACGCTGAAGTTTATCCCCCAGCAACTGACTCCCGGAGTAGACGTAATGGTCTTCGGAGTTTGCCTGAAGTCGGTAACCTGGTAGGGCCCCTAGTCCAAACAGTGCTCTACGGCCATCACGCAATTTATCCGAGGCTATACCTAAATATATTTCGGAGAGAACCAGATATCACTTGGTTTGATTAGCCTTTCACTCCGACCCACAGGTCATCCGCCCAGTTTTCAACCTAGGTCGGTTCGGTCCTCCACGAGGTCTTACCCCCGCTTCAACCTGCCCATGGGTAGCTCACCAAGTTTCGGGTCTAGCGCCTACGACTCAAGTCGCCCTGTTGGGACTCGCTTTCGCTTCGGCTCCGCTCATCGCTTAACCTTGCCGCAGACGGCTAACTCGCCGGCTCGTTATGCAAAAAGCACGCGGTCACATTCGAGAATGCTCCCACCGCTTGTAGGCACGTGGTTTCAGGTACTATTTCACTCCCCTTCCGGGGTACTTTTCACCTTTCCCTCACGGTACTAGTCCGCTATCGGTCACCTAGGAGTACTTAGCCTTGGAGGGTGGTCCCCCCAGATTCAGTCCACGTTTCACGGGTGTGGACTTACTCAGGAACGTCTGACAGAAGACCATGCAGTTTCGTCTACGGGACGGTTGCCCTCTATGGTGCGCGGTTCCACGCGCTTCGACTACCACATGGTTTTGTAACTTCCGCCGAGCCGGTCACGGCTCGGACCAAACGCCCTACAACCCCGAGTACGCAACGCGTGACCACTTACACGCACTCGGTTTGGGCTGATCCCCTTTCGCTCGCCACTACTCAGGGAGTCTCGGTTGATTTACTTTCCTCGGGGTACTGAGATGTTTCACTTCCCCCGCTTGTCTCCTGCCGGCCTATGTGTTCAGCCGGCGGCAACGCCGCATTACCAGCGCTAGGTTTCCCCATTCGGGCATCCACGGGTCATAGGCTATTCAGCGCCTCACCGTGGCTTATCGCAGCCGTTCACGCCCTTCATCGACTCTAGGTGCCAAGGCATCCACCATGTGCCCTTACTATCTTGACGGTGATCGAACCCTCAGCGCTTACGCTGATGTGGTTCGGTGATACCCGTCGCCGTCGTGCTTATCATCACGACGACGATACGTCGCCCTGGTTGGATACAGGACGACATGTGGCTACTGTGCAGTTTTCAAGGGCCGCAGGGAGCCGCCCCACAGGATTTGTGGGTCGGTCTCTCAAAACTCAACAGCATGCACCGGCTGACAGCGCCGCGGAATGCGGTGGCTCGCCGGAGCCAGGTTCGGTCGACGTACTAGGCCGCACGGTCGGTGGTCCGTCATCACGAGCCGACCGCGACGAAGGCGATCAGCCGGCAACGGCGCCGTGCCGTACGGGCCCTCGGAATGAGGGCTCCCTAGAAAGGAGGTGATCCAGCCGCACCTTCCGGTACGGCTACCTTGTTACGACTTCACCCCAGTCACGAGCCCCACCTTCGACGGCTCCCTCCCTTGCGGGTTAGGCCACCGGCTTCGGGTGTTGCTCACTCCCGTGGTGTGACGGGCGGTGTGTACAAGGCCCGGGAACGTATTCACCGCGGCAATGCTGATCCGCGATTACTAGCAACTCCATCTTCATGCAGGCGGGTTTCAGCCTGCAATCCGAACCGAGACGCGCTTTAAGGGATTCGCTCCACCTCGCGGTATCGCAGCCCTCTGTACGCGCCAATGTAGCACGTGTGTAGCCCTGAACATAAGGGGCATGATGACTTGACGTCATCCCCACCTTCCTCCGGTTTGTCACCGGCAGTCTCGCATGAGTCCCCAACTGAATGCTGGCAACATGCGACGGGGGTTGCGCTCGTTGCGGGACTTAACCCAACATCTCACGACACGAGCTGACGACAGCCATGCACCACCTGTGAAGGTGCCCCGAAGGGAAACCGTGTTTCCACGGCGGTCACCCACATGTCAAGCCCAGGTAAGGTTCTTCGCGTTGCGTCGAATTAAACCACATGCTCCGCTGCTTGTGCGGGCCCCCGTCAATTCCTTTGAGTTTTAGCCTTGCGGCCGTACTCCCCAGGCGGGTCACTTAATGCGTTAGCTCCGGCACGGAGGGAGTCGACACCCCCCACACCTAGTGACCATCGTTTACGGCGTGGACTACCAGGGTATCTAATCCTGTTTGCTCCCCACGCTTTCGCGTCTCAGCGTCAATACCGTCCCAGTGAGCTGCCTTCGCCATTGGTGTTCCTCCTGATATCTGCGCATTTCACCGCTACACCAGGAATTCCACTCACCTCTTCCGGATTCGAGCCCGACAGTATCCACCGGCATTCCAGGGTTGAGCCCTGGACTTTCACAGCGGACTTATCGGGCCGCCTACACGCTCTTTACGCCCAATGATTCCGGACAACGCTTGCCCCCTACGTATTACCGCGGCTGCTGGCACGTAGTTAGCCGGGGCTTCTTCTGAAGGTACCGTCACTTCGAACGGCTATTAACCGACGAAGCTTCGTCCCAACTGAAAGAGGTTTACAACCCGAAGGCCGTCTTCCCCCACGCGGCGTTGCTGCGTCACGCTTTCGCGCATTGCGCAAGATTCCCCACTGCTGCCTCCCGTAGGAGTCTGGGCCGTGTCTCAGTCCCAGTGTGGCTGATCGTCCTCTCAGACCAGCTACGCATCGTCGCCTTGGTAGGCCGTTACCCCACCAACAAGCTAATGCGCCGCGGGCCCATCCCAATGCGGAGGCCGAAGCTTCCTTTCGTCCGAAGACCACATCCGGTATTAGCTCGAGTTTCCTCGGGTTGTCCCGGTCATTGGGGTAGGTAACCCACGTGTTACTCACCCGTTCGCGGCTCTGCCCCGGGGCAAGCCCCGGTTCGTCGCTCCACTTGCATGTGTTAAGCACGCCGCCAGCGTTCGTCCTGAGCCAGGATCAAACTCTCCGTGAAGAACTGCTGAAGGGCTGGACCCGAAGGACCATCCCCTCGTCACGTAGAGCTGTCATGACCATATGCGATGCCAATACACGAGGCATCGCGGTCTTGACGGGTTTCTTTCTCAGACCCCTCGCAGCCCGGCTGGGAGCGAGGGGATCGAACCTGGACGCACACCTGATCGCTAGGGCGATCAAGGTGCGCATGCTGTTGAGTTTTCAAAGACCGTCGCGCGCTCCCCTGGAGGGGACTCCTCCGAGAACCTGCGCTTCAGCGAGTCAGCGTCGACCCGCAGACAGGATTGGCCAGTATAGCGCTCCGGGAGAGGCCCATGAAAGGGCTCCGGTCGGGGCGCAGGGACCGGCGCGGTGCGAAGTATAGACAGGTCGGCCGGACGGAACCCGAGCGACGCGTTCCACGGCGATCGCGGCCCGCCAGGCGGCGCGGCAGCGCTAGGCCGCGCGGCGCAGGCGGCGAAACTGGCGCTTGCCGACCTGCAGGACCGCTCCCTCGAGCCGCTCGGCAGCGACGTCGAGCTCCTCGGCCCCGAGCGCTGACCCGTCCAGGCGCACGGCCCCCTGGGCGATCTTGCGGCGCGCGTCGGATCGCGAGCCGCCGAACGCCTGCGCGACGAGTGCCGGCAGGTGCACGAGCCCGCCGTCGGCGCAGAACGTCGCCTCCTCGATCTCACCGGGAAGCTCGCGCTGGACGACGACGCGCTCGAAGTGCGCGGCGGCTCGCTCCGCGTCGCCGGGCGCGTGGAATCGCTCGACGAGGCGGCGGGCGAGCGCGTGCTTGGCGTCGCGCGGCGACCGCGCCGCCGGCGGCGGCTCACCGAGCAGCAGCGCATACCAGCTGCCCATCGCCGCATCCGGGAGGCTGAGGGTGCGCCCGTAGAGCTCCTCCGGCGGCTCGCTGACCCCGATGTGGTTGCCCAGCGACTTGGACATCTTGCGCTCGCCGTCGACGCCGGGCAGGATCGGCATCGTCAGGGCGACCTGCTCGTCGATCTTGTAGGCGCGCTGGACGTCGCGCCCGAGCAGCAGGTTGAACTTCTGATCGGTGCCGCCGAGCTCGACGTCGGCCCGCACGGCGACCGAGTCATAGGCCTGCATGAGCGGATACAACAGCTCCAGGATCGAGATCGGCTCGCGCCCGGCGTGGCGCTTGGCGAAGTCGTCGCGCTCGAGCAGCTGCGCGACCGTCGTCGTGCGTGTGAGCGCGAACAGCTGCTCCATCGGCATGTCCAGCCACTCGGAGTTGTAGCGCAGCTCGATCCGGTCGCGGTCGAGCACCTTGCCGGCCTGCTCGACGTACGTGCGGGCGTTCTCGTCGATCTGCTCGCCCGAGAGCAGCGGCCGCGTCGACGAGCGGCCGCTCGGATCGCCCACCCGGGCGGTGTAGTCGCCGATGATGAGGACCACGACGTGGCCGCGATCCTGGAACTCGCGCAGCTTGCGCAGGACCACGGTGTGGCCGAGGTGCACGTCGGGCGCGGTCGGGTCCAGGCCGAGCTTCACGCGCAGCGGACGGGCGAGCGCGAGCTTGCGTTCGAGCGCCTCTCGCGGCAGGCAGTCGACCGCGTCGCGGGCGAGGAATCGGGCCTCGTCGGCCGGGGTGTCGGTCACCGGGCCAATGCTAGAGTCCACGCCGCCCCCGGCGCTGCTACCGCTGTTCTCCTGGGGCGTCACCGGGGGGTCTGCGCCGTTGCAGCGGCGACGCCCGCGTGCGCATGAGCGACTCCGAACGTCCTGACATCCCGGTCCTCTCGGATCCCCCGCTCGGCCGACCCAGGCTCAAGTGGCTGCGGCTGTCGCTGATCCTCTCCGGGCTGTCGCTGCTCGCCCTCGTCTCGACGGCGTTCGGGATGATGATGGCCGTCGCGTCGGACCTGCCCGAGCTCGAGAACCGCCGCGAGTTCCAGCGCGCGCAGAACTCGCTGCTCGTCGACGTCCACAACGACTACCTGGCGACGCTCGCCGACCAGGGACGCATCATCGTGCCGACGAGCGACATCGCGCTCTCGATGCAGCACGCGATCATCTCCGTCGAGGACAAGCGCTTCTACCAGAACGACGGCGTCGACCTGCGCGGCACCGCGCGGGCGCTGTGGCAGGACGTCATGAGCCGGCGCGCGATCCAGGGCGGCTCGACGATCACGCAGCAGTTCGTCAAGAACGCGACGGGCGCGCAGAACCGGCGCACCGTCGTCGAGAAGGTGCGCGAGGCCGCTCTCGCCTACCACCTCACGCGCAAGTGGGACAAGCAGAAGATCCTCACCCAGTACCTCAACTCGATCTACTTCGGCAACGGGGCCTACGGGATCGAGTCCGCGGCGCGCACGTACTTCGGCCGCGAGCCCGGCCATCTCGGCTGCGGGCGACCCGACAACCGCTGCGCGAGCGAGCTGCGCCCGCACGAGGCCGCGCTGCTCGCCGGCATCGTGGCCTCGCCGAGCGCCTTCGATCCCGTCGCCCACGAGGAGGCCGCGACGAGGCGGCGCAACCTCGTCATGGCGAAGATGCTCGAACAGGGCTACCTGACGCCGACCGAGTACGACCGCGGGATCCGCCAGCCGGTGCCGTCGCCCGACGCCGTCCGGCCGCCCGAGGCGCAGGCCGCCAGCACGTCCGCGGCGTACTTCGCGTCGTGGGTGCGCCAGCAGGTCATCGACCGCTACGGCCCCCGCAAGGCCTTGCTCGGCGGCCTGCGCGTGCAGACGACGATCGACCTCGGGATGCAGCGCCGCGCCGAGGACGCGATCAAGCGCTGGCTCGGCGATCCCCCGGTCGGGCCGCAGGCCGCGCTCGTGGCGATCGACAACAAGAGCGGCGAGGTGCGGGCGATGGTCGGCGGCTGGGACTACGACCACGTCCCGTTCAACCTGGCGACGCAGGGCCGGCGCCAGCCCGGCTCGGCGTTCAAGCCCTTCGTGCTGGCCACCGCGCTGCGGCGCGGCATCACGCCGAGCTCGACCTGGGAGTCCAAGCGCAAGGTCTTCGACGTCCCCGACAGCACCGAGAAGTTCACCGTAAACAACTACGACGACGCGTACGCCGGCATGACCACGCTCGCACGCGCGACGACGTTCTCCGACAACGCGGTGTACGCGCAGGTCGGGATCGAAGTCGGTACCAAGCGGATCGCCAGGACCGCCGAGCGGCTCGGCATCCGCACACCGGTCTCGAGCAACTACGCGATCACGCTCGGCGGTCTGAAGCGCGGCGTCACGCCGCTGGACATGGCCCACGCATACGCATCGCTGGCGACCGGCGGCGTGCTCGTCACGGGCACCCTGGGAGCGGGCGCCAAGGCACCGGTCGGCATCCGCCGGGTCACGCTGCGAGACGACCGCGACCGCCTCGTGGACCGCAACCACGTCGAGCGCACGCGGATCCTCTCCAAGACCGTCGCGGACACGACGACGGGCATGCTCGAGTCAGTTCTCAAGTCCGGCACCGCGAAGGTCGCCAACCTCGGCAAGGTGCGCGCGTGGGGCAAGACCGGCACGACCGAGAACTACGGCGACGCCTGGTTCGTCGGCGCCACCGACAAGCTGACGGTGGCGGTGTGGGTCGGCTATCCCAACGAGCTGCGCCCCATGAGGACCGAGTACCGCGGCGAGCCGGTCGCCGGCGGCACCTTCCCGGCCCAGATCTGGCACGACTTCCAGCTTGCCGTCATCCAGTCCGACCTCAAGCGCCTCGAGCGCAAGTGCCAGCGCGAGGAGCAGCAGCGCGAGCCCGACGCCAAGCCGTCCAAGCAGTGCCTCGAGGCGGGGCTCGCCGTCGATCCGACGCAGACCGCGCCGCCGGCGTCCACGACCACGCCGACGACGACGACGCCGGCGACCACCGCGCGGCAGACGCAGCCCGACGCCGCACCCGCCGACGGGGGCAACCCGACCCCCGGCGACGGTGGCCAGCAGCCGCCGGTCGAGCCGCCTCCGACGCCCGGCACGCCGCCGGTCCCGACGCCCGAGCCCGGGCCGGTTCCCCCGCCCGAGTCGGGCGGGGCGACGCCGCAGCCCTGAGCCGGTGCTGCGGCGCGGGGACGACGCCGCGCCGCCGCCGCGCCGGGTTCAGCATCCGCGCCGGCCTCAGGACAGCAGCCCGCGCGGCCAGGGGCGCGACACGTGGCGGCTTCCGGCGGCGCAGAAGCGCCACGGCAGCTCGACGGCCCGAGTGATGCCGACGCGCGTGCCGACGACGAGGACCGGCGCGGCGCGCTCCCCCGACGGCGGAGGTCCGAGCTGCACCGGCCCGCCGAGCAGCGGCGTCCCGTTGCGCTCCAGCCCGATCGCCAGCGCCTGCGTGAGCTTGCCCGGACCCGAGCACAGGTCGGTCGGTGCGTCGCGGCCGCGGCGCTCACGCATGGCGTCCGCGCCCTCCAGCGGCTCGAGAGCGCGAATCAGCACGGCCGCGCCGACGCCCGCGGGCTCGACGACGACGTTCAGCAGGGCGTGAATGCCGTAGGAGCGATAGACGTACGCCACGCCCGGCGCCGCGAACAGCGTGCGCGTGCGCGGCGTGACCCCGACGTGGGCGTGACAGGCCGGCTCGCGCTCGTGGTATGCCTCGGTCTCGACGATCACGCCGGCCGTCTCGCCGTGGCGGATCGTGCAGCCGACGAGCGCCGCCGCGGCGTCCACGACCGGCAGCTCGAGCGCGCGCAGGTGTCGCTCGCTGCGGCGGCTCACCCCGGCTGCAGCGCGCTGCGGGCCGCCGCGAGCTGCTCGCGCACGCGGGCGAGCGCCGTGCCGCCCTCGCTGACCTTGGACTCCAGCCACGAGCTCTGGGACAGCAGCGCGCGCACGGCGGCGGGGTCCAGGTGCTCGGACGCCGCCGCGAGCTCCTCGTCGGTGAGCTCGCCGAGCGAGCGTTTGGTGTCGACGGCGACGCGGACGAGCCCGGCCACGACCCCATGGCAGGCGCGAAACGGGACGCCCTGCTTGACGAGGTGGTCGGCGACGTCGGTGGCGGCGATGAGGTCGTCCGACGCGGCCGCGGCCATGCGGACGCGGTCAAAGCGCGCTCCGGCGATCATGCCGGCCGCCGCCGCCAGGCAGACGTCGAGCGTGTCGACGGCGTCGAAGAGATGCTCCTTGTCCTCCTGCAGGTCCTTGTTGTACGTCAGCGGAAGGGCGTGCATGACGCCGTGCAGGGCGCTGAGGTGCCCGACGATGCGCGGAGCCTTGGCACGCAGGAGCTCGGCCGCGTCGGGGTTCTTCTTCTGCGGCATGATCGACGAGCCCGAGGTCCAGGCGTCGGGCAGCGTGACGAAGCCGAACTCCTCGCTGGACCACAGGACCAGCTCGGCGCCGAGGCGGCTGAGATGCGTCGCGCACGTGGCCGCCGCCGACAGGTAGTCGATGACGAAGTCGCGGTTGGAGACGGCGTCGATCGAGTTGGGCGCGACGCGCTCGAAGCCCAGCTCGGCGGCGACCGCCGCCCGGTCGGTGTCGAAGTTCACGCCCGCCAGCGCGCCGGCGCCGAGCGGCAGCGCGGCCGTCTGGTCGGCGGCGAAGACGAAGCGCTCGCGATCGCGCAGCAGCATCCACACGTAGGCCAGCAGGTGGTGGGAGAGGTAGACCGGCTGGGCGCGCTGCAGGTGCGTGTAGCCCGGCAGCGCCCAGTCGAGGTGGCGCTCGGCCGCGTCGAGCAGCGCGCCGGCGAGCGCATCGATCGCCCGCGTCGCGTGACCGGCGGCGTCGCGCGTGAAGAGCGCGACGTCGGTGGCGACCTGGTCGTTGCGCGAGCGGGCGGTGTGCAGCTTGCCGCCGACGGAGCCGGCCAGCTCCGTGACGCGCCGCTCGACGGCCATGTGGATGTCCTCGTCGCCGTCCTCGAAGCGAAACTCGCCGGCGACGAGCTCCTCCTGCACGGCGTCGAGCGCGGCGAGCAGCGCGTCGCGGTCGGGCTCGCCGATGATCGCCCGGGCGGCGAGCATCCGCGCGTGCGCGCGCGACTGCGCGAGATCGTGGTGCCAGAGGCGCCGGTCGAAGGACAGCGAGGTGTTCATCCGCGCGAAGACGGGGTGCTGGGGCTCGGAGAAGCGCGACATCTCGGGCGAGTCTATGGCGCGGGCGCCGCCGCGACCCCCGCCGCTCAGCGGCCGAGCAGCTCGCGCAGCGCCGCCGCCACGCGCGCGATCTGCCCCTCGCGCAGGCGCGGGAAGAACGGCAGCGCGACCGAACGCGCCGCCACGTCCTCGCAGACCGGGAACTCGCCCTCGCGATGGCCGAACGTCTCGCGGTAGTACGTCATGAGGTGGATCGCCGGCAGGTAGGGCTTGGATTGGATGCCGCGCTCGCGCAGGGCGCGGATCGTGCCGTCGCGATCGGCGCCGCGCGGGAGCTGCACGACGAACACGAACCAGCCGCGACGGTCGCCGCCGGCGTCCTCGCAGAGCAGCTCGAGGCCCTCGATGCCCGCCAGCGCCTCGCGGTACAGGCCGGCGACCCGGGCGCGGTCGGCGAGCATCGCGTCCAGGCGCTGCAGCTGCGCGAGCCCGAGCGCGCTGGCGAGGTCGCTGAGGCGGTAGTTGAAGCCCAGCCGGTCGTGGTCCAGCCAGCCCATGTCGGGCGCGCGCCCCTGGTTTCGCTCGGAGTCGATGCGCTCCTTGACGGCCGCGGCGGCCGTCGTGACCATGCCGCCCTCGCCCGTCGTGAGCTGCTTGTTGGCGTAGAAGCCGAAGACCGCCGGGTGTCCTCGCCCGCCGACCGGGGTGCCGTCGGCGTGGACCGCGCCGAGCGCCTGGCAGGCGTCCTCGACGATCGGCGGCCCGAGGCGCTCGAAGGCCGGCAGGTCGGCCGGGTAGCCGAAGATGTGGACCGGCAGCAGCGCCGCCGTGCGCCCCGTGATCGCGGCCGCGGCGGCCTCGGGATCGAGGTTCAGGGTGCGCGGGTCGATGTCGGCGAAGACCGGCCGGGCGCGCTCGAAGAGAGGCGCGTTGGCGCTGGCGACGAACGAGAACGGGCTCGTGACGACCTCGTCGCCGTCGCTCACGCCGGCGGCCCGCAGCGCGAGGTGCAGCCCCGCGGTGCCGCTGGAGACCGCGCTGGCGTGGACGGCGCCGACGCGGGCGGCGAACGCCTGCTCGAACGCGGGGACGCGCGGGCCGAGCGACAGCTGGCCCGAGCGCAGGACCTCGAACACGCGGGCTTGCTCCTCGTCGCCGAGGACCGGCTGCGCGAGCGGGATCTCGTCGGTCGCCGACGGGATGCTCATCGCCCGCCGTCCGACGCCCCGCCCGCCGTCACGGCGCCGCGGCCCCGCGCACGCGGCTGGGCTGCTCGGCGTACTCCAGCGAGTCCACGAGCGCCGCCCACGACGCCTCGATGAGGTTCGTCGACACGCCGATCGAGCCCCAGGTCCGGACGCCGTCGGTGGCGTCGATGAGCACTCTGATCCGCGCGTCGGAGCCCTTCGTCTCGTCGAGGATGCGGACCTTGAAGTTCGTCAGCCAGATGTCCGAGAGGTGCGGGTGGGCCTGCGTGATCGCGGCGCGCAGCGCGGCGTCGAGCGCGTGCACGGGGCCGTTGCCCTCCGCGACGCGGACGTAGCGCTCGCCGTCGATCCAGATCTTGATCGTCGCCTCGGTCTCGACCTTGCCGTCGGCGCGCTGCTCGACGATGACGCGCCAGGACTCCAGCCTGAAGAGCGGCTCGTAGTCGCCGGACTGCTTGCGCAGCAGCAGCTCGAACGAGGCGTCGGCGGCTTCGAACTGAAAGCCCTCGTGCTCGAGCGTCTTCATGCGCTCCAGGACGCGGGCGGTCGTCGTGTCGTCGAGCTCGAGGCCGGCGCGCTCGGCCTTGTCGGCGACCGTGCCGCGGCCGGACAGCTCGGAGATGAGCAGCTCGCGCGCGTTGCCGACGCGGGCCGGGTCGACGTGCTCGAACGTCGTCGCGTCGGCGCGGATGCCGGCGGCGTGCAGGCCTGCCTTGTGGGCGAACGCGTGCTTGCCGACGTACGGCTGGCAGGCATCCGGGAGGCGGTTGAGCAGCTCGTCGACGAAGTGCGCGGTCGGCGTCAGCAGGCGCAGCTGCTCGTCGCTGACGACGCGCCGGCCCATCTTGAGCTGCAGGTTGGCGATGATCGTGATGAGGTTCGCGTTGCCGGTGCGCTCGCCGATGCCGTTCATCGTGCCCTGGACCTGCGTCGCGCCGGCCGCGACCGCGACGAGGCTGTTGGCGACCGCGCAGCCGCCGTCGTCGTGGCAGTGGATCCCGAGCGCGACGCCGGGCACGCCGGCGGCCACGTCGGCGACCGCGGCGGCGACGTCGGCCGGCAGCGACGGCCCGTTCGTGTCACAGAGCACGAGCCGCTCGGCGCCCGCCTCGGCGGCCGCGCGCAGGCACTCCAGCGCGTAGGAGCGATCCTCGCGCAGCCCGTCGAAGACGTGCTCGGCGTCGAAGATCACGCGTTTTCCCCGAGCGGCGAGAAACGCCACCGACTCGGCGATCATCGCGAGGTTCTCCTCGCGCGACACGCGCACGACCTTGTCGACGTGCGTCGTCGAGGTCTTGCCGACGATCGTGCAGATCGGCGCGAAGCTGCCGGCGAGGACGCGCAGCCCGGCGTCCTGCGCGGCGCTGACGCCGCGCCGGCGGGTCATGCCGAAGGCGGCGATCGCCGTGTGCGAGAGCGACTCGCGCTCGAGGAGCGCGAAGAGCTCGGCCTCCTTGGGGTTCGAGGCCGGGAAGCCGGCCTCGACGACGTGCACCCCGAGCTCGTCGAGGCGGTGCACGAGGCGCACCTTCTCCTCGGCGGTGAGCGACATGCCGCCGCCGCCCATGCCGTCGCGCAGCGTGGCGTCGTAGAGCTCGATCGCGGTCATGCGATCAGGTGATCCCGGCGCTCATGCCACCTTCGCCGCGGAGCGCGCCGGCACGGGATCCAGCCAGTCGCGGTAGCGCTCGTCGCGGCCGAAGAGCGCATCCTCGAACGCCTTCTGCACCGCGCGCGTGATCGCGCCGGGCGTGCCGTCGCCGATCGCGTGGTCGTCGATCTCGCGCACCGGGACGAGCTCGGCCGCCGTGCCCGTCATGAAGACCTCGTCGGCGAGGTAGAGCTCGGCGCGCGCGATGTCGCGCTCGATGATCTCGATGCCGAGGTCGCGGGCGATCTGCATCGCCGACTTGCGCGTGATCCCGTCGAGGATCGAGGCAGCCGGCGGCGGCGTCACGATCCGCCCCTCCCACACGACGAAGAGGTTCTCGCCCGAGCCCTCGCAGACGTGGCCGTGGTCGTCGAGCAGGATCGCCTCCTCGTAGCCGGCCTTGAGCGACTCGATCTTCGCCAGCACGCTGTTGAGGTACTGGCCCGACGCCTTCGCGCTGGGGATGAGCGAGCCCGGGCTGATCCGCCGCCAGCTGGAGATCTTCGCGCGGATGCCGGCGCTCTTTCCCTCCTCGCCGAGGTAGGCGCCCCACTCCCAGACGGCGATCGACACGTCGACCGGGGCCTCGAGCGGGTTGAGCCCCATCTGGCCGTAGCCGCGGAAGGCGATCGGGCGGATGTAGCAGGAGCGCAGGCCGTTGCGGCCGATGAGCTCGTGCGTCGCGGCGCGCAGCGCCTCGACGTCGTAGGGCAGCGGCATGTAGTACAGCTCGGCCGAGCGGCCGAGCCGGCGCAGGTGGTCCTGGTGGCGGAACACCGCGGGACCGATCTCGGTGTCGTAGCAGCGGATGCCCTCGAAGACGCCGGTGCCGTAGTGCAGCCCGTGCGTCAGGACGTGGACCTTGGCGTCCTCCCAGGCGACGAACTCTCCGTTCATCCAGATGAGGTCCGCTTGCTTCACTCAGGGCTCCTAGAGGTTGTCGACAACGGCCCGCGTGGCCTGGGCCGTCGTGGCCCGGCCACCGAGGTCACGGGTGCGCAGACCGCCTTCGAGCGCGCGGTCCACGGCCGATTCTACGGCGGCGGCCTCGGTTTCCCAACCGAGAGCGTGACGCAGCATGAGCGCGACGGAGAGGAACATCGCCAGCGGATTGGCGACGCCGGTGCCCGCGATGTCGGGCGCCGAGCCGTGGACGGGCTCGAACAGGCCCGGGCAGCCCGATCCCGTCCGGCCCTCGCCGAGGCTCGCGCTGGGCAGCATCCCGATCGACCCGGTGATCATCGCCGCCTCGTCGCTGAGGATGTCGCCGAAGAGGTTCTCGGTGACGATGACGTCGAACTCGGCGGGCCGCGCGACGAGCTGCATCGCGGCGTTGTCGACGAGCACGTCGGTGAGCTCGATGTCGTTGTACTTCGCCTTGTGGACGATGTGGACGACCTCGCGCCACTGCCGCGAGGTCTCCAGGACGTTGGCCTTGTCGACGCTGGCCACCTTCTTGCGGCGGGTGCGCGCGGCGTCGAAGGCGACCCGGGCGATGCGGTCGACCTCGTCGACGCTGTACTCGCACAGGTCGCTGGCGCTGCGCGCCGTGCGCGTCTTCCTGCCGAAGTAGATGCCGCCCGTCAGCTCGCGGACGACGAGCAGGTCGGTCCCCTCGATGCGCTCGCGCTTGAGCGGGCTGGCGTCGTAGAGCGCGGGGACGGGGCGCACCGGGCGCAGGTTGGCGAACAGCCCGAGGCCCTGGCGCAGGCCGAGCAGGCCCTGCTCGGGGCGCGGCGCGTGGGGATCGGTCGTGTCCCACTTCGGGCCGCCGACCGCCGCCAGCAGGACGGCGTCGGCGCCCCGGCAGGCGGCGAGCGTCTCGTCGCTCAGCGCGGTGCCGTGGACGTCGATCGCCGCGCCGCCGAAGAGGTGCTCGTCGAAGGTGAAGTCCTCGCTGATCGTGCGCAGCAGCTCGAGCGCCGGCGCCATGATCTCGGGACCGATCCCGTCGCCGGGCAGGGTGACGATCGCTGGCATGGCGGTGCAGGCTATGCCAAGGCGCCAGCCGCCCGCGCGGCGGGCGCCCCGATGAGTCTCGCCCGCCGCGGGGGTCTGAGCGATGATGTCCTCTTCCCCGCGCCGACCAGGGAGTACCCCCATGACCACGCCAGCCCCCGTGCCGTTCGTCACCGGCGTCGACTTCGTCACGATCCCCGCGCAGGACTTCGAGCAGTCCGTCCACTTCTACGGGACCGTGCTCGGCCTGCCCGAGGGCAAGCGCTGGGGCGACAGGCCCGGGGCCGAGTTCCAGGCCGGCAACCTGACGCTCGCGATCATGGACCCGACGGCGTTCGGGCAGGAGTTTCGCCCGCACGGCCTGCCGATCGCCCTTGCGGTCGACGACGTCGCCGCCGCGCGCGATCACCTCAAGGCGCAGGGCGTGCAGTTCGTCGCCGAGATGATCGACAGCGGCGTCTGCCACCAGGCGATCTTCCTCGACCCCGCGGGCAACGCGCTGGACCTGCATCACCGCTACGCGCCGCCCGACTGAGGCGGACGGCGCTCGGTGGCCGCGGCCGCCGAGCGCCGGGCTCAGCGCGCCGCGCGGCGCGCGACGACGTTCAGGCGCACGTAGTCGAGCACCGGCCGCTCGCCGAGCCGCGCGACGACGGCGTCGAGGAAGCGCTCGCGCTCGGCCGGCGCGAGCCGCTCGAGATGCGGTCCGAGGCACACCGTCTGCAGGTAGGCGCGCGGCTCTGCGGGCAGCACCGGCCAGCTCTGCAGCCAGCAGCGCACCGCGTCGAAGCCCGCCGCGCGCAGGCGCGCCTCGGTCTCGTCGGGCGCGACGAAGTTCCACGGCCGCGACCAGCCGGCGAAGCGGTGCCCGAGACCGCTGTCGGCGGCCGCCTGCAGGGCCGCCGCGTGGACCCCGGCGACGTTGCCCGATCCCCCGCACTGGGCGCTGAGCCGGCCGCCGGGACGCAGCGCGGCCGCGAGCGACGCGAACAGCGCCTCGTGGTCGGGGACCCAGTGCAGCACGGCGTTTGAGAAGACGCAGTCGACGCGATCGCCGGCGTCGAGCGCCAGCGCGGCGAGATCGGCTTCGCGGACGTCGACGGCCAGCCCGCGGAGCTCCTCGCGCGCGCGCGCGATCATCGAAGCCGACGAGTCGACCGCGATGACGCGCCCGCGCGGCAGGCGCTCGAGCAGCACCCGCGTCACCCGACCGGAGCCGCAGCCGGCATCGAGGACGGCCTCGTCGCCGCGCAGCTCGAGCCGGTCGAGCACGTCGCGCGCCATCGCGACCTGCGGATCGCAGACGCGGTGGTAGGTGTCGGCATCCCACGCGCGCAGGGCCGGCATCGCTACAGCGCCGTCGTGACCGGGCCGGCGCGCTCGCGCTCGCGCTCGTAGGCGGCGATCGCTTCCTCCTGCCGGAGGCTCAGCGCGATGTCGTCGAGGCCGTGCAGGAGGCGATGCTTCGTCTCCGGATCGATCTCGAACGCGGCCACGCGGTCGCCGAAGCGCACCTTTTGGGCGGCGAGGTCGATCTCGGCCTCGCCCGCGCGCATGAGCTCGCGCACCTCGTCCTCGGCGAGCACGACGGGCAGCAGCCCGATCTTCGTGCAGTTCGACGCGAAGATGTCGGCGAACGACGGCGCGACGACCGCCTTGAAGCCGTAGTCCTCCAGGCCCCAGGGCGCGTGCTCGCGGCTGGATCCGCAGCCGAAGTTGCGACCGGTGACGAGGATCGGGTTGCGCGGCAGCTCCCAGCCGGGCTGCTTGGCCCAGTCGTAGAACAGAAACTCGCCGAAGCCGGTCCGCTCGACGCGCTTGAGGAACTGCTTGGGCATGATCTGGTCGGTGTCGACGTCGCTGCGGTCGAGCACGCTGAGCGGCCCGCTGACGATCGTGATCGGCTCCACGGCGCTCAGCTCCAGTCTCGGATGTCGACGAAGTGCCCGGCGACGGCGGCGGCGGCGGCCATCTGCGGCGAGACGAGGTGCGTGCGCCCGCCGCGGCCCTGGCGGCCCTCGAAGTTGCGGTTGGACGTCGACGCGCAGCGCTCGCCGGGCGCGAGCGTGTCCGGGTTCATCCCGAGGCACATCGAGCAGCCGGCGCCGCGCCAGTCGAAGCCGGCCGCCCGGAAGACCTCGTCGAGGCCCTCGCGCTCGGCCTGCGCCTTGACCTGCGCCGAGCCCGGGACGACCATCGCGTGCACGGTCGACGCGACCGTGCGGCCCCTGACGACCTCGGCGGCCACGCGCAGGTCGCCGATCCGGCTGTTCGTGCACGAGCCGATGAAGACGCGGTCCAGCGCGATCTGTTGGATCGGCGTGCCCGCCCGCAGGCCCATGTAGGCCAGCGCGCGCTCGTGACCCTCGGTCGACGGATGCGGAACGGCGTCGGCGACGCCGGCGACCATGTCCGGCGCGGTGCCCCACGTCACCTGCGGGCTGATCGCGGCCGCGTCGACGGTGACCTCGCGGTCGAACGTCGCGCCGTCGTCGGTGCGCAGGGCACGCCAGGCGTCGGGGATGTCGATCCCCGCGTGCTCGGCGACCCAGGCGAACGTCTTCTCGTCGGGCGCGATCATGCCCGCGCGGCCGCCACCCTCGATCGTCATGTTGCAGACGGTCATGCGGCCCTCCATCGACAGCGCCTCGATCGCCGGGCCGGCGAACTCGACGACGTGGCCGGCGGCCCCGTCGACGCCGATCTGGCCGATCGTCGCGAGGATGAGGTCCTTGGCGGTGACGCCGAAGCCGAGCTCGCCCTCGTAGCGGATGCGCATCGAGCGCGGCTTGGGCGCGACGAGGCACTGCGTGGCGAGGACGTGCTCGACCTCGCTCGTGCCGATCCCGAACGCCAGGGCGCCGAACGCGCCGTGCGTCGCGGTGTGGCTGTCGCCGCAGACGATCGTCATCCCCGGCTGGGTGACGCCGAGCTCGGGCCCGATGACGTGCACGATCCCCTGGCGCTCGGAGCCCAGCGAGTACAGCGGGATGCCGAACTGCTCGCAGTTGCGCTCGAGCGTCTGGACCTGCACCCGGCTGAGCTCGTCGGCGATCAGCGCGACCGTCGGCGTGCCGTCGGTCGGGACGTTGTGATCGGCGGTGGCGAGCGTGCGGTCGGGCCGGCGGACCGTGCGGCCCGCGAGGCGCAGCCCGTCGAAGGCCTGCGGGCTCGTCACCTCGTGGACGAGGTGCAGGTCGATCCACAGCAGGCCCGGGGCCACCTCGTGGGCGGCCCAGATCTTCTCGACGAGCGTCGTCGGCTGGGGTGCGTTCATGCGTCAGCTCCTGCGTAGGCCGGCGCAGACGACGGCGAGCAGGACCGCCTCGTCGTCGCCGGGGTTCTCGAAGTGATGGGGCAGGTCGGCGTCGAACGTCACGCAGTCGCCGGCGCCGAGCGCGTGGCGCTCGCCGTCGATCTGCAGGACGACGCGCCCCGCCTGCACGAGCGCGCTCTCGCGGCTGCCGGGCTCATGCATCGGCGGGTCGCCGGGGCCGCCGGTCATGGCGCCCGGCGCCAGGACGTGGCGCGACAGCTCGGCGCGCTGGCCGGGCAGCGGCGGGGTGAGGATCTCGGCGCGGTGCCCGGAGGCGGGGTCGCTCGTCCCGGGACGCCGCTCGCCGGCGCGCACGACCGCGACCTGGCCGCCCTCGTCGAGGCGCAGCAGCTGCGACAGGCGCAGATCCAGGCCGGCGGCGATGCGCGCGGCGATCGCCAGCGTCGGGCTCGTCTCGCCGCGCTCGACCTGGCTGAGCATCGGGGCGCTGACGCCGCTGCGCTGGGCGAGGTCGCGCAGCGAGAGCGCCATCGCGTCGCGCAGCGCGCGGATGCGCGGACCGATCGGATTGGGGTGCTCGACGGTGATCGACATGCCGTTTGTACGTTATCACGTACAAACGTAGCGGCGGCCTTCGGCGACTCTGCGCCCGCCGCCGCCGCTCGCCGGCGACCTACCGGCGCTTGCCGCGGACCACGCGGAAGCTGCGGCTCGCCGAGACGATCGTCGTTCCGCTGTGGTCGATCCCGCGCACGGTCCAGCGCTGCAGGCCGGCGCGGTACATCCGCTTGCGCAGCAGCCGCTTGCGGGTCGCCGAGAGCGCCCGCACCTTGCGACCGTTGAGGTACACCCGCCAGCGCTCGACGTCGTGGCCCGCGCCCATCGTCGACCAGCGCACGAGCGCCCGGTTGCGAATGCGGACCTTCTTCTTGACGATCAGCGCCGACCGGCTGCGCCGCGCCTTGTAGCCCGCGTCGCGAAATGCGTGGGCGACGTGCAGCGGGCTGCGCATGCGCCAGTCGCCCTCCTTGGGATCGGTCGTGTTCATCCAGACGAGCCCCTGGAGCCGGCGCATCGTCGCGGCCCGGCGGAACATGTCGCGCACCCAGGCCGCCTTGCTGCCGCCCTCGGTGGCCGATCCGACCTCGGCGATCCAGATCGGTTGCGGACCGAGGCGCAGCAGGCGCCGGTACGAGCTCGCAAACGTCTTCTGGAACGAGCGCCACCCGCCCCACGCGGGCTTCGTCGATCCCCAGTTGTAGCCGTCGACCGCGAGCACGTCGACGTAGCTGCGGCCCGGGTAGTAGCGCTCGAAGCGGTTGGACGCCGTCATCGGCCAGTCCTCGTTGATCGGCGAGAAGACCCAGCGGACGTTGCGCGCGCCCTGCTCGGCGAAGATCGTGTGCATCCGGATCCAGGCCTGCTTGAACAGCGCCGGCGTGTTGGCGTTCACGGTCCCGCTCCAGGGGTACCAGTTGCCGTTCATCTCGTGCATCGGGCGCAGGTAGACGGTCGAGCGCAGCGCGCGAAGGTCGCGCGCCCAGCGCGCGATGTAGGCGTCGAACCCGCCGCCGGCGATCTTGGCCAGCGAGTAGTCCGACTGCCAGGGCCCGCGACCGGGCACCCAGGGCTCCCAGGTGATCATCGGCGTGCGCCCGCGGCGGGTCACCGCGGCGACGATGCTCGGCTGCACCTGCGTCCCCCACACGTCGCCGCCCCAGTTCTGAAACCACGAGACGACGTCGATGCGCCGGCGGATGTCGCGCTGCAGTCCGTCGATCGTGCTCGTGTTCCCGGCGAACGGGTCGCCGGGGGTGTGCACGCCAAAGGTCAGCGAGCGCGCAGCGGCCGTCGTCGGCAGTGCGACCAGACCTCCCACGGTCGCGAGCACGGCAAGCGTTCGTCGCAGCACAGCGGTCCCCATCTCCTGATCGACTGGGACCGTGCCCCTACGACAACAGCCCCCCTCCCAGTCGCAGGGACCATAGCGAGATGCCCCGCCGACGCACCCCGGTTCGCGCCGGCGTGCGTGCACTGTGCACAGGATTCGTCGTCGGAACCTTCGTCGATACGGCAGTCGCGCCGCCGGCGGCGCGGCGGCCCGCACAATCGCGGTGGGCGCATTGCGCCCCCGTCGTGGCCGCTCTCCCAGTGCGGTCGCCGAGTCCGAATAGGCCCCGTCCTGCAGGCAGTTCTCGCGAGAGAGCCCCGCTGCTCGCGCGTTTCGCGCCGGGCCGGACGGCGCGTGTCCGTGCTCGACGTGGGGTCGGACACCCGTCCACATCGCCGGGGATGCACGCGCCGACAGCAGGTCGACGACCGAGGGGATGGGCATGTCACGAACGACGCGTCGCCGCCACCGGGCGACCGCATTGGCGCTCAGCACGATGGTGGCCCTCATCCTCGTCGCCATGCCCACCGCAGCATCCGCCGATGCGCTGAGGTTCGGCGCTTGGACGCCGGGAGAGCCCTACGGCGCCAGCACCGCCGGCGCGGACGCGCTCGCGGCGGCCACGGGCCGCCGCGTCGAGATCGTCAACTGGTACCAGAACTGGGGCGGCGGAGACTGGGTCGCCGCGGTCCAGCCGCACGTCATCGGCGCCGTCACGGCGGGCGGGCGCACGCCGCTGCTGACCTGGGAGCCGTGGGACCCGGCGGCCGGCACCAACCAGCCCGCGTACCGGCTCGCCAGGATCGCCGGCGGCGAGTTCGACGCCTACATCGCCGGCTGGGCGCGCGAGCTCGCGGCGATCGGAGCGCCGGTCTACCTGCGTCCGATGCACGAGATGAACGGCAACTGGTACCCGTGGGGCGCAACCGTCAACGGCAACTCCCCGGCGCTCTACGTGCAGGCATGGCGCCGCATGGTCACGATCTTCCGCCAGCACGGCGCCGGCAACGTCCGCTTCGTCTGGTCGCCCAACAACGTCGACGTGCCCGCCTCCAACCCGATGGAGCAGTACTACCCCGGCACCCCCTACGTCGACGTGCTCGCGGTCGACGGCTACAACTGGGGCAGCACGCGGCCCGAGTTCGGCGGGTGGCAGTCCTTCTCGACGGTCTTTCGCGGCGCTTACGAGCGGCTGCGCGTGCTCGGCCCGCAGCCGATCTGGATCGCCGAGGTCGGCACCGCTCCCGAGGGCGGCGACAAGTCCGCCTGGATCCGCGACATGTTCGCCCAGGCAAGCACGATGAGCCGGCTGCAGGCGATCGTCTGGTTCAACGAGAACAAGGAGCGCGACTGGCGCGCCGATCAGACCGCCGCGACCGCTGCGGCGTTCGGGCCGGGCGCCGCCGCCGCGGCGGCCGCCAAGCAGCGCGCCGCCGCCTCGGCCAAGAAGAAGAAGCGCCGCACGTCGATGCTGCGCCTGTACGGCAGCCGCCGCGTGCGCTCCCGACGCACGGCGTTCGTGCGCTGGACGCCGACGCTCGCGGCCCGCGTGCGCAGGACCAGGGTGAGCTCCGGGACCGGCGCGAAGCGCTCCGTGCGGCGGGTCTCGGTCGTGTCGCGCGTCAAGCGCTGGCACACCTACCTCAACGGCAGGCGCGTGCGCAGCGCCAGCCCGCGGTCCAAGCGGATCACCCGGCGGCGGATCGTGCGCCCCGGCCGCTACCGCTGGACGATCGTGGGGCGCGACGCGCGCGGGCGCCGGGTCGTCTCCGCCAGCCGTACGTTCCGGGTCACCCGGCGCTGACGACGGTCGTCAGCGGACCGCGCGCAGGCGCAGCGCCGGGCGCATGACGGCCCGCGCGGCGTCGGCGTGCAGCGCGCGCAGCGCCTCGCCGCGCAGCGTGAAGTCGCGCTGGGGATGCGTCGCGTCGTACCAGACGATCGCCTTCACGCGCGGGAAGCGGGTCGGCGTGGAGCGCATGACGTCGCCGATCCAGCCCGGCGCCGTCACGGTGTCGTCGGCGGCGGTCCCGATCTCGGCCAGCATGATCGGCTTGTCGAAGCCGGCCAGCACGTCGTAGGACGGCCGGAACACGCGCTCGTAGCTCAGCACGCCGCCGTTGCTCGTACGCGACCAGTTGAAGCCGCTCAGGCCGACCCAGTCGACGTAGTCCGCACCCGGGTAGTAGCGCTGCAGGTTCGCGCGCGACGTCGGCGGCCCGCCGGCGTAGGAGTCGACCGAGAAGACCCAGCTCACGTTCGTCGCGCCGGCGCGGCGGAAGATGTCGTGCACCCTCCGCCAGGCCGCCCTGAAGTCGGCCGCGGTGTTGCCGTTGATGTCGACCGACCACGGATACCAGGTGCCGTTCATCTCGTGCAGGAACCTGATGAGCAGCGGCTTGCCGTAGGCGCGTGCGTCACGCGCCCAGCGGCGCACGTAGCCGTCGAAGCGGCCGCTGGCGATGCGCTGCAGCAGCCGCGGTCGCTGCGTCGGCGCCGACCCCATGTCCTTGGGCTTCCTCCACGGCTCCCAGCTCACCATCGGCGCGGCACCGCGGCGGGCGACGCTGGCAAGCCATCGCCGGCCCAGGAAGCGATCCGGCCCCCACCAGGCCTGGAAGCGGTGCACGATGCGCAGGTCGATGCCCCGGTAGCGGCTCAGGGTCAGCGGCCGGCTGGGCGGGCCGGCGGCCGCCGTGTTGAAGACCCCGAGGTAGATGCCGGTGCGCGGGGGGGCCAGCGGCGGACCTGCCGGCGCCCGCGTGCGCGCCTCCCCGGCGCCGGCGCCCGACGGCGCCGCGGCCGGCGCCGTGCTCGCCACCTGCGCCGCCGTGCGGGCATCGAGCGCGCTCGTCGGCCCGACGGTCATCGCGACGAGCGCCGCGGCGACGAGCGCCGGCGCGGCGATCGCGATCCGCAGCGCCTGGCTGGCCTCGCGCGGCTGGCCGAGCATGCTGCTCGGGCTCGCGAGCGCCGCCGCGAGGATGCAGGCCCAGACGATGACGACCCAGGAGCCGCCGTCGGGGCGCGCGACCGCGACGCCGACCGAGACGAGCAACGCCGCGAGCACGGCGTGCTGGACGACCGTGATCCAGCTCAGCCTGCGCTGACCGCTCTTGCGCGTGACCTCGCCGCCGCCGCCGCGGGCGCGCCGACCCGGCGAGTCGACCAGCGCGCGCGGGAGCGCCAGCGCGAACGCCGGTGCCAGGAACGTGTGCGTCTGGGCGGTGCGCAGCGCGACCCTCCAACCGACGTGCGCGGCGAGCGTCGCCGCGACCGCCCCCAGGTAGAGCGCGACGAGCAGTCCGTAGGTGACCTCGGTGCCGGGCGCGATCAGGCGCGCTCCGAACACGATCGACACGATCGGGCTGAGGATGAAGATGACCGGGGCCGCGGCGGCGATGTACCAGCCGGTGGTGTGCAGGTAGTGCAGCCGCTGGCGCCAGCTCAGCCCGCGCTTGCGCAGCGGGTTGTCCCAGAAGAAGATCCGCAGGCTGTCGGTCGCCCAGCGCAGGCGCTGGTTGGCCATCTCCGCCGCGGTGCCCGGCGCCGTGCCGACGCTGACCGGAACGGGGACGTAGGCCGAGCTCCAGCCGCGTGCGTGCAGCTCGTAGGAGGTGTGCAGGTCCTCGACGAGGTTCCACTCCGAGAAGCCGCCGATCTCGTCGATCGCGGCGCGCCGGTAGGCGACGCCGTTGCCGCAGGAGAACGCGGCGTTGTCGCGGTCCTTCGCCGGCTGGATCGAGAGGTAGAACAGCGACTCCTGGTGGCCGAGCACGTCGTCGGGATCCAGCTTGAAGCACTGCCGGCTGGCGACGAACGCGATCGCGGGGTCCTCGAAGTACCCGAGCAGCATGTGCGCCGCATCGCGGCGCGCGAGATGGTCGGCATCGAAGACGACGACGAACTCGCCGCTCGTCTGCGCCAGCGCGGCGTTCAGGTTGCCGGCCTTGCCGGGCGTCCCCGAGGTCCGCGTGAGGCAGCGCACGCGGTACTCGTTGCACAGCGCGACGATGTCACGCCAGTTCTCGCTGCCGGCCAGCCGCCCGTCGTTGAGCACGACCGTCTCGTGCGGGTACTCGATCGCCAGCGCGGCGCGCAGCGTCGCCTCGACGAGCTCGACGTTCTCGCCGCAGACCGGGATCAGGACGTCGACCGAGCCGCGCGGCGGCGACGAGGGCTCGCGGCGCCGGCCCGGGTTGGAGAACAGCAGGACGGCGACGATGAACGCCGCATAGTTGACGACCTCGGCCGCGAACAGCACGTACGCCGGGGCGTCCAGGCCCGCCAGGTGACCGGCGCGCCAGACGAGATACACGCCGCCGCAGAGGATCGACGCCAGCGCTGCCATGCGCGCCGCGAGCAGGCGCCGGCTGCTCACTGTCGCCGGCTCCACTCCGCGCGGACGAGCTGGACGGGGGCGTTGCCCTCGAAGACGCGCGCGGACCGCACCGTGTAGTCGATCCCGGCCAGCGCGCCGTCGAGCTGCGCCCGGCTCAGCGGGCCCTGGGCGACGATCCACAGCGCCCCGCTGGCGCCGGCGACGTCGAGGATGCGCGGATCGCGCAGGGCGACGTCCAGCGTGGGATAGGCGCTGATCTCGCGCGAGCCCGCGGGCAGCAGCCGCTCGCCGTAGTACAGCAGCGAGTTGTCGAAGCCCAGCAGCCCAACCGACAGGACGGCGTCCCCGGCGCGGATGTCGGCGGCGACGGCGGTCAGCACCCCGCGCGTGTCGGGGTTCTGACCGGACACGCGCTGGGAGGTGACGAGGCCCGCCCCCGACGCCGCCAGCGCCCCCGCGAGCAGGATCGTCGCGAGCACGCGATGCGAGTGCGCGGCGACGACGCCGATCGCCACGAAGATGAACGGCGCCGCGACCGCGGTGTAGCGGGTCATCGCGGTGGGCTGGCCGACGGCGCCGAGCAGGCACACGGCGGCGAGCGGGAACGCTCCACACGCGACGATCAGCCAGCGCGCCGTCACCGCGCGGTAGCGCTCGAGCAGCGCGAGCAGCGCGATCGCGTCGATGACGACGACGGCGCCGATCTCGCGCCAGAGCACGAGCCCGCCCGAGGCGCGCCCGTCGAACGGCGTTCCCACGACGCGCAGCGCGTTGAACGTCGTCAGCGACGCATACAGGCCGGCCGCGCCCTGGTGGCCCTGGCTTGTCTGGAACATCAGCAGCGGGACCAGCGCGGCCAGCGGGATGCCGGCCGCGGCGACGAACGCCAGGCGCGTCCGCACGCCGAACTCGGGCTGCAGCCACAGCCACGCCGCCAGCGGGACGAGCACGAGCAGCGCCGTGTAGTGCAGCAGGATCGCGCAGGCGCAGGCGGCGCCCGCGACGGCGAGCCAGCGCGACGACCGTCCTCGCGTCGCCTCGATCGCGGCGGCGACGGCGATCGCCACGGCCAGCATCACCCACACGTAGGCGCGAACCTGCTGGGAGTACATGAGCACGAGCGGGCTGATCGCCGCGAGCGAGCAGGCGATGAGGCCGCAGGTGCGCCCGGCCACGAGCCGTCCGAGCCAGTGCACGGCCCCGACGAGCGCGACGCCGGCGAGCACCGACGGCAGCCGCAGCAGCCACTCCGCGTCGCCGCCCGTCACCTGCATCCAGGCACGCAGGACGAGGTAGTACAGCGGCGGGGTCACCTCGCCGTAGCGCACGGCATCGACGAGGTCGACCAGGCTGCCGCGGCTCGCCCTCCAGCTGTACACCTCGTCGATGAAGAGGCTGGCGTTGCCCAGGTGCAGCGAGAACAGCGCGGCGGCGGCGAGGACCACGAGCAGGGGCAGCAGCCACGGCCGGTCACGCGGGAGCGCCGCTGCGCGCCCGTCCGCGCCGTGCGTGAGAGTGGAGCGAAGCGCGGTGCTTCGTGGTGGAGCGTACGTCGCCATCCGTGTCCTAGCGCTCGCCGGGTGAGCGGCGCTCGGCTATATCGAGCGGCGGTTTACCACTCCGGTGAGGAAGGCTATCGGGCTTTGTGTCGGCAGAGATGGGAATCTTGAACATTAGTTGCGCGTGGGCCAGAACGGGTCCGCAACAATGTCCGCGTGATACGAACGCACGCAGCCCGCGCGTTCTTCTGTGCGCTGCTGCTGACGATGCCGGCCCAGGGAGCCGCGGCCGACGGCCCCGAGCACTCCCGGCAGGCCCCCGCCGAACAGCGTCTGCGCGCGATCGAGACGCAGCAGCTCGGTCCCGAGCACGCCCGCGAGCATGCCGAGCAGCGCCGGCTGGCCGGCGAGGCGCGCAGCGCTCCGAGCGCTCATGCCGCGCCGCCCGCGCTGCCCGCGGTCGCGCCCGAGATCGGCGGCCGATGGGCGCCGGCGGCGCCGATCCCGATCATCGCGATCAACGCGGTGCTGCTGGCGACCGGCAAGGTGCTCATCTTCGCCTACCCGGGCCGCCCCGGGGAGCCGGGGACGCGCTTCGAGAACCGCGGCGACGCCTACGTCGGCTATCCCGGCGATCCGCTCGCCGAGTGGCGCCACGTGCCGCCGCCGCTGGACGGCGACACGGGCGCGCCGACGGACATCTGGTGCGCCGGCACGTCGATCCTCGCCGACGGGCGCGTGCTCGTGACCGGCGGCAACCTCGACGAGGATCCCACGAGGGTGTTCACCGGCCTGCGGACGGTGTTCACCTTCGACCCGTGGACGGAGACGTGGGATGCCCACCCACCGATGCGTCAGGGTCGCTGGTATCCCACCCAGCTGCTCATGCCCGACGGGCGCACGCTCGTCGCCAGCGGGCTCGCGGCGCCGGGCGATCCGGACTTCGGCGTCCCGGACGCGGCCGGCAACGGCAAGATGAACGACGACGCCGAGATCTTCGCGCCCGACGGCAGCGTCTCGCAGCTGGACCTGCGCTTCAACGAGGCCGGCGGGCCGCCGCTCTCGGCGCTGTACCCGCACATGTTCTGGACGCACAGCGGCAAGGCCCTCGCGGCCGGTCCGTACCCGACCGACAGCTGGTACCTGCAGCCGGGCGCGGGCACGACGCGGTCGACCTGGAGCGACCTGCCCGACCTCTCGCGCGTGCGCGAGTGGAGCACCGCGGTGATGCTCGCCGACGGGCGCGTCATGACGCTCGGCGGCTCGCCCCGGGACCAGTTCGTCGACGCCGACGGCGACGGCATCGACGACTACAGCTATCGCCCGGCCACACGGAGCACGGAGATCTTCGACGGGTCGCGCTGGGCGACCGGCGCGGACATGCGCGCGGCGCGCAGCCATGCCAACAGCGTCCTGCTCCCCGACGGGACGGTCGCGACGGTCGGCGGCGGGTTCGGCCAGGACGGCAGCCGCCGCTACTACAACTGGATCTTCGACGACGAGCAGCGCCGCGTCGAGCTGCTGGACCCCCGCACCGGCGCGACCGTGATGGGCGCGGCGCAGGCCGAGGGGCGCACGTACCACTCCACGGCGCTGCTGCTGCCCGACGCGCGCGTCATGTCCGCCGGCGACGACATCAACGGTCCCGGCGGCCCCGGCACCGGGGTCAACGACGACACAGCGGAGATCTACACGCCGCCGTACCTGTTCAAGAAGGACGGCAGCGCAGACCTCGCGCCGCGACCGCTGATCACGTCGGCGCCGGCGACGGCGCAGCTCGGCGACACGATCGACGTCGAGACGAGCGGCCCGACCGCGACGCGGGCGGTGCTCGTCGCGCCCGGCGCCGCGACGCACGCCAACGACATGAGCCAGCGGATCGTCGACGTCACCGAGCGCCCGACGGCCGGCGGCCTGCAGGTCGACATCCCCTCGGACCCGAACATCGCCCTGCCGGGTCACTACATGCTGTTCGTGCTCAGCGACGACGGCGTTCCGTCCGTCGCGCGGTTCATCGCGGTCGCAACGCCGCCGTCTCCTCCGCCTCCCTCGCCGCCGCCTGCGCCACCGCCGCCACCACCGCCGCCACCACCACCGCCACCACCGCCACCACCACCGCCGCCGCCGCCTCCGACCGCCTGCTCGGTGAAGCGCACGGCGAAGCTCGCGCTGGCCCGCGCGAGCACCGCCGGCCGCGCGCTCGACGTGCTCGCGCCGATCACCTCGCTGGCGTCGGGCAGGGCGAGCGTCGACTACCACGCCGCCGGGCGCCACACCCGCTTCGCCACCGACGTCGACTCGGTCGCCGCGCGGATCCGCTTCCGGCGCCGGCTGACCGGGGCGCAGGCGCGCCTCGGCACGGGGATCCTCACCCTGCGCTATCCCGGCGACGCCGACACGCGCGCGCAGGAGGTGCGCCTGCGCGCGGCCGTCAACAAGGCCCGGCTCGACCTCGCGCGCCCGACGCTCGTCGACGGGCGCCTGCGCGCCGAGGGGACGATCGCCCGCCTCGCGCGCGGCGTCGTGCGGTTGCAGCTGGAGTACCAGCGCGCCGACTGCACGGTGCGCGTGATCGAGCTCAGCGCGAAGATCGACGACGGCCGCTGGAGCATCGACGAGCGCCTGTCGCCCGAGCAACGGTCCGAGATCGCCGCGCGGGTCGGGACGGTGCACTCCTACACGCTGTTCACGGGGTATCTCCGGCGCGCCGTCCGCGGCGAGATGCGCGCCTATCAGGTGCTCGGCGATCCGTGAGGGTCGCGGCTTCGGCCGGGCGCGCCGCCGGCGCCCGGATGGCGGGCCGCGCGCTGGGTACGCTCAGGCTCGGTGACGAGCGCCCCGCTGCCCCCCGACGTGCTCGTGCTCGCCAGCGGCGGAACGCTCGGCGAGGCGTGGATGAGCGGCGTCCTCGCCGGCATCGAGGACGCGACCGGGCAGGACTTCCGGACCGTCGAGTCGCTCGTCGGCACCTCGGCGGGCGCGCTCGTCGCCGCGGCGCTCGCCGCCGGCCAGCGCCCGCGCCGGCCGCGACCGCAGGCGGGCCTGCTCGGGCTCCCCACCGGCGACGCGACCTCCGACGTCGCGTCGGAGGCCTCGTCGCGGCTCGCCGCGCAGTGGCTTCCGCTCCCGCGGACGATCCTGCAGAGCCTCGGCCGCGAGGCCGTGCGGCTCGCGGGCATCGCCGCGACGCCGCTGGCCCCGCTGGCGCTCGCCGCGGGCGCGACGGGCAGCACGGCGCTGCGGGCGGCCCTGCTCGGCCGGGTTCCCGGCGGCGACACGTCGCTGACGGCGATCCGCGAGGGCGTCGAGCAGGCCGGCGCGCGCTTCGACGGGCGCCTGCGCGTGGTCGCCGTCGACCGCGCCAGCGGCCGCCGCGTGGTCTTCGGCGCGCCCGGCGCGCCCGACGCGTCGGTCGCCGAGGCGGTCCAGGCGTCCTGCTCGGTGCCATGGATCTTCGCGCCGGTCGCGATCAACGGGCGCGAGTACGTCGACGGCGGCGTGTGGAGCAACACGAACCTCGACGTCGCGCCCGCCGGACGAGCGACGCAGATCCTCTGCCTGAACCCGATCATGAGCCTCGACATCGCGCTCGCGTCGCCGTTCGGGCTGCTGCGGGCGATCGCCGGCAGCACGGCCGCGCTGGAGACCCTCGCCCTGCGCAGCCGCGGCGCCCGCGTGAAGATGATCGGCCCCGCGCCCGACATCGCCCGCGTCATGGGCCCCAACCTCATGAACTCGTCGCTGCGCGACGAGGTGCTCACCGGCGGCTATGCCCAGGGCCTCGAGGTCCGCTGGGCAAGCTGAAGCCGAGCCGCTGGCTCGTCGGCTGATCGCCGGCGAGCGTCAGCCCGCGCTGTGGCGCGGCGTCCAGCCGAAGGTGCGCACCGCGAGCAGCAGGCCGGCCGCGCCCCAGGCGGCGAGCACGAGCAGGTCGCCGCCGGCGAAGCCGACGCCCGTCGTCGCGGGGTCGAAGGCGACGGTCAGCGCGTCGACGAAGGCCTTGACCGGGAAGATCCCGGCGATCGTGCGCAGCACGTCGGGCAGCTCGCTGACCGGGACGAAGACCCCCGAGACGAAGTACAGGGGCAGCACCACCGCGTTGGTGATCGCGGGCGCCGCCTCCTCGCTCGGGATCAGGCGGGTCATCGCGATCCCCAGCGCGCAGAACGCGCCGGCGCCCACGAGCAGCGTGACGAGCAGGCCGGGCAGCGTGCGCGTCGGGATCGACACGCCGAAGGCGACCGCACCGATCGCGCAGAGGATCGCCGTCACCGCGAGCGCGCTGACGTATGCGGTTCCGATCCGCCCCGCGAACACGAGCCACGGAGCGGCCGGCGTGCCGCGCACGCGCTTGAGCACGCCGTCCTCGCGCAGGCCGGTCAGGCCGATCGCGAGGCCGACGAACGAGGCCGACACGACCGCCAGCGCGATGAACGCGGGGACCTGCAGCGTCGCGACGCGGATGTTGCCGAACTCCTCGGCTCGCTCGTTGCCGAAGATCGCGACGAACAGCGTCAGGAAGATCACCGGCAGGATCGCCGTGAAGAACAGCGCGGCGGGGTTGCGCACGAAGACCTTGAGGTCGGCGCGCAGCTGCACGACGAAGCGTCGCGCGTCGTTCATGCGTCGGCCTCGGGGCGGGTCTCGTCGCCCTCGACGAGCTCGAGGTAGACGTCCTCGAGCGTCGGACGGGTCACGGCGAGGCGCTCGAGCTCGATCCCCCGCCCCGTCGCCCATCCGCACAGCTCGGCGAGCGCCCGCGTCGGCAGGTCGGTGCGCAGCCGCGCGAGCCCGTCGGAGAGCTCGATCGCGGGGCCGCCCGGCAGCTCCCCCGGATCGATCCCGGGGGGCGCTGCGAACGTGATCAGCGCCGCGGCCGAGCCCGCGCCGAGCATGCTCGGCGCGCCCTCGGCGACGATGACGCCGGCCTTGATGATCGCGACCCGGTCGGCGAGCTCCTGCGCCTCGTCGAGGTAGTGCGTCGTGAGGAACACCGTCTTGCCGAGCTCGCGCAGGCCGGCGATGACCGACCACGCGGCACGGCGGGCGACGGGATCGAAGCCGGTCGTCGGCTCGTCGAGGAACACGAGGTCCGGATCGCCCGCCAGCGCCAGCCCGACGTCGAGGCGCCGGCGCTGGCCGCCCGACAGGCGCCCGACGCGGACGTCGGCCTTCTCCCGCAGCCCGACGAGCGCGATCGTCTCGGCGACGGGCTTGGGCCGCGGGTAGTACGACGCCCACAGCTCGAGCGTCTCGCGCACGGTCAGCTCGGGCTGCGCCCTGCCCTCCTGCAGGACGACGCCGATCCGTGCGCGCCAGGCGCGGTCGGGGCGCTCGGGGTCGACGCCGAGCACCCGCACGTCGCCGGCGTCGCGCCGCCGGAAGCCCTCGAGGATCTCGACCGTCGTCGTCTTGCCGGCGCCGTTGGGCCCGAGGAACGCGAAGATCTCGCCGCTGCGGACGTGCAGCGACACCCCGCGGACGGCCTCGACGCCGCCGTAGGACTTGCGCAGGCCGTCGATCTCGACGGCGAGCTCGGCCGACGGCTGCCGGCTCACCGCGCTCGGCCTCGTCCTACGGGGTCGCGACGGGCTCGGTCGCGCCGAGGTCGACCGCCGCGGCGGCCGCCTGCGCCTTGCGGACGGCGTTTGACAGCGCGCGCACGTAGGCGCGTCCCGCCGCCTCGATGATGTCGGTCGCGACGCCCTGGCCGGATGCCGACTGCCCCTCGTACTCGAGCACGACCGAGGTCTCGCCGAGCGCGTCCTGGCCGCCGGTGACGGCGTCGACGCGGAAGGAGCGCAGCTGCGCGTCGATCCCGGTCGCGGCGTTGATCGCCTGAAAGACGGAGTCGATCGGACCGTCGCCGGAGAACTCGGCCGTCACGGTCGCCCCGTCGGGCAGCGTCACGCCGACGCTCGCGCGGGGCGGGCGCTGCGAGCCGGCCTGCACCTCGAAGGACGCCAGCGTGTAGCTGGCGAGCTCGTCGCGCAGGTCGTCGGTGACGAGCGCCTCGAGGTCCATCGCGGTGACCTGCTTCTTCTTGTCGGCGATCTCCTTGAAGCGCTTGAAGGCGGTGTTCAGCGCCGCGCCGTCGACGACGAAGCCCAGCTCGGCGAGCGTCTGCTTGAGCGCCGCGCGGCCGGAGTGCTTGCCGAGCACGAGCGAGTTGGCGTCCAGGCCGACGCTCGTGGCGTCCATGATCTCGTACGTCGTGCGCTCCTTGATGACGCCGTCCTGGTGGATGCCGGACTCGTGCGCGAAGGCGTTGCGCCCGACGATCGCCTTGTTGGGCTGGATGACGTAGCCGGTCAGCCGCGAGACGAGCCGCGAGGTGCGGGCGATCTCGGTCGTGACGGCGGTCGTGTGCAGGCCCGACGCGTCGCCGCGCGTGTGCAGCAGCATCACGATCTCCTCGAGCGAGGCGTTGCCGGCCCGCTCGCCGATCCCGTTGACGGCGCACTCGACCTGGCGCGCGCCGGCGAGCAGCCCGGCGTACGAGTTGGCGACTGCGAGGCCGAGGTCGTCATGGCAGTGCGTGGAGACGATCACGTCCCGCAGCTGCGGGACGAGGCGGTACAGGCCCTGCAGGTAGGCCATGTACTCCTCGGGCGTCGTGTAGCCGACGGTGTCGGGGATGTTGATCGTCGTCGCGCCCTCCTCGATCGCCGCGGCGCAGACCTCGGCGGTGTACTCGAGGTCGGCGCGGGTGGCGTCCATCGGCGAGAACTCGACGTCGTCGACGAACGACTTCGCGTGGGCGACGGCGGCGCGCGCCTGGGCGAGGACGTCCTCGCGGGTGGAGCGAAACTGGTGGACGATGTGGATGTCCGACGTCGAGATGAACGTGTGGATGCGCGGTCGCTCGGCGTCGCGTACGGCTCGGGCGGCGGCCTCGACGTCGGGGGCTTGAGCGCGCGCGAGGCCGGCGATGATCGGCGGGCGGGCGGGGTAGAAGTCCGCGCGGGCGATCGACTCGACGGCCTCGAAGTCGCCCGGCGAGGCGATCGGGAAGCCGGCCTCGATGACGTCGACGCCCAGCCGCGCGAGCTGGTGGGCGATCTCGAGCTTCTCGCCCGTGTTCAGCGAGATGCCGGGCGACTGCTCGCCGTCGCGCAGCGTCGTGTCGAAGATCCGGACGTGGTTGGGGTCGTGCTCGTTGCTGCTCATGACGGGTGTTGCTCCTTGCTGAAGGCTCGTGGTGTGCTGCTTCTCAGTCGGTTTGCGGCAAGGCGGCCGCCACGCAGTAGCTCCCCCTAGCGGGGGAGCAGGAGAAGCAGGGACAGCGCGAGCACGTGCGTCATGCGCGGCGAAGTCTAGGTCATGGCGCCGCGCTTGCCCACCCGCCGGGAGAGCATCATGTGTCCTGCGATGGCACGCGACAGCGGCTTTCCCACGAAGGACGCGCAGGACGACTTCCAGCGCGCGCGGCGCCGGCGCGTCTTCGCTCAGCTCAGCTCGCTGCTGCGCCTGGAGTCCGGCGACGTCGACGTCATGCTCACCTTCGACGAGGTCGTCGAGGCGCTGGGCTTCACCGGCGAGCTCGACCTCGGACTCCGGGTCGTCGACATCGACTCGATCGTCGGGACCGTCGATCGCGGCATGCAGTTCGACCGCGAGTTCCGCCCGACCTCGCCGCACGCGCGCGCCCGCTTCGAGCGGATCGCGGAGGCCGCGCGGCGCGGCGTCGCGATGCCGCCGGTCGACCTGTACCGGATCGGCGAGCTGCACTTCGTGCGCGACGGCCACCACCGCGTCGCCGTCGGGCGCGCGCAGCGCCGGGAGGAGATCGAGGCGCACGTCGTCGAGGTGCTCACCCGCGTCGTCGCCGACAGCTCGATGACGCTGCGCGACCTGCCGCTGAAGGGCCACGAGCGGCTCTTCCACGAGCGGGTGCCGCTGCCGCCCGCCGCACGCGGGCGGATCGCCCTCAGCGACCCGATCCGCTTCGGCACGCTGGCCGAGGCCGTCGAGGCGTGGGGCTTTCGGCTCAGCCAGCACGACGAGCGCTTCTTGGATCGCCGGCAGGCCGCGCTGCGCTGGTTCGAGGAGGAGTACCTCCCGGTCGTCGCGCTCCTGCGCGACTGCGAGCTCATCGGTCGCCGCGAGACCGAGACCGACGCCTACCTGCGCCTGTCCGACGCGCGCTACCGGATCATGCGCACGCAGCAGTGGAGCGACGAGGCGATCGAGCGGGTGCGGCGCGGGCGCTGAGCGCTCACCCCTCGCCGGCGCGGACCTCCACGGTGACGACCGCGGTCCCCTTCGCGCCATGCAGGCGCAGCCACAGCGCCAGGTACATCTCCATCCCGCGCGCGGCCGTGATGTCGCCGAGGTCGAGGATGGCGGCGGCGGGCCAGCCGAGCTCCCGCAACAGCTCGCCGACCTCGGCCTTGGCGCCGGCGTCGTCGCCGCTCACGAAGATCGTGTGCAGGCCGTCGACGAGCGACGGGTCGACCATCACCGCGGCGGTGACCGTGTTGAGCGTCTTGACGACGCGGACGTCGGGGTAGGCGCGCTGGATCTGCTCGGCGAGGCTGTCGTCGTTGCAGACCGTCAGCGTCGGCGGCATGCCCGCGGAGAAGTCCAGCGGGTTGGCGACGTCGATGAGCACCTTGCCGGCGAGCTGCTCGGCACCCGCGAGCGCCAGCGCCTCGAGCGATGCCGCGCCGGCGGTCGCGTTGACGACGATCTCGCCGAAGCCGGCCGCGTCGGCGAACGTCCCCTCGCTGGCGGGTCCTCCGATCGCCTGCGCCCAGGCGACGGCCGCCGCGTTGCCCGACGTGCGCGAGCCCAGCCGCACCTCGTGTCCGTTGCTCAGCAGCGCGCTCGCGAGCGTCCTGCCGACGGTCCCGGTCCCCAGTACGGCGATCCTCATGCGGGCGAACGGTACCGAGTTCGCGGGTCCTACAGTGACGGGCGTCGTGCCCGACAGACGCCCTGACCACCCGGCCGGCCCGCGCGCGGCCGTCGCGGCGTTCTTCGCGCTTGCCGGCGTCACGACGGCGTCGTTCTTCGCGCGGCTGCCCGCCATCCAGGAGCGCCTGCAGCTCAGCAACGGCGAGGTCGGCGTGGCGCTGCTGGCGTTGGCCGTCGCGCTCGTCGTCGCCCAGCCGCTGGCCGGCGCGCTCGCCGCCCGGCGCGGCAGCGCGCCGCTCGTCGTCGCGGGGGCCCTCGCGCTGAGCGCGGCGCTCGCGGCGCCGGCCTTCGCGCCGACGTTCGGCGCGCTGGCCCTGAGCACCGCCGCGATCGGCGCCGCCGCCGGCGTCCTCGACGTGACGATGAACGTGCAGGGCGTCGCGGTCGAGCGCCGGGTGACCCGACCGATCCTCTCGGGTCTGCACGCGGCCTTCTCGCTCGGGATGCTCGTCGGCGCGCTCGTCGCCGGGGCCGCGGCCGCCGCCGGCCTGACGCCCCGCGCGCATCTGCTCGCGGTCGGCGCCGTATGCGCGGTCGTGGCGCTCGCGGCGGGCCGCGCCCTGCTGCCGGCAGCCGCCGACGCACGCGCGGGCGGGCCCGCCTTCGCGCGGCCGTCGCGTGCGCTCGCCGGCCTGGGCGCCATCGCGTTCTGCGTGCTCCTCGCCGAGGGGGCGATCGCCGACTGGAGCGCCGTGCACCTCGCGACGTCGCTGTCGGCCTCGGAGGGCACCGCGGTCGCCGGACTCGCCGCGTTCTCGGCGACGATGACGATCGGGCGCCTGGCGGGCGACCGCATCACGCAGCGCCTGGGCGGCGTCGTGCACCTGCGCGCCGGCGCGCTCGTCGCCGGCGCGGGGATCGTCGTCGCCGCCGCCGCGCCGTCGGTCGCGGTCGCCGCGGCCGGGTTCGCCGTCACCGGCATCGGGCTCTCGGCGGCGTTTGCGCTGCTCGTCCGGGCGGCGTCCGACCGCGCCGGCGACGCGCCCGGTCCGGCGATCGCCGCCGTCTCCACCGCGGGCTACGGTGGGCTCGTGACGGGGCCGCCGCTCATCGGCTTCCTGGCCGAGGTCACGAGCCTGCGGCTGGCGCTGGGCGCCGTCCTCGGCCTGCTGTGCCTGGCGGCCGCCGGCCTCGCCGCCGCAGCGCGATGACCGATCTCGCCGACCGGCTCGTCATCAAGGACGGCAACGTCTTCGCGATGGTCCCCCGCGACGGACCCTGGAGCGGCGCGGACGGGGTCTGGATGGACGACTGCCGGCACGTCAGCCGCCACGAGCTGCGGCTCGGCGGTGCGCTGCCGCGGGTGACCGCGGCCGACGACCGCGCGGGCCACACGAGCGTGCAGCGCTTCGCGGGCGGTGCGCGCCTGGAGCGCCGCGTGCACGCCGACGGCACGATGGTCGAGCGCGTCGTCGCGCGCGACGCGATCGAGCTTGCGACGGACGCTGACTTCGTCACGATCCTCGGCCTGCGCGGGATCGTCGCGCGCGAGCCCCGCCCGGGCCACGCCACGGCGGTGCGCCGCCACGAGGCCCCGGGCGAGCTGCGCGTGGAGTACCGCTTCTCCCCCGCCCCGCGGGCTCCGCCGCCGGACGCCTGCGTGCTGCCGGCCGTCGAATGCGACGACGAGCGCTTCGCGGCCGTCCTGTCGCGCGCCTTCGCCGACATGCGGATGCTCGTCTCCTCGCTCGACGGCGAGCCGTACTTCGCGGCGGGGCTGCCCTGGTACGCGACGCTCTTCGGCCGCGACAGCCTCATCGCCGCGCTGCAGCTCATGGCGTTCGCGCCCGCCGTCGCGGCGGGCACGCTGCGCCTGCTCGCCGCGCGGATCGGCCGGACCGAGGACCGCGAGCGCGAGGAGGAGCCCGGCAAGATCCTGCACGAGCTGCGACCGGGCGAGCGCGGCACGCCGCTGGCGCGCTACTACGGCAGCGTCGACGCGACGCCGCTGTTCCTGCTCGCCCTCGAGGCGACCGGCGACGCCGCCCTGCAGGCGCAGCTCGCGCCCGCGGCGCGGGCCGCGCGCGCGTGGATCGCGCGGCGCGATCCGCTGACGTACACGGCGGGCACGCTGCGCCACCAGGGCTGGAAGGACTCCGACGACGGCGTGCCGGCCGCGCATCCCGTCGCGCTCGTCGAGCCGCAGGCCTACGCCGGGCGCGACGTCGAGCCGTTCTGGCTGGCGCGGCGCGGCTTCTACGCGATGGCCCTGGGCAGCGAGGTCCTCGCCTCCAACCAGGGGCACGTCCTGTGGGCGCGGCGCCTGCCGGCGGCGCGCGCCCGGGCGGTGCGCGACGCGCTGATGTCCCCCGCGATGTGGTCGGGCTGGGGCATCCGCACGCTCGCCGACGGCGAGCCGCGCTATGACCCGCTGAGCTACCACCGCGGGTCCGTCTGGCCGCACGACACCGCGCTCATCGCGGCCGGGCTGCGGCGACACGGCTTCCGCGAGGACTTCCTCGATCTCTTCGGCGCGCTCGTCGACGCGGCGGCGCTCGCTCCCGGCGGGCGCCTGCCCGAGCTGTTCGGCGGCCATCGGCGCGTCGCCGGCGAGCCGTTCGTGCCCTACCCGGTCGCCTGCCGCCCGCAGGCGTGGGCGGCGGGCGCGATCCCGTTCCTGCTCGCCGAGGGGCTCGGGCTGCAGCGCGGCGCGGCGGCGCCCGGACCCGCGGACCTGCCGCGCGGCGTGCGCGAGCTGCGCCTGCACGGCGTGCTGCGCGCGACGCGCTCGGCGCGCGGCATCGTCGACGTGCGGCGCGAGTAGCCGGCCCCCGGCCGCCGGTCAGCTCCGGCGAAAGCCACGCTCGGCGTCGACGACCTGCCCGGTGATCGCGCCGCTGCGCGACGAGGCCAGCCACGAGACGACGTCGGCGACCTCGTCGGGTCGGGTCCAGCGGCCGCCCGGAAAGCGGGCGCGCAGCCGCTCGCGCAGCTCGTCCGACGCCCAGCCCGTGTCGACCGGGCCGGGATTGACGGCGTTGACGGTGACCGCCTCGTCGGCGAGCGCGTCGGCGAGCGTCCGCGTCATCTGGTGCACCGCCCCCTTGGAGATCGCGTAGGGCAGCTCGCCGGCCATCGGGCCCAGGTGCTGGCCGGAGGTGAACAGCACGACGCGGCCGTCGGGGCGCTCGCGGTCGCGCGCGGCGGCGTAGGCCTGCACGAGCAGGACGACGGCGCGGGCGTTCACCGCCCACGAACGATCGAGCTCCTCGGCGGTGACGTCGCGCAGCGCCATCGCCGACGAGCGCGCGTGGTTGGCGACGAGGACGTCGACGGCGCCGAAGCGCTGGACCGCGAAGCCGATGACGAACGCCGGCGCGGCGGGATCGGCGAGGTCGGCCTCGACGTGCGCGAGCCGGTCCCCCGCGTCGCCGCCGAGCTCGTCGAGCACGCGCTCGACGCCACCCTCGCCGGCGCCCCAGGGCATCTCGGCGTCGTGCGCCGACCACGAGTGCGCGAGGACGTGCGCGCCGTCGGCGAGCAGCCGGCGCGCGATCGCGAACCCGATCCCCCGGCGCCGGCTCACGCCGGTCACGACGGCGACGCGCGCGGGCGCCGCGCTCACGGCGGCGGGGGCGTGAGGCTGCGCTGCTCGGCAGCGATGAAGTCGTACGGGTGGACCGGCTCGGGCGCGCTGACGTCGTCCAGCCGCCGCACCTGCTGCGCCGTCAGCCGCCAGCCGACGGCGCCGAGGTTGTCCTCGAGCTGGCCCACGTGGCGCGCACCGACGATCGGCGCGGCGACGCCGTCGCGCGTCAACAGCCAGTTCAGCGCGACCTGCGCGAAGCTGCGGCCCGACTCCCCCGCGATCTCCCCCACGACCTCGACGATGCGCCAGTTGCGCTCGCTGTCGCGGCGCTCCCACGCCTCGACGGCGTGGGTCGAGGCCTCGGCGATCCGCGTTCCGGCGGAGGGTCCACCGCGGTCGTACTTGCCGGTCAGCAGCCCCTGCGCCAGCGGTGCCCAGGGGATGAGCCCGAGGCCGAGGTCGGCGGCGGCGGGGCCGATCTCGTGCTCGAGGCGCCGCTCGACGAGCGAGTACTGCGGCTGCAGCGACACGAAGCGCTCGTAGCCATGGCGCTCGGCCACGAGCTCGGCCTTCATGAGCTGCCAGCCGGCGACGTTCGAGGCCCCGACGTAGCGGACCTTGCCCTGGCGGACGAGGTCGGTCAGCGCCGAGAGCGTCTCCTCGATCGGGGTCAGCTCGTCCCACATGTGCAGCTGGTAGAGGTCGATCCAGTCCGTCTGCAGCCGCCGCAGCGACGCGTCGCAGGCGGCGATGACGTGGCGTCGCGAGAGCCCCGTGTCGTTGAGGCCCTCCCCCATCGCGTGGCGCGCCTTCGTCGCGAGCACGACCGCGTCGCGCCGGCCGGCGATCGCCCGTCCGGTGATCTGCTCAGAGACCCCGCGCCCGTACACGTCGGCGGTGTCGACGAACGTCCCGCCCGCATCCAGGAAGCGGTCGACCATCGCCGTCGACGCGGCCTCGTCCGCCTCGCGGCCGAACGTCATCGTGCCGAGGCACAGCCGCGACACGACGAGTCCCGAGCGGCCGAGCGTCACGTACTCCATCGCGCCCCACGCCGGCTCACGCGCGGGTGAGCGACCGGCCCCCCTCGGGATCGAAGAGCTTGATCTCGCTCGTGTCCAGCGCGAGCTCGAGCGCGCCGTCCGGGGTGGCGTCGCTCGCCGCGTCGAGGCGGGCGACGATCTGCTGCGCGCCCGACGACGGCAGGTCCTCGATGCCGGCGTCCTTGGCGAGATCCTTGAGGTCGTCGGACTGGATGCCCTCGCCCTGGACCGAGAAGTACGCGTACAGCTCGGAGCCCATCGACTCGACGACGTCGATCGTCGCCTTGAAGCGCAGCCGGTCGGGGGCGTCGGGATCCTCGATCGAGGCATCCTCGAAGTGCTCGGGGCGCATCCCCACGATGACGTCGCGCGAGGCGTGGCCGCCCGCGGCCCGCAGCGCCTTGACCATCCGGCCGCTGAGGGGCGCCTCGCCGAACGGCAGCTTGACGCTGTTGCCCTCCAGGCGGCCCGCGACGAAGTTCATCGACGGCGATCCGATGAAGCCGGCGACGAAGAGGTTCGCGGGGTCCTCGTAGAGGCGCTTGGGCGCGTCGACCTGCTGGATGACGCCCGCGCGCATGACCGCGACGCGGTCGCCGAGCGTCATCGCCTCGGTCTGGTCGTGCGTGACGTAGACCATCGTCGTGCCGAGCTGGCGCTGCAGGCGCGCGACCTGCGTGCGCATCTGCACGCGCAGCTTCGCGTCGAGGTTCGACAGCGGCTCGTCCATGAGAAAGCACTTCGGGTCGCGCACGATCGCGCGGCCCATCGCGACGCGCTGGCGCTGGCCGCCCGACAGGTTGGCCGGCTTGCGATCCAGGTGCGCCTTGAGCTCGAGGATCTGCGCCGCCTTGTCGACCTTGCGGTCGATCTCGGCCTGGTCGACCTTCGCGAGCTTCAGCGCGAAGCCCATGTTCTGGCGCACGGTCATGTGCGGGTACAGGGCGTAGTTCTGGAAGACCATCGCGATGTCGCGGTCGCGCGGGGCGAGCTCGTTGACGCGCTCGCCGCCGATCACGAGGTCGCCCTCGGTGATGTCCTCGAGGCCGGCGATCATCCGCAGCGCCGTGGACTTCCCGCATCCGGACGGGCCGACGAGGATCATGAACTCGCCGTCGCGAACCTCGAGGTTCATGTTCTTGACGGCCTCGAAGCCGTCCGGATAGCGCTTCCAGATCTCGTTGAACGTGATCTCAGCCACGAGTCACCCCTTCACTGCGCCGGCGGTCAGGCCGGCCACGATTCGCTTCTGGAACAGGAGCACGAGCACGATCAGCGGGACCGAGATGACGATCGAGGCCGCCGACTGCGTGCCGAGCGGAACCTCGAACTGCGTGGAGCCCGTGAACTGCGAGATCGCCACCGGGACCGTCCGCGCGGACTGCGAGGACGTCAGCGTGAACGCGAGCAGGAACTCGTTCCACGCCGAGATGAACGTCAGGATCGCCGTCGTCGCCAGGCCGGGCGCCGCGAGCGGCACGACGACCTTGCGGAAGGCCTCGAAGTTCGTCGCCCCGTCGACGAGCGCGGCCTCCTCGAGGTCCTTCGGGATCTCCTTGAAGAACGACACGAGGATGTAGATCGACAGCGGCAGCGCGAACGTCAGGTAGGGGATGACGAGCCCGATGAGCGTGTTGTAGAGCCCGATGTCCGACCACAGGCGAAACAGCGGCGCCGCGATCGCGATCTGCGGGAACGTCGTGATCGACAGCACGAGCGCGAGCAGCCCGAACTTGAAGCGCATCTTCAGGCGCGCGAGCGCGTAGGCCGCGAACGAGCCGACGACCACGCCGATGAACGTCGTCGTGAGGCTCACGATGGCGCTGTTCGTCAGCGCCTTGGTGAAGCTCGCGTTGCCGAAGATCGACGTGTAGTTGTCCAGCGACGGGTTGGGCGGAACGATGTCCGCCGACGACAGGTCGGCGCCCGTCTTCAGGGAGATGTTCAGCAGCCAGTAGAACGGAAACAGGCAGAAGATCACGATCGCGGCGACCGAGAGCCACAGCCACCAGGGGGTTGCCGGCCCCTTGGGCGGCTTGCGTCGCCTCGTGGCGACCGTGTCGGCGGTGCGCGCGGCGGGGACGGAGGCAGCTTCCACGGGTCAGTCCTCCGCCATCGCCTTGAGGTTTCCGCCGACCAGTCGGATGTACGAGAACGAGACGAGCATCACGATGAGGAACGTGAGGATCGAGAGCGCCGCCCCCTCGCCGTACAACCGGTTCTCCTGGAACGTTCGCGCCGCGAGCAGGGACAGCGTCTCGGTTCCGTTGGCGCCGTTGGTCAGCACCTTGGGCAGGTCGAACGCGCGCAGCGCGTCGAGCGTGCGGAAGATGAGCGCGACGAGCAGCGCCGGCGTCAGCAGCGGCAGGGTGATGCGGCGAAAGCGCTGCCAGGCGGTCGCACCGTCCACCTTGGCGGCCTCGTAGACCTCCGAGGGGATGACCTGCAGCCCGGCGAGCAGCAGCAGGGCCATGAACGGCGCCGTCTTCCAGACGTCGGCGAAGATCATGACCATGAGCGCCTGCGGCTCGCGCCCGAGCCAGACCGTGTTCGTCCCCAGCAGCGTGTTCACGAAGCCGAGGTTCGGATCGAAGATCGTGCGCCACATGATCGCCGTGACGACCGTCAGGACCGCCCACGGGACGAGCACGACGGTCCGCAGCAGCCCCTGGCCCTTGAAGGCCGAGTGCATGATGAGCGCCATCGCCAGGCCGAGCAGCGTCTCGAGGAACACCGACGCGATCGTGAACACGACGGTGATCCGCGTCGCGCGCCAGAACTGGCTGTCCTTCAGCGCGTCGATGTAGTTGCCCAGGCCGAACGGCTCGGCCCAGCGCGACAGGCCGGCCTGCACGAGGCTGTACTCGTGCAGCGACAGCCAGATCGCGTAGATGATCGGCCACAGCGCGACGAGCGCGATGAGGCCCAGCGACGGCGCGACCATGTACTGCGCGAGGCGGCGCTCCGAGACTCCTCGGGAGCGCCGCCTCGGCGGTAGGCCGCCTGCTACGGAGGCCGCCTCCATGCCTAGAACGTGGCTAGCGCCTTGTCCATCTCAGCCTGCGCGGTCTGCAGCGCCTGCTCCGGCGTCACCTTGCCCGACAGCGCCGCGTTGACGTTCTTGTAGATCGCCTGCGAGACCTGCGGGTAGACCGGCGACACCGGCCGCGACTTCGCCTGCCCGACCGCGTCGCGCAGCTCGCTCGCGAAGGCGAACTTCTTCTGGACGGCCGGGTCGTCGTAGACGGCCGACAGCGGCGGCGCCTGCGAGGCGAGCAGGAACTGGCGCTTCTGGTTCTCCATCCCGGTGACGTAGTCGATCCACTTCAGCGCGCCGCCGGGGTTGTCGGAGTAGACCGAGACGACCTGGTTGTGGCCGCCGAGGATGCCGGCCTTGCCGCCGCCCTCGAACGGCGGGAACGGCATGACGTCGAACTTGCCCTTGACCGCCTTGGCCTTGTTGCCGAGCGTGTAGGCGTAGGGCCAGTTGCGCATGAACGTCGCCCGGCCGCTTTCGAAGTAGCGCCGCGACTCCTCCTCCATGTACGTCGTCACGCCGCGCGCCGCGGTGCCGTTCTTCACGCCGTCGGCCATGAGCGTGAGCGCCCTGACGTTCGCGGGCGAGTTGATCTCAGACGTCTTGCCGTCGTCGGAGAGCACCTTGCCGCCGGCCGCGAACGCGAGCTCGAGGAAGTCCACCGTGAGCCCCTCGTAGGGCGCGCCCTGGTAGACGATGCCCTTCTTGGCCTTGGCCTGGGCGTAGACCTCCTGCCACGTCGCCGGCTTCTGCGTGACCTGGTCGGTGCGGTAGTACAGAAAGCCCGCGTCGGTCTGCTGCGGCATGCCCCAGACCTTGCCGTCGAAGGTGGCGGTCTCGAGCGTCGCCGGGATGAGCTCGTCCTTGCGCGTCTCGACGTAGGGCGACAGGTCGTACAGCCACTTCTGAGATGCGAACTCGGCGGTCCAGATCACGTCGGAGGAGAAGACGTCGCACTCGCCCGACTTGGCCTCCTGGCGCTGCACGAACTGCTGGCGCTGCTCGTCGGCCGAGGTCGAGAACTCGAGCAGCTTCGCCGTCACGCCGTTGTTCTGCTTGTTGAACGCCTTCACCGCGGCGGTGACGTCGCCGCCCGTGTCCTTGCCCATGCAGACGGTGACGCTGCCCTTCGCGGCGTCCATCGCCGTGACGTCGATCGTCTTGGCGCCCTCCGTCTGCCCGGTGCCCCCGCCGCCGGTACTTCCGTCGTCGCCCCCGCAGGCTGAGAGCGTCAGCCCGCCGCCGAGCACGGCGACACACAACATCGGTAGCACGAGACGCTTGGACACTTCACTACCCCCAGTCCGGGTGACGTAGATGGATGCGCGAGGTTTCGACGGATGACACCCTACGCTCCCGCATCGCGCGTTGCATGCGGCGCCGCCACCTATGCTGGCGCGCCATGACCTCGACGTCCGACGAGCGGCCCGATCGGGCGGCCGCCGCATCCTGGTGGCGCGACGGCGTCCTGTATCAGATCTACCCGCGCTCGTTCGCGGACTCCGACGGCGACGGCATCGGCGACCTCGCCGGCATCCGCGAGCACCTCGACCATCTCGCGTGGCTCGGCGTGACCGGCATCTGGCTGAACCCGACGATGCCGTCGCCCAACCACGACTGGGGCTACGACGTCGCCGACTACTGCGCCGTGCACCCCGAGCTCGGCACGCTCGACGACCTCGACGCCCTCGTCGCCGCCGCCGGCGAGCGCGGCATCCGCGTCCTGCTCGACCTCGTCCCCAACCACACGAGCGCCGACCATCCGTGGTTCGCCGACGCGCTGACCGGCCGCGACGCGCGCCACCGCGACTTCTACGTCTGGGCCCCGCCCGGACCCGCCGGCGGCCCGCCGAACAACTGGGTGTCGAACTTCGGCGGCTCGGCCTGGACGCTGCACGAGCCGACCGGCGAGTACTACCTCTGCCAGTTTCTGCCCACGCAGCCCGACCTGAACTGGTGGAACGAGGAGGTGCGCGAGCGCTTCGACGACATCCTGCGCTTCTGGTTTCGTCGCGGCGTCGCGGGCTTTCGGATCGACGTGTGCCACTCGATCGTCAAGGACCGCGCGCTGCGCGACGACCCGCCGGTGACCCCGCAGGACCACCGCGAGCTGCAGCACCGCGCGGTCAAGCCCGTCTTCTCCGCCAACCGGCCCGAGCTGCACGACGTCCTGCGCCACTGGCGCTGCGTCGCCGACGAGCACGGGTCGCCGAGCGGCGACGGACCGCCGGGCGAGCAGCCGATCCTCGTCGGCGAGACGTACGTGCTCGAGCTCGACGAGCTCATCCCCTACTACGGCACGGGCCGCGACGAGCTGCACCTGGCCTTCAACTTCCTCTTCGTCCACGCCGACCTCGACGCCGCGCAGATGCGCGCGATCGTCGAGGGCGTCGAGGCCGGCCTGCCGCCGGAGGCCTGGCCGGTGTACACGGGATCCAACCACGACGCCGGACGGCTGGCGACGCGCTGGGCGCGCGACGACGAGCGCGCCGCGCGGGCGGCGCTCATGGTCGTGCTCACGCTGCGCGGGACCCCGTTTCTGTACTACGGCGACGAGATCGCGCTGCCCGACGTGCCCCAGGACGCCGCGACGGCGCTTGACCCGGTGGCCCGGCGGACGGGCGATCCGGCCCGCAACCGCGACGTCTGCCGGACGCCGATGCCGTGGACCGCACAGCCCGGCGGCGGCTTCACCACGGCCCAGGCCACTCCCTGGCTTGCGTTCGGCGACCTCGCCGCGCGCAACGTCGCGGCGCAGAGGCAGGACCCTGGCTCGACGCTTCACCTCGTGCGCGACCTCATCGCGCTGCGCCGCGCGCACGCCGACCTGAGCGCCGGGACGTACGCGTCGATCCAGGCGCCCGCGGGGGCGTGGGCCTACCGCCGCGGGGACGGCTTCGCGGTCGCGGTCAACCTGTCCGACGGCGCGGTCGACGTGGACGGCCTCGCGGGCCGCGTCGCGCTCGGGACCGACCGCGCGCGCGACGGCGCGCAGCTGCGCGGCGCGCTGCGGCTGGCCGCCTGGGAGGGCGTCGTCGTCGAGCTGCGCTAGCCCGGTGCGGGCGGGCGCGGGCGCCGCGCGCTCAGCCGAAGGCGACGGTGCGGCCGTCGATGAACGTGTCCGAGGAGGCGATGATCTCGTCGACGAGCTGCTGCGGCACCGGTACGTCGGTCGTGAGGATCATGACCGCGTGCTGGTCGTCGCCGTTGTCCGGCGCGTGCCCGACGGCGGCCGATCCGATGTTGACGTCGTGCTGTCCGAAGATCGTGCCGACCCGGCCGATGATGCCGGGCACGTCGCGGTAGCGAAACAGCGTCAGGTAGGGCTCGAGCTGCAGGTTGAAGCGCTGCCCCCAGGCCTGCAGCAGATGCGGGCGGTTGCGCCGGCCGATCGTCGTTCCGGAGACGAGCGTCGAGTCGCAGCCGCAGACGACGCGCACCCGCACGAGGTCGGTGAAGTCGCGCGCGACCGTGCTCTTGGACTCGACGACCTCGATGCCGCGGTCGTCGGCGATCGAGGGCGCGTTGACCTCGTTGATCGGCTCCTCGGTGTTGCCCTGCAGGGCGCCCAGCAGCACCGCGGTGGCGAGCGGTCGCGTGTCGCGCTCGGCGATGCGCCCGTTGCACTCGATCTCGATGCGGTCCACCGAGCCGCACAGCGCCAGCTGCGTGCCGAGCCTGCCCAGCTGGTGACAGAGCGGCAAGAACGGTCCCAGGACCTCCATGTCCTCGGGCTTGATCGCCGGCGCGTTGACGGCCGTCGTGACGCTTCCGCCCTGCATGGCGGCGACGATCTGCTCGGCGGCCTGGTAGCCGGCGCGGTCGCTGGCCTCCGTCGTCGAGGCGCCGAGGTGCGGCGTGACGATCACGTTGGGGTAGCCGAACAGGGGGTGGTCGGTGATCGGCTCGGTCCTGAAGACGTCGAGCGCCGCACCCGCCACCTTGCCGCTGTCGAGCGCCTCCTGGAGGTCCGCGTCGACGATCAGCGACCCGCGCGCGACGTTGAGGATCCGGACGCCGTCGCGCATCTTCGCGAACGCCTGCGCGTTCAGCCAGCCGTCGGTCTCGGGCGTGTTGGGCAGGTGGACGCTGATGAAGTCCGACTGCGCGTAGAGGTCGTCGGCGGCGTCGCACTTCTCGACGCCGAGGTTCGCGTAGCGCTCGGAGGCGACGTACGGGTCGTAGGCGACGACGCGCATGCCGAACCCCTTGGCGCGCTCGGACACGAGCTGGCCGATGCGCCCGAAGCCGAGCACGCCGAGCGTCTTGTCCATGAGCTCGGTGCCGTTGAAGAGCTTGCGGTCCCAGCGGCCGGCCGTCAGCGAGCCGTGCGCCTGCGGGATGTTGCGCGCGAGCGCGAGCAGCAGCGCCAGCGTGTGCTCGGCGGCGGTCACGATGTTCGAGCGCGGGGCGTTGGCGACGATGATCCCGCGCTTCGTCGCCGCGGCGACGTCGATGTTGTCGATGCCGACGCCGGCGCGCGCCACGACGCGCAGGCGCGACGCGAGGCCGACGAGCTCGGCGTCGACCTGCGTCGCCGAGCGGATCAGGATCGCCTCGTACTCGCCGATCCGCTCGGCGAGCTGCTCGCGCGACCAGCCGATGCCGAGCTCGACGACGAAGCCCGCGTCCAGCAGCAGCTGCACGCCGGAGTCGCCGATCGCCTCGGCGACGAGGACCTTCGCGCTCATCGTGGGCAGCTCCCCGCGGGCAGGCCGCCGGCGGCGGACGGGTCGCGGGCGGTCATGCGCGCGCCCCGATCCGCTCGACGACCCAGTCCACGCAGGCGGTCAGCGCCTGGACGTCGGCCGGATCGACCGCGGGGAACATCGCGATGCGCAGCTGGTTGCGGCCGAGCTTGCGGTAGGGCTCGACGTCGACGATGGCGTTGGCGCGCAGCGTCGCCGCCACCGCGGCGCCGTCGACGGCGTCGTCGAGGTCGATCGTGCCGACGACGAGCGAGCGCTTGGCGGGGTCGCGCACGAACGGCGTCGCGTAGGACGACGCCCGCGCCCATCCGTAGAGGACGTCCGACGACGCGGTCGTGCGCCGCACGCACCAGTCCAGGCCGCCCTGGCAGAGCATCCACTCGAGCTGCTCGGCGAGCAGCACGAGCGTCGCCAGCGCGGGCGTGTTGAGCGTCTGGTCGCGGCGCGAGTTGGCCAGCGCCGTGGCGAGGCTCAAGAACTCGGGGATCCAGCGCTCGGTCGCGGCGACCTGCTCGATGCGCTCGATCGCCGCGGGGCTCAGCAGCGCGAGCCACAGGCCGCCGTCGGAGGCCAGGCACTTCTGCGGCGCGAAGTAGTAGGCGTCGGCCTGCGCGGCGTCGAGCGGCAGTCCGCCGGCAGCGGAGGTCGCGTCGACGAGGACGAGCGCGTCGCCGCTGCCGGCCGGCCGCGCCACGGGCACCATGACGCCCGTCGAGGTCTCGTTGTGCGCCCAGGCGATCGCGTCGACGCCGTCGCCGGCGACCGGCTGCGGCGCATCGCCGGGCTGCGCCTCGACGACGACCGGCTCGCCGAGAAACGGCGCGCGGCGGGTGACCTCGGCGAACTTGCGGCTGAACTCGCCGTAGGTCAGGTGCAGCGCGCGGTCGCGCACGAGCGACAGCGCGGCGGCGTCCCAGAACGCCGTCGTGCCGCCGTTGCCGAGCGCGACCTCGTAGCCCTCGGGCGCCCCGAGCAGCTCGGCGAGGCCCGCGCGCACGCGGCCGACGAGCGCGCGCACGGGCGCCTGGCGGTGCGACGTGCCGATGAGCGCCGCGTGCTCGCCGGCGAGCGCCGCGAGCTGCGCGGGGCGCACCTTCGACGGGCCGCAGCCGAAGCGGCCGTCGGCGGGCCTGAGGTCGTGGGGGATCTGAAGCTGAGTGCTCGTCGTCATGGGCAGACGTCCTGCGGTAGCGGGTGAGGGTCTGTGCCCAGGCGTGCGGCTCGCGAGTCCTCCGCCGCTCCCCGGTGGTGATCCCCACCCGAACGCCAGTCGCGACGGCTCGACGGAGAATAGCGGGCGACCCCGCGGGCGGTGAGCGGCTACTCGCTGAAGTCGGTGTCGATCCAGTCCATCATCGCGCGCAGCTCCCGGCCGGTGGACTCGACCTGCGTCGCGGCCTGCTCGGCGCGCATGCGCTTGAAGTTCTCCTGGCCGGCGCGGTTCTCGGCGATCCACTCGCGCGCGAAGTCGCCGGACTGGATGTCGGCGAGGATCTGCCTCATGCTCGCCCGCGTCTCGTCGGTGACGACCCGCTTGCCGCGCGTGTAGTCGCCGTACTCGGCGGTGTTCGAGATCGAGTAGCGCATCCCCGCCAGGCCCTTCTCGTACATGAGGTCGACGATGAGCTTGAGCTCGTGCAGGCACTCGAAGTACGCCATCTGGGGGTCGTAGCCGGCCTCGACGAGCGTCTCGAAGCCGGCCTGGACGAGCTCGGAGGCGCCGCCGCAGAGGACGGCCTGCTCGCCGAAGAGGTCGGTCTCCGTCTCGTCCTTGAACGAGGTCTCGATGACCCCGCCGCGCGTGCAGCCGATGCCCTTGGCGTACGCGAGCGCGAGCGCCTTGGCGTTGCCGGTGGCGTCCTGCTCGACGGCGACGAGGCCGGGCACGCCCGAGCCCTCGAGGTACTGGCGGCGCACGAGGTGGCCGGGGCCCTTGGGAGCGACGAGCGCGACGTCGACGCCGGCCGGCGCCTGCACCTCGTCGTAGTGGATCGAGAAGCCGTGGCCGAAGAGCAGCATGTTGGCCTCGGCGATCCCGTCGGCGACGTCGGCCTCGTAGACGGCGCGGTGCAGCTCGTCGGGCACGAGCATCATCACGAGGTCGCCGCGGCTGGCGGCGTCGGCGACGGGCAGCACCTCGAGGCCGTGCTCGGCGGCCTTGGCGGCGGAGTCCGAGCCCTCGCGCAGGCCTACGACGACGTTCACGCCCGAGTCCTTGAGGTTCAGCGAGTGGGCGTGGCCCTGCGAGCCGTAGCCGATGATGGCGACGGTCTTGCCGTCGAGGAGCGTGAGGTCTGCGTCGTCGTCGTAGTACATGGGCGGGGATCCTAGTGGTCGCCCGCGCGCCCGCGCGGGCGCCTACAGCGCCGGTGCGGACAGCCGGCGCGCGGCGAGGATCTCCTCGACGGGGCGGGGCCGTCCGATGTGAAAGCCCTGGGCGAAGTCGACCCCGTAGGCCCGCAGCATCGCGAGCGTCTCCTCGTCGCCGACGTACTCCGCGATCGTGCGCTTGCCCAGTCCGCGGGCGATCGTGACGAGCGACTGCACGACGAGCTGGTTCGTCCTGCTCGTCATCAGGCTCGCGACGAACTCGCCGTCGATCTTCAGGAAGTCGAACGGCATGTGCTTGAGGTAGTAGAAGGAGGCGAACCCCGCGCCGAAGTCGTCCAGCGCGAAGCCGCAGCCGAGCTCGCCGAGGCGCCGCGCGAACTGCTTGGCGTCGTCGACGTTGACGATGGCCGCCGTCTCGGTGACCTCGAAGACGAGCCGGCTGGGATCGGCGCCGTGCTCGGCGAGCAGCGCCGCGATGTGCTGCGGCAGGTCCTCACAGCCGAGCGACTTCGCCGACAGGTTGACCTCGAAGCGCACGTCCAACCCGCGGCGCTCGGACTCGCCCAGCAGCGCGATCGCGCGCTCGACGACCCAGCGGTCGATCTCCCGGACGAGGTCGAAGCGCTCGGCGACCGGCAGGAACGCGCCCGGCGGGATCACCTCGCCGTCGCGGCCGATCATCCGCACGAGCAGCTCGTGGCGCGGGGTTCCGCCCTGCAGGGGGATGATCGGCTGGGCGTACAGGGTGAAGCGGTCCTCCTGCAGCGCGGCGCGGATCTCGTCCGCCCAGGTCATCCGTGCGTGGAGCTTGAGCTGGCGGCTGGAGTCGGCGTCGTAGATGCAGGCCTGGTCGCGCCCCGCCTCCTTGGCGTCGTACATCGCGATGTCGGCCTCGACGAGCAGCTCCTCGCTGCCCAGGCCCGAGTCGGCCGTAAACAGTGCGATCCCGACGCTGCAGGTCGTCCGCCGCGAGCCCTTGGCGGTCGTGACGATCGCCTCGCGCCGGATGGCCTCCAGCACGTTGGCCGCCACGCGGCGCGCCTGGGGCTCGTCGACGTGGCGCAGCAGGACGGCGAACTCGTCGCCGCCGAGCCGCGCGATCGTGTCGGTCGCGCGCAGGCGCCCGCGCAGGATCTCCGTGACGCAGACGATCATCTCGTCGCCGGCGCTGTGACCCAGCGTGTCGTTGACGTACTTGAAGTTGTCGAGGTCGAGCGCGAGGACGGCGCCGCCCGCTGTCGCCGGGCCACCGTCCGGCGCCAGCTCGCGACGCAGCTCCTCGTCGAAGCGCCGGCGGTTGAACAGGCCGGTCAGCGAGTCGTGATCGGCGAGCTGGCGCAGCTGGCACTCGAAGCGCTTGCGCTCGGTGATGTCCTGCAGATGGGAGATCCGGTACAGCGGCTGACCGTCGGCGTCGCGGATGAGCGAGGTGCCCAGCGAGATCCAGACGACGGCGCCGGCCGCGTCCAGCAGGCGTCCCTCGCCCTGGACCGAGGCGACCTCGCCCTCGACGAGGGCTTGGATCTGCCCCTGGATCTCGGGGCTGTCCACCGGATGGGTGTGATCGGCCATCAGCGTGCCCAGCAGGGCGGCGCGCGGGGCGCCGAGGATCGTGCACAGCGACTCGTTGACCTCCAGCAGGCGCCCGGCCTCGTCGCCGCGGACGCCGATGAGCGCCATCCCGGTGCCCGCGTCCTCGAAGGCGCGGTGGAAGCGCTCCTCGGCCTCGCGCAGGTCGTTCTCGGCCGACACCCGCTCGACGAACTGGGCCACGCGCTCGCCGAGGCGGCTCATCATCGCGACGATCTCGTCACCGGGGCGCACCGGCGCCGTCGTGAAGAACTCCAGGACCGCGACGACCTCGCCGCGCGAGCGCAGCGGCACGGCGATCCCGGCGCGCAGGCCCACGCGCTCGGCGAGCGCGCGGCGCGGCCCCGAGATCGTGGCGTGGGCGGGCCACACCTGCTGCTCGCCGGTGCGCCACGCGAGGCCCGGCAGGCCGACGCCGGGCGCGAGCTCGAGCGTCATCGACGCCCGCTCGAAGGCGCCCGCGGCGCCATCGCCGGCGCTGCGCCAGAAGCCCGTGCAGTGCAGCCGGCCGTCGTCGGGAGCGGCCTCCCACCAGCCGCCGAGCGTCCAGTCCAGGCCCACCGCGCACGCCTCGAGCACGCGCGGCCGCGCCTCGTCGAGCGAGCGCGCCTCGAGCAGCACCTTCGCCACCGCGTGCTCGGTGGCCAAGAAGCGCTCGCGCCGCAGACGCTCGGAGATGTCGTGCATGAACGCGTGGAAGACGACCCCGTCCTCGGTGTGCACCGCGGAGATCGTCAGCTCGACGGGAATCTCGCGGCCGTCGCGGCAGACGACGGCGCGCTGCAGGCGCTGGTCCTCCCAGGGCGCCTCGCCGGTCGCGAGGTACCGCGCGACCGCGTCGCGGTGGTGGCGGCGGTTGCATGGCGGGATGATGAGCTCGGCGAGGCTCTGTCCGAGCGCCTCGGCCGCCGTCCAGCCGAGCAGCTGCTCGGCGCGCGCGTTGAGGTCCACGATGCGGCCGCGCTCGTCGCTGGCGACGAAGGCGTCGCTGGCGGCCTCCACGATGCGCCGCGCACGCTCCTCGCTGGCGCGCAGCGCCCGCTCGGCCTGACGGCGCTCGGTGACGTCCTGGCAGATGCCGACCATGCGCGCGGGGCGGCCGCCGGCCCCGCGGAACACCTGACCCTGCGTGGCGAGGATCTTCGTCTGGCCGTCCGAGCCCAGGATGCGCTCGTCGCCCGAGAAGACGTCGCGCCCGGCGAGGGCCGTCGCGATGTTCGCCTCCACGCGCGCACGGTCGTCGGGGTGCACGCGGGCGAGGTAGCCCTCGAACGTCGGCTCGTGAGCCCCGGGCGGCACCTCGAAGATGCGGTACATCTCGTCCGACCACGTGACGCGGCCGCCGGCGACGTCCCACTCCCAGCTGCCGATCCGCAACAGCTCGTGCGCTTCGACGAGGCGCGCCTGCGCCCGCGCGAGGCTCGCCGTGCGCTCGGCGACCTTGGCCTCGAGCGCCGCGTGCGCGGCGAGCAACTCGGCCTGCGCCCGGCGGCGCTCGGCGATCGCCGCCGCGAGCAGCAGGCCGATGACCGCCCCCGTGCAGACGAACGTCTGGGTCAGCAGGAGCCCGACGTCGGGCGCGTGATCGGCGAACGGCCCGGAGCCGTTGGCGGTCGCGGCGACGGCGACGGTCGCGATCGCGATCGCCGTGACCGCCGCGCCGCTCGGTCCGAAGCGCAGCGCCGCCCAGGCGGGCAGGGGCAGCACGAGATAGACGAGCGGGGCGCTGCCCGAGAAGACCAGCAGCGCGACGCAGGTCGCGCCGACGAGCAGGGCGGCGGCCTCGAGCAGGCGCCGCCGCGAGGTCCACAGGGTCGCCGGCGACAGGCGGGCGACGAGCAGCAGCGTCGGCGCGACGAGCAGCGCCCCGCCGAGGTCGCCCAACCACCACGTCCGAAACGCCGCGACGGCCGCGTCGGACGGCAGCTGCGCGCCCGCGCGCAGGCTCGCCACGCCGAGCCCGGCGCTGACGAGCGTGACGGCGCTGCTCACGAGGACGAGCCCGAGCACGTCGCGGACGCTGTCCAGCGACGGCCGCACCCGCGCCACGCGCAGCAGGTACGCCCCGGCGAGCGCCTCCAGCGTGTTGCCCGCGGTGATGCCGAGCAGGGAGATCGCGGGCAGCCCCGTCCAGGCGTTGGCCGCGGCCGCGCCCAGCGCGACCCCGGGCCACAGGCGCGGTCCGCCGAGCACGAGGGCGGCGAGGGCGATTCCCGTCGGCGCCCAGATCGCGGACACGCTGGAGTGCTCGCCGGCGAGCGCGAGACCGCCGCGCGCAGCAGCGGCGTAGGCGACCGCGACGATGGCGATCCGCGCCAGGTACTGGCGTCGTTTCGAGAGGTGCACTGCGTGCCCTATCGGTCGTCGCGCTGCCGAGCTTGACGCGGCGCCTGCGGGTGCTGACTAGGCGCCGGCGCTGGCGACGTGCGTGCAGCCCGGCAGCGTGGCTGTGCCGTCGCCGGACACAAACGCGGCCAGCCGGGCGTCGATCGCGTCGCGCAGGTCGTCGCGCTGGGCCGGCGTCAGGCCGCCGACGTTGCGCGCGAGGCTCGTGGACATGTCCAGCTGCCTGTCCCACCAGTCGTCGAGGCTCGGGTACTGAAAGGCGATCTCGACCTGCTCGACCTCGACGTCCTGAAAGCCCGCGCCCTCGAGCTGTTCGCGGATGCGCTGCGGGTCGCGGAAGGCGAACATGTTCGGCTCGTCGAGGTCGGGCGGCTCGAGCGCGCCCATCGCGACGAGCTCGGCGGTCGGCGCCCACGCCCACGGGTTCTGCGCCGGATCGGCCCACGCCGCCAGCGCGACGCGCCCGCCGGGCCGCAGGACGCGGCGCGTCTCGCCCAGCGCCGTCGCGGGATCGGCGAGCAGCATGTAGCACCAGCGGGCGAGGACCCCGTCGACGTCGGCGGTCGGGAGGTCGATCCACTCCGCGTCGATCGTGCGGAACTCGACGTTGGCGATGCCCAGCTCGGCGGCGCGCGCGCGAGCCTGCTGGACCATCTCCTCGACGGCGTCGGAGCTGATGAGCACGCCGCCGGGCGCGACGAGCTCGGCGACGAGGAAGCCCGTGTCGCCCGGCCCCGCCGCGAGCTCCAGGACGCGGTGGCCGGGCTGGGGCCGCAGCGCGTCGACGAGCCACTGCGACACCGGCCGCGCGGCCGACTGGAAGACGTCGCGGTGCGTGCCCCAGGCACCGGCCGCACGAGCCCAGTGCTCCAGGCTCGTGCGGCGGTACTCCGACGGATCTAGGTCAGCGTGAACTTGACGACCCCGGCCTTCCTGCCGCCCGCGTTGCCGACCGCGCCGGTCTTGTCCGAGCCCACGGCGGTCAGGCGGTACGTGCCCTTGGCGAGGTTGCGGCGCACCGTGTAGCTCCAATCGCCGAGCTTGCCGCCCTTCTTCAGCCCGACGACGATCACCGCCGGCCGGTTGCAGCTGCGACGGGTCACGCCCTTCTTGGGGTTGAACCAGTAGCACTTGGTCTTCGTCGTCTTGCCCGGAATGAGCTTCTCGAGCGTCATCGCGATCTGCGCGACGCCGCTGGGATCCGAGGAGACGCCGCGGAGCACGATCTTGCGGCGCGTGCGCCGCTTGACCTTGCGCTTCTTGCCCTTGACCGTCTTCGTGACCGTCTTCGTCACGAAGCGCGAGAACTTCGCGGTGTTGTTCGGCGAGAGGATGACCACGAGCGGCGGGGTGCCGTCGACGAGCGTCAGGCCGACCGTCGCGCGGTCGCTCACCGCTCCCTGCCGGTCGACGACGACGACGGAGGCCGCGGCGCCGCCCGTCGACGAGAACGTGTGCGTGGTCGTCGGTCCGGTCGTCGTCGCGGTCGCGCCGTCGCTGAACAGCCAGCGGTACTGCACGATCCCGCCGCCGTACGTCGCCTCGCGATCGGTCGAGCCGCCGGCGTCGAACGTCACCGGCCGGCCGGCCCGCGGCGTCTTCGTGCTGACGGCGAGCTTGGCGACGGGCGGCGCGTTGTTGTACTCGTCGCCACCCAGGTCGGTCGGGGCCGCGGAGCGATCCTCGCCGTCGAGGTCGGTCGTCGACTCGCCGGCGGTGAACCCGCCGCGTCCGATCGCGATGGAGCCGGGGCGCAGGCGGAAGTTGTTGCCGGCCGCGTTGGCGAAGATCGCGTTCTTGTCGCCGTCGAGGATCGTGTTGTCGCCGCCCGGGACCGTGATCGTCGCGCTGTTCGTGCCTCCCAGCACGTTCGTGAAGACGCGCGTCAGGTTCCCGAAGGTGATCGAGTCGGTCAGCGTCATCGCGATGTTGCCGGCCGGCGGCTGGCCGAGGATCCCGTGCGCCGCGGCCGACGAGTCCAGCAGGATCCCGTGCGTCGAGCCGGCGGCCGTGATGTGACGCGCCGTGATCGCGATGTCGCCGGCGGGGGCCTGGAGCTCGTTGTTGTGCGTGAACGCACCGATGCCCGAGCCGCCGCCGAAGAGGATCGAGGACTCGATGAGCAGCGCCTTGGCGGGCGTGCCGGTCGTGGAGTCCAGGCGCACCGCGCTCGTCTGGGCACCGCCCGTGGCGACGAGCGTGCGGGCGATCGTGTTCGCGGTGCTGTTGGAGATGAGCACGCCGTGGCCGTACTGGCCGAAGACGACCGCGTCGCTGAGCACGAGCCCCGCCGTGCCGGAGATGACGAGCGCCGGATCGGCGGTCGTCGAGACCATCGCGACCTTGGCGAGCTTGGACGGCACGGCGCCGGCGCCGGTGAACTGCATCGTGCCGCTGACGAAGACGCCGGGCTGGCCGTTGATCGTCACGTTGCCGACCGTGAAGTTCGCCGCGGGGTAGGCGCCCTGGGCGACCGTGAAGACGTCGCCCGCAGCCGCTGCCGCGGCGGCCTCCACGAGCCCGCCGCAGGCAAGATCGCCCCCGCCGCAGGGCCCGTCGCCGCCCTTGACGGTGTAGCTCGCGGCGTCTGCCGCCACGGGTGCGGCCAGCGATGCCAGCGCGGCAATGCCAGCTATCAACGAACGACGACGACGGCCCACGCTTGACATTCATTCCTCCAGAGATCGGCGCAACAGCTTCCCCGAGGCTGTTCTCGGCAACTCGCGGACGAACCTGAAGCGTCCAGGGACTTTGTATCCCGCCAGTCGGACACGACAATAACCGCGTAGCTCGTCCTCTGTGGCGCTACCCCCCGGTCGCAGGACGACGACCGCGACGACGCGCTCGCCCCAGTCGGCGTCCGCGATGCCGTGCACGGCGGCCTCGGCGACCGCCGGATGGCGCTCGAGAAGCGCTTCGACCTCCGCCGGGGCGACGTTCTCGCCGCCGGTGATGATCGTGTCGCCCGCGCGGCCGGTCACCGTGAGCACGCCGGCGCGGTCCAGCGATCCCTCGTCGCCGGTGTGCAGCCAGCCGTCGGCGTCCAGCGCGCCGGGCGCCACCGTCGGCCCGCGCACGAGGATCTCGCGCCGCTCCCCGACCCGCACGCGCGTGCAGAACAGCGGCGCGCCGCCCGTCGTGACCTGTGAGCAGGTCTCGGTCATGCCGTACGTGCTGACCGTCGGGATTCCCGCGGCCGCCGCGCGCTCGAGCAGCGCCGGCGCGATCGGGGCGCCGCCGACGAGCGCCGCGCGCAGTCGCGGCGGGTGGCGCAGCCCGGCGTCGAGCAGGCGCGCGAGGGTCGTCGGCACGACCGAGACGAGCGTCGCGCGGGTCGCGACCTCGTCGGCCGCGCGCTCGGCGTCGAAGCGCTCGTGCAGCACGACGCCGGTCGCGTAGATCGCGCTGCGCAGCAGGATCGAGAGGCCGCCGACGTGCGACAGCGGCAGCGTGCACAGCCAGACGTCGGCGCGGTCGACGCCGAGCGCGACGGCCGAGCCCAGCGCGCTCCACAGCCAGTTGCCGAACGTCAGCTCGACCGGCCTGGGGCCGCGCGTCGTGCCGGAGGTGTGCACGACGATCGCCGTCGCGTCGAGCTCGTGCTCGGCGGCGATCGGCGCCCCGGCGTCGGCGAGGCCCCGCAGCGGCTCGCGGACGACCGCCGCGCAGCCCGCGGTCCGCGCGCGGCGCTCGGCCCCCGTCAGCCGCAGGTCGACCGCCACCGCGGGCGCGCCGAGCAGCAGGCAGCCGTGCAGCGTCTCGACGAAGGCGCGGCGCGCCGGCAGCGCGATCGCGACGCGGTCGCCGGGCCGCACGCCCAGCGCGCTGAGCCGGCGGGCGGCGAGCACGGCCGCGCCGTGCAGCTCGGCGTACGTCGGCGACCCGTCGGACGCGCGCAGCGCGACCGCGTCGGGCCGGGTTCGCGCGGCGCGGGCCAGCCAGGACTCCACGAGCATCCACGGAAAGTAGCCTGCACGCATGCCAATCGAGTGGACCCCAGGCGGCGGCGGGTTCGGCGACATCCGCTACGAGCTCAGCGGCGACGGGATCGCGAAGATCACGATCGCGCGCCCCGCGGTGCGCAACGCCTTTCGCCCACAGACGATCGTCGAGATCTCCGAGGCGCTCACCCTCGCCCGCGAGGACACGTCGGTGGGCGTCATCGTCCTGACCGGCGAGGGCGAGCTCGCGTTCTGCTCGGGCGGCGACCAGAACGTCAGGGGCGACACCGGCTACCTCACCGAGCCCGGCGCGCCCGGCGCCGTCGGGCGCTTCCACGTCACCGACCTGCACATCCAGATCCGCCGGCTGCCCAAGCCCGTCGTCGCGATGGTCGCGGGCTTCGCGATCGGCGGCGGCCACGTCCTGCACCTCGTCTGCGACCTGACGATCGCCGCCGACAACGCGCGCTTCGGCCAGGTCGGCCCGCGCGTGGGCAGCTTCGACGGGGGCTTCGGCGCGGGCCTGCTCGCCTCGCTCGTCGGCCCCAAGCGGGCCAAGGAGATGTGGTTTCTCTGCCGCCAGTACGACGCCGCCCAGGCGCTCGACATGGGGCTCGTCAACGCCGTCGTCCCGCTCGCGTCGCTCGAGCGCGAGACGGTCGCCTGGTGTCGCGAGATGCTGGCGATGTCGCCGTTCGCGCTGCGCCTCGTCAAGGCGAGCTTCAACGCCTCCGAGGACGGCTTCAGCGGCATCCAGCAGCTCGCCCACGACGCCAACCTGCTCTTCTACGAGAACCCCGAGGCGCAGGAGGGGCGCGACGCCTACCGCGAGAAGCGCCGCCCGGACTTCGCGCGCTTCCCCAAGCGCCCATGACCGCGCTGCCGACCGCCGACGGCAGCGGGCTGCGCATCTGGCTCATGGCGGCCCGCGTGCGCACGCTGCCGGCCGCGGTCGCGCCGGTCCTCGTGGGCACGGCGCTGGGGGTGCAGCGCGGCGTCTTTCGCCCCGGCGCGTTCGTCGCCGCGCTGCTGGGGTCGCTGCTCATCCAGATCGGCACGAACCTCGCCAACGACTACTCCGACGCGCGCCGCGGCGCCGACGCCGAGGATCGCGTCGGACCCGTACGGGTGACCGCCGGCGGGCTCGTGCCGCCGCGCCAGGTCCTCGTCGCGACGTACGTCACCTTCGGCCTGGCCGTGCTGTGCGGCGTCTACCTCGTCGTGGTCGCGGGCATCGAGCTGCTGTTTCTCGGCATCGCCTCGATCGCCGCCGGCGTGCTGTACACCGGTGGTCCGAAGCCGTATGGCTACGAGGGGCTCGGCGAGGTCTTCGTGTTCGTCTTCTTCGGCCTCGTCGCCGTCGCCGGCTCGGCCTTCGCGCAGCTGCAGAGCTGGCCCTGGGAGGCGTTCGTCCTCGCGGTCCCCGTCGGCCTGCTCGCGGCGGCGATCCTCGTCGTCAACAACGTGCGCGACATGGAGTCCGACAAGCGCTCGGGCAAGCGCACGCTCGCCGTCCGGCTGGGGCGCGAGCGGGGCCGCACGATCTATGCCCTCATGCTCTACGGCGCGTACGTCGTCGCACCGCTGCCGTGGCTGCTGGGGTCGCTGTCGCCGTGGCTGCTGGCGCCGTGGCTGACGCTGCCGCTCGCGGTGCGCATGGCGCGCACGGTGCGCCAGCACGCCGACGGGCCGACGCTCAACGAGATGCTCGCCCGGACGGGCATGCTGCAGCTCGCCTTCTGCCTGCTGCTCGCCGGCGGCGTCCTCGCCGGCTGATGGCCCGGCGCTGAGGACACGCCCCGTGCGCGTGACGATCCAGGCGCGCACGCTGCGTTTGCGCTCGCCGCTGCGGACCTCGTTCGGCGCGCTCGCGCAGCGCGAGATCCTCGAGCTCACGATCGAGGGGGCCGACGGGGTGCGGGGGCGCGGCGAGGCGGCCGCCCTCGAGCCCTACGACGGCGTGCCGGCCGCCCGGGCGCGGGCCGCGCTCGAGGCCTACCGCCCGCTCCTCGAGGACGGCGACGCGCTCGACGGCGGCGCGCTGCTTCACGCCTGCCGCGCCGCCGACGAGCTGCCCCAGGCGCTCGCCGCCGTCGACCTCGCGCTCTGGGACCGGGCCGCCCGGCGCGCCGGCGTTCCCGTCGCCGCGCTGCTCGCCGAGCGGGTGCTGGAGGCCGTCGAGGTCAACGCGACGATCGGGGCCGAGGACCGCGCGGGCGCGGCGGCGCGCGCCGCCGCGGCGCGCGCGGCCGGCTTTCGCACCGTCAAGCTCAAGGTCGGCATCGGCGACGACGCCGGCCGGGTCGCCGCCGTGCGCGCCGCGCTCGGCCCCGCCGCCGGGCTGCGCCTGGACGCCAACGGCGCCTGGACGGTCGAGCAGGCGGTGCGCTCGATCGAGGCGCTCGCGCCGGCCGGCCTGGAGCTCGTCGAGGAGCCGGTCCACGGCATCGCCGCGCTGCGCGCGGTGCGCGAGCGCGTCGCGGTGCGCGTCGCGATGGACGAGACCGCGGCCGAGCCCGGCGCGCTGGCCTCCGGCGCCGCCGACGCCGTCTGCCTGAAGCTCGCGCGCTGCGGCGGGATCTCCGGCCTGCTGGCCTGCGCGTCGCTCGTCCGGGCCGCCGGCTCCGAGCCGTACGTCGCCTCGTCGTTCGACGGGCCGCTGGGAATCGCCGCCGCCGTCCACGCGGCGGCCGCCCTGCGGATCGAAGCCGCCTGCGGCCTGGCGACGCTGGATCTCTTCGAGGATCTCGAGCACGGGCTGCGGGTCGTCGGCGGAGCGATCGTCGTGCCACGCGGCCCGGGGCTGCTGTGACCTCGCTCGCGCTGCGGATCGCGGGCCAGGCGCTGCGCCGCGCGGCGCACCGCCACCGCTACGGCGTGCACCCGCGCCAGGTCGCCGACCTGCATCTGCCCTCCGGTCCCGGCCCGCACCCGGTCGCGGTCGTCCTGCACGGCGGCTACTGGCAGGGCCCGTACACGAAGGTCATCATGGGCCCGCTCTGCGCCGACCTCGTGCGCCGCGGCTTCGCGGCCTACAACGTCGAGTACCGGCGCCTGGGCCGCGACGGCGGCGGCTGGCCGTGCACGTTCGACGACGTGGCGGCGGCGATCGACCGGCTCGCCGAGCCCGAGCTGCTCGACGGCGGGCTCGACCTCGGGCGCGTCACGCTCGTCGGCCACTCGGCCGGCGGGCAGCTGGCGCTGTGGGCCGCGGGCCGCGACGTGCTGCCCGACGGCGCCCCCGGCTGCGACCCGCGCGTCATCCCGCAGCGGGTGCTCGCGATGGCGGCGGTGCTCGACCTCGCCAGCGCCGGCCGGCCGGCGCACCGGCTGCTCGGCGGCGGCCCCGCCGACGTGCCCGAGCGCTGGGCGCAGGCCGACCCGATGCGCCGCCTGCCGCTCGCGCTGCCCGTCGGGCTCGTCCACGGCCGCGACGACGAGACGGTCCCGGTGCGGCGCTCGCGCGCGTACGCCGCCGCCGCGCAGCGGGCGGGCGCCGACGTCAGCCTCACCGAGACGCCCGGCGGCCACCGCGACCCGATCGACCCGGTCAGCGCCGCCTGGAAGGCCGCCGCCGCGTGGCTCTCAGCGCGCGATGGCGGCGCGTAGGCGCATGACGCGCCGCGCGCCGGCGCGCAGGCCGCGCTCGTCGATCTCGCCGCTGCGCGCCGCCGCGACGAGCCCCTCCGCGGCGCGCGCGCCGGCCGCGTAGCTCGACGAGAACAGCGGCAGGTCGACGCCGGCGCGCGCGGCGAGCACGGCCCGCTCGCCGAGCGACCCCCAGTCCGCCACCGCCGGCGTGCCGAGGTCGTCGCTGATCGTCACCCCCTCGAAGCCGACCCGGCCGCGCAGCTCGCGGCCGATCCAGGCCGGCGAGAACGCGGCGGGGATCTCGTCGAGCGCCGGGTAGACGGCGGTGGAGAGCATGATCGCCTCGATGCCCTCGCGGCTGAGGCGCGCGAACGGCGCCCCCTGCGCGCGCAGCCGCGACAGCGCCATCGGGATCCTGGCCGGCGCGTCGTCGGTGTTCACCCGCGCCGCGCCGAAGCCCGGGTAGTGCTTGGCGGTCGCGAGCACGCGGCCGGCGCGCAGACCGCGAGCGAACGCGGACGACAGGCTGGCGACGCGCGCGGTCGAGCGCCCGTACGTGCGCCGCTCGCGCTCCAGGGCCGATCCGGGGGCGGCCACGTCGGCCACCGGCGCGAGGTTCATGTTCACGCCGGCGCTGCGCAGCGTGCGCGCCGCGGCGCGGCCGTCGGCGCGCGCCTGCGCGGTCGTGCGCACGGCCGCGGGCGCCCGCCGCGGCGAACCCGGGATCCGCCGCACCGGGCCCCCCTCCTGGTCGACCATGACGAGCAGCGGCGCGCGCAGCCCGCGCGGCCGGCGGATCGCCTGCAGCCCGCGGATCGTCGCGCGCAGCTGCGCGGCCGAGCGCACGTTGCGCGAGAACACGATGACCCCGGCGGCCTCGCCGCGGGCGATGCGCCGGCGCAGCGCGGCCGGCGGCCGGAGCCCGTCGTAGGCGAACACCATGCGCTGCCCGACGACCTGGCGCAGCCCGAGCTCGGGGGCCGCCGCGGGGAGCGCGACGCGGGTCGGCGACAGGTGCGCGATCGGTGCCGCGAGCAGGATTGTGACCGCGAGTTGGCTGAGCACGCCACCATACGTAGCGCACATGACCTCCGTTCGCATCGGTTCGCTGCTGCTCACCGTCACCGCGACGCTCGCGCTCGCGCCCTCCGCGGCCGCCGCGGCCGCCCCCACCGGCCCCTGCGCGGAGCCCCTCTCGATCACGCGCTGCTTCACGCTGCGCGTGCCCCTGGACCGCTCCGGCTCCGTCCGGGGCACCGTGCCGATCCGCGCGGCGCGGATCCGCGCCGCACGCGCGACGCGCGCCCCGCTCGTGGCGCTGACCGGCGGTCCCGGACAGGCCGGCGTCGTCTTCGCCGAGTCGATCGCGATCACGCTGCCCGAGTTCTTGCGCCGCGACCTCGTCGTGCTCGACCAGCGCGGCACCGGCTCCTCCGGGCTGCTGCGCTGCAGCGCGTTCGAGCGCGCCGCGCCGAGCGCCTTCACCGCCGGCGCGGGCGCCTGCGGGCGCAGCCTCGGCGCGCGGCGGTCCTTCTACACGAGCGCGGACTCCGCGCAGGACATCGAGGCGCTGCGCGTCCGGATCGGCGCCCCGCGCATCGCGCTGTACGGCGTCTCGTACGGCACGCGCGTCGCCCTCGAGTACGCGGGCCGCTACCCGCAGCGCGTCGAGCGCATGATCCTCGACTCGCCGCTGGGAATCGGGGCGCCCGATCCGCTCGCGCGGGAGACGCTGGGAGCGGTCCCGCGCGTCGTCAGGAGCGTCTGCCGGGCCGGCTGCGGGCGCGCCGCGGCCCATCCGGTCAGCGACCTCGCGCGGCTGCGCGCGCGGCTGCGGCGCGCGCCGATCCGCCGCGTCGTGCGCCGCGGCGCACGAAGGGTCGCCGTCCGCGTCGACGCCGACGACCTGCTGACGATGCTCATCAGCTCAGACCTCGAGCCGGGCGTCATGCAGGAGATCCCGACGGCCGTGCGCGACGCGCTTGGCGGACGGTCGGCGAGGATCGCGCGCCTGAAGCTCCTGCTCGAGGACGTCGAGGCCGGCGAGCCGATCAGCGAGTTCAGCCCCGCGCTGTTCGCGACGACGGTGTGCGAGGAGTCGCCGGCGCCGTGGGACCCGGCCGCCCCGCCGGCCGACCGCCGCCGCCAGGCGCGCGCGCTCGCCGCGGCGACGCCCGCGGCCGCGCTGTATCCGTTCGATCGCGCGGCCGCCCTGAGCGCCGGCCTGCTGGCGCTCTGCGTCGACTGGCCCGCGCCGCTGCGGGCGGCGCCCGCGGCGGCGCCGCTGCCCGCGCGGGTGCCGACGCTCGTGCTGTCGGGCGAGCTCGACCTGCGCACGCCGCTCGAGCAGGCGCGTGCGCTCGCCCGCGCGCTGCCACGCGGACGCCTGCTCGTCGAGCGCGACGTCGGCCACGCGGTGCTCGGCGCCGACCCCGGCGGCTGCGCGGACGGTGCCGTCGCGGCCTTCCTCGCGCAGCGCCCGCTGCCGCGCTGCAGTCGCGGCGGGCCGTCGCTCTCCGTCTCGCGCGCCCATGTCGCGCAGGTCGTCGCGGCGCGCCAGCGCGTCACGCGGGTCGTCGCGGCGCGCCAGCGCGTCACGCGGGTCGTCGCGGCCCGCCAGCGCGTGGCGCAGGTCGTCGCGGCGCGCCAGCGCGTCACGCGATCGGCGCGGCGCGGGCGCTGATCGCGGCCGCGACGGCCGCCGGCGCCTCGAGCGCCAGCGCGTGGCCGGCGCCGGGGACGACGACGAGCTCGCCCTGCGCCAGCTCGTCGACGAGCCGGCGGCCGAGGGCGACGAACTTCGCGTCGAGCTCCCCCGCGAGGACCGTGACCGGCATCGCGAGCGCGCCGAGACGGCCCCAGAGCGGCGCCATCGCGCCGGTGCCGATTCCCCGCAGCGCGGCCGCGATCCCCGCGGGCTCGTTGGCGAGCCGGTCGGCGCGCGCCGCGGCGGCGACCTGCGCGCTCTGCGTCGCAAACAGCGGCTGGGCGCCCCAGCGGTCGGCGACCTCGCCCATCGTCCGGCCCGCGGCGTCGATCCAGGCGGCGAGCTCGGCGTCCGCGGCCCGCCGGCGGGCGCGCTGGCGCGCGTCGTCGATCCCCGCGGTGCCCGACACGAGCACGAGGCGGCTGACCCGCGCCGGATCGGCGAGCGCGACGTGCAGCGCGAGCCGCGCACCCTGCGAGTAGCCCGCCAGGGCGAAGCGGCCCGCCACGAGCCCCGCGACGTCGCCGGCGCAGGCGGCGAAGTCGATCGGCCGCCGCGCGCCGGCCGCGCCGTGCCCGCGGATGTCGGGCGCCAGCGGACGGTAGCGTTCGCCGTCGAGGTGACGCACGACCTCGTCCCAGCCGCGCCCGGTCTGCATGAAGCCGTGGAGGAGCAGGAGCGGCTCGGGCACGCCCGCCATCATGCCCGCCAGCCCCGACACCCACCTGTTGCTGCGCGCGTTCGCCGACGAGCTCGCGCGCTGCGGCGTGCGCGAGGCCTGCACCTCGCCGGGCTCGCGCTGCGCCCCGCTCGTGCTCGCGCTCGTCCGCGAGCAGCGGCTGCGCTGCTTCTCGCACATCGACGAGCGCTGCGCCGGCTTCTTCGCCGTCGGCGCCGCCAAGCACGGCGGCCGTCCGGTGGCGATCGCGTGCACGTCGGGCACCGCGGCGGCGAACCTCGCGCCGGCCGTCGTCGAGGCCTTCCATGCCCGGGTCCCGCTCGTCGTCCTGACGGCCGACCGCCCGGCCGAGCTGCGCGAGGTCGGGGCGGGACAGACGATCGACCAGGTCAAGCTGTTCGGCGGCGCGGCGAAGTGGTTCTTCGAGGTCGGCACGCACGCCGCGACGCCGCAGCGGGCGCGCTGGATGCGCGCGCTCGCCTGCCGTGCCGTCTGGACCGCGCTCGACGGCCGGCCGGGGCCGGTGCACCTGAACTTCGCGCTGCGCGAGCCGCTCGTCGCGCCGCCGCAGCTCGGCGGCGATCCGCAGGCCGGGCGCAGCGGTGGGCGCCCGTGGGTGCTGCGCTCGACGCCGGGGCAGGACAGCGCGGCCGCCGGTCGCGCGCTCGCCGTCGTCGCCCGCGACGCGCACCGGCCCGTCGTCGTCGCGGGTCGTGCCGACCATGGCCTGGCGGCGGTCGCGCAGGCCTGCGAGCGCCTCGGCTGGCCGCTGCTCGCCGATCCGCTCAGCGGCGCGCGGCGCGGCGGCGCGGCGATCTCGCACTACGACGCGCTGCTGCGCGTCGAGTGCTTCGTGGCTGGCCGCCGGCCGGACCTCGTCGTGCGCTGCGGCGACCTGCCGACGTCCAAGCCGCTGCGCGCGTGGCTGGACGGTCTCGGCGAGGAGGTCACGCAGCTGGGCTTTGACCCGCACCGCGCCTGGCAGGACCCGGGGGCCTCGCTGCAGGTCGTGCTCGCAGCCGACCCGGCGGGGACGCTCGCCGCGGCCGCCGCACACACCCCGTGCGCCGACCCCGACTGGCTCGCGGGCTGGCGGGCCGGCGACGACGCCGTCGGCGCCGCGATCGAGCGCGAGCTCGGCGACGGCGCGCTCTCCGAGCCGCTCGTGGCCCGCGCGCTCGCGGCCCGGCTCCCGGCGCAGGCGACGCTCTTCGTCGCCTCGTCGATGCCGGTGCGCGACGTGGAGTCCTTCGCCGCCGCGCGCGACGACGCGCCGCGGATGCTCTGCAACCGGGGCGCCAACGGGATCGACGGGACCGTCTCGAGCGCCTTCGGCGCGGCCGCCGTCGCCGACGGCCCCGTCGTGCTGCTGATCGGCGACGTCGCGCTCGCGCACGACGTCGGCGGGCTGCTCGCGGCCCGCCGGCTCGGCCTCGCGCTGACGATCGTGCTCGTCGACAACGACGGCGGGGGGATCTTCGAGTTCCTGCCGATCGCCGGCGAGCGCGACGTCTTCGAGGAGCACGTCGCGACGCCGCACGGGCTGGACTTCGCCCACGCGGCCGCGCTGTACGGCTGCGCGCTCGCCGACGTCGCCGACCTCGACGCGCTGCACGCCGCGCTGGGCGCCGCGCTGGGCGCCGGCTCGACGACGATCATCCGGGTCGCGAGCGACCGCGCCTCGAACCTCGCGCTGCATCGCCGCGTCACGGCGGCGGCCGCGGCCGCGGTCACGGCGTAGATGGCCGACGGCTACCGCGCCGCGCTGCTGGACTGGCTGGCCTGCGCCGCCCGCGGAGCGCGCGAGCCCGCCGCGGTCGCGGCGCGCGCGGCCGGCGGCGGGCTGCTCGAGCGCGTCGCGGCGGCCGGCACCGCCGGGCACGTGCTCGACTTCGACGACACGTACGCGCCCGGCCTCGCCCACCTCAGCGCGGCGACGGCGCCCGCCGCGGTCGTCCTCGGCGCCGAGCGGGGCGCGGACGTCGGCGCCGTGCTCGAGGCCTACGCGGCGGGCTTCGAGGCGATGGGCGCGCTGGCCCGAGCCTGCCACCCGGCGCTCTACGAGGGCGGCTGGCATCCGACGGCGGTCTGCGGCGCGGTCGGGGCGGCCGCCGCGGCGGCACGCCTGCTGGCGCTCGACCGCGAGCGCAGCCGCGCGGCGCTCGCGCTCGCGCTGCTGCGGGCGGGCGGGCTGCGCGCCGCCTTCGGCTCGGACGCCAAGGCGCTGCAGGTCGGGCTCGCCGCCGCCGACGGCGTCCAAGCGGCACGGCTCGCCGCGGCCGGCGCACGGGTGGACGCCGCGTCGGTCGCGGCCGGACGCGCCGGCTTCGCGGAGGTCTTCGGCGTCCGGACCGCCGGCGCGACGCTCGACGACCTGCTCGACGCCCGCGGGGCCGTCGAGGAGAACTGGATCAAGGCCTACCCCTGCTGCCTGCAGACGCACGGCGCGATCGACGCGGCGCTCGCGCTCGGGAGCGCGCCGGGCCCGCAGGCGCGGCTGACCGTCGCCGTGCACCCGATCTCGCGCCGCGCAGCGGCGCTGGACGCCGTCAGCACCGGCCTGCAGGCGAAGTTCTCGATCCCCTACCTGACCGCCTACGCGCTGCTGCGCGGCGCGCCCGGCGTCGATGCGTTCGCGGACGTCGACGGCGAGGCCGCGCGGCTCGGCGCGCGGATCGAGGTGCGCACCGACCGGGCGCTCGCCCAGGACGAGGCCCGGCTCGAGGTCGACGGGCGCGTGGCGGCGCAGACCGGCGCCCCGCGCGGCTGCCCGGCGAACCCGCTCGACGGCGACGCGCTGCGCGCCAAGGTCCGTGCGCTCGCCGGCAGCGCGCTGGACGGCGCGCTCGACGACCCGCGGCGGGCGGCGACCTCACTGCTCTGACCCGCGCGCAGCGGCGCCGGGCGCGCAACGGGGCGCCGGCGCGCGGCAGCGGCGGCGCCCGCCGGTGGACACCGGGATCCACCGGCCGGCCCCGGACATGCGACGGGCGGGCCTGAGCCCGCCCGCACGAACGCCGAACCGACGGGCGCTACGCCAAGCCGCGCTTCTTCATCGAGGCCGCGGTGGCCCCGCTCGAGATCAGCCCGACGACGAGCAGCGTGCTGCCGACGACCAGGTGGTTGAAGTTCTCGAGGTCGCCCGCGCCGTTCATGGCGAGGATCGTGAGGTTCTGCCCGCCCGTGACGCCGATGACGAACGCGACGATGAGAAACAGTCCCGCCCCCATGCATGCTCCCTCGGCGACGGGAGCCGAGAAGCGCGTGCACATGATGATCAAGAACAGGCCGGCACCGAGGTGCAGGAGGTTGTGGAACGGGTTGACGTGGAACCCGAGCAGCGAGTCGCCGCTGTTGGCGGTGAGCTCACCGAACCCGGTCACGAAGAAGCCGAGGATGCCGACCACCACGTAGACCAGGCCGAGAACCGGCCCCAATGTCTGCGCCAAGCTCTTGTTCATGCAGATACCTCCCCACTCGAAATGTTGCCTGCCGGCGCCCCTCGACGCCGAACTGCTCCCCTGATTCCGTATTGCAGACCGTACGGACATCCGCGCCAAAGTCAACGCGCTGGCCGGAACCCTAGCGCGGCCATCAGCCGTAGGCGTTGACGGGCGTTGCCGGGGCTGCGCGCCGCCCGGGTCAGCCCGCCAGCACGGGCAGCAGCGCGCCGAGCTTGACGTCCGTCTCGGCGAGCTCGGCGGCGGGATCGGAGTCGCGCACGACCCCCACCCCCGCGTAGCAGCGCGCGAGCGGGCCGCGCAGCAGCGCGCAGCGCAGCGCGACGCAGAACTCGCCGTCCTCGTTGGTGTCCGTCCAGCCGACCGGACCCGCGTACCAGCCGCGGTCAAGCCCCTCGAGCGCCGGGATCAGCGGCGCGGCGACCGCGAACGGCTCGCCCCCGACGGCCGGCGTCGGATGCAGCACGCCGGCGAGGCGCACGGCCCCGACCGGCCGCGCGAGCTGCGCGCGGATCGGCGTCGCGAGGTGCTGGATGTTCGCCATCTTGACGATCACCGGCTCCTCGGCGGCGGCGACCCACACGCTGTGCGCGCGCAGCGCGCGCTCGATGCGGCGCGCGACGATCGCCTGCTCGGCGCGGTCCTTGTCGGAGCGCAGCAGCTGCTCGCCGAGGTGGTCGTCGACCGACGGGTCGGCGCTGCGGCGCGCCGACCCCGCGAGCGCGAGCGTGCTCGCGCGCATCCCCTCGCGGCGGATGAGCAGCTCGGGGCTGGCGGCGACGAACGCCGCGTCGCCGCGCCCCGCGCAGAAGCAGAAGCAGGACGGAAAGCCGTCGCGCAGGACGCCGAACACCGCCGCCGCGTCGTGCGCCGCCGGCGCATGGACCTGGACCTCGCGCGCGAGCACGATCTTCTCCAGCTCACCGGCGCGGATGCGCTCGACCGCGCGCGCCACCGCCGCCTCGTAGTGCTCGGGCGGCGTGCTCGCCGCGACCTGGTAGCGGCCGACGGGATCGGGGTCCAGCAGCGGCAGGGCCGCGCGCCGCAGCGCGCCCAGCCGCTGGTCGATGCGGGCCAGCAGGCCGTCGGCGGTGTCGTCGGGCGCGGCGAGCGCCGCGACGGTGAGCACGACGTCGTCGCCGGTCCGCGCGAGCGACACCTCCGGGACGTGCAGCGAGGCGGGCGCGTAGCCGGCCCAGTGCGGGCTCGCGGCGCCGTCGGGGGCAAACGCGAATCCGCCGGCCGCGACGAGGCCCGCGCCGCGCGCGTCGGCGGCGTCGCAGAGCGCGCCCGCGGCGAGCGCGCGCCAGCGTGCGGCCAGCTCCTCGAAGCGGTCGCGCCCGCCCGCCTCGAGCGCCACGACGCAGCCGAGCGTCGCGACCGCCGCGCGGTCGCGGTCGGGCTGCTCGGTGCAGAACCACGGCTCGCCCGGCCGGCGCGACGCGAACACGACCGCCGACGGGTCGACGTCGTCGGCGACGGGCAGCGTCAGCGCCGCGAGCACGCCGTCGGCGCCGGCATGGCCGCGACGCGCGCGCTTGACGGCCTGCTCCAGGCGCTTGCGCAGCCGCCGGCGATCGCCGTCGCCCAGCGCGAACGCCCCCGCCGGCGACATCGCTGCCGGGGGCGCCGCGGCGCCGCGGCGCATCAGGTCTCTCCGCGGCCCCGGCTGATCGCGATCTCGCCCGTGCGCATCATCTCGATGAGGCCGAAGGGCCGCACCATCCGCGCGAAGGCCTCGATCTTGTCGGTCGTCCCCGTGATCTCGACGATCACCGAGCGGCGCGTCACGTCGACGACCTTGCCGCGGAAGATCTCCGAGATCTGCATGACCTCCGCGCGCTGCGCGCCCTCGACGGCGACCTTGAAGAGCGCGAGCTCGCGGGCGACCGTGTCGGCCGGCTCGAGGTCGCGGATCTTCAGGACGTTGATGAGCTTGTGCAGCTGCTTGGTCACCTGGTCGACCGAGTGCATCGCGCCGTCGAACGTCAGCGTGATGCGCGAGAACTGCTCGTCCTCGGTCGGCCCGACCGTCAGCGTGTCGATGTTGAAGCCGCGCCGCGCGAACAGCCCGGCGACCCGCGTCAGCACGCCGAACTTGTTCTCGACGAGGATCGAGAGGATGTGCTTGCGGCCGCTGTGCGCGTTGGCGGTCGCCTCGAGCTCGTCGAGGCTCAGCAGCTCCTTGGTCCCGGGCTCGCCCATGACGGCGCTCACCCGACCATCTCGCGCGCGGCCTGGCCGGGCGCGATCATCGGGTACGTGTTCTCCTCGCGCGTGACGCGCACGTCGACGACGACGGGGCCGTCGGTCGCGAGCGCCGCCCTCATGTCGTCGACGAGCGTCGACTTGTCGGTGAGCCGCAGCCCCGTCGCGCCGTAGGCCTCCGCGAGCTTGACGAAGTCCGGGTAGCTGCCCATGTCGACGTGCGAGTAGCGCTTCTCCCAGAACAGCTCCTGCCACTGGCGGACCATGCCCAGGTAGCCGTTGTTCATGATGAAGACCTTGACGGGGATCTTGTCCTCCGCGCAGGTGGCGAGCTCCTGGATGTTCATCTGGATCGAGCCGTCGCCGGCGATGCAGACGACGGTCTCGTCCGGGCAGCCGACCTGCGCGCCGAGCGCCGCCGGCAGGCCGAAGCCCATCGTCCCGAGGCCGCCGGAGTTGATCCAGCGCCGCGGCTTGGAGAAGTGGTAGTGCTGTGCGGCCCACATCTGGTGCTGGCCGACGTCGGAGGTGACGATCGCGTCGCCGCCGGTCGCCTCGTAGAGCGCCTGCACCATGAACTGCGGCTTGATCTCGGCGTCCGTCGAGTCCTCGTAGCGCAGCGGGTACTTCTCCTGCCAGGCGCGGATGCGCCGCCACCACTCGTCGGTCCGCGAGCGGTCGACCTGCAGCGCGCGGTACTCCTCGACGAGCTTGGCCAGGACGTTCTTGCAGTCCCCCACGATCGGGATGTGCGCCGGGACCGTCTTGGAGATCTCGGCCGGGTCGATGTCGATGTGGATGAACTTCGCGTGCGGCGCGAACTCCGACAGCTTGCCGGTGATGCGATCGTCGAAGCGCGCGCCGACGCAGCAGATGAGGTCGGCCTCGTCCATCGCGTAGTTCGCGGTCCGCGTGCCGTGCATGCCGAGCATCCCCAGCCACTGGTCGTGCGGGGCGGGGAACGCGCCGAGCCCCATCAGGGTGCACGTGACCGGGAAGCGATCGGCGGTCGCGAACTCGACGAGCTGCGCCGAGGCGTTGGCGTTCACGACGCCGCCGCCGGCGTAGATGACCGGGCGTCGGGCGCTCGCCATCGCCTTGGCGGCCTGGCGGATCTGCTTGGCGTTGCCGTCGATCGTCGGCTGGTAGCCGGGCAGATGCAGGTCGGTCACCGGCTCGTAGCCGATGTCGGCGCGGCTGAGGTCGACCGGGATGTCGACGACGACCGGGCCCGGGCGCCCGGAGCGCGCGAGGTGAAAGGCCTCGTGGATCGCGCGCGGGATCTCCAGCGGCGAGCGGATCTGGAAGGAGTGCTTGACGACGGGCATCGTGATGCCCAGCGTGTCGGTCTCCTGGAAGCCGTCGGTGCCGATGAGGTCGGTGCGCACCTGGCCGGTGATGAAGACCGTCGGCACCGAGTCCATCATCGCGTCGACGATCGGCGTCACGACGTTCGTCGCGCCGGGGCCCGAGGTCGCGAACGCGACGCCGACGCGGCCCGTCGCCTTCGCGTAGCCCTCGGCCGCATGGCCGCCGCCGGCCTCGTGGCGCACGAGGACATGGCGGATGCCGGCGTCGACGAACGCGTCGTAGGTCGGCAGGTTGGCTCCGCCGGGGAGGCCGAATACGACCTCGACACCCTCCGCCTTCAAGCACTCCATGATGGCATCGACCGCGCGCATATCACGACCTCCTCTCCGTCTGTGAGCGTGCCGGCCCGGGTGGCCGGCGGGTGAGGTGAGGTTAGCGGGCCGCTGGGGCCGCGCGGTCCACCGCCGCCGCCTCGTCGGGGAACTCGAGCTCGGTCCCGCAGCGCACGCAGAGCGCGTCGTAGAGCATGCAGACGCGCCCGCACGTCGGACAGCGCCGGCGCGGCTCGTCGACCTCGGAGCGGTAGACGATCGCGGTGAGCAGCCCGATCACCGGGACGACCGCGGCGACGACGAACCAGATGAAGAACGAGCTGCCCTTCAGGCGGCCGACGATCCCGCCGGCCAGGCCGAAGCTCAGCGCGATGACGACGTAGGCGCCTCCGGCCATCGCGTGCGCGGCGTCAGAGGACGCGGATCGCCCAGACGACGGCGACGATCGCGAGCACGATGACGATCACCGTCGCGAGCGCCGTGACGAGGCCGATGACGAACTTGAAGAGGATCCACGCGGCGACGAGGAGCACGAGCAGCGCGAGCACCCGCTTGCCGAGAGATGAGCTGCTTGAAGGCGTTGAGCTGGACATGCCTTCAAGCGTACTCCCGAGCGAGCGGGCGCGTGCGCTGCGGCGGGCTGAGCGGGTCGTGGGTTTCAGTCGTAGCTTCGACGCAGGTGCGCGAAGCGATCCAGCGCGGCATCCGGCCTCGTGTAGAGCGAGACCCGCGCCAGCCGGTAGCGGCGAACGACGGGATCCCTCGATGCGGCCGACCGTGCGGCGGCGACCTCGATGAGAGCCCGGCGGGTGGGATCGGGGGTGGCAGGCATGCCCAGGATGGTGCTCTGACGGCGCGGGCGCCGCATTGGACTGCCGTCCGGAAATCAGGCCCCCGCGCTCGACGGCGTGTCCGCCTCGGTCACCGCCGCCGCCAGCGCGGGGCGCAGCTCGGCGCGCAGGCGCCGGCGCAGCCGCCAGCGGGCCCCGCAGAACGAGAGGTTGGCGACGGTCGCGAAGCCCTGCTCGTCGCTGCGCAGCGCGAGCAGCAGATGGGCGATGCGGTCGCCGGAGGGCAGCGCGCCGGCGCCTGGATGGGCGCCGTCGACCTTGACGCAGTAGCAGTACGCGCGCCGGCGCCCGTGCAGCAGCACGGCCCCGGCCTCGCCGACGAGCCACGTCCCGAGCCGCCCCGCTTCGAGCACGAGCCCGGTCGCGGCGTGCAGCGCGCGCGCCTCGTGGCCGACGAGGTCGCCGAGCAGGCCGACCGAGCGCCGCTCCGCGCCGTCGCCCTGGCGGGCGCGGGGCGCCAGGACGTTCGCTCCGCGCTGGGCATAGAGCTCCGGGATGACCCAGGCGTGTGCGAGGCAGGCCAGCGCCACGGGCAGCGCGAGCGGCTGCGCCCACAGCAGCAGCGCCGCGACGGCGAGGAACGGCACGACGTGCAGGGCGGCGCTCAGCGTCCACAGGCGGCCCTGCTGGCGCAGCCGCGCGGCATCGACGCGCGGGCGCCAGGGCAGCGCCTCGGCCTCGGGCAGGACGTCGGCGCCGACGGCCATCGACCGGTGCATCAGCCGCCGGAGATCGGCAGGCGCAGGATCACGCGCTCGGCGTCGACGGGCAGCTCGCGGACCTGCTCGGCGTGCCCGGGGCCGGTGCTGACGAGCGCGAGGTAGCCGCGCTCGAGCTCGGCGCCGAACGCCGCCGCGGCCGCCTCGACGGCGGCCGGATCGTCGGCCGTCCACTCCGCGACGGTCGAGTGGCCGGTGTGATCCATGCGGATGAGCTTCGACATCGCGGTGCCTCCTCGGCGGCGGGTGACGGGCTGTCTCGGATGGTAGGACCGCGCCGGCGCCGTGCGAGGCGGTCCGCGCGCCAGGACGGCTCAGCCGCCGGCGGAGAACTCGAAGCGGTACTCGGGCCGGTCGTCGAGCACGATCGCGCTGCCGCGGGCGCGCGTCCAGCCGGTGGGCAGCAGGAAGTACTTGCCGTTGCTGCGGATGAGCAGCCGCAGCCCGCTGATCCGGTAGCGCGCCGCCGCCTCGCCGCCGGGCAGCCGGCGAACCTCGACGCCCGCCGCCGCGATGTCCAGCCGCTTGGGCGCGAAGACGGTGACGTGCGGCCGGCGCTCGAGCTGCGCGGCGAGCGTGACGGCCCGGCCGCGGCCGAGCGCCGCGGCGTACGTCGACGCCGTCCAGAACCCGCTCAGGACGACGAGCATCGCGACGAGCGTCAGCGCGAGCCCGCGCGACGCCGCCGGGCGCGGCGCCGCGACAGCGCCGCCGGAGGTGCAGGCCGTAGGCGAGCAGGGCGATGCCGATCCCCGGACTGGACGGCGCGAAGAGATAGTGCGGCGAGAACGGGAGCGCCCTGAAGACCGCGATCGCGCCGACGGCGAACAGGCAGCCGCCGAGGACGGTGACGATCGTCGCCGCGCGGCGCACGAGGCGCACGCGGTCGGGGTCGGCGAGCGCAGCGGCGGCCGCGGCGTGCAGCCGGACCGCGCCGAGCGCGAGCACGATGACGACGCCGAGCGGGACGAAGAGGGCGTCGGTGCTGCGCAGCAGGTAGTCCTGCGTCGAGAAGCCCAGCGCGCTGGCGTCGATGCCGAAGTACGACGCGCGCGCGTTCGTCAGCACGTAGCCGAAGTAGAAGGCGAGCGCCGTGAGCAGCGAGGTCGGCGCGATGACGAGGCCGACGAGCTCGATCGCCGAGCGGGCGCGGGCGGCCGCGGGGTCCGTCGCGGGCGGCGGGCCGGCCGCCGCCGAGGCCGCGGCGGCGGCCCGCTCGGACACGACCCTGCTGCCCATCCTCAGGGCTCTTGCGCCGGCTGCGGCGCGGGGGCGGTGGTCGTCGTGGCGGGGGCCGGCGGGGGCGGCGACGGAGCGATCTCGCGGGCCGGCGGCGCCGGTGGCGCGGGTGGCGCGGGCGGCGCCGTGGGGCGTCCGGCGGGGATGTTGCCCTCCAGCGCGCGTCCACCCGACGTCCCCGGGTCGACCTCGATCCGCAGCGCCGCCCGGCGGGGCCCGTCCGCCGCCGGCGCGAACGTGACGCGCAGCGTGCAGCTCCCGCCGGCCGCGATCACGGCTGCGATCCGGCAGCTCTGCGGGTCCAGGCGAAAGTCGCCGGGGTCGTCGCCGGCGATCCGCACGCCGGTGATCGTCCGCTCGAGGCCCAGCGCCTTGACGGCGACCGTCACCGAGCGCGTCTGCCCGCGCGCGACCGTCCCGAAGCTGATCGGGACCTCGCCGAAGAACTGCGCGCCGAGCAGCACCTGGTTGTCGGCGGTCGGCTCGGCCTCCAGCACGTCGGCGCTCTCGGCGGAGCCGGTGCCCGCGCCGGCGCCCGACGCCGCGCCGCCGCCGGTCGTGCCGCCGCCGCTGCTCGCGCCGCCGGAGCCGAAGCCCGAGCCGGATGATCCCGGGTTCTCCGAGGCGGCGAGCTGGCCGGCGCGCTCTTCGGACGTCTCGCCGCAGGCCGCGAGGCCGCCCGCGAGGGCGAGCGCGACGAGCATCGCCGCCCGGGCACGGCCGCAGCGTCCGGCCGGGCCGGACGCGCTGTGCAGGCGGGCCGAGGGCCCGAACAACGCCCGCGCGCTCATCGGTCGATTGTCACAGCCGTCACGATCGCGGGCAACCCGCAGGGCGCTCGCGTGCTCGATCTCACAGACGCCGGCGGTCGTGCGCCCGCGCCCTCAGGCGGCGCCGGCGAGCGCCCGCAGGCAGCTCGTCATCTCCTCGGGCAGCCCCTCGAAGCTCAGCGCGTAGACGTCCAGCCGCTCGTGGCGCAGGACGCGCGCGTGGCCGCGGACCGGGTCGTCGAGCTCGGCGAGCTCGAAGTCCAGCGCCTCGTCGACGGCGAGCGGCCGCGGGCTGCTGACGAGCATCCCGCCGACGCCGACGTTCTGCGTCAGCGCTGCGATCGGCCGGCCGACGGGGCGCCGCAGGGTGCAGCGAAGCTCGACGTCGGCGCGGCGATGGCGGCGCTGCTCGTTCGACGCGTTCACGGCGCCATCCTCGCGCAGATCCGGCCCGCGGGCCACCAGCGGCGCCGTGGCGGCTACAGGCCGAGCTTGGCGCGCACGATCCGCGTGACCTCGGCGCCGTCGGCGCGGCCGTTCGTCGCGCGCATGACGTGACCGATGATCGCGCCGATCGCCTTCGTGTTGCCGGCCCTGATCTTCTCGGCGGCGCCGGCGTTGGCGGCGAGCGCGGCCTCGACGATCGGGTCCAGCGCGGCATCGCCGCCGCCCATCGCCGCGAGGCCCTCGGACTCGACGATCTGCGCCGGGTCGCCGCCGCCGGCGACGAGGCGGTCGAGCACGAGCTTGGCGTTGTTGACGGTGACCGACTTGTCCGAGACGAGCACGACGAGCTTGGCCAGCGCGGCGGGGCGCACCTTGGAGGCGTTGGGATCCTGCTCCCCCACGCGCGCGACGAGCTCGTTGCAGACCCAGTTGGCCAGCGGCTGCGGGTCGGGGCGGACGGCCCCGTTGCCCTCCAGCGCCGCCTCGAAGTAGTCGCCGAGCTCCGTGCGCCAGGCGAGCTGGCGCGCGCTCGCGGCGCTGACGCCGAGCGTCTGCAGGCGCCGCTCGCGGGCGGCGGGCAGCTCCGGCATCGCGGCGCGCGCGGCGTCGAGCATCGCCTGCGAGGTCGCCACCGGCACGAGGTCGGGCTCCGGGAAGTAGCGGTAGTCGTGCGCCTCCTCCTTGGAGCGCAGCGACGTGATCCGCTCGGTCTGCGGATCGAAGTGCAGCGTCTCCTGCACGACCGCTTCGCCGGCGCGCAGCACCTCCTCCTGGCGGGCGATCTCGGCGTTGATCCCGCGTTCGATGAAGCGAAACGAGTTCATGTTCTTCAGCTCGGTCTTCGTGCCCAGCCGCGTCTCGCCGAGCGGGCGGATCGAGATGTTCGCGTCGCAGCGCAGCGAGCCCTCCTCCATGTTCACGTCGCTGACGCCGAGGCGGCGCAGCGTCGTGCGCAGGAGCGTGAGCCACTCGCGCGCCTGCGCCGCCGAGCGCACGTCGGGCTCGGTGACGATCTCCGCCAGCGGCGTGCCGCCGCGGTTGAAGTCGACGACCGAGGCGTCCGAGCCGTGGATCCGCCCGCTCGCGCCGGCGTGGACGAGCTTCGCCGCATCCTCCTCGAGGTGCACCCGGTGGATGCGCACGTCCGACAGGGCGCCGCCGCGGCAGAGGGGCTCGTCGTACTGGCTGATCTGGTAGCCCTTGGGCAGGTCGGGATAGAAGTAGTTCTTGCGATGGAAGATCGAGCGCGGCGCGAGGTCCGAGCCGAGCGCGAGGCCGATCATGAGCCCGAAGTGGATCGCCTGGGCGTTGATCCGCGGCAGCGTGCCGGGCAGGCCGAGGCAGACGGGGCAGGTCAGCGTGTTGGGCGGCTCGCCGAAGGACAGCGCGCAGCCGCAGAACATCTTCGTCCTCGTCGCGAGCTGGACGTGGATCTCCAGGCCGATGACCGGCTCGAAGTCGGTCATCGCGGCGCCCCCCGCGCGGCCGCGCCGTCGAAGCCGATCGCCTGCTCAAGCGCGTAGGCGGCCTCCAGCAGCCGGTTCTCGCTGAAGGCCGGCCCGGCGAGCTGAAGGCCCGCCGGCAGGCCCGCGCTGAGGCCGCTCGGAAGCGAGATCGCCGGGATGCCGGCGAGCGACATCGGCACGGTGCAGTAGTCGTTGAGGTACATCGCGAGCGGGTCGGCGGTCTTTGCGCCGAGCTCGAAGGCGACCGACGGCGACGTCGGGGTCACGACGAAGTCCAAGCGCTCGAAGACGGTCGCGAAGTCCTCGGCGATCTTCGTGCGCACGCGCTGGGCGCGGCCGTAGTAGGCGTCGTAGTAGCCGCTGGAGAGCGAGTACGTGCCGAGCATGATGCGCCGCTTGACCTCGGCGCCGAAGCCAGCGCTGCGCGTGCGCGTGTACATCCCGACCAGACCGCCGTCCTCGACGCGCGCGCCGTAGCGCACGCCGTCGTAGCGGGCGAGGTTCGAGGACGCCTCGGCCGGCGCGAGCACGTAGTAGGCGCTCAGGCCGTGCGTGGCGTGCGGCAGGCGGCAGCTGTGCAGCTCGGCGCCGAGCTCCTCGGCGAGCGTCAGGGCGGCGTGGAAGGACTCCAGCACGCCGGCGTCGATGCCGTCGCCCGACAGCTCCTCGGGGACGCCGAGGCGGATGCCGGCCAGCGACTCGGCCCGTGGCAGCGCGATCTCGCCGGGGAAGCCGATCGAGGTGCTGTCGCGCGCGTCCTGGCCGACCATGTGGCGCAGCAGCAGCGCGGCGTCGGTGACGTCGCGCGTCAGCGGGCCGGCCTGGTCCAGCGACGAGGCGAAGGCGATCATGCCGTAGCGGCTGACGGTCCCGTACGTCGGCTTGAGGCCGACGATCCCGCACAGCGCCGCGGGCTGGCGGATCGAGCCGCCGGTGTCGGTGCCCAGCGCCCACGGGGCCGAGCCTGCCGCGACCGCCGCGGCGCTGCCGCCGCTCGAGCCGCCCGGCACGCGGCCGCGATCCCACGGGTTGAGCACCGGGCCGAAGGCGGAGTTCTCGTTCGACGAGCCCATCGCGAACTCGTCCTGGTTGGTCTTGCCCAGCAGCGGCGCGCCGGCGGCGGCGAGCCGCGCGACGACCGAGGCGGTGTACGGCGGCCGGTAGCCCTCGAGGATCTTCGAGCCCGCCTGGCTCGGCACGCCCGCGGTGCAGAAGAGGTCCTTCACCGCGAGCGGGACGCCCGCCAGCGGCGCGTCGGCGGCGGGCTCGGGCGCCCGCTCGGCGACCCAGAGGTAGGCGTTCAGCTCGTCGGCGGCGGCCGCGGCGCGGTAGGCCTCGAACAGCTCGCCGGCGCCGAGCTCGCCGCGGCCGATCGCCTCGACCGCGGCGGCGGCGCTGAGCTGCGTGACGTCGGTCGCGCTCACGAGAGGTCCGCGCCGGCCTGCGGGCTCGGGACGAGGAAGCCGTCGCCGGCGACGGCCGGCGCGTTGGCGAACGCGACCTCGCGCGGCAGCGACGGCTCGACGACGTCGGGGCGCAGCGCGTTGGCGACCTCCACGACATGGGTCGTCGGGGCGACGCCGTCGAGCTCGAGCTCGGCGATCTTCTCGATGTTCTCCAGCACGCTGGACAGCTCCGCGCTCATGCGGCCGACCTCGTCCTCGGTCAGCTCCAGGCGCGCGAGGCGGGCGACGTGCAGCACCTGTTCGCGGTCGATCATCGGCGTCGATTCTAGGAGGCGGGGGCGCGCGGGCCGCGCGCCCCGCGGGTTCGGGCCCGCCCGCGGGCGGTCAGCGGGTCAGCGTGCCGCCACCGCCGCCGGAGCCCAGGCCCGAGCGCTCGGCGGCCGCGAGGCCGAGCGCGGACTATGCCACGCGGCGGCCCGCGTCCGTACGCGACGCGCCTCAGCGCGGCGCGGGCCCGATCGCGAGCATCGCGATGTCGTCGCGCAGCGGGCGGTCGGCCTGAGCGAGCAGACGGCGGATCGCCCCGAGCGGGCCCTCGCCGCGTGCCTGGGCGTGCGCCCGCGCGAGCGCCGCGACGAGGCCGTCCTCGCCGAGCGGCGTGCCGTCGATCGCGGCGTCGGTGATCCCGTCGGTGTAGAGCACGAGCACGTCCGCGGCTCGCAGCGTGACCGACTGCGCCGTGTAGGTCGCCTCCCGGACGGCGCCCAGCATCGGGCCGCCGGGCGCCAGGCGCTGCACCGCGCCGCCGGCGCGCAGGACCAGCGGTGGTGGATGGCCGCCGACGACGAGCGAGATCTCGATCGCCCCGGTTGCGGGCAGCACCCGCATGCACCCGTAGATCACCGAGCACATCGGCGCGTCGCCCTCCATGAGCAGCGCAGCGTTGAGGCTGGCGACGACCGTGCCGGGATCGCCGTCGCTCATCCCGGCGGAGCGCAGCGTGTAGCGCGCCAGCGACGTGCGCGACGCGGCGGGGGCGCCCTTGCCGCAGACGTCGCCGAGGAAGACCCCCCAGTCGTCGCCGCCGAGCGAGAAGACGTCGTAGAAGTCCCCGCCGACGTCGTCCTCGAGCGGCTCGAAGAGCACGTCGAGCGCGGCCCCCTCGACGTCGGGAAGCCGCGGCGGCGAGAGGCTGCGCTGCAACGTCGTCGCGAGGCGCTCGAAGCGCGCCCGCTCGTCGCGATCGCGCCGCGAGAGCTGGCGCTCCAGCGCGACCTGGCGCAGCGCGGCGAGCCGCAGCTCGATCTGGTCCATGACGAGCGCGGCGAGATCCTGCAGCGTCTGCAGCTGTTCCGGCGTCGGCTGGCGCGCCCTCGTGTCGAGGACGTTCACCGTCCCCAGGCGAAAGCCGTCCTGCGTCACGATCGGCGCCGCGGCGTAGAAGCGCACCCCGCCGTCCCGCACGAGCCCGTTGGCGACGGTGCGCGGGTCGCTCGCCGCATCCTCGACGACGTAGCTGTCGCCGTGCAGGATCGCCGAGGCGCAGAGGCCCGGCTCGCGCGGGATCTCGGTCGCGACGATGCCCCGCAGCGCCTTGAACCAGATGCGGTCCTCGTCGACGATCGTCACCGAGGCGATCGGCGTGCCGAACGCGCGCGCGGCGAGCGCGCACACGCGGTCAAATGCGCCGTCGGGCGGGGTGTCGAGGATCTCGTAGCGACGTACCGCAGCCAGCCGCTGCGCTTCGCCCGCGGGATGTAGGTCGACCGTCGTCATCTCGTCGTCGCCCGGCACGCGACGTCGTCGCGCCGCCGCAGCGATCCCGCGCGAGAACCTACGTGACCGTTCGCCCGTCGTCCAGTGCCGATCGCCCGGCCGGAACGTCCCACGCAGAATGGTCCGCTTCGCGCGGTCCTTCGGCTGGACCGAGATCCGCCGCCGCGAGATCCAGTTTCCGAGGCGCGGGCGGGTCGCGCGAGGGCGGCGCTACGCGCGCGGCGGGCGCGGGCGCTCGCGCGAGGGCGGCGCCGGCCGCGGCGGACCGCGAACCGCGAGCACGCGCTCGGTCTGCTCCAGCGACGCGGCGGCGGCGGTGCGCTCGTCGGCGAGCGAGCGCCACGCGCCCGCGAGGATCGCCAGCAGGCAGGCCAGACCGAGGTACGCGCCGCCGTCGACGCTCACGAGCGCGTTGCGGCCCGGCTCGTCGAGCCCGACGCGGTACAGCGTCGCCAGCAGCGTCAGGCTGCCGACGCCGACCGTGACCGAGGCCGACGACGTCGCCATCGAGACCGCCCGGCGGCGCAGCGTGATGACGACGAGCGTCAGCCCGAGCAGCGCCGTCAGCGCGAGCAGCACGCGGCCGACGGCGAGCGTCTCCCAGGCCGACCGCCCGCCGAACCAGTCCAGGAACATGACGACGAGCAGGCCGATCGCGCCCGCCGCGACGCCGAGCTCACCACCGCGAAGTCGACGGACGTCCACGCGCTCAGCCTCCCCGCTGCATCCGAGCCGCCTGCACGGTGTTGCGCAGCAGGAACGCGATCGTCATCGGCCCGACGCCGCCGGGCACCGGCGTGATCGCCGCCGCGACCTCCTTGACCGCGTCGAAGTCGACGTCCCCGCAGAGGCCCTGCTCGGTCCGGTTCATCCCGACGTCGACGACGACCGCGCCCGGCTTGACCCAGTCGGCCTGCACCATCCGGGCGCGGCCGACCGCGGCGACGAGCACGTCCGCGCGGCGACAGACCGCCGGCAGGTCGCGCGTGCGCGAGTGGCACGTCGTGACCGTCGCGTCGGCGCCCAGCAGCAGCTGCGCCATCGGCTTGCCGAACAGGTTGGAGCGCCCCAGGACGACGGCCTCGGCACCCTCCAGCCGCGCGCCGGCGGCGTCGAGCAGCGTCATGACGCCCGACGGCGTGCAGGGCCGCAGCCCGTCGCGGCCGAGCGCGAGCAGCCCGGCGCTCACCGCGGTCAGCCCGTCGACGTCCTTGCCGGGGTCGATGAGGCCGGTCAGCTCGACGCCGTCGAGCTGCTCGGGCAGCGGCAGCTGCAGCAGGATGCCGCTGACGTCCGCGCGCGCGTTGAGCTCGGTGATGACCTCGACGACCTCATCGCGCGGCGCGGTCGCGGCCAGCGCGAAGTGGAAGGTCCGCATGCCGACCTCCTTGCAGGCCTTCTGCTTGTTGGCGACGTAGACGGCGGAGGCCGGGTCGTCGCCGACGAGGATCGTCGCCAGGCCGGGCCGATCGCCGCCGAACTCGGCGCCGAACGCCTCGACGTCGCGCGCGACCCCGATCCGGACGCGGCCCGCGATCGCCTTGCCGTCGATGACGTGTGCTGACATGTCGGTTGGCGTCTCTCAGAGCCTGGTGATCGGCGCGTACTCCGCCATGAGCTTGCGTTCGCTGCCGTCGCCGGCGAATCGCACGACGACGATGCCGCCCGACTCGACGCCCACGACCACGCCGGCTCCGAACGCCGCATGCGTGACGTCGTCGCCGAGCCGGAAGGACGGTAGAGGCTGCTCGGCCCGCGTGCTCGACGACGCCCACGAGCCGGGACGCTGCGCGGCCAGGCCGGGCCGCAGGCGCGGCTCGTCGGCGCGGTCGGTGAGGTCGTGCGGGATCTCGTCGAGGAAGCGCGAGCGCATGCCGTACTGCGCGGCACCGAAGACGTTGCGCCGGCGCGCGCTCGTGAGATACAGCGCGCGCATCGCCCGCGTGATCCCGACGTAGGCCAGGCGCCGCTCCTCCTCCAGGCCGCCCTCGTCGAGCGCGCGCGAGTGCGGGAAGACGCCCTCCTCCATCCCGGCGACGAAGACGATCGGGTACTCCAGGCCCTTGGCGTTGTGGATCGTCATGAGCGTCACGAGGCCGTCGTCGTCGGTCCGCGTGTCGGCGTCGGCGACGAGCGCGATCTGCTGCAGGAAGACGTCGAGCGTGTCCTCCTCGGCCTCGGCGGAGGCATCGAACTCGCGGGCCACCTCGACGAGCTCGGCGAGGTTCTCCTCGCGGCCCTGCGCCTCGATCGTGCGCTCGGCCTTCAGCGCGTCGACGTAGCCCGTCTCGTGCAGCAGCGACTCGAGCAGGTCGCCGATCGGCACGCGCTGCTCGGCGCGGTCGCGCAGCGCCGTCATCGTGTCCATGAAGCGCCCCAGCGCACGGATCGCGGCGGTGCCGAGGCCGGGCACGGCGCCCGCGTCGGCGGCGGCGTCCCAGATGCTCATCCCCATCGCGTCGGCGAACGCGGTCACCCGCCCGAGCGACGTCTGCCCGATCCCGCGTCGCGGCGAGTTGACGATCCGCTGGAACGAGACGACGTCCTGCTGGTTGCCGAGCACCGTCAGGTAGGCGATCGCGTCCTTGATCTCGGCGCGCTCGTAGAACTTCGTGCCGCCGATCACCTGGTAGGAGATGTCGCGGCGCACGAGCGTGTCCTCGATGACCCGCGACTGCGCGTTCGTGCGATAGAAGACGGCGATCTCCGCGCGGCTCGCGCCCTCGTCGACGAGGCGCTCGATCTCGCCGACGACGTAGCGCGCCTCGGCGTGCTCGTCGTCGAGCTCGCGGATCCTGACGGGCTCGCCGTCGCCCGCGTTGGTCCAGAGCGACTTGTGCTTCTGCTCGCGGTTGTGCGCGATCACGGCGTTGGCGGCGCTGAGGATCGTCTGCGTCGAGCGGTAGTTCTGCTCGAGCTTGACGACGTGCGCGTCGGGGAAGTCGTCCTCGAAGTTCAGGATGTTGGCGATGTCCGCGCCGCGGAAGCCGTAGATCGACTGCGCGTCGTCGCCGACGACCGCGAGGTTGCGGTGCTCGCCGGCGAGCAACTGCAGCCAGCGGTACTGGACGGCGTTCGTGTCCTGGTACTCGTCGACGAGGACGTGGCGAAACGAGCTTGAGTAGCGGTCGCGGACCTCCTGGAAGAGCTCCATGACGTTGACCGCGCGCACGAGCAGGTCGTCGAAGTCCATCGCGTTCATGCGCATGAGCTCGCGCTCGTAGAGGGCAAAGGCATCGGCGACGGTCGTCTCGAAGTACGACCCGACGAGCTTGGCGTACGCCTCGGCGTCGCGCAGCTTGTTCTTCGCGTCGGAGATCTGGTGGTGCACGGCCCCCGGCGTGAAGCGCTTGGTGTCGACGCCGAGCTCGTCCAGGCAGCGCTTGACCAGGCGCCGCGCGTCGGCCTGGTCGTAGATCGTGAACTGGCGGGTGTAGCCGAGGCGGTCGCCGTCGGCGCGCAGCATCCGCGCGCACGCGGCGTGAAACGTCATGACCCACATCGCGCGCGTGCGGCGTCCGAGCAGCAGCTCGACGCGCTCGCGCATCTCCTGGGCGGCCTTGTTCGTGAACGTGATCGCGAGGATCTCGTTGGCCCGCGCCATGCCCGTGCCCTCGAGGTAGGCGATCCGGTGCGTGAGCACGCGCGTCTTGCCCGTGCCCGCGCCCGCGAGGATGAGCAGCGGTCCCTCGCCGTGCGTGACCGCGTCGCGCTGGGGCGGATTCAGCCCGGCGAGGAGGTCCTCGATGCGATCGCTGGCGGCCGTGTCGGGCATGCCCGTGAGCATAGGCTCAGGCCCGGAGCAATCGCCGCGTCGACGACGGCCGCACGGACCCCACGGTGCGCCAGTGCATCGAAAAGCGGCGAAAAAGCTACACGACCGCGCAATCCAGGAGGCGAAAAGGACCGATTTAAGCCATACTGGCCGCGTCCACCAGGGGAGGGCAGGGGATGTTGCGATGGTCCGCGGTCGTCGGGGCGACCACGATGTTGCTGGGTTGGACGCTGGGAGCGGGCACCGCCGCCGCCGCCGATTCGAGCTGCGCTCGCGCCGCCTCGCTCAGCGGGACGGCCCCCGTTCGGGAGGCCGTCGACGCCGTCGTGTGCCTCGTCAACCGGGAGCGCGCAAAGCGCCGTAAGGCTCCCGTCCGGGTCTCGCGGCTGCTCGCCCGTGCCGCGAAGGGGCACAGCAGCGACATGGTCAGGCGCCGCTACTTCTCGCACGTCAGCGCCAACGGCCGCACGATGCGCCAGCGGATCGCCCGCACGGGCTACATGCGCAAGCGCCGCTCCTGCCGCACGGGCGAGACGATCGCCTGGGGCACGTCGGACCTCGGCTCGCCGGCATCGCTCGTGGAGTCCTTCATGAACAGCCCGCAGCACAAGCGGATCCTGCTCGACCGGCGCTTCCGCGACATCGGGGTCGGCCTCGTCCGCGGCGTCCCGGTCGACGGCTGGGGCACCGACGGCATGACGCTCACGCTGAACTTCGGCCGCCGCTGAGCGGGCCGGCGCGCGCCCGTCGGGTCGCGCGGCTGACATGACGGCGGGCCTCTGCGACGAGGTCCGCCGGTCGTGCGCGCAGATCGCCGCCGACGCGGCCTGGGTGCGGATCGACGTCGACGCGCTGGCGCAGGTCGAACCCGGGCCGCCGCCGGAGCTCGACGGCGTGCGCCACTACCTCGACGGCTCGCCCGCCGAGGTCGCCGCGTACTTCCTCGCGCTGGACAGCGTCAACTTCGGCTCGGGCTGGTTTCCGACCCTGCGCAAGCGGCCCGGCTCGTCGGGCTACTTCACGGTCGCCTGGGCGATCGCCGACCGCTTCCGCGCCGACGGAGCGTGGACGGCCACCGACCTGCGCGCGATGCGCACCGAGGAGATCGCCGACGTCCTCGGCCAGCGCCGCGACCACGAGCTCATGGCGCTCTACGCGCAGGCGCTGCGCGCGCTGGGCCGGTTCCTCGGCGACCGCGACGCGCTCGCGCTCGTGCGCGAGACCGGCGACTCGGCGCAGGCGCTGGCGACGCGGCTGGCGAGCTCGATGGCGCTGTTCGCCGATCGCGGCTTCTACAAGCGCGCCCAGATCGTCCCGTCGGACCTCGCGCTCGCCGGCGTCGCGCGCTTCGCCGACCTCGACCGCCTGACGATCTTCGCCGACAACCTCGTCCCGCACGTCCTGCGCTGCGACGGGGTCCTGCGCTACGACGAGCGCCTGGCGGCCGTCGTCGACGCGGGCCAGCTGCTGCCCGCCGGGCGCCAGGAGCGCGAGATCAGGGCCTGTGCGGTCCACGCCTGCGAGCGCATCGCGCGGCGTGTCGGCGCGACGGAGCGCGAGCTGGACACGTGGTTGTGGAGCCGCGGGCAGGCGCCGCGCTACAAGGACCGGCCGCGGCACCGCACGCGCACCGTCTACTACTGAGCTGGATGGTCGCCTCAGCCGCCGGCCGGGTTCGGGCCCTGCACGGGTCGCAGCGGCCGCACCTCGGCGGTCTCCTCGCAGTCCGCGCCCCGCAGCCGCGCGACCTCGCACTCGAGCTCGGCGATCCGCGCCGACAGCGTGCCGATCGCGTCGGCGATCGGGTCGGGCAGGTGGATCCAGTCGGTGTCGGGCCCCTCCGGGCGCTTGCCCTCGACGCGCACCGGATGGCCGGGGTTCCCGACGACCGTCGTGTTCGGCGGGACGTCGTGGATGACGACCGTGTTGGCGCCGATCTTCGCCCCGTGTCCGACCGTGATCGCGCCGAGCAGCTTCGCGCCGGCGCCGACCGTCACGTTGTCCTGCAGGGTCGGGTGGCGCTTGCCCGTCTGAAAGCCGGTGCCGCCGAGCGTGACGCCCTGGTAGAGCGTGACGTCGTCGCCGATCTCGGCGGTCTCGCCGATGACGACCCCCGCCGCGTGGTCGATGAAGAAGCCGTGGCCGATCCGCGCGGCCGGATGGATCTCCACGCCGGTCCAGGCGCGCGAGAGCAGCGACAGCGTGCGCGGCGCGACCGGCACCCCCATCCCGTGCAGGCCGTGCGCGACGCGGTGCGCGAGGACCGCCTGGACCCCGGGCCAGCTCGTCAGGATCTCGACGCTGCCGACACCGCGCGCCGCGGGGTCGCGCGCATGTGCTGCCGCGACGTCGCGGCGGACCTCGCCGACGACGCGCGCGAGCGTCCCGAGTCCGAACATGGCCAACAGCGTACTCCCGCCGGGCCCGCGGCCCGCGGCGCGGGCTACGGCGCGAAGAACGGCGTCGACACGTAGCGCTCGCCGGAGTCGGGCAGCACGACCGCGATCCGCGCGCCCTTGAACTCGGCGCGCCGCCCGACCGCGATCGCGCCCGCCAGCGCGGCGCCGCAGGAGATGCCGACGAGCGTTCCCTGCAGCCGCGCTGCGTCGCGCGCCGTCTGGATCGCGTCCTCGTCGTCGACGGCGACGACCTCGTCGATGACGTCGCGGTTGAGCACCGGGGGGACGAAGCCCGCGCCGATCCCCTGGATCTTGTGCGGCCCGGCCGGGCGTCCGGACAGCACCGCCGAGGTCGCGGGCTCGACGGCGACGACGTGGACGGCCGGGCTGCGCTCCTTGAGGACCTCCCCCACGCCGGTGATCGTCCCGCCGGTGCCGACGCCGCAGACGAGCACGTCGACCTTGCCGCCGAGCGCGTCCCACAGCTCGGGGCCGGTCGTGCGCCGGTGCGCGTCGGGGTTGGCCGGATTGGCGAACTGGTCGGGCAGGAACACGTCGGGGTCGGTCGCCAGCGCGCGTGCCGCCTCGACGGCCTCGTTCATGCCGCCGAGCGACTCGGTGATCTCCACGCGCGCTCCGTAGAGGCGCAGCAGCCCCTCGCGCTCGCGGCTCATCCCCTGCGGCAGCGTGAGGACGAGGTCGTAGCCCTTCGCCGCGCAGACGAACGCCAGCGCGATGCCCGTGTTGCCGCTCGTCGCCTCGACGATCGTCGTGCGCCCCGGCTCGATGAGCCCGTCCGCCTCGGCGGCCTCGATCATCGCGACGCCGATGCGGTCCTTCACGCTGCCGCCCGGGTTGAACGACTCGAGCTTGCCGAAGAGCCGCACGCCCGCGGGCGCGAGCCGCGTCAGCTCGATCATCGGGGTCTTCCCCACATAGTCGGCAATGTTGACCGGGATTCGCGGCACGCCGACACAACGGTACCCAGCCCGGAGCCGTCGGGTGACGGCGCGCCACGCGCCGGGTAGGTACGGGGGGCATGGATGCCACCGAGCGACCGCCCGCGCTGGATGCCTCGTTCCCCGCGCTCCCGGCACAGATCGCCGCCATGCGCCGGGCGGTCGTGGACGTCGCGCGCTGCCATGGAGCGCGCGACGCCGTGCTCGTGCAGATCCGCCTCGCCGTCAGCGAGGCCGCCACGAACGCCGTGCTGCACGCCTATCGCGACCGCGCGCCGGCCGCGGGCGACGACGTCCGCGTCGTCGTCCTCGCCCACCGGCGGGGCAGCATCGAGATCCTCGTCCGCGACCGCGGCCTGGGCCCGGCGTCACGGCCCGACAGCCCCGGGCTCGGGCTCGGCCTGCGGATCATGGCCCGCGCCAGCGACCGCTTCGAGATCCGTGCCGCGCCCGGCGGCGGCACCGAGGTCGTCCTCGGCTTCGCCCTCTGAGCCCGGGCGGCTCAGACCGCCAGGTCGACGTCGTCCCAGGCGCTGTCCTGAAAGAGCCACTCCAGCGCGCGGCGGCGTTCGAGCACCACGCCCGGCGCGATCTCGTAGTCCCAGACGTCGCCGTGATACTGAGCCTTGCGCGCGTGCCAGTGCAGCAGGTAGTAGAAGTCGAGCATCGCCGCGAGCTCGCCGACGGGCCGCAGGCGCAGGTCGCGTGGCGCCCGAGCGGGGTCCAGGCCCGGCGCCAGCCGCTCGTACGCCGGCCGGCGGGGGCACATCTCGTCGGCCGGCAGCTGCGCGACGAGCCCGAGCGACCAGAGCAGCGCGTGCAGGGCCTCCTCGCGCCACGAGATGTCGACGAGCAGCCGCTGCAGCTCGTCCTCGTCGCGCTCGGCCACGCCTTCGAGCACGTGCAGCAGCTCGATCTCGCGGGCGGCGAGCGAGCGCTCGAGGCCGTGCTCGTCGATCGCGTCGCGGACGGTCTGCAGCGGCGCGCGATGGGCGAGCGCGAGCGCCGCGGCGATCGCGTGGCAGCGGTCGGCGACGTCTGTGGCGCGGCGCATCCATGCGAAGTCGTCGTCGTCGTGCAGCGGCAGCGTCCCGGGGTCGCTGAGGTTCCACCGGCCGATGCGCCGCAGCGACTGCTCGCGCATCGCGAGGAAGTCCATCCCGTGCCCGGCCATGGCCGCCAACGTATCGCCTCGCCGGCGCTAGGGTCGGCCCGTGATCGCGGAGCGGATCGAGCGGTTCGAGGTCGACGACGCGCTGCTGACCGACGTCGGCGGGACGATCGCCGGGCGCGTCCTGTCGACGCCCGCGATGATCGCCAAGATGGAGCGCTGCGCCGCGCTGCTCGCGCTCGAGCACCTGCCGCCAGGTCGCGCGACGGTCGGCTTCGAGATCTGCGTCAGGCACGTCGCGGCGGCGACGCAGGGCGCGGCGTGCACGGTGCGCGCCGCCCTGCGGGAGATCGTCGACGAGCGCAAGCTGCGCTTCGACGTCGAGGTGCGCGACGGCGATCGGGTGATCGGCGTCGGCACGCACGAGCGGCGCGCCGTCCCGCGCGCCGCGGACGCCTAGCGGGTCCTCGTCAGATGTCGTACATCGCTGATCGGGCCCGAATCGCCTATCTCGCGGCACCCGTGAGCGCGCAGATGGCGCTCGAGGTCGCGTCGCTTCACGACACGACTCGAGGTACCTGGACCGAGAGCCCCCCGGAAAGCGGCGATGCCGTTCGGCCCGGGAACGCTGCGAGCTGCTCAGATGTAGTACATCGCCACGCCCGCCGCGCGCGACTCGCGCTCGACGAGATCGGCGATCGTCGTCGCGGCGAGCGCCTCGCGCGTCGCTGCGGCGGCGTCGCCGAAGACGCCGGTGGCGTCGCGGCCGATGGGGCCTTCGAGCAGCTCGACGACCTCGAGGACCGTGATCTGCGCGGGCGCACGCGCGAACGTGTAGCCGCCCTTGACGCCGCGCTGGGACTTGAGCACCCCGCCGCGGCGCAGCGTGGCGAAGAGCTGCTCGAGGAACTGCACGGGGATCTCACGCCGGCGCGCGAGCTCTCCGATCGGCACCGGGCCCTCGCCGCTGCGGCCGAGCTCGGTGAGCGCCTGGACGGCGTACGGCGACTTCGTCGTGATGGAGATCATCGGACCCTCACTAGGCTCAGACTATGGGACCGGTCAGCAGGTACGCGCCGCCGCTGGCCGTCATGGCGCTCATCTTCGCGCTCTCCGCGACCCCGGACCTCAGCACCGGCCTCGGCGTCTGGGACACCGTGCTGCGCAAGCTCGCGCACCTCACGATCTACGCGACGCTCTGGCTGACGCTCGCGCGGGCGACCGACTGGCGGCGGCCGGCCGCCGCCACGGCGGTCGCGCTGCTGTACGCGGTCAGCGACGAGTTGCACCAGTCGTTCGTGGAGGGCCGCCACGGCGCGGCGAGCGACGTGGCGATCGACGCGCTCGGCATCGGTCTCGGCGTCCTCGCGTGGCTGGCGCTCACGCGCCGGCCGGCCGCGTTGGGCCCCGCCGCCGGGCCCCGCGGCGAGAAGGCCACGTCGCAGCTATGACGCTATGGTCAGCGCTCCGGCCGCGACCCTAGGAGCACCCGCATGGCCCGTCCCATCATCCTCGGTGTCGTCGGCGACTCCGCCGCCGGCAAGACGACGATCTCGCGCGGCCTCGTGGAGATCCTCGGCGAGGACAACGTCACCCACATCGGGACCGACGACTACCACCGCTACGACCGCAAGCAGCGCGCCGAGCGCGGCATCACCCCGCTGCACCCGGACTGCAACTACATCGACATCATGGCGCAGCACGTGCGCCACCTGCGCGACGACGAGCCGATCCTCAAGCCCGTCTACCAGCACGGCGACGGCACGTTCGGGGCGCCGGTCTACGTCGCGCCGAAGCGCTTCGTCGTCATCGAGGGCCTGCTCGGCTACCACACGCAGGAGCTCGCCGACGACCACGACGTGCGCGTCTACCTCGCGCCGCCCGAGGAGCTGCGCCGCGAGTGGAAGATCAAGCGCGACACCTCCAAGCGCGGCTACAACCGCGAGCAGGTGCTCGCCGAGCTCGACAAGCGCGAGCCCGACTCCGAGGCGTTCATCCGGCCCCAGCGGCGCAAGGCCGACATGCTCGTCAGCTTCCAGCCGGGCGAGGACAGCGAGAAGCTCGACGCCGAGCTGACGCTCACGGCCGGCCTCCCCCACCCCGATCTCTCCGTCGTGCTGGACGCGGCCGGCGAGCAGGCGGTCACGCTCGAGGAGGACGGCGACCTGCGCCGCATGTACATCCGCGGCGACCTCGATCCCGAGACCGGCGCCGCGATCGAGGAGGCCGTCTGGGAGAAGATGCACTTCGCCCAGCAGCTGCGCACCGAGCGCCTCGGCGAGTTCACCGTCGGCGACGAGAAGCACCGCTCCGAGTCGCTGGCGATCGTCCAGGTCCTCGTCCTCTATCACCTCGTCACCGCCAAGGCGGCCGTCGCCGTCGGCGGCGACGAGGCGTCCGCGCGGACCGACCGCACGGCCTCCGAGCAGTCCTCGGCGCCGGCCGTCTCCCAGTAGGGGGCCGCGCGCGGCCGCGGCGGCCCGGGCGGTCGCGAGGCGGCCGCCGTGGGTGCCCGTCCAACACCCGTCCACGCGGCTTCATCGGCCGCTGCGGACGGTCGATGGACGAGGCATGACACCTCTGCGATGCACCCTGCTCGCCCTCATGCTGTGCCTGATCGCCGCCGTCGCCGGGTCGGCGGCCGTCCAGGCCCAGGCCCCGGCCGCCGATCCCAACGCCGACACCGAGGAGCCGTGGCTGGAGGGGTTCATCCCGGACGACCTGCCCGATGACGACATCGTCGGCCGCGACCTCGACGCCGCGCCCCCCTCCTACGACGACGCCGACGAGGTCGACGCGTACGCCGACTGGGACGAGCAGGACGCGGCGGACTCCGCGACCGCCGGCGCGGGCGCCGGCACGACGCGCGGCGCCGGCGCCATGCCGCGCACGCGCCGGCGCAGCGTCCCCGGCCGCGTGGCGATGCTGCGTCCCGACGGCACGGCGGCGATCCCGCTCAAGGCGCCCAAGCGCGTGCGCGGCCTGATCCGCGCCGCCAACCGGATCGTCGGCAAGCGCTACAAGCGGCGCGGGGGCCATCAGCGGCTGAAGGACTCCGGCTACGACGGGGCGGGCGCGGTCGGCTATGCGCTCGTCAAGGCGAAGATCCAGCGCCGCGTGCTGACGGGCCCGCGCCTCAAGCGCGCGCACCGCACGCGCGCCGGCAGGTACGTGACGATCTACGTCTCCAAGGGCGGGCACGTCTACCTCGAGGTCGCCGGCCTGCGGCTCGACACGAGCACGTTCGGCGACTCCGCCACGCGCACCGGCGTGCGCTGGCGTCCGGTGGTCGGCAAGCGGCGCGGCTTCGGCGTGCGCCACCCCGCCGGCCTGTAGCCGCGTGACCGGCCCGGCGCTCGGCGAGCGCCGGGCGCGCGCGGCCCCTGCTACAGCCAGCCGCGCTCGGTGGCGATGAGCACGGCCTGCGCACGATCGACGGCGCCGAGCTTGCCGTAGATGTTGTGCAGATGGGTGCGGACGGTCGAGGTCGACAGCTGCAGCTCGGCGGCGATCTGCTTGTAGACCTTCCCCTGCGCGAGGCGCTTGAGCACCTCGACCTCGCGCCCCGACAGCGGGCACGGATCGATCTGGCGCGGGCGGCCCGAGCTCGGGTAGGGCAGGTCGTACATGACGGCGCGCAGCTCGGTCGGCCCGAGGCCCACGGCGCGCGCGACCTTCAGCAGCGCGTTGGGCGAGACCTGGCCGCCCTGCGCATAGTGGGCGAGCATGTCGGCGAGGCGCACGAACGCGGCCTCGCCGGTCGCGTCCTCGGAGTGGTGGCGCTCGATCGCGGAGGCGACCGCGCTCGGCAGGCCCCATCGCCGCGCCAGCACGCCGCCGACGAGCGCGTGATCGACGCCGAGCTCGCGACGTTCGCGGTGCACGCGCTCCTCGGGCGTGCGGGCGTCGCCGTGGACCTGTCCGGGGTAGCCGGGATAGGCGTGCGTCAGGACGAGCTTGCCGATGTCGTGCAGCAGCGAGGTGACCATGAGGCGGTCGCGGTGCTCGTAGCCGGCCTCCTGGGCCAGCCGGTCCGCCGCGCGCTGCGTGACGACGCCGTGCAGCCGGAAGCGCTCCGGCGCGGCGTCCCAGACGGTCGAGCGCTCGAAGAAGTCAAAGGTGCGAGCCCGGCTGGCAAGCGCCTGGACGGACTCGGGCGAGAGCAGGTCGACGGCCTGCACGACGGACTCGACGCGCCCGCGCCGACGGTCGTCGAGCTGGTTGGACATCCGCAGCACCGCGATGACGAGCGCGATGTCCGACTCGACCGCCGCGACGACGTCGGCGGGCGAAACGCGCTCGGCGCTGACGAGCCGCAGCAGGCGGTTGCGCGACTCGGCGAGGGCCGGGAAGGCCTCCAGCGCCTCGAAGGCGGCCGTCAGCCGGCGACCGTGGCCCTCGTTGTGATGGCGCTGGACGGGAGCGCTGCTTGCCTGGGTGCTGCGGGCCGGTGAGCTGATCATGTAAGCGGTCCCTGCTTCCGGGTCGGGATCGGCGTTGCACCCGGGGTATCGGCAGCGATGGACAGATGGTTGAGTCGATTCTTGCGATTCGCTACGCGCGCAGGGCGTTTGCGATGCGCAGCAGCGACTCGTCGCGGCCGAGGACCGTCAGCGTCTCGAAGATGCCGGGCGAGACGGCGCTGCCGGCGAGGGCGACGCGGACCGGCTGGAAGACCCGCTTGGGCTTGGCCTCGCGCGCGGCGACGACGCCCTCGAGCGCCGTCTGGACGCTCTGCGCCGTGAAGTCCTCGAGCGCCTCGAGCGCCGCCTGGACGTCGGCGAGCGCCGCGCGACCTTCGTCGCCGAGCCACGTCTCGCGCGCCTTCGGGTCGTCGGCGGGGCCGTCGAAGATGAAGCCCGCCAGCGGCCAGAAGTCCGCGAGCGTCTGCATCTTCTCCTGCGAGATCGCGACCGCCCCGGCGAGCCCCTCGCGGCCGGTGAACGCCTCCAGCCGCGCCGTCAGGTCGGCCGTCGGCAGCGCGCGCATGTAGCGCCCGTTCAGCCAGCGCAGCTTGCGCTCGTCGAACTGCGCCGGGTTGCGCGACACGCGGTCGAGGCTGAAGCGCTCGACGAGCTGCTGCGTGGAGAGGATCGTCTCGTCGTCGGCGTCCCCCCAGCCGAGCAGCGCGAGGTAGTTGCGCACGGCCTCGGGCAGGTAGCCGGCGTCGCGCAGCTCCTGCACCGACGCGGCGCCGTGGCGCTTGGAGAGCTTCTTGGCGTCGGGGCCGTGCAGCAGCGGCAGGTGCGCGTAGATCGGCTGCTGCGCGCCGAGCGCGGCGAGCACGAGCAGCTGCTTGGGCGTGTTGGAGAGGTGGTCCTCGCCGCGGATGACGTGGGTGATCGCGGCGTCGAGGTCGTCGACGGCGACCGCGAAGTTGTAGAGCACGCTGCCGTCGGCGCGCGCGATGACCGGGTCGTCGAGGTGCACGTGCGCGAACGTCGTGTCGCCGCGGATGAGGTCGTGCACGACGGTCGCGCCGTCGTCGGGGACCCGCAGCCGCACGGCCCCGGCGTCCTCGGCCTCCCCGCGAAAGCCGCGGTCGGCGCCGTGCAGCGCCTTGTAGGCCTTGACGTCGTCGGCGGCGGCGGTGCAGCGGTAGGCGTGGCCCTCGTCGAGCAGGCGGCCGAGGATCTCCTGATGGCGCTCGCTGCGGGCGACCTGGCTGATCGGTCCCTCGTCGTAGTCGATCCGCAGCCAGGCCAGCGCCTCGAGGATGTGCTCGACGTTCTCGGGAGTCGAGCGCTCGCGGTCGGTATCTTCGATGCGCAGCACGAGGGTCCCCCCGCCGCCCCGGGCCAGCAGCCAGTTGTAGAGCGCGGTGCGCGCGCCGCCGATGTGCAGCGCGCCGGTCGGAGAAGGAGCGAAGCGAAGCCGCATGCGCAGTCACCCTAGAAGGTCGCCCGAGCGCGCCGGCCGCGCCCGCCCCGGCGCGCGCGACGACCGCGTCGCCGCGAGGCGCGGGTGCTGATCGGCGCGCACGTCTCGCCCGCCGGCGGGCCCGCCCGGGCCGTCGCGCGGGGGATCGAGCGCGGCGCGCAGGCGATCCAGATCTTCAACCAGAACCCGCGCGCGTGGAAGCCGCGCGAGTACTCGGCCGAGGAGATCGCCGACTTCCGCGCGGCGATGGCCGCCTCGGACGTCGACGCGCTGCTCATCCACGCCGTCTACCTGCTCAACTGCGCCTCCGACGACGAGCAGATCCGGGCCAACTCGCTGCGCTCGCTGACGGCCTCGCTGCGGGCCGGCGCGCAGCTCGGCGCGCACGCCGTCGTGCTGCATCCGGGGTCGGCGAAGTCCGGCGACGTCGGCGAGGCGATCGCGCGCGCCGGCGCGGTCATCGCCGAGGCGCTCGCCGAGAGCGACGGCTGCCCGCTGCACCTCGAGAACACGGCCGGCTCGGGCGGCACGCTCGGGCGCTCGTTCGACGAGCTCGCCGCGCTCATCGATGCCGCGGGCGGCGATCGGCGGCTCGGCCTGTGCCTGGACTCCTGCCACCTGCTCGCCTCGGGCTTCGAGATCCGCACGCAGGACGCGCTCGCCGCGGTGCTCGACGAGTGCGCGGCGCTCGTCGGCCTGGACCGCCTCGGCTCGCTGCACCTCAACGACTCCCAGAAGCCGCTGGGCTCCAACGTCGACCGTCACGCGAACGTCGGCGAGGGCGAGCTCGGCGAGGAGGGCTGCGCGGTGTTCCTCTCCGAGCCGCGCTTCGCCGACCTGCCGGTCATCCTCGAGACGCCGGGGCCGGATCGCAGCGGTCCGACGACGCAGGAGCTGGCGCTGGCGCGGGCGCTGCGCGAGCGCGGGCTGGCGGCGCGGGGCTGAGACGTGGCGCGCTGCGGGCAGTCCTGCACGGCGCGCGGCGCTGCGCCGCGGGCCGCCCGGCGCGCGGCGCTGCGCCGGGGGGCCCGGTACGGGCGCGCGCGTCGCGCGTCGCGCGTCGGCTGCTGCGCCGGCCTTGCCGCGCCGGCGGCCGTCCCGGCGCCCGCGCGGCGCCCCGGCGGCCTCCCCGGTGCGGAAGGCGCGTGCACGCGGACGAGCGTCTGGGTACCCCGCTTGCATGACTTCCGTTCGAGAGGACTACGACCTTCCCAAGCGCCCACCCCTGCCGTTCCGGCAGATGATGGTGATGTTCGCGCTGCCGGTGATCGCGCTCGGGCTCTGGTTGGTGCTGCCGAGCTCGCCGTTGACCGTCGGGCTGCTCGCCGTGGCCGTCCTCGCCGCCGTGTTCACCGGCGTCGGCGCGGTGCTGAGCTCGCGCGAGCTCGACGAGAAGCCCGGCCGCCACCCGGTCCCGCCCCCGAGCACGACCGACGTGTAGCGCGCGCCCGGAGGCCGCAGCGACGGTTCGGCGCCCACGACGTGCCCCGGGCGCTGGCCCGGCGCCCCGCCCGCGGGCCCGCGGACGCGATCGGGGACCGGCGGCGGGCGCGCCCCACATGAACGACTGACGGATCGAGCGCGCGGCGCGCGCGATGTGGCACTCGCTCATCGCTGTCATGAACGACTGACGGATCGAGCGCGCGGCGCGCGCGATGTGGCACTTGTTCATCGCTGTCATGAGAGAGTGCCGGGTGGACGCGACACGCGTACAGGTGTCACGTGTCCATGCGGGCGGCCCCGCCCGACCCCACGGCCGCCCCGCCAGACCCCACGGCCGGCCCGCCAGACCCCACGGCCGGCCCGCCAGGACCCCACGGCCGGCCCGCCAGACCCCACGGCCGGCCCGCCAGACCCCACGGCCGGCCCGCCAGACCCCACGGCCGGCCCGCCGGACCGCGACCGGTGGTCGTCGAGAGCCGGACGAACGGCTGGCGCGCTGACCTCGGCGGCCCGCCGCCCACGAACCGACCGCGCGGCGCTCAGACCGCCAGCGCCGCCGGCCCGAGCACCTGCTCGAGCTCGGCGCGCAGCGTGGGCGTCGTGTCGACCTTGTAGGACGGACCGAGCTTCAGCCGGCGCGGATCGCCCGAGCGCATCTGCACCTCGAGCACGACCTCGCAGTCGCCCGGGTAGCTGGCCAGCAGGCTCTTGAGGTCGTCGATGATCGACGCCGGCAGCTCGGCGGCATGGACGCGGACGTGCAGCGGCAGCGGTCCGACCGCGCGCGTGGCGGCGGTCGCCTTCGCGCGCTCGACCTCCTCGGGCGTCGGCTCGAACGCCTCGACGGCCTGCACGACGAGGCAGGTCTTGTCGGCGTCCTTGTGGTCGACGCGACCGCGGACGAGCACGACGGAGTCGACGCCGAGCGCCCCCTCGTACTCCGCCAGCGCCTTGCCGAAGACGAGGATCTCGACGGATCCCTCGAGGTCGTCGAGCGTCGCGAACATCATGTGCTCGCCGTTGCGGGTGCGGATCTTCTTGGCGGCCGTGATGATGCCGCCCGCGTTGACCCAGTCCTTGTCCTTGCGCTCGGCCAGCTCGGCCAGCGGGCAGTCGACGCGCTCGCGCAGCGCCTCGCGCACCTGCTTGAGCGGGTGCGCGGAGATGAACAGCCCGATCGCCTCCTTCTCGATCGCCAGCAGCTCGGGCTGGTCGAACTCCTCGACCGGGATCGGCGGGTGCTGGGGCGCCGCGAACGCGGCCGCCGCCCCGTTGTCGCCGGCCACCTCGGGGCCGCCCCAGTCGAAGCCGTCGAAGATCGAGCCCTGGCCGATCTCGAGGTCCTGCTGGGCCTTCTGGCCGGCGCCCTGGGCCTGCTCGAGCACGGCGAGCATGCCCTTGCGCGTGGCCGCGGTCGAGCCGAACGCCCCGCACTTGATGAGCGCCTCGATCGCCTTCTTGTTGACCGCCCGAGCGTCCACGCGCGCGCAGAAGTCCCACAGCGAGGAGAACGGTCCGCCGTCCTCGCGCGCGGCCTTGATCGCCTCGACGGCCGCGTAGCCGACGCCCTTGACGGCATCCAGGCCGAAGCGGATGTTGCCCTCGGTCACGACGAAGTCGTGGTCGGAGAGGTTGACGTCGGGCGGCAGGATCTCGATCCCCATCTGCTCGGCCTGCGTCGCGAAGAACGGCACCTTGTCCTTCGTCGACATGACCGAGCTGATGAGCGCCGCCATGTACTCGGCCGGGTAGTTGGCCTTCAGCCACGCGGTGCGGTAGGCGATGAGCGCGTAGCACGCGGCGTGGGACTTGTTGAACGAGTAGTCGGCCGACTTCTCGTTCGTGGCCCACAGCTGCTCGATGACCTGCTCGCTCGTCCCCGACGCGCGGCAGCCGGTGACGAACTCGGGCTGCAGCTTGGCCATCGCCACGCGGTTCTTCTTGCCGATCGCCTTGCGCAGGTCGTCGGCCTTCGCCCCGCTGAAGCCGGCCAGCCGCTTGGCGATCTGCATCGCCTGCTCCTGGTAGAGGATGACGCCCTTCGTCGTCTCGGTGATCGGCCGCAGGCGCTCGTCGGCGAAGACGATCGTGTCGGGGTTGCGCTTGCCGCGGGCATACGTCGGGATCTGGTCCATCGCCCCGGGCCGGTACAGCGCGACGAGCGCGACGAGGTCGTCGAACTCCGTCGGGCGCACGTTGCGCAGCGCCTTCTGCATGCCCTCGGACTCGAACTGAAAGACGCCGATCGAGTCGCCGGCGGCGAGCATGTCGTACGTCGGCTCGTCGTCGAGCGGCAGCGTCGTCATGTTCGGGCGCACGCCGGTCGAGCGCTCGATGATGTCCAGCGCGTCCTCGATGACGTCGAGGTTGCGCAGGCCCAAAAAGTCCATCTTCAGCAGGCCGAGTTGCTCGACGGGCTTCATCGAGAACTGCGTGACGATCTTGTAGATCTTGTTGCCGTCGGCGTCGACCTGGTTGGAGTCGGCGAGCTGCAAGGGCACGACGTCCGTCAGCGGGCCCTCGGCGATGACGACGGCGGCGGCGTGGATCGACGAGTTGCGCACGATCCCCTCCAGCCCCTGCGCGACGTCGACGATCTGCTTGGCGATCGGGTCCGAGTCGCAGGCCAGGCGCAGCGGCTCGCCGGGCCTCAGGCAGTCCTCGAAGGACGGCGAGCGGCCCATGATCGGGTCGGGGATGAGCTTGGCGAGGCGGTCGCCGACGCCGTAGTCGTGCTCGAGGACGCGCGCCGCGTCGCGCGTCGCCGCGCGCGGGAACATCTTGCCGAACGTCACGATCTGGGCGACCGACTCGCGGCCGTACTTCTCGACGACGTAGCGCATGACCTGCTCGCGGCCGCGCACCGAGAAGTCGATGTCGATGTCCGGCATCGAGACGCGCTCGGGGTTGAGGAAGCGCTCGAAGAGCAGGTCGTAGCGCAGCGGGTCGACGTCGGTGATCTGCAGGCAGTACGCGACGATCGAGCCCGCCGCCGAGCCGCGCCCGGGGCCGACGGCGATGCCGTTGTCCTTCGCGTAGCGGATGAAGTCCCAGACGATGAGAAAGTAGGCGTCGAAGCCCATCCGGTGGATGACCTCGAGCTCCATCTGCATCCGCTCGCGCGCCGCGGCCGGCGGCGGGTCGCCGTAGCGGGCCCGCAGGCCCTGCTCGACGCGGGCGCGCAAGAAGGCGTCCTCGGGCTCGCCGGCCGGCGTCGGGTAGGCCGGGATGAGCTGCTTGCCAAGCTCGATCTCGACGCTGCAGCGCTCGGCGATCTCGACCGTCGACGCGAGCGCCTCGGGCCACGGCGAGAACGCGTCGGCCATCTCCTCGTTGGACTTCAAGTAGAACTCGTTCGTGTCGAACGTCATCTTCGGCGCGCGCAGCGTCGACTTCGTCTGCACGCACAGCAGCGCCGTGTGGTGGTGGTAGTCCTCCTTGCGCAGGTAGTGCACGTCCGCCGTGCCGACGAGCGAGCGGCCCATCTCGCGGGCGATGCGCACGATCCCCTCGTTGGCCTTGTCCTGCTCGGCGAGGCCGTTGCGCTGCACCTCGAAGTAGACGTCCTCGGGGCCGAACACCTCGACGAGGTCGTCGGCGTGCGCGCGCGCCTCGTCCTCGCGCCCGCTGATCAGCCGCTGGCAGAAGCGTGAGGCCAGGCAGCCCGTGAGCGCGATGATCCCCTCGGCGTGGCGCTCGACGACGTCGAGGTCGACGGTCGGCTTGCCGCGGTTCAGGCCGTCGAGGAAGCCGGCGCTGGAGAGCTTGACGAGGTTGCGGTAGCCCTCGTCGGTCGCGGCGAGCAGCGTGAGGTGGTTGTGCTCGTGGCGGCCGCGCTTGGTCTGGTCGTCGACGAGGTAGATCTCGCAGCCGAGGATCGGCTTGATGCCATGCTTGCGCGCCGCCTGGAAGTGCTCGACCGCGCCGTTCATGACGCCGTGGTCGGTCAGGCCGAGCGCGGGCTGGCCGAACGCCGCGGCGCGCTCCGCGAGCGCGTCGATCTTGCACGCTCCGTCGAGCAGCGAGTACTCGGAGTGGACGTGCAGATGGGCGCAGGCGGGTCCGGTCACGGGCGGTCCAGGATAGGTGGCGGTGCGGACGTCGGTGAGGTCGTCCGCGCACGTTGCGGACAGCGGTCGCGCCGCGGGCGCCGATCAGGCGACGCTGGCGCGCCGGCTCGCCGCGGGGCGCCCCGCCGGCTCGTCGCGCGGGGCCGCCTCGCCGCTCCAGCGGGCCTGGATCGCGCGCCCGCCGACGAGGTAGGCGGCGGCGGCGAGCAGCGCGATCGCGCCCAGCACGGCGTAGACCCAGGCGCCGATCCGCGCGAGCAGCAGCGTGCCGAGCGCCGGGCCGAGGACGAAGCCCAGATCCGACACGGCGCCGAAGTAGCCAAACGCCGTCGCCCGTCCCGCGCAGCGTTCGCTCAGCCCCCTGCGCGCCGCGACGTAGAGCAGCGGGTGCAGCGCCATGAACGCCGTGAACCCGAGCGCGAGCACGACGTAGCCGCGGGCGACGCCGATGACCCCCATCGCCACCGCGATCCCGGCGAACAGCGCGCCGGCGAAGGTCAGCGGCCGCATGCGCTCGACGAGCCCGCCGCCCGCCGCCGCGACGACCGCGAAGACGACGAGCCCCCAGGAGAACAGCAGCGCCGTCGGGCCGACGCCGCCACCGAGCTGCGCCTCGATCGTCAGCGGCAGCAGCGGCTCGAGCGCCGCGTACAGGCCGTTGTTGACGAGGTCGATCCCGCCGAAGAGCACGATCGGCAGCAGCATCGACCGCAGGCCCGCGCCGCCGCGCTGCGGTGTCCTCGCGGCAGCGGCCGCGTCCAGCGAGCGCGCCGCCGAGCGCTCGTCGACGCGCAGCGCGACCGCCGCCAGCGCGGCCGTCGCCAGCGTCACGGCCGCCGCGATCAGGAAGATCGCGCGAAAGCTCAGGACGCTGCCCATGACGCCGACGAGCGCCGGGCCCGCCGCCATGCCGCCGACGGCGGCCGACCCGAACCAGCCCATGAGCCGCCCCTGCTCGATGCCGCGCTCGGTCGCGACGAGCACGCCGAGGCGGTACAGCGCGGGCGTGAGGACCCCCTCCGCCGCGCCCCACAGGCCGCGCCACGCCACGAGCTCGGTGCCCGAGCCCGCGAACGCGAAGCCGGCGATCGCCGCGCCGGCGAGGACGAGCGCGCCGACGGCGACGAGCCGCGCCGGCAGGCGGTCGGCGAGGTAGCCGCCGAGCAGCTGCGCGAGCCCGCGGGCCAGCGCGAAGACGGTGAACGACAGCCCGATGACCGCCAGCGACGCGCCCATCTCCCGGCGCAGCAGCGGCACGAGCGGGATGAGCGCCGTGTAGGCGACGTTGATGCTGCCCGCCGTGGCGAGCAGCGTGACGACGGTGAGCGAGGGGCGCGCGCGCCGCATGGCGCCTACGCGAGCCCGAGATGCTGCGCCAGCCCGCGCCGCATGGCCTGAAGCCGCCGGCGCAGCCCGTCATCGGCCGCCCAGCGCTCGCCGAGGTAGACGAGCGTCCACAGCTCGGCCGAGTGAAAGCCGTGGCGCTCCTTGAAGCGCGCGTTGCCGCGCCCGGCCTCGAGCACGTCGAAGCCCTCGCGGACCGCGAGCGCGACCGACTCGTACATGAGAAACGCGTAGGTCCCCAGCTCGCGCATCGCGTCGTCGTCGAGGCCGGCGGTCCACAGGTAGAGGCGCCCGCGATGGCCGAAGCACAGAAACGCGCCGACGAGCCGGTCGGCGGCGACGGCCGCGAGCAGGCGGGCTCCGGGGACGTCGCTGAGCGCCTCGAACGTGGCGAGGTCGTACATGTCGCCGCTGTGGCGCGCGGAGGTCGCGCTCGCCAGGCGCGCGAAGGCGGGCAGCCACGCGCGCATCGCGGCGCCGGGCAGATCCAGGAGCGTGACGCCGCGCTCGTGCGCGCGGCGCCACTGGCGCCGAAACTCGCGGCGCACCGGGCCGCGCAGTCCGGCGAGCTGCTCGTCGACGCTCGCCGCCACGCGGCAGCGGTGCGCCTGGTCGAGCAGCAGCGCCGCCGACGGCCGGCGCAGCGCGCTCCAGCGCCGCGCCTCGCCGGCTTCGACGTTCGTGAACAGCACCGCGCCGGCACCGCGCCGCGCGGCCTCGGCGCGGCCCGCGTCGACGACCTCGCAGATCGCGTCGGGGTCCGCGATCCGCGGGCCGTAGCTGGCGTAGACGCTCGGCGCGTAGAGCACCGGACCGGGCCACACCGGCTCGACGCCGGCCTCGACCTCGTAGGCGTCCCAGAACGGCGACGCCTCGACGTCGTAGAACGCCATCGGCGCTCCGTCGCCGCTCAGCCGCAGGTAGCGCACGCCGCGCGCGCGCTCGACCGTGCTGCGCTCCCACGCGCGCAGCCACGCGCGCGTCTGGAAGACGTGCTCGGGCGGGTCGCCCGCGGGCAGCGAGGCGGCCGCCGCCACCCAGCGTGCCGCCGGGGCCGCGCACGCGCCGCCGCGCGCCGCGGGGGTCATCGGTCGCGCCGCGGCTGCAGCGGGCAGCGCGCGCGCAGCGCGGCGTTGTCGTCGGGCAGCACGTACTGCTGCCATTCGCGCATGTCGCGATCGCCGTAGGCCATGTGCTCGAGGGCGGGGTGCGGCTCGACGGCGTCCCATGCCCGCACCCGCGCCCAGATGCGCTCCCGCGCGCGGCGGCCGGCGGCCGAGCCGTGCTCGACGCCGTAGAAGACGCGCCGCGGCTGAAAGCAGACCATGTAGTACGGCCCGGTGCGGCGGCTGCGGCGCAGCCGGTAGGCCGGGCTGCAGGGGAACGCGAACATCGGATCGCCCGCGAAGCAGAACTCCCACGCGGGGTCGTCGGGGTCGGTCGGGACGTCCGCCGGCCAGGGCTCCTCGTCGCGCTCGTGCAGCCAGTCCAGCAGCTCCCAGAAGCGCTGCTCGTCCTCGGCGAGCGTGCGCGTGCGGCCGTCGGGCTCGAAGAACGCGACGAGCACGCCGCGCTGGCGCGGGTGCGCGCGCGAGTGCGCGACGAAGCTGCGCAGCGCGTCGGGCAGGCCGCCGGGGTCGCCCGCCGGCAGGTGGCAGAAGCGCATCCGGTCGCGCGCCTCGGCCCTCGTGCCGAAGTAGCAGGGGTACGCCGGGTCGAGCAGGACGTCGCGATAGGCCTCGTAGGCATCGCGAACCCAGGCCGGGACCGCCTCGCCGTCGCGGATGGCGGCGCCGTCGAGCAGGCGCGATCGGGTCGTCATCGATGCTCCTTTCGGGCGTCGGGAGGGCGCCCGCCGGGGCCGGCGGGCGCCCCCGCAGGCGCTCAGCGCAGCGGCTTGACCGCCTCGGCGAGCAGGTGGTAGCCGAGGCGGTTGAACGGCGACGAGTCGCCGAGCACCTCCTCGAGCGCGCAGATCGAGCGGTACGCCGCGGCGTCGGCGAGGATCTCGTCGGCGATCCAGGCCGCGATCGTGCTGTTGCCGCGCAGCGTCACGACGCGCATGCCCGCCAGCGCGGTCAGCCGCTCGAGGTCGTCGGGCGAGAAGCTGTGCCAGGGCGCCGTCAGCGTCTCGCCGTCGTCGGTCTCGGTGAAGACGAGCTGCTTGTTCTCGACGTCGGTGACGTCGACCGACGCGAAGCGGTCGACGCGGCTCATGCGCTCGAAGAGCTCGTTCTTGACGCCGAGCACGAGCCGGCCGCCCGGCGTGAGCACGCGCGCGACCTCCGCGAAGACCTGCCGGCGGTCCTCGACCGGGACGTGCATGAGCGCGAGCATGCTCGTCACGACGTCGAAGGACTCGTCCTCGAAGGGCAGGTGCGCCATGTCGCCCTCGCGCAGCTCGACGTGACGTCCCTGCTCGCGGGCGCCGGCCTGCAGGCGCTCGAGCATCGCCGGCGAGATGTCATAGCCGGTCACGCGGGCGCCGTGCGCGGCCATCGGGATGGTGAACCGCCCCGTCCCGCAGCCCATGTCGAGCACGGTGTCGCCGGGCTGGATGCGCTCCAGCAGGAAGCGCATCTCGGTCTCGGTGAAGCGGCGGTCGACCGGCGTGCGTCCAGGGATCCGGCGGTCGTACTCGCTGGCGATCCGTTCGTAGACGCCGCGCACCCCCTCCTTGTGGGCCGAGCCGTTCGTCGTGGGGTTCGGGGTGGCGATGCTCACGTGCTCTCCTTTGGGTCGGGGGACGGACCGCCGACAGGCGCTGCCGGGGCGAGCTGTCCATGCGATCCGCGCACGTCGATGGCGATTCCCCGTCGCCCCCGCACCGAAACCAACGACTTTGATTTGCTGGTGAGTTGTTTACCACCGAACGATGTTCGTCGGTTGCGTCCCGCGCCCCTCGCAGTAGGATCTCGCGATGCAGCCAGGCGACCGCGAACCAGCCCCCGCGCCACTGCGGCTCGTCCAGGAGTTCGTCAACACGCGCGACGTCATGGAGCGCACGGACGCCCTCGCCAGCCGCGCGGCGCTCGCCGCCTGGGCGCTGCGGCGCGGCCTGCTCGACGGCTCGCGGACGCCCAGCGCCGACGACCATCGGCGCGCGCTGGACGCGCGCGAGGCGCTGCGCGCGCTGCTGCTCGCCAACAACGGACTGCTCGCCGCGCCGGCCGAGCTCGACGTGCTCGGCGCCGTCGCCGAGCGCGCGTCGATCAGCCTGTGCTTCGAGTCCCCCGCCGCCCCGCCGCGCCTCGTCGCGCACGCCGCCGGCGTCGACGGCGCGCTCGGCACGATCCTCGTCGCCGTCTACGAGGCGTCGCGGACGGGCGACTGGCTGCGCCTCAAGGCGTGCCGCGACGAGACCTGCCAGTGGGCGTTCTACGACAGCTCGCGCAACCGGCGCGGCCTGTGGTGCACGATGAGCATGTGCGGCGGCCGCGCGAAGGCGCGCGCCTATCGCGAGCGCCAGCGCGTGGCGCGCTGAGCGCGGTCGGGCGCACCGACGCCGGCGGCGCTCGCCGCCCGCGGCCTGCTTCAACGCAGCGCGCACGACGCCGGCGGCGCTCGCCGCCCGCGGCGCCGTCAGGCCGACGTGTCGCGCCTGGCGGCGCTGACCGCTGCCACGGTCGCGACCGCGCCGGCCACGAGCACCGCCGTCGTCACCCTGCGCGACGGCATCGCCTGGCTGACGCGGCGGCGCACGTACCACTGAGCACCGTGCCACACGACGAATCCGAGCATCTTGTATGCCATGGCCTCGATGCTACCCGGCCTCGGAGCGGGTGAACGCGATTCGGCGTGCGCCGGCGAGCCGCTCAGGTCGCGACGCGCGCCGGTCCGTCCTCGTCGAGGCGCTCGCGCAACCGGTGGGCCATCCGCGACTGCAGCGACCACAGCTCGATGAAGCCGGGCGAGGCCTGCTGGGAGAACAGCCCGCCGGACTCGCCGAACGAGGCGAGCGCCTGGTCGTAGACGGCGTTCGGGGACGCCCGCGTCACGACCCGCGCCGAGCCCTTGAAGAGCTTGACGCCGATCGTCCCGGACACCTGCTCGTTGACGCGCTCCATGAACGCGTCGAGGTCGCCCCGCAGCGGCTCCCACCACAGGCCGGCATAGACGAGGTAGGACCACTGGCGCTCGAGCTGGGGCTTGAACTGGTTTTGGTGGATCGTGCCGACGAGCTTCTCGAGCTCGGCGTGGGCGGGCAGGACGATCGCCGCCGCGGGGACCTCGTAGATGTCGCGCACCTTCAGGCCGACGATGCGGTCCTCGATGTGGTCGACGATCCCGACGCCGTGGCGGCAGCCGACCTCCGCGACGCGCTCGAGCAGCGCGACGAGGCCGAGGCGCTCGCCGTCGAGCGCGACCGGGACGCCGCGCTCGAACGTCAGCTCGACGGTCTGCGGCTCGTCGGGCGCGCGCTCGGGCGGCGTGACGAGCTGGAAGACGTCGTCGTCGGGCGCGTGCGAGAGGTCCTCGATCCAGCGGCCCTCCGACGAGCGGCCCCAGAGGTTGTCGTCGATCGAGTACGGCGCGACCTCGGTGCCGCCCTTGACGGGGATCCCGTGCGTGCGGGCGTACTCGATCTCCTCGTCGCGGCCCATCTGCCAGCCGCGGACGGGCGCGATGACCTTCAGCTCGGGCGCCAGCGTGGCGATCGTCGCCTCGATGCGCACCTGGTCGTTGCCCTTGCCGGTGCAGCCGTGGGCGATCGTGTCGCAGCCCGTCCGGCGCGCGTACTCGACGGCGAGCTTGGCGATGAGCGGGCGGCCGAGCGCCGTGAAGAGCGGGTAGCCGCCGCCGTAGAGGGCGTTGGCCTTGATCGCCGGCAGGACGAACTCGTGGGCGAACTCCTCGCGCGCGTCGACGGTGAAGCACTCGACGGCGCCGATCCGGTGCGCCTTGGCCTCGATGACGTCGTAGTCCTCGCCGGGCTGGCCGAGGTTGACCGTCAGCGTGACGACCTCGGCCTCGTACTCGTCGGCGATCCACTTGAGCATGACGCTCGTGTCCAGGCCGCCGGAGTACAGCAGCAGGACGCGGCGCACCTCCCCGCGCTCGGCGAGGTAGGAGGCGGTTCTCGTGTGCGGGGTCTGTTCGGTCGTCTCGGCCATCGAGCGGTGAAGCCTACGAGCCCCGGCCGCGCCGCGCGGCGCGGCGGCCGGCGAGCAAAGTCCGTCAGATGGATGACAAGCGACCGCATTTCTTCTAGCTTGCGGGCTGCCACGTCGCGTGGGGAGCGCGCGACCCATCATTCAAAGCAGGGGGACCAAACGCATGCTGATCCGGGCACGCCGCTTGCGGCTTGGCACGAAGACCATCCTTGTCGCGCTCGCGCTCACTCTCACGGCCGCCGTGCCGATCGCGCAGGCGGACACGATCTACCCCGACAACACGCTTGCCGGCTCGACGTTCGACCTCGGCGCCGACGGCTGGTTCTCGGCCGCCGAGGACTGCACGCTGCTCGGCGGCCTGCTGCCGATCACGTCGCCGGACTTCCTCTGCGCGGTGCGCAACGAGCACGACGCCACGAACGGCAACCCGGCCGGCGCGCTGCGCAGCCGCTATCGCAGCGTCGCCAACGCGCTGGCCGCGCTGCCGCCGCTGCGGATCCTCGACGGCACCGGCACGATCGCCTCGCCGTCGTTCACGATCGCCGGCGCCGGCCCCGCGACGTTGAAGTTCGATCGCCGCGCGCTCATCGACGCGCTCATCACGCTGCAGGCCACGGCCACGTACACCTTTGACCTCGTCAACGAGACGACCCCGGGCACGCAGACGCTGGCGAGCGAGACGATCACCGGGCAGACGCTGCTGCAGCCGCCCACGTACGACTCGGGCTGGGCGACGATGACGGCGCCCGCGGTCCCCGTCCAGGCCGGCCAGCGCTATCGCATCGAGATCAAGACCCGCTTCCTCGAGCACCTCGTCCAGGCGCCCGAGGCATCGTTCTCGCTGCTGTTCGACAACGTCAGCCTGCGCGTCGCCGACGGCACCGCGCCGTTCGTCTCGCCGCCCGAGGCGATCACCGATCCGGCGACGGACATCAGCGCCACGTCGGCCACGCTGAACGGCCGCACGAACGCGCTCGGCCTGCCGACGACCTACACGTTCACGTACTCGAGCGCTCCCGACCTCTCGACCCCGACGGTGATCGGGCCCAGCGACGCCGGCGACGGGCTGCAGCTGCAGCCGCGAGCGGCGGCGATCTCGGGCCTGACGGCCTGCACGGACTACTACTTCCGCATCGCCGCCGCGAACGCCGTCGGCGCGACGGACGGCGCCGTGCGCAGCTTCACGACCGACTGCGCGCCGACCGCCGAGACGCTCGCGGCGACCGGGATCTCGGCGACGGCGGCGACGTTCAACAGCTCGATCAACCCCAACGGCCCGGCGACGTCCTACCACTACGAGTACGGCACGAAGGCGTCCGGGCTGTTCGACTCGCGTGTCCCGGCGACCGACCTCGGCCTGCCTGCCGGCCGCGACGCGGTCATGCCCAACAGCTACCCGGTGACCGCGCTGACGCCCGAGACGACGTACAGCGTGCGCGTCGTGGCGCAGAACAGCCTCGGCTCGACGACCGGCAACGTGGTCGACTTCACGACCGCGGGGACCGGTGCGAAGGGCGACACCGGCGCGAAGGGCGACAGCGGCACGCCGGGCACGCCGGGCGCGGCGGGTCCGCAGGGCACGCCCGGAGCGCCGGGCGCCCCGGGTGCGCGCGGGCCGGCGGGTCCCCCCGGGACCGGCACCGGCGGGGGCCCCGTCATCGACATCGACTCGTCGTCGAAGCTCGCGATGATCCGCATCGACGCGACGAGCCTGCGCGTGCCGCTGACGGGACGCAACAAGGGCCGCGTGCGCGTGAAGATCTACTGCCGGCGGATCGCCGTGCGCACGTGCTCGGGCAACATGAAGGTGCGCACGCTCAACAAGATCCACCCGCAGAGCTTCGGCTTCCCGTCGCGCCCGAAGCGGCGCGTCACGTGGGCGACCGACGCCGTCCAGCTCGACGTCGGCAAGATCGGCTTCGGGATCCTCGAGTTCAACGCGCAGCGGCTGTCGGTCCTCAAGCGGATCGGCCGCGCGCGCTCGACGGTGATCGTCTCGGTCATCGACGCCAACAACAACCGCCAGAACGTGCGCCGCACGGTGACGGTGATCCGCACCCGGCGGTAGAACGCCGATCGGACGACGCGCCGCGGGCCTGCGAGCGCAGGCCCGCGGCGCGGCGCGGGCCCGGCGCGGCGCCGCCCGGCCCGCCGCCGCGCCGGCTCAGCCGCCGGGGCGTGCGGTCAGCGCGCGCAGCCGCCGCAGCGCCTCGTCGGCCTGCGCCTCGCAGATCGTCAGCGGCGGCAGCAGGCGCAGCGTCTGCGGCCCGGTCGCGTTGAGGACGAGGCGCTGCTCGAGCAGCGCTCGGCGCACGAGCTCGGGCGCGCCGCCGGCCTCGAAGTCGCAGGCGAGCATGAGCCCGCGGCCGCGGACCTCGACGACGCCCGGCAGCCGCGCGAGGCCCTCGGCGAGGCGAGCGCCCAGCGTGCGCACGCGCGCGAGCAGCTGCGGATCGCTGACGACGTCGAGCACCGCCAGCGCGGCGGCGCACTGGACCGGCCCGCCCGCGAACGTCGAGCCGTGGTCGCCGGGCTCGAGGACGTCGGCGTAGCGCGGGGCGCAGACGAGCGCGCCGATCGGCAGCCCGCCGCCGAGCGCCTTGGCGACCGTCATGAGGTCGGGGACGACGCCGGCGTCCTCGTAGGCCCACAGCGTGCCCGTGCGCCCCAGCCCGCACTGCACCTCGTCGAAGATGAGCGCCGCGCCGTGCTCGTCGCAGGCCGCCCGCGCCGCGTGCAGCAGCTCGTCGTCGAGCACCCAGACGCCGCTCTCGCCCTGGACGGGCTCGAGGATGACCGCCGCCGTGCGCGCGTCGACCGCCGCCGTGACCGCCTCGGCGGTCGGCGCGACGGCGACGAAGCCCGGCACGAGCGGGGCGAACGGCGCCTGCTTGGACTCCTGCGGCGTCGCCGACAGCGAGCCGTACGTGCGCCCGTGGAAGCCGCGCCGCAGCGAGATGATCGTGCCCGCCGGCTTGGCCTTGCGCGCGACCTTGAGCGCCGCCTCGTTGGCCTCGGTGCCCGAGTTGGCGAAGTGCACCTTGCCGCGCAGCGAGGACTGCGCCAGGCGCTGGGCGAGCCGCATGCCGGGCTCGGTGTAGAAGAGGTTGCCGACGTGGATGAGCTGCGCGGCCTGCGCGCGGATCGCCGCGACGACGGCCGGGTGCGCATGGCCGATCGAGGTCGTCGCCAGGCCGGTCTGGAAGTCGAGGTACTCCTCGCCCTCGGCGTCCCACAGCCGCGCCCCCTCGCCGCGGACGAACTGGACCGGCTGGCGCGCGTAGGCGCCGACGACGTGCGAGCGCTCGAGGTCGCGCAGCTCGGCGAGGCTCATATCGCCGGGTGGATCTTCGTGCCGCTGCCGGCGTCGGTGAACAGCTCGAGCAGCAGCGAGTGTGCGACCCGGCCGTCGACGATGTGCGCCGCGCTGACGCCGCCGTGGATCGCGTCGACGCAGGCGCGCAGCTTGGGCCGCATGCCGCCGTCGATGCCCGCCAGCGCCTGCTCGACGACGTCGGCGCCCGCCTGGGTGATGCGCGACTCGGGGTCCGACACGTCGGCGAGCCAGCCCGCGACGTCGGTCAAGAAGACGATCTTGTAGGCGCCGAGCTCGCGCGCGATCGCGCCGGCCGCCTCGTCGGCGTTGATGTTGTAGGAGCGTCCCTCCGCGTCGGCGCCGACGGAGGCGATGACCGGGATGTAGTCCTGGGCGATGTGGTGCAGGACGTCGGCGTTGACGCGCTGGATGCGCCCCACGAACCCGATGTCCTGCCCCGAGGGCGCCGCCTGGCGCTCGACGCGCAGCAGCTGGCCGTCGTCGCCGCACAGCCCGACCGCCGGCTGGCCGTGGCGGCCCAGGCGCAGCACGATGTCCTTGTTGACCTTGCCGACGAGCACCATCTTCGCGATCTCGACCGTCGCCTCGTCGCTCACGCGCAGGCCGCCGACGAACTCGACGGGCATCTCCAGGCGCTGCATGTACGACGTGATGTCCGGCCCGCCGCCGTGCACGACGACGGGGTTCATGCCGACGTACTTCAGCAGCACGACGTCGCGCGCGAACTCCTCGCGCAGCTCGGGGTCGTTCATCGCCGCGCCGCCGTACTTGATGACCACCGTGCGCCCGTGGAACTCCCGGATGTAGGGCAGCGCCTCGAGAAGGGTCCCGACGTCCCTCATGTCGTGTACTCCGCGTTGATCGTCACGTACGCGTGCCCGAGGTCGGAGAAGAGCACCTCGGACTCGGCGCCCGAGCCCGGCAGGTCGACCTCGTACTCGATCTCATCGCCGCGGGCGGCCGCCCGCAGCGCGGCCTCGTCGTGGGGCGCGGCCACGCCGGCCGCGCAGACCGCGATCCCCTCGATCGCGATGTCGAGCGCCAGCGGGTGCTGCAGCTCGCCCCGCCCACCCAACGCCTGGCCGACGGCCTGGGCGATCCGTCCCCAGTTCGGGTCGGCGCCGTGCAGCGCGGTCTTGACGAGCGGCGAGTTGGCGATCGCCCGCGCGCAGCGCTCGACGCCGGCGCCGTCGCCGCCGCGCACGACGACCCGGCCGATGCGCCTGGCGCCCTCCCCGTCGCGCAGGATCATGATCGCCAGCGCCCGCAGCAGCGCGTCGAGCGCCTCGCCGAAGCGCAGCTCGTCCTCGGACTCCGGGGCGACCCGCACGCCCGACGCGCCCGAGGCCATGAACAGCACCGTGTCGTTCGTCGACAGCTGCCCGTCGACCGAGATGCGGTCAAACGAGCGCTTGACGCAGACGCCGAGCAGCAGCTCGGCCGTCTCGGGCTCGAGCGCCGCGTCGGTCTGCACGAAGCAGAGCATCGTGGCGAAGGCCGGCTCGATCATGCCGGCGCCCTTGGCCTGGGCGCTGAGCCGCACCGCGCCGGACGGCAGCCGCACCTCCAGCGAGGCGCGCTTCTCGAAGGCGTCGGTCGTCATGATCGCGGCGGCGAACGCCGCGTCGCCGTCGGGCGCGAGCCCGGCGACGGCGTCGTCGACCGCGGCGTCGAGTCCGCCGAGCTCGAGCGCGACCCCGATGACGCCCGTCGACGCGACCGCGACCGCGTCGGGCGCCACGTCGAGGGCGCGGGCGGCGGCCCGCTGCATCGTGCGCGCGTCGCGCAGGCCGTCCTCGCCGGTCGCCGCGTTCGCGTTGCCGGAGTTGACGATCGCCGCGCGCAGGCCGTTGGGCGTCGTCTGGCGGGAGACGAGCACCGGCGCGGCGAGCACGCCGGAGCGGGTGAAGCGCATCGCGCTGACGGGCTCGCCGGCGTCGCAGGCGAGCAGGCCGAGGTCGACCGCCCCGCCGCCCTTGATGCCCGCCGCGGCGGCGCCGGCGCGAAAGCCGGCGGGCAGCCCGCCGGCGAGCCGCGTCACGTGCGACGGGCAGGGCGCCCAGCGGGAGGCGAAGAGGTCGGCCATCGACTAGGGCTCGATCCCCGCCGTCTCGGGCAGGCCGAACATGAGGTTGAGGTTCTGGATCGCCTGCGAGGCGGCGCCCTTCCAGAGGTTGTCGATCGCGCCGAAGACGAAGACCTTGCCGGTGCGCTCGTCGGCGCGGGCGCAGATCGCGCAGACGTTCGTGTCGCGCACGTCGCGCACCCCGGGCGGCCGGTGCACGACGTCGACGAACGCCAGCCCGGCCGCCCACTCGCCGTAGGCCGCGTCGAGGCGCTCCTGGCTCCACGGCTCGCTCGTCGTCACGTAGCAGGAGACGAGCTCGCCCTGGTCCAGCGGCACGAGGTGCGGGGTGAACGTCGTCGTGACGGGCGCGCCGAGCGCCGCGAGCTCCTGGTCGATCTCGGGCATGTGGCGGTGCGCGCCGACGCCGTAGGGCACGAGGTTCTCGTCGACGGTCACGAAGTGCGTCTGCGAAGAGGGCGTGCGGCCGGCGCCCGAGACGCCCGACTTCGCGTCGACGACGACGTCGACGACGGTGCCGCTGCGCGCCAGCGGCGTCAGCGAGAGCACGGTCGCGGTCGGATAGCAGCCGGGGTTGGCGACGAGGTCGGCCCCTGCCACCTGCTCGCCGTAGAGCTCGGGCAGGCCGTAGACGCCGCTGCCGAACAGCTCGGGCGCCCCGTGCTCGCCGTACCACCGCTCGTAGGTCGGCCGGTCGCGCAGGCGAAAGTCCGCCGAGAGGTCGACGACGCGCGCCCCGCGCGCCCGCAGGGCGGCGACGACGGGGGCCGACGCGCCGTGCGGGTAGGCGACGATCGCGGCGTCGACGTCGCCGTCGCGCTCGACGTCGAGCTCGCGCATGACGGCGCCGACGCGGTGCCGCGGGTACAGGTCGCTCAGGCGCCGGCCCGCGTCCGAGCGGCTCGTCACGGCGGCGAGCTCGAACGCGGGGTGGCGGTCGACGAGCCGCGCCGCGAGCGCGCCCGCGTAGCCCGAGCCGCCCGCGACGAGCACGCGCAGGGCGCCGCCGCCCGTGGATGTCGCGCCGTCAGCCACGCAGCTGGCCCCCGTGGTCGGCGGCGAGCCGCGCGACGATCTTCTCGCGCACGGGCGCGACGTCGGCGTCGGTCAGGGTGCGGTCGGGCGCGCGGAACGTCAGCGCGATCGCCAGCGACGTGCGGCCGGCCGCGATCTGCTCGCCGCGGTAGACGTCGAAGACCTCGGCGCGGGCGAGCAGGCGCCCGGCCGCATCGGCGACGGTCCGCAGCACGGTCGCGGCGGGCACCGTCTCGTCGACGACGATCGCGATGTCCTCGCGCAGCTCGGGAAACGACGTGAGGTCCTCGTAGGCGGGCACGGTCGCGGCGGCCGCGACGACCGCGTCGAGGTCGATCTCGAAGCAGGCCACGGCCTCGAGGTCCCAGGCGCCCGCGACGAGCGGGTGCACGTCGCCGAGCCAGCCGACGGCGGCGCCGTCGACGCTGACGGCGGCGCTGCGGCCGGGGTGCAAGAACGGCTGCGGCGCCGAGCCGAACGCGGCCGGCACGCGCAGCGCGCGCAGGAGCGCCTCCAGATAGCCCTTCGCCGCGAAGAGGTCGCCGGGAACGAGGGCGCCGAGCGCGTGATGCTCGTGCGGCAGCGTCCGCGCGCCGGCGAGGTACACGTGACCGGACTCGAAGATGCCGCGCAGGCCCTGGCCGCGGGCGGCGTTGTGGCGCGCGACGTCCAGCAGCGAGCCCAGCAGCGTCGTGCGCATGAGCGCCTGGTCCTCGCTCATCGGGTTCTCGATGACGACGTGCGCGCGCCGCGGGTCGTCGGCCGGCAGCCGCAGGTCGTCGTCGCGCGCGGGCGGCTCGAAGCTCCAGCCGACGACCTCCAGCAGGCCCCGGCCGGCGAGCGCGTCCTCGGCGCGGCGGCGCAGGCGCTGGGCGGGGGCCAGCACGCCGACGGCGCCGCGGCGGCGCGGCAGCGTCGCCGGGAGCTCGTCGTTGACGCCGTGCAGGCGCGCGACCTCCTCGACGAGATCGGCCTCGCGGCTGACGTCGTTGCGGCGAAACGGCGGCACCGCGACGTCGAGTCCGTCCGCCCGCTCGGTCACCGCGAACCCCAGCCGGCGCAGGTGCAGCGCGCTCTCCGAGCGCGTGATCGCGACGCCGAGCAGCCCGACGACGCGGGCGTCGCGCAGGCGCAGGACGCGCGGCTGCGCCGCCGCCACGGCCTCGCCGCCGACGTCGATCGTGCCCGCGACGAGCCGCGCGCCGGTCAGCTCGAGCATGAGCCGGGTCGCGACGACGAGCCCGTCGAGCGCCTGCTCGGGGGCCAGGCCCTTCTCGAAGCGCGCGCTGGCCTCGCTGCGCAGCCCGAGCTTCACCGAGCTGGCGTGGATGTTCGCGCCGTCCCAGCTGGCGGCCTCCATGAGCACGCGCGTCGTCGCGCCGCCGACCTCCGAGCGGTTGCCGCCCATGACGCCGGCGATCGAGGTCGGCCCCGCGCCGTCGGCGATGAGGCACACGTCGGCGTCGACCGTGCGCGTCTGGTCGTCGAGCGTGACGACCTGCTCGCCGTCGCGCGCGCGGCGCACGACGAGCCGCCCGCCCTCGATGCGGTCGCGATCGAAGGCGTGCAGCGGCTGGCCGGTCAGCAGCATCGCGTAGTTCGTGATGTCGACGACGTTGTTGATCGGGCGCTGGCCGCAGGCCATCAGGCGCGCCTTCAGCCACGGCGGCGAGGGGCCGATCGCGACGTCCTCGAACGCCCGCGCGGTGAAGCGCGGGCAGAGGTCGGTCGCCTCGACGTCGATCCGCACGCCGATCTCGGCGGTCTCGAAGGAGCCGGGGTCGTCGGCCCACGGCGCGGGCGCGAGCTCGGCGCCGGTCGCCGCGTGGGTCTCGCGCGCGACGCCGTAGACGCCGAGGCAGTCGGGCCGGTTGGGCGTGATCTCGAGGTCGAGCACCGCGGTCGCGATCGGCAGCACGCCGTCCAGCGGCCGGCCCGGCCGCAGGCCCGCGTCCTCGGGCAGCACGAGCGTCTCGTCGTGGCCGGGCCCGATCGCGAGCTCGTCCTCGGCGAGGATCATCCCCTCCGACGCGACGCCGCGCAGCTTGGCCTTCCTGAGCTTCGTGCCGTCGGGCATGACCGCGCCCGGCCGGCCGACGGCGACGAGCTGGCCGGCGGCGACGTTCGGGGCGCCGCAGACGATCTGCGCCGGCTCGCCCGTGCCGACGTCCACCGTGCAGACCGTGAGCCGGTCGGCGTCGGGGTGCCGGCCCGCCGTGAGCACGCGGCCGACGACGAAGTGCTCCAGCGCGCTCACGCCGTGGTGCTCGACGCGGTCCACCTCGGTGCCGCTCATCGCCAGGCGCGTCGCGAGCTCGCCGACGGGCAGGTCGGGCGCGCAGTACTCGTGCAGCCACTGCAGCGGGACCCTCATCCGAACTGCTCCAGGAAGCGCGCGTCGTTGTCGTAGAGCAGGCGCAGGTCGGGCACGCCGTGCTTGAGCATCGCGATGCGCTCGATCCCCATGCCGAAGGCGAAGCCCTGGACGCGCTCGGGGTCGTAGCCGTACTCGGCCACGTGGGCGAGCACGTTGGGATCGACCATCCCGGCGCCGAGGATCTCCAGCCAGCCGGTGTCCTTGCAGACCCGGCAGCGCGCGCCCCCGCGGTGGCGCATGAAGCACGAGACGTCGATCTCGACCGACGGCTCGGTGAAGGGGAAGAAGTGCGGGCGCAGGCGCACCTCGCGCTCGGAGCCGAAGATGGCCTGCGCGAAGGCCAGCAGCGTGCCCTTCAGGTCGGTGAGCGTGATGTCCTCGTCGATCGCAAGGCCCTCGATCTGATGAAACTGCGGGGTGTGCGTCGCGTCGGAGTCGCGCCGGTAGACGCGGCCGGGGACGATGACGTACAGCGGCGGCGGCTGGGCCTCCATGGCGCGGATCTGCATCGGCGAGGTGTGCGTGCGCAGCACGACGTCGTCGCGCACGTAGAACGTGTCGAGGCGGTCGCGCGCGGGGTGCGTCGGCGCGAAGTTGAGCGCGTCGAAGTTGTAGTAGACGGTCTCGACCTCGGGGCCCTCGGCGATCGTGAACCCGAGCCCGAGGAAGACGTCCTCGATCTCGCGCCGCGTCGCGGTCAGCAGGTGCAGCCGCCCGGTCGGCTGCGCCGGGCTGCCGGGCAGCGTGACGTCGACGACGTCGCGCAGCAGCCGCGCGTCGAGCTCGCCGCCCGCCAGCTGCTCGGCGCGCGCCGCGATGAGCGCGTCGAGCGCCTGGCGCGTCTGGTTGGCCGCCTTGCCGGTCGGGCCGCGCTGCTCGGGCGCGAGCTGCGCGATCCCGCGCAGGATGTTCGGCAGCTCGGCCTTGCGCCCGAGATAGCGCACCCGCAGCTCCTCGAGCCCGGCGCTCGACGCGGCGGCGGCGATCGCCGTCTCGGCCTCGTCGCGCAGCTCTGCGATGCGGTCGATCATGTGCGGGCCATCCTGTCAGGCATCGCGCCCGCACTCGTAGAGGGCGACGGTCGCCGCCATCGCGGCGTTCAGCGACTCCGAGGCGATCGCGATGTGCGCGACGCGGTCGCAGGCCGCGACGACCTCGGCCGGCAGGCCGCCGCGCTCGGCGCCGACGAGCAGCGTCAGCTCGCCGGCGGGCGGTCCGGCGAGCGCGTCGCCGTCATGCGCGACGAGCGCGACGCGCTCGCCCGGCAGCTCGTCCGGGCACGCGACGCGGGCAACGGGAACCTGGAAGATCGCGCCCATCGAGGCGCGCACCGACTTGGGCCCGAACGGATCGGCGCACTCGGGGCCGAGCGCCACCGACGCCGCGCCGAAGGCGACCGCCGAGCGCAGGATCGTGCCGACGTTGCCGGGGTCGCCGACGCCCCACAGCGCCACGCAGAGCGGGCCCGCCGGTGCCGACCAGCGGGTGTCGTAGACGGCGATCTGGCGGCTGCCCGAGCCCAGCGAGGAGACGGCCGCCAGGAGCTCGCCCTCGACCTCGTCGCCGGCCAGCCCGCTGCCCGCCGCCGCCAGCAGCACGCGCGGGCTCCAGCCCGCCGCGGCCGCCGCCGCGACGAGGTCCTCGCCCTCGGCGACGAACCGCGCCGCGCCCGCGCGCGCCCGGCTCCGGCCGAGCCTGCGGATCTCCTTGAGCTTGTCGTTGTGGGTGCTGGTGATGGTCACGGGCGAAAAAAAGGGCGCCGTCCTGTGAGAGGAAGCGGCGCCCGGGAGTTCGGTTGGTCGGCTGGTGCGGTCAGGCAGCCGACGCCTCGCGGGCGGCGTCGACGAATCGGCGGAAGGTCTCGGGATCGCGCACGGCGATGTCGGCCAGCACCTTGCGGTCCAGCTCGATGCCGGCGACCTGCAGCCCGTGGATGAAGGTCGAGTACGTCATGCCCTCCTGGCGCGCCGCCGCGTTGATGCGGGTCACCCAGAGCCGGCGGAAGTCGCGCTTGCGGTTGCGGCGATCGCGGTACTGATACGCCTCCGCCTTCATGACGGCTTCCTTGGCGCGCTTGTAGTTCGAGTTCGCCTCGCCGCGGAAGCCCTTGGCGCGCTCGAGCGTCGCGCGGCGCTTCTTGCGGGCGTGGACCGAGCGCTTGACGCGGGTCATCTACTTGCTCCCCGTCCGCAGCAGCTTCTTGACCCGCGGCGCGTCGTGGTCGGTGAGGATCAGCGGCCGGCCGAGGTGGCGCTTCTTCTTGGGCGACTTCTTCTCGAGGATGTGGCTCGTGAAGGCGTGCCGCGCACGGATCTTGCCGTTCGCGGTCTTCTTGAAGCGCTTCTTGGCGCCTGAGTGCGTCTTCATCTTCGGCATGCGAGCGGCCAGTATAGGACAGCCGCGACGCGACCCCGCGGGGTGCCGGCGGACGCCTCAGGCGTTGGAGACGGCGTCGCCGCCGGTGGCGGCCCCGTCGCTCGACGGCCGAGCGCTGCCGGCGGCGCCGTCGGCGCCGGCCTCCCGGTCGATCTCGCCGCTCAGCACCGCCTTGGACGGGCCGAGCATCATCGTCATGTTGCGCCCGTCCTGGATCGGGCGCTGCTCGATGACCGCGAGCTCCGACAGCTCCTCCGCGAGCCGGTCGAGGATCATCACGCCGCGCTCGGGGTGCGTCACCTCGCGGCCGCGGAACATGATCGTGATCTTGACCTTGTCCTTGTGGCGCAGGAAGCGCTCGACGTGGCCCTTCTTCGTGTTGTAGTCGTTCTCGGCGATCTTCGGACGGAACTTGATCTCGCGGATCGTGATCTGCTGCTGGTGCTTGCGCGCCTGCTTGACCTTCTGGGCCTGCTCGTACTTGTACTTCGAGTAGTCCAGGACGCGGCAGACGGGCGGTCGCGCGTCGGGCGCGACCTCGACGAGGTCGAGATCGCGTTCCTGCGCGTAGCGCAGCGCGTCGGGGGTGCGCATGACGCCGATCTGGTTGCCGGTGTCGTCGATCAGCCGGACCTCGGGCACGCGGATGCGCTCGTTGACCCGGGTCGAGTCCCGCTCGGGCGGGCGCCGGTCGAATCTGCGAGGGACCGGCACTATGCGTTGGGGCTGCGCGTCAAGCTGTGAACGAGCGCGGCAGTGAGAGATGAGTCGGAGTCAACGCCCAGCAGTATAGAGCCCGTCAGCGCTCGCGACGCGCAGATCGCTGCGCCAGATCCGAGACGAGCGCCTCGACGGGCACGCTGCCTTCGTCGCCGGCGCGGTGGCGGCGCACCGAGACCGCGCCGGACTCGGCCTCGCGATCGCCGACGACGAGCATGTACGGGATCTTGCGCAGCTCGGCGTCGCGGATCTTGCGCCCGACGGACTCGGTGCGCTCGTCGAGCTCGGCGCGCAGGCCGGCGCCGTGCAGGGCGGCCAGCACGCCGGCGGCGGCCTCGGCGTGGCGGTCGGCGATCGGCAGCACGATCGCCTGGACCGGCGCCAGCCAGAGCGGGAACTCGCCGGCGTAGTGCTCGATGAGGATCCCGATGAAGCGCTCGAAGGAGCCCAGCAGCGCGCGGTGGATCATGACCGGGGCGTGGTCGGCGTCGTCGGCGCCGGTGTAGCGCAGGTCGAAGCGCTCGGGCATCGAGTAGTCAAGCTGGACGGTCCCCAGCTGCCACGAGCGGCCGATCGAGTCGGTCATGTGCAGGTCGATCTTCGGCCCGTAGAAGGCGCCGTCGCCGGCGTTGAACTCATACGACAGGCCGCGGGCGTCGAGCGCGCCCTGCAGCGCCGCCTCCGCGCGGTCCCACATCTCGTCGGACCCGATGCGCTGCGCGGGCCGGGTCGAGAGCTCCAGGCGCGGCTCGAAGTCGAAGAGGTCATAGAGGAAGAAGCCGAAGTCCAGCGCGTCGACGACCTCGCCGCGGATCTGCTCCTCGGTGCAGAAGATGTGGGCGTCGTCCTGGGTGATGTGGCGCACGCGCATGAGCCCGTGCAGCGTCCCGCTCGGCTCGTGGCGGTGCACGAGCCCGGCCTCCGAGTAGCGGATCGGCAGGTCGCGGTAGGAGCGCCGCTCGTCCTTGAACAGCTGGATGTGCGCCGGGCAGTTCATCGGCTTGAGGCCCATCGGGCGCTCCTCGACCTCGGTGAAGTACATGTTGTCCTTGTACTTGTCCCAGTGGCCGGACTGCTTCCACAGCTCGACGTCGTAGAGGATCGGCGTGCGCACCTCGCGATAGCCGCGGCGCGCGTTCTCCGAGCGCCACAGGTCCGACAGCGCGTTCCAGATCGCCATGCCGGCCGGCTGCCAGAACGGCGAGCCCGGCGACAGCTCGCTGAAGAGGAACAGGTCGAGCTCCCTGCCGAGCTTGCGATGGTCGCGCGCGCGCGCCTGCTCGAGGCGCTCGAGGTGGGCGGCGAGGTCCTCCTTGGAGAAGAACGCGGTGCCGTAGATGCGGGTGAGCTGCTGGCGGTCGGAGTCGCCGCGCCAGTACGCCCCGGCGACGGCCTGCAGCTTGACGGCCTTGATGCGCTTCGTCGTCGGCGCGTGCGGGCCGCGGCACAGATCGGTGAACGGCCCGTTCGTGTACAGGCTGACGCCGTCGACCGCCTCGTTGGAGACGAGGTCCTCGATGAGCTCGACCTTGTAGTCCTGCCCCTCGGCGCGGAAGCGCTCCAGCGCCTCCTGCACGCCGACGTCCTCGCGCACGAAGGGCTCGTCGGCGTTGATGTGCTCGCGCATCCTCTGCTCGATGCGCTCGAAGTCGGCGTCGGAGACCGTGACGCCGGCGGGGAACTCGAAGTCGTAGTAGAAGCCGTTCTCGATCGGCGGGCCGATCGAGATCTTCACGCCCGGATAGAGCTCCATGACGGCCGCCGCGAGGACGTGCGCGGCGTCGTGGCGGATGATGTCCAGCGCGCCGTCGGACGTCGGGGTGACGATCTGCAGCGGCGCGCCCGCGATCAGCGGACGGGCGAGGTCGCGGACCTCGCCGTCCTGGCGCACGGCGAGCGCCGCGCGGGCCAGCCCGGGCCCGATCGCGGCGGCGGCGTCGGCGCCCGTCGCGCCGTCGGGAAGCTCGAGCTCGGTGCCGTCCGGGAGGGTGACGTTCATCGCCGCGCATGCTAGTCGCGGCGCCGGATGGCCCCGAGCGAACAGCCGTTCGATTGCGGTTGCTAGCCTGTCGCGTTCCAGCGGGTGCGCATACCCGGTGCTCACGAGCGCCGCCGCCCGCCGCCAACGACCGGCCACCTGTTTCGCGCGCACGTCGCGGGAAGCCATCGGGCCGCTGAAGGGATCACACGCATGCGTCTCAGAACCCTGGGCGCCGTCTGCGCATCATGCGCTCTTGCGGCGTCCTCCTCCCTGGCTCTCGCCCAGACGTCCAAGAGCCCCACCAGGACGAGCGCGGCCGCCGCGGCCGCCGCGGCCGCCGCGCGGGGCACCACGACGTCGCCCACGCGCAGCAGGCACGCCAAGGCCAAGCGGAAGCTCCTCAACAAGAACATGTTTCTTTCCAAGCGCCTCGCGCGCGTGAGGAAGAAGCCGCTGTCAAGCCGCCAGCGCCAGCGCCGGCGTGCCGCTCTGAAGCAGCATTCGCTGGCAGAGCTGCGCAGGTCCACCAACCGCGTCGCGCGCAGGATCCGTCGCGTGCGGGCACGCCGCTACGGCGGTGCGCCGAACGTCCCGATCCCGGCCGTGCTGAAGCGCATCGCCCAGTGCGAGTCGCACGGCAACCCCCGTGCGATCTCGCCCGGCGGTCGCTACCGCGGCAAGTACCAGTTCTCGTACTCGACATGGCGCTCGGTCGGCGGCAAGGGCGACCCCGCCCGTGCCTCGGAGACCGAGCAGGATCGCCGTGCCGCGATCCTCTACCGCACCGGTGGCCCCGGCCACTGGCCGGTCTGCGGGCGCTAGCGCCCGCAGACCACGGTCGCGCGCGCAACGCGCCGGCCGCGTGCACAGCCGTCTCGGCTCGTGTGAGGCACCACGGGCCCGGCGATCTCGCCGGGCCCGTGCCGTGCTCGGGACCGGGGATCGGCGGCCACGCGCCCCGGCGGTGGCCTTGCCCGCGTGACCTCCGGCAGTGCTCGGACCCGCCCGTTTCTCGCTGCGCTGTGCGATGACGACGCCAGCGACCTGAGGGCGATCGGACGGCTGCGCTCCCACGACGCGGGCGACGCCATCTTCCATCAGGGCGACGACGCCAGCGGCGTGCACCTGCTGATCTCCGGGCGCGTGAAGATCACGACGACGACCGCCGCGGGCGAGGAGGCGATCCTGGCGCTGCGCGGACCCGGCGACAGCGTGGGCGAGCTCGGTGCGATCACGCATGACACGCGCTCCAGCGCGGTGCGCGCCCTCGAGCTGCACGCTGCCGGCAGCGTCGGTCACGATCCAAGGACGCCGGCACCCTGCTCACGCACGTCACCGTGACGGCGCCGGTGACGAGCGACTGCGTTGAGCAGCTTCGAGCCGGGATGGACCCCGAGAACCGGAGCACGTGCAGCGACGTCTTCAGCGCGTACTGCGACAGGTTCGAATGCGTACTCGTACATGTTCGGCGCCGCCCCGCCCGCAATCCCCGTGCGTGCGCGCGCGCGACCCGCGGGACGCCCGGTACCCTGCCCGCCCATGGACGCCGCCGCGCTGCGCGCCGAGTTCCCCGTCCTCGAGCGGACCGCCTACCTCAACGCGGGCACCTGCGGCCCCGTGCCCGAGGCGGCCGTGCGAGCGACGCGAACCGTGCTCGCGCGGGCCGCCGCGGAGGGGCGCGGATCGGCGCACTTCCACGCCATGCTGGCGACCCGCGCGCGGCTGCGCCGCGCCTACGCCGACCTGCTCGGCGCGGACGCCGACGACGTCGCGATCACGACCTGCACGAGCCACGGCATCGTCGAGGTGCTCGCGGCGCTCGGGCTCGGTCCCGGCGACGAGGTCCTGACGACCGACGAGGAGCACCCCGGCGTGCTCGGCCCGCTCGGCGCCGCCCGCGCGCTGCGGGGGATCGACGTGCGCGTCGTCGCGTTCGCCGACGTCGCCGACGCGATCACGCCCGCGACGAAGCTCGTCGCCTGCTCGCACGTGAGCTGGGTCAGCGGGCGGATCGTGCCCGACCTGTCCGGCGCCGGCGACGTGCCCGTCCTGCTCGACGGCGCCCAGGGGATCGGCGCCGTCCCGACGTCCGTCGACCGGCTGGGCTGCGCGTTCTACGCCGGGTCGGGACAGAAGTGGCTCTGCGGCCCGATCGGCAGCGGGATGCTCTGGGTCTCGCCCGGCTGGGCGCAGCGCCTCCCGGCGACCGGACCGACGTACCTCAACCTCGTCGACCCCGCAGCCGGCCTGGACGCGGTCGCGCACGCCGGCGCGGCGCGCTTCGACGCGTCCGCGCAGAGCCTCGAGACGACCGCCGGCGCCGCCGCCGCGCTCGACGTCCTCGCCGGCGCCGGGTGGGACGCGGTGCACGAGCGGGCCGCGACGCTCGCCGCCGAGCTGGCCGAGCGGCTCGCCGACACCGGCCGCGAGGTCGCGCCGCGCGACCACACCACGCTCGTCTCGTGGCGCGAGCCCGATCCCGAGGCGATCCGCGACACGCTGCGCGACGCCGGCGTCATCGTCCGCGACCTGCCGGGGACCGGGCTGGTGCGGGCCTCCGTCGGCGCGTGGAACGACGCATCGGACCTCGACCGGCTCCTGTCGGCGCTGGCGTGAGCGTCGCTGCGCTGCTGCGCGCCCGCGCGGCGGTGCTCGCGCGTGGCAACCGCTCGCCGCTGTACATCGAGCTCATGCGCGGCGCGGCCGACGACGCCGAGGCCGGCGGCATCGTCGCGACGATCTTCGACGACGATCCCGCGACGCCGCAGTCCGTGCCGGAGCTGCGGCTGCTGGCGGCGCTGCACCGCCTCGTGCTCGGCGGCGAGGCGCCGCAGCTCGCCCGCCACTTCCCGAGCACCGGCGGCGACGCCTCGCCCGCCGGTGTGTGGGCGGCCGCCGAGCGCACGCTCGCCGAGCACGCGCCGGCGATGCGCGAGGCCGTGCGGCGCCCGGTGCAGACCAACGATCCGGGACGCTGCGTCGCGCTGTACGGCGGGCTGCTGTGGCTGTCCGAGCGCCACGGGCTGCCGGTGCGCCTGCTCGAGGTCGGCGCCAGCGCGGGGCTGAACCTCAACGTCGAGCGGATGCGCTACGTCGTCGGCGGCCGGGCGCTCGGCGATCCCGCGAGCCCGCTGCGCTTCGACGAGCCCTGGGTCGGGGCGCCCGTCGCCGACCCCGCGGCCGCCGCCGCCCGTCTGCGGATCGTCGAGCGGGCGGGCTGCGACCGGGCGCCGATCGATCCCGCCACGCCGGCCGGGGCGCTCGAGCTCGCCGCCTTCATCTGGCCCGACGAGCCCGAGCGCCTGGCGAAGGTCACGCTCGCCGCGCAGCTCGCGGCGCGCCATCCGGTCGCCGTCGAGCAGCGCAGCGCCGCCGCGTGGCTCGTCGTGCAGCTCGCCGCGTCCGCGCCCGACGTGCTCACGGTGCTCTGGCAGTCGGCGTTCAACCAGTACCTCGACGCCGACGAGCGCGCGGCGCTGCGCAGCGCGTTCACGTACGCCGGCGGCGGACCGCGGGCCTGGCTGACGCTCGAGCCGCCGCAGGCGCCGGACGGTCACGACGGCTTCGAGCTGCGCTGCCGCGAGGGCAGCGACGGCGAGCCGCTGCTGCTCGCGCGGGCCGACTACCACGGGCCGCCGGTCGTGTGGGGGGCGCCGGACGGCTGAGCGGCCCGCCCGCGGCTCGGCGCCGCGCTCGCGCCGGCGGCGATCCGCCGGCCGCTCAGCCGGCCAGCGCCTTCGCGATCAGCCGCGCGTCGTGCAGCACCGCCCCGGCGTACGTCCCCCCGGGCGATCCGCGCGGGCCCAGCGAGTCGCCGAACAGCTCGCCGCCGAGCCTGGCGCGCTGACCGCGCCCCGCCGCCGCGGCGAGCACCGCGCGGATCGACCGGCGCGGCACGCTGGACTCGGCGAAGACCGCCGGCAGCCGCTTCTCGACGACCGTCTGCGCGACGCGCTCGACGTCGCCCGACGTCGCCGCGCCGACGGTCGACGTGCCCTGGACCGGGGCGGTCTGAAAGCCGTACGCGTCGGCGAAGTACGTGAAGGCGTCGTGCGGCGTGGCGAGGACCCGCCGCTGCTTGGCGACGGGCGCCAGCAGCGCGGCGACCTGCCGGTCGACGGAGTCCAGCTCGGCGCGGAAGTCCTCCAGCCGCTCGCGGTAGCCGGCCGCGTGCTGCGGGTCGAGCTGCTCGAACGCGTCGGCGACCGCCATCGCGGCCTGCTTCCAGGTGCCCGGATCAAACCAGATGTGCGGGTCGAACTCCGGGCCGTCGCCGATCTCGATGCGGTCGACGAGCGCGACCCCGTCGCCGACCGTGACGACCGGGACGCGCTCGCCGATCCGCGTGAACAGATCGCTCATCGCGGCCTCGAGCTCGAGTCCGTTGCGGATCGCGATGTCCGACCGCGCGAGGGTCCTGACGTCGGCGGCGGTCGCGCCATGGCGGTGCGGATCGACGCCGGGCCCGATGAGGCCGGTGACCTTGACGCGGTCGCCGCCGATGCGGCGGGCGAGGTCGGAGTGCCAGGTCGTCGTCGTGGTGACGCGGACCTTGCGATCGGCGACGTCGCCCGCGCTGATCGGCATGTCGCCGCAGCCCGCGACGACGGCGGCGACCAGGAGCGCGAGCGCGGCGCGCGGCGTTCTCCGGCCCCTGCGAGACGCCGCGCGCGCGGTGGCCGTGTGAAGGCTCATCCGGAATTTCGAGCGTAGCGATCCGCGGCCTGCGGCCGCCTCGTGGCGGGCGAAGCCGTCGATCGTGCGCCCAGATCGGCGCCGGCCGACCCGTTCCGCTGCGCGCCGTCCCCGTGACAACACCGCCGCGAGCGGGAAGATCATCCGCATGAGCAGCGTCACGCACCTGCGCGGAGTCCCCGCGCTTCGCAGCCTGCGCGGCCGCCATCCGGCCGTCGTCGTCTGCCTCGACGATCCCAGCGCCTTCGAGGCGCGCCGCGACGAGCTCGCCGCGCTCGACGCCACGCTCGTCGTCGAACGCGAGCCCGGCCCGCTGTCGGCCCGCCTCGGGCGCCCCTCGGTCACCGTGAGCGACCGCTTCCTCGAGGTCGAGCTGCACGGCGAGCACGTCTCGCCCGACGATGCCGTGACGACCGTGCGCTGGCTGGAGATGCGCTGCGAGGAGTGCCCGCAGTCGAGCGTCGACATGGCGCCCGGTCCGGCGACCGGCGACTGATCGCGGCCCGCAACGGCGCGCCGTCGCGCCCGCGCACCGCGCGCCGGGCGCCCGCGCTACGGTCGTCCCGGATGGACGCGCTCGAGCTCGACACGCCCCACGGGCCGGCCCGCGTGCACCTGCATCTCGCCGCCGAGCCGCGCGCCGCGCTCGTGCTGGGCCACGGGGCCGGCGGCGGAGTCGGCGCGCGCGACCTCGTCGCCGCGACGCGCGCCGCGCACGACGCCGGCGTCAGCGTCGCGCTCGTCGAGCAGCCCTACCGCGTCGCCGGGCGCCGCTCGCCCCCGCGCGCGCCGACCCTCGACGCCGCCTGGGTCGCCGTCTGCGAGCAGCTGCGCGGCAGCGGTCCGCTCGGCGCGCTCGCGCTCATCGCCGGCGGGCGCTCGGCGGGCGCGCGCGTCGCCTGCCGGACGGCCGCGGCGACCCGCGCGATCGCGGTGCTCTGCCTCGCGTTCCCGCTCGTCGCCCCCTCGGGCAACAGCCGCCAGGACGAGCTCGACGGCGCCGGCGTGCCCGTGCTCGTCGTGCAGGGCGCAAGCGACCGCTTCGGGATGCCGCAGCCGGCCGCCTCCCGCGCGGTCGCGGTCGTCACGGGCGATCACCGGCTGACGTCCGACCTCCCCGCGGTGACGGACGCCGTTGGCGGGTGGCTCGGGCAGCTGCTGGACTGACCGCGCCGCGCGCTACATCCGCAGGACGGGCCGCCGCGGCGCTCCCAGCGGCGCGTTGGCGCAGGCCGACAGCGCAAGGCCGACGACGTCGCGCGTCGTCAGCGGGTCGATCACCCCGTCGTCCCACAGCCGCGCGGTCGCGTAGTACGGGTGACCGCGCGTCTCGTAGTCGGCCCGCGTGCGCTCGCGCAGCGCCTCGAGCTGCCGCGGGTCGCGGTCGGAGGCGACCGAGCTCAGCACCGTCGCGGCCTGCTCGCCGCCCATGACCGAGATCCGCGCGTTGGGCCACGTCCACAGAAAGCGCGGGTCGTACGCGCGGCCGCACATGCCGTAGTTGCCGGCGCCGTAGGAGCCGCCGACGACGACCGTGAGCTTCGGCACGCGGGCGCAGGAGACGGCGGCGACCATCTTCGCGCCGTCGCGCGCGATGCCGCCGGCCTCCGCCTCGCGGCCGACCATGAAGCCGCTGACGTTCTGCAGGAACAGCAGCGCGACGCCGCGCTGGTCGCACAGCTCGATGAAGTGCGCGGCCTTCAGCGCGCTCTGCGAGAACAGCACGCCGTGGTTGGCGAGGATCCCGACCGGGTGGCCGTGGACGTGGGCGAAGCCGCAGACGATCGTCGGCGCGTAGAGCGCCTTGAACTCGTGCAAGCGCGAGCCGTCGACGACGCGGGCGATGATCTCGCGCGGGTCGTAGACGGCGCGCGGGTCGACGGGCACGGCGCCGTAGAGCTGCGCCGGGTCGACGACCGGATCCTCGACGGGCCGGCGCTCCCAGGGCGGCGCGCAGCGCGGCCCGAGCGTCGCGACGATCGAGCGCACGATCTGCAGCGCCTCGAGGTCGTCTGCGGCGAGGTGGTCCACGACGCCCGAGCGCCGGGCGTGCAGGTCGCCGCCGCCGAGCTCCTCGGCCGTCACCTCCTCCCCGGTCGCGGCCTGCACGAGCGGCGGGCCGCCGAGGAAGATCGTCCCCTGCTCGCGCACGATGACCGTCTCGTCGCTCATCGCCGGCACGTACGCGCCGCCGGCCGTGCAGGAGCCCATGACCGCGGCGATCTGGGCGATCCCGGCCGCCGACAGGTTCGCCTGGTTGAAGAAGATCCGGCCGAAGTGCTCGCGGTCGGGAAAGATCTCGTCCTGCAGCGGCAGGAACGCCCCGCCGGAGTCGACGAGGTAGATGCACGGCAGCCGGTTGTGCAGCGCGACCTCCTGCGCGCGCAGGTGCTTCTTGACCGTCATCGGGAAGTACGTGCCGCCCTTGACCGTCGCGTCGTTGGCGGCGATGACGCACTCGCGGCCCGCCACGCGCCCGATCGCGCTGACGATCCCGGCGCCCGGCGCGGCATCGTCGTAGAGGCCGTGCGCGGCGAGGGCGGAGAGCTCGAGCAGCGGCGAGCCGCGGTCCAGCAGGCGCTCGACGCGCTCGCGCGGCAGCAGCTTGCCGCGGGCCACGTGGCGCTCCTGCGCGCGCGGCCCGCCGCCGGCGCGAGCGACCGCCAGCCGCGCGCGCAGGTCGTCGACGAGTCCGCGGTGCGCGGCCTCGTTTGCGGCGAACGCCGCGCCGCGCGGCCGGACCGCCGTGCGCAGGACGACGCTCACCGGCCGGCTCCCGCGGCGGCGTCCGGCGACGCGGCCGCGGCGAGCGCGACGAGCACCTGGCCGCCGCTGACGCGGTCGCCCGCCGACACCGACAGCCCCCGCACGGTCCCCGCCGCCGGCGCGACGACCTCGAGCTCCATCTTCATCGACTCGAGCACGACGAGCACGTCGCCCGGCCCCACCTGGTCGCCGTCGCGCACGCGCACGTCGAGCACGCTGCCGGGCATCGGAGCCTCGAGCGCGGCGGCCCGGTCGCGCAGGTCTCGGCGCAGCGCCAGCGGCTGCTCGCAGAACGCCCAGGCGCTCCCGCCGGCGCCGACGTGCGTCACGTCGCCCGCGCGGCCGTGCGCCCACAGCCGCCGGCGGCCGTCGATCGTCACCGCCAGCCCGTCGCCCTGCGCCACCGCGCTCGCGCGGCGCTCGGCGCCGTCGCCGATCCGCACGCGATCGCCGTCGAGCACGAGCTCGACCGGCTCGCCGCCGCGCGCCGGCGCCAGCCGCCAGCGCTGCGCGGCGCGCCCGTCCAGCCGCCAGCCGGACAGGACCTCCCAGGGATCGTCGCCGGTGGGTGCGCGGGCGAGCGTGCCCGCGAGCGCGGCGACGATCGCGGCCTCCTCGTCGCTCGGCGCCGCGGCGGCCGCGGGCGAGGCGGCCGCGACGCGGCCGACGAGCCCCGTGTCGAGCCGGCCGGCGCGCACCGCCGGATCGGCGAGCAGCGCGCGCACGAAGGCCGCCGTCGTCGGCGGGCCGAGGATCGCGAGCTCGCCGAGGGCGTGGTCGAGGCGGTCGAGCGCCCCCTCGCGCGTCGGCGCGTGGGCGATGACCTTGCACAGCAGCGAGTCGTAGTGGGTCGTGACGACGCTCCCGCGCCGCACGCCCGAGTCGACGCGCACGCCCGGCCCGGACGGCTCGCGATAGGCGACGATCCGCCCGCCGCGCGGCAGGAAGCCGCGCTCGGCCTGCTCGGCGCAGATGCGCGCCTCGATCGCGTGGCCGCGCGGGCGCAGCGCGTCCTGGCGCAGCCACAGCGCCTCGCCGGCGGCGATCCGCAGCTGCGCCTCGACGAGGTCAAGGCCGTAGACGAGCTCCGTCACGGGGTGCTCGACCTGCAGCCGCGCGTTGACCTCGAGAAAGAAGAACTCCTCCTCGCCGCCGGCCGGCAGGAGGAACTCGCAGGTTCCCGCCCCGACGTAGCCCGCGGCCCGCGCGAGCGCGACCGCCGCCTCCCCCATGCGCCCGCGGGCGGCACCGGACAGCAGCGGCGACGGGCACTCCTCGACGAGCTTCTGATGGCGGCGCTGCAGGCTGCACTCGCGCTCGCCGAGGTGGACGGCGCCGCCCTGCGCGTCGGCGAGGAACTGGATCTCGACGTGGCGCGCGGGGTCGACGTAGCGCTCGGCGAGCAGGGCGTCGGAGCCAAATCCGGCGAGCGCCTCGCGGCGCGCGGCTCCGAGCGCGCCGGGCAGCTCGTGCAGCGTGCGCACGATCCGCATCCCGCGCCCGCCGCCGCCCGCCGCGGCCTTCACCATGAGCGGCAGCCGCGCCGGGTCCGCGCCCGCCCAGGCGACGATCTCCTCGTCGCTCAGGCCCGCGCGCTCGATCCCCGGCACCGTCGCGATGCCGGCGCCGGCGGCGAGCAGCTTCGCCGCCGCCTTGTCGCCGAGCAGCTCGATCGCCTCCGGCGGCGGGCCGATCCAGGGCACCGGACAGGCGCGCGCGACGTCGGCGCGCTCGGACAGAAAGCCGTAGCCGGGGTGCACCGCCTGCGCGCCGCTGCGGCGCACCGCGGCGAGGACCCGGTCGACGTCGAGGTAGGACTCGGTCGCCGGCGCCGGACCGAGCGCGACGGCCTCGTCGGCGAGGCGCACGTGCGGAGCCTGCGCGTCGGCGTCGGAGTACACCGCGATCGCGCGGATGCCCAGCCGCCGCAGCGTCGCGATGACGCGCACGGCGATCTCGCCGCGGTTGGCGACGAGCACCGAGCCCGGCAGCGGCGGGCGGGCCGTCATGCGCGGCGGCCGTCGTAGGAGCCGCGGCCCTTCCAGTCGACCGGGCCCGCGACGAGCGCATGCGACCCCAGCGGCCGCCCGAGCACCGCGCGCAGGGCGCACGCGGTGCGCAGCAGGGCGGGCAGGTCGATCCCGGTCGCGATCCCCATCTCGTGCAGCATGCTCACGAGGTCCTCGCTGGCGACGTTGCCGGTCGCGCCGGGCGGGACCGGGCAGCCGCCGAGCTCGCCGAAGCTGCACTCAAACGACGCGCAGCCGGCCTGCAGCGCGGCGAGCACGTTCGCGAGCCCCTGCCCGCGCGTGTTGTGAAAGTGCGCGGTGAGCTGCACGTCGGCGCCGAGCTGCTCGGCGGCCCGCTCGAAGTGCTCTGCGACCTGGACGGGGTTCGCCATCCCGGTCGTGTCGCCGAAGCCGATCTCCTCGGCGCCCGCCTCGGCGAGCCGGCGCGCGATCGCGAGCACGCGCGCGCGGTCGACGACCCCCTCGTAGGGGCAGCCGAAGCTCGTCGAGATGACCGCCTCGACGCGCAGCCCGGCCGCCCGCGCGCGGGCGATGACCGTGTGCAGCTCGGCGAGCGACTGGTCGACCGTGCGGTTGACGTTGCGCCAGTTGTGCTCCTCGCTGGCCGACAGGAAGACGGCGATCTCGTCGAAGCGCTCGCGCAGCGCCAGCGCGTCGTCGAGGCCGCGCGCGTTGGGAACGAGGACGCTGCGCGCCACGCCCTGCGGGACGTCGATCGCCGCGAGCACCTCGCGCGCGTCGGCGAGCTGCGGGATGACGTCGCGCCGCACGAAGCTCGTGATCTCGATCCGCCGCAGGCCGGTGCGGGCGAGGCGGTCGATGAGCGCGACCTTGTCCGCCGTCGCGATCGTCTCGGGCTCGTTCTGAAAGCCGTCGCGCGGCCCGACCTCGCGGATCGCGACGGCGCTCGGGAGGCCGGCGGGCATCTCAGGCCCCCAGCGCCCGCGCGATCACCATCTGCTGGATCTCGTCGGTGCCCTCGCCGATCGTGAGGATCTTCGCGTCGCGGTACATGCGGCAGACCGGATACTCCTCGATGTAGCCGTAGCCGCCGTGGATCTGGACGGCCTCCTCGGCGCAGCGCACCGCCAGGCGGCCGGTCTTGAGCTTGGCCTGGGCGGCCGCGAGGCTGAAGTCGCGCCCGGCGTCCTTCAGCAGCGCGGCGCGGTAGACGAGCAGGCGCGCGGCCTCGATCTCGGTCGCCATGTCGGCGAGCTTGATCTGGATCGCCTGGAAGCGCGAGATCGCGCGGCCGAACGCGCGGCGCTGCTTGGCGTAGGCGAGCGCCTGGTCGAGCGCGCCCTGCGCGAGCCCGAGGCCCATCGCCGCGACGCCGATCCGGCCGATCGCGAGGACGTGCAGGAACTGCCGGTAGCCGTTGCCGCGCGGGCCGAGCAGGTGGTCCTCGGGCACGCGGCAGTCGTCGAACGTCAGCGGTCGCGTGTCCGAGGCGTGCCAGCCCATCTTGCGGTAGGGCGCGCCCTGCTCGTAGCCGGGCGTGCCGTTGGGGACGAGGAAGTTCGAGATCTCGTCGTCGCCGGTCTTCGCGGTGATCGTCACGACGCCGGAGATGTCGGTCCCGGCGTTCGTGATGAACTGCTTGGCGCCGTCGATGACCCACGCGCCGCCGTCCAGCCGCGCCCGCGTCCTCGTGTTGGCGGCGTCCGAGCCGGCCTCGGCCTCGGTGAGCCCGAACGCGCCGAGGATCTCGCCGCTGCACAGGCGCGGCATCCAGTCGCGCCGCTGCTCCTCGCTGCCGAAGAGGTAGACCGGCTGGGTCCCGAGCGAGGTGTGCGCGCAGAGCGTGATCGCGACCGAGGAGTCCACGCGCGTGAGCTGCTCGACGCAGAGCGCGTAGCCCAGCGTGTCGCCGCCGGCGCCCCCGTAGCGCTCCGGGAACGGGATCCCCATGAGGTTCAGCGCGCCGAGCTTGGCGATGATCGCGTAGGGGACCGACTTCGTGCGGTCCAGCTCCTCGGCGACGGGAGCGACCTCGTTGTCGGCGAAGTCGCGCACCGTGCGGCGCAGCAGCTCGTGGTCGTCGCTGAGATCGAAGTTCATCCCACGGCAGTATGAACGGTCGTTCATCAGGCTGCAAACATGCCGCTGCTTGCGTGCCCTACGATGCGCTGCATGTCTGTGAACGCCCGCTCACCGGCGAGCACGCGCGAGCGCATCCACCAGGCCGGCCTCGCGCTCTTCAACGAGCGCGGCTACACCGGCACGACCGTCCGCGAGCTCGCCGACGCCTGCGACCTGACGCCCGGCGCGATCTACAACCACTACCCCTCCAAGGAGTCGCTGCTGTTCGCGATCGTCGACCGCGTCCACGACGAGGCCGACGCGGTGCTCGGCGACACGCTGCGCAGCACCGGCGGCGACCCGGTCCTGCAGCTGCAGGCGCTCGCCGCCGCCTTCACGCGCTTCCACATCGCGCGGCCGCGCGAGACGCGCGTCGCCAACCGCGACTACATCTACCTTCCGGCGGGCGAGCGCGAGAGCATCGTGCGCCGCCGGCGCCGCGTGCGGGCGCTGTTCGCCGACGTCCTGCGCGACGGCGAGCGCAGCGGGCACTTCTCCTTCGGCGAGCTCGGCAGCCGCGACGCCGTGCAGGCCGCGAGCATGGCGATCCTCAACATGGTCGTGCTCGTCGCCGAGTGGTTCGACCCCGCCGGGCCGCGCAGCGCCGAGCAGACCGCGGCGCTGCACGGGCGCCTCGCGCTGCGGATCGCGCGCGGCGGCGGCTGACTGCGCCGGGCGGTCAGCGCGGGGGCGGTGGCGGCGGAACGCCGATGCGCCCTAGGGTCTGACCGAGCTCGTCGATGATCTTCCGCACCGCCGTCCCCACCTCCCCCACCGTGCTGCGCAGCCGCGCCGCCAGCGCATCGGTGCGCTCGGCGAGCGTCGGCGCCCGCGCCGGCGCGGGCGGCGGCTGCACGGCCGGCGGCTGCACGGCCGGCGGCGCCGGCGGCGCCGCGGGCGCGGGCGGCGGCGCGACGGGTGGCCGTGCGGGCGGGCGCGGCGACGGGTTGCGCGGCGAGCCGCGGCGCGGCGCGGCGGATCGTCGCGCGGCCGGCGCGGCGGCGCCCGCCGACTCGGCCGCCACGGCCGGAGCGACCGGCGCGATCTCGCGCGCGCTCGCCGCCCGGCGATCGGCGCCGGCGCGCACGTCGCCGGCGACCTGCGGCCCGGAGACGATCTGCCCGAGCGAGCGCAGCCCGCCGAGCCCGCCGCCGGCCGCGACGACCGCCAGCGCGGCGACCAGCGCCGCCGGAACGAGCGCGGCGGCCACCCCGCCCTTGAGCAGCTGGCGCAGCCATGCGCCGACGAGACCCATCGCACGATGATAGGCGTGCTGCGCCGGCGCTCGATCGCCAGGACCCTGCAGCTCGCGCTCGGCGGGCTGACCATCGCGCTCGCCGTCATCGGCGCGCTCGGGATCGCGGCGCTGTACGACGCCCGCCAGCGCTACGAGGACGAGCTGGCGACGAGCGCCGCCGTCGAGGTGGCGGCCGCGAACCTGCTGACGGCGACCGTCGCGCTGCAGGCCAACCTCGCGCGCCCGCGCTCGCGCCGGGCCGCGAGCTTCGTCGCCGCCGCGGCGCGCAGCTTCGACGCGAGCGCCGAGCGGCTCGCGCGGCTCGCCGCGGGCGACGACCCCAGCCGGCGGCTGGCGGCGACGGTCGCGCCCGCCCGCCGCGACGCCGCCGCGCTCGCCGAGCATCCGACGATCGACGCCACGCGCAGGTCGGCGAACCGCCGCCTCCCGGCGGTCCGCGGCGCGGTGCAGGCCATCGCCGACCGCCAGGAGACCCGCCGCGCCGGCGAGCGCGGCGCGACCGCCCGCCGCTCACGACGCGCGCTCCTGGCGATCGTGCTGGGCGCCGGCCTCGCGCTCGTCGGCGTGCTCGCGTTCCTGACGCTGCTGATCGGCACGATGCGCCGGCCGCTCGACGACCTCGTGGCCGCCACGCGGCGGATGTCGACCGGCGACCTCAGCGCCCGCGTGACGCCGAGCGGCCCGCGGGAGATCGAGGCCCTCGGCGCGGCGTTCAACGCGATGGGATCTGACCTCGCCGCCGCGAGCGCGACCGTCGACGCGCAGCGCCAGCGCCTGGCCACGACGATCCGCAGCCTCGGCGACGGGCTCGTCATCTGCGACGACGCCGGCCGCATCGCCTCGCTGAACCCGCGCGCGAGCGGGCTCGTCCCCGCGCTGCGCGCCGGCGGCTCGGCGCACGGACCGGGCAGCCCGCTGCCGGCGCTGCACGACGCGCTCGCGGGCGAGGTCACGGTCGCGCGCGACGGCGACGTCACGCTCGCGATCACCGCGGCGCGCCTCGCCGGCCCCGAGGGCGGCACCGTCTGGACGCTGCGCGACATCACCGAGCGGGCCCGCCTCGAGCAGGCCAAGAGCGACTTCGTCGCGACCGCGTCGCACGAGCTGCGCAGCCCGCTGACCTCGATCAAGGGCTTCATCGAGCTGCTCGAGGCGACCGGCGCCGAGAACCTCGACGAGCGCCAGCGCGAGTTCGTCGAGATCGCGCTGAAGTCGACCGACCGGCTCGTCGAGCTCGTCAACGACCTGCTCGACATCGCGCGCATCGAGGCCGGCCAGTTCGACGTGCACCCGCGCGCCGTCGACCTGCGCGAGACGATCGACGAGATCGCCGCGCAGATGGCCCCGCGCCTGCACGCCAAGCGCCAGCGCCTCGACGTGCAGATCGCCGAGCCCCGCCCGCCGGCGCTCGCCGACCCGGCCCGCATGCGCCAGGTCATCACGAACCTCGTGACGAACGCCCACCTCTACACCGGCGAGGAGGGCGCGATCGCGCTGCGCCTGGACGCCGACGCGCGCACGACGACGATCACCGTCGCCGACAACGGCCGCGGGATGGCCGCGCAGGACGCGCGCCACGTCTTCGACCGCTTCCATCGCGGGTCGGCCGACGACCGCAAGAGCCCGGGCACCGGACTGGGCCTCGCGATCGTCAAGTCGCTCGTCGAGCTGCAGGGCGGCACGATCGACGTCGCCAGCGAGCCCGGCCGCGGCTCGACGTTCACCGTGTCGCTGCCCTCCGCGGCCGGCGCCCCGAGCGCCGCGCCGGGCGCGCCGCACACCGGCCTCGCCGCCCGGCGGGTGCTCGTCGTCGACGACGAGCCGGCGCTGGCCCAGCTCATCGCCCAGCAGCTCGATCCGCTCGGCGTGCGGACCGTGCAGGTCAACTCCGGGGCCGAGGCGCTCGCCCGGCTGCGCGCCGAGCGGTTCGACGCGATGACGCTCGACGTCCTCATGCCCGGCATGAACGGCTTCGACGTCCTGCGCGCCGTCCGGTCCGATCCCCGGCTGCGCGAGCTGCCGGTCATCTTCGTCTCGGTGTCGTCGCGCTCGCCGCAGCTCGAGGGCGAGTGGGCGGTCGCCAAGCCGATCGACCGCGGGCTGCTCACCGACGTCCTGCGCGCGGCGATCCAGGCGCGGCGATCGCGCGTGCTCGTCGTCGCCCCCGACGGGCTGCGCGGCGAGCTCGCCGCGGCGCTCGACGGGCTCGGCATCGAGCACCGCTGGGAGACGTCGCCCGAGAGCGCCGCGCGCGCCGCCGCCGGCGAGCTCTTCGAGGTCGCGCTCGTGCACGCGAACATGGCTCACGTGCGCCAGCTCGTCGACGGAAGCGCCCTGCGGGGGCGCCGCCACGGCCGTTCGGTCATCCTGTTCAGCACGGATGGCGACCGGCAGGTTGCGACGAGCGGGATCGGGATGCCGGTGCTCGGCTTGACACAGGCCGTCAGCGCGCTGCGGTCGGCGCTCGGGACCGGGCCTGCCGCTGGAGGAAGATGACGGCGCTGACCACCGAGCAGTTGCAGGAGCGCATCGCGCAGCTCGAGGCCGAGCTTGCGCGGCGTGCCAGCGAGGCGACCGACAAGGAGAGCCAGCTCGAGCGCTACGCGGCCGACCTGCGCGAGACGTTCAAGCAGGAGCGCGCCCGCGCCCAGCAGCTGCGCGAGTCCTACATGCTCACCGTGCGGGCGCTCGCAAGCGCCGTCGAGGCCCGCGATGCCTACACCGGCCGCCACGCCGAGCGCGTCGCGGCATACGGGCTCTACATCGCCGACGCCTACGGGATGGTGCTGGCGGCCGAGCCCGAGATCGAGTTCGGCTTCTTGCTGCACGACGCCGGCAAGGTCGCGGTGCCCGACGCGATCCTCTTCAAGCCCGGCCGCCTGACGCGCGCCGAGCGGCGCATCATCGAGCAGCACCCGATCACCGGCTCGGAGATCGTCCGCGACATCGGCTTCCTCGGTCCCGCGCGCGACGTCATCCGCCACCACCACGAGCGCTGGGACGGGGGCGGCTATCCCGACGGCCTGAGGGGCGACGAGATCCCGCTCGCGGCGCGGGTCTTCGCCGTGGCCGACACGCTCGACGCGCTGACGACGAACCGGCCCTACCGGCGCGCCTCGACGGTGGCCGAAGCGCGCGTGATCATCGTCGGCGCCGGCGGCACGCAGTTCGATCCGAGCGTCGTCAAGGCGTTCGGCGAGCTGTCCGACGCGGAGATCGATCGCATCCGCCTCGAGATCGGCTAGCGGGCACGATCGTCGTGACGCCCGTTCGCGCGGTCCTCATCGTCGACGACGACCCGTTCATCCGCAAGCTCATCGTGACGACGCTGGAGGGCGTCTCGGCGTTCGAGCTGCAGGAGGCGGCCGACGGCGAGGAGGCCGTCGCGGCGGCGCGCGCGTCGAGTCCGCGACTCGTGTTCCTCGACATCGACATGCCGCGGCTGGACGGCATCGAGGCCTGCCGGCAGATGCGCGCCCAGCCGGCGATGGCGACGGCCAAGATCGTGATGCTGACCGCGTCGGCCGACGACGCGTTCCGCGAGCGCGCCAGCGCCGCGGGCGCCGACCGCTTCCTGACCAAGCCGTTCAGCCCGCTGGATCTGCTGCGCCTCGTCGACGACCTCGACCGCTAGCCGCCGGCGCCGGGCGCCGCGCTACGTGTCCAGCGGGCGGCGCAGCTCGGGGTCCGGGCCCTGGAGCTTGGCGTCGACGCGCAGCGTGCGCGTGCGCAGCAGCTCGGGCAGCATCTCGCCGACGACCTGCGACGCGCGCTGCACGGCCTCCCAGGCGTTCGCCGCCTCGAGCTCAAGCCAGCCGAGCTTGAGCTCGCAGTGGTCGACCTCCATCCGCAGGTCCGCCGAGGGAAGCTCGTGGATCGGTCGCTCGCCGGCGGCGTCGGACATCAGCCAGTCGTCGATGACGCCCTTGGCGCGCATCGCCCAGCGCATCTCGGCGGGGACGGCGAAGGTGACCTCGAACGTGATCGGCGGCAGCGACGACATCGCGCGCAGAGGCTACCCGCCCGGCGCGGCCCTACCCGTCGAACAGGCCCCCGGTGATCATCCACTTGTCGGAGATCTTCTTGAGGTTCAGCGTCATCCCGGCTCCGGTCACGTGCACCTTCGCGGTGTCTCCGTCGACGACCGCGTCGTCGACCTCGCCGTCCTGCAGGACGGCGCGCGACGGCTTGTCGAGCTGCGCGTGGAGCTTGGTGATCGCGTCCTCGCAGTCCTTGGCCTTGATGTCAGGAAAGCCGAGCGGGTTGTCGGCGAGGACGACGAGCAGCTCCTTCTTGGCGCCGTCGGTGAGCTGCGCGCAGACGCGCGGGGCGTCGCCCGCGGAGAGGCCGCTGATCGCCGTGGAGACGGTCTCCTCGGCCTTGGCCGCGTCGCCGCCGCAGCCGGCCGCGAAGGCGGCGAGGAGGATGCAGGCGAGCGTTGCGAGGCGCATGGTCGCGAGGCTATCGAGTTCGGCGTACGGACGACGTGCCTTGTCCGGTACGGTCCTCGGCGCGCATGACGATGACGCTCGACGAAGCCCTGCTGACGCTCAACGACCGCCTCGGTCAGGAGGTGACCGCCTGGGTCGAGGTCGCCCACGACCAGCCGCTGCTGATCGCGACCGGGCTGCTGGAGAACTGGAGCGACGAGACGGTCGGCTCCGAGCTCGTCGCCGGCAGCCACTTCGACCTGCGCGGGCACTACTCGATCGCCGATGCGCGATTTGACCTCAGCGATGCACCGGTGGAGTCCGTCGGCGAGCGCAAGGACGGGCTCACGTTTCGCATCGAGGGCGGGGCGCGGCTCGTCGTGACGTGGTCGACGCCCGACGAGGGCGGCATCGCCTGAGGCTCCGAGCCGGCGCGCGTCAGGCGCCGCGAACCGAGACCACGAAGGCCGCGAGGCGCTCGGCGAGCGCGCGGCACTCCACGTCCTCGAAGCCCGCCAGCCGCTCGGCGAGCGGGCCGAGCGACTGCGTCGCCGTCAGCATCTGCGCGGCGAGACCGCGCTTGAAGCTCTTCTCGACGTAGAGCAGCTCGCGCGGGCCGAGCGTGTCGGGCAGCGGCGGCAGCCGGGACTCGGCGACGATCGGCGCGTCGTAGGTCGTGCCCGGCGGCAGCTGCGCCTCGGCGTCGGCGGCGAGCTCGGCGAGCTCGGTGCGCAGCGCGCGCACGGCCTCGGTCTGCGCGTTGGCGATCGCGCGGGCGTCGCGCACCTCCTCGTCCTCGTCCTCGGGTCCGTGTCCGAGCGCGCGCGCCGCCTCGGCGAGCCAGTCGGCGTGGTGGGTCATCTCGGCGTCGAAGGCGAACAGCGCCGACAGCCCGCCGCTCGCGTCGGCGAGCGTGAGCAGCGCCGCGGCGGGCGGGACCTCGAAGCGCAGCGCGGCCATGGCGGTCACGGTACTGCCCGCCGTAGGCGGGCGGTCGGCGCGCCTCGCTGCGGCCGGCGACGGTCGTAGGCTGGGGCCGGTGGAGCTCGAGCTGTGGACCGACGGGGCGTGCTCGGGCAACCCCGGTCCGGGTGGCTGGGCGGCGATCCTCGTCGCGCGCGCCGGCGACGGGACGATCGCCAAGCAGGTCGAGCTGTCGGGCGGCGCCCCGGCGACGACGAACAACCGCATGGAGCTGCAGGCGGTCATCGAGGGTCTCGCGTCGCTGCTGCGTCCCTGCGCCGTGACCGTCCACATCGACTCGAGCTACGTCATGGACGCGATCGTCAAGCGCTGGTACGTCGGCTGGCGGGCGCGCGGCTGGACGACGGCGGGCAAGCAGCCCGTGAAGAACCGCGAGCAGTGGGAGCGGCTGCTGGCGCTCGTCGAGCGCCACGATGTGACGTGGAGGAAGGTCCGCGGGCACGCGGGCGTCGAGCTCAACGAGCGCTGCGACGAGCTTGCGGTCGCCGCGTGCCGGGCGCTCGCGGGTGGCGGCTCACGGTCCTGACGAGCGCGGCAAGAGCGCGCGCCGACTCGGCGATCATGTGACGGCATGACCGCGCCCGATGCCGGCCTCGTACGTCTCGTCACGCCCGACCTGGCGTTGCTCGACGCCGCCATCGCGGGGCCCGCTGCACTCGAGCGGGCGCTCGGCTGCGACGTCGCCGAGGGCTGGGACGTGTTCGGGCAGTCCCTCGGGGCCCTGCGCGACATCGTCGCCGCCGACCCCGCGAGCACGCGCTGGGGCACGCGGCTGTTCCTACTGGAGTCCCCGCGCTCGCTCGTCGGCTGGGGCGGGTTCAAGGGCCCGCCGCGCGACGGCGCCGTCGAGCTCGGCTACGCGGTCTCGCCACGCTGCGAGGGCCGCGGGATCGCGACGGCCGCCGTCGGCGAGCTGCTGCGCGAGGCATACGACGCGCCCGACGTGCGCAGCGTCATCGCCCACACGCTGCCCGAGACCGGCCCATCCGTGCGCGTGCTCGGCAAGAGCGGCTTTCGCTACGACAGCGCCGTGCTCATCGACGGGCTCGGCACCGCGTGGCGCTTTCGCCACGATCGCGGCGTCCCGACGGTGAACTCCCACCAGTAGGAGTCCGGCAGGTCTGGACTGTCCGCGAGCATCGCGAACACGCGGTCCCACGCCGACTTGTGATGGTGCATGCGGATGACCTCGACCTGGATCGTCCCGTCGACCCGGTCGATCCAGTTGGCGATGCGCGGGTCCGGCGTCATGCTCGAAGGATCGCTGGCCGAGCGGATGGCCCGAGGCCGCACAAGCGGCCATGAAGACAACGCTGCGTCCCAGGGAAGAGGGAACGCGTCGCTCGTCTAACGCGACGTCGAGCCCGGCGGGCGCGGAGCCGACCCGTTGCCGCCGCGACCTTCCTCGATGCCGATCGAGGTCGAGGGCGGCTTGATCTGGTCGGGCGGGAGTGGCTTGGGAGCCATGGCGCCAGCGTACCGCCAGGGCTGTCAGCCCCGCCACGGTCTGCGCTACGACGAGCACGCCGAGCAGGCCCGAGAGCCGGGACATGCGACGGACCGCCGGCGTGTTCTCCTCGCGAAGTGCCTGGTAGCCGAACCCGCCGCGGCGAGCCACCCAAGCGTGTCGGCCTCGGCCTCCTCGGCAGCCTGTTCATCGAGCTCGTCGTAGAGATCGCGCGCGTTGACGGCGAACTTCAGGTGCCAGGGCGCCAACAAGATCGCGGACACGACCAGCCCGATGACGAGCGTCGCGAGCGCGATGGAGCCGAGCACGTCGAGCCCGGCCACGCGGATCGTCGCGCCACCGAGGAAGGATGCGACGAGCGCATGGGCGGCGAGCATCGTCCCGGTCCGCTGTCTGATGCCCCCCGTCTCGGGACTACGGCGCCACCGCGAACGCACGCTCGACACGCTCCGCCTCATCGGCGGCGGGTGCGTAGTGCATGTAGCGCTGCGCGGTCTTCGGATCGTCGTGGCCGAGCCATGCCTGGATCGTGGTGACGTGACCGGCTCCCCCACCCTGGCCATCGACGGGCGGAAGGTGTGACGCAGCGCGGCGGATAATGCTCGCCCATCAGTGCCCCCGCCATTGATCCCCGGCGGCAGAACGACAGAGAGACCGTGCTGTGCGGGGCCTTTCAGATGGGCGATACTGGGCTCGAACCAGTGACCTCCGCCTTGTCGAGGCGGCGCTCTCCCAGCTGAGCTAATCGCCCTGGGAGCGGCGAGGATAGCAACGCGGGCGCGACGATATCCGGCCATGGGTAGTCTCGCGGATCTTCAGATGCGGATCACCCTGGCACAAGTGGAAAGCAAGCTCGGCGACGTCGAGGCGAACCTCGAGCGAGCCTCCGAGATCGTCCAGCAGGCGGGCGGCGAGGACAGCGACCTCGTCGTGTTCCCCGAGCTGTTCCTGACCGGATACGCGCTTGGGCGAGTCGACGCGGACGTGTCGATGTCCGCCGACGACCCGCGCCTGAAGGGGCTCAGCACCTCGCAGACGGACGTGCTCATCGGCCTCTACGAGGACGGCCTCGGGGTCCACAACTACAACTCCGCGTCGTATTACGCCGCCCACGGGCTCGTCCACACCCACCGCAAGCTCTACCTGCCGACGTACGACGTCTTCGAGGAGCGCAAGCACTTCTCACCCGGCCAGTCGATGCGCGCCTACGACACCCGCCACGGGCGCATGGCGACGCTCGTCTGCAACGACGCGTGGCAGCCGCATCTCGTCTTCCTCGCGGTGCAGGACGGCGCCCGCGTCCTCTTCGTCCCGACGAACTCCACCCAGAGCCGCTTTCCAGAGCGTTACGACTCCGAGACGTACTGGCGCGACATCACCGTCTTCTACGCGCGGATGTACCAGTGCTACGTCGTGTTCTGCAACCGCGTCGGCGACGAGGGCGAGCACCTGCGCTTCTGGGGCGGCTCGCACGTCGTCGACCCGTGGGGCGAGATCGTCTGCGCGCTGCCCGAGGACGACGAGGCGATCGTGACGACCGACGTCAACCTCGCCAACGTCCGCAAGCGCCGCCGCGAGGTGCCGCTCGTGCGCGAGGCGCGCCTGGGCCTGCTGGCCCGCGAGGCCAACCGCCTCGCCGAGGAGGGCGGCGACGCCTGACCACAGCCGCCGCGGCACCGAACCCGCGGGAGGGAACGACCGGGTGGCGCCTTTGCAGCGCCACGCGCTGCAAACCCGCCACGCAAGCAGCCATAACCCCGCGCAGCCGGAGCGCGACCCCCGCAGCCCGAAGCGCGCGGCCCACTTGCAGTGCCACGCGCGGCAAACTCGCCACGCGAGCACCCGCAGCCCGCGCAACCCCAAGCGCCCTGGCGTCCCGGCGCCCTGGCAGCGCCACGCGCGGCAAACTCGCCACGCGAGCACCCGCACCCCCGCGCAGCTCGACGCGCGTGGCGCCGTTGCAGCGCCACGCGCAGCAACGTCGCCATTCGCGGAAGACTGATCGGCGTCGGCGCCCTCTCCAGCCGCGCGGGCAAGCTCGCCACACGAGCCCCCGCAGCCCGCGCAGCTCGAGGCGCGTGGCCCCGTGGCGCGTGGCCCCGTTGCAGCGCCGCGCGCAGCAACGTCGCCATGCGCGGAAGACTGACCCGCGTCGACGCCCTCGCCGGCAAGCGCCGACGCAGGCCCGGCCGCAGACTGCGACCGCCCCGGCCAGGCGCGCCAGCGCGGGCGCCAACCACACACCACGCCGTACCGGCGACGCCGGCGCCCCCGCGCCGACCACGGCGCCGCACCGCCCGCCGCCCGCCGCCCGCCGCCCCGCCGTACCCCCGCCCCAGCGCCCCGGCAGCGCCACGCGCAGCACCTCGCCACCCGAGCCGACCGAACCGCCGACCGAACCGCCGAGCAACCGCCGCCCCGGCTGCCCCGCCGCCCCGCCCGCCACCGGGCTCGGTACCCTTGCCCGCGCCCCACTTGGCGCCGTGGCGGAGTGGCTACGCAGCGGCCTGCAAAGCCGTTTACTCCGGTTCGAGTCCGGACGGCGCCTCTTGCAGCAGCACGACGGCGTCTCGCTGTACGACGCGATCCCCTACCCGGGGCACGCGTTCCCGCAGTCGCATCCCGACCGGCTGGCGACGCTCGCGGCGCTGCACGCGCTGCCGGCCGCTCCGCCGGCGACCTGTCGGCTGCTGGAGATCGGCTGCGGCGACGGTGCCAACCTGCTCCCGATGGCCGTCGCCCTGCCGGACGCGAGCTTCGTCGGCTTCGACACCTCGACCCCCGCGATCGCCGCCGCGCGCGCGCTCGCCGGCGAGCTTGCTCTGACGAACGTCCGCTTCGAGACGACCGCGATCGAGGAGTTCGAGACTCCCCCGGGGAGCTATGACTACGTCGTAGCCCACGGCGTCTTCTCCTGGGTCCCCGATCCCGTGCGCGACCAGCTGCTCGGCCTCTGCGCGCATGCGCTGACCGCCCAGGGCGTCGCGTACGTCAGCTACAACGCGCTGCCCGGCGCGCGCGTGCCGCAGACCCTCTACGAGCTGCTTGAGCTCAAGGTCGGGGGGCTGCCCGAGCCGGCCGAGCGGATCGCCGCCGCGCGCCGCCTGCTCACGCTGCTGAGCGGACCCAACGAGCAGGCCACGATGCTCGGGCCCGAAGCCGCCGCGCTGCTGCGCCAGCCCGAGTCGCTGCTCTTCCACGACGCGCTGGCGCCCCACCACGAGGCGTTCTTCTTTCGCGACTTCGCCGCGCGCGCGGCGAGCCACGAGCTGCAGTACCTCGCCGAGGCGAACTTCCTGGAGATGCAGATCGGCTTCCTCCCCGAGGAGCTGCAGACCGCGCTGCTCGACGGCGCCGACGTCCTCGAGCGCGAGCAGGTGCTCGACTACCTCAAGGTCCGCCGCTTCCGCCAGACGCTGCTGTGCCCGGCGGCCGCGCGACTGGACCGCTCGCTCGACGCGGCGCGAATCGCCGAGCTCGTCGTCTCCTCCCCCGCCCGCGCGTTCGTCGAGGACGAGAGCATGCCGGCGTGCGTCACCTTCGAGGCGCCCGGCGGATCGCGCCTGAGAACCGAGCACGAGCTCGTCGTGGCGGCGCTGACCAGCGTCGCCGGCAGCTGGCCCGCCGCCGTCCCGATCGCACGGCTCGTGGGCGACGATCCGGCGCCGGGGGACCGCGAGACGCTCTGCGAGGCGTTGCTGCGCTGCTTTGCCGGCAACGTCGTGCAGCTCGGCGTCCACCCCCCGGCGCTCGCCGCGCAACCGGGCGACACGCCGCTCGCCAGCCCGCTCGCGCGGCTGCAGGCGCGCGAGCGGATCTCGCTCGCCAACCTGCGTCACGCGACCGTCAAGCTCGACGACGAGCTCGCCCGCCGGTTGCTCATGCTGCTCGACGGCACGCGCGATCGCGCCGCCCTCCTCGCCGAGCTGCGCGGCGTCGCCGAGCTCGAGGACGACGAGCTCATGCGGCGGATCGAGACCGGGCTGCAGCAGATCGCCCGTTCCGCGCTGCTGCTCGCATAGCGGCCGGCCGCGACCCCGGGCGGCAGCAGCTCGCCCGCTCCGCGCTGCTGCTCGCAGAGCAGCCGCGCCACCACCGGAGGGCTCAGCCGTCGCCGCGGCGCATCTGCCCGAGGCGGCCGGCGACCCGCCGCGGCAGGCGGCGCGCCTCCGCGATCGCCAGCGCGTCGCGAGCAGCCCGCAGCGCCGTCGCCTCGCGCTGCAGCAGGCGGACCTGCCAGCGCAGCGCCTCGACCTCGCGCGGCTCGCCCGGATCGACGCGCTCGAGCAGCGCGGGCGTGACCTCCACGCCGCAGCGCCGGCGCAGCAGCATGAGACCGTGCTCGCGCGGCGCGATCCCCTCGCGCAGCACGACGAACTCGAACGCGCGGCCCCAGTGCTCGCGCAGCCACCACGGCGCGTGGAACACGGTCGGCCCCCCCAGCGCCCAGTCCTGGCCGTGGTTGAGGACGGTCATCCCGATCCGCTCGGGCACCCACTCCTCGTCGTTCCAGACCTCGTACATCGCGCCGCCGAGGAAGGAGACGATCGCCAGGCCACCGGGCCGCAGCAGGCGGTGAAGCTCGGCCACCCAACCGGCCCAGTGGTCGGTCAGGTGGGTGAAGACCGAGACCGACCAGATGAGGTCAAACGACTGCGCGGGCTGGTCCAGCGGCGGCGCCTCGCCGTTGGCGAACGCGTGCAGCGGTGGGTCGAGCTCCCGCTTGATCCAGTCGATCGACGCCTCGTCGATGTCGCAGCCCCACAGCTCGCAGTCGGCCGCTTCGGGCAGGAAGTGGCGCATGACCTTGCCCGAGCCGCAGCCGAAGTCCAGCACGCGCTTGCCGGCGAACGTCCACGACGGCCCGAGCAGCTCGAGGATCGTCGCCCGCGAGTCGCGTCCCACCGCCCGGTAGGAGCTGATGACGTCGGCCGGGTCGGGCACGCCGGCGCGGATCGCCAGGGGCCGGGGCGGCAGCGGAGCCGCCCGTTCGAGTTCTTCTGCCGCATCGCCCACGCGCGGCAGACTATGAGCCATGGGGACCATCACGCTGCATCAGGGCGACATCACGACCGATCCGCAGGCCGACGCGATCGTCAACGCGGCGAACTCGAGCCTGCTCGGCGGCGGCGGCGTCGACGGCGCGATCCATCGCGCGGCGGGCCCCGAGCTGCTGGAGGAGTGCCGCGCGCTCGGGGGCTGCGACCCCGGCGACGCGAAGATCACCGGTGCCGGCCGGCTGGCGGTGCGCCACGTCATCCACGCCGTCGGCCCCATGTGGCACGGCGGCGACCGCGGCGAGGCGCAGCTCTTGGCCGCCTGCCACGTGCGCGCGATCGAGCTCGCCGCCGAGCACGGCTGCGCCCGCGTGGCGTTCCCGGCGATCTCGACCGGCGTCTACCGCTACCCGCTGGACGCCGCCGCGGCCGTCGCGCTGCGGGCCACGAGCGCGGCGCTCGAGCGCCACCCGCAGGTGCAGGAGGCGCGGTTCTGGCTGTTCGACGAGCGCGCGCTGCACGCGTTCGAGCGCGCGCTGGCGTGAGCTGCGCGGCGATCGTCCTCGCCGGCGGCCGCTCGACGCGGATGGGCCGCGCGAAGGCGTCTCTGGAGTGGCACGGCTCGACGCTCGTGCGCCGCGCCGTCGGGATCGCCGGGCGCGCCGTCGACGGACCCGTCGTCGTCGTCGGGGCGGCGGGCCAGACGCTGCCGGCGCTGCCGGCAGCCGTCGAGCTCGCCGTCGATGCGCGAGAGGCCCGCGGCCCGCTGCAGGGCATCGCGGCCGGCCTGGAACGGATCGGCGACCGCGCCGACGCTGCCTTCGTCTGCGGGGTCGACGCGCCGCTGCTGCATCCGGCGCTCGTGCGCTTCGTCGTCGCGTCGCTGCGCGACGGCGACGAGATCGTGCTGCCGCACGCCGGCGGCTCTCCCCAGCCGCTGGCCGCCGTCTACCGCACGACGATCGCGCAGCGGCTGGACGAGCTGCTGCGCGCGGAGGCGCTCGGGACGCGGGAGCTCATGCGCGTCTGCCGCGTGCGCCGGCTGGACGAGGCCGCGCTGCTCGCCGATCCGTCGATCGCGCGGCTGGACCCGGGGCTCGCGTCGTTTGAGAACCTCAACGATCCGCTCCAGTACGAGGCCGCGCGGGCGCGGCCGGCGCCCGCGGTCACGGTGACCGGACGCGGCCGACGGCGCGCCGCGATCCTCGCCGCCGCGGGCGACGGTCCGGCGATCGTCGACGGGCGCCGCGTCGACGATGGCGAGGAGCCGCTCGTCGCGGGCGACACCGTGCGCTTCGTCGCGCGCCGGCCCTGACGCGGCGCCGGCGGTCGTCTGACCCCCGTCATCGTGTACGTTGCGGCCCGTTGAGGATCATCGAGCGCCGCGCCGATCCAGACGGCTCGCGACGCTCGCACCCCACGTTCTGACCGGTCATCGCGCCACCGGCCTCCCCGATCGAGTGCCTGCGGCGCCGGAGAAAACGAGGTCCGCCGAATGAGTGCACAGCCGACGATCGCCAGCGACCCGGTGCCGGTGGGCGGGCCCTACTGGGAGGAGCTGTCGGTCGGCGACCTCTACCTCGAGTTCCCCGCGATGACCCTCAACGAGGGGCACGCGGCGCTGCATCAATCGATCGTCGGAGACCGCCTGCGCCTCGCGCTCGACGCGAACCTCTCCGAGAAGGTCGCCGGCCGGCGCCTCGCGCACCCGATGCTCGTCTGCGACGTGTCGATCGGGCAGTCGACGCTGCCGACGCAGCGCGTCATCGGCAACCTCTTCTACCGCCGCCTCATGCTGCGCCGCCTGCCGGCGATCGGCGACACGCTCTACACGACGACGGAGATCGTGGCGCTGAAGCGCAACACGATCAAGGAGGGCCGCAAGCCGACCGGGCTCGCGGTCCTGCACATCGTCACGAAGGACCAGGAGGAGCGCGCGATCCTCGACTACTGGCGCTGCGCGATGCTGCCGATCAACGACGTCGACGCATCGCAGCCGCACGCCGACGACCTCGACCAGTTCCCCGCCGACCTGCCCGCCGACGCCCTGCACGCGACGCTTGAGGGCATCGACCTCGGCGTCTACCGCGACGCCGTTGCGGGCCGGCACTTCTCCGACCTCAGCGTCCCGACGACCTGGGTGCTCGACGGCGGCGACAGCGTCACCGCGGCGCCCGAGCTCGTGCGCCTGTCGCTGAACATCGCCAAGGCGCACTCGGACCCGGGCTCGCATCACTCCGGCCAGCGCCTCGTCTACGGCGGGCACACGATCGGCGTCGCCGCCGGGCACGTCACCAAGACGCTGCCCAACCTCGTGACGATCATCGGCTGGCATCACTGCAACCACCTCGCCCCGGTCTTCGAGGGCGACGTGCTGCGCAGCACGGTGCACCTGGAGGACACCGAGGCGCTGCCCGACGGCGGCGGCCTCGTGACGCTGCGCGTCGAGGTCTCCGCGCAGCGATCGGACGGCGCGCTCGACGCGGTATTGGACTGGCGACTGGTGGGGGCGATGGCATGACGGACGGGATTCTCAACGGCGTGCGCGTGATCGAGGGCTCGGCGTTCGTCGCCGCGCCGACGGCGGGCATGACGCTGGCGCAGCTCGGCGCCGACGTCATCCGCTTCGATGCCCCCGGCGGCGGCCTGGACTGGAAGCGCTGGCCGCTGTCGAGCAACGGCGACAGCCTCTTCTGGTCGGGCCTGCAGAAGGGCAAGCGCTCGATCGAGATCGACCTGCGCTCCGACGAGGGCCGCGAGCAGCTCTCCCAGCTCATCACGATGCCCGGCGAGGGCAACGGCATCTTCATGACGAACTTCCCGGCCCGCGGCTGGATGAGCTACGAGAAGCTCAAGGAGCGCCGCGCGGACCTCATCATGGTCGTCATGACGGGCAACCACGACGGCTCGTCGGAGGTCGACTACACGGTCAACCCGTCGGTCGGCTTCCCCGAGGCGATGGGCCCGCGCGACTCCGCGGTGCCGACGAACAGCCTCATGCCGGCGTGGGACTCGATCATGGGCGGCCTGGCCGTCGTCGGCCTGCTCGCCGCCCTGCGCCACCGCGACCGCACCGGCGAGGGCCAGCTCGTCGAGATCGCGCTCTCAGACGTCGCGATGGCCACCGTCGGCCACCTCGGCCGGATCGCCGAGGTCCAGCTCGAGGGCCGCGACCAGCCGCGCGACGGCAACTACCTCTACGGCGCGTTCGGCGGCGACTTCCCGACCGCCGACGGGCGCCGCGTCATGGTCGTCGCGCTGACCGGACGGCAGTGGAAGGCGCTCAAGGAGGCGACCGGCACCGAGGAGCTCTTCGACAAGGTCTGCGAGGCGACCGGCCACGACTTCCGCGGCGAGGCCGGGCGCTACAAGGGACGCGACCTCATCCGCGAGCTGCTGACGCCGTGGTTCGCCGAGCGCACGCTCGAGCAGATCGGCGCGACGTTCGCCGGGACCGGCGTGTCGTGGGGCCCCTACCAGACGTTCAAGCAGCTCGTCGAGGAGGACCCGCGCTGCTCGGAGGCCAACCCGATGTTCTCGATGGTCGAGCATCCGGTCGGGACGTACCTCACGCCGGCGTCGCCGCTGACCTTCAGCGTGTCGGGACGGCTGCCCGCCCGCCCCTCCCCGCACCTCGGCGAGCACACCGAGGCCGTGCTGGGCGAGCTCGACGCGAGCTCGGCACCGGCCTGACGCCAACCCGGCGGTATTCCCGCGAACGCCGGGGAGCTCACGCTGAAGCGTCGGGAAAACGTCGAAGTGCCGTGATTCCTAGCCGAAGGGCTAGGTCGCACTAAGCCCGCACGACCGACGATGTTGACGTGGCGACTTGGAGCCCCAGGTGGGCTCCAGACAGCCGTGTGCCCTGCCGTCGTCGCCCCACGACATTGGGCATGCATCGCGCAGAGGCGATCCACGGAAGGGTGGTCGCTGTGTGCGGCGCGACCGGCCACCCGTCTTCGGACGGGCGGTCGGTCAAGTCGCCGTTGCTCACCGCGCGGCGCGCGGTGAGCGCCCGCACGCGACGGGCCGGCGCTCGGTCGGTCCTGGCCCGCACCGGCCCCGATCGCCCTCACGTTCCGCATCGCGCAGCCCCCGCTGCGTGATCGCGCAGCGCGCCGTCGGCATCTGCCCCGTCATCTCGTCGGGGGTGCGCGATGAATGCGCGCGGCGGCTCTGACAGCGTCATTTCGCAGCACATCGCGAGGAAGGGCGCGTGCGATCCAGCCGTTGATGTAGCGCCGAGCCGTTGCCCCGAGCAGGGGCACAGGGACGAGTTCGACGGGGTCAAGCAGCGAAAGGAACAGATGCGCAAAGGAAGACGACAGTTGGGGCGGCCGAGCAGCGCAGCGACCGGGAATCTGGGGGCCCGGACCGTGGACGTGCTCGCACAAGGGCGCCGGCGGCTGATCTCCTCCGGGTCGCGCGTCCTCGTCACGGGAGCGGCGGGATTCCTCGGATCGCACCTGTGCGGCCACCTGCTCGACGCCGGGCACGAGGTCATCGGCGTCGACTGCTTCACCGACTACTACTCGCGCGACCTCAAGGAGGACAACGTCCGCGACCTGCTGGACTACGACGCCTTCCGGCTGCTCGAGCTCGATCTCAGCTGCGACGACCTCACCGGCCTGCTGGAGGGCGTCGAGGCCGTCTACCACCTCGCCGCCCAAGCGGGCGTGCGGGCGAGCTTCGGCGACGGCTTCCGGAGCTACCTGCGCAACAACGTCCAGGCGACCCAGCGGCTGCTCGACGCCGCCGTCGTCCATCGCCCGTCGAGCTTCACGTACGCGTCGTCCTCGTCGGTGTACGGCAACGCCGAGCAGTATCCGACGAGCGAGCAGGCGCCGCGCCTGCCGGTGTCCCCGTACGGCATGACGAAGGCCGCGACCGAGGACCTGGCGGGCGTCTATCACCGCTGCTACGGCCTGAACACCGTCGGGCTTCGGTACTTCACGGCCTACGGCCCCCGTCAGCGCCCCGACATGGCGTTCACGCGCTTTCTCACCCGCGCGCTGCGCAACGAGCCGATCCCGATCTTCGGCGACGGGCGGCAGGTGCGCGAGTTCAGCTACGTCGACGACGTCGTCGCCGGCACCGTCGCCGCGGCGCGCTTCGGCACGGGCGGATCGGTCTACAACATCGGCGGCAACGAACCGGTCCTGCTGATCGACGCGATCCGCATCATCGAGGAGCTCATCGGGCGCCCGGTCGCGATCGAGCGGCGCGAGGCGATGATGGGCGACGCCCGCCAGACGGGCTGCGACGGCTCGCGCGCGCGCCGCGAGCTCGGCTTCGTCTCCAGGACGACGCTGCGCGAAGGGCTCATCGCGCAGCTCGAGTGGGTCGCCCGCACGAGCGTGCGGTCCGAGCCGATCGCCGCCTGAGCGCCGTGCGCGAGCTCGCTCGATCGATCGGTCACCTGGGCTCGCGCCCGTACCTCGCCTACCACCTCGTCAAGCGGACGATCGACGTCCTCGTCGCCGCCACGGCGCTCGTGGTGCTGGCGATCCCGATGCTGACGATCGCGCTCGCGGTCTGGCTCAGCGACCCGCGCGCGCCGATCCTCTTCGGGCAGCCGCGCACCGGGCGCAACGGCCGCAGCTTCCGGGTGCTGAAGTTCAGGACGATGGTGCGCAACGCCGACGAGCTCAAGGAGCAGCTGCGCTCGCAGAGCGTCGTGCCGTGGCCGGACTTCCGCCTGATCGACGATCCGCGCGTGACGCGCATCGGGCGCTTCCTGCGCAAGACGAGCCTCGACGAGCTGCCGCAGTTCGTCAACGTGCTGAGGGGCGAGATGTCGCTCGTCGGGCCGCGCCCGACGAGCTTCGCCGCCTCGACCTACACGCTCTGGGAGACGGGCCGGCTGGACTTCACCCCGGGCATCACCGGGCCCTGGCAGGTCTGGGGCCGCTCGACGATGGACTTCGAGGAGCGCTGCCGTTTGGAGATCCGCTTCTTCCGCCAGCACTCGATCACCCAGGAGCTGCGGGTCATGGTCGCGACGCTCAGGAGCGTCGTCGCCCGCGAGGGCGTCTGCTGACACGCCGGCCCGCGGCTCGCCCGCCGCGGCGCAGCGCCATCATGCGGGGATGAGCGCTCGCGCGGGGATGCCCGCCGCAGGGTCGAGGACGACCGCTCCGGGCCGGGTGCCGCCGGCCGTCGCCGGCCTGCCGATCGCCGGCGCCGGGCTCGGCGGGGCCGCGATCGCGATCGGCCACGACCACGCGCTGTTGCTCGTGCTCGCACTCTGCGTCGCGGCGATGCTGACGGTCCTGCTCGCGTGGCCGCAGCTGGCGCTGCCCGTCGCGGTCTTCCTCATCTGGACGAACACGCCGAGCCTCCTCGTCGAGCGCGGGGCCCCGGCCGTCATGACCGCCGTCGTCCCGCTCATCCTCGTCGCGCCGCTGGCGACGTCCTACCTGCGCGGCGAGCCGCTGACGATCGACCGGACGTTCGTGCTCCTCGTCGTCCTGCTCGGCGTGTTCGCCATGTCGACGGCGATCAGCACCGACCCGGCGACGGGCCTGAGCAAGACGATCACGCTGGCCAGCGAAGGCGTCGTCCTGTACTTCCTGATCTTCAACGCGATCCGCACGCGCGCCGCCCTGCAGCGGGCCGCCTGGGCGCTGCTCGCGGCGGGGGCCTTCCTCGCCGTCGTCGCGATCTTCCAGCAGCTGACGAAGACGTTCGACCGGCCCTACTTCGGCTACGCCCCGCTCGACATCGCCTACGCCCTGGGCAAGTCGGACTCCGCGCGCGCGGTCGGGCCGGTGGTGGACGCCAACTACTTCGCCCAGATCCTCCTCGTCACGATCGCGCTCGGGATGCCGATCCTCCTGCACGCCCGCAGGCTCGGCGCACGGCTGCTCGCCGGCGGCGCGGTCCTGACGATGATGCTGGCCCTCGCGTACACGTACTCGCGCGGAGCGACGCTGGCGCTGGCGGTCGTCATCGTCGCGATGGTCGTGGCGCGGTGGCTGAAGCTGCGCCAGCTCGTCCTCGTGAGCATCGCGGCGGCGACGCTCGTCCTGCTCGTCCCCGGCTATCGCGATCGCATCGCGTCCGTGGCGGACGTCGGCGGGGTCACCGCGCGGAGCGGCGCCTCCAACGAGGCCGACGAGTCGGCGCGCAGCCGCCTGACCGAGAACATCGCCGCCTTCAACGTCTTCTACGACCACCCCGTGCTCGGCGTCGGCCCCGGCTCGTTCGGGCTCTTCTACCAGGAGTACGCGGCGCGCACCGGGGGCGAGGTGCACCGAGCCACGAGGAAGGACGCCGGCAAGGCACCGCAGCGCGAGGCGCACAACCTCTTTCTCTCGATGGCCGCCGAGACGGGGATCGCGGGCCTCGCGACGTTCTGCGCGATCCTCTTCGCGGCCTTCACGGGGCTGCAGCGGGCTCGCCGGCGATGGTCGCACCCCGATCTGGGCTCCGAGCTCGTCATGATCGGGCTGCTGCTGGCGTTCTCGGCCTACGTCCTCGCCGGCCTCTTCCTGACGCTGGCCTTCGAACGCTACTTCTGGCTGTTGCTGGCGGTCATGGGCGCGGCGGCATATCTCGCCCGCGCCGAGGCACGGCGCACGGAACGCATGAGCTCGCACGTTGATCTGCCGTGACCGCCGCCGAACATGCTCGCTACCATGCTCGGGCGCTGGCAGGGAGCCCCTCGTGCCGAGCGAGCGCCATCTCGCCTCGCCCTCGCACAAGAACTGACCCGGAGGATCGTCGTGGACAGAGTAGCCCTGCTGCCGCTCGTCGCCCGCTGGTGGTGGGTGCTCGCGCTCGCCACGCTGCTCGCGGGCGGGGCCGGCTACGTGGCCGTCGCGCAGGTCCCGAAGACCTACCGCGCCGAGACGCAGGCGCTCGTCGGGCGCATCAACACCGACACGTCGCTGGACGTCTCGGGTGCGCTTGCGGGCACGTACGCCGACATCGTCACGAGCCAGAACGTGCTCGACGCGGCGATCAGGAGCACGGGATCGAAGTACACGACCAAGGAGCTCGACGAGGCGACGACGGCGATCTCCAACGACGTCACGCGGATCGTGACGATCACCGTCGAGCACCGTGACCCGACGTGGGCGGCGCGACTTGCCAACGCGCTGGCGCGGCGTCTCAGCCAGCTGTCGACCCGCGAGGACGAGCTCTCCAAGGTCGTGCTCGAGGCGTTCAACGCGCAGCCGGAGATCGAAGCGCTCCAAGGTGCCGCGCGCGTGCGCGTGCGCCGGGCGGCACAGCGCGTGTTCGCGCCGTCGGTCGCCGGTCGGGTGACGATCATCGACCCCGCGCGTCCGCCGGAGTCGGCGGCCAAGCCGGTCGTCCCGCTCGTCGTGTTGCTCGCGGCGGTCAGCGGCATGCTGATCGCCGGCGTCTTCATCCTCGTCTGGGAGTCGCGCCGTCCGCGCGAACCTCGATGAGTCAGCAGCGTGCCACGCGGCGAGACCATGGATGGTCCCAGGACGCCGGCAGCGATGCGACAGACTCGTGGGCATGCGCGCAGACATCATCGACATCGCTGACCTGACGGCCCGTCAGCGAGGTGCCTGGCGCGAGCTTGCCGCCCGCGCGTGCGTCCCCAATCCGTTCGGCGAGGTCGACTACGTCGAGAACGCGCTGCGCGGGCTGCGCGAACGCCACGTGGGCGTGCTCGTGGTCTCCGACGAGCGCCGGTGGCACGCCGCGATGCCCGTCCGGCGCGTCACGCGCTGGCGCCACGTCCCCGGGCCGTTGCTCGTCAGCTGGCGTCACCAGTACTGCTTTCTGACGACCCCGCTCGTGGATCGCGACGACCCCGAGGCAGCGCTCGCGTCGCTGCTCGCGCGCGGTGCGGGCGAGCGCGGGGTGCTGGGGCTCATGCTCAACTGGGTCGACGCGGACGGCCCGCTCGGGGCCGTGCTCGCCTCGGCGAGCCCGCTGGCGCGCCGGGCGCTCGAGGTCGAGCGCTTCTCGCGCGCGTCGCTGCAGCGCCGTCCGGAGAACGACTACGTCTCCTCGATGCTCAGCGTCAAGCACCGCCGCGAGCTGCGCCGGCTGCGGCGCCGGCTCGAGGAGGAGGTCGGTCCCGTCGGTCTGCACGACCGCGCCGGGGATGACGCTGCGGTGCAGAGGTTCCTGCGGCTCGAGCAGTCCGGCTGGAAGGGGCGCTCGGCGACGGCGATGACGAGCCGGCCCCGCCACGCGCGCTTCTTCACCGACCTCTGCCGGCGCTACGCCGACGAGGGCCGACTGCAGCTGCTGACGCTCGAGAGCGCCGAGCGGACGATCGCCATGAAGTGCAACGTGCGCGCCGGCGACGGCGTGTACTGCCTGAAGATCACCTACGACGAGCACTTCGCGCCGTTCTCGCCCGGCGTTCACCTCGAGATGGCCAACGTCGACCATTTCCACGAGATCGCATCGATCAGGTGGATGGACTCGTGTGCCATGCCCGACAACGCGATGATCAACCGCCTGTGGCCCGACCGGCGCGAGCTGCGGACGGCCCTGATCTGCCCCGGCGGGCTCGGCGGCGGATTAGGATCTGCGCTCTGGCGCGCCGCCCGATCGGTGCAATCAGTGAAACGGAGATGATGCCGATGACGGCCTCCCACCTGGATATCGACGACGCCGTGTTCGGCTCCTCCTACGGGCGCGAGTCCTGTGCGGTGCGCCACCGCGTCGCCGACCACCCGCTGCTGACGGTCGAGGCGATCGCGCAGCTCGCCGAGCGGCTCGCCGAGGACCGCATCGAGCACAACCTCGGCAACCTGCCGCTCGTCGTCGGCGCGGCCGAGACGCCGCGTGCGTCGCTGCCGCCGTGGGAGATCGCGCGCGGGATCGAGACCAACGGCTGCTGGATGGTCCTCAAGAACATCGAGGCCGACCCCGCCTATCGCGAGCTGCTCGACGTCACGCTGGACGAGGTCGCCGCGCACGCCCGCGGCGAGGGGCCGATGGGCCAGCGCGAGGGCTTCATCTTCCTGTCGGCCCCCGGCTCGGTGACGCCGGCGCACTTCGACCCGGAGCACAACCTGCTGCTGCAGGTCCGCGGCGAGAAGACGATGAACGTCGGGCACTTCCTGGACGCCGAGCAGCAGCAGCGCGAGCTCGAGCGCTACTACGGCGGGGGCGGGCGCAACATCGACTGGCTGCCGGCCGAGCCCCGCAGCTACGTCCTGCGGCCCGGCGACGGCGTCTACGTCCCGCCGCACGCCCCGCACTGGGTCACGGTCCCCGATGCCGTCGCGGTCTCGCTGTCGATCACGTTTCGCACCCAGCGCACCGTCGACGCCGTGGTCCTGCACAAGATCAACGGGACCCTGCGCCGCCTGCACCTCTCCCCCCCGCCGGTCGGCGCGCGCCCGTCGACCGATCGCGTCAAGCTCCTCGCCGGGCGGGGGATGCGCGCGGTGCGCCGGCGCGTCGCCGGCCGCGCCTGACCGGCGCCGCCGCGGCTCAGAGGCGAAGGCGGTCGCGCAGGCGCTTCAGGGTGTCGACGGGGAGCTTGGCGGCCGCTCCGAGCGCCACGCGTCCGCGCGTTGTGCAGGCCATCGCGAAGTTCTCGACGTCGCTGTCGCCGTTGGCGAAGCGCTGCTTGAAGGGCTGGTCGCCGCGCAGGAAGCGATACTCGCGCACGCCGTCGTCGATCGCCGTCCGGATCGAGTGGGCGAGCAGGGCGAAGCCGACCGCCGGACCCTCCCAGCTCGTGTCGCGGCCGGCCTGGTAGTAGTACTCGACGCCCGCGAAGCGAAAGCCGTGCCAGGCCGCGACCGTGCGCCCGTCGGCCTCCAGGAACCACAGGCGCAGCCAGCCGCGCTCCTGCGCGACGGCCGCGAAGTCACGGTGAAATGCCTGGTCGGCGCCGGTGAAGCGGGTCTCGTCGGCCTCCCAGCGCTCGGAGTGCAGTGCGAACAGCGTCTGCATCTCGGCGTCGAGATCGCCGCCCGCGGCGCCCTGGCGATAGGCGAGCTCGTGCTCGCGCTCGAGCTTGCGCTCCAGGCGCCGCACCTGCTGGCGCAGGTTGCTGCTGAAGCCCGCCATCACGCCGTCCCAGTCGCGGCCGTCGCGGCGCAGCAGCGGAGCGCCGGCGGTCGTCAGCACGTGCCCCGAGCACATCGCGCTCCAGCGCTGGCGCTGCTCGTGGTACTCGGCGACCACGACGTCGACGGGCAGCGTTCGTCGCGCGGCGCGCAGCGCACGGGCGGTCGCCGCCCTGTCCTGCGGCGCGCAGACCGGGCCGAGCTGGTCGGCCGCGCCGTGCCCGATGTAGCGCGCGACCCGCAGCGGCAGCGTCGCGGATCGGTACAGCGGCACGATCGCGCGCACCTGACCGTCGGACGAGCGGCAGCGCAGGATGAGCTGCCGGCCGCTGCCGAAGTGTTGCCACCACGTGCTCGCCCACTCGTACGTCGAGAAGACGTTGTCGGCCGGCTCGGCGAGCGCGATCCAGTCCTCGCGCACCTCCTGCATCGACGAGACGACGTCGACGGTCAGCTCGCCCGGCGGCGCAGCGGCCGCGCGCTCCGCGGGCGCCTCAGCTCGGGCGCCGTCCGAACCGGGTTGTGGCGTGGCTGAGGGCACGTGGGAGTGGGCGTCCGGCGCTGGCGGGCGAGCGCGGCGGCCCGGCGGCGCGGGCCCAGCGCGGCGGCGACAGCCGCGATTGTATCCGCCGGACGGCGATCGTCTTCGGCGCCGCACGCCGCGGACCGCGAACGAGCCCGCCCTCGGCGCGGCGCGCCGACCGCTAGATTGCGTCTGAGTGCGGATCCTGCTTGCCAGCTCGCTCGCGCTCGTCGGCTACGTCTTCGCCGGCTATCCCGCGATCGTCGCGCTGCTCGCCCGGCTGCGACCGCGCGCGGTGCATGCCGATGCGAGCCACCTCCCCCGCGTCAGCCTGATCGTCGTCGCCTACAACGAGGCCGGCGTCATCGAGGCCAGGCTGCGCAACGTCGCCGAGCTCGACTACCCGTCCGAGCAGCTGGAGGTCATCGTCGTCACCGACGGGTCCGACGACGACACGCCCGCGCGCGCCGGCGCGATGCCCGGCGTCACCGTGCTGCACCGCCCCGAGCGCCGCGGCAAGCTCGCCGCGATGAACCGCGCGATCGCGCACTCGAGCGGCGAGGTCCTCGTGTTCTCCGACGCCAACAACATGTACTCGCCCAACGCATTGCGCGATCTCGTGGCGCCGCTCGCCGATCCCGCGGTCGGCCTCGTCACCGGCCGCAAGACGATCGACGACGGGTCGCCGCGCGCGCTGGACCAGGCCGAGGGCCTCTACTGGCGCTACGAGTCCAAGATCAAGGAGTGGGAGAGCGCCAGCGGCTCGGTGACGGGCGTCGCCGGCGAGATCCTCGCGTTCCGGCGCGAGGCCTACGCGTCGCCGGACGCCGGCACGATGAACGAGGACTTCGTCCAGGCGATGCTCGTCGCGGCCGCCGGCTGGCGCGTGCTCTACGCGCCCGGCGCGATCTCCGTCGAGCGCGCCTCGGCGACGATCTCCGACGAGGCCACCCGCCGCGCGCGCCTGACGACGGGCCGGATCCAGTCGATGCGGCTGCTGCTGCCGCGGCTCGTGCGCAGCGACCCCCGGCTGGCGTGGCAGGCCGTCTCGCACAAGGGGCTTCGCCCGCTCGTCCCGTGGGCGCTCGTCGCCGCCGCCGCCAGCAACGCCGGCCTCGCGCTGCGCCGCCGGGCGCGCCCGCTGCTCGCGGCGCAGGCGCTCTTCTACGCGACCGCGGTGCTCGGCTGGCGAGACGAGCGCGCCGGCCGGCGCAACCGTGCCACCTACCTGCCGTTCTACTTCTGCCGCATGAACGCCGCGACGCTGAGGGGACTGCGCGACCACGTCGTCGGCCGCCGCGAGGCCGTGTGGGCGCGCGTCGACCGAGGGTGACGGCGATCGATGACCGCTGACGAGCCGGCACGCCGCCGACCGCCGCGCCGGGCGCTCGGCTGGGCCTTCGCCGGCGTGGCGCTCGCCGCCGCGATCGTCGTCGCCACGATCCTGCTCGGCGCGCGCGGCGACGGCCCGCCGATCGCGCCGGCCGGCGACTGCCCGGCGACGCCCTACGGCCGCGACGCCCCGTGGAACCGCGCGATCGGCGCCGACCCGAGCCTGCACCCGCGCTCGGACGCCTACGTGCGCGCGATCGCCGACAACGACAAGCCGCTGACCTCGGACCCCGATCAGTACACCCCCGCGCTCTACGCCTTCGACGATGCGACGCCGCGGCGCACGGTGCGCCTGTCGGGGTACTTCTCGACCTACGAGCGCGACGACGTGCGCAAGGGCCACGGCTTCGCCCCGACGGTCACCGGCGTCCCGATCCCCGACGGCGCGGTCGCGCCGCCGGGCAGCGACGCCCAGGTCGTGCTGTGGAATCCGAGCACCGGCGTCGAGTACGGCTTCTGGCGCTTTCATCGCGACGCCAAGGGCAACGTCACGGCCGAGAACGGCTATCGCTACCGCACGACCTCCGCCGCCGGCGGACGCTTCGCCGACGGGCTGGCCGGCCGCGGCGCCGGCCTTCCCTACCTGGCGGGCCTCGTGCGGCGCTGCGAGCTCGACCGCGGGCGCATCGACCACGCGCTCGCGTTCGGCTACGACGCGCCGTCCCCGGAGCACGTCTATCCGGCCTCGAAGTCCGACGGCGACGGCTCGGCGGCGACCGACGTGCCGGAGGGCGCCAGGCTGCAGCTCGATCCCGGCCTCGGCGAGCGCGACTTCGACCGCTGGGGCTTGCCCGCGAAGGCGCGGACCGTGGCCCGCGCGCTGCAGCGCTACGGGATGTACGTCGTCGACAACTCCGGCTCGTCGAAGATCAACCTCGAGGCGAGCGTGAGCGCCCGCTGGGACGGCTCCGTCACCCGCGACCTCGTCGCGAAGATCCCGTGGAGCGCGTTTCGCGTCGTGCGCCCGCCGCCGGAGCCCGATCGCGGCGGGCGCGACACGTCCTAGCGGCCGCCGCTCGCCGGCGAGATCGAGCCGCAGATCCCGAAGATGCGCCAGGGCAGCCACTTGACAATCGGCGGTCGCGGGACGTTTGGCGGGTCTACCTCATGCTTCTGAGGATCTCCAGATTCTGAGCAGCTTTCGGTTCCCCGCGCTGGTGAGCCCGGATGAACGCCTTTTCTGCCCCATCGAGGTCATCTCGCTTGAGCAGGTCGATCCCTAGGTGCAGCGCGCCGGTCGCGCTGCCGGCGGCATCTGCACGTCGGTTAGCCTCGATCGAGCCGTCCAGATCGCCTTTGGTGTCAAGGATGAGGGCAAGGAGCACGGTCGAGTCGGTCTCGCCGAGAGCGTCACCTCGTCTGGCCGCGGTTGCGGCCCCATCAAGGTCGCCAAGCTCGAACAGTACGCTTCCGACGCTTCCCCACCCGTCGGCGTATCCCCGTGCGCCCGCCCGCGAGAACGCTGCCGCTGCTTCGGTGAGCTCTGCTTTACGGCGAAGCAGAACTCCTAGGTGATAGGCGCCCGATGCGCTGCCCTCGGCGTCGGCTGCTCTCACCCCGGCCTCCATCGCATCCGTGTCGCAGTGGTCCCACATGTTGCCGAAGACCAGAAGCGGACCTGACGTGTCCCCACCTACGGCGCTCGTGCGCTCGTCACCGCCACTCGCACGATCCTGCGACTCCGCCTCGATCCAGAGATCCTCCACGCTACAGAGCTTCGCCACGACGTCTCTGATCTCGGCATGCGTGGCGTCGTTCCTGTTGGACATGAGTCCGGCGTGGTCGGCGAGCGCTCTGATCCCGCCTCGTTCAAAGCATCTACCGAATGCCTGCTCGGCGCCCAGCAGGTCGCCGCGCGCCTTGAGTAGCCTCCCGGCGTTGCCGGCACCGTTGGCGTCACCGGCTTCTTCTGCCGCGCGGTAGTACCGCAAGGCCTGCTGGTCGTTGCGTCGGTGGACCTCCTCGATGAAGCCAAGCCTGAACGCGGCGTAGGTGTCGCCTCGCTCGGCGGCCTCGGCCAGTGCCTCAAGCGCGGCTTCGATCTCGCCACGCCGCTCGAGCACGAGGCCGAGCTCGACCAACGCACTGAGGTCACCGTGGGCCGCGGCATCGCGGAGCTCCGGCTCGGGACACCCGCTCAACGTCGGGACCACATCGTGAGCGTATAGGCGACGAGTTTCGTGGTAGGTGAGAAACCCGACTGGGTCCTCGTCGGCTTGTGTGGCCATGTCGTGACCCATTTGCACGACGTCGGACGGAACGTTGAGTTCCGCTGCACCGATCTCCCGCGCAGCCCGAGCCTCGGCTTGCGCGATCACCGCCAGCATCTCCGAGGCGTTGGGGTGATCAAGCTCTTCTGCACGCGCAAGAGCGACGCGCGCCTCCTGCAGCGCGTTCTGATTGATATGTATCGACGCGAGTGCGAACGCTCCTGGCGCACTGCCGCGCTCAGCCGCTCGCTCGTAGACGCCTTGGGCCTCCGCAAGCTCGCCGCGAGCCTCGAGCAGCTCACCCAACTGCCACGCGCCGAGCACCGAACCGCGGTCGTCGGCTCGCCGGTAGGCCGCCTCGGCCCCGTCCACGTCTCCGTTCTGGCGTAGAAGGCTGCCGAGGTTCGCCGCGGCTTCGCCATCGCCCCGGTCATCCGCGTTCTGCCACGCGGCTTCGGCACCCGGGCGGTCACCACGGGCCATCAGCAGCAGACCAAGGTTGAAAGCGCCGAAGATGCTGCCGCTCGCGTCGGCTCGCCGGTAAGCCGCCTCCGCGCCCGCAAGGTCGCCTTGGTCTTCGAGGATCGACCCGATCGACGCTGCCGCATCCTTGTGCCCGCGCTCTTCGGCCCGAGTAAAGGCTATGGCGGCGTCCGCATCCTCACCGCGGCTACGAAGCATGACGCCGAGCATCATCGCGCCCAGCGCACTTCCCACAGCATCCGCGCGCCGCCACGCAGCCTCAGCTGCACCCCTGTCCTTCCGGTGGTCCTCGAGCAGATAGGCAAGCTGGTGGAGGGCCTCAAGATCACCGTCCTCCGCCGCATCTCGGAAGAGGAGCTCCGCTCCATCGACATCACCGCTGTCGCGGAGAGCTTCGCCAAGCTTGCGGTTGACGTCGGCCTCATCCGCGGTGGGCGCTTGGGCGTCCCCAGGCCGCGCGTCCCGCGTAGTGGCGTCGTCTTGCTGCCCGGTGCCCTCAGACTCCGAGGCAGCCGCTTGCTCTTGATGTTGGTCCAGCCAACGCCCGTGTGCTGCGTTCCAGCGATCCAGCACGAAGCGCGGGACGTGGGTTGCCGGAACGCCTTGGGTGTGAAGAAAGTCGGCGGCGAGGTCGAGGAGCTCGAGGTACCGCGGGTTGTCACTTCGCACGTCGAGGTCGACGGCAACGTAGAGGGCACCGGCGATCGCCCAGCCTCCGTGCTCCAGGGCGGCGTCCCGGAGTTCGGTGCACAGCCGCGTTTCATACATATTCCAGTTGGGCGTGCCAGGCGTCGGAAACGCGATGCCCATCGCTGCCGCAGCATCAAGAAGAATCCCTGCCGCGCTCGGCTCCAGGATCCTGGCCGACCCCTGGTATGGAGGGCCGTATCGCTCGCGTCCGATCCGTACGAGATCTCGCCGACGCTCGTCGCCGAGAATCTGCGCCCCGGCCTCGGACTCCGACGAGGTGGACCTGGGCGTGTGTGCGCCTGACTGGTCCAACCGGGTCTTACGCCGGGAAAAAAGCCCCACACTGCAACCCTATGTCGCCAGCGCCGCGGGGGCAAGACGTCAAAGCGGCGGAGGAGAATCGAGCGACGGTGGCCGCGAGCCGCCCGGTGGTCCGCCGCCCCACGCCCGCGGGCAGTCGATGGCTGGCTGAGATGCTCGCCCGACGACATTGGCGGTCTACGCGCACGCGACCGGTCAGGCCCAAGAGCGGGCGCTGGAAGCGGTTGACGACGATCTCGAGCGCCTCATCTCCGCCGCCCCGCGGCTGCGAGCAGCGCTCGCTCGTAGCGCTGCTCTGTACTCGAGCATCAGGAGGCAAGCGTGGACGCTGGTCGCTCATCGGGCTGTGGTCGGCTGGCTTTCGCGCCGCTGGCGCCCTCCATAGACGTCGTCATCGGCGACGCCGCCGCGACGAAGCCCGTCGGTCTGGTGGTCAGGATCTGGTCAGTGGTCAAGACGCGGCATTGCCGACTAGCGACCGCTCGAGCGCACGCGCACGAGCCCGTAGGCGATCCCCTTGCGCAGCGTTCGCCAGTACCACAGGACGTCCTCGCGGCGCGGGACCAGGGCGCTCGCCCGCTGGCCGAAGTGACGCAGGAAGATCGTCACCATGACGACGCCGCCGGCCGAGAAGGCGAGCGTCTTCGCGATCGCGGCCCCCTCGCCGCCCATGCTCGGCGTGAGCAGGAGGTTCATGACGATGAGCGTCGAGACGACGAGCGTTGCCCCCACCGTCGCGAGCAGCGGGCGGCCCTGGGCGATGACCACCCCCTGGAAGAACTCGTGCGCGAGCACGCCGACCGCACCCAGCGCGAGGATCCGCAGGAAGTACCCGGAGTCGCGGAACTCGTCTCCGAACAGCAAGACGCAGAGGGTCGGCGCGATGACGAACAGCACGCCGCCGGCGGAGCCCGACAGCAGGACCGCGCGGCGGAAGATCCGGGCCGCGAACTCGGCGGCGCCCGCGGCACCGGCGCGCACGAGGTGCGGGCGCTGCACGAGGACGATGATCCCGACGATGTAGTACAGCGCCTCGGCGATCGACACGGCGATGCTGTACAGGCCGAGCGCGTAGGGGCCGGCGATCATGCCCAGCAGCCACTGATCGCCCGGGTGGGCGCCGAGCCCGAGCACCGTCGAGGTGTGCGTCTTCAGGCCGAAGGAGAGCGTGTCGCGGGCGAGCGCGAGGTCGGGGCGCCCGAAGCCGAAGTGGCGCGCCGCCGAGAACACGAGGATCATCGTCGCCAGCAGGTTCGTCGCGACGAAGACGACGATGACGCGCTGCACGGTCAGCTCGCCGTTGAGCGCGAGCGTGCCGTTGACGACCGCGGTCACGGCCGGGCTCGCGATCCACGCGAGGTTCGTGATCCCGAAGCGGTAGTCGGACTGCAGCAGGAGCTTGAGGTTCAGGCCGGCGATCCCGCTCGGCAGCCAGAGCAGCGCGAACAGCAGCAGCCCGAGGTCGACCTCCCCGCGCGCGGTCGGGATCAGCGCCATGATCGAGCCGACGACGGCCGCCGCCAGCAGTCCGAGGACGCCGGCGGCGATCAGCGAGTTCGTCGCCAGCTGCGGGCGCAGCTTGGTGCGCTGGCCGCCGAGGTTCGCGTTGGCCTGCTCGATCCCGAGCGTTGCCAGCCCGGAGGTGAGCACGAAGACGGCGATCACGAACGCGACCTCGCCCCGCCCGCTCGGTCCGAGCGCGCGAGCGAGGATCAGCACGTTGAGCAGCGAGAAGCTGACCGTCGCGCCGTTCGTCGCGAACGTGCGGATCGCGGCGCCGGTCAGCGACTCGGGTCGGCGCGGGTCGTGCTGCTGCTCAGACATCGTCGGCACGGCACGCGCTCCGGCGTGCCGACTGCGCTTTGCGCCGTGTGAGCTTCACAGCTGTAGGCGCTGCTGGATCACATCGATCACGCGGCCGGCGACGTGGTCCCAGGTGAAGTGCTCACTGAGACGACGGTAGCCGACGATGCCCATGTCGCGTGCGTCGCCGGGCCTGGCCGCCGTGGCGAGCATCTGCGCGGCGAGGTCCTCGGGGTCGCCGCGCCGCGCGAGCAGGCCGCTCTCGCCGTGCGTGATGAACTCCGGCATCGCGCAGCAGTCGCTGCCGATGCAGGGCAGCGCGTAGGACATCGCCTCGAGGAAGACGATCCCGGCGGGCTCGAACACGGACGGCATGACGAAGGCGGTCGCCTCCGTGTACAGCCGCCGCAGCTCGGCTTCGCCGGTCGCCACGGAGCGGTCGATCCGGCCGAGCCAGTGCACGCCGTCGCGCTCGGCGAGCGGCTCGGGGGGGCCGACGATCCACAGCTCCGCGTCGGGGCGCTCGCGCCTGACGATGTCGAACGCGTCGAGCAGGTGCGGCCCGCCCTTGCGCTCGAATCGCATCCCGACGAACAGGTATCGCGGGCGCTCGAGCGGGCGGCTCGTCGCCGCCTCGGGGATCTCGATGTTCGCACCGACTCCGACCGTGACGACCTTGTCGGGGTCCTGGCCGGCGTCGGCGATGATCGACTGGCGCAGCCACTCGCTCATCGTGAAGATGACGTCGATGTCGTCGAAGGTGCGCCGTTCGCGGTCGATGGCGCTGCGCACGGCGCGCGAGGAGATGTCGATCGCCGTGTCCGGCCGGGTGAGGTACAGCGGGATGTGCATGTCGCTGTAGGAGCAGCGCAGGCGCGGCCGCAGGCCCGGCCGCGCGTCGAACCAGGCACCCAGGGACAGCAGGACGTCGGGGGTGGAGTTGATCTGGCGCGCGCGTCGCGTGCCCGCGGCGGACATGAGCGAGCGGGCGACGCCGCTCAGCGGCGATGACTCCGCCCAGTAGCGCTGGCGCCAGCGCTCCTTGTTCGGTCCCCAGCTGCCGGCGGCCTGCATGTCGCGAGCCACGCGGACGCGGGCGTCGACGGCTCCCTGCAGCACGCCGCGCCGGCGCAGCGACTCCAGAAACCAGCGGCTCACCCCCGACCAGGTCCCCGGGTCGAACGGACCGCCAGCCGTGACCGCGAGGATCTCGAGTTCTCTATCGGTCAACGCCTGGGCATCCTACGCTGCGCCGCGCGCTGCGCAACGCGGCCCAGCGAGCTGCGCGCGGTCCGGGTCAGGGGCGAGACCTTCAGCGCGAACCGCCGCTGCGTGTCGCGGCGGTAGATCCCGACGCGTGGCCAGTCCATCGGCGTGATCGGCGCGGCCCGCGTGGGCAGGCCCGCCGCACACTCGTAGCCGGCGACGCCGGCCGCCGCCACGACGCGCGCGTCGACGTCGCCGTAGGGATAGGCGATCGACCGGCAGGGCCGGCCGAGCGCCCGCTCGCAGGCCGCCCGCGAGTCGCGCAGCTCGCGCGCGAGCTCGTCGTCGCCGATCTGCGTCAGGCGCGGGTGGCTGCACGTGTGCGAGCCGATCTCCCAGCCGAGCTCGGCCAGGCGCGTGAGCTGCTGCCAGCTCATGCAGCGCAGCTCCCCCTCGTGCCGGGTGCCGTGCCAGTGCTCGATGCCCGGCCAGCGCAGCGGCCGCGTTCCGTCGCCGAACTCGCTGACCGCGTACACCGTCCCGGGCAGCCCGAGGTCGGCCAGGATCGGAGCCGCGAGCTCACCCACCGAGCTGTACGCGTCGTCGAACGTCACGGCGAGCGTCTTGCGGGCCGGCGGCGCCAGCACCGCGTCGCTGAACGTCGCGCCCACGTACCCGCGCCCGACGAGCGCCTGCAGCTGGGCGCGCAGTTCTTCCTGCGTGACGGCCAGCGCGTCGGACCAATCGTCGCTGACGGCGTGGTAGCAGAGCACGACGACGTCCCCGGCGAGCGACCTGCGCCCGCGAGCCGCGTCGGATCGCGCGGGGCTCACCGGCGCGAGCCGGTCGGCGCGTGCTGCTCGAAGAAGGCCGCGAGACGGTCGAGCTGGGCTTCCATGGTCTGTTCGCTGACCTCCTCGAGCGCGTCGCGCACGAGCCGTTCGCGCAGGGCGTGATCGCCGACGATCCTACCGACCGCCGCGACCGCCGCCGGGGCGTCGCCGGGCTCGACGAGCAGCCCGGTGCGGCCATCGCTGACGGCGTCGGGAACGCCGCCCACGGCCGTCGCGACGACCGGCAGCCCGGCCGCCTGAGCCTCGAAGAGCACCTGCGGCAGGCCCTCGGTGAACGAGACGTGCAGGAAGACGTGGCTGCTGCGATACAGCGCCCACAGGTCGGGGCCGTTCGTCACCTCGCCGGCGAGCGTGACCGCATCCTGCAGGCCGAGCTCGGCGATCCGCTGGGACATCCGCTCGCGCAGCGGCCCGTCGCCGGCGATCGTCAGCCGCCAGCGCGGGTCCACGCGGCGCAGTCCCGCGACGACGTCGAGCAGCAGCAGCGGGTTCTTCTCGGGGTCCAGGCGGCTGACCGTCAGGAGGCGAAGGCTGGGGCCGTCCATGTCGCGGGCGAGCGCCTCGTCGAGCGAGACGAGGTCCTTGCGGCTGACGAGCGAGAAGCCGGTCATCATCACCGGGGCCCGCCCGCCGGCGTAGTGGCGCGCCAGCTCGGCCCCGACCGCGACCGTCGGCGCCGAGCGCGCCAGGCGGCGAAAGGCGAGGTCCAGCGCGCGGGCGACGGGGATCGCCCAGCGCCAGCGGCGGCTTGGAAGCCGGTTTGAGATGTACTCGCCGTAGTCCTGGCGGACGCCGAGGAACAGCGGCACGCCGCGTCGCCGGGCGATCAGCGCGAAGAGCACGGCGACCGGATGCGGCCCGAAGATCCACACGGCGTCGAGCCGGTCCAGCTCGCGCGAGAAGCGCCTGCAGGACCCGCCGACCGCCCGCAGCATGCCGAGCACGTTGGTCACCCGCGGGTACCAGGGCAGCTCGACGACGCGCACGCTGCCGTCGGGCAGCTCGTACGGCGCGCGCTCGGGGTCCGGCGAGATCCGCGCGAACACGACGACCTCGCCGACCCGCGGTGGCAGCTGCGTCGGAAAGCGGATGAACGCGCGAAACGTCGAGATGACGTCGCGGTCGCGCCGGTAGGCCATGTCGGTGTAGACGCCGAGCCGCAGCGCGCCCGCCGGACGGGCCGGTCGGGCTGGCGTCACGTCGCGCGAGCCCTGAAGCCCGTCAACGAATCCGCATCCTTCTCGTCAGCGTCGTGCGCCGCGGCGAGCTCGGCGTGCGGATGCTCACGTGCACCGTCACGAGGCGCCCGCGGCGCAGCTCGCGCCGACCGGTCGCCGTCGAGCGCAGCCGCGCTCGGGCGCGCGCGCAGCGCGCGCGCCCCGATCCGCGGGCGAGCGTCCTGCGCTTGCCGCGCACGACGCGCGAGATCCGCGTCTGCACGGAGGTTCCCGCCGGCAGCGTCAGGCTCAGCCGCGGTCCGTAGCGGCTGCGCAGGCGGCGCGCGCTCACGCGGCGCAGCGCGCGCGTGACGCGCCGCAGAGCGGCGCTCGTCCTGCTGCGCTGGCTCGAGCCGCGGGTCGAGCCCGCCCGGCAGGTTGTCGAGCCCTTGATGACGCGGAAGTGTTTCCAGGGGATGTTGGAGACGGTGTTGCGGGTGATGGTGGGGTTCCAGTGGGCGGTGTTGCGTGCTTCGAGGTAGATCTTTGAGGAGCCGGAGTTGTCGATGATGTACATGCCGTAGGTCTGGAGGGCTTTGGCGATGATCTTGGCGGTTGGGTTCAGGCCCCAGGCGGTGAGGTCGGTGTCGGTGAGGGTGGGGTCGAGTTGGAGGCGGGCGCCTTCGGGGGGGTCGGTGCCGGTGATGCCGGCGCCGTCTGATTTGGAGGCGGGGTAGACGTGTTCGGGGGCGGGTGAGTCGTAGGCGAACGCGAGGGCGTGGTCGATGCGGCCTTGGTTGATTTCCCAGGGTCGTATGAGGCCGGCGAGGTAGGGGGTGCCGGCGCCGCGGCCGGATTTGCCGTCGGCGAAGCGGCCGTGGTTGCCGGGGGTGGTGCGGTAGCGCGAGCCGTTGGTGGCGGTGTGGTTGCCGTTGGCGTCGGTTTGGAATCGCCAGAAGGAGTATTCGACGCCGGTGGTGGGGTTCCAGATGACGACTTGTCCGTCGCTGCCGTCGGGGGCGGTGATGCCGTTGGGGATCGGGACGTCTTGGAGGGTGGGCGCGAAGCCGTGTCCGACGCGTGAGTCGTCGCCGGCGTCGTAGCTTGAGAAGAACGCGTCGAGGGTGACGGGGCGGCGTGGGGTGGTGTCGTTGAAGAGGTAGACCGAGACGGCGTATTGGTCGGGGTCTGACGTCAGCGGCTTGCCGTTGTCGGCGATCGCGTTGACGTAGCGCGAGGACAGTGGATCGAGCAGCGCGTCACGCCCGATCGGCGTGTTCCACGCCGACGCATCGTCATACGGACGCACCGCCGCCGAGGCGGGCGCGGCCGACGGGAGGTACACGGCGATCGCGCAGAGCACGATCGATCCGACGACGAAGCGGCGCCGGTGACGTTGACGGCATGCTGGACTCATCGACGGAGTGACCCTCTCGGTCGAATTGGCTGATGTGGGGTTCTCTTCGGAGGTTTCGGCTCTTCTCTTGAGCCGCCGCCTCGCGCTCAGGCGGGCGGGAGCTGCCAGCCTAACCTCCCCGATCGCTTCCCGAGCCGGTCGGTCACCCCGATCGCGTACACGGGCCTGAGCTACAGTCACCGCGTGATCGACGCGCTTGTCGCAGCGCTCGTTGTGACGCTGACGGTCAGTGCCTGGGCCGGGTTGCGCCGTCCCGAGCGCGCCCAGGTCATGGCGGGGCTGACCGGGCTCCTCACGCTCGCCGCGGGCGTGCTCGTGCTCAGCACCGCCCCCGATGCGGCGCTCGTCGTCCTGCTCGCGATCGCCTGCCTCATGTCCGGCGTCGTCGGGCGCGCGGCGTACGAGAGGCGCCACGACTCGCCCGACGACCGCCTGCAGCGCGAGCTCGCGCGCTGCCGGCGACGCTCGGAGGAGGCCAGCGTGCTGCTCGTGCTGCTCTCCGATGCCGCGCCTCCGCTGCGCGTGAAGGCGATCGAGGCGCTGCGGATCACCGACGCGGCCACGGCCCGGCGCGTCAACAAGCGCTGGGAGCTGCACGCGGTGCTGGACGGCAGCGACGTGCGGCGCGAGATCGTCGAGCATCGTCTGGCCGCCTCGCTGGCGACCTCGGACCCGACGTTCGGCTGGGCGACGTTCCCCGCCGACGGCTTCACGCTCGAGGCCCTGCTGGAGCACGCCCGCGCACAGATCTGCCCGTCGCCGCCGGCCGGCGCCGCGACGGGCGACGACGTCAGCTCGTCGTCCTGAGCGCGGCCCGCGCGCTCGGCCGCGCGCGACCGGGCGCGGCGGGCGACATTCGTCCAGGACCGAGCGCCACGCTGGCCCGTGCGGCGGCCCGCGCCGACGCCGGACGGAACCCCAAACCGCTGAGGTTCCGCTCCGATGCGCACGTGCACCCGTCTCTCCGCTCGATCATCCGTCCATCGGCCGTACGCCCCGCATGTCCTCGGCCTTGCCGCCGCGGCGGTCGCGGGCCTGAGCTGGGTCGGAGCCGGCGAGGCGCAGGCGGCGACACGAGCGTTCGTGGTCAAGGCCGACGCGTACACCTCGGCGGCGGCACCGAAGGCCAACTACGGCGATGCGCGCTGGCTGCGTCTGGCCGCCAGCCCGCGCCGCGTCAGCTATCTGCGATTCCGCGTGCGCAACCTCGGCGGGCGCGTCACGAAGGCCACCCTGCGCGTCTACAGCGCATCGGCGTCACGCGCCGGGCTGCGGGTGTACTCGGCGCGCAGCCGCTGGACCGAGCGGGCGATCACGGCCCGGCGACGACCGGCGAGCTCGCCGAAGGCGATCCGTCGGTCGGGAGCGATCCAGCGGGGCCGCTGGGTCGCGATCGACGTCACCCGCGCGGTGAAGGGCAACGGCACCGTGACCCTCGCGCTGCGAGCGCGCGGGCGCGATCGCATCCGGCTCGCCAGCCGGGAGCTGCGCTCCAGCCGCGCACCGCGACTCGTCGTCAAGACGAGCAAGCGCCGTCCGCGGCCGGCCGGCCCGAAGGCCCCGCTTGCGGGCGCTCCGCCCAAGGCGCCGGCCCCGCTGATCGGGCCGCTGCCACCCCTGCCCTCCCCCATCGCGCAGCCCGCACCCGCACCGGCGCCCGCCCCGGCACCGGCACCCGCGCCCGCGCCCGCGCCCGCGCCGCCGCCCGCGCCCGCACCGCCGCCGCCCGCACCCGCACCGCCGCCCGCGCCCGCACCGCCGCCCGCGCCCGCACCGCCGCCCGCGCCCGCACCGCCGCCCGCGCCCGCACCGCCGCCCGCGCCCGCACCGCCGCCTGCCCCCGCCCCCGGACCGCCGGACTCAGGGGTGCGTCCGTATGACGATGCGTCGGCGTGGAACACGCCGATCGGGCGTGACGCGCTGCTCGATCCACTGTCCTCGCGCTACGTCAACGCGATCGCCGACAACGGCAAGCCGCTGACGTCAGACCCCGACCAATACGCCGTCTCGGTCTACCTCTTCAACGACACCACCCCACGCCGCCCCGTCACCCTCGACGCGTTCTTCTCAAGCTACGACGCCGGCGACGACTCACGCGTCGGACACGGCTTCGCGCCCACCCTCCAAGACGTCCCGATCCCCAACGGCATCACCGCCCCCGACGGCAGCGACGGACAAGTCGTCATCTGGAACCCCACCACCGGCGTCGAGTACTCCTTCTGGCGATTCCAAACCGACGCCAACGGCAACCACACCGCCACCAACGGCTCGCGCTACCGCACCACCCCCGGCAACCACGGCCGCTTCGCCGACGGCAAATCCGGCCGCGGCGCCGGCACCCCCTACCTCGCCGGCCTCATACGACCCTGGGAAATCAACCAAGGCCGCATCGACCACGCCCTCGCGTTCGCCTACGACTCACCCGCCCCCGAACACGTCTACCCCGCCTCCAAATCAGACGGCGCCGGCATCACCGGCACCGACCCCCCCGAAGGCGCCCGCCTCCAACTCGACCCCACCCTCACCGACACCGACCTCACCGCCTGGGGCCTGAACCCAACCGCCAAGATCATCGCCAAAGCCCTCCAGACCTACGGCATGTACATCATCGACAACTCCGGCTCCTCAAAGATCTACCTCGAAGCACGCAACACCGCCCACTGGAACCCCACCATCACCCGCAACACCGTCTCCAACATCCCCTGGAAACACTTCCGCGTCATCAAGCCGCCCGCGTCGTGACCTGCGACAGCGCGGCCCGCGCCGCGCTGTCGTCCGGGGTCTGCCCGAAGGCGCCGAGCACCAGCCCGATCAAGAAGCCGACGGCGATCGCGACGACGAGCGCCAGCAGCACCAAGGCGACGACCGCCCAGATCGCCCGGCCCGTGGCGGCGGGCGGCGGGGCGCGCGGCTCGCGCGCAGCACGCCGCAGCGGCGCGCGGGGCTCCGGCGGCACCGGCGAGGGATGCGGATCGCGGCGCCTGGGTGCCGGTCTCGGCGCGGGCGCGGGCGGCGGTGGTTGGATCGCTTCCGGCCGCTCGAGGTCCATCGCCAGCAATCGTAGCCACCGTCGCGCCGCGCTCGGCGCGAGGCCCGCATCGGCGGCCGTCAGGCGGCGAGCGCGACGCGGCCCGACGCGGCGGTGAGCGGCACCGACTCCAGGCGCCGCAGCTCCGAGCACAGCGCTCGCCGGCCGCGGTGGTGCAGTCCGTAGACCGAGCTGTGCGTGCGCCCGAGCTGCTCGGCGATCTCGACCGGCGAGAGCCCGAGCACGTGGCGCAGGACCACGACCTGGCGCTGGTCCTCGGGCAGCGTGGCGAGCGCGGCGTGCAGCGAGCGGGCGCGTTCGGGCGCCTCCTCGCAGATCGCCGTGTCGGCGCCGAAGATCTCCTCGGCGGGCGTCGAACGGCGGGCGCGGACGGCGTCGACGGCGACGTTGTGCGACATCCGCAGCAGCCAGGCGACGAACGGCACGCCGCGCGCCTCGTAGCGGCAGATCGCCGTGATGAGCTTCGCGAACACCTGCTGCGTGACGTCCTCGGCGTCGTGGTGGTCGCGCACGATCGTGCGTACGTAGCCGAACACGTTGTCGGCATAGCGCATGTACAAAAAGCGGACCGCGTCGCGGTCACCCTGCTTGGCCCGCTCGACGGCCCGCCCGACGAGGCGCTCGATCTCAGGTGACGTGTCCACCGTCGACTTCGCGACGAGGCGATCCTTCGTCCCGCCCGCCCATGCGCTGCCGGCGTTGGGCATCGGGAGCTCATTCCGTGGCTCGCGGTTCATGCGTATCGGCCCCTTGACTTCGCAATTCATGTGAGCATCCGCGTCGTGCGAGATGCCGGCTGGACGCTCAGCACGCAACTGCCTCGGCCTCCGTGACCAGGTTGTTGAGGTGGGCGTAGTGGCTTGCCTCGGTGCGGTTTGCCACACCGAGCTTGCGGTAGGTGTTGGAGAGGTGAAACTTCACCGTCTGCTCGGTGACCCAGAGCATCCGAGCGATCTGCCCGTTCGTAGCGCCGCCGGCGACGAGCGCGAGGATCTCCTTCTCGCGCAGCGTCAGCGGACAGTCCGCCGAGACGGTCGCCCGCCGGCGCTCGTAGCGGTGCACGACGTTTCCGCGCACGACCTCGCGCAGCATCGTCCCGAGGCTGACGGGGTGCATCGACTTCGAGAGCACCGCGTGCGCGCCCGCCTCGAAGGCGTCGTCCATCCACTCCTCGTCCATGCGCAGCGTCAGCAGCAGGCGCTGAGCGGCGGGCAGGGCGGCGCGTGCCTCCCGCAGGCGGTCCAGCGCGCGGTCGCCGCCGCGGGCCTGCGCCGCGCGTCCGTCGCGCATGTCGTCGACGAGCACGACGTCGGGCTGCAGCGCGGCGAGCCCATCGCCGATCGCGCTGCGGCCGTCGAGCACCCCGGCGACCTCGAAGCCGGCGGTCTGCTTGAGCGCCAGGCGGATGGAATGCGCGACCAGCGAGTGGTCGGCGACGATCGCAAGGCGCGTCATGCCGATGCCCCCCCGTCGCGATGTGCTGAGGACGTGCTCATTGAATGCTTCCTTCCGTGGTCGCATGGGCGGGCGGCGTGAAGCTCAGGTTCATGCCGAGCACGGCACCCGAGTTCAGGATCAGATCGGCGGCCTCGTTGCGCGAGCGAACCCCGAGCTTCGAGAAGGCCGACGAGAGGTGGCACTTGACGGTGCTCTCGGCGAGGAAGAGCTGTGCAGCGATCGCCTTGTTGCTCATCCCGGTGACGACCATCCGCAGGACCTGCTTCTCGCGCGCCGACAGCGTCGGCCGGTCGACCTCGTGACGCCTGGCGGCCGGGACGACCGTCTGGCCCGCCATGACCGCGCGCACCGTCAGGGCGAGCGCGACCTCGACCTCGACGTCGAAGACGACGCCGTCGGCGCCCGCTTCCAGCGCCCGGCGCACCCCACGGCGCGAGTCCTGTGGGATCACCGCCACCAGCGGGGCGTCCGGACGCTGCTTGCGCAGCCGGCGCATCTGCTGGTCGCGCTCGGTGATGCCCCGTCCGAAGACGCCGACGAGGGCATCGGGCCCGTCCTCGACGTCGAGCTCGCGGTCGCCCAGGTCACCGGCGTGGACCTCCATGCCGTCGTCCTCGAGCAGGCATTCGATCCGCTCCGCCGCCAGCTCGTCCACGGCGATCGCGGCGATCACGTATGCACACGCGGCCCGCGCAGTGGCGGGACCGGTGAGGTCGACAGTCATGTGGCGTCGCCGCCCGTTCTGCGTGCGCTTCCCGTGCCGGAGTCCGGCTGGCGCACGGCCGCTGCGTGTCGCAGCATGAGTTCTTGCCCCTATCCGTTGGCCCCCGGCCACCAGGGTGGCCGTCAACGGTTCCCACGGTTGCAGAGCTTTTGTCACGCTACATCGGGGCTAGCCCCCACATTTCCTGCCGATGTCCGCCGATCGGGTGCGAGCTTCCGCGTGTACATCGCGCACCCTGGCTGCATGTGTGCGCAACCGCCGTTGCGCGTTCGTGCAGCTCGTCAGTGCGCCTCGTAGGCCTCCAGCAGCTTCAGCCAGACCTCGCTGCGGGTCGGAAAGGCGGGAACGCAGTGCCACAGGCGGGCGATCGGCACCTCGGCCACGATCGCCACCGTCGCCGCATGCAGCCACTCGGCCACCTCGAAGCCGACGAACGTCGCACCGACGACGACGCCGCGCGCCGCGTCGACGACGAGCTGGGCGCTGCCCGGCGTCGAACGCCCGGTGAAGCTCGCGCCGGCCGTCGCGGCGCTGGCGTGCGACAGGGTGCGGACGTCGAGCCCGGCCGCGCGAGCCGCGGCCGCGGTCATCCCGACAGCGGCGATCTGCGGATCGGTGAAGATGACGCGCGGCGAGCCGGGACCGTCCTCGGTCGCGCGCGGCGAGTCGTCCCCGGCGATCGCGAGGCTCGCGATGCGGGCCTGGTACTTGCCCATGTGGGTCAGCAGCGAGCGCCCGTTGACGTCGCCGATCGCGTACAGCCAGGGATGCCCCGCGACGCGCATGCGATCGTCGACCGCGACGTAGGCGCCGGGCTGCAGCCCGATGGTCTCCAGGCCGACATCGGCGCTCGCCGGCCGTCGCCCGGTCGCGACGAGCAGCTCGTCCGCGCTGCGCGCGCCGCCGTCGGAGAGCGTCAGCGTCACCTCGCCGCCGGCCCGCGGCCGGCGCACCGCGGTCGCCGTCGCGTCGGTCAGGATCTCGACGCCGCGCTCGGCGAGGACGCGCGCGACCTCCTCGGCGGCGAACGGCTCCTCACGAGCGAGCAGGCGCGGACCGCCCTCGACGAGCGTCACGGCCGCTCCGAGCGAGGCGTAGGCCTGGGCGAGCTCGACGCCGACCACGCCACCGCCGAGCACGAGCAGGCGCTCGGGCACGACGGCGCTCGTCGTCGCCTCGCGGTTCGTCCACGGCCGGGCGTCGGCGAGCCCCTCGATCGGCGGTATCGCCGCCTCGCTGCCGGTGGCGATCACGACCGCGCGACCCGCTCGCAGCAGCTCGTCTGCGACCCGCACGGCGCGCTCGCCGTCCAGTCGTCCGACGCCACGCACCAGGGTGACGCCGCGCTCCTCCAGCCACGGCACCTGCGCGCCGTCGTCGAGGTCGTGGACGATCTCGTCGCGTCGGCGCAGCACGGCATCGACGTCGAGGCCGCCCGTGACGGCCTCGCGCACGCCGGGCACGCGCTGGGCCTCGCCGAGCAGCTCGGCCGGTCGCAGCAGGCCCTTGGACGGCATGCAGGCATAGAAGGAGCACTCGCCGCCGACGAGATCGGACTCGACGATCGCGGTGGCGAAGCCCCGCTCGGCGAGCCGGCCGGCGAGCACCTCGCCCGCGGGACCCGCCCCGATCACGACGACGTCGAACGCGCGCTCGCCCATGGTCGCCGGAGCCTACGCACTCGCGCCGCCGCGGTCCCGCCTCGTGCGCTGCCGCGAACGCTGGCCGCGCGGGGCGCGCGACGCGGGGCGCGGCGCGCGCACCGTGCCGACCCGGCCGGGCTATAATCCGCCGCCTTCGCGGATGTAGCTCAGTTGGCTAGAGCGTCTGCTTGCCATGCAGAAGGTCGAGGGTTCGAGTCCCTTCATCCGCTTGCCGCGAAGGCCCGCAACCGCGGGCCTTCCGTCGTCTGGCGGGAGACGCCGGGCCATCGCGTGCAGCGGAGCGTGCCAAGTCCCCGCGCGGCGCCCGCCGCGCGCCGGCGCGGACCGATCTGTCTCGTAGGGATTCGCTGTTTTCGTCAGTAAGGTACGGCTGGTGTCTATAACTCTGACGCAGCTGCGCAGCTTCCTCGCCGTCATGCGGGGTGGGTCGGTGACCGCCGCCGCCGACGAGCTCGTCGTGACCCAGCCCTCGGTCTCCGCGGCGGTCGCCGCGCTCTCGCGCGAGCTCGGAACGCCGGTGACCGAGCGCGAGGGCAGAGGCATCAGGCCGACCGCCGCGGGCAACGCCTTCGCGCCGTTCGCGGCCGACGTCATCGGACTGCTCGAGGAGGGCCGGCGCGCCGCGCGCGAGGCCGCGCATCTCGCCGACCGGCGCCTGCGCCTGGCCGCCGTCACGACCGCCGCCGAGTCGTTCGTCCCCCCGCTCATGCGGGCGTTCTCCGAGGCCAACGACACGATCGGCCTGACGCTCGCGGTCGGCAACCGCGAGCAGGTCCTCGACCTCGTGCTCGACCATCGCGCCGACGTCGCGATCGGCGGCCGGCCGCCACGCGACCCGCGCATCCAGGCGACGCCGGTCCTCACCAACGACTTCCTGCTCGTCACCGCGCCCGACGACCCCCATGCCGGCGGCGGGACCGTCGACACCGCCGAGCTCGAGCGGCGCGTGTGGCTGCTGCGCGAGCCCGGATCGGGGACGCGGATCGTCAACGAGGAGTTCCTCGCCGCCGCCGCGCTCGAACCGCAGACGCTGACGCTCGGCTCCAACGGCGCCATCAAGCAGGCTGCCCGGGCCGGCCTCGGCATCGCGTTCATCTCGCGCGCGGCGGTCGCGCTCGAGATCGACCACGGGCTGCTGGCCGCGCTGCCGGTTCGCCACCGCCCCGCGACCCGGCGCTGGTATGCGATGTGCTCGACGGTCGGCCCGCGCCGCGCCGCCGTCGAGCGCTTCATGACGTTCGCGGCGTCGGCCGCGGCGCGCGAGGCGCTCGGCGACCCGGCGGTCGCGTCGGAGCGCGCGACGGCGAAGGCCGCGCGCGCCCGGGGCTAGCCCGCCGCCGGACGGAGCGGTCCGCGCCGCTGGCGCGCGGCGCTACGCGGCCTCGCCGTCGACCGCCAGCCGCTCTGCCGGCGAGCCGACCGCCTCGACATGGATCACCGGCTTGCCCATGCCGCCGACCTTGCTGGGGAGGTCGAGGCGCATCCACCGCGAGAGACGGCGCGGAAGCGTCGAGATGATGATCTCGTCGACCTCGCGCTCGTGGAGCGTGTCCGAGATCGCCGCCATCGGGTCCGCGTCGCCGACGTGTCCCGTGACGTCCGCCCCGGCCGCCTCCCGCAGCCGCTCGAGTGCGTGCTCGAGCTGCGCCGCGGCCTCGTCACGTCCGGCGACCTCAGGATCGACGACGCGGTGCAGGCCACGCGGCGTGGCTGGGACAAGGAGGTGAAACGTGACCGGCCCGTCCTGCGCTCGCCGTCGCACCGCGTCCATCAGCTTGTCCGTGGCTGCGGTGCGGTTGGCGACGATGAGCACGCTTGGAACAGTCCGGGTCATGTGACCCCCCTGTGGCTTGTAACAAAAGGCACGAGATCGGAGGATGTCAGAGCACTGCCTCCGAACCCATCGAATTTTCGGTGGCCAACCGCTCGTTCTGCCTAAGAGCTCCCGACTCGACGAGGAGCCGCACGATGTCGCGCATCGAGAGGATCCCGACGACGTGGCCCTCGTCGAGCACCACGGTGTGCCGGAACTGTGCCAGCACCATCGCCTCGGCCGCGCGCTCCAGCGGCCAGTCCGGGGCGGTGTAGACGAGCCGCTCGCGCATGTGCTCGACGACGAGCTCGCGGTCCGGGTCCTCGCCGCAGCCGCTGGCGTGCAAGAGGTCGCGCTCGGTGATGATGCACGGCCCCTCGCCGTCGGGATCGATCACCACCGCCGCGCCCACCCCGGCGTCGGTCATCAGCCTTGCGGCCTCCCTGAGCGTGTGCCCGGGTCCGACGGTCACCACGGTTCGGTTCATGCCGTCCCGTACGAACATTGTCACCTCCACGGAGCGAGTTCGTACCAATTGCCACGAGGATACTCCTGTGGCGCGACGGCGCGCGCCGGTCAGGTCGTGGCGCTGACCGGCTTGCCCCCCGTGCCGCTGTCGGCGCGCGTGTCCTCGCCACCGAGCGCAACCGTGGCGCGGGCCGTCACGAGGTGATAGAGCACGAGCACCTGGACGATCGCCAGCGACTCGGACCGGTGCAGCTCGGTGGCGACCGTGAACTCGCCGAGGCGCTCGGAGCGCAGGTGGCTTGCGAAGTGCATCCGCTCCCAGACGGACTCCTCGATCGCCGAGCCGAGCGACGGAGCGATGTCGCCGGGCACGAACAGCCGGGCCTCGGTCTCGGTCTCCTCGACCGACACGCCCTTGCCGCCGTCCTCGGCGAACTCCGCCAGGTCCGGATGCACGAGCCCCTTGCGCAGGACGATCTCGGCGTCGAGATGCTCCTGGTCGCCGCGGCTGCCGGGCTTGAACGACACCACGAGGTCCGCCCAGCGCTGCTGCGGGCGGATGTACAGCTCGGAGTCCGGCTCGCGGCGGTCGAGCTCCTCGAGCACCTGGTCGGTCGTGTAGCCACGCCGCGAGCAGTCGCGCTGGACCTTCCAGGCACGGCGCAGCTTCTCCGGCGGAGCGAGGAACACGCGCACGTCATACGAGTCGCGCAGCTCGGCGGTGTGGTAGCCCAGCAGGCCCTCGATGAGCGTGAACTGCTTGGGCTTCGTGTAGACCGGCGGGCCGAACGTGCCGTCCTTGTGCTGGTACACCGGCTTGAGGATCGCGTTGCCGCCGCGCAGCTCGGCGAAGTGGCGCTCCATGATGTCGATGTAGTTGCAGTCGGGGTGCAGCGGCGTGATCTGGTACTCCGCGCGCTGACGGCGGTCGTAGCGGTGGTAGTCGTCGGCCGCGACGTGCGTGACGTTGTTCTCGCCCAGCATGCGGACGAGGCCGCGGCTGAGCGTCGTCTTGCCGGTCGCCGAGTCGCCGACGACTCCGAGGATGATCGGGCGGGGCACGGTGGCTCCTCGAGCTAGCTCTGGTTTCCGGGGGCGGTCGGCTTGTCGTCGTCGTCGGGAGATTCGCCCTCTTCGTCGAACAGCGAGCTCGCAAGGATGTCCTCGGCCTTGATCGTCATGAGGTCCTCCTTGGAGAGGTTGCCGCGCTCGGGATAGAGCCGGCCGGCCTGACGCATGCGCGCACGATCGATCGCGTTGCGGATGCTGCGCCCGTAGGCGAAGCGCGGGCGCTCCAGGCGGCGCATGATGTACTCCTCGAACGCCGAGCGGGCCTCGTCGTCGAACTCGTACTGCAGCTGCTCCATCATGAGGTCGCCGATCTGCACGAGCTCCTCGGGCGAGAAGTCCGGGAAGTGCAGGTGGTGCGCGACGCGCGATCCCATGCCGGGGTTGGACTTGAAGAACGTCTCCATGCGGTCCTTGTAGCCGGCGAGGATGACGACGAGGTCGTCGCGCTCGGTCTCCATGACCTGCAGCAGGATCTCGATCGACTCCTGGCCGTAGTCGCGCTCGTTCTCGGGCCGGTAGAGGTAGTAGGCCTCGTCGATGAACAGCACGCCGCCCTTGGCGCGCTTGAGCACCTCGCGCGTCTTGGGCGCGGTGTGGCCGACGTACTGGCCGACGAGGTCGTCGCGCGTGACCGAGACGACCTTCGGCTTGGCGATGTAGCCCAGCTTGTAGAGGATCTCGGCCATCTTCAGCGCGACGGTCGTCTTGCCGGTCCCGGGGTTGCCGGTGAACGTCATGTGCAGCGACGGCCGCGAGGACTCCAGACCCGCGTCGCGGCGCAGCTGGTCGATGACCAGCAGCGCCGCCATCTCGCGGATCCGCTCCTTGACCGGCTCGAGCCCGACCATCTCGCGGTCGAGCTGGCTGAGCACGCTCTCGATGGCGTCGCCGCCGTCGACGTCGCTCTCGAGCTTCTCGGGGAGGGTTTCGAGCGTCTGTGCCACTGGTGCCTACGCCGCGCCGTTCGTGGAAGCGGACTTCGCGCCGTAGCGCTCGCCGTGCGGGTGGCGGTCGACGGCGTACGACGTGATCGTGTAGCGGATCACGCGGTCGTTCGTCTCCTGGCGCTCGAGCTTGAACCCCGGCTCGACCTCGGGACGGTTGACGATGAACGACATCGCCGATGTCTGGCGGCCGAGCGAGCGGTCGTACGCGACGACCTTGACGTAGACGTCGGAGTGCGCCTCGATGCAGGCACGCACGTCGCTCATGACGACGTCCGCCTCGTTCTCGCTGAGGTCGAACATCGGCGGCGACCACATCTCCCACAGCCCGTTGCGCGGGTGCGGGTCGTCGGTGTACTCGACCATGATCGACCAGCCGTTGGAGAGCGCGTACCTGACCTGCGCCTCGATCTGCTCGTCGGTCAGGTCGGGCAAGAAGGAGAACTGTCCCTGTGTGAGTCTCATGTCTTCTCTCTCCCCTACGCCGAGGTCGGCGTGACGACGACGTCTGCCGTGTCGGTCGAGGTGTAATCGAACGTGATGTCCTTCCAGACCTCGAGCGCGGCGTTGAGCTCGGGGCAGCCCTTGGCGGCCTCGACGAGGATGTCCGGACCCTCGGCGTAGTAGTCGCGGCCCTCGTTGCGGGCCTGGATGATCGCCTCGACGGCGGTGCGGTTGGCGCTGGCGCCGGCCGCGATGCCCATCGGGTGGCCGATCGTGCCGCCGCCGAACTGCAGGATGCTGTCCTCGCCGAGGTAGTGCAGCAGCTGGTGCATCTGGCCGGCATGGATGCCGCCCGATGCGACCGGCATGACGCCCGGAATCGAGGCCCAGTCCTGGTCGAAGTAGATGCCCTGCTCGAGATCCTTCTTGATGTAGTTGTCGCGCAGGATCTTGTAGTAGCCCATGATCATCGCCGGGTCGCCCTCGAGCTTGCCGACGACGGTGCCCGCGTGGATGTGGTCGACGCCGAGCAGGCGACACCACTTCGCGATGACGCGGAAGGACACGCCGTGCGTCTTCTGGCGCGTGTACGTGCCGTGGCCGGCGCGGTGCAGGTGCAGGATCATGCCGTTCTGGCGACACCACTTGGACATCGACGTCATGGCCGTGTAGCCGACGGTGAGGTCCTGCATGATGATGATCGAGCCGACTTCCTTGGCGAACTCGGCGCGCTCGTACATCTCCTCCATCGTGGCGGCGGTGACGTTGAGGTAGTGACCCTTGACCTCGCCGGTCGCGGCCTGTGCGCGCTGCACGGCCTCCATCGCGTGGATGTAGCGGTCACGCCAGCGCATGAAGGGCTGCGAGTTGATGTTCTCGTCGTCCTTGGTGAAGTCCAGTCCACCGCGCAGGGCCTCGTAGACGACGCGGCCGTAGTTCTTGGCCGACAGGCCGAGCTTGGGCTTCGTCGTGGCGCCGATGAGCGGACGGCCGAACTTGTCGAGGTACTCGCGCTCCATCGTGATGCCGTGCGGGGGACCCGGGAAGGTCTTCACGTAGGCGACGGGGACGCGCATGTCCTCGAGGCGCAGCGCCTTGAGCGGCTTGAAGCCGAAGACGTTGCCGATGATCGACGAGGTGAGGTTGGCGATCGAGCCTTCCTCGAAGAGGTCGAGGTCGTAGGCGATGAGCGCGATGTACTGGCCCGGCGTGCCCGGGACCTCCTCGACGCTGTAGGCCTTGGCCTGGTAGTGCTCGTAGGAGGTCAGGCGGTCGGTCCAGACGACCGTCCACGTGGCGGTCGACGACTCGCCGGCGACCGCGGCGGCGGCCTCGATCGCGTCGACGCCCTCCTGCGGCGTGATCCGGAAGGCGCAGAGGACATCGGTGTCCTTGGGCTCGTAGTCCGGGTCCCAGTAGCCCATCTCGGCGTACGGGGTGACCCCTGAGTCCCAGCGACTCTTGGTCTTCTTCTGTCCGTCCTTCTCAGTGGTGCTCATTCCATCCTCTCTCGGGGTGCGCTCACACTGCCACAGTACCCACTGTATTCAAAGCTTCAAAGCAAAAGATCGCGGCCTTTTCATAGTTCTAACCTTATGAGTCATGCCGGTCGGCCGGGTTGCTCGCGGCTGCGGCCACGGGTGCCGATGCGCTCAGCACGGCGCCCGCCGCGATCGTCGCCGTCAACCGCGGCACGACGTCGACGATCGACTCGCGGGCGCAGAACGCGATGTCCGACTGCAGGCCCTCGCGGCGCAGGCCGATCGCCCCGGCGCTCGCCTCGAGGGCCTCCCGGGCGGTCGCGTAGGAGGCCGCGACGGCCTCGGCGACGCGCGCCGCGTCGGTGCGCTCGCCGTCGAGCCGCGCGCCGATGCGACCGGCGAGGTAGACGTCCTCGATGCTCACCCGTCCGTCCGTTCCGGCGCAGACGAGCAGGACGTCCTCGATGCCCGCCAGCGCGGCGAGGACGGCGTCGAGGTTCAGCAGCGAGGCGGCGATGACCTCGTCGGCCACGGCCGCCGAGGCGACGATCGCCGGCGCGCCGTTCGTCGTCGCCAGCACGAGCTCGGCCGCGCCCGGGCTCAGCGTCTCCTCGGGCGAGTTGCCGAGGTCGAAGCCGGGCGCCCGCGCGCAGCCGACCTCGCCGGCGAGCACGCGACCGGGCGAGCGCAGCTCGCGCGCGGCCTCGATGCTGCCCGCCACGAGCACCCGCTCGTAGCCCGAGGCGAGCGCCAGCGTGATCGTCGACGTGGCGCGCAGCACGTCGATGACGACGGCGGTTGCCGCGGGCCTGACCGCGGTGCCCAGGAACGTGACGTCGATCATCGTGTGCGCTCTCGGCCCTGGCCGCCGGCCGGCCTAGACGGCCGTGCGGACGCCCGCGGCGTAGCGGGCGGCCATCTCCTGCAGCGACATGGCATCGTAGTCGCCGGCGTGGCCGGCCATGCCGAGCTCCCGCATGCGCTGCATGCAGATGAGCTTCTGCCCGGCGCGCGCGGCCTTGCCGGGTCCGCGCGGATCCCAGTCGCCCGGCTTGTCGCGGAAGTGCTCGCGCACGAGGGCGGTGATCGCCAGGCGCCCGTCGGTGTCGATGTTGACCTTGCGCACGCCGTGCTCGATCCCGCGCTGGATCGCGCCGATCGGAACGCCGAAGCCGGCATCGACCTCGCCGCCGGCGGCCTTGACGCGCTCGACGATGTCCGCGGGCACGCTCGACGAGCCGTGCATGACGATGTGGGTGTCGGGCAGGCGCCGGTGGATGTCCTCGATGATCTCCATCGCGAGGATGTCGCCGTCGGGCTCGCGCGAGAACTTGTAGGCGCCGTGGCTCGTGCCGATCGCGACCGCGAGCGCGTCGACGCCCGTGCGCTGCACGAACTCCTCGGCCTGGGCCGGGTCGGTGAGGCAGATCTCGCCGGAGCCGACGCCGTCCTCGATGCCGCCCAGCGTCCCGAGCTCGCCCTCGACGGTGACGCCGCGCGCGTGGGCGTACTCGACGACCTGCTTCGTGACGGCGATGTTGGCCTCGAAGTCCAGCGGCGTCTTGGCGTCCTCGGCGAGCGAGCCGTCCATCATGACGCTCGTGAAGCCCAGCTCGATCGCGCTGATGCACGTCTCGGGAGAGTTGCCGTGGTCCTGATGCAGGGCGACCGGGATGTCCGGGTAGGTCTCCGCCGCCGCCAGCATGAGGTGGTACAGGAAGCGGTCGCCGGCGTAGGCGCGCGCACCGCGCGACGCCTGGACGATGACGGGCGACTGCGTCTCGTGCGCGGCCTCCATGATCCCCTGGATCTGCTCCATGTTGTTGACGTTGAAGGCGGCAACGCCGTACCCGCCGGCGGCGGCCTCGTCGAGCAGCTGGCGCATGGTCACTAGGGCCATCGGGTCATCCTCCTGGTTGGGCTTCCTGGGCGGGCGTGCTCTCGACGATGCGCCGGTACGAGCCGGGACTGACGATCAGCGACTGGGTCGACACCCAGCCGGCCGTGACACGGGGAGCGCCGAGCATCGTCCCGCCGGTGATGCCGCAGGCGGCGAAGATCGCGGGACCGCGGACGAGCTGCTCGGCGTCGAGGATCTCGTCGAGCGAGATCCCGGCGGCGACGATCGCCTCGCGCTCGTTGTCGCGCTGCGGCGCCAGGCGGGTCTGCATGCCGCCGCCGAGCACCTTCACCGCGCAGGCGGCCATGATGCCCTCCGGGGTGCCGCCGACGCCCATGAGCATGTCGATGCCCGTTGCGGGCAGCAGGGCAAACATCGCGCCCGCGACATCGCCGGCGCTCGGCATGACGACGCAGACGCCCATCGCGCGCAGCCGCGCGGCGAGCTCGACGTGACGCGGCTTGTCGAGGACGAGGACGCGCATCTCGCAGACGGGCTTGCCGAGCGCCTTGGCGACGGCCTCGATGTTCTGCTCGGGCTCCTCGCGCAGGTCGATCGCATCGCGCGCGGCGGGGCCGACGACGAGCTTGTCCTGGTAGTGGCCGGGACCGGGCGACCAGAGGCAGCCGTCGCCGGCGAAGGCGATCGTCGTCAGCGAGCCGGGCAGACCGGCGGCGCAGAGATCGGTGCACTCGACGGGGTCGACGGCGATGTCGAAGCGCGGACCGTCACCGTCGCCGAGCTGCTCGCCGTTGAAGAGCATCGGGGCGTTGTCCTTCTCGCCCTCGCCGATGATGACCGTACCGAGGCCCTTGGTGTCGCCGAGCACGGCGCGCATCGCCTCGGTCGCCGCGCCGTCGGCAGCCTTGCCGTCGCCGGAGCCGGCGTGCTGGGCGGCGGCGATCGCAGCCGCGCGGACGGCGTTCAGAGCGAGCGACTCCAGGCTCGCGGCCAGCTGGTCGGTCGTGCTGCGAGCAGCATCGACCGTCTCCTCAACAAGGGACATTGCCTCATCCTCTCGTTCGCTGACTTTGAATTCAAGCGAAATGTGAAGCGTTTTCCTTAGGTTTCTCTCTATACGAGACGGCCCCGCCGGGATGAACTCGCCCTTGCATGGTCGCACGATGCGCCAGCGCTCACGTCTGCCGTGGCTCGCGCTCGGCGGTCCGCCGGCCTGAGCGCCCACGCGAGCAGGGGCCGGCGCGGGCGTGCGGGGCGCGGACGGCGCGCGGCGGACGGTCAGCCGCGCTCCCACCAGTTGCCGCGCCGCGCGCGGTAGCGGCGCAGGCGGGCCAGCAGCGACTCGAGCAGGTGCTCGAGGCGGTCCAGCACGACCTCCTTCGCGAGCGCGACGGCGTCGATCGGCTCGTGCTCGACCGCCGGCGGGGCCGCCGGCGCGCCGGATGCCCGCGCGCGGGGCTCGGGCGGTGTGGGCACGGGCACGGGCGCGGGCGCGGTGCGCTCCCCCGCCCCGCCGGGCGCCTCGCCGCTCACCGGCGCAGGTCTTCCAGTGCCTGCGGCGTATCGACGTCGGCCGCCGAGCACAGATGCGAGCACTCGATCGCGGACGCGCCGATCCGCTTGAGCACGTCGCGGGCGCCGACGTCGCCCGACAGCTGCGCGACGAGCGGGAAGTAGGTGCTGCCGAGCACGACCGGGTGCCCCGGCCGCCCCTCGTAGACGGCGCGTGCGCGCGCGCCGGATCCGTGCTCGGCGGCGAGGTCCGCGAAGCGCGCGATGACCTGCGGCGTGATCCGCGGCATGTCGCCGAGCGTCAGCACCGCGGCGTCGGCGTCGGCCACGGCGGCGATCGCGCAGCGCAGCGAGGCCGCCTGGCCCTCGGCCCAGTCGGCGCAGACGATCGACTGCGCGGCGCCGAAGTCGACGCCCGCGCGGATCTCGTCCGCGCGGGCGCCGAGCACGACGACGATGCGCTCGATCGCCGGCACCGCCTCGACCGCCCGGATGGCGTGCTCCAGCAGCGGGATCCCGTCGAGCTCGGCGAGCTGCTTGGCGCGCTCGCCGAAGCGCGAGCCGGATCCCGCCGCCAGAACGACGCCCGCGATCACCCGCCGCTCGCCGTCGTCAGCGCCCGCCGCGCCAGCACGCGCGCGAGGTGGCGCTTGTAGTCCGGCGTCGCGTTGAGGTCGCCGAGCGGGTCGGTGCCCTCGGCGGCGAGCTCGGCGGCCGCGGCGATGTGCTCGGCGTCGAGCGGCTGCCCGCGCAGCGCGTCCTCGGCCGCGGTCGCCCGCAGCGGGACGTTGGCCATGTGGGCAAGCCCGATCCGGACGTCCTCGCAGACGCCGTCGGACGCCTTGACGAGCGCCGAGACGCCGACCATCGCCCAGTCCTCCGAGCGGCGGTTGAACTTCTCGTAGCCGTAGCCGTAGCCCGCCAGGGCGGGCAGGCGGACCTCGGTGAGCACCTCGCCGCGCGCGATCGACGTCGACAGGTAGCCCTCGAAGAGGTCCGCCGCCGCGATCTCGCGCTCGCCGTCGGCGCCGCGCACGACGACGCAGCCGTCGAGCGCGAGCAGCACGGCGGGCAGGTCGGCCGCGGAGTCGCCGTTGGCCAGCGAGCCGCCGATCGTCCCGCGGTTTCGCACCTGCTGGTCGGCGATCAGCCGCGCGGCGGCCGCGACGAGCCCCATGTCCTCGCGCTCCTGCAGGTCGGCGTGCCGCGTGAGCGCGCCGATCCGGTAGGAGTCGCCGCCGGTCTCGATCCCGCGCAGCTCGGCGATCCGAGCGATGTCGACGAGCAGCGAGGGCGCCGTGAAGCGCAGCTTCATGAGCGGCAGCAGCGAGTGCCCGCCGGCGAGGATCTTCGCGTCCTCCCCGCCTTCGGCGAGCAGCGAGATCGCCTCGTCGACGGAGGTCGCCACCGCGTAGTCGAACTCGGCGGGAATCATGCCCGGCCTCCTTCCGGGTTCGCCGGTCCCGAGCCGGCCGAGCCCTCGCCCTCGTCGGGCAGCTCGACGCCCTGCTCGCTGTCGCGCGGCCCGTCGCCGCGGCCGCGCGCCTCCTCGATCGCCTGCCAGACGCGCAGCGGCGTGAGCGGCATGTCCATGTAGGAGATGCCCTCGTGGCGCAGCGCGTCGATGACCGCGTTGACGATCGCGGGCGTCGCCGCGATCGTGCCGGCCTCGCCGATGCCCTTGACCCCGAGGTAGTTGGAGGGCGACTTCGTCTCCGTGCGATCGGTCTCGAAGTTCGGGATCTCGGCCGCCGTCGGCAGCGCGTAGTCCATGAACGTGCCGGTCACGAGGTTGCCGCGCTCGTCGTAGACGACCTGCTCGTAGAGCGCCTGGCCGATGCCGTGCGTGACGCCGCCGTGCACCTGCCCGTCGATGAGCATCGGGTTGATCGCCGGTCCGCAGTCGTCGACCGCGACCCAGCGCACGACGCGGACCTTGCCCGTCTCGGCGTCCACGTCGACGACGCAGACGTGCGTGCCGAACGGGAACACGAAGTTCGACGGGTCGTAGATGAGCGTCTGCTCGAGGCCGAGCTCCATGCCGTCGGGCATGTTCGTGGCGTCGATGTAGGCGCAGCCCGCCACCTCGGCGAGCGACATCCCCTGGTCGGGGTCGCCGCGCAGCGAGAACTTGCCCTCGTGGATCTCGATGTCCTTGGCGTCCGCCTCGAGGTTGTGGGCGACGATCTCGCGGCACTTCTCGGCGATCTTGTCCGCCGCCTGCGCGCAGGCGACGCCGCCGATCGACAGCGAGCGCGAGCCGTACGTGCCCAGGCCCATCGGCCCCGTCGCGGTGTCCCCGTGGACGACCTCGACGACGCTCGGGTCGACCCCGAGGCGGTCGCCGACGATCTGCGCGAAGCCCGTCTCGTGGCCCTGCCCGTGCGGCGAGGCGCCGGTGAAGACCGTCACCGAGCCCGTCGGGTGCACGCGCACGAGCGCGGACTCGTAGAGCCCGATCCCGAGCCCGAAGCCGCTCGGGCCGACGGCCCGCGACGGCGCCAGGCCGCAGATCTCGGTGTAGGTCGAGAAGCCGATCCCGCGCAGGACCCCCTGCTCGCGCAGCTGCGCCTGCTCGGCGCGGAAGGCGTCGAGGTCGACGATCTCCAGCGCGCGGTCCAGGGCCGCCTCGTAGTTGCCCGAGTCGTACGTGATCCCGTACGGCGTCTCGTAGGGGAAGTCGCCCGGCGCGATGAAGTTCTTGCGCCGCAGCTCGAGGGGGTCCATGCCGAGCTTCTCGGCGAGCTGGTCGATCATGACCTCGAGCATGTGCGTCATCTCCGGACGGCCCGCACCGCGGATCGCATCGGTGAAGAACTTGTTCGTCAGCACCCCGACGATGTCGGTCTTGACGGCCGGGATCTTGTAGCAGCCGGTCATCACGAACGCCCCGAGCTCGGGGATCATCGGCGTCAGCAGCCCGAAGTACGCCCCGAGATCCTGGATGATCTTCGCGTGGAAGGCGGTGATCGTCCCGTCGGACTTCGCCCCCATGCGCACGTAGTCGACCTGGTCGCGGCCGTGGTGTGAGACGGCCATGTTCTCCGAGCGCGTCTCGATCCACTTCACCGGCCGGCTGAGCTTCCTGGAGGCCCACGCGCACAGCGTCTCCTCCGCGCAGATCTGCAGCTTGCCGCCGAAGCCGCCGCCGACCTCCGGGGCGATGACGCGGATGCGGTCCTCGCCGATGCCCATCTGCACGGCGAAGAAGAGGCGCACGAGGTGGGGCACCTGCGTCGAGGACCAGACGGTCAGCGAGCCGGCGCGGTACTCGGCGATGCAGCCGCGCGGCTCGATCGCCGCGCCGGCGGTGCGGTGGTTGACGATCCGGCGCTCGACGACGACGTCGGAGTCGGCGAGCGCCTGGTCGACGTCGCCGCCGCCCATCGACCACTCGTGGGCCTTGTTCGTGCCCAGCGACTCGTGGACGAGCGTCTCGTCCTTCAGCGCCTCCTCGACGTCGACGACGACCGGCAGCGACTCGTACTCGACCTGGACCTTCGCCGCGGCGTCGACGACGCCGTAGCGGTCGTTGCCGACGACCATCGCGACGGCGTCGCCGACGTGGCAGACGCGGCCGCGGACGAGCGGCCAGCGCTCGGGCGTCTTGATCTCGACGCCGGGCGGCGCCCACGCCATCGGCAGCGGGGCGAGCAGATCGCTGAGGTCCTCGCCGGTGAAGACGGCCTTGATCCCCGGCATCTGCAGCGCGGCCGAGCCGTCGATCGAGACGACGTTGGCGTGCGCCTCGGGCGAGCGCACGATCGCCGCGTACAGCATCCCGTGCAGCGTGAGGTCGTCGACGTAGGTCGCGCGTCCGGCGATGAGGCGCGGGTCCTCCTTGCGGCGCAGCGACTGCCCGACCGACAGGCCCGGATGCTCCTCGACGGTGCTCATGCCGCCACCCCCCGGCTGGACTCGGCGGCCGCGAGGACCGCCGCGACGATGTTCTGGTAGCCCGTGCAGCGGCACAGGTTGCCCTCCAGGCCCGTGCGGACCTCGGCCTCGGTGATCGGGCCGTCGCCCTCGTGGCGGGCGAGCAGGTCGGCGGCCGCCATGATCATCCCGGGCGTGCAGTAGCCGCACTGCAGGCCGTGCTTGGCCCAGAAGCCCTCCTGCAGCGGGTGCAGCTCGCCGTCGGGCGCGGCCATGCCCTCGATCGTCGTGACCTCGCTGCCGTCGCACTGCACGGCCAGAAGCGTGCAGCTCTTCACGGACTCGCCATCCACGAGGCAGGTGCAGGCCCCGCAGTTGGACGTGTCGCAGCCGACGTGCGTGCCCGTGAGACCGAGCTCGTCGCGCAGGTAGTGCACGAGCAAGAGGCGTGCCGGGACCTCCGAGTCGTGCGCCTCACCATTGACGGTCACCTCGATTGGCACCGTCGATCCCATGCGATCCTCCCGTTGTCGGCGTTGTCACGAACGACCCGCGTGCAGAACGTTACCGGCGGCGCGGCGCTCGCTGAGCAGCACCGTCCTCGAAGCGATCGGCGTGGGGCTGGTGGGTCATCCAGGGACGTTCCGGGTGAAGCGTTCCGGGATGACGCACTAGGCCGCGTGGATACCCAGCGGGGCGTCAGCCAACCGCGCGCGCGGCAGGACGGCGCGTCGCCACGACGATGCCGGCGACGATGACCGCGACGCCGGTCAGCTGAAGCGGTCCCGGACGCTCTGCGAGCAGGACGATGCCGAGGACGACCGAGCCGACCGGCTGCACGGTCAGGACGATCGACGTCAGCGACGCGGGCAGCCGCGGAAGCGCGGCGGCGATGAGCAGCCAGCCGACGACCTGCGACGTCAGGGCGAGCGTCACGAGCCAGCCGTGCGCCGGCCAGCTCGGGACGAGGTCGACCTCGCCCAGCAGCGCGCCGGCGGCCGCGGCGACGACCGTCGCGACGAGCGTCGCCCCGAACAGCGGACCGGCCGGGCGGCGCAGGTCGCGGCCCGCCTCGCGCAGCACGAGGATGAAGCCGGTGTAGGCGAGCGCCGTCAGGACGCCGAAGACCGCGCCGCGCGCGGGGTTCGCGCCGTAGGCCCCCTCCCCCAGCGCGCCGGAGATGAGCACGGCGCCGCAGAAGACGAGCGGCACGGCGACGACGACCCGGGCCGACGGGCGCTCGCCGAGCAACGCCCAGGCGGCGACCGCCACGAGCACGACCTGCAGGTTGGCGAGCGTCGTCGCGAGCCCGGCGCCGACGTCGGCGATCGCGTGGTGCCAGAGGATGAGGTCGGCGGCGAAGAACGTGCCGGCGATCGCCGCCAGGCGCATGTGCGGGCTCGGCGGCGCGCCGAGCAGGCGGCGCTCGCGCAGCGCCAGCAGCCCCAGCACCGGCAGCGCGTAGGCGCAGCGAAAGACGGCCGCCGTCGACGGGCTCGTGCCGGAGAGGTCGACGAAGATCGCCGAGAAGGCGATCGCCACGGCGCCGGCGAGGGCGGCGAGCGCCGGGCGGCGCCCGACGCCGGCGCTAGCGATGCGCCGCGCCGTCGAGGGCCTGGTTGACGAGCGCGTCCGCGTCGGCGTTCTTGGCGCGCGGCACCGAGCGGATCGACCAGCGCTCGAACTCGCCGAGCGCCAGCAGCGCCGCCGCGTGCAGCGCCTTCATGTCGCGATGCTTGACCTTGTAGACGCCGTTGACCTGCTTGGCGACGAGCTCGGAGTCGTTGACGACCTCGACCTCGCTGGCGCCCAGCTCGCGGGCGCGGCGCAGCCCGAGCAGCAGCCCGCGGTACTCGGCGACGTTGTTCGTCGCCACGCCGATCGGCTCGGCGGCCTCGGCGAGCACCTCCCCCGCGGGCGTGGACACGACGGCGCCCGCCGCGGCCGGACCCGGGTTGCCCCGCGCGCCGCCGTCGACGTGCACGACGACCTTCACGGCGTCGCGCTCACTCCGTTTCGAGGCGGGGGAACTCGCCCGCGACGCGGGCGCGGCGCCGGTCGCGCGTCTGGCGCTGCTCGGCGGCGGCCGGATCGTTGGGGCCGCGGCGCTCGGACTTGCGGCGATCGACGATGACGGTGACGTTCTCGTCCTCGGCGTAGTACGCCGTGAGCTTGTCGAACAGCTCGGCCTCGAGCGCCTCGGGCACCACGCAGTAGATCATGGCCTCACCCTAGACAAGCCGGGCTCAGGCGCCAAGGACAAGACGTCCGCGATCGTCGGCGGCGGCGTTGGCCAGTTGTTCGGCCTCGGCGAGCTCCGTCAGCTCGGCGCCCTGGCCGCTGACGCGGACGCCGGCCGCCTCGTCGGCGAGATCGACCTCGTAGCGATACCAGCACAGCTCCCAGCCCACGACGATCGTCACGATCGCGCCCTCGACGTCGGAGGGGACGACGGCGACGATCGGGGTCCCGAGCGAGCGCGTGACGCCGGCGATCCGGCGCGGGTGCGCGCTCCTGTTGAAGACGTCGAGCGCGCGCGCCATCTTCAGGTCGGCGTTCGTGGGGATGGCGTGCACGCTGCGCTCGCGCGCCGCCGCCCGCTCGGACGGCGGCGCGAGCGCGGGCGCCGCGGCCTCGGCGGCCGCGTCGGCGTGCTCGTCGGCGGCGGGCTCGGGGCGCCCGCGGCGGGCGTCGAGCTTGTCGACGTTGGAGGAGATGCGGCGGTTGGGAAGCTCGACGGCGGGAAGCGGCTCGCGCTTGTGCGCCTTCAGGCGGCCGATGAGCGAGCGCGGGCCGCCGCGCGCGCCGTTGCGGCCCCGCGCGGTCAGCGCGTTGTCGGCGCCCTCGCGGATCCAGCCCTCGTTGGCGGCGCGGGCGGTGCACAGCTCGCAGACCATCCGGCGCGACCCGTTGGCGATGAACGCGTCCGCGTGCTCGCCGCGCAGCAGCGTCCGGCCGCACACGTCGCAGGCGACGGCCGCGCGGCTCGTCGTGATCGACTTGCGCTCCATGCTGGCGCTCAGAGTACCGTCCGCGCCGCGCGCGCCCGTCCGCGATCAGGGCGCGCCGGGCGGCCCCACGCGGGCGCCCAGCCATGCGACGAGCGGCCGCGCCGCCGCGAGCTGGCCGGCGACGAGCTCGTGGCAGCGCCGATCGTGCAGCCACGGCGCCAGCGGGTGGCGCGCGTGCAGCGTCAGCTCCTTGAGGCGCAGGCGCTCGATGCGCGGATGGTCGGCGGGGTACCCGCGCGGGGCGCGCTTCAGGGCGGGCGCGGAGAGGCTCAGACCGTCGCGCGCGCCGGCCGCGACGGCCCGCTCGAACGCCGCGGCGTGGCGCTCGTCGTCGATCGCGGCGCGGTAGCGCTCCAGCTGATCGGTCGACGGGCGGTGCAGGCCGGCGGCCACGAGCAGCCCGTCGAGCGACAGCTCGACGTAGTAGCCGCCCGCGCCCCCGTAGCCGATCGCGATGCCGAGCTGCTCCTTGATCGGCGCTCGCTGGTGAAAGCGCGTGTCGTTGAAGGGCCGAAAGAAGTGCGGCGCGCCGAACGCGCCGAGCTGCTCGGCCAGCGCGCGGGCGGGCGCGACGAGGTGCTCGTCGTAGCGGGCGCGGTTGGCCTTGAACCAATCGCGGTCGTTGTTGTCCTCGAGCTCGCGCAGGAACCGCAGCGCCTCCGGTGGCCACATCGCAGCATCAACTCCTCACAGGGATCGCCGTCATCTCGTCGAGGCGCCGGCGACCCACGATTCGCCCCCCGAGCGCTCACGCGCTGACGGCTTCCTCCGCGGTCGCCTGGTCGACGACCTTCTGCAGCAGGTGGGCGGGGACCTCCTCGTAGCGCTCGAACGCCATCGTGTAGTCGCCCTGCCCGCCCGTCAGCGAGCGCAGGTCGGGCGCGTAGGTGAGCATCTCGGCCATCGGGACCTCGGCCTTGACCTCGGTCAGCCCGCCGCCGACGGAGTCCATCCCCTGCGGCCGGCCGCGGCGCGAGTTCAAGTCGCCGATGACGTCGCCGACGGACTCCTCGGGGATCGTCAGCGTGACGAGCATGATCGGCTCCAGCAGCGCCGGCGACGCGTTGCTCATCGCCTCCCTCATCGCGATCGAGCCCGCGAGCTTGAAGGCCATCTCCGACGAGTCGACGGTGTGGTAGCTGCCGTCGAACACCGTGACCGCGACGTCCTTGACCGGGCAGCCGGCGATCGGCCCGGCCCCCATCGCCTCGACGACGCCCTTCTCGACGGCGGGGATGAACGACGTCGGGATGACGCCGCCCTTGATCTGGTTGATGAACTCAAAGCCCGCGCCGGCCTCGCGCGGCGCGATCGAGATGTGGCAGTCGCCGAACTGCCCGCGGCCCCCGGACTGCTTCTTGTGGCGCCCGTGCGCCTTGGCCGGCTTGCGGATCGTCTCCATGTACGGCACCCGCGGCGGCTTGAGCGTGACCTCCGCGCCGAAGCGCTCCTTGAGGCGGTCGACGATGACCTCGACGTGCATCTGCGACAGTCCCGCGATGATCTGGTCGCCGGTCTGCAGGTCGCGGTGCAGGTCGATCGTCGGGTCCTCCTCCTGCAGGCGGCGCAGCGAGGTGAAGACCTTGTCCTCGTCGCCGTGGGCCTCCATCGCGAACGCCATCACCGGAGCCGGCAGGTCGACCTTCGGCATCGAGATCGGCTCGTCGCGCTCGGCGAGCCAGTCGCCCGCGCGGGTCTCCTTGAGCTTGGCGACGGCGCCGACGTCGCCGGGCCCGAACTCCTCGGCCTGGCCGGACTCCTTGCCGCTGAAGACGAGCAGCTGGCCGACGCGCTCCTTGTTGTGGCTCGTCGTGTTCATGACGTGGCTGTCGTGGCGCATGACGCCCTGGTAGACGCGAAAGAGGTTGATCCGCCCGGCGAACGCGTCGGCCCGGGTCTTGAACACGTAGGCGTACAGCGGCGCCTCCTCGTCGGCCTCGAGCGTGATCTCGGGCAGCTTGAGCGAGCCGTGCTTGACGGGCGACGGGAGGTCCTCGACGATCGCGTCGAGCAGGCGGTTCGTGGCGAGGTTGCGCGTCGCGACGCCGCACGTGACGGGGAACAGCGAGCCGTGGTTCGTGCCGTCCTTGAGCACCCCGACGATCTCGTCGTGGGCGATCTCATCGCCCTCGAGGTAGCGCTCCATGAGCGAGTCGGAGACCTCGCAGATCTCGTCCATCATCTTCTCGCGGTACTCCTCGGAGAGCGCCCGCATGTCGTCGGGGATGTCGATCTCGGTGCAGTTGTCGCGGGTTGGCGGGGACGCGCTGGCGTAGCGGTAGGCCTTCATGTCGACGAGGTCGACGACGCCGCAGGTGTCGTGCTCGGAGCCGATCGGGATCTCGGTGGCGACGACGTGCCCGCCGAAGGCCTCCTTGAGCGATTCGAGCGTCCGGAAGAAGTCCGCGCGCTCGCGGTCGAGCATGTTCACGAAGATCATGCGGGCGAGATCGAGCTCCTCGGCGCGCGCCCACAGGCGCCGCGTCGTGACCTCGACGCCCATGACGGCGTTGACGACGACGACCGCCGACTCGCAGACGCGCATCGCGCCGAGCGCGTCGGCGACGAAGCTCGGCTCGCCGGGCGTGTCGATGAGGTTGATCTTGCGCTCGGCCCATTCGAAGGAGCTCAGCGCCAGCGAGATCGACAGCTTGCGCGACTGCTCGTCGGGCTCGCAGTCGGACACCGTCGTGCCGTCGAGCACGGAGCCAAGTCGGTTCGTCGCCTTCGCCTCGAACAGGAGCGCCTCGTGCAGCGAGGTCTTCCCGCTGCCGCGATGACCGATCAGGGCTACGTTTCGAATGCGGTCAGCAGGCTTGTGCATGCCGCGGCTCCTCTCCTCGGGGAAGGCGCGATGCTAGTACCGCGGCGGACAAATATCGACCGCGTGGCGCGCGGCTTCGCGCCGCTCAGCCGTCGGCGACGCTGTCGTTGGACATGCGCCCGCGCAGGCGCAGGACGGCCTTCGTGTGCAGCTGGGAGACGCGCGACTCGGTGACGCCGAGGACCTCCCCGATCTCGCGCAGGGTCAGGTTCTCGTAGTAGTACAGCGCGACGACGAGCTTCTCGCGCTCGGGCAGCCGGGCGATCGCGTCGGCGATGCGGTCCTTGAGGTCCGTCGCGTCCATGACGTGCGCGGGGTCGGGCGCCCTCGGGTCCTGCAGCGTGTCCAGCAGCGACACCTGGTCGCCGGACGCGTCGGAGACCGTCCACAGCTCGTCGAGCGCGGCGATCGTGGAGTTGGAGATCTGCAGCAGGGCGTCCTGGAAGTCCGTGACGCTCATCTCCAGCTCGTCGGCCATCTCCTCGTCGGTCGGGGCGCGCTGCAGCTTGTGCTCGAGCTTCGAGTTGGCGCGCTCGATCGCGCGGGCGCGGGCGCGCACCGAGCGCGGAACCCAGTCCAGCGAGCGCAGCTCGTCGATGATCGCGCCCTTGATGCGGGTGATCGCGTACGTCTCGAACTTGATCTCGCGCTCGAGCTCGAAGCGCTCGATCGCCGAGATCAGCCCGCCCAGGCCGTAGGAGATGAGATCGGCCTCCTCGACGTGGGCCGGCAGGCCGGAGGCCATCCGACCCGAGACGTACTTCACGAGCGGCGAGTAGGCGACGACGAGGCGCTCGCGCGCGCGGTCGTCCCCGTCGCGCTTGTACCGGCGCCACAGGTCCTTGAGCTCGATTGACTTGACGTTGGTCTCCATCCCCTTACGCCCTGGGGTGCGCCTGTGAGTAGGCGCGCTTCAGGCGGGCCGACTCTACCCGAGTGTAGATCTGCGTCGTAGACACCGAGGCGTGACCGAGCAGCTCCTGGATGCAGCGCAGGTCGGCCCCGCCCTCCAGCAGATGCGTGGCGAAGGAGTGGCGCAGCGTGTGCGGATGCACGCCGCCCTGCACCGCGGCGTGCCGCGCCCAGACGCGCAGCCGGCGCCGGATGTCCGACGTCGACAGCCTGCGGCCCGTCTTGGAGACGAACAGCGCGGGCTCCCCGGGGGCGGGCGCGAGCGCGTCGCGGGCGCGCTCGAGGTAGCGCGCCAGCGCGCGCAGCGCGGGCTCGCCGGCCGGGACGAACCGCGTCTTGGAGCCCTTGCCCTCGACGCGCAGCTGCTCGGCGTCGAAGTCCACCGACGCGAGGTCCAGCGACACGAGCTCCTCGGCGCGCAGACCGCTCGAGTAGGCGATCTCGAAGAGCGCGCGGTCGCGCAGCTCCAGCGGCGTGGAGGCCGGGATGCGATCCAGCAGGCGCGCGACCTCGTGCGGGGCCATGACCGCCGGCAGGTGCCTGCCCCGGCCCGGCGCCGCCAGCAGATCGGCGGGGTTGGCCTCGATGACGCCGTGCGCTCGCAACGTCTCGAAGAACGCCCGCAGCGCGGCAAGCTTGCGCGCGACGGTCGCGGGCGCCGAGCGGCGCTCCGACAGCGCCGCCGCGTAGCGGCGCAGGGTGCGGTGCCCGACCTCCGGCGGATCGACGTGCTGGGCGCTGGCCCAGCAGGCGAACTGACGCAGGTCGGCGGCGTACGCGCGGCGCGTCTGCTCGGCCGCGCCGCGGCGGCGCAGGTCCTCGTCGAAGCGCACGAGGGCCAGCCGCCACTGCGCGCTAGCCTCGAACTCGATGGGCGTCTTCTTCATCGACACCGGTCAGGGTACGGTCGCGACCCAGCACCAGCTCGTGGCGGCGGGGATCGCCGCGGCCGGCGGCATCCCGCCGCGGCCGTGGCTGCGCGTCCAGGGAACGGGCGATGCGTCGACGCTGTGGTACGCCGTCATGCGACGACGGGAGCGGGGGATCTTCATCGGCACGCTGGTCATTCGACACTCCGACCACCATGCCTTGCTGCTGGCGTCCGGCTGGGAGGAGATCCCGGCGACCGCGATCGGCGTGGGCGGCGCCTGACGCGCCAAGCGCGCGGACGACGAGACCAGCCGCGTGCTTCGCGGTTGGCGCACGCGCGGAAGACGGGGCTAGCCGATGTAGATCGGCGTGCCGACCGGAACCTGGTCGTAGAGCGCCGTGACGTCCTCGACGAGCATCCGGATGCAGCCGTGCGAGGCGTTGGTCCCGATCGAGCCGCGCGCGTCGGTGCCGTGCACGCCGACGCCGTCGTAGACGCCCAGCCAGCGAGCCTTGAGGGGGTTGTTCGCCGCGCCGCCCGGGATCACGCTGCCGGCCAGCCGGCCCGCCCACGCGGAGTTGGGGACGTGCCACGCCGGGTTGACCGCCTTGTTCTGGATCGCGTACAGGCCGGCCGGGGTCTCCAGCCCGACCTGACCGACGGCGATCGGATAGCTCTTGACCTTCTTGAGCTTCTTGAACAGCGTGATCCGGAAGCGGGCGCGGTTGACGGCCAGGACCACCGGGTACTTACCGGCGAGCTTGTCGCGCGTCAGCTTGGGCTTGACCTTCTTCATCGCGACGGTGATCTCGCGCTCGCCGGTCGGCGTGACGAGCGCCCGCTCGACCTGGCCGCGCAGCCTCCGCGTGTCGATCGTGCGCCCGCTCCTGCCGGACTCGATCGACAGTTCGCTTGACCCGAAGTCGACCTTCGCATCGACGGGCTTGCGGCTGGCGGCGACGCGGGCGCGGTCGACGATCCGCTGCACCGCCGGGCGCGAGTACGCGATCCGCGGGCTCAGCCGCACGTCGTCGTACTGCCCGGTGAGCGCGCGCCAGGCGCGGCCGAACGTGCCGCCCGAGCGCCCCTGGCCGAGCGCCTCGTCGATCATCGCGTCGACGTCGGCGTGGACGCGCGCCTCGCGCGCGGTGAGCGGAAAGGAGCGGTCAGCGGCCTTGATGACGATCGGATCGCCGAGCGGCGTGACCAGGCGCGCCTGCAGCCGGGCGCGGGCGTCGTCGCTGGACAGGCCGCCGACGTCGACGGTGCCGATGCGCACGCCGTCGACGACGACGTCGCTGCGGCTGGCGTCCCAGACGAAGACGCCCGCGATCAGGATGACGACGGCCGCCCCGGCGGCCACGAGCATGGTTCTGGTAGTCAGCATTGCGGTTTCCTCGCACCCGCCCCCGAGCGTGGTTCACTGTACGCCACCGCGTTTGTGGCAGAGCCGGTTGCAGACGTTCTTGCTGTGAACTCGTCAGCCGCCGGCGAGCAGCAGCGGGTCGAGCTTGCGCGCGAGCCCGTCCCAGTCGGCGGCGCAGATCACGTCCTCCTCCTCGCAGAGGTCGCGGTTCCAGGGATGGGAGATCGTCGCGACCCGGATCCCGCGCTCGATCGCCCGCGCGAGGTTCAGCGGGCTGTCGTCGATGAGCAGCTCGATGCCGAGGTCGACGCAGCGGCTGACCTTGTCCTGCGAGCAGTGCAGGTCGTCGTAGGGGACGCCGATCCGCGCGAGCCACTCGGCGGTCGGCGCGTGCGCCGCTGGCGAGCGATGGCTCGTGATGTGGATGAAGTGCCCGCCGGCCCGCCAGCCGGCGATGGTCTCGACCGCGCTGGGATACGGGCTGCCGGCGAGGATCTCCTCGGCGCAGTGCGTCTCCTCGATGCACAGGCGCAGCTGGTCGGGCCGCAGCCGCGTGATCCCCCAGTCCAGCTGCTCCTCGTAGGGCAGGTCGATCCCGAAGCGGCGCAGCGCGGCATCGGAGAGACGGTCCCAGTAGTGGTGCAGCGTCGAGTCGATGTCGATGGCGATGCGCATTGCGGACCGTCCGTGAAGCGTAGAACCTCGGCGCGAGGCGGTACGGGGGCGCGCCCGCCGCGCGACGCGCCGGCGCCCGCCCGCGACCTCCGGCTCAGGTGATCGCGCCCTCCGAGGCGCTGGACACGAGCTTTGCGTACTTGCCCAGGACGCCGCCGAGATCGCGGTTGTCGTCGGCGGCGTAGCGTGCGACCCGTTCGGCGATCGTGTCGTCGTCGAGCGCGACGTCGATCCGGCGGGCGTCGACGTCGATCGTGATCGCGTCGCCGTCGTGCACCGCGGCGATCGGGCCGCCGCGGACGGACTCGGGCGCGACGTGTCCGGCCATGAAGCCGTGCGTGGCCCCGCTGAAGCGCCCGTCGGTGAGCAGCGCGACGTGCTCGCCGAGGCCGACGCCGTTCAGCGCGGCGGTGACCGCGAGCATCTCGCGCATGCCGGGCCCGCCGGCCGGTCCCTCGTTGCGGATGACGAGGACGTCGCCGCGTCGGATCGTGCCCGTGACGACCGCCGCCATCGCCTCCTCCTCGCCTTCGAAGACGCGGGCGGGACCCGTGTGGTGGCGGCGCTCGTGGCCCGAGAGCTTCACGACGCAGCCGTCCGGGGCGAGGTTGCCGCGCAGGATCGCCAGGCCGCCGGTCTTCTTGATCGGGTCGTCGAGCGGGCGCACGACGCGCTGGCCCTCGGCCTCGGGGGCCTCGCGGGCGTGGTCGCCGACGGTGCGCCCCGTGACCGTGATCGCGTCCTCGTGCAGCAGCCCGGCCTCGAGCAGGCGCCTGGCGACGAGCGGCACCCCGCCGGCGGCATAGAGGTCGGTCGCCACGTAGGCGCCGCCGGGCTTGAGGTCGCACAGCAGCGGCGTGCGCTCGGAGATGCGGTCGAAGTCGTCGATGCCGAGCTCGACGCCGGCCTCGCGAGCGACGGCGAGCAGGTGCAGCACGCCGTTCGTCGAGCCGCCGGACGTCGCGATCGCGGCGATCGCGTTCTCGAGGGAGTCCTTCGTGATGATGTCGCGCGGGCGCAGGCCGCGCTCGAGCACGCTCATCATGAGCTTGCCGGCCTCGACGGCGACCTCGGCCTTGCTCGCGTGCTCGGCGGGCACCATCGCCGAGCCCATCGGGCTGATGCCGAGGATCTCGAAGGCCATCGCCATCGTGTTGGCGGTGAACTGACCGGCGCACGCGCCGGCGCCGGGGCTGGCGACCGACTCGAGCTCGGCGAGGTCCTCGTCGCTCATCGTCCCGGCGGCGTGCTTGCCGACGGCCTCGAAGACGTCCTGGATCGTGACGTCCTGCCCGCGGAAGCGGCCGGGCGCGATCGACCCGCCGTAGAGCATCACGCCGGGCACGTTGAGCCGCGCGAGCGCCATGACCGTCCCGGGGATCGTCTTGTCGCAGGCGCTCAGGCAGACGATCCCGTCGAAGAGGTGCCCGAGCGCGACGAGCTCGATCGAGTCGGCGATGACCTCGCGCGAGACGAGGCTCGTCTTCATCCCGCTCGTGCCCATCGTGATGCCGTCGGAGATCGCGATCGTGTTGAGCTCCATCGGCGTGCCGCCGGCCGCGCGGATGCCCTCCTTGACCTTCGCGGCGAGCGCGCGCAGGTGGAAGTTGCAGGGCATGGTCTCGATCCACGTCGAGGCGACGCCGATGATCGGCTTGCTCAGCGCCTCGGCGTCGAAGCCGATGCCGTGCAGATAGGCGCGTGCGGGAGCGCGCGCGGCCCCCTCGGTCAGGGCGCGCGATCGGTGCTTGGGATCAAGCGTTCCGTTGGCGCTCACGGGGCGTGCACACTACCGGCGCCGCGACGCTGGTCGCGGAGCCGGGCCTGCTCCCACTGGCCCAGCCGCCACAGGTCGCGCTTGACCTGCTTGGGGTCGACCTGCCGGCCCGGCAGGTGCATGTTCGCGCTGGCGATGATGCGCCGCTCGTCGCCGGTGAGCGCCATCCACTTCGCCAGGACGTCGTCGGAGTCCGGCAGCCGGGCGGATCCGTACGGGCGCGTTTCGTCGGGGAACGCCACGCAGTACTCGCTCAGCAGCCGCCGGGTCTGCGGCAGGTAGGCGACGATCGGCTTGTGCGGATAGATGAGGTAGGCGTACGCGGCGCCGCAGCCGTCGCGGTCGCTCGGCGGGCCCTCCGCCAGCGCGCCCCAGACCCGGATGAATCCGAGGTCGCAGTACATCGCCCACTCCTCCTCGTCGACGCAGGAGCGCAGCAGCGCGCGCGCACGCTGCTCGGCGCGGCGCTCGCGGCCGGGGTCGTAGCCCTCGACGACGATCCGCGCCCGGCGCGCGCGCCAGCAGGCGATCTTCTCGGCCGCCACCGGCCAGGCGACCTCCCAGAGCAGGACCAGGACGACGATGATGCTCGCGCTGAGGGCAAGCAGCATCTGCGTATCGCCTACCGTCCGCCCGCGGCCCGCGGGAAGAAGATGACGCGCTCGGCCGCCGGCGGGATGTCGCCGAAGCTCGTGACCATCCGCGCCTTGCGGCGCCCGCCGGCGTCCGCCTCCGGCACGGCGGCCCACATCCCCGCGTCGAGCTGGGCGCGGAACTCCTCGAGGAGCTGTGCGTGCTCCTCGGCCACCTCGACGTCTCCCTCCGCGATGAGGACCTCGCCGTGCCCCGGCTTCATACGAAGGAACCGCACAGGTGGCGATTATGACAAAGCGGTGGCGCCGCGGAACCGATCTCGGCGCGGATCTCACCGTTGGCGCGCGAGCCCGAACACGTCGACCGGGCCCGCCCCGGCCCCGAGCTGCCGCAGGCCCCCGGCGACGGCTGCGGCGGCGACGCGACGGGCCTCGCGAGCAGCCTGCAGGGCGCTGTCGCCGAGCGCCATCCGCGCCGCCAGCGTGGACGAGTGGGTGCAGCCCGAGCCGTGCGAGGCGCCGTCGGGGTGGCGCTCGCCAGGCAGCTCGGTGAGCGTCTCGCCGTCGAAGAAGAGGTCGGTCGCCGCATCGCGGTGGCCGCCGGTGACGACGACGTAGCGCGGCCCGAGCGCGTGCAGCGCGCGCACGAGCGCGAGCCCGTCGAGCCCGTCGTCGCCGGCGAGCACGCGCGCCTCGGCGAGGTTCGGCGTGATGACGGTGGCACGGGCGACGACGAGCGTGCGCAGCGCGTCGATCGCGTCGCGCGCGAGCAGCCGGGCGCCGGACTCGGCGACCATGACCGGGTCGTGCACGACCGGCGTGCCGGCCGGCAGGTCCGCGAGCGCGCGCGCGACCACCCGGATCGTCTCGGCGTCCCCGAGCATCCCGATCTTCACCGCGTCGACGCCGAGGTCCTCGGCGACGGCGCGGATCTGGCCGGCGACGATGTCCGGCCGAACCGGCTGGATCGCCGACACCCCGACGGTGTTCTGCACGGTGATCGCGGTGATCGCCGTCGTCCCGTGGACGCCCGCGCGCGCGCACGCCTTGAGGTCGGCCTGGATGCCCGCGCCGCCGCCGGAGTCCGACCCGGCGATCGAGAGGACGACGGGGACGCGGGACGGCGGCACGCCGTCGAGGATACGGGCGGCAGTCTAGGACTGGCGCACATAGCGGCCCCCGGCGTCGCGCCGCAGGAATCCGAGCAGCTCGAGCTCGGTGAGCGCAGCGAGCGCGTGACGCGCCTCGTCGGGTGACCGGGCGAGCGCCGAGACGGTGTCGCGGCCGTCCTCGACGCGGCGCAGCAGCGCGCGCAGCGCCGCGGTCAGGTCGTCGGCGCTGGCGCCCGCCAGCGCGGTCGCGACGCCGATGCCGAGCGCCTCGTCGAGCGCGTCCTGGGCGTCGCGGATGACGACCGCGCCGTCGCGCAGCAGCGCGTTCGTCCCGGCGCTGCGCGGCGCGCTCACCGGGCCGGGGACCGCGCCGACCGTCCGGCCGAGCTCCTGGGCGAGCTCCGCGGTGATCAGCGAGCCCGAGCGCTGCGCGGCCTCCACGACGATCGTCATCGAGGCCAGGCCCGCGATCGTGCGGTTGCGGGCCGGAAAGCACCAGCGAAACGGCGTGAACCCGGGCGGCATCTCCGACACCGCGGCCTGCGTGCGCACGAGCTCGCGGTGCAGGCTGCGCTTGCTCGCGGGGTACGCGACGTCGGCGCCGCCGCCCAGCACCGCGAGCGTCGGACCGCCGACCTCCAGCGCACCGGCATGGGCGGCCGCGTCGATCCCCAGCGCCATGCCGCTGACGACCGTGACGCCCGCGGCCGCCAGGCCGCGGCCGAGCCCGCGCGCGATCTCGAGCCCGTCGGGCCCGGCACGCCGCGCTCCGACGACCGCCACCGCCGGCGCGCCGCGCTCGCCCAGGCCCGTGACGCGCGCGATCGCGCCGGCCACGTGCAGCACGGCCGGCGCATCGTCGGCCTCGCGCAGCCGCGACGGGTAGCGGTCGTCGTGGCGGCAGACCGCATGCATCGACGCCGCCGCGATCCGATCGCGCGCGCGGCCGGCGTCGAAGTCCGCATGAGCGCTCTCGATCGCGGCGCGCCGCTCGCCCGCGAGCGCGCCGATGAGGCGCTCGTCGCAGAGCGCGAGCAGCTCGGCGAGCCGGCGCCGGTCGCGCCGGGCGCGCTCGATGTGCGGCGCGAGCGCGGCGACGAGCGCCGTGCGCCGCAGGCAGGCGTCGCAGGCCGTCACGCCGCCACCGCGCCTTCGAGGATGTCGTCCTGGCGAAAGCCCAGCGCCTCGTTGACGTCGTTCGCGCCGACCCGCTCGCGCCCGGCGAGGTCGGCGATCGTGCGTGCGACGCGCAGGATGCGGCCGTGCCCGCGGGCGCTCAGCCCGCCGTTGGCATATGCGCGCTGCAGCACGGCCAGCGCGGCGCCATCGGCGCGGACGAGCTCGCGCACGAGCCGCGGCGTCAGCTCGGCGTTCGTTCGCAGCCCGCCGGCGCGCAACCGGTGTGCCTGGCGCGCCCGCGCCTCGAGCACGAGCGCCAGCACGACGCTCGACGGCGTGCCGATCGCCCCCGTGAGATGCTCGGGCGCCGGGCGCGGCATCGGCACGAGCAGGTCCATGCGGTCAAGCAGCGGGCCGCTGAGCTTGCGGCGGTGGCGGGCGATGTCGCCCTCCGTGCAGCGACAGCGCCTGTCGCCCGCCAGACCGCAGGGACATGGGTTCGTCGACGCGACGAGCTGGAAGCGTGCCGGGAACCTGACGGTGCGCTGCCCGCGCACGATCGTGATGGCGCCGTCCTCCAGCGGCTGGCGCAGGGACTCCAGCGCCGCGCGGGCGAACTCGGAGAGCTCGTCGAGGAAGAGCACGCCCTGGTGGGCGAGGCTCGCCTCGCCGGGCAGCGGAACCGACCCGCCGCCGACGAGGCCCGCCGGGGAGATCGTGTGATGGGGCGCCCGGAACGGCCGGCGCGTGACGAGGCCGCCGCCGCCGTGCAGTCCGGCGATGCTGTGGATGCGCGTGACCTCGATCGCCTCGTCGCACGTGAGCGGCGGCACGATCGTGACGATGCGCCGGGCGAGCATCGTCTTTCCCGTGCCGGGTGGGCCCGAGAGCAGGATGTTGTGGGCGCCGGCGGCGGCGATCGTGAGCGCGCGGACGCCGGCCGCATGACCGCGGACGTCGGCGAGGTCGACGTCCTCGCCCACCTCGTCGGGGCGCTCGGGCCCGCTGGGGAGCGCCGGCGCCGGCCCGCCCCGCAACAGCGCGGCCACGTCCTGCAGGCATGACAGGCCGGCGACCTCGAGCCCGTCGACGAGCGCCGCCTCGAGCGCGCAGTCGCGCGGGACGACGAGCCCGGCGAAGCCCGCTCGCCGCGCTCCCTCGGCGACGCTGAGCACCCCCCGGCAGTGGCGCAGCTCGCCCGACAGCGACAACTCGCCGAAGACGGCCCACCGCTCCAGCGCGTCTGCCGGCAGCTGCTCGGACGCGACGAGCACCCCGCAGGCGGTGGCGAGGTCGAAGCCGGGCCCGATCTTGCGCAGGTGGGCCGGGGCGAGGTTGACGGTGATCCTCCGCTGGGGAAAGTCGAAGCCCGCGTTGATGAGGGCGCTCTGCACCCGCTCGCGTGATTCGCGCACGGCCGCGTCCGCGCGGCCGACGATCGTGAACGCGGGCAGGCCGCGGCGCAGGTCGACCTCGACGGTGATCCGGCGCGAGGAGAGGCCGTCGATGGCGAACGTCGTCACATGGGCGAGCATCGGCCGGACGGTAGGCGCGATCTCGCCACGCCACAGCACCGCATCGCAACGAAACGGCCCGACTCCTGCGACGCCGACGCGGGGTGGCCGAGCCGTCGCGAACGCTCCGCGGAGTTGTCGCAATGACGTGCTGCGACGGCACGACGTCGCGCCTAGCGTGGCCGGCGATGGTCATCGATCTGCGCCACCACCTCGGCCGCCTCGGCGAGCGGCTCGCCCGCGAGCACCTCGAGCGGCTCGGCTACCGCGTCGTGGCCGCCAACTACCGCACGCGCTTCGGAGAGCTCGACCTCGTCGTCTGCGACGACACGTGGCTCGTCTTCGTGGAGGTCAAGACCCGTCGCGCGGGCGCGCTGCAGTCATCGCTGCAGGCGGTGACGGCGGACAAGCGCCGTCGCGTGCGCCGCATGGCCGCCGCGTGGCTCGTGGAGGCGGGCGACCGGCCGCGGTCGTGCGAGCTGCGCTTCGACGTCGTCGGCGTGACGGTCGACCGTCACAGCCGCCTCGTCGCGCTGGACCACCTCGAGGCGGCGTTCTGAGCCCGCGCGGACTACAGCGCGAGCTGCTGGTACGCCGTGGACTGAAAGCTCAGTCGATGCAGCGGCGAGACCCCGAGGCGCTGGATCGCCTCGCGGTGCTCGGGCGTGGAGTAGCCGACGTGCGCCGCGAACTCCCAGCCCGGGTGCAGCTCCTCGGCACGCCGCATGTAGCGGTCGCGCGTGACCTTGGCGACGATCGACGCCGCCGCGATCGCCGCCGACGTCGCGTCGCCGTTGACGACCGCGCGCTGCTCGAACCCGACGTCGCCGACGGCGAAGCCGTCCGACAGGCAGATGCATCCGGGCCGCGCGACCCCCACGAGCGCGTCGCGCAGCGCCGCGAGGTTCGTCTTGTGCAGGCCGCGGGCGTCGATCGTCCGCGCGCAGCGCGAGACGACGCAGACCTTCGCGGCGGTCCGCATGACGATCGGAAACAGCTCCTCGCGGACCTCGTGCGTGTGCTGCTTGGAGTCGTTGAGCCGGCTCAGGGCGCGCAGCTCGCGGGTCGTCAGCGACGCGAGGTCAAACAGGACGCCCGCGGCGACGAGCGGGCCGGCGAGGCAGCCGCGGCCCGCCTCGTCGGCGCCCGCGACCCACCGCGCGCCGAGGCGGCGATCGAACGCGAACAGCCGCCGCCCGCTGGACTGCCGGCGCGCGGCGCGCTTGCGCGGCGCGGCGCGCTCAGCGCCGGCCGGCACGGTCGCCGCTGCGCCGGCGCACGCGGCTGCGCCGGTCGGCTCGGCGGCGGTTGTCGAGGACGGCTCCACGGCTGGCGCTCATCATGAAGGGCGCGCCGGGCGGAATCGTGACCGGCCGGCGACCGGGCGCCGGATCGGAGCGCGCGACGCGGCCCTCAGAGCAGGCCGATGCGCTTGGGCGGCCAGTACGTCGCGAACGCATTGCCGATGATCCACTCGCGCGGAACCGGGCCCCAGAAGCGGCTGTCGTCCGACGCGCCGCGGTTGTCGCCCATCATGAAGTAGTGGTCCTTCGGGATCGTGATCGCGGCCGTGAGATTGCACTCCGGGCCACCGCCGCACGGCTCGGTGAACGGCTCGCTCTGGCGCGTTCCGTTGAGCACGACGTGTCCGTCCTGCACGGCGACGGTGTCGCCGGGGCCCGCCACGATGCGCTTGATGAAGTTCACGTCGGCGCGCTTGGCCGTGGGCTGCGAGCACGCCTGTTTCGGCTTGGGCGCAGTGCCGCACTGGTTCTCGTTCTCGGCGCCCTGCGGCGGGTGGAAGACCGTGACGTCGCCGATGTTCGGCTCGCCGAAGTTGTTGCCGATCCGGTTGACGAGCACGCGCTGGCCGACGGCCAGCGTCGGCACCATCGACTCCGACGGGATGCGGTAGGGCTTGACGAGGAACGCCTGGATGCCGAGCGCCAGGCCGAGCGCGACGGCGACGATGAGGATCAGCTCGACGAACGAGTTCCCGCCGGAGGCTTCGGCCTTGCTCACGTCGGTTCGCCGGAGGAGGCCTTCTCGGCCTCGCTGCCAGCGGTGGTCCCGTCGGGCGGGGCCCCTTCGTGCTCGCCTGACGCCGCGTCGGCTGCGATGGCCTCGTCGGCGGCGACGCCCTCGGCGTCGACGGCTTCGGGCTCGGCGGCCGCTTCGGCCTCGAGCTGTGCGGCCGGGTCGTACAGAAGCCCTGCCTCGACGCGCTCCTCGGGACCGGTGTAGCGACGCTCGCGGACGCGGGCACGCTTGCCGACGCGGTCGCGCAGGTAGTAGAGCTTCGCGCGCCGGACGTCACCGCGGGCGGCGATCTCGATCTTCTCGATCTTCGGCGAGTGCACCGGGAACGTCCGCTCGACGCCGACGCCGAAGGACTGCTTGCGCACGGTGAACGTCTCGCGGGCGCCGTGGCCCTGGCGCTTGATGACGACGCCCTCGAAGACCTGGGTGCGCTTGCGCGTCCCCTCGATGACCTGGAAGTGCACGCGCAGGCGATCGCCGGCCTGGAAGGACGGGACACGGCGCAGCTGTGCGCGCTCGAGGCTTTCGATGACGGAGGACATGGCGAAAGGAGGGGCGCGGACGAAGAGAGCTGGCCGCGCCGAGGCGGGATGATAGCGACGCTCGACCGTCCCCGGTCCGATCGCGTCGGTGCGGCCCCGCGGCGCGCTCGGCGGCGCCCGGCGGCGCCCGGCCCGGCTCAGCCCTCCCCCGCCTCGCCGCGCTCGCGGGCGCGCTCCAGTCGCCAGCGCCGGATCTCCTCGTGGTGGCCCGAGAGCAGCACGTCGGGAACCGTCCAGCCGCGATGGTCGGCCGGGCGCGTGTAGTGCGGGTACTCCGGGTTGCCCTCCAGGGCGGCGGAGAAGGACTCCTCCAGCGCCGAGTCGACGTGCCCCAGCGACCCCGGAAGCTTGCGCATGACCGCGTCGCAGACGACCATCGCCGCCAGCTCGCCGCCCGCCAGCACGTAGCGCCCGATCGAGACGACGTCGCTGGCGAAGTGCTCGACGATGCGCTCGTCGAAGCCCTCGTAGCGACCGCACAGCAGCGTCAGGTCGCGCTCCCGGGCGAGCTCGTCGACGAGCGCGTCGTCGAGCAGCCGCCCGCCGGGCGCGAGCGCCACGACGCGGCGGCGGTCGCGCAGCGCGACCGGGTCGGCGCCGTCGTAGAAGGCCCGCAGCGCGGCGTCCATGACGTCGACGCGCAGGACCATCCCCGCCCCGCCGCCGAACGGCGTGTCGTCGACCTGTCCGCCGCTCAACGGGGTGTGCGCCCGCAGGTCGAGCGCGCGCAGCTCATGGCCGGCCGCGAGGGCGTTGGCGACGTGGCGCTGCGTGACGAACCACGAAAACCAGTCCGGAAAGAGCGTGACGACGTCGATGCGCACCGGCGCCCGCCCGCCCTACCGCGTCGCCGGCCGCGGCACCTACGGCGCCTCGATGCCGAGGAAGACCGGATCGACGACAATCCGCCGGGCCGGCAGGTCGATGTCGAGCACCGCGTCGCAGACCATCGGCACGAGCAGCTCACCGGCCTCGAGCACTTCGCACGAGGGCAGCGCGCGCATCCGCTGGACCGCGCCGAGCTCGCGGCCGTCCGGCGTGACGAGCAGGCAGCCCTCGAGATCCTCCGACCAGTACTCGCCCGCCGGCAGCGCCGGCGCGTCGGCGCGCGCGACGAGCAGCTCGGCGCCCCGCAGCGCGTCGACGCCGCTGCGGTCCTCGACGCCGCGCAGGCGCACGATCGGGCGCTCGTCGGTCCCGGCGCGCCGGACGATCTCGTGCGCCTCGCCGGCGATCTGCACGGCGGCGCCGAGCGTCAGCAGCGCGCCGCGCGGACGCGTCACGTGGAAGGACCCGTCGAGCCCGTGCGGACGACCCACCCGCCCGGCGTTCAGCAGCGACATCTCAGTCGACGATGTCGACGAACACGCGGCAGCCTTCCTTCACCGCGGCGGCCTTCAGCACGGTGCGCAGCGCGGCGGCGGTGCGCCCGCCGCGGCCGATGACCTTGCCGTAGTCGTCCTCGCCGACCGACAGCTCGAGCACGACGCTGCCGTCGTCCTCGTCGAACTGCTCGACGCGGACGGCGTCCGGATCGTCGACGAGGGCCCGGGCGAGATATTCCAGAAGGTCTTGCACGGGCGGGCGGCCCTGCGGTCGTGCTAGTGGGTCATCCAGGAACGTTCGACCGGAACCCCGGGATGCCGGCGCCGGCTGGCAAGGACGCAGGACCGAAGGTGTGGCTCTGCCACAGCGAGCGTCCGAGGACGCCGCCGGGCGGTGATCGGCGCCCGGGGTTCCGGGTCAGACGTCTGTGGATGACCCACTAGGAGATGCCCTGGATGTGCAGCAGCTTGCGCACCTGGTCGGACGGCTGCGCGCCGCGCTCGAGCCAGTGGCGGGCACGGTCTTCGTCGACGCGGATCGTCGACGGCTCGGTCTGCGCGTTGTAGTGACCGATCGTCTCGATCACGCGGCCGTCGCGCGGCGAGCGCGAATCGGCGACGACGATGCGCCAGATCGGGTCCTTGCGTCCACCGACGCGGGTGAGTCTCATTCGGACGGCCATTAGGGCGAACAGACTAGCGAGCCTGTCGCAGCATGGCCTGGATATCCGGCATGTTGCCCTTGCCGAGCTGCTTCATGAGCTTCTGCATCTGGCCGAACTGCTTGACGAGCTGGTTGACGTGCTGGACGGTCGTCCCCGAGCCCCGCGCGATGCGCCGCCGCCGCGAGCCCTTGATGAGGTCGGGCCGGCGGCGCTCCAGCGGGGTCATCGACAGGATGATCGCCTCGATGCGATCGAGCTCGCGCTCGTCGACCTTGACGTTCTTCAGCGCGGCGCCCTGAAAGCCCGGGATCATCCCCAGCAGCGACTGCAGCGGGCCCATCTTGCGCATCATCTTCATCTGCTTGAGGAAGTCGTCGAACGTGAACTCGTTGCGGCGCAGCTTGCGCTCGAGCTCCTTGGCCTCGTCCTCGTCGATCTGCTCCTCGGCCTTCTCGATGAACGACAGCACGTCGCCCATGCCGAGGATCCGCTGCGCCATGCGGTCGGGGTGAAAGCGCTCGAACTGGTCGAGCTTCTCGCCCGTGGAGGCGAAGACGATCGGCGTGCCGGTGACCGCCTTGACCGACAGCGCCGCGCCGCCGCGCGCGTCGCCGTCGAGCTTGGACATGAGCACCCCGTCGAAGGCGACCGCGCCCGCGAACTGCTCGGCGACGTTGACCGCGTCCTGACCGGTCATCGCGTCGACGACGAGCAGGACGGTCGTCGGCTTGACCGCCTTGCGGATCTTCACGAGCTCGTCCATGAGCTTCTCGTCGATGTGCAGCCGCCCGGCCGTGTCGACGATGAGCACGTCCTTGCCGTCGCGCTTGGCCTGCTCCAGCGCCCACTTGGCGATGTCGACGGGGTCCTTCTCGGTCCCCTGCTCGTAGACGGTCGCGCCGGCCTGGGCGCCGACCTTGACGAGCTGGTCGACGGCCGCCGGGCGGTACACGTCGCAGGCGGCGAGCGCCACCGAGGACCCGTGCTCCTTGTTGAGAAAGCGCGCGAGCTTGGCCGCCGCCGTCGTCTTGCCCGAGCCCTGCAGCCCGGCCATGAGGATCACCGTCGGCGGGCGCGGCGCGAAGGCGACCGAGGCGCTCGCGCCGCCCATGAGCGCGGTCAGCTCCTCGTTGACGATCTTGACGACCTGCTGGCCGGGGTTGAGCCTGCCGAGCACGTCGGCGCCCAGGCAGCGCTCCTTGACGGTGGTCGTGAACGACTTGACGACCTTGAAGTTCACGTCGGCCTCGAGCAGCGCCAGGCGGATCTCGCGCATCGCGGCGTTGACGTCGGCCTCGGTCAGCGTCCCGCGCGAGCGGACGTCCGACAGCGTGGCCTGCAGCTTGTCTGAGAGCGCGTCGAACACCGCGGCTCAGTCTAGGTGCTGCCGGCGGGCGCACGGCCACCGCGCGCCCGCCCGCAGCGACATGTCGATCGGGCGGCGCGGCGCAGCAGCTCGCCGGCCTCGCGCTCGGTCAGGCGCGGCGTCTTGGGCCCGACGCCCTCGGTGTGGCGGTCGCGTCGCTCATGACGCGGGCTCGTCCCGGGTCAGGCGCGAGGTGAGGTGTCGGCGGTCGCTAGCGGCGACGGACGAGCGTGACGCCGTCGCGTACGCTCAGCATGACGTTCACCACGCGCTCGTCGGAGGCGACGTGGTCGTTGAAGGCGCGCAGCGCGCGCGTCTCGTCGCTGTCCTCGTGCGACGGCTCTGCGACGACGCGCGCGCTCCAGAGGACGTTGTCGACGACGATGAGCCCGCGCTCGGAGAGCTTGGGCAGCGCGGCCTCGTAGTAGTCGAGGTAGCCGCCCTTGTCGGCATCGACGAACACGAGGTCGAAGGGCCCGTCGAGGCCGTTGATCGTGTCCAGCGCCGGTCCCTGGCGGATCTCGATGCGGTCCGCCATCCCGGCCGCGTCGACGTGGCGCTGCGCGAACGCGACGCGCTGCGGATCGAGCTCGCAGGTGACGATCCGCCCGCCCGGCGGCAGCGCCTGGGCCATCGAGAGCGCGCTGTAGCCCGAGTACGTCCCGATCTCCAGCACGGTTCGCGGCGCGACGAGGAAGACGAGGAACTCCAACAGGCGCCCCTCGACCTCGCCGGTCAGCATCTGCGGCGACTTCAGCGTCGCGCGCGTCTCGTCGGCGAGCGCGCGCAGGTGCGCGGCCGCGGGCGAGGTGTGGGCGGCCGCGTAGGCCTCGACGGCGTCGGGGACGACGAACGCCGTCAAGACGCCGGCGGAGGCGCCGGCCCGGGCCGGACCGCACCCGAGATCGCGCCGCCGATGTTGCCGAGCGCCTGGCTGAACTCGCTGGGGATGACGAAGATCTTGTTCGCGTCGCCCTGCGCGAGCTTGGGCAGCATCTGCAGGTACTGGTAGGACAGCAGGCCCTGGTCGGGATCGCCGGAGTGGATGGCGGCGAAGACCGTGTCGATCGCCTTCGCCTCGCCCTCGGCGCGCAGGATCGCGGCGGTGCGCTGGCCCTCGGCGCGCAGCACGGCGGCCTGCTTCTCGCCCTCGGCGTTGAGGATCTGCGACTGCTTGGAGCCCTCCGCCGTGAGGATCGCCGCGCGGCGGTCGCGCTCGGCGCGCATCTGCTTCTCCATCGCCTCCTGGATCGTGGCCGGCGGGTCGATCGCCTTGACCTCGACGCGGTTGACGCGGATGCCCCAGCGGCCGGTCGCCTCGTCGAGCACCGTGCGCAGCTGCGAGTTGATCGTGTCGCGGCTCGTCAGCGCCTCCTCGAGCGTCATGCCGCCGATGACGTTGCGCAGCGTCGTCACGGTGAGCTGCTCGATCGCCTGCAGGGGGCTGGCGACCTCGTAGGAGACCGACTTCGCGTCGGTGATCGTGAAGTACAGGACGCTGTCGATCTGGATGCCGACGTTGTCGCCGGTGATGACCCCGGCGGGCTGGAAGGTCACGACCTGCTCGCGCAGGTCGATGAGCGGCCGCACGCGGTCGACGAACGGCACGACGATCGAGAGGCCGGGCGCGAGCGTGCGCTGGTAGCGGCCCAGGCGCTCCACGACGCCGGCCCTGGCCTGCGGGATGATCCGAACGGTCCGCGAGGCGAGCAGCAGCGCGAACACCGCGATGATGACGAGCAGGATCAGGCCGGCTTCCATGTGGTCTCCTCCTAGAGCGTTTCGCTGACGAGCGCTGTCGCGCCCTGGATCTCGACGACATGCACGCGGCTGCCCGGCTGGATGACCTCGTCGGCGTCGTAGGTCCGTGCGCTCCAGACCTCTCCGTCGAGCTTCACGCTGCCGCCGCTACAGCTGACGAGCGCGATCGCGGTCGCGGGCTTCCCGACGAGCGCCGCCGTGCCCGTGCGCAGCTGGGCCGGCGTGCGCAGATGGCGCCTGGCGAGCGGTCGCACGAAGCCGAACATGAGCGCGGAGGCGACGAGGAAGACGAGCACCGCGACGACCGCCCCGGCACCGGCCAGGTCGGCCCCGGCGCCGAACAGCGCGCCGACCGCGAACGGCGCCAGGAAGAAGCTCAGCGTCATCATCTCGCCGGCGGCGAGGACCAGGGCGAGCAGGATCCAGAACATCCAGGCATCCATGTCTGCTGAATATAGGCGCAACCGGCGCGGCCGGGTGCCGTTTTCACGGCGCGCGCTACGTCAGCAGCGCGCGCGCGTAGTCGTCGGCGTCGAACGGGCGCAGGTCCTCGAGCGCCTCGCCGATGCCGATGAGCTTGACCGGGATGCCGAGCTCGCCGGCGATCGCCAGCGCGATGCCGCCCTTCGCGGTCCCGTCGAGCTTCGTGAGGACGATCCCGTCGACCGGCACGATCTCGGAGAACATCTTGGCCTGGCGCAGCCCGTTCTGCCCGGTCGTCGCATCGACGGTCAGCAGCGTCTCGTGCGGCGCGTCGTCGATCTGCTTGGCGACGACGCGGCGCACCTTGGCCAGCTCGGCCATGAGGTTGTCCTGGGTGTGCAGGCGGCCGGCCGTGTCGACGATGACGACGTCGGCGCCGATCTCGCGGGCGTGCGCGACGGCCTCGAAGGCGACCGAGCCGGGATCCGATCCCTCGCGCCCGGTCACGATCTCGCAGCCGGCCCGCTTCGCCCAGCCGGCGAGCTGCTCGACGGCGGCCGCCCGGAAGGTGTCCGCCGCGCCGAGCACGACCGTCAGGCCCAGCTCGCGCTGCAGGTGCCAGGCGAGCTTGCCGATCGTCGTCGTCTTGCCGGTGCCGTTGACGCCGACGGCCATGATGACCGTCGGCGAGCGGCGCAGGTCGATGCGGTCCTCGCCGGTGCGGGCGATCGCGGCGAGCATCTCGGCGAGGCGGGCGCCGAGCGCCTCGCCGCCGGCGATCGCGCCGCCGGCCGCCTCCTGCTCGAGCTCGCCGACGACGCGCGCCGTCGTCGACGCGCCGACGTCGGCCATGATGAGGGCCTCCTCGAGGCGCTCCCAGGTCTGCTCGTCGACGTCGCCCTCCAGCAGCGTCGCCTGGATCTCGGCCCCGAGCGCCTCGCGCGTCTTGGCCAGGTTCGTGCGCAGGCGCTTGAGGAAGCCGCGCTTGCGGGCCGGCTCGCCGGCCTGCGCTGCGGCGCTCGCGGGCGCGTGGACGGCGCCGTCGGTGATGAAGAGCTCTGTCCAGTCGCGCGCCATGGCGATGCGCGACGATAGCGCCATGGCGCTCGAGTTCCGCCCCTGCCGCTCCGACGAGTCGCCGGCCCGCGAGCTGCTCGCCGAGCTCATCGCGCTGCTCAACGTCCACTACCCGCAGCGCGCCGTTCGCCCCGGCTCGGTGACGACGCCCGACGAGATGGTCGCGCCGCACGGCAGCTTCCTCGTCGGCTACGAGGACGGCCGCCCGATCGCGATCGGCGGGGTCCGGCGTCTGGAGGACGGCATCTGCGAGATCAAGCGGATGTACGTCGTGCCCGACGCGCGCTCGCGCGGCGCCGGGCGGGCGCTGCTGGCCGCCCTCGAGGATGCCGCGCGGGCGCTGGGCTACGAGCGCGTGCGCCTCGACGCGGGCCCCGCGCAGCAGCACAGCCGCGTCCTGTTCGCCGCGACGGGCTACGCGCAGATCGAGCCCTACAACGACAACCACATCGCCGACTACTTCGCCGAGAAGCGACTGTAGCCATGCCGGCGGGCGGCCCTGGTCGCGCAGCAGCTGCTCGACGTGTCGCCGCGAAGGCGGTGAGCGCGGTCGCCGCCGCGCCGCGGATCGTCTCCTCGCCGACGAGCGTGGCGAGGCCGCCGAGCTCGACGCTCGTGTGCAGCGCGCCACGGTGGCGCCCGGCGCCTGGGTCAGCGCGATCGTCACCGTCGCCTCGGCCAGCCTGTCGCCGTCGGGATCCTTGGCGAGGATCGTCAGCATTTCGCGATGGCCGGCATCGTCGCGCTGCGCAAGGGTGATCGCGCCCTGCGCCGTGATCTCGAACGGGCCGAAGTCCGCGGTGATCTCGACCCCGTAGCTGTCCGGGCCAAGCGGCCCGACGACGCGCGCGCCCGGCACGCACGGCGCGACGCGCTCGATGTCGGTCATGACCGGCCAGACCTCGTCGATCGGCGCGGGCGACGGACTATGTCGCCGTAGGCACCACGCCGCGACCCCGCTCCCGATAGCGGATGTCGTAAGCCCGGCCTGTGCCTTCGCTGGCGATGTAATCGAATCCCCAATCAGCGAAGAGACTGTGGCTAGCAACGTTCTCGGGGGAGATCAAGGCCCATACTGGCGGCATGGGCGGCCCACAGAGCATCTTGATGCGTACGAGCGCGTCCCTTAGGAGGAAACTGCCAAGGCGCGTGCCATCGGGCAAGCGACGGCGACGGTACGCGGCGGACACGGCGATAAGCGCGATGTACATATCGTCGGGTACGAGTAGCTCTCGCTTCTGGACAAAGCAGAAGCCGATGAGGGCACCCGAGTTTGCGTCTTCGGCAACCCGCGCGTCATCAATCGAAAGCGTTTCGCCGCGACGCACGTTTCCGAGCAGGTCATCGACTTCACGTTCGTACGCCGCGCTGCCGCCGCAGGAAAAGCCGTCGAACTGTGCATAGGTGATCGGGTCAACGGATCGCACTCGCGGAACCGTCGCGAGTGCGTCCATACGCGCCTACCGGTCGTCCGTGCAATGCGAACGCGAGCGCTCGTCAATCGCGCGCAGTTCTGCCTTCTGCCGTTCGGATAGCTCGATTCGCGCGTTCGGCGACAGGGTGTAGTTGCGCAGCGTGACCTCGCTAGACGGGATGACGCGCACGTCTGCACGACCGGAATCTCCCTGCTGGGGACTACTCGGGGTCGTCATGTGTGCTGTCCTCCTTCGGGAACGCGGCGGGTAGGTCGGTCCGACCCTCATCGCTAGACGCCCATTCGCAATTGAGCGGCGGCCCGCGATCTTCAACGAAGATACCAAGGTTGCATACCTGTCTGCGTGGGATAAGACACAGCCCCGACGACGGGATCGAGTTGCCTCCCGCGCGAGCGCGCAGGCGAACTTGGCGAGGATCGTCAGACCCACGAGACGCTCGCCGCCGCCGCGCGGGTGAGCGCGTCAGGCCACGTCGGCCGCGGGCTCCTCGCGCGGCAGCCGGCGCGAGATGACCTTCGACACGCCGTCGTCGCCCATCGAGACCCCGTAGAGCGTGTCGGCCGCCTCCATCGTGCGCTTCTGGTGCGTGACGACGATGAACTGGGCGCGGTCGGCGTAGCGGCGCAGCAGCTCGAGGAAGCGGGTGATGTTCGGATCGTCGAGCGCGGCCTCGACCTCGTCGAGGATGTAGAACGGGCACGGCTTGGCGAGGAAGACGGCGAACAAGAACGCGATCGCGGTCATCGACTTCTCGCCGCCGGAGAGCAGCGTCAGGCGCTTCATCGACTTGCCGGCGGGGGTGATCTCGATCTCGACGCCGAGCACCTCCTCCTCCGCGCTCGGAGCGTCCAGCTCGGCCTCCGCGGCATCGTCCGCATCGCCGCCATCGGCCCGATCGCCCTGCGCGGCCAGCCCGGCGACGCCGGTGATGTGCTGATCCTCCTTGACGAGCCGCAGCCGGCCGCGGCCGCCCGGGAACAGCTGGCCGGCGAGCTGCTCGAAGTTGCGCGCCGCGGCCTGGAAGGTCTCGTCGAACGTCTCGTGGATCTGGCGGTCGGTGTCGCGGATGAGCGCGCGCAGCTCGCGCAGCGCCGTCTCGAGGTCGGCGCGCTGGGCCTCGAGCTCGGCGACGTGCGCGAGCGCCTGCTCGTACTCGGCCTTGGCCAGCGGGTTGACCGGCCCGAGCTGCTCGCGGCGGCGGCGCAGGCGCTCGACGCGGTCGCGCAGCGACTGCTCCTGCTCGGGATCCAGCGGCTGCTCGCCGGGCTCGGCCGCCAGCCCGAGCTGCTCGGCGAGCAGCGCCAGCTCGTGGCCGGCCTCGGCCGCCTGGTCGCGCGCCTGCTGCGCGCGCACCTCGGCGGTCGTGACCGCGTCCCCGCGCTCGCGCAGCTGCGTCTGGATCTGCGCCTCCTCGGCGGCGCAGGAGCGCAGCGCCAGCGCCAAGCCCTCGCCCTCCGCGCGGCCGGCCGCGAGCTCGCCCTCGAGCGCATCGACGTGCGCGCCGATCGCGACCGCGGCGCGCTGCAGCGCGGCGGCGAGCCGCTCGGCCTGCGGTGCGAGCCGCTCGTACGCGGCGACCCGCGCGCGCAGGCGCTCGATGCGCTGCGCGCGCTCGCCGCGCTCGCGCTCGGCGCGCTGGGCGGCGCGCCGCTCGGCGGCGAGCTCGCCCTCGATCTGGGCGCGGCGCACGGCCGACGCGCCCTCCTGCGGCGCGGCCCGGCGCTGCTGCATGAGCCAGCCGGCGCGGCGCGCCTCCTCGTCGGCGGCGGTGAGCGCCTGCGCCGCCTCGCGCAGGCCGCGGTCGGCGTGCTCGCGGGCGGCGTCCGCCGCGGCGACGTCGCCGTCGGCCGCCTCGCAGGCGGCGCGCGCGGCGTGCTCGGCCTGCACCGCGACCTGGCTGGCGGCGACGAGCTCGTCGCGGCGGTTGCGCTCGGCGAGGACGCGCTCGTCGCCGCCCTCCGGCGCCTGGCGCATCTCGCGGTGGCGGCCGTGCCAGACGCGCCCCGCCCGCGTGACGGCCACGCCGCCGAAGCCGGGCGGCAGCTGCTCGAGCTCGTCGACGACCCAGGCGTCCCACAGCAGCCGGCGCGCGACCGCGAGCACGTGCTCGTCGCCGCCGACGAGCTCGCCGAGGTGACGGGCCCCGGGGGCCGGCGGCGTGGAGTCGATCGCCGGGCCGGGCGCGAGCGAGTCGACGATCAGCACGCGCCCGCCCTCGCTGCCGGCGCGATCGAGCAGCTCGCTGCCCTGGTGGACGCGCTCGGCGAGCGCGGCGCGCAGCAGGCCGCCGAGCACGGCGGCGACGGCGCGCTCGTAGCCGGGCGCCACCTCGAGCGCGTCGGCGAGCGCGCGCGCGCCCGTGGCGGCGGCGCCCGCGCTGGAGCGGGTGCGCAGGAACTGGTTGCAGGCGGCGAGCTCGGCGCCGACGCGGGCGGCCTCGCGGCGCGCGGCCTCCAGGCCCTTGTCGTGCTCGCGCCGGCGTTCGCGGGCCGTCTCGGCGGCGGCGCTGGCGGACGCCAGCAGCGCGCGGGCGGCGTCGACGACGCCGCGCTGCTCGCGCGCGGCCGTCTGCGCCTGCACGCGAACCTGCTCGAGCTCGGCGAGCTCGCTCTCCAGGCGCGCCGCGTGGTCGGCGGCGAGCCGCTCGAGCTCGGCCTCCAGGATGCCGACGCGCTCGCCGTCGGCGTCGCAGACCGCCTCGCCCTCGGCTTCGGCCAGCGCCTCGAGCGCGCGCAGCTCGTGCCCGCGCCGCTCGGCGCGCTCGCGGAGGTCCTCGACCGTCGAGCGCGTGCGCTCGAGGCGCAGCTCGACGCGCTCGCTCGACGAGCGGGCGCGGAAGACGCGCTGCGCGAAGGCCTCGCGCTGCTCGCCGCGCCGGGCCATCGCCTGCTCGGCCTCCTGCCGGCGGCGCGCGACCTCGGCGAGCGCGGTCTGCGTCTCCTCGCGCGCCGCCCGGGCGGCGCCGGCGACGGTCTCGGCGCCGGCCAGCTCGGCGCGGCGCGCCCGCGCGAGGTCGCGCACGAGCTCCCAGCGGGCCTCCAGCGACTGGCGCTCGAGGCGCTCGTGCAGCGCCGCCGCCTCGGCCTGGCGCTTGAGCGGGCGCAGGCGCGAGCGCGCCTCGCGCTCGACGTCGAGCGCGCGATCGAGGTTGTCCTTCGTGCGGTCGAGCTTGAGCTGGGCGCGGCGGCGGCGCTTGCGGTGCTTGCCCAGCCCGGCGGCCTCCTCGATGAGCAGGCGCCGGTCGCGCGGCTTGGACGTGACGATCGACTCCACCCGGCCCTGCGACACGACCGAGTGCATCTCCTTGCCCAGGCCGGTGTCGGAGAGCATCTCCAGCACGTCGACGAGCCGGCAGCGCGCTCCGTTGAGGCGGTACTCGCCCTCGCCGCTGCGATCCAGGCGGCGCACGATCGAGATCTCGCCGAGCGGGACGTCGACCGCCCCGTCGCCGTTGTCGATGACGATCTCGACCTCGGCCGAGCCGCGCGCCTGGACGCCGCGCCCCCCGCCGAAGATGACGTCGCGCATCGACTGGCCGCGGACGGCGAGCGGGGACTGCTCGCCCATCGCCCACAGGACGGCGTCGGTGATGTTCGACTTGCCCGAGCCGTTGGGGCCGACGACGACCGAGACGCCGCGGCCGAACTCGAGCCGCGTGCGGTCCGGGAAGGACTTGAAGCCCTTCAGCGTGATCGACCTCAGGTGCACGCGATCACGGCGCCCGGGTCGTCTCGGGGTCGTACTGATCGGGCTCGTGGGGGTGCAGCCGCAGCAGGGCGGTGCGCGCGGCCTCCTGCTCGGCGTGCTTCTTGGAGCGCCCCGCGCCGCGGCCGACCGGCGTGCCGTCGACCTTCGCGACGACCTGGAAGGTGCGGTCGTGCGGCGGCCCGTCCTCGCGCGCGATCGTGTACTCGACGGTCTCGGCGCGGCGCGCGAGGCGCTCCTGCAGCGTTGACTTGAAGTCGACCGGGTTGGCGAGCGCGTTGGCGATCTCCGGCTGGAAGGCCTCCACGACGGCGGCGGCGGTGCGCTCGTAGCCGGCGTGCAGGTAGCAGGCGCCGATCACGGCCTCGATGACCGAGGCCAGCACGCGCTCGGTCTCGACGAGCGACTCGGCGCTCTGGCCGATGCCCTCGGGAGCGCAGGCGCGCAGCCTGTCGGGCACGCCGAGGCGCTCGGCGACCGCCCGGCAGGAGACGCCGGACACGCTCTGGGCGCGGATCTTCGTCAGGCGGCCGGCGCCGAAGCGCTCGGCCTCCAGTCGCGGATAGAGGTGCGCCGTGACGGCGAGGCCGAGCACGGAGTCGCCGAGGAACGCCAGGCGCGAGTAGGAGTCGCTGCGGCGCTCGGTCCACGAAGCGTGCGTGAAGACCTGCCGGTGCAGATGCTCCGGCAGGTCCTGGAGAAGTTCGGTCAGCAGCTTCAGGTCTCGGTTGGCTCGTGGACGGCGGCGGCGTGGTCGAGGACGAAGTCGACGGCCTGGCCGACGGTGACGATCTTCGCAGCCTGCTCGTCGGTCATCTTCACGCCGTAGGAGTCCTCGAGTTCCTGTACGAGCGTATAGAGGTCAAGCGAGTCGGCCTCCAGGTCGACGCGGAAGTTCGTGCCGTCGTCGATCCGCGCGGGATCGACCTCGAGCTCGTCGACGAGGTGGGCCTGGACCATCGCGAAGACTTCCTCTCGGTTCACTGTGCCGACACGGTAGAGCCGCTCTCGGACAGCGGGCCACCGGGCTTGCGCAGCGCGCCCGCCTGGTCCAGCGCGTCGTGCGTGCGGCCCGTGATGTCGCCGGTCACGCCGCGCGCGGCGAGCAGGATCGCCTGGGCGAAGCCGCGGCTCGTGAAGCGCCCGTGCCCGACGACGCCGAGCTTGCGCAGGCCCAGCAGGTAGGCCCCGCCGGCGATCTCGGGGTGGATCTCGTCGCGGAAGGCCTGCAGCGCGGGCTTCATGAGCAGCCCGCCGGCCTTGGCGCGCGTCGTCGACGTCGCGGTCTGCTTGAGCAGGGCGATCATCTTGTCCGAGACGCCCTCCATGACCTTGAGCGCGACGTTGCCCGTGAAGCCGTCGGTGACGACGACGTCGGCCTTGCCCTCGACGAGCGCGTGGCCCTCGACGTTGCCGACGAAGTTCAGCCCGTGGGCGGCCGCCAGCCGGGCATGGACGTCGATCGTCAGCGGCGAGCCGCGCGTCTTCTCCTCGCCGACGGACAGCAGCGCGACGCGCGGGCTCTCGACGCCGTGCACGACCTGCGCGAGGGCGGCGCCCATGAACGCGAACTGGACGAGGTGCTCGGGCCGCACCTCGGTGTTGGCGCCGACGTCGACGAGCGTCACCGGCGCCCCCGGAACGGGCACGAGCGCGGCCAGCGCGGGGCGCAGGATCCCGCGGTCGCGCTTGATGTTGAACAGCGCGGCGGCGAGCGCGGCGCCCGTCGAGCCGCCCGACACGAGCGCGTCGGCGTCGCCGGCGGCGACGGCGCGCGCGGCTCGGACGATCGAGGCGTCGGGGTTGGCGCGGGCCGCCGCGGCGGGGTTGGGCTCCTTGGCGATCGACTGCGGCGCGTCGATGACCTCGATGCCCGGGCCGGCGGCGCCGAGCTGCGCCGCCGGGCCGAAGAGCAGGACGCGGACGCCCTGCGCGGCGGCGATGTTCGCCCCCTCGGCCACCTCCGCGGGCCCGAGGTCGGCGCCGTTGGCATCGACGGCGACGACCGGTAGGCGGGGCGATCGGGCGCCGCCGGCCCCGTTGGAGCGGTTGGTCAACGCCCGGATGCGTTGGGCCGGCATCCGCCGGCCATCCTCAGTGCTCGTGGTCGTGCGCCGGAGGCGCGACGACCTCGCGGCCGGCGTAGGTGCCGCACACCGGGCAGACACGGTGCGGGCGGCGCGGACTGTGGCACTGCGGGCAGGCGTTGTAGACCGGCGCGGCCATCTTGTGCTGCGCACGGCGCTGAGCGGTGCGGGCGTGGGACTGCTTCTGCTTGGGAACCGCCATGGCTGCGGAAGGGTAGCGCAGCGGGCGCGCCCGCCCCGCCCCGGCGCGACGCGGGCGGCGCCACCCGCGAGCCGCACGCCATGCGCGCGCCAGGGTGGACGAACGGACGCTTGCCTACGACACCTGATTCTGGTTAGTCTGCCCGCCGCGGATCGGGCAGCGTCGGGGCACGATCGGCACACCGATCCATCCGGCGACAACGAGCAGGAGTGGCTGTGATGCAGTGCGTCTGGGCGGCACGCCGTGCGATCGTCGCGGGGGTCGCCGCGCTGGCGCTGACCGGCTCGGCGGGGGCCGCGGTCGCGGGCGCGGCCACGAACGCCATCTTCACGGTCGCGGGCACGACCGCCGGCTTCGGCGGCGACGCGGGGCCCGCGTCCGCCGCGCAGCTCGACAACCCGGTCGGCGTCGCCGCCACCGCCGACGGCGGCTACCTCGTCGCCGACAACGACAACCACCGGGTCCGGCGCGTCTGGCCGACGGGCACGATCACGACGGTCGCCGGGACCGGCGTCGCCGGGTTCGCGGGCGACGGGTTTCTCGCCACGGCCGCCCAGCTGCAGGGCCCGACCGCCGTCGTGGCGATGCCCGACGGCGGCTTTCTCGTCTCGGACACGGGCAACCAGCGCGTCCGGCGGGTCGCGCCGGACGGGACGATCTCCACGCTCGCCGGCGACGGCACGACCGGGCCGGCCGGCGACGGGGGACCCGCCGGCGCGGCCCAGCTCGGATCGCCGATCGGCCTCGCGACGACCGCCGACGGCGGCGTCCTCATCGCCGACTCGGGCAACGGCCGGGTGCGCCGCGTCGCGCCCGACGGGACGATCACGACCGTCGCCGGGACGACGGTCGGCTCGTCGGGCGACGGCGGGCCGGCGACGGCGGCACAGCTCGTGAACCCGTTCGCGGTCGTCGCGACGCCCGACGGCGGGATGCTCGTCGCCGACGCGCTCGATCACCGCGTGCGGCGCGTCTGGCCCGGCGCGATCATCACGACGGTCGCGGGCACCGGCGTCGCGGGCGTCGCCGGCGACGGCGGACCGGCGACGGCCGCGCGGCTCAGCGGTCCGAGCGGGCTGGCGCTGACGGGCGACGGCGGCTTCGTCGTCGCCGAGCTGTTCAACGACCGCGTGCGTCGCGTCTCGCCGAGCGGCCGGATCACGACGATCGCCGGGTCGGCGCTCGGCTTCTCCGGCGACGGCGGGCCGGCGACCGCCGCCCAGCTGAACTCCCCCACGGCGGTGGCCTCGACCGCCGGCGGCGGGGTGCTGATCGCCGACGCGGGCAACGCCCGGATCCGCTTCGTCGACGCCGACCTGCGCGGGCCGGTGCGCGGGACGCCCGGTGGCGCCGGCAGCCCGGGGCCTAGCGGAGCGGCCGGGCCGGCGGGGCCGGCCGGCCCGGTCGGTGCGGCGGGCCCGGCGGGCGCGCAGGGCCCGCCCGGCGCGAGCATCGAGCGGCTGGCGATCGTCCTCGCCTCGGACCGGTTGCGCGCGCGCCGCCGGACGTGGCTGACGGTGCGCTACGGCGCGACGACCGCGGCGAGCGTGCGCCTCGTCGTCAAGCGCGGGACGCGCCGCGCGGGCTCCGTCGCCAGACGCGCGCGCCCGGGGCGCAACACGATCCGCCTGCGGGTGCCGGCGCGGGCGGGGCGCTACCGGATCACGCTCACGGCGACCGCGGGCGGCCAGCGCGCCTCCGACGGGGCCGCGCTCGTCGTCACCCGGCGCTGACGCGATGCCCGCACGCGCCCTGACACGCGCTGTCGCCGGGCTGGCGCTCGGGCTGCTCGTCGCCCTGGCCGGCGCCGCGGCCGCGCGCGCGGCCACGGGCAACATCTTCACCGTCGCCGGCACGACGGCGGGCCTCGCGGGCGACGGCGGCCTCGCCCGCGACGCCCAGCTCGACCGGCCCTACGGCGTCGCGGCGACGCCCGACGGCGGATACCTCGTCGCCGACTCGCTCAACGACAGGATCCGGCGGGTCTCGCCCGGCGGGGTCATCACGACCGTCGCGGGCACGACGCTCGGGCTCTCCGGCGACGGCGGGCCGGCGATCGCCGCCCGGCTGCACGCCCCGTACGACGTGGCGGCGACCGCCGACGGCGGCTTCCTCGTCGCCGACTACGCCAACCACCGCATCCGCCGGGTGTCCGCGGGCGGCGTGATCGCGACCGTCGCGGGCAGCACCCGCGGGTTCTCGGGCGACGGCGGACCGGCGACCGCTGCGCAGCTCGGCTACCCGACGGCGGTGGTCGCGACCGCCGACGGCGGCTTTCTCGTCGCCGACTCCGAGAACGACCGCATCCGGCGCGTGTGGCCCGACGCGACGATCACGACCGTCGCCGGCACGGGGGCAGCCGGGTTCTCGGGCGACGGCGGGCCCGCGGCCGCGGCGGCGCTCGCTGCGCCCGAGGGCGTCGCGCTGACCGCCGACGGGGGCTTCCTCGTCGCCGACTACGCCAACCACCGCGTCCGGCGGGTGTGGCCCGACGCGACGATCACGACGGTCGCGGGCACCGGGCTCGCGGGCTTCGACGGCGACGGCGGACCGGCGACCGCGGCGCGGCTGCGCTACCCCCGCCGGGTCGCGGCGACCGGCGACGGCGGGTTCCTCGTCTGCGACGGGCTCAACGACCGGATCCGGCGCGTCGCGCCGGACGGGACGATCACGACCCTCGCCGGCAGCACCACGTTCGGGTTCTCCGGCGACGGGGGGCCCGCGAGCGCGGCGCTGCTCGACGCGCCGCACGCGATCGCGCCCACGCCGGACGGCGGCGTGCTCATCGCGGACACGACGAACGACCGGATCCGCTTCGTCGACGTCGACCTGCGCGGCAGCGCGGACGCCCCGGCGGGAGCGCACGGACCGCCCGGCGCACCCGGCCCGTCCGGCGGGCCGGGGCCCGCGGGAGCGCCCGGTCGCGCGGGAGCGCGCGGTCCCGCGGGCGCGCCCGGCCCGGACGCCTCGCCGCCGCCCGCCCCGGCCCCGGCAGCCCCGGCGTTCAGACTCTCGGTCCGGTTCGGCGCCCACACGGTGCGCGCACGCGCCGCAGCCCGCGTCACGCTGCGCTACAGCTCGACCGCCGGCGCCGACGTGCGCGTGGTCGTGCTGCGCGGCTCCAGGACGATCGCGACGGTCCGCCGCCGCGCCCGCGCCGGGCGCAACGCGGTCGCCCTGCGCGCGCCGGCGCGGTCCGGGCGCTACCGCGTGACGATCACCGCGACGGCCCGCGGCAGGCGGGCCGGCGACAGCGCTCGTCTGATCGTCGTCGGCCGCGGCTCCTCGTGACCCGCTAGTGGGTCATCCAGGAACGTTCGACCGGAAACCCGGGATGCCGGCGCCGACTGGCAAGGACGCAGGACCGAAGGTGTGGCTCTGCCACATCGAGCGTCCGAGGACGCCGCCAGGCGGTGATCGGCGCCCGGGGTTCCGGGTCAAACGTTTGTGGATGACCCACTAGCCGCAAACGGGGCTAGCCGCGGTCCATGTCGCGGCGCAGCGACAGCGGGCGCATGTCCGTCCAGACCTCCTTGATGTAGGCCATCGCCTCCTCCTTCGTGCCCTGCTTGCCGGCGTCCTTCCAGCCCAGCGGGGTCTCCCGGTCGGCGGGCCAGATCGAGTACTGCTCCTCGTGGTTGACGACGACCCTGTAGATCGTCGTATCGTCCTCGTCTGCCATCTGGTTCCTCCGTCGCGCGGCCTGTGGTCCGACCACCTTACGTCGCGGGGAGCGCCGTGACCACCACCCCCCGAGAAACGACGAAGCCGCGCCGGGGCGGGGCTCCGCGCATGCCTGTGTCGGGCACAGCCCTGTGGCATGCGGCGCCGCGCTGGCGGTGAAACGGCGCGGATGCTGCTGGGTGCGCCGCCCGGCTCGCTCAAGCGCATCCGAACCCGCCGCGGCCCGCGTCGCGCGGCAGGCCGGCAGGTGGATCGCGAGATTCCGGGAAGGACTGGCGCGCGCTCGCGCGAACGGTAGTCGCATGAGCGAACTCGAGCTCGATCCGACACTCCTCGAAACGCTGCGCACGCTGGCGCTGCACGACGTCGAGTTCGTGCTCGTCGGCGGCGTCGCGGAGGCGATCTACAACCACGGGGGCTTCGTCTCCGGCGTCGCCATCGTCCCGGCCCATTACGGGCGCAACGTCGAGCGCCTCGGCGCCGCGCTCCAGGCGCTCGACGCCGAGCAGGGCGTCGCCGGCACGCCGGGAACCCCGCTGGACCCGCGCAGCGACCTGCGCGAGCTCGCGCCGTGCTCGTTTACGACGCGCTGCGTCGACGTCGACGTCGACTTCGAGCCGGCGGGCACCGGCGGCTATCGCGACCTCTTCGACGACGCGGCCACCATCGAGCTGGCGGGCGGCGTCCGGCCGCTCGTGGCCGCCCTCGGCGACCTCGAGCGCATGGCGCGCGTCGGCGCCCCGCCCGTGCCCTTCGCCGAGCCGCCGGCGGCGCTGCCGCCCGAGCCCGACGGACTGCCCTGGCACGAGCAGATCAGCGCCGGCCGGCCTACTCGAACCTGATCTCCGCGAGCTTCGACCAGCGCGAGTCCGGCTCGCGCTCGTGCGCGTGCTCGGGGCCCGCGGCGTTCAGGTCGGCCCCGCAGATCGGGCACAGCCCAGCGCAGTCGGGCCGGCAGAGCAGCTGCGACGGCAGCGCCAGCGCGAGCGCCTCGCGCGCCCAGCCGTGGATGTCGAGCACGTCGTCCTCGACGTAGGGGCTGCGCAGCTCCTCGACCTCGCCGGGCTGGTCGACCTCGCGCGCGTCGACGCAGATCGCGGGCGCCGCGCGCTCCAGGCAGCGCATGCAGGGCCCCTCCAGCGACGCTTCGAAGCGCAGCCGCAGCGCGTAGCCGTGGTGCGTCGTCGCCGAGATGTCGAGGGTCGACTCGACGGCGGCGGGCGTCACCGCGTACGTCTCGCCGCCGAACCGCAGGGGGTCCAGGACGACCTCGAGCTGCATGCGGCGACCCTCGCCTGAGGTGAGCCGCAGACGACCGAGGTCGAAGCTGTCGGTGCGGGGCGCCATGGGCCAGACGAAGGCTAGTGGGTCACCGGCGGGCGGGACGGGGCGGTCGGGCCGGCGCGCGGACGGACGGTCAGCCGCGCCGGGCCAGCTCGCGCTTGAGGACCTTGCCGGTCGCGTTGCGCGGCAGCTCGTCGACGAAGACGACGTCGCGCGGCACCTTGAAGCGCGCCAGGCGGGCCTTCACGTGGGCCTTGACGTCCTGCTCGGTCACCGCCGCGGCGCCGCGCACGACGACGAACGCCCGCAGGCGCTGGCCGAAGTCGGCGTCGTCGACGGCGATCGCCGCGACCTCCTCGACCCCGTCCAGCAGCGAGATCGCGTCCTCGACCTCGCGCGGGAAGACGTTCTCGCCGCCGGAGACGATCATCTCGTCGTCGCGGCCGTCGACGAACAGGCGCCCGTCCTCGTCGAAGTGGCCGACGTCGCCGGAGCACATGAGCCCGTCGACGATCTCCTTGCCGCCGCCGCCCGTGTAGCCGTCGAAGGCGAGCTCGCTGCCGATGAAGATGCGGCCCGTCTCGCCGGGGCTCACCTCGCGTCCGCCGGCGTCGTACAGGCGCACGACGGTGCCGCGCGGCGGTCGCCCCGCGGTGCCGGGCGCCGCGCGCAGGTCGGCCGGCGTGGCGATCGTCGCCCACGCGCACTCCGTCGAGCCGTAGAGGTTGTAGAGGACGTCGCCGAACGTGTCCATGACGTGCGTCGCGAGCTCGCCCGGCAGCGCCGAGCCGCTGGCGGCGATGATGCGCAGCGAGCCGGTGTCGTGCCTGCCGATCGCCTTGGGCCCGAGCTCGAGGATCCGCTGCAGCATGACCGGCACGACGACGAGCGCCGTCGCCCCGTGCTCGTCGATCGCGCGCAGCGTGTCCTCGGGGTCGAAGCGGCGCCGCAGGACGAGCGTCGAGGACAGCCCGATCGAGAGGATGAGGTGCGCCAGGCCCCACGAGTGAAAGAGCGGCGCGGCGATGAGCGTGCGCTCGCGGGCGCGCAGGGGGATCTTCGCGACGAGGCCGGCGACGGGGTCCAGCGAGTTCGGCTGCTTGCGGTTGGCGCCCTTCGGCGTCCCCGTCGTGCCGCTCGTGAGGATGACGATCCGGCCCTTCGCCGACGGGACGACGACGTCGCTGCGGTCGCCGCGCTCGACGAGGTCTTCCAGCAGCGTCGTGCCGGCCGGCGCGCGGCCCGCGTCAGACCACGCGACGTAGCGCATGCGGTCGGCCGCGGCGCCGGCGACGAGCTGCTCGAACTCCTCGTCGAAGACGATCGCCCTGGGCTGCTCGCGCGCGCACACCTCGGCGAGCTGCGGGCCGGCGAACGCGGTGTTGAGAAACAGCGCGTGGGCGCCGAGCTTGGAGCAGGCGACCATCGCCTCGACGAAGCCGCGATGGTTGCGGCACAGCAGCGCGACGTTGTCGCCCTCGACGATGCCCTCGTCGCTCCAGGCGTGCGCGAGCGCGTTCGTGCGGCGCTGGATCTCGCCGAACGTCAGCGTTCCCAGCTCGTCGACGAGGGCGGTGCGGTCGGGGTAGCGGATCGCCGATCCGGCGTAGCCGGCGCCGGGGGTCGGGCCCCAGTCGCGAAACGCCTTGAGCGTGCGCGCGAGCTTGTCCGGCCGGGTGGGTCCGAACATGCCGCATTCGACGAGCGTGCGGACGGTGAAGGCCTTGGTTGACAGTGTGTCGAGCAGCATCCGGAGCCGTAACCTACGGCAGCCGCAGGTCCTGCGGCACGGACCCCAGCTCGATGAGCCGGTGGATGTCCGCCGCGCGGCGCGGGTTGAGGCAGACGTGGCGCTGGCCGACGCTCGGCTTCTCGGCGAGCAGGCCCGACAGCACGAGCGCCTCGCCGACGGCATCGGCGAGCGCTCGCTCGTTGCCGGCGAAGCCGCGCGACAGGTGGCGAAACTCGGTGTGGTAGGCGCCCCACTTGCCCATGCCGTCCAGTCGCTGCAGGATCCGCCGGGCGATCCGGCGGGCCGGATCGCGGTCGTCGTGCGGGCGCGCGGCGCCGGCCCCGCCGGGCGCGACGATCGCGAGCACGGCCGCCTCGTGGGCGGCGACCGACTCCGCGTCGGCCGGCCGGCCGCCGAGCCGAGCGACGACCTCGGCGCCGCGCAGCGCGACGGCGATCGGCGTGCGCCAGTCGCCCGCGTCGGCGACGACGTGGGCGGGCAGCACGACCGCGCGGCTGCGCAGGCGGGGGATCGGCGCGGCGTGCTCCTCGAAGGCGACCGCGGCGAGGTCGGCGTCGTCGGCGTCGCCGCCGGGCGCCGGCACGCGCAGCGCGAGGTGGCCGTCGAGCGCGCCGGTCCGCAGGCACAGGTCGCCGGCCGCGGCGGGCGGCCCGTGGCCCGCGACCTCCATGAGGGCGCCGATCGCCGCGGCCGTCGCGAGCACGCCGCGCTCGGGCGTCGCGTCGGGATCGGCGCGCAGCGTGACGTCGACCGGCACGACCGCGAGGAGCGCGCCGTCGCCGGCGGCGAACGCCACGACGACGGGCTCGTCGCGGCCCGAGCGTGCCAGCGCGAGCTCGCGCGCCGAGCGCAGCAGCTCGTCGCGCAGCAGATCGCGCAGCTGCGCGGAGCGCTCGCGTGGCGCGGCGCCGCCGCCGGCATCCTCGAGCGCGTCGGCCAGCAGGCTCATCGTCCGAGTATGCAGCGCGTGCGCGCTCTAGCCTGCACCGCATGTCGCGATGGTTCGAGAGCTTCGGCTTCGCCGAGGTCGGCGCCGACCTGCTGATGGGCGCCTACCCGCAGGACGCCGACGACGTCGCCGCGCTGCGCGACGCCGGCGTGACCGCGATCTTCAACCTCGTCCAGGACAGCGAGTACCAGCACGAGGGCGGCCGCGAGGCGTGCGCCGCCGCGCTCGCGCGGGCGGGCATCAGCGAGGAGCGCGTCGAGGTCGTCGACTACGGCAACCTGCTCCCCGGCCACATCGAGCTCGCCGCCCGCACCGTGCTGGCGTGGCTGCACGAGGGCGAGCGCGTCTACGTGCACTGCCGCGCGGGGATGCAGCGCTCGGCCGTCGTGTCGGCGGCGGTCGTCTCGCTGCGCGAGGAGGTCGGGCCGCTCGACGCGCTGCGGCGCGTCCAGCAGCGCAACCCGCAGGCCAGCCCGCTCCCCCACCAGCTGCGCGACCTGCGCCGCTGGTGGGAGCTGCGCGGCGGCTGACCGCTGCACGGCGTCGTGCGATCCGTCGGGACCGACCCGTACCTTGGGGGGCGATGGCCATGCACGCTGCAACGCCACTCCCGCTCGCGCGCGTCCACGTCGTCAACGGGCGGCTGGCGATCGACTGGCTGACGATCGACGACGAGACGTGCGTGCGCCTGGCCGCCGAGCGCGAGGACGCGACGCGCTTCGTCGTCGAGGCGATCGAGATCGGCGCCCGCGTGCTCGACCGCGAGCAGACCGGCGCCAACGCCGAGTTCGTCCGCGCCGAGTTCGAGAAGACCGCGCGCGAGCTCGACGGGGAGTTCGTCGAGCGCGCGCGCAAGGTCGCCGAGCGCCTGGACGCGAAGGTCGACGAGGTCTTCGGTCCCGAGCACGGCCACGTCACGAAGGCGCTTGCGCGCCACTTCGGCGAGGAGTCCTCGGCGGCCGTCCAGCACCGCGTGCGCGCGGTCCTCACCGAGGTCTCCGCGCAGATGCGCGAGGACATGCGCAAGCAGTTCACCGCCGACTCGGACTCCAACCCGCTGGCCGTCTTCCAGCGCACCCATCTCGCCCACGCGCGGCAGATCGCCGGCCAGCAGTCCGAGCAGATGCGCGCGCTGACCGGCAAGCTCGAGCAGATGAACCTCGAGATCGCGCGCCTGCGCTCCGAGAAGGAGAAGCTCGCCGAGGTCGCCGCGGTGCACGACAAGGGCACGGCGAAGGGCCGCACGTACGAGGAGGCGGTCGCCGAGGCGCTCGACGCGATCGCCGGCGCGCGCGGCGACGACTGCGAGGCGGTCGGCGACCTGCGCGGCGAGGGCGGCAGGAAGGGCGACGTCGTCGTCGCGATCGACGCGTGCGGCGGGCCGGCGCGCGGCAAGATCGTCTTCGAGGCCAAGGACCGCAGGCTGTCGCGCAACGAGGCGCTGGCCGAGCTCGACGCGGCGATCGAGACGCGCGCGGCCGACTACGCCGTGCTCGTCGTCTCCGGCGAGGACAAGCTGCCCGCCCGCACCCAGCCGCTGCGCGAGTTCAACGGCGACAAGCTCTTCGTCGCGTTCGACCCCGAGGACGGCTCGACGCTCGCGCTCGAGGTCGCCTACGGCCTGGCGCGGGCGCGCGTGCTCATGGCGCGCGCCGCCGGCGACGGCATCGACGAGGGCGCGCTGCGCGTCGAGGTCGAACGCGCGCAGGGCGCGATGGAGGACGTGCGTCGCATCAAGTCCCAGCTCACGAACGCGACGACCGGGATCGACGCCGCCCGCGCGATCCTCGACGCGATGGCGGCCGGCGTGCGCGGCCACCTGCTCGCGATCGAGCAGCTGCTCGCGCAGGGCGACGCGGCCGGCGGCTGAGCAGCCGCGAGCGGCGCCGCGCCGGGTAGCCTGAGCCGGTGTGACCCGGGCCGTCATCTTCGACTGCGACGGCGTCCTCGTCGACACCGAGCGGATCTCGAACACGGTGCTCGCCGGCCTGCTGACGCGGGCCGGCCTGCCGACGACGTACGAGGAGTGCCTGCGGGCGTACCGCGGCCGCTCGACGGCGTCCGTCCTCGCGCTCGCCGAGCAGCGCCTCGGCCGGCCGCTGCCCGCCGATCTCGGCGAGCGCTACTTCGAGGCGATGAGGGTGCGCTTCGAGCGCGAGCTGCATGCCGTCCCCGGCGTCGCCGACGCGCTTGACCGCATCGCGCTGCCGATGTGCGTGGCCTCCAGCGGGCCGCACCACAAGATGGCGGTGACGCTGCGCGTCACCGGGCTGTGGGAGCGCTTCGAGGGCCGCATCTTCAGCTCGACCGAGGTCCGCAACGGCAAGCCGGCGCCCGATCTGTTCCTGCACGCCGCCCGCGCGATGGGGTTTGACCCCGCGAGCACGGCGGTCGTCGAGGACAGCGTGCCGGGCGTCGAGGCCGCGCGCGCGGCCGGCATGCGGGCGCTCGCCTACGCCCGCGACACCGATCCCGACGCGCTGGCGGACGCCGGCGGCGAGCCCTTCCAGTCCATGTCCGAGCTTCCCGAGCTGCTGACGGCGCGACGCTGAGCGAGCGCGTGCGCCGACCGCGCTCAGCGGACTTCGGCCGGCTCGTCCTTGCCCTGCAGGCGCTCGCGGCCGCGCTGGACGGCCGCGATGAACTTCGAGAGGTTGACCTCGAGCGTGTTGAGGATCTCGTCGGCGTAGTCCTCGGCGCCGAGCCGGATCTCGCGCTCGCGGGAGCGGGCGTCCTCGACGATGTCCTCGGCGGCGCGCTGGGCCTGCTTGGTGACCTCTTCCTCGCCGACGAGCTGGTTCTGGCGCTCGCGCGCCTCCTTGACGACGCGCTCGGCCTCGCGCTTGGCCTCGGCGAGCATCTCCTGGCGCTCCTTGACGATCCAGCGCGCCTGCTTGATCTCCTCGGGGATCGTCGCGCGCATCTGGTCGAGGATGTCGTAGATCTCGTCCTTGTCGACGCGGACCTGGCCGGTCATGGGAACGAGCTTGGCGTTGTGCACCAGGTCGTCGAGCTTGTCGATGAGTACGAGGACGTCCATAGCAACCGTTCTGTTCGCTAGCGGCCGAGCTCTTCCTTCAAGCGCGCCGCGACCCTCCGGGGGACCAGTTCTTCGATGCGTCCACCGAAGCTCGCGAGCTCCTTGATGCCGCTCGAGCTGAGGAAACTGTACTGCGGGCTGGCCATGAGGTAGAGCGTGTCGATGTCGGGGGCCTGCAGCCGGTTGAGCTGATGCATCTCGAACTCGTACTCGAAGTCCGAGATCGCGCGCAACCCCTTGACGATCGACAGCGCGCCGTGCTCGCGGGCGAACTCGACGACGAGGTTCGAGAACGGGACCGCGCGGACGCCGTCGAGATGCGCGGTCGCCTCCTCGATGAAGCCCAGCCGCTCGTCGACGTCAAACAGCGTCGAGCCCTTGCGCAGCGGCAGGTTCACGACGCCGACGACGACCTCGTCGAACAGGATCGACGCGCGCGCGATGATGTCGAGATGGCCGTTCGTGATCGGGTCGTAGGAGCCCGGGCAGACGGCGATGCGGTGGTCAGGTGTCATGGATGCGGATGACGGTGTCGCCGTAGCGACGCTCGTCGGTGAGCGCCAGGTCGAGCGCCAGCGGGTCGCGGCGGTCGCTCTCGGTCACGACGCGCGCGCCGGGGGCCAGCACACCACGCAGCCCCTCCGAGAGCTCCCGCCCCAGCTCGCCGGCACGCCGGTAGGGAGGGTCGAGGAACACGAGATCGTATGCGTCGCGGCGCGTCGATGCCGCGCGCAGCCATGCCCGCGCTTCGATCCGGTGCACCGCGGCCGCGATTCCGAGCGCCGCGAGGTTCGCCTCGACGGCGGCGATCGCGCGCGGCGCGCGGTCGACGAAGACGACGCTCGCCGCCCCACGCGAGAGCGCCTCGATGCCCAGCGCGCCGGACCCGGCGAACAGGTCCAGGACGCGCGCGTCCTGCACGGACGCGCCGAGCACGCTGAACAGCGCCTCGCGCACGCGGTCGCTCGTCGGGCGCGTCGCGGCGCCGGGCGGCGCGACGAGGCGCCGCCCCCGGTGCAGGCCCGCGACGACGCGCATCAGGCCGGCAGCGGCGCGGGCTCGGCGTCGCCGTAGGCCTGCGCGAGCGCGTCGGCGAGCAGCGCGTGCTCGGGCTCGGCGAGCTGCGGGTCGGCCTCCAGCAGGCGCTCGGCGGCGACCTTCGCCGCCTCGGCGATCGGCTCGTCCTGCGGCAGCCGGGCGACCTTGAACTGCGCCAGGCCCGACTGGCGGGTGCCGGCCAGCTCGCCCTCGCCGCGCAGCTCGAGGTCGATCTCGGCGAGCTCGAAGCCGTCGCGGTGCCGCGCCAGCGCCTTCAGCCGCGCGGCGTTCTTGGGCCCGAACAGCAGGCAGACGGCGGCGTGCTCGCCGCGGCCGACGCGGCCGCGCAGCTGATGCAGCTGGCTGATGCCGTAGCGCTCGGCGCCCTCGACGAGCATGACCGTTGCGTTGGGCACGTCGATGCCGACCTCGATGACGGTCGTCGCGACGAGCACGTCCGCGGCGCCGGCGGCGAACGCGAGCATCGCCGCCTGCTTCTCGCGCGGGCGCATCTGGCCGTGCAGCAGCTCGACGCGGTAGTCGCGCAGCTCGCCGGCGCGCAGGCGCTCGTACTCGGCCGTCGCGGCGCGCGCCTGCAGCGCCTCGGACTCCTCGACGAGCGGGCAGACGACGAACGCCTGGCGCCCGGCGTCGAGCTCCTCGCGGATGCGCGCGTACGCGCGGGCGCGCTCGGCGTCCGTCGAGGCGACGTGCGTCGTGACCGGGCGCCGGCCGTGCGGCAGCTCGCGCAGCGCCGTGACGTCGAGATCGCCGTAGCGCAGCAGCGCCATCGTGCGCGGGATCGGCGTCGCGGTCATGTGCAGGACGTGCGGGACGAGGCCCGCGCGGGCCTTGGCGTCGAGCGCCGAGCGCTGGCGCACGCCGAAGCGATGCTGCTCGTCGACGACGACGACGGCGAGGTCGTCGAAGCGGACGTCGGGCTCGACGAGCGCGTGCGTGCCGACGACGAACGACAGCTCCCCGCTGGCGAGCTTGTCGAGCGTGTCCGCGCGCCGCGCGGCCGGCGTCGAGCCGGTCAGCAGCGCGGCGCGCACCGACTCGCCGGGCAGCAGCGCCTGCAGCGTCGCGAAGTGCTGCTCGGCGAGCGTCTCGGTCGGCGCCATGAAGGCCGCCTGCCGGTCGTGCTCGACGGCGCGCAGGATCGCGTTCAGCGCGACGACCGTCTTGCCCGATCCGACCTCCCCCATGAGCAGGCGCTGCATCGGGCGCGGCTGGGCGAGCTCGCCGTCGAGGACGTCGATCGCCGCGCGCTGGTCGCTGGTCAGCTCGAACGGCAGCAGCTGCTCGCGCCAGCGCCGCGACAGCGTGGGCTCGCCGTCGAGCACGGGCGCGCTGCCCGCGGCGCGGCGGTGGGCGCGGCGGCGCAGCAGCGAGAGCTGCGCGAGCAGCAGCTCGTCGAACGCGAGCCGGCGGCGGCCCGCCTCGTGGTCGCCGGCGTGCGCCGCGACGATCGCCGCCGGGCGGTCGGGCAGCGCGCCGCGCGCTCGCAGCCGGGCCGGGAGCGGCTCCAGGACGTGCGCGGCCTGCGTCAGGTGGGCCCCGACGAGGGCGAGGATCTGCGTCGACGAGAGCCCCTCCGTGGCGGGGTAGTGGGCGACGGCGCCGCCGCCGCCGGTGCGCTCGGACGTCGTCGCGTGGCTCGTCACGCGAAACGCGTTGCGCGCGGCGTGCTTGCCGTGCAGGACCAGGCGCGTGCCCGGCGGGTACCTGCGCTGCAGCCACGGCTGGTTGAAGAACGTCGCCTTCATGATCCCGGTCTCGTCGGCGACGGTCGCCTCGACGAGCGGCTTCATCCCGCGGCGGCGCACGGGGCGGCTCGTGATCGAGCGCACCTCGACGACGACGGTCGCGCTCTCCCCCGCGGCGAGCGCCGCGATCGTGCGCGCCTCGCGGCGATCGCGCGGCAGGTGCTCGAGCAGGTCGCCGACCGTGCGCAGGCCCAGCAGCTCGGCGGCGTCGGCCGACTTCTGCGGCGTGACCTGCAAGGGGCGGCGCAGCTGCTCGGGGCGAGGCCAGCGCAGCGGGGCGACGAGCAGCGCCTCGCGGTGAAGCTCGGACGACGTGGCGAAGGCGGTCGGCACGCCTTCATGATGATCGGCCGACCGGCGGGTCGGCGGTCACTCGGCGACGAGCAGCCACCAGTACGACGGCCGGCCGCCGTCGTCGCATTCGAGCTCGCCCCCGGCCGGCGCGAGCGCGCGGACGGCGTCCTCGTCCAGCGGCGCGCCGTCGCCCGCGATGCACGTCACGACAGCCCGGCCTGCCGGGAGCGCGCGGCGCTCACGCCGACGGCCTTCTCGGAGAGCTCGGCGGCGTGCCGCGGCGGCGAGCACGACGTTCGGCGAGTTGGCCAGCACGACGACCTCCTCGGCGCGCACGTCGTGGAGGGCGGCCAGCAGCTCGTACGTCGAGGGGTTGAGCGTCGGCCCGCCGTCGAGCACGCGACGCCGAGCGATGCGAACAGCTCGCGCAGCCGCGCCCCGGCGACGACGGCGAGCGCCCCGCAGCGCTGCGGACCGGCGGGGCGTGACGGGCGAGCGCCGGCGCCTCGCTGCCGCGCGGGGCGGCGATCGTGCCCGCGACGATGACCGTCAGCGCGTGCCCGCCCGCGTCGACGACGCCGCTCTCGCGCAGGATCGCAAGCCGCTCGGGCCCGCGCCGGACCGCCTCCTCGCCGGCCTGCAGCGCGCGCTCGAGCACGCCGGCTGGCGGGCCGAGCCGTAGGCGCGCTGGGCGGCGCGCGCCATCGCGGCGCCGATCAGGACCGGGTCGACGAGCTCGCCGGGCCGGCTGACGAGCTCCTCGGCGGCCCCGCGGATGAGCTGGGAGGCGATGAGCGCGCTGTCGCCGCGCGCGCCGAGCAGCGGCGGGGCGCGCGACCAAGTCGACGATCTCGTCGCGGCCGATCTCGTCGATGAGGCGCTTCTCGTCGTCGGCCAGGCGGTCGAGCTCGACGAGCACGGCGTGCAGCGTGAGCGCCATGTTGTCGCCGGTGTCGCCGTCGGCGACGGGGGACACGTTGAGGTCGTTGCTCTCCTGGCGGCGCGACTGCAGGTGCGCAAGCGCCCCTCGACGACGGCGCGGAAGCGAACGAGGCCGGGATCCGCCGATCGGGTGGGTCTCGCGGCGCGGCCGGGGCCGGCGCGGCGACCCCTACACGGCCTTGTTGACCTTCCCGGCCTTCAGGCAGCGCGTGCAGACGTAGACCCGTCGCGGCGCGGAGCCGATGAGCACCCGGACCTTCTGGAGGTTCGGGTTGAAGCGCCGCTTCGTGGCGCGCATGGAGTGGCTGCGGCTCTGGCCGAAGGCCGGCTTCTTTCCGCAGCTGTGGCAGGTCTTGGCCATCGCGTCGAGCAGTGTAGTGGGTCGCGATCGCGCTGCCGCGACGGTTGGGATCGGGGCCGTGTCGGGTACCTTCCTGCGAACCTGATGCCCCTGGCCTCGCAGATCCAGCTGCCCGCGCGCTACCGCCCCCTGCGCTACGTCGCCAGCGGCGGGATGGCCTCCGTCTGGGAGGTCGAGGACTGCCTGCTGGGGCGGACGGTCGCGGTCAAGCTGCTGGCGTCCAACTACGCCGCCGACCCCGCCGCGCGGACCCGCTTCGCACGCGAGGCGCGGACGGCGGCGCGGGCCGGCGACCACCCCCACGTCGCGACGATCTACGACATCGGCGAGCACGAGGAGAACGCGTTCATCGTCATGGAGTTCTTCGCCGGCGGCACCGTCGCCGACCGGTTGCGCGAGGCCAAGGACGCGGGCGAGCCCGTCGCGCGCGAGACCGCCCTGCGCTGGCTGCGCGAGGCCGCCGCCGGGCTGGACCACGCCCACGCCGCCGGCGTCGTGCACCGCGACGTCAAGCCCGCCAACCTGCTGCTCGACGGCCGCGGGCGCCTGGCCGTCGCCGACTTCGGGATCGCCCGCCTCGCCGACGACACCCAGATGACGAAGACCGGCCAGGTGCTCGGCACCGCCGCCTACCTGTCGCCCGAGCAGGTCGAGGGGCAGCCCGCGACCGGCGCCAGCGACCGCTACGCGTTCGCGATCGTCGCCTTCGAGCTCGTCACCGGGCAGCGCCCGTTCGCCGGCGGGCCCTCGACGGCCCAGGCGCGCCAGCACGTCGAGGCCGAGCCGGCGCGCCCGAGCGAGGTGGCCGGCGGGGTTCCGCGGGCGCTCGACGCGGTGCTCGCCGAGGCGCTGTCGAAGGATCCCGCGCAGCGGCCGGGCAGCGCGGCCGAGCTCGTCGGCGCGATCGCCGAGGCGCTCGGCGCGCCGGCGACGACCGATCCGGCGGCGACCGGGCCGACGGCGCCGACCCGGCGGGTCGCGGCCGCGGCCGCGGCGCCCGCGGCCGCCGCGGCCGCCCTCGATCCGAACGTCCCGGCCGATCGCACCGCCAGGCAGCCGGTCGCCGGCGAGCCGGCCGCCGCGCGGGTCGCCCCCATGCCCGCCGAGCCGCCGGCGGCCCGCCCGGCGCAGGACGGCGGCGAGCCACGAGCACAGCCGGCCCGCCGATCGATGCCGGCGCTCGTCCCGATCGGGATCGTCGCGGCGATCGTCGGCGTCGTCGTCGCGGTCGCGCTCGCCACCGACGGGGGCCCGAGCGGTCCCGGGCCGGTCGCCTCAGCGCCGACCGCGGGGTCCTCGGAGCGGCCGACACAGACCGCGCGGGCCCCCCAGCCGGCGCCCGCGCCGCCGGCCGCGCAGCCGGCCGCCAAGCAGCCGGCGGACTCCGCGGACCCCGCGGCCCTCAACGACCGCGGCTTCGCGCTGCTGCGCGACGGCGACCACGCCGGCGCCGTCGACCCGCTGCGCGCCTCGGTCGCGGGCTACCGCGATGCCGGCCGCACCGACGACCTCGGCTATGCCTACGCGCTGTACAACCTCGGCGTCGCGCTGAACCGATCGGGCGATCCGGCCGCCGCGATTCCCGTCCTCGAGGAGCGCATGAAGTACAAGAACCAGCGCGGCACGGTCAAGCAGGAGCTCAAGGACGCCCGCTCCAAGCTCGACGGCTCGAAGCAGGCCAAGGGCAAGCAGAAGGACGGCGACGACGCGGAGTGACGGTGGGTCGGGCAACGTTCGCGCTGGCCTTGACGATCACGGCGCTCGCCGCGTGCGCGCCGCAGGCTGCCCGCGGCCAGGCGCTCGACGCGGCGCCGGCCCCCCTGCGCGCCGTCCCGCAGGGCACCGCGGTCCGCCTCTCGGCGCTCGACGGCGACCCGCGCTACCGCGCGACCCTGCTGCGCGAGTTCGACTCGATCACGCCCGAGAACGCCATGAAGATGAACGCGCTGCAGCCGCGCCGCGGCGAGTTTCACTTCGCCGCCACCGACCGGCTGGTCGGCTTTGCCCGCGACCACGGCCTGGCGGTCCGCGGCCACGCGCTCGTCTGGGGGCAGGCGCTGCCGCTGTGGCTCGTCGACCACGGGCTGACCGAGCGGCTCGGGCTGCGGCTGCCGCCGCTGATCGTGCCCACGCCCCCCAATCCGCTCGGCGAGCTGCTCGGCTCCGCGGCGACGGCGCTCGCCGGCTGGCGGCGCGACGAGCTGCTCGCCGTCATGGGCGACCACATCCGGACGGTGATGCGGCGCTACGCCGCCGACGTTCGCGAGTGGGACGTCGTCAACGAGCCGATCGCCGCCGACGGGACGCTGGCCGCGACGGTCTGGCGGCGCTCGATCGGCCCCGACTACGTCGAGCAAGCGCTGCGCATCGCGCGCGCCGCCGACCCGACGGCGAAGCTGTTCATCAACGAGTACGCGGTCGAGTTCCCCGGGCCCAAGCTCGACGGGCTCGTCCGGCTTGCCCGCGACCTCGTGCAGCGCGGCGTCCCGCTCGACGGCATCGGCCTGCAGACGCACACGCACGTCGCCGGCGCGCGCGACGAGGCGACGATGCGCGGGGCGATGCGGCGCTTCGCCGACCTCGGGCTCGAGGTGCAGGTCACCGAGATGGACGTCGCCGTCTCGCCGCTGGAGGCCAACCGGCCCGAGCAGCTGCGCCGCCAGGCGCTCGCCTACGGCGCCGTCGCGCGGGCCTGCAACGCGGTGACGGCGTGCAGCCGCTTCACGACGTGGGGCTTCACCGACGCCGTCTCCTGGCTGAGCGCCGGCGAGGCGGGCCTGCTGTTCGACCGCGAGTACCGGCCCAAGCCGGCCTACGCGGCGGTGCGCTCGGCCTTCGCGCCGCGCTGACGCGCGCGGGCTGCCTCAGCGCCGGCGGGCCGGCGGACGCTTCGGCGCCGGATCCGGCGACGGCTCGGGCGCGTGCCGCGGGCGGCGGGCCGGACGCGGATGGGCCGCGGCGAGCCGGCCGGGCTCGCGCAGGCGCACGCGGCTGCGGGCGGTGTGCTCGAGCGGCAGGCGGGCGCGGCCGCCCGGACCGCGCGGTGGCGGCGGGGGCGGCGGGTCGCGGCCGTCGTCGCCTCCGCCCCGGCCCCAGCGCCGGCGCCAGCCGTCGCGCTGCTCGGCGTCGAAGAGCGCCCACACGAGCGCGGCGCCCCCGACGACGTGGACCGCGAAGACGAGCGCGAGCGCGATGACCTCCTCAGCCTGGCCGGCGGGCATGCGATCCAGCGTACCCCCATCCCCCCGCGATCCAACGGCGCGGACCTGCTCGTCGCGACCACCTTCGCGCCGGCGGTCGGCTCAGGCCAGCTCGGCCCGCACCCGGCAGAGGGCCAGGACGGCCTCGGCGGCGTGCGCGCCCTGGTCGCGCTTGCCGCCGCCGCTGCGCGCCATCGCCTGGTCCATGTCCTCGACGGTGAGCAGGCCGAAGCCGCACGGCACGCCCGTGCGCAGCGAGACGTCGAGGATGCCGCGCGAGGCCTCGCCGCAGACGAGGTCGTAGTGGCTCGTCTGGCCCCGGATGACCGCGCCGAGGCAGGCGATCCCCGCGTAGCGGCCCGTTTCGGCGGCCAGCTGCGCCGCGAGCGGCAGCTCGAAGGCGCCCGGTACGCCGAGGACGTCGACGCCGTCGGCCCCCGCGTCCTCGAAGACGCGCCGCGCGCTCGCCTCGAGGCGCTCGGCCAGCTCGGCGTAGAACTGCGCCACGACGATCGCGTAGCGCACCTCCACGGCCATCAGGCGCCGTCCTCGGCGCGCCCGTCGCGCGCCTCCTCGTCGTGCAGCATCTCCTTGTCGACGTCCAGGCCCTGGTGGTGCAGCGTGTGCCCCATCCGCTCGCGCTTGGCGCGCAGGTAGTCCTCGTTGTGCGGGTTGGGCAGGTGCTGGATCGGCAGCTGCTCGCAGACCGACAGCCCGTAGCCCTCGAGGCCGCGGATCTTCTTGGGGTTGTTCGTCAGGATCCGGATCGAGCTCAGCCCGAGGTCGACGAGGATCTGCGCGCCGATGCCGTAGTCGCGCAGGTCGGCGGGCAGGCCGAGCTGGAGGTTGGCCTCGACGGTGTCCAGGCCGCCCTCCTGCAGCTTGTAGGCCTTCAGCTTGTTCAGCAGGCCGATCCCGCGGCCCTCCTGGGCGAGGTAGAGCAGCACGCCCTGGCCCTCGCGCTCGATCATCGCCAGCGCGGACTCCAGCTGCTCGCCGCAGTCGCAGCGCAGCGAGTGAAAGACGTCGCCGGTCAGGCACTCGGAGTGCACCCGGACGAGCACGTCCTCGCGGCCGTCGACCTCGCCCTTGACGAGCGCGACGTGGTGCTTGCCGCCGACGAGCTCGCGGTAGCCGACGGCCTCGAAGTCGCCGAACCCGGTCGGCAGCCTCGTCGAGACGACGCGCTCGACGAGCTTGTCGTGGCGGCGCCGGTAGGCGATGAGGTCGGCGACCGTGATCATCTTCAGCCCGTGGCGGGCGCAGTACTCGACGAGGTCGTCGACGCGCGCCATCGTGCCGTCGTCGTTCATGACCTCGCAGATGACGCCGGCCGGGTTGAGCCCCGCCAGGCGCGCGAGGTCGACGGCGGCCTCGGTCTGGCCGGCGCGCTCGAGCACGCCGCCGGCCTTGCTCTTCAACGGGAAGACGTGGCCGGGCTGGACGACGTCGCGCGGCGAGCTCTGGGGATCGATCGCGACCTGGATCGTGCGGGCGCGATCGGACGCCGAGATGCCGGTCGTGACCCCCTCGCGGGCCTCGATCGAGACCGTGAACGGCGTCTCGAAGGGCGACTCGTTCTTGGCCGCCATGAGATCGAGGCCGAGCTCGTCGCAGCGCCCGGGAGTCAGCGACAGGCAGATGAGCCCGCGCCCCTCCTTGGCCATGAAGTTGACGGCCTCGGGCGTCGCGAACTGCGCGGCCATCGTCAGATCGCCCTCGTTCTCGCGATCCTCGTCGTCGCAGACGACGACCATCTTGCCCTGGCGGATGTCCTCCAGGGCCTCGGCGATCGTCGCAAATGGGCTTCGCGTCATCTGGCTCATGACCACTAGCTTGGCAAACCGCCGCGCACCGTCAGCGCGCCAGCAGCTTCTCGACGTACTTGGCGACCACGTCGACCTCGAGGTTCACCCGCGTCCCGCAAGCGGCCGCGGCGAGCGTCGTGCGCTGCAGCGTCTCGGGGATGAGCGACACGTCGAAGCCCTCCGCGTCGATCCGCGCGACCGTCAGCGACACGCCGTCCAGCGCGATCGAGCCCTTGTGCACGACGTAGCGCAGCAGGGCCCGATCGTCGGGGCGGATCGTCACGACGCGGGCGAAGCCGTCCTCGCGCAGCCGCTGCACGGCGCCGACGCCGTCGACGTGGCCCTGCATGATGTGCCCGCCCAGGCGGTCGGCGGCGCGCACGGCCAGCTCGAGGTTGACCCGCGCGCCGGTCTCGATCGCACCGATCGTGCTGTGGCGCAGCGTCTCGTGCATGACGTCGGTCGCGAAGCCGTCGCCGTCGACGGCGGTCGCGGTGAGGCAGACCCCGTTGACCGCGACCGAGTCGCCCTCGGCGACCTCGCCGGCCAGCGCCGTCGCCAGCGTCAGGCGCCGGCCGCCGGCCGTCGCGCCGATCGCCGCGACGCTCCCGACGTCGGCGACGAGGCCGGTGAACATCTAGTGGGTCATCCAGGAACGTGTCGTCGATGACCCGCTAGCGCTGCGGGGCGTCCGGCCGCGCGCCCGCGGCACTCACCACTCGCGCAGCCGGGCCGAGATGAGCAGGTCGTTCGCGACGCGCTCGCAGTCCAGCGTGAGCGCCCGCAGGGCCTCGGAGATCCGCTCGACGCCCTCGCCCTCGAGCGGATCGCGCGCCGCCCGCCCGCCGAGCAGCAGCGGCGCGAGGAAGAGCCGGACCTCGTCGATCTCGCCGGCGTCCAGGAAGGCGCCGGCGAGGTGCGGACCGCCCTCCAGCAGGATCGACGTGACCCCCCGGTGGCCGAGCTGGTCCAGCGCCGAGCGCACCCGCGCGGGCTCGTTCTCCCCCGTCGCGACGACGACCTCGGCGCCGGCCATGCGCAGCGCCTCGACGTCCGAGCGCCCCGCGGCGCGCGAGACGACGACGGTCAGCGGCGACTCGGGCGCCGCCGAGACGAGCTTTGAGTCCAGCGGCAGGCGGCCGGTGGCATCGAAGACGACGTGCTGAGGCTGGTGGTGGACGCTCTCGACGCGGGCGGTGAGCTGGGGGTCGTCGGCGAGCGCGGTGCCGATGCCGACCGCGACGGCGTCGACGCAGGCGCGCCAGCGATGCGCCCGGGCGCGGCTGGACTCGTCGGAGATCCACTGCGAGTCGCCGGTCCGCGTCGCGACCTTGCCGTCGAGCGTCATCGCGGACTTGAAGACGATCCAGGGGCGCCCGGTCCGCGCGTGCTTGCGAAACGCCTGGTTGACGAGCCGCGCCCGCGCGGCGACCTGGCCCTCGGCGACGTCGACCTCGACGCCCTCGTCGCGCAGGATGCCCAGGCCGCGGCCGGAGGCCTTCGCGCTCGGGTCGTCGCAGGCGACGACGACGCGGGCGATCCCGGCCGCCAGGATCGCGTCGGTGCAGGGCGGGGTCTTGCCCTGATGGCAGCACGGCTCCATCGAGACGTAGAGCGTGGCGCCGGTCAGATCGGCGTCGCCGGCGTCGGCGATCGCGCTGACCTCGGCGTGCGGGCCGCCGCACTCGTCGTGCCAGCCCTCGCCGAGGACCGTCTCGTCGCGGACGACGAGCGCGCCGACCATCGGGTTGGGATGCACCCGTCCGAGCCCGAACTCGGCGAGCTCGACCGAGCGGGCCAGGTGGTCGTGGTCGGCCGCGGTCAGCGTGGACACCGACCCAGCATATGGGGCCGGCTATCCGGGCGGCGCGACGCCTTCCCGGCACCGTCCGCCCTGCAGGCGGTAGACGGTCATGACCGGTCCCGGGCGGTTGTAGGCCAGCGGGTAGTAGTTGAACGTCCAGTCGAAGTTGAAGCCCACCGGCCCCTCGCCGCGCGCGTACGGCGAGGCCTCGAACGCCACCTTCGAGCGGCGCTCGAGCTCGCGGTAGTAGGCGAGCGCGTTGGGGACCTGCTCGGGCTCGGCCTCGGCGCGGCCGCGCTGCGTCGAGCCGACGACGATCCAGCAGTACTGGCTCTGCTCGAAGACGTCGAGCAGCTCGGGGCGCAGCACCTTCTCGAAGTCCTCGATGTTGACGATCACGCCCACGCCCTGCAGGCGTTCGCCGGTCTTGGGGTCGATCATCGAGCGGCTGAGCGGGTACTTGTTCCAGCGGTTGCCGTTGGGGATGATCGGCGACGGGCTGCCGATGTCCTGCGCCCACTGGTCGGGCACGACGGGCTCGACGACGATCTTCGTGTTCGCGGGCACGTTGAGCACCATCCACTCGCGCGCGATGTTGCGCGTGTCCTCGCGCGACATGACGACGCCCGAGTGCAGGGAGTACACGAGCCCCTGGCCGCACAGCAGGACGACCATCGCGGCGACGAGCGTCGGGCGCAGCGGCGGCGAGAGGCCGCCCAGCCAGTCGGCGAACTCGATCGCCGCGTAGGCCGCAAGGACGCAGACGAACGGGAAGACCGGCATGAGCCAGCGCCCGAAGTAGCGCTCCTGGGACCCCATGAACAAGACGAACAGCACGATCGCCGGCACGAGCATCCACAGCAGCCGGCGCTCGTCGAAGGCCAGCCGCACGGCGCCGCCGACGGCGAAGCACAGCGGCACCCAGCCCAGCCCCCAGCCGAAGGACCACAGGTAGTAGGCGTAGCCCGAGTCCTGCGTCAGCCCGAGCTTGCCGGCCGCGTCGCCCGACGCCGTGGACTGGTGCGTCAGCCCGTTCCAGAAGGAGCCGAAGTCGAGCACCGCGTACGGGTTGGCGACGAGGAACGCGACGAGCGAGAGGCCCGCGACGACCGCGATGCCGCGCAGCGCCCCGGCCCTGCCGCCCGGCGCCACGAACTGCGCGCCGGCCGCGGCGACGATCGGCGCCAGCACGATCCCGCCGGTGTACTTCGTCGCGCACGCCAGGCCCAGTCCGATGCCGGCGGCGACGTAGTCGCGCAGCCGCCCGTCGCGCAGCACGCCCGCCGCGCCCCACAGCGCCAGGCAGACGCCGGCGAGCGTCGGCACGTCGTTGAGCGCGAGCTTGGAGTAGAAGACCGGCAGGAAGGCGACCGCGAAGATGCCGGCCGACAACAGGCCCACGCGGCGGTCGACGAGGCGCGAGCCGGCGAGGTACAGCAGCCAGACCGCGACGGTCCCCAGGACCGCCGAGAGCGTGCGGGCGAGGATCCAGATCGGCGTCGGATCGGCGGCGAACGTGTTGGAGACCGCGGCGCGCCCGCCATAGCCGATGAGCAGCGCGAGGTGCACGACGTACGTGTAGGCGGGCGGGTTGACGTAGTAGTTCGGATCCAGGTCGTGCCCGAACATGCCGATCGCGCGGGTCACGAAGTGCGCGTTCTCGTCGGAGTTGTAGGCGTAGGGCAGCCCGTGCGACACGCCCCAGATGCGCAGGCCGAAGGCGAGCAGCAGCAGCGCCGCGACGGCCCCGCCCCAGACGAGGCGCTCGCGGCTCGGCCGGCCCAGCGTCAGGCTCGGCGCGTCCAGCAGGCGGCTCACGCCGCCCCCCGGGCCGGCGACGGGCGCCGTCGGGTCGCGCAGCCGGCGCTCAACAACCGACATAGGCGGCGTAGTAGCGGCTCGTCGTGGCGCGGACGAAGCCGGCCGGCGGGAGGTTGTTGGCGGTCTCGTCGTCGTCGGTCACGAATGCCTGCTTGAACAGCGCGGGCCGATCATGCACGAGGATCACGACGCCGCGTCGCGGTTGGGAGACGCGCCCGTCCGAGCGGGCGAGCACGCCCGCCGCGGGACGGCGCAGGATCCAGCGCACGTCGGGGACGAGCTTGTGGTTGGGCACGTAGACCGGCCCGCAGCGCAGGCCGCGGGCGACCGCCGGCCCGCTCAGCGCCCGCTCGAGCGCGACGTGCGAGTCGCCGCGGAAGCGCAGCTCGTTGTCGAGCTGCGTGAGGTTGACGCGCGTCGCCGTGAACACGATCCCGAAGATGACGATCGCCGCCGCAGCGGTCGCCCACAGCCGCCGCCACGCGCGGCCGCGCTCGAGCATCGTCCAGCCCGCGATGAAGACCGCGGCGAAGATCATGACGCACAGCGACGGGACGAGCAGGTAGCGGTCGATGACCGACAGGCCCGCGACGCCGACCATCGCGAACGTCCCCGCGCCGACCGCGAAGAGCACGAGCGGCATGACCGCCCGCCGCGGGGTCAGGACGACCGCGAGCGCGAGGCCGGCGAAGGCCGCCATCACGACGGGGAACTTCGCGAGCTTGATGAGAAACGCGTAGAGCGCGGCCGGCACGGCGCCGCCGCCCTTGTTGCGCCCGAGCTCCTCGGCGAGCTCGCCGGTCGCCGTCAGCGAGTACAGCGGGTTGCCGGTGACCGCGAAGTCGACCGCGACCCAGACGACCGGGCCGACCGCCGCCAGGGCGGCGTACAGGACGCGCTGGCGCCAGGTCAGTCCGAGCACGACCCACAGCCAGTACAGGCCGGCCATGAGCCAGGCCTCGGGGCGCATGAGCCCGGCCGCCGCGAGCAGGCTCAGGACGGCGACCGGGTGGCGCCTGGGCGCGCGCAGCTCGATCACCGCCGCCCATATGACGACCGCGAGGTACGAGACGTCGATGTAGCCGCGCGCCGCCAGGAACGGGAAGTCGAAGCGCGTGACGAGCAGCGCGGCCGCCGCGGCGCCGACGAGCGGCGTGAACGCCGACTTGCCCAGCGCGTAGACGGCGGCGACGAGCAGCAGAAACGAGATGACCGCGAACGCGACCATGACGCGGTCGGCGCCGTCGCCCAGCGGCGTCAGCAGCGCCCCGAACGCGATCGCCAGCGGATGCTCGGTGGGAGCGCGGTAGGCGGTGAACGAGAGCCGGTCGAGGCTGACGAGCTCGCGCCCCCACAGCAGCGAGTAGTACGAGTCGTAGTTCGGATACGTCGGGTAGACGAAGAAGCCAACCACGGCGGCCAGCGACAGCCCGCCAAGGCCCACGCGTTCGAGCACCGCGGTGCGCACCGTGGGCAGCCGCCGCCCCCGCTCCGAGCCGGGCTCGGCGGGCGACGATGTGCTGACGGCGGCCGGGCTGTCGGTGCTGGGCGCGGGTGGTGCTGCGATGGCCGTTAGCATTCCACGCGAACCGATCGCATGAAGTTGATCATCCAGATCCCCTGCTTCAACGAGGAGCAGACACTCCCGCTCGTGCTCGCGGACCTCCCGCGGCGGATGGACGGCTTCGACGTGGTCGAGTGGCTGATCATCGACGACGGCTCCTCGGACCGGACGATCGAGGTCGCCCGCGGAGGCGGCGTCGACCACATCGTCCGGCTCACGAACAACAAGGGGCTGGCGGCCGGATTCCAGGCCGGCCTGGACGCGTGCCTGAAGCTCGGCGCCGACGTCATCGTCAACACCGACGGCGACAACCAGTACGACGGCAGGGACATCCCCAAGCTCGTCCGGCCGATCATGGCCGGCACGGCCGACATGGTCGTCGGCGACCGCCAGGTGCGCAACATCGAGCACTTCTCGCCGCTGAAGGTCGCGCTGCAGCGGCTCGGCTCGTGGGTCGTGCGCCAGGCCTCCGCCACCGAGGTGCCCGACACGACCTCCGGCTTTCGCGCCTACAACCGCGAGGCCGCGATCCAGATGGCGGTCGTCTCGAAGTTCACGTACACGCTGGAGACGATCATCCAGGCGGGCAAGCAGCTCGTCGCGGTCGATCACGTCGCGATCGGAACGAATCCCAAGACGCGCGAGTCGCGCCTGTTTCCGTCGATGTGGTCCTACGTGCGGCGCAACTCGGTCTCGATCTTCCGCATCTACTCGCAGTACGAGCCGCTGCGCGTCTTCATGACCGCCGCCGTGATCGTCGGCCTCATCGCGCTCGTCGTCTGGGGGCGCTTCGCCTACTTCTACCTCTTCGCCGCGGAGGGCAAGGGCCACGTCCAGTCGCTCATCCTCGGCGCGGTGCTCTTCAACGCGGCGATGGTGCTGGCGGCGCTCGGCGTCATCGGGGACCTCATGTCGGCCCAGCGCACGATGATCCAGCGCACCTTCGAGCGCGTGCGGCGCATCGAGCTGCAGCTCGGCGTCGCCCCCTCGCACTACGAGCCCGGCTCGGCGTCCAGCGGCCAGGCCGCGACGACCGGATCGCACGCCGGCGCGGCGACGGGCAAGACCGAGGAGCGCGACGTGGTGCGCCTGTGAGTCCGGCCCCGGCGCAGGTCACCGTCGATCGCGAGGGCACGGTCACCGGCAACACCTACGACAAGTACGGCTCGACGAACCCCGTCGTGCGGCGCCTCATGGGGGGCTTCGAGCGCACGCTCGACGAGCTCTTCGCGCAGGCCGACCCGGCGTCGCTGCTCGACGTCGGCTGCGGCGAGGCGGTGCTCACGCACAGGTGGGCCCAGCGCCTGGGCGACCGGCGCGTCGTCGGGATCGACCTCGACGACCCGCAGCTGCACGCCCTCTGGGAGCAGCGCCGGGCGCCGAACCTCGAGTACCGGGTCATGAAGGCCGAGCGGATGCCGTTCGCCGACGGCGAGTTCGACGTCGCGACCGCGATCGAGGTGCTCGAGCACGTGCCCGATCCGGCCCACACCGTCGCCGAGATGGCGCGCGTGGCCGGCGGCCATCTGCTCGTCTCGGTGCCCCGCGAGCCGATGTGGCGCGGCCTGAACATGGCCCGCGGCGCCTACCTCAAGCAGCTCGGCAACACCCCCGGGCACCTCAATCACTGGTCCAAGCGCAGCTTCGTGGAGCTGCTCTCCCGCCACGGCGACGTCGTGCAGGCGCGCTCGCCGTTTCCGTGGACCATGCTGCTTGTCCGCCTCTAGCGCCAGCGCGCCGCGGTCGGGCTACGGTCGCGGCGCCCGGATCCTGTCGATCGGGATCGCGACGACCGGCGTCGTCACGTTCGCGTACTTCGCGCTGGCCGCCCACGCGCTCGACGCCGTCGAGTACAAGCGCATCTCGCTGGTCTGGTCGATCATGTTCGTCGTCGCGTCGGTCATCTACCGTCCGATCGAGCAGCTGCTGTCGCGCACGATCGCCGACCGCCGCGCGCGCGGCCACGAGGGCGGCCACAACCTGCACGTCCCGCTGCTCATCCAGGCGGCGTTCGCGCTCGCCTTCCTCGGCGTCGCGCTCGCGCTGCGCGACGCGCTGCAGAACGACCTCTTCGACGGCTCGGCGTCGCTGTACTGGGTGCTCGTCGTCGGCGTGCTCGCCTACGCCGCCAGCTACTTCGCGCGCGGCTTCCTCGCCGGCCATCAGCGCTTCGCGCTCTACGGCGCGCTCGTCTTCTGCGAGGCGGTCTCGCGCGTGTGCTTCGCGCTGGCGGTCGTCGTCGGCATCGCGTCGGGCCAGTCGGTCGTCGCGCTCGGGATGGCCGCGGCGCCGCTTTTGTCGCTGCTCGTCGTGCCCTGGTTCTTCGCGCGCCGCGACCCGCCGGCCGACGTGGCCGCCGTCAAGGAGACCGAGGGCGGGCTGACGCTGCGCCACGGCCTGCCCTTCGCGGCGGCCGTCTTCGGCGTCATGGTCGCCGAGCAGACCCTGCTCAACGGCGCCGTGCTGACCGTCGAGGGCACCTCGGCCGACGCCGCCCTGGCGGGCATCGTCTTCAGCGTGCTGCTCATCGCGCGCGCGCCGCTGCAGCTCTTCCAGGCCGTCCAGGGCTCGCTGCTGCCCCACCTCGCCGGCCTGCAGGCGACCGCGAGCGCGGCGGAGTTCACGCGCGCGATCCGCGTGACGGTGCTGGCGATCGGCGGCTTCGCGCTCGCGGTCGCGGTCGGGCTCTTCGCGCTCGGCCCGCTCGTCGTCACGACCCTCTTCGACATCGACCGCGAGCTCGGCCGCGCCGGCCTGGCGCTCGTCGGCCTCGGCATGGGCTTTCACCTCGTCGCGGGGACCCTCAACCAGGCCGCGCTCGCGCGCGGTCAGGCGGTCGGCGCCGCGCTGGCGTGGCTGAGCTGCGCGGGCGCCTTCCTCGCCTGGATGCTGAGCCCGGCGATCGGCGACCAGCTGCTGCGCACGGAGGTCGGCTACTGCGCCGCGACGGCGCTGCTCGCGGCGCTGCTGGCGCTCGTCTACCGGGCCGGCGCCGCGGCCCCGCGGGCGGCCCCGGCCTGAGCGCTCAGGGCGTGGCGGTCGCCTTGCCCTCGACGTACACGAGCCGGCCGTCGGCGAGCCGGTAGACCTCCCCCACGCGCCGGCCCGAGCCGGTCACGGTCTTCTTGCTCAGGCGCACGGTCTTGATCTCGTCGCCCTCCTTGATGATGAGCGTCTGGCTGTCGGCCTCGGTGCGCAGCAGCGTGACGTCGGACTTCGTCAGCAGGTCGGTGAGGTTGACGGACTGCAGCGCGGCGAGCAGGAACGCGACGGCGAGCACGATCCCGAGGTCGAAGAGGTTGACGAGGCCGTCGAGCGGGTCGCCCGCGCGATCGCCGCGGTGGCGCGCCCGCGCGGTCACCCGCGTGCGGGCGATCACGCGGCCTCCGGCGGGTCCAACGCGGCGGCGACGTACTCGAGGTCGGAGAGGTCCTGGGCGTAGAGGCGGTCGCGCACGAGCGAGATCGAGAACGCGACGGCGCCGATGAGCAGGCCGAGGACCGTGACGCTGAAGGCCACGCGCAGGTTCTCCGAGAGCTGCTGGACGTCGCCCTTGGCGAGGCCGTCGAGCGCCGGCGAGAGCGGGATCAGCGTGCCCATGAGCCCGAGCGCGGGACCGAAGCGCACGAGCATCCGGCTGCGCTCGAGCTTGCGCAGGGAGCCGAGGTCGAAGTCCGCCAGCGCCTTCGCGCGGCGGTCGTCGGAGCCCGTCCCGCGCAGGCCGGCGACGAGCAGCGCGAGCGTGTCGGCCATCTGCGCGCTCGAGGCGAGCGGCATGAGCGCGCGCTCGGCGGCCGGCGCGTCGCCGAGCGCGAGCGCCTCGCGGGCGGCCGAGGACGCCTCGTCGACCCGCTCGCGCCGGCCGCGGCGCCCGCGGCGGGCGAGCTCGACGACGAACGCCCCGAGGTCGAAGAGCAGGAACGCGAGCGCGAGGACGACCGCCGTGAAGACGGGGATCCGCAGCGCGTTGGCGAGCTCGAAGAGGAGCTCCTCGATGCCTGTGGCGGCGATCATGCGACGCGCAGTCTGACGCCTCGGCGCTCGCGAAGCGCGCCGAGCATGAGGACGGCGAGCGCGAGCACGCCGCCGGTGCTCAGCTCGAAGGGCTTGGACGCGTCGCCGCCGCCGCTCTCGGGGGCGCCCTTGGCGGCTCCGGCCGGGGTCCCGCCGGGCAGCTTGCGGACCGTCGCGCCGAGGTCGTCGACGAGCACGCCGGAGATCGTCGTCCCGAAGGGCTTGGGCGGCGGCTCGGGCTTGGCCTGGGCCGGCTTGGGCTGCTGCGCGGCGCCGGGGGTCGTGCTCGTGCCGGCGGCGCCGCCCGCTCCGCCCTGGCCGCCGGCGCCGCTGCCGGCCGACGATCCCGGCGCCCCCGGGACGCCGGCGCCCGACCCCGGCGCCGCGTCGTCCGCATCGGGCTGCGGCGCCGCGTCGCCGACCTGCACCTCGACGCCGTCGGTGCCGCCGCAGCCCTTCGCGCACCTGGCGCTCGTGCCGCCGGTGCCCTGCACGGCGAGGCGCGCGAAGTAGTTGCCCGCGGCGTCGAAGCTGCGCCGCACCGTCTGGCCGGACAGGACCTGCCCGCCGCCGAAGTCCCACTCGTACGTCAGCTGGGCGCCCGGCGGCGTGAACCGCGTACGCGCGGTGAACGTGACCGTCTGGCCGGCCTTCGGGCGCTTGGGCGTCGCCGACGCCTCGACCTTGATGTCGCCGCCGTTGACCCACACCTGCACGGGTCCGGCGCCCCACGTCAGCACGGCCTCGGCGCTCGTCGCGTAGCGGCCGCCCTTCGGGCGCAACAAGCGCGTCGCCGACCGGTCGTCGGCGAACAGCACCGGGCCTTCGGGAAACGGCGGCGGATCGGCGAGGTCGGCGGCGGTCACCGTGATGACCCCACCGGTGTCGTCATCGATGTTGACGAACGTGATCGCGTCGGGATCGACGCCGTTTGAGAGCAGCAGCGAGCGCAGCGAGGTGCCCTGCAGGGTCACCTTCGTCGCGCGCCCGCCCGCGCTCGGGCTGCGCGTGTAGGACGTCGGGGGGACGTCGCCGGCGGCGAGCTGGCTGCCGGGGATCGAGATCGGCTGGCTGCTCGTGTTCAAAAACAGCGTGGCGCCCGGTCCCGCGTGCGCGATCGACGGTCCGGCGCCGAGCACGAGGCCGGTGACGAGCAGCAGCGTTGTTGCAAACCTGCGCAGGCCGCGCAAGGTACCTCACCGGGCGCTGCGCGTTGCCGGTAGCGCACCGCTACCTGAAGGTCGGCGGCCGCCGGCGCGACCACGAGCGCTGGGCGATCCGCGCCGAGGTCCGGCGCGCGCTGCGTCAGGCCTGGGCGACCGGGCAGCCGGCAGCCTCGGCGATCTCCCTGAACGCCGCCGCGGGGTCGCCCGAGCCGAAGATCGCCGAGCCGGCCACGAACCAGCTGGCGCCGGCCTCGGCGCACTCGGCCGCGGTCGTGGCGTTGACGCCGCCGTCGACCTGCAGCGCGACGCCGTCGCCGACCATCGCGCGCACGCGCCGGATCTTGTCGAGCTGGTTGCGCAGAAACGGCTGCCCGCCCCAGCCCGGGTTGACGGTCATGATGAGCGCGAGGTCGACGTCGACCTCGGCGAAGTGGTCGGGCGGCGTGCCGGGGCAGACGACGAGCCCGGCCCTGCAGCCGGCCTCGCGGATCGCCGACAGCGTGTAGTCCAGGTGCGGCGTGGACTCGACGTGGATCGTGATCCCGTCGGCGCCCGCCTTGGCGAACTCGCCGACGTGCTGCTCGGGGCTCTCGATCATGAGGTGCACGTCGAGGTAGGCGTCGTCGGGCAGCGCCTCGCGCAGCGCCGAGACGACCATCGGCCCGAACGTGATCGGCGGCACGAAGTGGCCGTCCATGACGTCGCAGTGGATGACGCGCGCGCCGGCGTCCATCACCTCGCGCACCTGGGCGGCGAGGTCGGCGAAGTCCGCCGACAGGATGGACGGCGCGACGTGGCGTTCGGTGAGGGGCACTCAGATCTCCCGGAGCATCGACGCCGAGCAGGCGTTGCAGGTCATGTTCGCGGTCTTCGACATACGCACGATCGTAGAATGCTCGCCGCAGTCCGGGCAGACCGAGCACAGCTCGAAGCGGTGCAGGCAGTACACGCAGCGGTAGCGGTGGGGCATGGTCGCCGGCCGCAGCCATGGCTCCCGGCAGTTCGGGCAGATCATTCCCGGCGCGTCGGTCATCGGCCTCGCAGGCAGGCGATGTAGAAGCCGTCGGTGCGATCGCGATGGGGCAGCACGAGGCGCTCGGACTCTACTCGCAGCCCGGCCGCGCCGACCACCTGCTCGTTCTCGGCGGCGCACAGCGTGCAGGTGCTGTAGACGAGCCGGCCGCCGGGGCGCAGCGCGGCGCGGCCGGCCTCGAGGATCGCCGCCTGCGCGGCGGCGAGCTGCTCGATCGCCGCGGGCGTCATCCGCCAGCGCAGGTCGGGATGGCCCTGGAGCGTTCCGAGGCCGCTGCAGGGCGGGTCGACGAGCACGCGGTCGAAGCGGTCGTCGCTCGTGAAGCGGGCCGCGTCGGCGGTCTGCACGCGCACGCAGCGGGCGCCCAGCCGCCGGCAGGCGCGCTCGAGCGCGAGCGCGCGCTTGGCGTGGCGCTCGACCGCGACGATCTCGCCCTCGTCGCCGATGAGCGCCGCGATGTGCGTCGCCTTGCCGCCGGGCGCCGCGCAGAGGTCGAGGATCCGCTCGCCGGGCCGCGGGTCCAGCGCGCGCGCGACGAGCATCGCGCCGCGCGACTGCGCGATGTAGGCGCCCGCGTGCCACAGCCGGTGGCCGTGCGCGTCGAAGGCGCCCTGCACGACGAGCCCCTCGGGGAGCTCGTCCCCCGCCGGCAGCGTCTCGACGCCGAGCGCCCCGGCGACCGCCGCGGGCGAGGAGACGAGCGTGTTGACGCGCAGCGCGAGCTCGCCGGGCTCGTTGCCGGCGCGCAGCAGCGCGCGCGCGTCGTCGGCGCCGAAGCGCTCCCACCACAGCTCGACGAGCCACGGCGGGTAGGAGTGCGCGATCGCCGCGCCGGCGGGCGTGTCGTCGGCGGGCAGCGGCGGGAGCCCCTCGCGCACCGCGCGGCGCAGGACCGCGTTGACGAGGCCGTGCCCGCCCGAGCGCTGCTTGGCCAGCTCGACGCTCTCGCCGACGACGGCGTGCGCGGCGGCGTTGTCGAGGAAGGCGAGCTGGTAGAGGCCCAGGCGCAGCGCGGCGAGCGTCGGCCCGTCGAGCTCGCCGACGGGCCGCGCGAGGCGCTCGACGTAGTGGTCGAGCGTGAGCCGGCGCTGCACGGTCCCGAAGGCGAGCTGCATCGCCAGGCCGCGCTCGCGCGGATCGAGCCCGCGCGCCTCGCCGTGCAGCGCCCGGTCGGCGTAGGCGTCCTGCTCGAAGACCCGCCTGATGACCGCGTAGGCGACGCGACGGGCCGGCGTGACGGGTGCGGCGCCTACCAGAGGACCGGTACGTCGTAGGCCCGCAGGGCGTCGTCGGCGGAGACGAGCGTCGCGCCCTCCAGCGCGGCCTGCGCGACGAGCAGGCGATCGAAGGGGTCGCGGTGGTGCCAGGGCAGCGTCTCGACGGCGGCGGCGTGCTCGATCGCGACCGGGAGCGCGAGCGCGCCCGCCGCCAGCAGCGTGGCGGCGAAGCCGTCGGGCACGTCGAGCTTGCCGAGCGCGCGCTTGATCGCGACCTCCAGGACGACGGCCGCGCTCAGCAGCACCTGGTTGGATGCGTCCGCGACGTGGGCGGCTGCGGTCCTGCCGAGGCGCTCGTCGTCGGCGAGCCACCACAGCGCCGCGTGCGTGTCGAGCAGCAGCTTCAACGCGCGCCGAAGGCGTCGGCGATGTCGTCGGGCAGCTCGTCGAAGTCGTCGCTCAGGCGCACCCGCCCGCGCCAGGCGCCGCGCAGCGCGGCGAACGACGTCGCCAGCGGCTCGACGGGCACGAGGCGCGCGACGGGGGTGCCGTTGCGGGCGATGACGATCTCCTCGCCGGCCCGCGCGCGCTCGACGAGCCGCGACAGCGTCGTCTTGGCCTCGTGCATGCCGACCTGGCTCATGCGAGGATGGTAGCAGCACTAGCTAGGCTAGCTAGAGCGTTGGGCCGTCACGCGCCGAGGCCATGTCCGCGCAGGTAGGCGGCGGCGTCCATCGGCCGTCCGCCCGCGGGCTGGACCTCGAGCAGCTCCAGGCCGCCGAGCATGAGCCGCTCGCCCTCGGCGCGCAGCGGCCCGATCTCGTCGGGCGCGCGCACGGCGGCCCGCACGACGCCGAGCAGCGCCCCGCCGGGCAGCGCGACGCGCGCGCCGACGTGCGGGCTGAGCGCGCGGATCGCGCGCTCGTTGACGACCGGCGCCGCCCGCGGGTCGAGCGTGCGGTCGGCGGGCCCGATCTTCTCGGCGTACGTCACGCCGGCGTCGGGCTGCTCGCAGAACGCGGGCCGCTCGTCGAGCGCGCGCAGCAGCAGCTCGGCGGCGAGCTCCTGCAGGCGCGGGACGAGCGTGCCGTACGTGTCGTCGGGCGCGATCGGCTCGCGTCCGCGCAGGCAGACGGGGCCGCTGTCGAGACCCGCGGTCACGCGCATGATGCAGACGCCGGTCTCGTCGTCGCCGGCCATGATCGCCCGCTCGACCGGGGCCGCGCCGCGCCAGCGCGGCAGCAGCGACGGGTGGACGTTGAGCAGGTCGAACGCGCTCAGCAGCCCCTCGCGCAGCATCGCCCCGAACGCGCAGACGAGCACGACGTCCGGCCGCGCCGCGGCGATCCGCGCGCGGGCGTCGTCGGCGTTGACGTTCTCGGGCTGGTCGAGCTCGAGGCCCAGCGCGACGGCGGCCTCGGCGACCGGGGGCGCCGAGAGCCGGCGGCCGCGCCCGGCCGGGCGGTCCGGGCGCGTGACGACGAGCGCCGGCCGGTGCTCGCTGCGCGCCAGCCGATCCAGGACGGCGGCCGCGAAGTCCGAGGTGCCGAGGAAGACGGTCCGCGCCACGAGCGCGGTCAGGCGACGCCGGCGGCGGCCTGCTCGGCCTCGCGCAGCGCCCGCATCGCGGCCCTGCGCTGCTCGCGCGTGGTGCGGTCGAGGATGAGGATGCCGTCGAGGTGGTCGATCTCGTGCTGGATGACGCGCGCCTCGAGGCCGCTGGCCTCGATGACGAGCTCCTCGCCGTGCTCGTCGCGGGCGCGCACGAGCACCGCGACGGGCCGCTCGACGTCGACGTGCACGAGCGGCAGGCTCAGGCAGCCCTCCTCGAGGATCTCCTCGTCGCGGCTTGACCACTCGATCTCGGGGTTGACGAGCGCGACCGTCGGGCTGGCGGGCTCGACGCGGTAGACGAGCAGCCGGTGCGAGATGCCGACCTGCGGCGCCGCGAGGCCGATGCCCAGCGCGTCGTTCATGAGGACCGCCATCCGCGCGACCTCGTCGCGCAGATCGTCGTCGAAGCGCTCGACGGGGCGCGCCTTCGTCTTGAGGATCGGATCGCCGAGCGTGCGGACGTGGCGCAGGGCCGCGTCGCGGCGCGCGCGCACCTCCGGGTCCAGCGGCGGCGGGGCCTCGGGCGCCGCATCGGCCTCGGGCTGCGCATCCGCCCCGCGCGCCGCCTGCGCCGCGGGCTCCTCGATCTGCTCGGTCCGCTCCTCGGCCATGCAGCCAGTGTAATTGCCGCCCGGCGCCCGCTACTGCGGGTCGACGTCGACGCTGAACGCGACCCCGCGGCGGGTGCGATCGCTCGCCACCGCGGCCACCGCCGCGCCCGCCGCGCGGATCGCCTGCGCCCGCGCGGACCCCTTGATGACGAGCTGGGCGCGCTCGCGCCCGCGCAGGCGAAAGAGCGGAGCGGGGCCGAGCACCGTCGCTGCGGGCACGTCGCCGAGCGCGGCGCGGATCGCCCGCGCGGCCTCCCCCACGGCGCCGCCGTCGGCCGCCGCGCAGACGATCCTGATGAGGTGCGAGAAGGGCGGGTAGCGCAACGCCTCGCGGCGCCCGAGCTCGCCGGCGAGAAAGCCGTCGGCGTCATGGCGCGCCGCGGAGGCGATCGACGCCGCCGCGGGCGCGAGCGTCTGCACGAGCACGCGCCCTCCCCCGGGCCCGCGCCCGGCGCGGCCGGCGAGCTGCGCGACGAGCGCGAACGTCCGCTCCTCGGCGCGGAAGTCGGGGAAGCGCAGCGTCGAGTCGGCGTCGACGACGACGCCGAGCGTGACGTCGGGGAAGTCGTGGCCCTTGGCGACCATCTGCGTGCCGAGCAGGATGCCGCGCGGCGCGCGCTCGAACGCGCGCAGCAGGGCGCCCGCATCCGCGACGTCGGCGTCGAGGCGAAAGACCTCGTGGCCGATCGCGGCGAGCTCGTGCTCGAGGCGCTCGGTGCCCGCCCCGTGGCGGGCGACCGACATCGAGCCGCACGCCCGGCAGCGCTCGGGCACGCGCTCGCGGTGGCCGCAGTGATGGCACGCCAGCCGGCCCTGGGCGCGGTGCAGCACGAGGCCGACGTCGCACTGCGGGCACGTCCACGCGTGGCCGCAGGAGCGGCAGTCGACGAAGTTCGACCAGCCGCGCCGGTTGAGCAGGACGATCGCCTTGCGCGCGTCGACGAGGGCGTGGCTCGTGTCGGGGTGCAAAGCGCCGTCCTGGCCGCGCATGTCGACGACCTGCACCGGCGGCAGCGGCCGGCCGTCGACGCGGGCCGGCAGGCGCACGCGGCGCAGCGCGTGGATGCTCTCCGGCCGCGGCGTCGCGCTGCCCGCGACGAGCAGCGCCCCGGCGTCGCGCGCGCGCCGCGCGGCGACATGGCGCGCGTCGTAGCGCGGGTCGCCCTCGTGCTTGTAGGAGCTGTCGTGCTCCTCGTCGAGGACGACGAGGCCGATGTCCGCGATCGGCGCGAAGACCGCCGAGCGCGGCCCGACGCAGACACGGGCGGCGCCGCTGCGCAGCCGCGTCCACTCGTCGTGGCGCTCCCCCGCCGACAGCCTGGAGTGCAGGACCGCGACGGTGTCGCCGAAGCGGTCCAGGAAGCGCCCGACGATCTGCGGCGTCAGCGCGATCTCCGGCACGAGCACGATCACGCCGCGCCCGCCATCCAGGGCGTTCGCGGCGGCCCGCAGGTAGACCTCGGTCTTGCCCGAGCCGGTGACCCCGTGCAGCAGCAGCGGCTCGGGCGCGGGGCGCCGCAGCTCGGCCTCGATCTGCGCGAGCACCTGCTGCTGGTCGGCGGTCAGGCGCGGCTGCGGGCGCCGCGCGCCGACGGGCTCGTGCTGGACGTGGCGGCGCGTGGGACGGCGCTCGAGCGCGACGAGCCCGCGCGCCTGCAGGCGGCGCAGCGCCGCAAGGTCGCGGCCGGCGGCGCGCGGCAGCTGCGCGAGCAGCTCGCGCTGGCGCTCGGTGGGCGGGCGCCCGGCGGGCTGCGCCGCGGTCGCGCTCGCCCACCAGGTCAGCTTCGGCCGGCTGCCCGGCGGCGGCGAGACGAGCGCCAGCGCCCGCGCCGGCGTCGAGCAGTACTCGTCGGCGAGCCAGCCGGCGAGCTCGACGAGGTCGGCCGGCAGCGTGTGGTCGAGCACCCGGCGCGGGGCGGCCAGGCGCTCGTCGGCCAGCTCGGAGGACTCGGCGACGCCGACGACGACGCCGACGACGTCGCGCCCGCCGAAGGGGACGACGAGCACCGAGCCGACGCCGACGCCCTCGGGGCGCAGGTAGTCAAACGGCCCGCGCAGGGCGCGAGCCGTCGTGATCGGCTCGACCTTCGCGACCGGCGGCACGCGCCAAGGATGGCGCACGGGGCGGCGCGCGCCGGACGCGCCCGAGCGCTGGTGGCGGTCTTGCGTGCCCGGCGCCCCGGCCTGCCTACCATCGTCGGTCATGGCGCCGCCGCCGACCGATACCGCTCGTCATGTCGGGCAGATCGTGGATGCCGCCGAGCGCGCCGCCGAGGAGCTTCGCAGGGTCGCCGAGCAGCGCGCGGCCGAGCGGATCGCCGAGGCCGAGCGCGCCGCCGACATGCGCGTGCAGGCCGCCGACGACGAGGCCGACGAGGTCCGCGCGGAGGCGGTCGTCGAGGCCGAGCGCCTGCGCCAGGACGCCGAGCAGACCGCCCGGGAGGCCCACGACCGCGCGGTCGCGCAGGCCCGCCGGCTGCTCGCCGAGGCGCGCGCGGCCGCACGCGACGTCCTGCGCGAGGGCGAGACCCTGAGCGGGCACCTGCACGAGCTCTCCGACGCGCTGCGCATCAACGCCGAGCGCCTGCTGCGCGACGTACGCGCCGCGCACGTGGCGCTGACCTCGCGCCTGGACGGCGTCGACCCCGATCGCTCGCCCGCGCCGGCGCGCTCGGACGCCGGCCGGCGGGCGCCCGCCGCGACCTCCGACGAGCCGGAGATCCCCGAGTTCATCCCGCGCGCGCGCCGCTGAGGATCCTGCGCGACGAGGCGCCCCGCCGCGCGGTGTTAAGATGGGCCGCTGAAGCACCGCTTGGGGCTGTAGCTCAGCTGGGAGAGCGTCGCGCTGGCAGCGCGAAGGTCAGGGGTTCGAGCCCCCTCAGCTCCACTCGTAGGCCGGATGGAGGGCGGGCGGCCGCGGTCGGTCCGCGGACTGCGGCGAGGGCGACGACGACGCGCAGCCAGCCCCAGCAGGCTCTGCGCAGCCCCGGCCCGTGCAGGTGGTCGGACTCGATCTTCGAGCGCGACGCCGGGCGCGCGGACCTTCGCGAGGGGCGCCGAGCACGAAGGGCGCCGCGACCGCCGCGGCCACCATCGCCAGCAGACCTGAGCACGCCCGACCGGCCGCGAAGCTCTGCGTATTCGACTCTTGCGACTGAGAATCAGATGCGTTAGAGTACGTCGGGATGGGTTTCGCGGACTCATCTTCGCGCTCGCCGTCGCTCTCGCCGCCACGCTCCTCGCTGCGTGCGGTGCGGGCGACGGCGCGAGCGTGGCCGACGGCCGGCCGCTGGTCGCGGCGACGACGACGCAGATCGGCAACCCGTTCGCGCCGCGGCCACGGGGAGACGATCGACGTCTCCCCGCGGCGCATCGGCGCGCCGGACGCCCTACCGCAGCAGCAGCGGCCTGCGCAGCGTCCTGACGGCCCCTGACGACGTCCTCAGCGTGGCGCTCAGCGTGTAGCGACCCGCCCGGGCCTTGCCGGTCAGGCGCAGCGCGGCGACGCCGTTGCGGACCGTCCCGCGGCCGGACGCGATCGCCCTGCCGCGGCGCAGCAGCCGCATGCGCAGCGTTGCGCGCGTCGCCGGCGCAAGCTTGAGCGAGCATCGCACGCGGTTGCGCTGCGCACCGATGAGCCTGCAGGTGACCGTGACCCTGCCGGCCGGACCGCGTGGGCCGCGCCGGCCCTGCGGGCCGGCTGGTCCCGCGGGACCCTGGGCGCCATCCTGGCCGGCGGGACCCCGGGCACCGTCCTGGCCGGCGGGACCCTGGGCGCCATCCTGGCCGGCGGGACCCGCGTCGCCCTGCGGACCCGCCACCGCCGCCGGCAGGTCGACGCGCACGAGCACGGCGCGGTCGTTCGGACCGGCCGCTGCGTCTGCTCGGGTGCCCGCGGCGACGACCTTCGTCGCGTTGAACACCGGAACGACGGCCTGGAAGCCGTCGCCGTCGCCGCCGAAGTCGATCCGCAGGCCGCCGCCGGAGCCGACCGACGCGTCGGGGAACCCGTCGGACCCGAGGACGAGCAGGAGCGCGTCGAACCTGTTCGCCGACGGATCGCTGCTGGCCTGTCCCACCACGGCGAGGCGGCCGTCGGCGAGCCTGCCGATGGCGCGCCCGCGGTCGTTGCCGCCAACGCCGCCGTCGTACGCCGTGACGCCGCCGGTGAGACCCCAGGCGCTGTCCAGCGCGCCCGCCGCGGTGAACCGGTAGACCAGGATGTCGCTCGTCGGCGCACCGCTCGATCGGCCGTAGCCGGCTGCCACGTACCCGTCGCCGTGCTGCTGGACGTCGTAGGTCTCGGCACCGGCGTGGCTCGGGATGGTGGCCATCGAGATGCCGCCGTCGCCGAAGGTCGCATCGAGCGTGCCGTCGGCGTTGAAGCGCCGTAGGTTGGGGAACTGCTCGGCGAGGTCCAGGATCTTCCCGTCGGCCTGGATGACGAGGCTGCGCGGGTTGTCGTTGATGCCGACCGTGCGCGCGGTGGCGATGCCGCCGGAGCCGAAGGTGGCGTCGAGCGTTCCGTCGGCGTTGATCCGCACGAGGCCGGCGTCGCGGTCGGTGCGCCCGGCGTCGGCGGAGTCGGTGCCCTGCCCAACCGAGACGACGATCCGTCCGTCGGGCTGCACGCGGATGCCGTACGCCAGGTCGCCGACGAGGGTCGCCGGAGCCGTCCCCGGCTTGACGCCGTCGCTCAGCGCGAGGCGCAGGACCCCCGCGGGAGCGCCGTCGGATGCGCTCGTCGAGAAGCTGCTGTCCAGCGAGCCGTCGCGCAGGAAGCGCAGGACGTAGACGTCGATGTCGCGCGGATCGACGACTCCGGGGGTCGTGGCCTGCGGCGTCTCGGCCTGGGCGGCGACGACGATCCTGCCGTCGGGCTGCACCGCGATGCCTGTTGCGAGCTCCCGGCTGCCCGGGTTCGTCGCGATCACGGGAGCAAACGGCGGCGCGCTGATGTCGATCGCGCTGACGCCGTCGGTGCCGAAGCCGGCGACCGGCTCGCCGCTGGCGTCCACCCGCGTGAGCAGCACGGCCTGATTGGTCCCCGCGAGGGCCGTGTGGCCCACCGCGTAGGTGCCGCCGCCGGGCGCCTGCGTCACGGCGCGGTAGCGATCGCCGTTGCTGACGAGCGGCGCGTAGAACGCCGTCCCCCCGGTGCCGAACGTGTCATCCAAGCCGGCGGCGTATGTCGACGCCGCGGCTGCCAGCCCGCCGGCGCACGCGGCCGCGCCTGCCAGCGAGATCGCTGTAGTCAGCCTCATGTGTCTCCCCTTGTTGAAACCGAGCGATGGACGCGCGCCGAAACGACGCGAGCGCAGAACCAGGTGTCTTCTGCCAGCAGGACGGCGTCGTCAGGGGGCCGGTCGCGGCTTGCTGCCTCAAGCAGCCGTGTCGCAGGTTAGGCCGACCTAACTTAGGGCAACCTAACACGAGGCGGCGGCGCTGTCCACAGACCGTCTCGGGAGATCCGGGCTCCGTCGACCACCAGCAGGCCGACCGCCGCGCCACCAACGCTTGGCAGCCCGGTTTGCGTCGTCGCGCCGCGGCGTCGTCGGCGATCCAGCAGTCGGGGTGCTGTTCGTCGTCAGCGTGGTCGCCCTCGCAACGGCGGTCGCGCTCGCGATCGGCGGCGTACTGCGCACCCCGCCAGCCCTGCTCGTCGATGCCGAGCAGGTCATCGCGTTTGCGAGCCCGCCGTGGACCCACACCGACGTGGTCCGGCGAGGGCGAGGCCGGCGTCGCGATCGCCGCTGGACGCTCGCGATGGGCCTGGCGCCCTACCCGGTGACCATCCCGACCGGACTCGCATCGCCCGGCGACGACGAGCGGCCGATCGGGCCGGCTACGCGTCCGTCAACCGTCCTGCGTCGCCCAGGCGCGGCCGCCATGCTCTCACGGGGCATAGAGCGCGAAGACCTGCGGGTCCCTCGCGCTGCCGTTGACCGTGGCCTTCATCAGGCCACCGACGTACGACACCGGCGACGTGCCCGTGTCGCAGATCCGGACTCGGCTGGTGTAGGTCTCGGTCGCCGTTCCGGACGGGAACGTCGCACCGGTGGCACTGAACGTGAGACCGGTCAACGTCGCAGACCACGAGCTTGACGTATGGGTCCTCGAGGCGATCTGGACGGTTCCGTTGCTGTTGAACGTGACGGGCAGCAGCGTGCTCCCGTTGGCTGCCAGCGAGAGGTGGAAGGTCCTGCCGCTGTACGCCAGAGCGCTGTCACCGCAGCCCGGCAGGCCGGCGTTGGCGCTTCCCAGACCGACGACCAGCGCTGCAGCGCCAGCTGCGGTCAGGCCACCGAGCAGGCCGACGACCTTCGCTGTTGACGACAGGGGCTTGGACACGCGTGCTCCTCAGAGGATGTAGGTGAAGCAGCGGCTACCGTCGCGGTCGCGGCGGCAGCGCTTCTGGGGAAGCGTGTCCCCTGGGCTAGCGACGCGTCGTTGCAGGCTGCCCACTGCGTGGCTCCGCGGTCGGCATCCTACTGCTCGACGACGCCGGCGCACGGTCTCAAAAGTCGGGGTTGCCGCGACGTCGGGGGCGCCCGCGCCGGCGGCGCCGGACGCCGCGGGCACTGCGGTGCACCGGCGGCGCCTGAGCTCCGGCGGCGCCGGCGCACGCGCGACATTTCGGCATCCTCCGGCACGCCGCGGGGCCGTCAGGGACGCTGCTGCCTGACCCGGGAGAGGTGGGTGCACTCGATGCCCATCCTGTCGGCAGAACGTCGAACAGTTGGCCGGTACCGGTTCGGTTCCTCTACAGTACCCCTCATGAGCGAACGTTCTGGTTCGGATCCTAAACAGACGACCAGGCTGAGCGCAGACGGTCGCCACAGCGCGAGAAAGGTGACGTAGCTGGGAGTTGGACACATATGCGGGGCGGGTTTGTGTGAGACATGAGGGTCGCGATGGTACGTTGTCAGTTTGTGATTGCGTTAGATGCAACAGCTGAGCGTATGATAGAGAGATTGGGTTTGGGAGCAGCCGCATGCCGGGGGAGTTTGAGGGTCTGAGTAAGCAATGTAGGGGTAGATATCGGTTGAAGTAGGTCTAGAGCGGAAGAGTACCTGTGGATAGTGAAGAGTGAGGTAATCGGGTTCATGAGCGAAGTCGATCGTGGCGATTGGCAGAGTCAGCGGTTCGGTACAGCTCGGCGCTCTCGAAGGCTCGCTGTGATGCAGGCGCACGAAAGGCGGCGTACAGCCGTGAGGTGTACCCGAATGCCCCGCTGAAGCTCGTCGCTTGCGAGCTGCGCTTTCAGCTGGCCCCTGGCGCCGACATCGCTGCCGCGGCCCAGCCGTTCTACGACGCCACCGAGGATGAATACCCGCTGCAGGGCCCGGCGCCCGAGCAGACCATCCGCATCGACAACGGCGTTCCGTCGATCTCGACCGGCGGCTTCCGGTACCTCAGCCGCGACAAGACCCGGTCGATCGTCGTCACGTCCTCCGCGATGATCATCGAATCCAGCGCCTACACCCAGTTCGAGGACTACGCCGACACGATCGGCCGTGCCGTTGACGCCCTCGCCCGGACGTTGAAGATCGCGTCCGTCGAACGCATCGGCCTGCGCTACATCGACGAGTTCACCATCGCCGAACTGCCCCAACGCGCGCTCGAGGGCTACTTCAATGCGGCGATGCTCGCCGCGGGCAGCGCGATCGACGGCTTGGGGGAGCCGGCCGAGTTCATGGTGTCGACCAGTTGGCCGCTTGGCGAGGACCGGCACGCCGTCATGCGCTCGGGCAGGGTCAACCAGCCGACCGTCGCGACGGACGGCCCGCTACGCATCCCCAGGCCGTCGACCGGCCCTCTGTTCGTCATCGACGTCGACTGCTCCTGGTCGGCAAGCACCACGACGCCGCTACGGTTCGACCGCGAGGCCATCACCGGCGTGCTCACCGACCTCCACGTCCCCGTCCGCACGCTCTTCGAGCACACCATCACCGACCAGCTGCGCGACGACGTCCTGCGCAAGGAGACCCCCGCCTCATGAGCACCCCCATTCCCGTCGCATCGAACATCGCCCCATCGAGGGACGAGACGCACACCCAGCAGGTGACGGCGCCCGGACTGCTCGTCGCCCACACCGCGGAGCTGCGTGCCCGCGTCGACAACCTCAGCGGAGATGTCAACGTCCTGCACCAGGACACGCAGGAGGCTGAGATCTCCCAGCTGACGGACACCCTCGGCCTGACGGCCGCTCGTGGCCTGCTCGACCAGCTCGCCGACGACTTCGGCATGGCCTGGGCGCTGGTCGCCCGCGTTGTCGGCGTGACGCCCGCCGCCGTCCGCAAATGGCGGCGCGGTGAGACTGTCACGCCTGCCTACCACCGCCGGCTGGCCGAGTTCGTCGCGTTCTGCCAACTGATCCGCAAGCGCGACCCACGCATCGAGGACGTCGGCCACTGGCTGGAAACGCCAGCGGCCAGCCGCGCCGACATAACTCGCGCGGACCTGTACCTCGACGGGCACCGTCCCGAACTGCTCAGCATCGCCGGGCAGCACGCGACCGGCGAAACCGTCCTCGACGCCAGCGACCCGGCGTGGCGCGAGCGCGCCGCACGGTCCCGGCGCTGGCAGGTGCTCCACCACGAAGACGGCACGACCAGCGTCGTCGACCGCCCGGAGAGCGCCTGAGCTGTGCGCGTTGAGGAGCTCGTCAGCCCCAGGAACAAGACGGAGATCTTCGAGGACGACGCTGACGCGCTCTTCACAAAGCCCTACATGACCGGTGACATCTTCGGCGGCATCCCTGATCCCGATGCGCCGGAGGACGCCCCCGGCAGGACCATGACCGTCGCGATCGTCGGCCACCCCTGCGCCATCCGCGGGGCCGGCGGCAAGCTCGTCACCCGCGTGCCGTGCTGCGTCGTCTCGCAAATCGCAACGACCGTCAAGTACCCGGAATGGCCCGACGGTCACTTCGACTACTTCCCGCTCGACTACGAGCTCGGACTGGGGGAGCGCCACGCCGTGCGGCTGATGGAGTTCAGGCCGGTTCACAAGCGCGAGCTGACCCGCGAACGGCGGATCGTCGGCCTGACTCCGCGTGGGATCTACATCTTTCAGCAGCGATTCACGCACTCCCTCACCCGGACCGCCTTCCCGCTCGCCGCCTTCGAGGAAGGCGCCAAGCACATCGTCGACGAGGCCGAACTGGAGACGGAGTGGGTGGAGCACTTCGCGGCCGACACCCGCGAGGAGAGCATCATCGCCAAGCACGTCAAGGCGTTCCACAAGTTCCTCGACGAGGACGTTGACGGCATCCCGCGTCGCACCGGCTTCAAGTCGCCTGGCGGCACGAGCATCATCTCCAAGGCGGCGCGCGCTGAGATGAAGCGGCTCGCAGCAGAACAAGCCTGAAGGACCGGCGCAATCGGCATGGAGCGGCAGGTGGTCAGTGGTCGCGAGCCAGGCCGCATAGCGCCCCGCTACTGCGACAGATCACCGAACCAGGTCTACGCCGCGGGACCGTGTCGTCGCTGCTGAGGCGCATCGCAGCCCCGTGGGGCGGCAACCAGGCTGCCGAAACTGGATCCGTGCCCGCTCACATCCAACGCGCGGTAGCGTTTGGGGGCCGTTTCACGACATGGCGGTAGGAGGCGTGGCAATGCCTGAGATGGTGCGCTTCGGGTTTACCATCCGGGCTGGCCACGGAGCGATTCTCGTTCAGTTCTCTGGCACGTGGCCATCGGCAACGCGTTCGGGCGCACCGCGCGTATCGTCGGCCGGCGAGGACCGATGAGTCCCCGCCGGCCGAGGAGTCCTTGCTGCCATGACCCAGACCACCTGTCACATGTCCGTCTCGCTGGACGGCTTCGCCGCCGGCCCCGACCAGAGCCGCGAGCACCCGCTCGGCGTCGGCGGTCTGGAGGTCCACCGATGGCATCTCGGCGACATCACCGACTCGGCGGACGTCGCGGCGCGCGACTGGCTGATGCGTCCCCGCGGGGCGTACGTCATGGGCCGCAACATGTTCGGCCCGATTCGCGGCGGCTGGGATGAGGACTGGCGCGGCTGGTGGGGCGACGAGCCGCCCTACCACGCGCCGGTCTTCGTGCTCACCCATCACGCGCGCGACCCGATCGAGATGGCGGGCGGCACGACCTTTCACTTCGTCACCGATGGCTTCGACGCCGCCTTCGAGCAGGCCACCGCCGTCGCCGACGGGCGCGGCGTCGACATCGCCGGCGGCGCCTCGACGGTGCGCCAGGCGCTGCGCGCCGCAGTCATCGACGAGCTCGTCCTCGACATCGCCCCGGTGCTGCTCGGCGCGGGCGAGCGCCTGTTCGACGACGTCGGCGACCCGCGCCTGGTACCCGTCGAGGCTCTGCACTCGCCCCACGCCACGCACATCCGCTACCGCGTCGAGCGTTGAGCTCGATCGGTCAGGTGGTCGCGACCACGAGTTCCCCGGCGCTGGACGGGCCAGGGTCGTCGGTCCGATTGGCGAGGTAGCGCTCGGCGAGCGACGCTCGCGCCAACGGTTCAGGCCGGTCGGCCGGGCGAGCGCTCGTGTATATACACCGACCATGGCCTCCCGCGCACGACAGCAGCGCGCCGCCACCGCGCTCGTCGCGCTCACCGCGCTCGTCGCAACGCTGGCGCTCGCCGCCTGCGGCGGCGGCGACGCGCAGCCGACGACCAACGCCACCGCCGCACGCTACGACGCCGCCGACCTCGCCAGGCGCGCGTTCGGCCCGAACGCCGCGGCGACGAGCGGCCGCTTCGAGGGCAAAATCGAGATCGCGGTCAAGGGCGTGCGCCGCTACCGCGAGCCGCGCAGCATCGCCACGAGCGGGGTCTTCGAGGCGCGTGCGAACGCCTCGATGCCGAACTTCGTCGTGCAGATGCGCACGAGCGACAAGATCATGGGGCTGACCGCCGCCGACGGCGAGGTCTTCGCGGTCATGCACGACACCGGCTACAAGGTCCCGGGCGAGACGCGCCGGCGCCTGACCGGCCAGGCGAAGAAGGGCCGCAACGGCCTGACGCGGATGCTCGGGCAGTTCGGGATCGCGCCGTGGCGCTGGGAGGTCGACCAGCGCGTCGCCGGCGTCGAGCGCGTCGACGGCGTCCCGACCGTGCGCGTGCAGACCGGCGTCGACGTCGCCGCCTTCCTGCGCGACGGCGACACGCTGGCGGCGCTGCTGACCTCGCTCGGGCTCACGCGCGCCAACGGGCTGCCGCGGCGGATCCCGGCGCGCGCCCGCGAGATCCTCGCCGCCGCGGTCTCGTCGGCCAGCGGCGCGTCGTGGATCGCGACGACCGACCACGTCATGCGCAAGGCGGCGATGAACGTGCGCTTCCGGATCCCCCGGCAGCAGCGCTCCGCGCTGGGCGGCATGTCCTCGGCGACGGTCAAGGCGCAGGTCCTCGTCACGCAGGTCGGCGAGCGCCAGGACGTCGCCGCGCCGCCCAAGCGCCAGCCGTTCTCCAACCTCGCCGCGATCCTCGACGCGCTGGGCGACGACGAGGACGCCCGGGCGCGGCGCTAGACGGCGTCGGCGCCGGCCGGCTCCATCGCGCGCGCGGGGACCTCGCCCCAGAGCTGCTCGAGGCGGTAGAAGTCGCGCGCCTCGGGCGTGAAGATGTGCACGACGACGTCGAGGTAGTCCATGAGGATCCACGTCGCCTCGGTGACGCCCTCGACGCGACGCGGCAGGATGTGGTGCTCGTCCTTGAGCGCCTGGTGGATGGCGTCGTGGATCGCCTTGACCTGGCGCGCCGTGTTGCCCGAGCAGACGAGGAAGAAGTCGGTGTAGCCGACGACGCCGCGCACGTCGAGCTCGACGACGTCGATCGCCTTCTTCTCAACCGCCTGGGCGGCGATCGTCTCTGCGAGCTGGTCTGGGGTCATCGGTACAGCTTTCTCCGAGCGATGTGCTCGGCGACGGGATCGGGCACGAGGTAGCGGATGCAGCGGTCCTGGGCGATGCGCCGGCGGACCTGCGACGAGGAGATGTCCAGGCGCGGCATGTCGAAGAACAGCGGCTCCGGAGCCTGCGCGAAGTGCTCGGACAGCCGCTCGGCGACGTCCTTGCGCCCGGCGCCGGAGCGCTCCGCCACCGCGAGCCGCGCGAGTCCGAGGACCGCATCGGCCTCGTGCCAGCTCGGGAGTCCGAGGGCGATGTCGCCCCCGACGATGAACGTCAGATCGTCCTCCGGGGTTCGCTCATGCAGCTGCCTCAGCGTATCGACCGTGTACGACGGTCCGCCGCGCAGCACCTCGAGATCGCAGACGTCGAGGCGCGCGTCGCCGGCGACGGCGAGCCGGCAGAGCTGCAGGCGCTCGCGCGCCCCGGGGTCGCGCTCGGCGTCCTTGTGCGGCGGCCGGGCGACCGGCGTGAGCAGCACGCGGTCCAGGCCGAGCTGCTCGACCGCCTCCGACGCGCACAGCAGGTGGGCCAGATGCGGCGGGTTGAACGACCCGCCGAGGATCCCGATCCGCGCCACGCCGCGGCTACGGGCGCACGTGGCCGTCGCCGGCGACCACGTACTTGAACGTGCACAGCTCGCGCACGCCGATCGGCCCGCGGGCGTGGAGCTTCTGGGTGGAGTTGCCGATCTCGGCACCCATGCCGAACTCGCCGCCGTCGGTGTAGCGCGTCGAGGCGTTGACGTAGACGCAGGCGGCGTCGACGCCGCGCTCGAACGCGCGCGCCGCGCGGGCGTCGCCGGTGACGATCGCCTCGGAGTGCCCGGAGCCGTGCGCGTTGACGTGCGCGATCGCCTCCTCGACGGAGTCCACGATGCCGACGGCGAGCACGAGCGCGAGGAACTCCGTGTCCCAGTCCTGCTCGGTCGCGTCGGCGAGCGCCGGCGCCAGCTCGCCCGACAGGGCCCGCGTGCGCCCGTCGACGCGCAGCTCCACGCCGGCCGCCCGCAGCGCCCGCAGCGCGCGCGGGACGAAGGCCGGCGCCGCCGCCGCGTGGACGAGCAGCGTCTCGGCGGCGTTGCAGACGCCGGGCCGCTGGACCTTCGCGTTGAGGATGATCGCCTCGGCGGCGTCGAGGTCGGCCGACGCGTCGACGTAGACGTGGCAGTTGCCCGACGCCGCGTAGATGACGGGCACGGTGGCGACGGACTTCAGCGCCGCCTTCAGGCCCTCGCCCCCGCGCGGGAAGATGAGGTCGACGACGCCGTCCTGGGTCGCGAGCTCGGCGAGCTCCTCGCGCCCGCCGCCGGCGACGAGCCCGATCGCGCCGTCGGGCACCCCGGCCGCCGTCGCCGCCTGCGCGGCGATGGCGGCGAGCACGGCGTTTGAGTGCGCCGCCGACGACGAGCCGCGCAGCACGACGGCGTTGCCGGACTTCAGACACAGCGACGCGGCGTCGATCGTGACGTTCGGCCGCGCCTCGTAGACGACCGCGACGACGCCGAACGGCACGCGCAGCTTGCGCACGTCCAGGCCGTTGGGCAGGCGCCTGCCCTCGACGACCTCGCCGACGGGGTCGGGGAGGGCCGCGATCGCCCGCGTGCCGGCCGCGATCGCGGCGATGCGGCCGGCGTCCAGCGCGAGGCGGTCAAGCAGCGCCGCATCCAGGCCGCTCGCGCGACCGGCCCGCATGTCGCGCGCGTTGGCCTCGACGATCTCGTCGCTGCGCGCGACGAGCGCGCCGGCGATCGCCTCCAGCGCGGCGTTCTTCGTGTCGGTGTCCAGCGCCGCCAGCGCCCGCGCGGCGTCGCGGGCGGCCAGGCAGACGTCGGTGACCGTGCTCGTGGCGATCGCCATGAGCGACAGGGTAGATCAGTCCGGCAGGGCGCTACCGCTTGGTTTGCAGCTTGTACACCGTCCAGCGCTCGTCGGCCGCGCGCATGTAGATCGCCTCGCCGCAGGGCGGGCCGCCACGGCCCTCGCGGGCGCCCGGCCCGGCGCTGTAGACGCGCTTGCCGACGTACGCCGGCACGCGGTAGACCGAGTACAGCTGCGCGGTCTTCAGGCCCTTGCGCGTCTTCGCGGCCCCGCTGGAGCGCACGTAGTCGTTGGCGCAGACGCTCAGCGTCTTGGGGCCGTTCCAGGCCCAGTCGTCGTACAGCACGCGATAGCCGAGGACGACGACGACCGCGACGACCACCACGACCGCGACGACCCGCACCAGCCACTTCACGACCGGATTCATCCCGCTCTCCCCCTTTGGATCAGCTCACGCCCGTGCCCGTCGCCGCGATCCTCTCAGATCGCCCCCGACGGCGGCAGGGAGCCCGCCGCCGCGCTCGCGCTCAGGCGAGCACGAAGTAGTCGCGGTGGATCGCCTCGTCGGTCGCGCGCGGCAGCACCTCGCGCACCGCGGCGGACTTCATCCCCTTGACCTGCAGCAGCTCGCCGGCCGCGTAGTTGCAGATGCCCTTGCCGATGACGATCGCGCCGTGCGCGACCTGGACGGCGTCGCCGGCGTCGAACGTGCCGCGCACCTCGGTGATCCCGACCGGCAGCAGCGACGTGCCGCCCTCGCGCAGCGCGCGCGCGGCGCCCCCGTCGACGACGATCGTGCCGTGCGCGGGCTTGGCGTACTTCAGCCACAGCTTGAAGGAGGAGTAGCGCGCCGGGCGCGCCGCGAAGCGCGTTCCGACCTGCTCGCCGTCGAGCGCCGCGCCGAGCGCCCCGTCGCGCAGGCCGCTGCAGATCACGGTCTCGATGCCGCCCGCGGTCGCCATCTCGGCGGCGACGACCTTCGAGCGCATCCCGCCGGAGCCCAGCGGGGAGGTCGCGTGGCCGATCCGCAGCGCGCCGAGCGCCTCGAAGTCGGTCACCGCCGGCACGAGCCGGGCGTCCGGATCGATGCGCGGGCTGGCGGTGTACAGACCCTCGACGTCGGTCAGCAGCACGAGCAGGTCGGCGCCGACGAGCATCGCGACCTGCGCGGCGAGGAAGTCGTTGTCGCCGAAGGAGATCTCGTCGGTCGTCGTCGTGTCGTTCTCGTTGATGACCGGCAGCACGCGCCACTCCAGCAGCTTGCCGAGCGTCTGGCGGGCGTTGAGGTAGTGCGTCCGCGCGCTCATGTCGAAGAACGTCAGCAGCACCTGCGCGGACGTGATGCCGTGCTCGCGCAGCGTCTCGTCGTAGACGCGGTAGAGCTTGCCCTGGCCGACGGCGCTGGCGGCCTGCAGGTCCTCGATCGCCCGCGGGCGCACGGCGAGGTCCATGACGCGCATCCCGCGCGCGATCGCCCCGCTCGTCACGAGGACGACGTCGTCGCCGGCCGCGTGGCGGGCCGCGGCCTGCGCGCAGATGCGCTCGATGACCGCTGCGCGCAGCTCGCCGTCGTCCTCGGCGACGATGCTCGATCCGAGCTTGATGACGTAGCGGGGCACGGCCGCTGCAGACTAGCCCCGGCCGGACTGCGGCGAGGGTCCGCAGCGCGTCCAGGCCGTCAGCGCCCACGCCGAGATCGCAGGCCGGGGACGTCCGCGCATGCGTCAGCCGACTCGCACGAGCACGATCGTCCAGGGCAGCGGCCGGCTCGTCGCCAGCGGCTCGCCGAACGCACCGCAGAGCGTCTGCAGGCCGGCGGACGAGAAGTGCTGCACGCTGCCCGGCGAGTTGCCCCACGAGCGCAGGTAGGCGCCGCGCGCGACGTTCAGCATCCGCCACAGCGGCTCGCGCGGCACGGACACGAGCACGTGCCGGCGCGCGACCCGCGCGAGCTCGGCGAGCACGCGGCGCGGATCGGGCGACTGCATGAGCATCTCGATCGCGCAGACGAGGTCAAACGAGCAGTCCTCGTAGGGCAGCGCATGGCCGTCGCCGACGGCGAAGCTCAGGCCGTCGCGCGCGTGCTCGGACCAGCAGGCGCGCAGGCGGGCGTTCTCGCGGTCCACGCCGACGGCTCGGCGCGCGCCCGCGCGGCCCGCCATCCGGGCCGTCACGATCCCCTCGCCGCAGCCCACGTCGAGCAGATCCTCGGGATCGGCGCGCGCCACCATCGCATCCAGCGCATCGAGAAAGCGGGTGACGAGCAGGCGCGCCACCGGATTGGAGGTCGCGTACTTGTCGTACGTGTTGCCCGCGGGGCCCGACACGCTCGCCATCCTGCCAGGCGTGAGGTAGCTTGCGGCCCGGATGGGGGGCTTCGTTCTCGTCGGGGGCGCCGGGTTCATCGGCGCCCACCTCGCCCGCCGGCTGCTGGACGCGGGCGAGCGTGTCGTCGTGCTCGACGCCGGCGTCGACTACCGGCGCAGCTCGCCGGGCGCGACGGCCGCGCTGCTTGCGTGGCGGCGGCGCGTGCTGCTGCACGGCGCCGAGATCGTCGCCGGCGACGCGCGCGACCCGGCCGCCCTCGAGGCGGCCCTGCGCGCCGCCGGCCCGCGGCACGTCGTGCATCTCGGCAACCTCCCGCTCGCCGACGTCGCGGCGGCCGACCCGCTCGCGGCGCGCGCGGGGATCGTCGGCGCGACGACGAACGTCCTGCGCGCCGTCGCGGCGCTGCCGCGGCGCCCCACCCTGACCTACGTCTCGTCGAGCATGGTCTACGGCGACTTCGCCTGCGATCCGATGGGTGAGAGCGGGCCGCTGCGCCCGCGGTCGGCCTACGGCCGGCTCAAGCTCGATGCCGAGCGCCGGCTGCGGGCCGGCGCGCGGCGGGCGGGCGTGACGGTGACGATCGTGCGCCCCTCGGCGGTCTACGGTCCCGGCGACGTCAACGGGCGCATCCTGCAGCGGCTCGTCGATGCCGCCGTGTTCGAGCGGCCGTTCGTGCTCACCGCCGCGCCGGCGACGCGGATCGACTTCACCTGGGTGCAGGACGCGGCGGCGGGCATCCACGCCGCCGCGCTGCGCGGCGACGGCCCGCCGCGCGCCTACAACGTCACCGCGGGCAGCGCGCAGACGATCGCCGCCGCGATCGAGATCGTCCGCGACCGCGTCCCCGGGCTCGACGTCGTCCTGGGCTGCGAGGACGCCCTCGCCCCGCGCCGCGGCTCGCTGGACATCGCCCGGGCGCGCCGCGAGCTCGGCTGGACGCCGTCTCGCACGCTCGAGTCGGGGCTGGACGCCTACCTGCACTTCGTGCGCCGCGTCGTCGCGGTGCGCGCCGCCGCGTGACGGCCGTCCCGTTCTTCGGAGCGCAGCGCGAGTGGGCCGTCCACGGCCCCGAGCTGCTCGCCGCGGTCGAGTCGGCGCTGGCGAGCGGCCGCTGGCTGCAGGGCGAGCCGGTCGCGGCGTTCGAGCGGCTGCTGGCCGCGCGCTGCGAGCGCGCCCACGCGGTCGCGGTCGGATCGGGCACCGACGCGCTGTTCTTCGTCCTGCGCGCGCTCGGGATCGGGCCCGGCGACGAGGTCGTCGTGCCCGACCTGTCGTTCGTGGCGACCGGCGCGGCGGTCCTGCGCAGCGGCGCGCGGCCGGTCTGGGCCGACGTCGACGAGCACGGGCTGCTCGACCTCGACGCGGCGGCCGCCGCCGTCGGGCCCGCGACGGCGGCCGTCGTCGCCGTGTCGCTCTACGGGCGCCCGCTGGACGGCGCGGCGTGCGAGTCGTTCGCGCAGCGTCGCGGCCTGGCGCTCGTCGAGGACGCCGCACAGGCGCTCGGCGCGTCGCGCGGCGGCCGCCCGGCCGGCGGCGTCGGACGCGCCGGCTGCCTGTCCTTCGACCCGACGAAGCCCGTCGCCGCGCCCGGCTCGGGCGGCGCGATCGTCACCGACGACGGCGCCCTCGCGGCGTCCTGCCGCGCGCTGCGCCTGCACGGACGCGACGGCGACGGCGCGTTCGCCCGGCTGGGCTACAACTCGCAGCTGCCGACGCTCGCCGCGGCGGTGCTGGCGATCAAGCTCTCCCTCGAGCCCGGCTGGCGCGCCCGGCGGCGCGCCGTCGCGGCCGCCTACGACGCCGCGCTGGCGGGCGTCGACGAGCTGGCGCTGCCCTGCGATCCGCCCGACGGCGAGCACGCCTACTCGAAGTACGTCGTGCGCCACCCCGAGCGCGACCGGCTGCGCTCGGCGCTGGCGCAGAGCCGGCGTGCCCGCGCTCGTGCACTACCCCGTCGCGCTGCACGCCCACCCGCTGTTCGCAGGCGTCGCGGGCGGGGCAGCGGCGCGGGCCCGCGAGCTGTCGCAGCGCGTGCTGTCGCTGCCGATCCACCCCTTCCTCACCGAGCAGGAGGTGGCCGCGGTGGCGTCGGCTACGGCTTGGCTGGCAGCGAGGAGTGCGTGATCTTCCCGCTCGCCGGATCGACGTAGACGGCGCGGTACTCGCCGCCGGGGCCCGGCGTCGCGACCGTCCCGGTGAAGAAGCCGCGCAGCGAGGTGCTCGCGGGCTCGCCGAGCTGCTGCCATGGCGCCTTGGCGGTCGGGCGCCACATGATCACGGCGATGTCCGACAGGCCGTTGGGGCGGAAGCGAAGCTGGCCCCAGTAGCCGAGGGTCCCCGGACCGGCGGGGAAGACGACGAACGGCAGCGCGTACGCGAAGCCGGCGAGCTTCATCCGGCCGCGCTGCGTGAGCAGGCCCGACTGGTAGGTGAACCAGTACAGCCGCGAGCCCTTGGGATAGCGCTTGACCGGCGCGGTGTCGCGCAGCAGAAACTGCGACGTCGCGACGACGCGCGGCTCGTTGTACGCCAGGAAGTCGGCGAGCTGGATGAACTGCGCCTGGCGCGCGAGCGGGATGCCGTTGCGCGGGTCCGGCGGGCTTGACTCGTAGCCGAACTCCGTCAGGTAGAGCGGCATGGCCGAGGGGATCATCCCGCCCGACTGCAGGGCGAGCGTGTCCAGCAGCGGCCCGAGCCGGCCGATCGTCGCGATCGTGATCTCGTCGGGGCTCGACGGCGCCTTCGTCGGCGCGGCCTTCTTCGTGTAGGGATGGTGTGCGAAGCCGGAGGCCTGCAGCGGGCCGTTCTTGGCGAAGTCGTCGCAGTCGCGGCGCGCGGCGTCGGCGCCCGCGTAGGGCACGCCGGTCGGCGACAGGCACAGCAGCTCGCGCAGGAACGGCACCGGCCGCATGCCGTTGCGGGCGCCGCGCCGGGTGGAGCCCAGCGGCGCCGTCTCGCCGAGGTAGATGGCGTCGGTCGCGACCGTGTGCCCCGAGCGCCGCAGGCCCTCGACGCCGGCGCGGTACAGCGCGCGGTACAGCGCGGGAGCGGCGGGCACCGTCTGCCCGTCGCGGCGCTCGTACTGCGGGGTCAGCCAGCCGGGCTGGTTGGGCTCGTTCCACAGCGACCAGTGCGACACGCGCGGCAGCGGGCGGCGGGCGCCGTTCTCGTCGCGGTAGCGGCCCGCGTAGCGCTTGCCGACGGCCTGCACGAACGAGCGGTAGCGCGTCGGGTAGGGCTTGAACGTGCCGGCGTTGCGCCGCTGGCTGCTCGGGGCCTTCCTGTGGGCGAACGACGGTCCGGGGCCGCTGACCGAGAAGTACACCCGGATGCCCAGGTTGGCGGCCTCCCTGACGAGGTTGTCGTAGCGGTCCCAGTTGCGGGTCGGATAGGTCCGCGGGTCCGCGGGCTTGAAGCGCCGGCGCTGCTTCTGGGCGCGCCTGCGGTTCTTGGCGCCCTTGATGTGGCTGATCTCGCGATTGGTGAGCCGCGCGCCCTCGGCGACGACCTTCCACAGCACGGTCACGCGCACGGCGTCGACGCCGAGCTGCTTCATGAGCACGAGCGACCGCGCGCGCTGCGTGTCGCTGCGGTACAGCAGCTGGTCGTCGTCCATCATGATCGAGGCCTGGTCGGGGGCCGCGTGGGCCGCCGGGGCCAGGAGCGCGAGCGCCAGCAGCGCCGCCAGCAGGGGAGTCGTCGGCTTCATCGCGCGGGACCGTAGACGGTTCGGCCCGCCGCCGTCCGCCCCGCGGACGTTCCCCGTCGCCAGCGTCGATAGTGCACTGATTTCCCCCCGGTCGTGACCCCAGTCGTCGTCACAACCCGCGGCGGGCCGCAAAGGTTGCGGCGTGCTCCCAATCGCAACCTCAACCGGGGTGAAGCTCGAACAGCACGCCGGCGATCTCGACGTCGTCGCCCGGCTCGAAGCCCTGCGCCTCGAGCGCGGCGATGACGCCCATCCGCCGCAGGCGGTCCTCGACGTGGGCGAGCGCCTCGTCGTTGTCGAGGTCGTGGCGCAGCAGCAGGCGCTCGACGCCGTCGCCCTCCACGCGGTACACGCCGTCCTCGACGCGCGCCACGGCGAAGCTGCGCCCGGCCGCGGGCCGAAAGACGCGATGCTCGACGGTCGGCACGTCCTCGGGCACGAGCGTCTCGTCGGGGCCCGGCGCCGGCGCCAGCGGCACGCTGCGCCCGAGCTCGAGCGCGAGCTCGTCGAGGCCCTGGCCGGTCGCCGCGCTCGTGACGAACACGGGGACGCCCTCGCCCATCCGGTCGCGCCACTCCCGCGCCGCCGCCTCGGCGTCCTGCGCCGGCACGAGATCGGCCTTGGAGAGCGCGAGCAGGCGCGGCAGGGCCGCCAGGCGCGGGTCGTGCGCGCGCAGCTCGGCCTCGATCGTCGCGTGGTTGGCGAGCGGATCGGAGCCGTCGACGGGCGCGAGGTCCAGGACGTGGACGAGCAGCCGCGTGCGCTCGACGTGGGCGAGGAAGTCGTGGCCGAGGCCGGCGCCGTCGCTGGCGCCCTCGATGAGCCCGGGGATGTCGGCGATGACGAGCTGGCGCTCGGCGCCCTGCAGCGTGCCGAGCACCGGTTCGAGCGTCGTGAACGGGTACGCCGCGACCTTCGGCGTGGCGCGCGTCATGCGCGCCAGCAGCGACGACTTGCCGGCGTTGGGCAAACCGACGAGACCGACGTCGGCGAGCAGCTTCAGGCGCAGGTCCAGCCATCCCTCCTCGCCGGGCAGGCCGTTCTCGGCGAGCCGCGGCGCCTGGCGCGTCGACGTCGCGAACGTCTTGTTGCCGCGCCCACCGGCCCCGCCGCGCGCCACCACGACGCGCTGGCCGGGGACGACGAGGTCGTGCGTGCTTGCGTCCCACGAGGTCACCTGCGTGCCGGGCGGGACCGAGATCTGCAGCGGCGGGCCGTCGGCGCCGTGGCGCTGCGCGCCCTCGCCGTGTCCCGCCCGCTTGCCCTTGTAGTGCGCGCGCCGCTTGAAGGACTGCAGGTCGCGCAGCGAGTCGTCGCACAGCAGGACGACGTCGCCGCCGTGTCCGCCGTGCCCGCCGTCGGGCCCGCCCTGCGGCACGTGCGCCTCGCGGCGAAAGCTCACGCAGCCGTCGCCGCCACCACCGGCCTGAACGAAGATGCGTGCCTTGTCGTAGAGCATGCGGGTACCAACGTAGCCCAGGCACCGATCCAAGGAGCAGCATGGCCGACCCCGTCTTTCTCATCACCGGTGCCTCGAGCGGGATCGGTGCCGCCACGGCGCGCCAGGCGGCCGGCGCCGGCTACCGGCTCGTCCTCGCCGCCCGCTCGACCGGCAGGCTCACCGCGCTCGCCGACGAGCTCGGCGGCGGCGAGCGCGCGCTCGCCGTGACCTGCGACGTCACCGACTTCGCCCAGCAGGAGGCGATGGTCGCGCAGGCGCTGCACGCCTTCGGCCGCCTCGACGTCGTGTTCGCCAACGCCGGCTTCGGCGCGGCACGCGGGTTTCTCGAGGAGACGCCCGAGCACTGGCGCGACATGGTGCTCACGAACGTGCTGGGCTGCGCGTTCACGATCCGCGCGACGCTGCCGGCGCTGAAGCAGTCCACCGGGCACCTGCTGCTGACGAGCTCGGTCGCCGGCCGCCGCGCGCTGCCGGGCTCGCTGTACAGCGCCACGAAGCACGCGGTGACGGCGATGGCCGAGTCGGCTCGCCAGGAGCTCAACGAGACCGGCGTGCGCGTCACCTCGATCGAGCCGGGGATGGTCGACACGCCGTTCTTCGACAACCCGGTCTCCGGCGCGCTGGAGCCCGACGACATCGCCCGCGCGGTGATGTACGCCGTCGGGCAGCCGGCCCACGTCGACGTCAACGAGATCCTCATCCGGCCGGTGAGCCAGCCGCTCTGAGCGCCGGGCCGGCCGGCGTGTGCGATCCTCGCCCGATGGGCGAGCAGACCTCGCGCGCGCAGCATCCGCGATCGATGGCGGGGCCCGGCCGGGTCCCGCTGCGCGAGCGCCTGCTCGTGGAGTGGGTCGCGCAGGCCGCGGTCGGCGACCCGTTTCCCGAGCCGTGGTCAAACGCCTACGACCCGCTGCGCTCGATCATCCGCACGCTCGTCGTGCTCGGCGTCATCGAGCTGCCGCCGCCGGACGCCAAGCCGGCGGACGTCGCGCGCGAGGCCGGCGTCGCCGCGCGCGCCTGGCTGGAGCGCAACCCGCCGCCGGCATGAGCGCCGGTCAGCGGCGCCGGCGGCCGGGCTTGTAGACCGACAGCACCGTCGCCGTGGCCAGGGCGGCGACGCTGTAGCCGCCGGCCGCGACGAGCAGGGTCCCGAGGCCGGCCGGACCGTGTGCCATGCGCTCGCTGCCGGGTCCGACGACGAGCGCGCCGTTGAGGATCGTCGTGACGAGCAGGACGAGCTTCGTCGTGACCCACGGGTAGCGCAGCACCCCCCACTTCGAGCCGAGCCCGAGCGCGATGCCGCTGAGCAGCGCTGTGAAGCTCAGCGGGATCCCGAACGCCAGCCCGAACGTCGACATGAACCGGTAGGCGGACCTCGCGAGCTCCTCGTCCTGGCTCGTGGCGCCGATCGCGGCCAGCAGCGCCAGCCCCGCCGAGGCGCCGAGCAGGCCGACTGATGCCGGCGCCCCGTCAACAGCCGATCGGACTCGCGCTCGCCGCCACCGCCAAGCGCCTCTCGCGGGCCTTCGACGCCGCACTCGCCGAGGCGGGCGGGTCACGCCCGGTCTGGCTCGTCCTGCTCGCGCTGAAGACGCGGCCGCCGCAGACGCAGCGCGGGCTCGCCGCCGCCGTCGGCATCGAGGCCGCGACGCTCACCCGGCACCTCGACGCGATGGCGCGCGACGGTCTCGTCACGCGCGAGCGCACGCCCGAGAACCGGCGCGTACAACGGGTCGCGCTGACCGACGAGGGCGAGCGCCGCTTCTTGGCCCTGCGCGCCGCCGCCGTGCGGTTCGACGCCCGCATCCGGGCGGGACTCGACGACGTCGACGTCGCCCGGCTGCGCGAGCTGCTGGCCGCGATCGAGGCCAACGCCGGCGGGTGAGCGCGTCGGCGCGCCGGCCGCGAGCAGGTCGCCGGGCGTGCGAGCGGCGGCCGGGCGCGCCCCGGCGCTACTCGGCGGCTTGCGGCGCGATCGAGACGATGCGCTTGCCGCGCTGCGTCCCGAAGACGACCGTGCCGGGCGAGCGCGCGTAGAGCGTGTCGTCCTTGCCGATCCCGACGCCCTCGCCGGGGCGAAAGCGCGTGCCGCGCTGGCGCACGATGATCTCGCCGCCGGTGACGGTCTGGCCGGCGAACGTCTTGACGCCGAGGCGCTGTGCGTTGGAGTCGCGCCCGTTGCGCGAGGAGCCGAGGCCCTTCTTGTGTGCCATCGCGGTTAGCCCTTCACTTCCGTGATCTCCAAGCGGGTGAGCTCCTGGCGATGACCGGTGGTCCGCTTGTAGCCGCGCTTGGGCTTGAACTTGAAGACGCGCAGCTTCTCGCCGCGCTCATGACCGACGATGCGCGCCTTGACGGACACCTGCTTCAGGCCGTCGGCGTCGAAGACGGCCTCGTCGGCCGCGTACAGCAGCGGCTGCAGGGCGACGGTCGCGCCCTCCTCGTCGGCGAGCCGCTCGACGAGCAGGGTCTGGCCCTCCTCGACGCGGTACTGCTTGCCGCCTGTCTTGACGATTGCGTAGGGCATGGTGAAAGGGGGTTCAGCTTTCCGGAGCAGGTGTCGCACCAGACTCGGCCGTGGCGCGCGAACGGCGCCGTCCGCCTCTGCGGCCGCGGCGCCGAGGCGTCGATTCTACGCCATCGTCGTCGGCGCCGGTCTCGGCGTCCGCATCGGGCTCCTCCTCGGCGGGCGCGTCGAGCATCGTCGCGGTCGCCGAGGTCCGCCCGGCGTGGTCGATGCGCACGAGCCGCTTGGAGCCCACGAAGCGCCCGCCGCCGCTGACGCTGATGATGTAGCCGTCGATCTTGGCGACGGCGTCGTCGACGTCGTACATGTGCGGCTCGATGATGTGCACGAGCACCTCGTCGCCCTCGCGGAAGGGCACGGCGCGCTCCTGCACCTCGTCGCGCGAGCCCTCCATGAGCACGTCGAAGTGGTCCAGCGGCAGCCCCTCCGTGCCGGTGAAGTGAAAGCGCCGGCCGGTCTGGTCCTCCAGCGCGCGCAGGACGCGCTTGGCGTTGCCCGTGAAGACCTGGCTGACGCGCGGGTTCATCTGCACGAGGAACGCCTCGTGCTTCTTGGGCGCCTTCTTCGTGAGCAGCCGCAGGCGGCGCTCGAACTCGATCGCGATCGTCTCCTCGGACTTGATGACGCCGTCGCCGTCGCACGTCGGGCAGGGCCGCGAGATGATCTCGCGCACCCCCTCGGTGACGTTCTGGCGCGTCATCTCGACGAGCCCGAGCTTGGAGATCTCGGCGGTGAAGGTCTTCGTGCGGTCCTCGTCGAGCGTCTTGCGCAGCGTCTTCAGGACGGCGTCGCGGTTGCGCGCGCGAGCCATGTCGATGAAGTCGATGACGATGATCCCGCCGATGTCGCGCAGGCGCAGCTGGTTGACGACCTCCTCGGCGGCCTCGAGGTTCGTCGTCGTGATCGTGTCCTCCAGCCGCGCGCCCTTGCCGCGGCCGATGAACGAGCCGGAGTTGACGTCGATGACCGTCAGCGCCTCGGCGTAGTCGATGATGAGGTAGCCGCCGCTGGGCAGGTCCACGCGGCGCGTCATGAGGCCGTTGATGACCTTCTCGACGCCGTAGGCCTCGAACAGCGGGGCCTTCTCCTCGTAGAGCTCGACGCGGTCGACGAGCTCGGGCGCGGTGCGCGTGAAGAACGAGACGAGGCGCTGGTGCTGCTTGGGATCGTCGACGATCGCGCGCTCGAAGTGCTCGGAGAAGATGTCGCGCACGACGCGCACGGAGAGGTCGGCCTCCTGGAAGACGAGCCCCGGCGCGACGGTCTCCTCGACGCGCTTGTCGAGGACCTCGTGCAGCTTGAACAGGTACTGCAGCTCGCGCTCGAAGTCGTCGCGCTTGGCGCCGCTGGCCGCGGTGCGGATGATCGCGCCGCCGCCGTCGAGGTCCAGGCCCTTCGTCTCGCGCCGCAGGCGCTCGCGCTCGCGGTCCTCGAGGCGGCGCGAGACGCCGACCCCCTCGCCCATCGGGGCGTAGACCATGTAGCGCCCGGCGACGGTGACCTCCATCGACAGCCGTGCGCCCTTGCTCTTCAGCGGGTCCTTGACGACCTGCACGACGATCTCCTGGCCGGGCTTGATGAGCTCGTTGATCTTCGAGCCGCCCTCCTTGCCGCGACCGCGGCGCCCGACGTCGACGCCCGGCACGACGATCTCGTCGACGTGCAGGAAGCCGTTCTTCTCCAGCCCGATGTCGACGAACGCGGCCTCCAGGCCGGCGAGGACGTTGTCGACCTTGCCCTTGTAGATGTTGCCGACGATCGAGCGCGCGCCGCGGCGCTCGAAGTACAGCTCGGCGACGCGGTAGCCGTCGGCCGCGGTCGGCTTCTTGGATCGCGCGGTCGTCTTCGCCGCGCCGGGGTTGCCGGTGGCTTCCAGCAGCGCGACACGTGTTTCTCCACGGTCGACGCTGACCAATACTTGCTTCTTCATGAGACGGGGTGTCCTTAGATCAGAATGAGAGGCTCCGGCGTTTGGTCGCGGCCGCAAAGCGCCCTTGCGCGTAGACCGACTGCAACAGGCCGATGGCCAAGAGGGTTGAGAGCACCGAGCTGCCGCCGTATGAGAGCAGCGGCAGGGGGATCCCTGTGATGGGCATGATCCCCACGTTCATGCCGACGTTGATGAAGACCTGAAACAGGAGCATGGCCACGATTCCCCCGGCGATGAGCGCGCCGTAGAGGTTCTTGGCCACGGTGAGGATCCGCAGACCGCGCCAGATGAGCAGCGCGTACAACGACAGGACGAGGCCCGCGCCGGCAAATCCCCAGCGCTCGCCGACGACGGCGAACGCGAAGTCCGTGCGGTCCTCCGGAAGGAAGTTCAGCGGTCCCTGGGTCGCGTCGGAGCCGCGGCCGGTCTTCTGGCCCGACCCGATCGCGATGCGCGACTGGTTCTGCTGGTAGCCGGCCGCGCCGGCCACCTCCGACGGGTTCAGAAACGAGGTGAGGCGATCGACCTGGTAGGCCTCGAGCACCGTCACGCCCAGCGCCGGGGCCCCCGCGAGCACGATCGTCAGCGCCACCGCTCCGAGCGCGATGAGCCCCGCGAAGTGGCGCCAGTCGATCCCGGCGACGAACAGCACCGCGCAGAGGATCGCGATGTAGACCAGGCCGGAGCCCAGATCGGAGGACATGACGAAGATCGCGGGGACCATCGCGATGATCACGATCCGCGCCGTCGTGTCGCGCTCGCCGAGGCGCCGCGACCGGTCCACGACGAAGGCGGCCAGCGCCGCGACGAGCAGCACCTTGCCCAGCTCGGAGGCCTGCACCTCGATGAACGGAAGCTGGATCGCCCGGCGCGAGCCGCGCGTGACGCCGCCGAAGACCGCGACGAGCACCAGCGCGCTCATCATGAGCCCGTAGATCCCGAACTTCAGCTCGCGCAGACGCGAGTAGTCGATCCGGCTGAGCACGATCGCGACGATCGTGCCGATGACGAAGAACACGCTCTGCCGCGTGACGTAGTGGTGCGGATCGCCAGGGACGTCTGTGCTCGTCGATGCATTGAGGGTAACGAGCGAGGCGGCCATGAGCCCGAGGGTCGCCACCGCGAGCAGCGGATCGAACGGCATGCGCAGCCCTGCGGCGCGGCGCGTGAGCGAGGGCTCGTTCACTGCGTCGTCGACTTCCCGGGGGCGCACGACACGTTCTCGCGGTAGTAGCTGGCGAGCATCCGGCAGACGATCGGCGCCGCCGTCGCGGCGCCGAAGCCGCCCTCCTCGACGGTCGCCACGATGACGATCGGACGCTTGGGGTCGGGCACGTAGGCGACGTACCAGGACTGGTCCTGCTTGGGCTGGCGCTCGGCGGTCCCCGTCTTGCCGAACACCGGCAGGCGGTCCTGCGGCCAGTCGGCGAAGACGTCGGCCGAGGTTCCGCCGGGGGCGCTCGTCGCCAGGTGCAGGCCGGCCGCGACCGCCTGGCGCGCGGCCTCGTCGATCTTGATCCTGCGCGCCGGGTCGCGCTCGATGCGCTGCACGAGCTCGCCGTTGGCGCGCTCGATCTCCAGGCCGAGGTGCGGCACGACGACCTTGCCCTTGTTGGCGATCGCGGCGTAGGCGACGGCGAGCTGCAGCGGCGTGGCCTGCAGGTCGCCCTGTCCGACCGAGAGGTTGACCGTGTCGCCGAGGTTGTAGTCGCGCATGTCGGAGATCCCGCAGCCGGCGGCGCCCGCCACGTAGACGTTGGCCTGCAGCGAGATCCTCTTCTTCTTGCGGCAGTCGATCTCGACCTGCTTGATGCGCTTGCGCCAGGCCGGGTCGGGGATGACGCCGTCGTCCTCGCCGGGCAGGTCGATCCCGGTGAGCCGGCCGAAGCCGAGCTTGCGCGCGTAGCGCTGGATGACGAGCCCGCCCTTGTAGAAGGCGTTGATGCCGAGCTTGTAGAAGTAGATGTCCGAGGAGACCTGCAGCGCGCGCGTGAGGTCGACGGCGCCGTAGGCCTGGTCCTTGGCGTTGCAGCGCTCCGCCTCGCCGACCTTGATGCAGCCCGGATCGTCGATCGTCGCGCCCGGCGTGATGAGCCCCGTCTCCAGGCCCGCGAGCGCGGTGATCGCCTTGAAGGTCGACCCGGTCGGGTACTGGCCGGAGATCGCGCGGTTGAACAGCGGCCCGGCGCCGCCCTTGCCCAGCAGCGCCTCGTAGGTCTCGTCCGGGATCGGCGGGGTCAGCAGATCGGGGTCGAACGTCGGGTGAGAGCCCATCGCGAGCACCTGGCCGTCGTCGGGGTTCAGCGCGACGAACACGCCGGCCTTGCCGCCGCCGATCGAGCGCAGCTCGCGCTGGCCGGTCTTCTCGAGGGCGAGGTCGAGCGACAGGCGCAGGCGCTGGCCCGAGACCGGCTCGTCGCGCTGCAGCTTGGCGTTGGGCACCGGGCGCCCGAAGGCGTCGACCTGCACGCGCTGGATCCCGTCGACGCCGCGCAGGTAGCGGTCGTAGGTGCGCTCCAGGCCGCCGGTCCCGATGATCGTCCCGGGCTTGACTCCCCGAAAGCGCGGCTTCTCGAGCTCGTCGGGGCTGATCTCGCCGACGGTGCCGAGGATCTGCGCCGCCAGCGTGCCCTGCGGGTAGTCGCGCAGGTACGTGCGCTCGACCTTGACGCCGGGGAAGCGCTCGGGGCGCTCGGAGATGAACGCCAGCGTCGACTCGGACACGTCGGTCTTGATCCGCACCGACGAGTAGGGCACGAGCACGAGCGACTGCACGACGCGCTTGTGGATCGCGCGGGCGGACGTGCCGAGCACCGCCCCGAGGCGCTCGTAGCGCTCGCGCAGGTCGTCGGTCGGGATCGGCGGGATCGGGATCGGGTCGCCGCGGCTGCCCTTCGGGCGCGCGGCGCGCCGGCCCGCCTTCTGGCCCCAGGCGGCGGCCAGCTCGCGCTCGGCGCCCGGCAGCTTGGCCGGGTCGAGCTCGACGACGACCGCCTGGCGGTTGCGCACGATGACCTTGCCGGTGCGGTCGACGATCTTGCCGCGCGGCGCCTGGATGCGCAGCTCGCGCACGCGGTTGCCGCGCGCCTCGGCGACGTACTTGTCGCCCGACAGCACCTGCAGGTACCAGAGGCGAAAGAAGATGACCGCGAACAGGGCGAACGCGACGCCGCCGAAGACCGCGACGCGCAGCGCCAGCTGCGGGGTGATCGGCGTCCGGCGCTCGCCGGCGGGCTCCATCATCATCGCCGCAGCTCCGGTCCGCGCGACAGCGGGCTCAGGCCCCCGGTCGTGTAGGCGCGCCGCCGGCGGCGGCGCGGGTCCTCGGGCAGCACGGACTGCAGCGAGCGGCGCACGAGCGCGTAGACGGGCAGCGCGAGCAGCGTGTTGACGACGAGCGCGGCGAGCAGCTGGCGCAGCAGCGCCCAGCTGACCGGGGCGTCGACGCCGAGCAGGAACTGCAGCAGCGCGAAGCCGATGCCGAAGGCGAGCGTCGCCGCGGCGCCCACCGCGAGCGGCACGAGCGTGCCCTCGGGATCGCGCGCCTCGCGCAGGCGCCCCGCGCCGTAGCCGACGCCGAGCAGGACCAGCGAGGACACGCCGAGCGTCTGCAGCGAGACGACGTCGGCGAAGAGGCCGACGCCGAAGCCGAAGGTCCCGCCGGCGAGCGAGCCGCACAGCAGCCCGACGGCCATGACGAGCAGCGGCGACAGGTCGGCGTTCGTCCCGGCGATCGGCAGCTGCGAGACGGCCGCGGTCTGCACGACGACGCCGAGGATGCCGATCAGCGCCAGGCGGCCGATGAGCTGCGGCGTCGGCGCGGTCACGAGGGGCCCCGCGGCCGCGTGAGGATCTCGACGAAGTCCAGGCTGCGCATGTCGGCGTAGGGGCGCAGGTGGATCTCCTGCGTGTCGGTGCCCTCGTTGGCGATCCGCGTGACGCGGCCGATCGGCAGCCCGACGGGATACAGCGACGTCTGGCGGTCCTCGGGCTCGGTGCCCCGCGTGACGACGCGGTCGCCGACGCTGATCCTGGCGCCGGGCTTCGTGAACGTCATGACGAGGTCGGTGGGGTTGCCCGCGCTCGCCGGCTCGACGACCCCGAACTCGCCGCGCGGGCCGGCGCGGGCGGGCACCTTCGTCTTGGAGTCGGTGATGAGCGTCACCTGCGCCGAGCCGCCGAAGACCGCGGTGACGCGGCCGATGAGGGCCCTCTCGTTGACGACCGGCTGGTAGAGCCGCACGCCGTCGTCGGAGCCCTTGTCGACGCGGATCGTCGCGTACCAGACCGTCGGCGACTGGAAGATGACGCGGCCGGTCTTCGGTCCGAGGTCCTCGAGGCCGAGCGCGCCGTTGAGCTCGACGAGCTTGGACAGCCGGGTGTAGTCGGCGCTTCGGACCTCGTTGGCGGCGACCTCCGCGCGCAGCGCGTCGCGCTCGGCGCGCAGGTCGGCGACCTGGCCCTTGGCCGCGATCGTGTCGCCGAACCAGCCGAACAGGTCGCGCACGGGCTTCAGCGCCCGGCTGGCGCCCTCCTGGATGGGGTTGAGGACCTCGCTCGTCCCGCGCTGGACGCCGTGCAGCGCCCCGCTGCCCGTCTCACCGAAGTACGCGGTGAGGAGGATCAGGGAGCAGACGACGAGCAGTCCGAGGACTGCCCGGCGACGACGGACGGTTTTGTCGTACACGCGGGCGAAGACTCCAAGGGGTTAGTAGCGCTTGCGGCGGTTCTTCGAGTTGCGGTTCGTGCGGTGGATGACCTCGAACTCCTCCAGCGAGCGTCCCGAGCCGACGGCGACGCAGGTCAGCGGCGACTCGGCGAGGTGGCAGGGCATCTGGGTCTCCTCGCGCAGGCGCTCGGCGAGGCCCTGCAGCAGCGAGCCGCCGCCCGCGAGCATGATGCCGCGGTCCATGATGTCCGACGACAGCTCGGGCGGGGTGCGGTCCAGCGTCTCCTTGACGGCGTCGATGATCGCCGACAGCGGCTCCTCGAGCGCCTGGCGGATCTCCTCGCTCGTCAGGACGACCGTCTTGGGCAGGCCGGAGACCATGTCGCGCCCGCGGATCTCGGCCTGCACCTCCTCGTCCATCGGGTGCGCCGAGCCGATCTCGAGCTTGACCTCCTCGGCGGTCTGCTGGCCGATGAGCAGCTTGTACTCGCGCTTGGCGTAGTTGATGATCGCCTCGTCGAGCTCGTCGCCGCCGATCCGGATCGACTGCGACACGACGATCCCGCCGAGCGAGATGACGGCGACCTCGCTCGTCCCGCCGCCGATGTCGACGACCATCGAGCCGGTCGGCTCGCCGACCGGCAGGCCGGCGCCGATCGCCGCCGCCATCGGCTCCTCGATGAGGTACGCCTGGCGCGCACCGGCGCTCAGGCACGCCTCCTCGACCGCGCGCTTCTCGACCCCCGTCACCCCGGAGGGGACGCAGACGACGACGCGCGGGTGCGCCCAGCGGTTCTGGTGGACCTTCTGGATGAAGTGGCGCAGCATCTCCTCGGTCACGTCGAAGTCGGCGATGACGCCGTCCTTCAACGGCCGGATCGCCGAGATCGTGCCGGGCGTGCGGCCGAGCATGCGCTTGGCCTCGATGCCGACGGCGTGCACCTCGCCGCTGCGCGAGTCGATCGCGACGACCGAGGGCTCGCTGAGGACGATGCCGCGCCCGCGCACGTAGACGAGCGTGTTCGCGGTGCCCAGGTCGACAGCCATGTCGCGGCCACCGAATCCGGTGAGGTAGCTGAAGAAGCTCATGGAGGAGTGGCGCTTCCCCGATTTCGCTCCGCGACGAGGACTGATCGCGGGGCCGGCGCCGCCGCTGAGTCTAGCGGCGCACCCGCCGGGACAAGGCCATCCCTCTAGTTCTCCCTGAGCATAAGGGTCAAGTCGAGGTCGAGCATCGTGGCCACCGGCAAACCCACGACGTTCAGGTAGTCGCCGGTTATCCGCCGCACAAGCCCCGCCCCTCGGCCTTGAATGGCATAACCGCCCGCACGACCGGACCATTCGCCGCATTCGACGTACCGTCGAACGAGCTCGTCGTCGAGGCTGCGAAAGGCCACCTTCGTGACCTCATGCGCAACCTGAGGGTTGCCCGGTTGCAGCAGCGCGACGCCGCTGACGACGTCGTGCGTGCGTCCGGAGAGCCGTTTCAGGGTCCGCCGCGCGGCGTCGGCGGACGCCGGCTTGCCGAAGATCTCGCCCTCCAGGGCGACGATCGTGTCCACGCCGAGCACGGTCCGCCCCGGCCGCAGCGCCTCCCCGGCCCGCGCTTTGGCGAGCGCGTTGGCGCGCACGACCTGCACGGGGTCGCCGGCGGCGATCTCGTCGACGTCGACGTCGACGACCTCGAAGGCGATGCCGAGCTGCGCGAGGATCGCGCGCCGCTGCGGCGAGCGGCTGGCGAGGACGAGCGGCGCGGGCGCTGCGGCGGCGGCCATCGGCCGGGCGCTACTCGCCGAAGTAGATCGCGATCTCGCGCTCGGCGGACTCGCGCGAGTCCGACCCGTGCACGAGGTTGCGGCGGACCTCCAGGGCGTAGTCGCCGCGGACCGATCCCGGCGCGGCCTCGATGCCGTTCGTCGCCCCGATGATCTGGCGGGCGGCCTCGATCGCGTTGGGGCCTTCGAGCACCATCGCGACGAGCGGGCCCGAGGTGATGAACGACACGAGCCCGTCGAAGAACGGCTTGCCCTCGTGCTCGGCGTAATGGCGCTTGGCGACCCGCTCGTCGATCGTCATGAGCTTCAGCGCCGTCAGGTGCAGACCCTTGCGTTCGAAGCGGGCGATGATCTCGCCGGTCAGGCGCCGCGCAAACGCGTCAGGCTTGACCAGGATCAGAGTCCGGTCCATCGATCAGAAATCTCCTTGAGCAGTGGGCGTCAGGCTTCGGAGCGCAGCCGCGACGTGCGCGGCACGTCGCCGGGCTCGGCCTCGCAATACGGGCAGAGCTTCCAGGTGGGATCCAGCGGCCGGGCGCAGGTGCCGCAGGGATCGCGCAGCTTGCGCATGCAGTTGGGACAGCGCAGGAAGTCCTCCTTGACCTCGTAGTCGCAGTGCGGGCAGAGCATGTAGTTGAGCTCGTGCAGCCGCGCCTCCGCGGCCTGCATCTCCAGCTCGCGCTCGCGGACGTCCTCGAGGTACTCCGGCGGGCGCACGATGACGTAGAGGATCGTTCCCACGAACGGAAACAGCGAAGCGACCGTCGCGCAGATGACGAGCATCGGATCCTCGATGCGCCTGATCGCATCCATGTACGTCCAGTACACGAGCGCCAGGTAGATGACGACGAGAAACAGGATGAGCATGTTGACCGCGAGGTTCAGCCCATCGCTGTTGATGCCGAAGACGGCGACCACGATCGTGGGAGCTTATCCCCCGGCGGGGGTCGAGGGGTGCACGGGCGCCTACAGGAACAGGCGCCCGAGGCCGTAGCCGAGGGCGAAGAAGACGAGGATGACGAGGGCGACGATGACCGCGACGGCGGCGATCAGCGCGACCGCGGACGGGCCGTCGCCGTTCACAGCGTCGACGCGCGGCCGGACCCGCCGGGGCGCGTGAGATCGGCGACCAGATAGATCGAGCCGGTCGCCAGCACGACGCCGCCGGCCCCCGCCAGCTCGCGCGCGAGCGCGACCGCGCGCCGCGGATCGGCCTCGACGCGGGCGGTCGCACCCCAGCCGGCGCCGGCGGCCTGCGCCGCCAGCTGCGCCGCCGGCAGCGCGCGCGGGTTGGCGCTGGCGGTGAAGACCGCGCCGGCGCAGAGCGGCAGCAGCGCGGCGAGCATCGCCGGCACGTCCTTGTCGTCGAGCACCGAGAGCACGGCGACGAGCGGCCGGCCGGCGAGGAACCCGGGCAGCGTCTCGGCGAGCGCGCGGATCCCGTCGGGGTTGTGCGCGCCATCCAGGACGAGCTCGCCGCCCGCGCCATCCGCGCGCACCTCGAAGCGACCCGGCACGACCGTGCCAGCGGCCGCCGCGCGCAGCGGGCCGGCCTCCAGGCCCCCCAGCAGCGCGCCCGCGGCGGCGCAGGCGACCGAGAAGTTGCGCCGCTGAAACGCGCCGCGCGCCGCGAGCTGCCCCGTGCCCGCCGGCTCGGCCGGCGCCCGCACGATCGTCGCGCCCTGCTCGCCGGCGGCGCGCAGCGCCTGCGCCTCGGCGTCGGGATGCAGGTCGGGGCCGAGCACGAGCGTCGCGCCGGGCGCGAGCACCGCGAGCTTCTCGCGCGCGATGTCGGCGATCGTCGGCCCGAGCCAGCGCGTGTGCTCGAGCCCCACGTTCGTGAGCACGGCGATCTCGGCCTCGATGACGTTCGTCGCGTCCCAGCGCCCGCCGAGGCCGGCCTCGACGACGGCGACGTCGACCGCGGACGCCGCGAGCCGCGCATACGCGGCCGCCGTCAGCGCCTCGAACTGCGTCACGCGGTCGTCCTGCTCGAGCGTGCGGTCGACGAGCTCGGCCGCGGCGCGCGCACGGCCGACCGCCTCGGCGAACTGCTGCGGCGAGACGTCCTCGCCCTCGATGCGGATCCGCTCGGAGAAGGCGATCAGGTGCGGCGACAGGTAGGCCCCGCTGCGCACGCCGTGCTGGCTCAGCAGGGCCGCGATCATCCGCACCGTGGAGGACTTGCCGTTGGTGCCCACGACGTGGATCGCGCGAAACGCCTCGTGCGGCGCGTCGAGCGCGGCCATCAGTCCGCGCATGCGCTCCAGGCCGAAGCGCATCCCGAAGAGCTCGCGCGACAGCAGCCAGCGCTCGGCGTCGCTCGCCGACCAGCCGCGCCGCGCGGCGCCGCGCTCGGCGAGGGGCGTCACAGCGCCTCCAGGTCGGCGCGCAGGCCGTCGAGCTTGGCGCGCTCGGCGTCGACGACGGCGGCCGGCGCCTTGGCCACGAAGCCCTCGTTGGCGAGCTTGCGCTCGGCGCGCTCGATCTCGCTGGCCAGCGTGGCGCGGCGCTGCTCCAGGCGCCGCCGCGCCGCGCCGAGGTCGACGTCGGCGGACTCGAGCACCGAGACGACCCCGCCCGGCACGGCGATGCTCGCGACCTGCGCCCCGCGCTCGCCGGACCCGTCGAAGCCAAACCGCGCCAGCGCGCCGACGCGCTCGGACGTCGCGTCGTAGCCGTCGGCGTCGAGCAGCGCCGGCACGATCGCGCCGGGCCGCACCCCGACGGAGTCGCGCCAGCCGCGCAGGACGCGGACGGCCTCGATCGCGCGGTCCATCGCGGCCTCGGCGGCGGGGTCGCGCAGCGCGTCGTCGGGCGCGGGCAGCGCGCCGGTCGCCAGCATGCCCTCGGTGCCCGGCAGCAGGTCCCACAGCTCCTCGGTCACGAACGGGATCAGCGGATGGGCGGTCGCCAGCGTCTCGCGCAGCACGTGCAGCAGCGTCGCCGCGAGCGCGGCGCGATCCTGCGGGTCGGCGTCGTCGCCGAGGCGCGGCTTGACGATCTCCAGGTACCAGTCGCACAGCTCGCCGTAGATGAAGTCATAGAGGCCGAGCGCCGCCTTGGCGAACTCGAAGGCGTCGACGCGCGCCTGCGTGTCGGCCTCGATCGCCTGCAGGCGCGAGAGGATCCAGCGGTCCTCGACGGTGCGCGGCCGCGGCCCGCCGGCCGCCGCGCCGGCGGCCTGCTCGCCGACGCGCAGCACGACGAAGCGCGTCGCGTTGTAGAGCTTGTTGGCGAGCGCCTGGCCCTGCTGGACCTTCTCCTCGCTGAAGCGCACGTCCTGCGTGGAGGACATCGCGAGCAGCCCGAAGCGCACGGCGTCGGCGCCGTAGGCGGGGAAGTCGCCGCCCTCCGGGAACACCGGCGGGCGCGGGCCGCCGTCGATGAGCGCCAGCGGATCGATGCCCGTGCCCAGCGACTTGCTCATCCGCCGGCCGTCGGGCGCCTGGATGATCGAGTGCACGTAGACGTGCTCGAAGGGGATCTCGCCGGGGAAGCGCAGGCCCATCATCACCATCCGCGCGACCCACAGAAAGAGGATGTCGCGCGCCGTGGAGAGCACGTTCGTCGGATAGAAGGCGCGCAGCTCGGGGGTGTCGTGCGGCCAGCCGAGCGTCGCGAACGGCCACAGCGCGGAGGAGAACCACGTGTCCAGGACGTCGGGGTCCTGCGTCCAGCCCTCGCCGGCGGGGGCGCGCGCGCCGACGTGCGTCTGCTCGCCGCGGTACCAGACCGGGATCTGATGGCCCCACCACAGCTGGCGCGAGATGCACCACGGGCGGATCTCCGCCAGCCAGTCGAGGTAGCGGCGCGACTGCGACTCCGGGTGGATCTGCACCCTGCCCGAGCGCACGGCGTCCAGCGCCGGCCCGGCGAGCTCGTCCATGCGCATGAACCACTGCAGCGAGATGAGCGGCTCGACGCGCGCGCCCGAGCGCTGGCTGAACGGCACGGTGTGGACGTACTCCTCGCGCGCGCGGATCGCCCCGAGCTCGTCGAGGTCGGCGATGACGCGGGCCCGCGCGTCGGCGATCGCAAGGCCGGCGTAGCGCTCCCCGGCGGCCGCGGTCATGAGGCCGTCCTCGCCGATGACGCTGATCTCGTCGAGGCCGTGGCGGCGGCCGATCTCGAAGTCGTTGGGGTCGTGGCCGGGGGTGATCTTCAGCGCGCCGGTGCCGAAGTCTGACTTCACGTACGCGTCGGCGATGATCGGCAGGCGGCGGCCGACGAGCGGCAGCACGACCTCCTGGCCGACGAGGTTCGCGTAGCGCTCGTCGCCGGGGTGCACGGCGACGGCGGTGTCGGCGAGCATCGTCTCCGGGCGGACGGTCGCGACGACGACCTCGCCGTCGCCCGACGCCAGCGGGTAGGCGATCGAGTACAGGGTGTCGACGATCCCGTCGCGCTCCTCGACCTCGAGCTCGGAGATCGCCGAGCGCAGGCCCGGATCCCAGTTGACCATGTAGTGGTCGCGATAGATGAGCCCCTGCTCGTAGAGCTCGACGAAGACCTTCAGGACGGCCTCGTGGTAGCGCTCGTCCATCGTGAAGCGCTCGTCGTCGTAGTCGCAGGTCGAGCCCAGGCGCTTGAACTGCTCGATGATCTGGCCCCCGAAGCGCTCGCGCCACTCCCAGACGCGCTCGACGAACCCCGCGCGGCCGAGCCGCGCGCGCGACGTGCCCTCGGACTCGAGCAGCTTCTCGACCTGGCGCTGCGTCGCGATCCCGGCGTGGTCGGTGCCGAGGATCCACTTCGTGCGCCGGCCGCGCATGCGGTTGGTCCGCGTCAGGACGTCCTGGATGGCGCCGTTGAGCGCGTGGCCCATGTGCAGCGCGCCGGTGACGTTCGGCGGCGGGATCGCGATCGAGTAGTTCTCGGCCGCGCTGCCGGCGGCCTCGGGATGCACGAGACCGGCCGCCAGCCAGCGCGCGAGGACGCGCGGCTCGACCTGCGCGGGCTCGAAGCGTGTGCGTTCTTGCAGTTCCCCCATAGACTGATCACCCAGTCTATGGAGGGTCGATGAGCACCGACCTCGCAGCGTTCAAGGACAACCAGCGGCGCCTGTGGTCGGCCGGCGACTACGCGGTCACGGCACGGCGCTACGAGGGCGTGGCGCGCCAGCTCGTCGCCGCCTGCGGGCTGGGTCCCGGCCAGCGCGCGCTCGATCTCGCGGCCGGCAACGGGAACGTCGCGCTCGCGATCGCCGCCTCGGGGGCCAGCCCCGAGGCCTGCGACCTCACGCCGGCGCTCGTCGAGGCCGGCAAGGCGCGCTGCGACGCGCTCGGCGAGTGGGAGATCCCCTGGGAGGTGGCCGATGCGGAGGCGCTGCCCTACGCCTCGGGCCGCTTCGACGCCGTCCTGTCGGCCTTCGGCCTCGTGTTCGCCCCGCGTCCGGAGGTCGCGATCGCCGAGGCCTTCCGGGTCGCGCGCTCGCGCGGCGTCGTGGGCTTCACGGCGTGGACGCCGGGCTCGGCCGCGGCGCGCTTCGGCGAGGTCGCGGCCACGTACTTCGAGCCCGGCTTGCCGGCGTCCGGCGACGACGGCGGCGGCGCGGAGCGACCGCCCTCCCCGCATCTATGGGGCGACGAGGAGGTCTGCCGCGCGCGCCTGGCCCGCTACGTCGTCGACGTCTCGTTCTCGCTGGGCACGGTGACGTGGTCGTGGCCGTCGGTGGCCGCCGCGCGCGAGGAGTCCGAGGAGTCCAACAGCTTCGTCGCGGCGGCGCGCGCCGAGCTCTCCCAGGAGCGCTACATGGCCTACGTCGAGGACCTCGTGGACTTCATGAGCTCGCTGAACACCGCGACCGACGGCGGCCTGACCTACGAGGCCGAGTACGCGCTCGTCGTCGCGCGCAAGGCCGGCTGAGCTCCGACGCGCCCGGCTCGGCGCGCGGGTCAGAAAGCACGAGCTCCTGCGTGCGGCGATCTCGAGCCAGATCGACAGGACGGACGGCGACCACCGTGCTGCGCCGTGGATGGACCGCAACGTGGAAAATCGGCTGTCGCACCACGTACCGATGTATCGTCACACCAGCGTGAGATCACGGCACGTCGCACAACACGACCATCGCCGGGCCACCGGCAGGGGCGTCGACGCTCTGCGGTCCGACGTCGTGGAGGCATGCCGCGGGCTCGCCCGCTCGGGGGTCGTGGTGGGGGCCGCCGGCAACGTGAGCGCGCGCGCCGCAGACCTGCTCGTCGTGACGCCGACGGGCGGGCGGCTGTCGACGCTCATGCCGCACGACCTCGCCGTCGTCGACCTCGACGGCGACATCGTCGACGCACCGCGCGCTCCGACGTCCGAGCTTGCTCTGCACCTCGCCGTCTACCGCAGCTTCGACGCGGGTGCCGTCGTGCACACGCACCCGCCGATGGCGACGGCCGTCGCCTGCGTCGTCGATGTCCTGCCGTGCATCCACTACACGCTGCTGGGACTCGGGGGCGACGTCCGGGTGGCTCGCTACGCGACGTTCGGCACCGCCGATCTCGCCGCGAGCGTCGTCGCGGCGCTCGAGCAGCGCAGCGCGGCGCTGATGGCCAGCCACGGCGCGTTGACCTGGGGCAGCGATCTCGACGCCGCGGTGGATGCGACCGAGCTGCTGGAGTGGGCCTGCGGCCTCTACGTCCACGCGAGCGCGATCGGTACGCCGCGAGTCCTCAGCGAGCGCGACCGCCGCCTGGCCAGCGAGGCGCTCGCGGACTACGGCGAGGCGAGCCCCCGCCTTCCGACACGGCAGATCTGACGACCGCGGCGCGCGAGCCGGGCCGCAGCCCGGACGCGGGTACGCTGCTCGCCGTGTCTGACACGGCCACGCTCTACGTCATCGGCACGCCGATCGGCAACCTCGAGGACATCAGCTACCGGGCCGTGCGGGTGCTCGGCGAGGTCGACGCGCTGGCCTGCGAGGACACCCGCCGGACGCGGACGCTGCTGGACCGCTACGAGATCCGCCGGCCGGCGACCGTCTTCTCCCTGCACGAGCACAACGAGGATCGCGCGGCGAAGCGCGTGCTCGGCCTGCTCGACGCCGGCTCGAGCGTCGGGATGTGCTCCGACGCCGGGATGCCGTTGATCAACGACCCGGGCTTCGTGACGGTGCAGGCGGCGATCGAGGCCGGTCATCCGGTGCTGGCGATCCCCGGTCCGACGGCCGTCGCCGCGGCGCTGGCCGTCGCGGGCCTGCCGACCTCGAGCTTCACCTTCAAGGGCTTCGCTCCGCGCAAGCAAGGCAAGCGCCAGCGCTTCTTGGGCGAGGAGGCCGAGAGCGAGCACACGCTCGTGCTCTACGAGTCCCCGCACCGCATCGGCGCGTTGCTGCAGGACGCGCTGGCGGTGCTCGGCGACCGGTCGGCATGCGTCTGCCTCGAGCTGACGAAGAAGTTCGAGACGGTGCACCGCGGCTCGCTGTCGACGCTCTGCGAGCTGCATGCCGGCGCGGTGCCCAAGGGCGAGATCACCGTGGTGATCGCGGGCAACCACCGCAAGTGGAAGCGCGGCGCCGCGGCCGCGGGCGAGTCCGCGCCGACGTGACGAAGCCGCCGCTGCTCACGCCGCACGGGACCCTCACGTTTCCCGCCTTCCTGCCCGACGCGACGCGCGGCGTCGTCAAGACGCTCGACGCCCACGACGTCGCCTCGACGGGGATCGGGGCGCTCATGGTCAACGCGCTGCATCTCTCGTCCACGCCGGGCGTGTCGGTCGTCCAGGCGGCCGGCGGCGTCCACGCCTTCATGGGCTGGGAGGGCCCGGTGGCGTCGGACTCCGGCGGCTACCAGGTCTTCTCGCTGCTCGCGGCGAGCCCGCCGATGGCGAGCGTGTCGGCGCGCGGGTTCAGCTACACGCCGCGGCGCGGCGCCCGCAGGCGCCTGCTGGACCCGGTGCGCTCGATCGCCGACCAGCTGCGCCTGAAGGCCGACATCATCTTCTGTCTGGACCACTGCACGCACCCCAAGGAGTCCGCGGACGCGCAGCGCCGCAGCGTCGAGCACACGCTGCGCTGGGCCGCCGCGGCGCGCGCGACGTTCGACGCTCGCGTGGCGAGCGCGGCGCCGGACCGCCCGCCGCGCCTGTTCGCGGTCGTCCAGGGAGGGTCAGATCTCGACCTGCGCAAGCGTTGCGCCGAGGGCCTCGTCGACATCGGCTTCGACGGCTACGGATTCGGTGGCTGGCCGATCGCCGACGACGGCACGCTCGTCTGCATGGTGGAGGTGGTCGCCGGCCTGCTGCCCCGCGACGCCCCGAAGCACGCGCTCGGCATCGGGCGCCCGGACAACCTCGTGGCGGCCTGGCACGCCGGCTATGACACGTTTGACTGCACGATCCCCACGCGGCTCGGGCGCCGCGGGCTCGTCTACGGCTTCACGGGCGCGCCCCTGCAATCCGCCACGGCGTTCTACGAGCAGCTGGACCTCAACGACGAGCGCTACCGGCGCGACCTCTCCCCCGTGGAGGAAGGCTGCGACTGCACGGCGTGCTCGCGCCACACGCGCGCCTACGTCTCGCACCTGCTGGCCGTGAAGGATCCGGCCGGCCAGCGGCTTGCGACGATCCACAACCTGCGCTTCTACGCGCGCCTCGTGGAGCGCCTTGCCGATGTCACGGGCGCCTGACCCCGAGGAGCGCGCCGCGGCGGCGCGCGCGGTGACCGCGAGCCTGCTTGGCTCGGGCAAGTACGGCGCGCTGTCCCCCGACGTCCTCGAGCGCACCGCGGCCTGGGCCGTCCAGCGACACCCGCGCCGCGCCGACGCGGAGAAGGCCGCTCGTCGCAAGCTGCATCAGATCCATGCCGCGTTCGTCACCGAACGACAGCTCAAGGAGGCCGCCAAGCGCCTGGCCGCGCTGGACGGCGGCGCGTCGGAGCGGGAGATCAAGCAGGCGTGCCGCGCGATCCTGCGCCTGCACGCGTCGACCGCCGAGCGCGAGCCGTACGTCGAGAGCTTCTACGAGGCCGTGTTCGGCGACGTCGCTCGCGCCGGCCGGGTCGTCGACCTCGCGGCGGGCCTGGGCCCGTTCGCCATCCCGTGGATGGGCCTGCCCGCGTCGACCGCGTACGAGGCCCGGGACATCGACCGGCGCTTCGCGACGCTCGCCGCGCGGCTCGCCGACCACGTCGCGCTCGATCTCGTGGCGCTCACGGGCGACCTCGTCTCCTCCACCGAGCCCGTCGTCGCCGACGTCGTCCTGCTGCTGAAGACCTTGCCGACGCTCGAGCAGCAGGGGCGCGGGACGGCGCGAGCGGTGCTCGAGCGCATCGCTGCCGAGCTCGTCGCCGTCTCGCTGCCGGTGCGATCCCTCGGCGGCCGCGCCAAGGGCATGCCCGAGAGCTACGAGCGCCTGCTCGACGAGGCGCTGCCGAACCGCTGGGAGCGCTCGGAGCGGCTGGACTTCCCCACCGAGACGTTGTATCTGCTGCGCCCGCGCACCGCCGGCGAGCCCCCCCGCGATGCGCCGGGTGGGGCCGAGACGACCTACTAAACTCGGAGGCGATGGACGATTCCCGAGGGTTGACCATGCTCGGCCAGCCGGTGCGTGGGCCGGCCGACCGCGTCGAGTGCTTCGATGCTCCGCCGGGCTGCACGCTGGTGCGCTTCACCGGCGACGAGCTCACGTCGCTGTGCCCGGTGACCGGGCAGCCGGACTTCTCCTGCGTCGAGATCGAGTACGAACCGGACGCAAGCTGCGTGGAGTCCAAGTCCTTGAAGCTCTACCTCTGGTCGTTTCGCGACCGGGCGGTCTTCGCCGAGCAGCTGGCGGTCGAGATCGCGGCGGAGATCCGGCGCGCGGCACGACCGCGCTCGGTCAAGGTCATCGTCCGTCAGAACGTCCGCGGCGGCCTGGCGCTGGAGACGACCGCGGAGCTCGGGCCGTCCGACGAGCGCGCCGACGCCTGATGCCCGCGCCCGGCGGCCTCGTCTGCCTCGTCTCCGGGGGTCTTGACAGCGTCGTCCTGGCGCACCTGCTCGTCGCCGAGGGCCACGAGATCGTGATGCTGTCGGTCGACTACGGCCAGCGCCATCGCCGCGAGCTCGACCACGCCGCCAGCGCGGCGGCGCGCCTGGGCGTGCGCCATCACGTGGCCGACCTCTCCGGCGTCGCAGCGCTGCTGCACGGATCGGCGCTGACGGACCCCGAGGTCGACGTGCCCGACGGCCACTACGCCGAGGCGTCGATGATCAGCACCGTCGTGCCCAACCGCAACGCGATCATCCTGTCGCTGGCGGTCGGGCTCGCGGTCGCGGAGGAAGCCGCGGGGGTCGCCTACGCGGCGCACGGCGGCGATCACTTCATCTACCCGGACTGCCGGCCGGAGTTCGTCGAGTCCTTCGCGCGGACGGCGCGCATCGCCAACGACGGCCTGGTCGTGGACGGCTTCGACGTTCGCGCGCCGTTTCTGGAGATGACGAAGGCCGACCTCGTCCGCATCGGCGACGACTTGGGCGTGCCGTTCGGCGACACGTGGTCGTGCTACCGCGGCGGGCCCCGACATTGCGGGCGCTGCGGAACGTGCGTCGAGCGCAAGGAGGCGTTCGAGCTGGCGGGCGTCGACGATCCCACCGCGTACGCCGACGCGGGCGCCTACGTGTCCGGGAACGTCTGATGTTCACGATCAGCAAGGAGTTCTCGTTCTCGGCCTCGCACACCCTGGCCGAGCTGCCCGAGGGCCACCCCTGCCTGCGGCTGCACGGGCACAACTACGTCGTCGAGCTCGTGCTCGCGGCGGAGGAGCTCGACGCCAGCGGGTTCGTCGTCGACTACCTCGACCTCAACTGCATCGGCGCGGCGATCGACGATCGGCTGGACCACCGCCACCTCAACGACGTGATGCCCGGGCCGACGTCGGCGGAGGCGATCGCCAAGTACATCTTCGACATGGCCCGCGAAGCCTTGCCGGAGCCGGCCGCGGCGCGGCTGGTGGCCGTCCGGGTGGGCGAGACGCCGAAGACATGCGCGGAGTTCAGGCCACGCCCAGGCTGACCGGCACGACGCTCGCGGTCAACGAGGTCTTCGGGCCGACGTTCCAAGGCGAGGGCCCGACGAGCGGGCGCCGCGCGGCGTTCCTCAGGCTCGCGCGCTGCAACCTCAGCTGCACGTGGTGCGACACCCCCTACACGTGGGACTGGTCGCGCTACGAACCGAAGGACGAGGTGCACCGGCTCACGGTGCGGGAGCTGCTGGCGCGGATCGACGCGATGGGCGTCGATCGGCTCGTCATCACCGGCGGCGAGCCGCTGCTGCAGCAGGCGCAGCTGGCCGAGCTGCTGGAGGCGTGCGCGGCGCGCGGCTGGGCGGTCGAGGTCGAGACGAACGGGACGCGCGCGCCGCTGCCGCTGACCGCGGCGCTCGTCGACCAGTTCAACGTCGCGATCAAGCTCGCCAACAGCGGCATGGCCGAGCGCGTGCGCGTCCGCCCGGCGGCGATCCGCGCGCTCGAGCAGACCGGGCGCGCGGCGTTCAAGTTCGTCGTCGAGGACCCGCGGGAGCTCGACGAGGTGGCGAAGCTCGTCGATCGGTTCGGCCTGCGCCCCGTGTGGATCATGCCGCAGGGCACGACGCCCGAGATGGTCACCGAGGGCGTCCGGCGACTCGGCGATGCGGTCCTCGAGCGCGGCTGGAACATGACCTCGCGCCTGCACGTGCTGGTCTGGGGCGACGAGCGTGGCCGCTGACGAAGCGCTCGCGAAGGCGATCGAAGCGGTCGGGAGATCCGCGAAGTACCGCGCGATCGCAGCCGAGACGATCGCCGACGTCGTCACGCGCGAGCACGCGGCCGGACGCGACGCGAAGGCCGCCACGGCGCGCGCCCGCAAGCGCCTGCACCGCGCCGTGGCGCCCTACCTCGGGGTCCCGGACGCGCGCGCGATCGCGCGCCTGGAGGCGGCGTTCGAGGCGGGCTCGCCGGAGCCCGTCCTGCTTGACCTGCTCGGCACGCACTTCTCCTCGCGCGAGCGCCTGGACGTCATGCGAGAGCTCTACCGCGCGATCTTCGCCGTCACCGGCACGCCGGCCACGGTCGCCGATCTCGCGTGCACGCTCAACCCGCTCGCCTTCCGCTGGATGGGCCTGCCCGCGAGCACTCGCTACCTCGCCTACGACTTCAACGCGCGGATGGTCGCGGTCGTCGCGCGCTATCTCGAGCTCGAGGGGCTGCAGGGCCGCGCCGAGCAACGCGACGTGCTGTGCTCGCCGCTCCCCGAGCGCAGCGACGTCGCGCTGATCCTGAAGGTCTTCGACAACATGGACGCACGGCGCCGCGGCGCCGGATGGACCGCGGTCGACCACGCGAACGCCGACTGGATCGCGCTCTCGTTCCCGGCGCGCGGGATGTCCGGCCGCGCGGCCGACTTCTCGGGCAAGCATCTGCCGGGCCTTCGGGAAGGGGCCGACGAGCGGGGATGGACGCTCGTCGACACGCTGCGATTCGCGACGGAGATCGTCGTCGTGCTGCGCACCGGTCCCTGTGCGCGCGCCGGCTGACTACGCGCAGGTCGCGTCGAGCAGGCACTGCCCCTCGAGCAGCCGCGCGGCCTCGGTCGCGCCGATCGCCGCGGCTGCCGCGGCGCACGCCGGGCGCAGGTCGAGCTCGCTTGCGTCGACGTGGGCGTCCGAGGCCAGCAGGTCGCAGAGGCCCGCCTCGAGCAGCCGCGTCGCCTCGGCGGCGACGGCGGGGCCCTCCTCGCCGAGGAGCCCGCCGCGGTCGACCTGCAGCAGCGCGCCGGCGTCGCGCAGCCGTCGCGCGAGGTCGAGATCGGGCTCGCGGTGGGCGCCCATCCGCTCGGGATGGGCGACGACGGGGCGAAGACCGCACGCGACGACGTGGCGCACGTAGGGCTCGAGCAGAGCGTCGTGCTCCGCCGGCTCGGTGTCCGGTCCGTCGACGAGCAGCGCGCCGAGCCCGCCGAGCCGCAGCGCCACGGGATCGGCGCGCAGCAGCGCCGGCGTCGGCGTCACCTCCCACCCGAGCCGCACCTGGAGCCCGGGCGGCGCCTGGAGCTCGGCGAAGTGCCGTGCGACGAGCGCGACGCGGCGCGGCGTCCAGGGATACTCGGGCGGGCCGACGTGCGGCGTGGCGAACAGCAGCCGGGTTCCCGCGCGCAGCGCCGTGTCGAGCATCGCCCGCGAGACGAGCGCGGTCTGAGCCCCATCGTCGACGCCGGCCACGACATGCGAGTGACAGTCCACGAAGCCCACCTCGCGATCATCACACAGGCCCGGCGGCGCGCCGCGGGCGGGCTCGGAGCCGCATCACGGCGACGGCGCCCGCGGCGTCCGGGGGGCTTAAGTGCGGTACTTCACAGTCGCAAGAGGGCCTTCGTGGTGCACTACCGTTGAACCGAGCGCGAGATGTAGCACGACAGAGCGTGGCAGCGTCCGCAAAACCAAGCGATATAGCTGGAGGAAAGCGAATGTTGTCGATGAGCGAGAGCCGACCCTCCGCGTCCTGGTCGCGCCGCATCCGACGGGCCACGAGCAAGCTGGCCCCGGATGCCCTTGACGACTTCTCCGTCGACAAGCGGGGCCGCCACCACGACCTGACCGGCGTGAAGGACCCGGACTTCCTGGCACTGGGCCTGGGGGCGACCAACATGATGTCGATGCTCTGGTCGATCGCCATGGGCAAGCGCGTCGTGGGCGTCGAGCTGCGCGGCGATCCGTCCCTCGGCGTGCACTGGAACATCCGCGAGGACTTCTACCACCACCTCGGGTACATCGACCGGCTCATGCTGGATCGCTACGGCGAGGATCGCCTGCCGCGCCGCGGCGACGGCAAGCCGCTGCGCCTCGGCGAGTGCTTCTATCACCCCGAGACGCTGCCCGGCGCGGTCGACCCCGACGAGGTCATCTCCGGCTTTCTGAGCTCGCTTGGCCAGGAGTCGCACATCGGCGGGCGCATTCACCACACCGAGTTCATCGACGACCGCTACAAGGACGGCGAGCCGCAGCGCGTCATCACGGTCCTCACCCCGCCCAGCCCGCCCGATGCCTATGACCAGACGAAGGTCGGCCGACCCATCTTCGACGTCCTGAACGGCCCCTCCACGTTCCAGTGCGGCGCGGCGGAGGTCATGGTCATGCTGCGCCGCTACCTCGAGAAGATCGAGGAGATGGACCTCGCCGGCGGCTTCGAGCCGCGCTGCCGGCTGTTCCTCTCGCACCGCGTGGTCACCCCGACCGACGACGGCGGCTTCTTGAGGTGGCTGCGCCAGGAGGACGGCTTCACGAGCGCTCCCGGCGGGCGCAAGGGCATCCGGATCGAGGAGGTCCGCGAGTTCGACTTCCGCGGCAAGTTCCGCCGCGTGCGCGTCCCGGGCAGCGAGGTCATCGACCTCGGCGTGCCCGAGCTGTTCGTCATCGCGCAGGGCTTCTACAGCCCGGACGCCGAGCGGCTGGGCTTCAAGCAGGAGGAGGTCGAGGTCGACCACCACGACGGCCGCGGGCCGGTCGTCGCCCAGGCCGACTACCTCGCCGGCCTCGTCGAGCTGCTCGTCGACGGCCGGCTGCGCCGGCGGATCGCGTCGGAGTTCGACAAGGAGGGCAACGAGTACTGGGTCCGCCAGATCGCGGTGGGCCACGAGGACGATCCCGAGGTCGGCTGGATCCTCGTGCAGGTGCCGGACTTCAAGACCTTCGACCCGATCCTCGCGGGCATGGTCCCGCCGAAGACCGATCGCGACGCGCGCGAGTACGTCGCCGCCTACCAGCACCTCCTGCGCGAGTACTACCTCGACCAGCTCGCGCTCGTGACCGAGATCCCGAGGGACGAGCTCGAGCAGGTGCAGATGCCCTACGGGCCCAAGCTGTTCAGCCTCGTCGAGAAGGTCGGCGCCGACGCGCAGCTCGCGACGAACGGCGTCGTCGCCGGCGACTCCTTCGGCAACGGCCACTTCCTCACCAGCGGCGGCGCGATCACCGGCATGGTCGGCCATGCGGCGCGCGTGCTGCGCTACTGGGAGGCCCGCGAGGCCGGGACGCCCGCCGAGGACGCGATCCGCACGCTCGCCGACGGCATCAAGGAGGACACCGACGGCTGGCTGGAGGTCAGCGCGCAGGAGTTCAGCCAGGCGCTTCCGATCAACTTCGGCGAGGAGCGCACGCAGAAGATCGCCGAGGCGAGCGGACAGGACCCGACGGCGCGCGCGTACACGATCGACGCGACCCGCCGCCACCGGCACTCGCTCGTGCCGCTGGATCCCTCGGACTGGCGCCGGCTGGTCGTGCACAGCGGCCGGATGCGCGCGCTCGAGCTGCCGCCGCTGAGCGACCTGCATCCCGTGCTGCGCGGTGACCTGACACCGAGCGACTGCGCGTTGCTGCGGGGTGAGGAGCTCTTCAGCGACGACGTTCTGCTCTCGGCCGAGACGGCGAGCGACGAGCTCGAGGAGATCGGCGCCGAACTGGATCGCCGATGAGCTCCGTGGCCGCCGCGGCCCCGCGGCCGCAGGGCGACTCGCACGGCTCCAACAACGAGACCGTCGTCGCTCGGCGCTTTGCCTCGCGGCCGATCCGCACGCTGCGCGAGCGCCAGCTCGCGCTGATGGTGCTGTGCGTCGGGACGCTCGTGATCGTGCTCGACGGCTCCGTCGTGAACGTGGCGCTGCCGTCGATGCGCCATGACCTGGGCTTCTCGCAGTCCGATGCGGCCTGGGTCGTCAACGCCTACCTCATCCCGTTCGGCGGGCTGCTGCTGCTCTCCGGGCGGCTGGGCGACCTCGTCGGGCCCAAGCGGCTGTTCGTCGGCGGGCTTGCCCTGTTCACCGTGGCATCCGTGGCCTGCGGCCTGTCGCAGGACCAGGCGACGCTGATCGCCGGCCGGGCCGCCCAGGGCGTCGGCGGCGCGCTCGCGTCCGCGGTCGTGCTCGGGATGATCTGGTCGATGTTCCCCAACCCGCGCGAGCAGGTGAAGGCGATCGGCTTCTACGCGTTCGTCGCCGCCTCCGGGTCCGCGGTGGGGCTGCTGGCCGGCGCCGTGCTGACCCAGACGCTGAGCTGGCACTGGATCTTCTTCGTGAACGTCCCGATCGGCGTCGCGACGATCGCCATCGGGCTGCGGCTGCTGGACGACGAGAAGGATCCGACGCGCCAAGGCGGCGCCGACGTCACCGGAGCCGTGCTCGTCACGGCTTCTCTGATGGTGTGGGTGTACGCGATCGTGCAGGTGGCGGAGAACGGCTGGGGCTCGGCGCGCACGCTGGGCCTGGCGGCCGTCGCGCTTGCGCTGCTCGTCGGCTTCGTGGTGCGCCAGGCGCGGGCGCGCAACCCGCTCGTCCCGCTGAAGATCTTCCGCGCGCGCAACGTCGCGTGGATCAACGTCGTGCAGAGCCTCATGGTGGCCGGCCCCGCCGGGATGTTCTTCCTCGGCGCGCTGTACATGCAGCAGGTCCTGCGCTACAGCCCGCTGAGCGTGGGCCTCGCGTTCCTGCCGGTGGCGGTGGCGATCGCCGCGGTGTCCCTGAAGCTCGTGCCGCGCATGCTCGAGCGGGCCGACGCGAAGCTCGTCGTCATCGCGGGCCTCGCGCTCATGACGGGCGGCCTGCTGTGGTTCGCGCGCGCGCCGGTCGATGCCGCGTACGTCATCGACATCCTGCCGGCGATGCTGCTGATCGGCGTCGGCGCGGGGATGGCCTTCCCGGGCGCCGTGACCGTAGCGATGGCCGATGCGACGCTCTCGGACCGGGGCCTGCGCTCCGGCCTGGTCGCCACCGCGCAGCAGGTCGGCCCGGCGCTGGGCCTCGCGGCGCTCGCCGCCATCTCGACCGAACGCACCAGCAACCTGCTCGCGGCCGGCGACGGCACGGCGACAGCGCTCGCCGACGGCTACCACCTCGCGTTCCTCATCGGCGCCGGCTTCGTCGTGGCCGCGCTGATCCTCAGCGTGACGGTGCTCAAGCCGGCCGTGAGCGACACGGCCCCCGACGAGCTGGACGCGGCCGCGATCGACGAGGAGACCTTCGAGCACGATCTGACCGGCGTGCTGGATCCCGACTTCCTGGCGATCGGGCTGGGCGCGACGAACAGCATGGCGATGCTGTGGTCGGTCGCGATGGGCAAGCGCTCCGTGGGCGTCGAGCTGCGCGGGGACCCGTACGTGTTCGCGATGCACTGGAACGTCCGCGAGCGGCTCTACGACCACTTCTGCCTGATCGACCAGATGATGCTCGAGCGCTACGGCGCGGACCGGCTGCCTCGCGTGGCCGGCGGCGAGCGCCTGCTGCTGGCCGACATCTTCCACCACGCGCAGGGCAAGTCGGGCGACGCCCGGGCCGACGAGGTCATCGCCGGCTTCGCTCCGCAATCGCAGATCGCCGGCCTCGTGCGCGCCCGCGAGTACATCGACGACCGCTTCGTCGATGGTGCGCCGCGGCGCACGATCGCCCGCGAGGGCGCGGCGGTGCAGCCCGCCTTCGGCCCGCGCGACCCGCGCGTGCTCGACGAGGACCTGCGCGACGTCCTCGAGGGCCCGACGCACTTCCAGGTGGGATCCGAGGAGCTGCTCATCCTCATGCGCCGCTACCTGGAGGCGATCGAGCAGATCGACCTCGAAGCCGGCTGCGAGCCGCGCGTGCGGCTGTTCACCTACCACCGCGTCCTGCCGTCCCGCGGCCGATCCGCCTCGCGTTTGTCGTCCCTGCTCGGGCGGCGCGAGCACGCCCAGCAGGGCTACGTCGACGCTCCGGGCGGCCGCAAGCGCATCCGCATCGAGGCGGTCCGCGAGCTGGACGAGAAGCGCGGCTACCGCCGGATACGGCGACCGGGCAGCGAGGTCGTCGACATCGGCGTCCCGGAGCTGTTCGTCGTCGCCACCGGCGAGGAGAGCAGCGATGCCCGCCAGCTGGGTTTCGAGCAGGAGGCCGTCACGATCGACCGCGGCGACGGCCGCGGGCTCGTGTCCGCCCAGGCCGACTACCTGATCGGCGAGATCGAGGTGTTCGTCGACAGCCGCGTGCGGCGCCGCATCGCCTCCGAGTTCGACAAGCAGGGCAACGAGTACTGGGTGCGTCAGGTCGCCACCGGCCACGAGGACGACCCCGAGATCGGCTGGTTTCTCATCGAGGTGCCGGACTACAAGACGTTCGACCCGATCCGCGCCGGCGTCACGCCGGCCGGGACCGAGCGCGGCTCAAGCGAGTACTACTCGGGCTTTCAGTTTCTGCTGCACGACTACTTCCGCGAGCAGGTGTCGCAGCTGACCGAGATCCCCAAGAGCGAGGTGCGCAGGATCCAGCTCGCATTCGGGCCCAAGCTCATCACGGTCGCCGAGAAGCTCGGCGTCGACGCGCAGGTCTGCGCGAACGGCGTCATCGCCGGCGACTCGTTCGGCAACGGGAGCTACCTCGAGAGCGGCGGCGTCAACACCGGCATCATGGGTCATGCCAAGCGCGTGCTGCGCTACTGGCAGGCACGGGCGGACGGCGTGGAGCACGAGGTCGCCATCCGCGCGCTTGCCGACGCCATCAAGCAGGACACGATGGTCTGGCAGGACCTCAGCGCGGCTGACTTCAGCCAGCCGCCGCGGGCCCCCGCCCCCGCGGGCGCCGCGGCCAGGCACGCGCGCCGCGCGCGCCACCAGGACGCGATCATCGAGACCACCCGCCGGCACCGTCGCTCGATCTCGCCGCCCGACTTCCCCGACGACTGGAGCCGGTTCGTGACGTACGTCGGGGAGCTGCACGCGTACGAGCTGCCGCCGCTGCAGCAGACGCACCCCGCGACACGGCGACCGGCGCATCTGGCGCAGTCGCCGCCCGCGCCGGCGTCCGACGGCGAGCGTGCGCCGGAGCATCTCGATGTGCCGCTGGCGGGCGCGGCTTTGACCATGACGACGAGCAAGTAGCGTGCCCGCGGCCTTCCCGGCGGTCACGGCAAGGGACGACTGAACCGTTTGCACCTGAGGAGGATTCGCTGTGGCGCAGTACTACCCCAAGTCCGGCGTGTGCTACGAGCACGCCGAGCGCTCGAAGATCTACATGATCTACAACTTCGTGTGCAACGCGAAGTGCGATCACTGCCTCGTGCAGGCCAGCCCCCAGCGGCGCGAGAAGCTCAGCCCGGAAACGGCCAAGGAGATCCTGCGCCTGGGCGCGGAGTACGGCAAGAGCTTCCTCGACCTCTCCGGCGGCGAGATCATGGTCTTCCGCAGGGAGGTCTTCGACGTCGCCTCCACGGCGCGCGATCTCGGCTACTTCGTGTGCATGAACACCAACGGCTTCTGGGCGAGCTCGCCGGAGCGGGCGAAGCGCATCGTCGGGCGGCTGCAGGACTCCGGCGTCCAGGCGATCTTCCCCAGCGCCAGCGCCTACCACCTCGACTACGTGCCGCTCGAGCGCGTCAAGAACGTGCGGGCGGCCTGCGAGGAGCTCGGCGTCACGCACGAGCTCAACTGGGTCACGTCGGACCGGCCCGAGGTCGACGAGTGGATGCGCAAGGAGCTCGGGCTCGAGCACGAGACCGTCTACTTCGACGCGCTGACGCTCAACGGCAACGACCCCGCGACGATCGAGCGGCTCAAGAAGATCTACCGCACCCGCACGCCGGAGGAGATCGACGACTGCTTCAGCGTTCACCTCGGGGTCAACCCCCGCGGGCACGTGGTGACGACCTGCAACATGACCAACAAGAACGAGAAGTACCGTGGCACGCCGTTCTTTCTGGGCAACTTCTACGAGACGCCCTTCGAGGAGATCCTCAAGGCCGAGCGCGAGTCGGCGGTGCTGCAGTTCATCTACAGCAACCCGCACCCCGCGCTGCACCGCCTGCTGCGCGACGACGACGAGATCGGCGAGTACCACCGCGAGACGTTCACGCAGCGCCGCTACTACGGGATCATCGACTACTACATCGACCTGTTCCGCGACGAGCGCACGATGTCCTGGATCGATCGGCGCCTTCCCGCCGTCGTCGCCGCGCAGCGCGCGGAGCTCGTCGGGGGCTGACCGGCGGGTGCTCCCGGCCGCACGGGCATCCGCCGCGCGTGACGTGGACGGGCGTGTGAGCCGCTCCGCGCCCGCGCCCGCGCCCGCGCGCCGGGACGCCGGCCTGGCCATGGGAGAGGACCTGGTGTTCGCCGACTTCGCGTCGCGCGTCCGGCTCGCCGGGGCCGAGGTGGCCGAGATCGGCGGATCGATGCCGCAGGACGTCCTCGCCGAGCACGGCGTCGCGCGCTGGACGTGCATCGATCCGCACCGCCCGGCCCAAGCCGGGGACATCCGCGAGGTGATGCCCGCTGCGGCCGAGCAGATGCCGCTCGCCGACGCGTCCGTCGATGCGGTGTTCTCGTCCAACGCGCTGCAGTTCGTCGACGTCGGGCGCGTGCTGGCCGAGGTGGCGCGCGTCCTGCGGCCGGGCGGCCTGTTCTACGCGCACTTCGGGCCGATCTGGTGCGGCGTCGACGGCCATCAGCTCGAGTACGTGCGCTACGGCGACCGCGACCTGGGCTTCTGGCGCGACACGCTGCTGCCCCCCTGGGCGCATCTGGCCTACGAGCGCGACGAGCTCGCGGCGCTGCTGCGCACGGGCCTGCCCGCCGATCTCGTCGAGCTGCTCGTGCACCACGTCTACGACAGCGACACGATCAACCGGCTGTTCTTCGAGGACTACGTCGCGGCGGCGCTGCGAAGCGGCCTGCAGTTCGTGCAGGTCGCGGCGTCGAGCGAGCTCGACTACGAGATCGTGCCGCCCGAGCTCGACGCGAGCCTGCTGCGCGACGTCGCCCTCAAGGAGCTCGAGAGGGCGATCTCGCAGCGCCGCGGCCGGCCGACGCAGCTCGGCATACGCGACGTGCTGATGGTGCTGCGCCAACGCACTCGATCGCGTCCCGGCGGAGCGCCGCATGCCTGAGCGACGATGAACGACCTCGCGATCCTCGGCGGGCCGCGGGTGCGGGAGGGCCGCGCCTGGCCGGCCTGGCCGCAGTACGACGAGGACACCGAGCGCGCGCTGCTCGCGGCGCTGCGCTCCCGGCGCTGGGCCATCAGCTGGCCGACCGACGGGACCCCCGCGCGCGAGCGCCGCTTCGCCGAGGCCTTCGCCGCCTACAACGACGTCCCGCACTGCGTCAGCGTCGACCACGGGTCCAGCGCCCTCGTCGTGGCGCTCGAGGCGCTGGACATCGGCCCGGGCGACGAGGTGATCGTCCCCGTCATGACGTGGGTGGCGCCGGTGGCCGCGGTGCTGCGCGTCGGCGCGCTGCCGGTGGTCGTCGACGTCGACCCGGAGACCGGCTGCATGACCGCGGAGGCGATCCGCGAGGCGACGTCGGACCGCACGAAGGCGGCCATCGTCGTGCACCTCGCCTGCACGGTCGCCGACGTCGACGCCGTCCTGGCGGTCACCCGGGAGTCCGGCATCGCGTTGATCGAGGACTGCGCGCAGGCGCACGGCGCGCGCTGGCGCGGGCGCAACGTCGGGACGTACGGCGCCGTGGGCGCCTTCAGCTTCCAGGTCGGGAAGGTCCTGCCCGCCGGCGAGGGCGGCGCGCTCATCACCTCCGACGAGCGCCTGTTCCGGCGCGCGCAGATGCTGCGTGCCGACTCCCGCCGCTACCCCGAGCGCGAGGTCCGGGCCGGCGAGATGGAGCTCGTCGAGGACGGCGAGGTCATGGGCGGCAACTACTGCATGTCCGAGCTGAGCGCCGGGGTGCTGCTCGACCAGCTGCCGCGGCTCGACGCCCAGCACGAGCGGCGCGAGGAGGTCGCCCGCGCGCTCGAGGAGGGGATGGCCGCGCTCGGCGACTTCGGCCCCATCCCCCAGCCGCCGCACGCCGACCGGCGCTCGGTCTACGAGTACGGCATCCGCGTGCGCCCAGGGACGTTCGGCAGCGCGACGCTCGGCCGCGTCGCGGAGGCGCTCAGCGCCGAGCTGGGGCTGACGATCTGGCCGCCCGACCTGCCGTTGCAGCGCAGCGTCATGCTGCGCCCGCAGACCAAGCGGCGCTTTGCCGCGGCCTGGAGCGAGGCGGGCGCGCGGCGCGCGCTGGACCGCCCCTACCCGGGCGCCGAGCGCTACGCGCAGAGCACGCTGCTGTTTCACCACAGCGCGCTGCTGGGAGAGCCGTCGGACGCCGAGGACCTCCTTCGCGGCCTGGAGAAGGTGCGCGGCGGGCATGACCGGCTCTGAGCGGCGCGGGCGCCCGGCGATGTGGAGGTTCGTCACAGAAGGGGTCGATCGGCGGGGGTATGCTCGGCGCACATGCCGGGGAGCGTCCAGGTGAACCCAACCCAGCCCGCGCTCGCCGAGCCCGAGGGTCGCGCCACGCCGATCTGGGACCGCTATCCCAAGAGCCAGCGGCTCGCGATCAACCTCACCCTGCGGTGCAACATCGCGTGCGCGCACTGCATCGTCGAGTCGAGCCCCCGGCGGCGCGAGACCCTCACCGGCGACGAGGTCCGCACCGCCCTGCTCGACGGCCGGCGCCGCGGCAAGCGGCACGTGACGTTCAGCGGCGGCGAGGTGTTCCTGCACGCGCCGATGATGTGCGAGGCCATCGCGTTCGCGACCGACCACGGCTACGTGGTGGACGTCGAGACGAACGCGTTCTGGGCCAAGACGGCCGCCACGGCGACCGCGAGGCTGAAGCCCTTCGTCGACGCCGGCATCAGCGGGCTGTCGCTCAGCGCCGATGCCTACCACGTCAAGTACTTCCCGGTGGATCGCCCGATCAACGCCGCCAGGGCCGCGCGCTCGTACGGGCTCGTGACCGAGATGAACTTCTGCCCGTCCAGCGAGGCGGACGTCGACGCCGCGATCATCGCGGCGCTCAACGAAGCCGGCGAGCCGTACATCCACAACGAGCTGCTGGACCGAGGGCGCGGGCGCGACCTCGTGCCGATCGGCGAGGCCCGCGCGGTCGAGGATCTCCCCGACTGCGACAGCCTGACGCGGACGGTGCACGCCACCGCGGACGTCTACGCCTGCTGCGAGCTCGACATCAGCACGGACGCGTTGAAGCGCACGCCGGTGTTCCTGGGCTCGCTGCGGGGAGACGACGAGACGCTGACGCGCCAGGACGATCGCGAGCACCTGGTCAACGAGTTCTACGACCCCGCCTCCCCCATCTACTTTCGCACGATGATGCGCACGCACCCGCGGTTTCAGGACCTCGCCGACCAGCGCTTCCAGAACATCTGCGACTTCTGCATGCGCGCGCTCGGCGACCCGCAGCGGGTCGCCGCCCTGTCGGACGTGCTCGCCGAGCGACCGAAGCCCTGAGCGCCGGAACCGGTTGACGCTCGCCGTGCGCCGACAGGTCGACCACGCGACGGGCCCGCGCCCGGCGGAGCCCGCGCCGCCGATCCAGGTCCTGCGGCTGACCCCGCACTTCTACTGGCCGCAGCTCGCCGAGACCTCGTGGCCGGTGAAGTTCGACGCCATCGGCGGCATGCAGTCGCAGATCTACCGGCTGACGCGCGCGCTGGACGAGCTCGGCGTGCACCAGACGGTCCTGACGCTGCAGATTCCCAACGCGCCGCGCTGCTGGCACGTCTCGGGGCACACGGAGGTCCGCGGCGTCAGGGTGCCGATCCTGCCGCTGCGCTCGCGCATCCGCGGGATGGTCGATCTCAACCTCGCGTGGGCCGTCGGCGTGCTCGCCGACCTTGTGCGCAGGCGCCGCCGGCCGGACCTGCTGCACGTCCATTGCAGCGGCGTGATGATCCCCCTGCTGACCGGCTGGCTGCTGACGCGGCTGCTGCGGGTCCCCCTCGTCCTGACCATCCACTGCTCGATCGTCGCGACGTATCACCCGATGACGAAGCTCGACGCCGCACTGCAGCCGATCGCGCGCTGGATCGAGCGCCGCGCGATCCGCGCGGCGAGGCGCACGATCGTGCTGACGCCGCGGTCGATCCCCCTGCTGGCCGAGAGCGCCGGCGTGCCCGAGGCGGCGTTCGCCGTGCTCCCCGACGTCATCGACGCCGACGCGTTCGCCGCCCGCGCGACGCCGCGGGCAGTCGCCGCGATGACGGCTGCCTGGCGGATCCCCGAGGATCGGGCCGTCATCGGCTACGTCGGGCGCATCGCCCGCGAGAAGGGCTGGCCGATCATCCTCGACATCGCCGAGCAGCTGCGCGACGAGCCGATCCACTCGGTCGTGTGCGGCGACGGAAACGAGCGCGACCTGTTCGAGCAGGAGGTCGCGCGGCGCGGTCTCGGCGACCGCGTGACCGTCACCGGGTACATGCCCAACGAGGACGTTCCCGCCGCGATGGGCGCGATGGACCTCATGCTGATGGCGCCGTTGCACGAGGAGTTCGGCAGCGTCATGCTCGAGGCGATGGCGGTCGGGCTGCCGATCGTCGCCGTCGGCGTCGGCGGGGTCGGGCACGTGCTCGACGGCGGCGACCTCGGCTGGCTCGTCGACGAGCGCACGCCGGAGGCGTTCGCCGAGGGCATCCGCGCAGCCCTCGCCGACCGCGAGTGGCGGGCGAGCACCGGCGCGCGCGCCGCCTCGGCGGTGCGTGCGCGCTACGACCTCGACAGCGTCGCCAAGGCGACATCCGAGGTCTACCGAGCGGTCGCCGCAGGCCGGCGGCGCGGCGCGGTCGCCGCGCCCGATCAGGCGAGCCCGGTCGCGAAGACCGTGCGCAGCGGCGCGGAGTCGCCGCGGTCCACGAGCATCGTGCGGTAGTCCGCGAGCGCCAGCGGCTCGCCGAGCAGCGGGCCCAGGCGGACCGCGCCGCTGAGAGCCAGCTCGACGGCCGCCTCGAGCTGGCGATGGCCGGAGAGCACACCGTAGACGGTCAGCTCGCGCAGCATGACGGTGCTGGGGGCCATGACGGTCGACTCGTCGCCCGAGTAGCCGACGAGCACGTAGGCTCCGCCGGTCCGCGTGGCCTGAAGGCCCTCGGGGAAGACGGCCGCGACGCCCGTCGCGTCGTAGACGATCTCGGGCTCCTCGTCCCAGTCCGACAGCGCGGGCACGGCCGCGAGGCCGAGCTCGGCGGCGACCGCGCGGCGCCGCTGCGACGGCTCGGCGACGCTGACGCCGGCGGCCCCGCCGGCTGCCGCCAGCTGGCCGATCAGCAGTCCCACGGTTCCGCCCCCGATGATCCCGACCGCCTTGCCGGCGACGTCCGGCCCGCGTTCGGTCGCATGCAGGGCGATGCACAGCGGCTCGAGCAGGCACCCCTCCGGACCCGACAGCGACGGCGGCAGCGCGATGAGGTTGGCCGCCGGCAGGACGAAGGCCTCGGCGAACGCCCCGGGACGGGTGAAGCCGATCTCGTCGAGGTCGGTGCAGAGGTTGTACACGCCGCGGCCGCAGGGCTCGCAGCGCCCGCACGGCGTCAGGCCGTCGCCGACCACCGCCTGCCCGACGAGCTCGGGGCGGCTGGGCGCCTGGACCACGCGACCGGCCCACTCGTGCCCGGGGATCACGGGGTAGTCGGCGTCGTGCAGCGTCCCGCGAAGCAGCCGGTAGTCCGTGCCGCAGACCGCGACGTGGGTCACGGCGACGAGGGCGTCGCCGGGGCCGGGAACCGGCCGGGGGATCCGCTCCAGTGCGTGCTCGCGCGGGCCGCGGACGACGAGCGCCAGCATGTCCTCGCCGGGCTGGGCCTGCGCGCTCACGCGTCGGGATCGGGGCTGTCGCCGAGGCGGTGGACGAAGAACGCGCGCCCGTGCCAGCCGTAGCGCAAGAACTCGTCGTACTCGTAGAAGCCGTCGGTGCGCGCGAACGTCTCGCGCATGGCGCGGCGCATCCCGAAGCGCGGGTTGGCGCGGTTGCAGTTGTAGTCGTCGAGCAGCAGGACGGCGCCGTCGGGCAGCAGCCGGCCGCCGAGCAGGTGGTCGAGGACCTCGACGGACGACGAGTGCAGGTCGCAGTCGAGGTTGACGATCGCGACCTGCTCGGTGATCGGCGCCGCGACGAGGCTGTCGGCGAACATGCCCCGCACGATCGTCCAGCTCGTCGGTCCCAGCCGGCGCGCGAACTCCTCGCGCAGCATCTCCTCGGTGCCCGGCGGCGAGGCGTCCTCGTGCTCGCGCCAGTACTCGGTGTCCACGACCTCGTAGGAGATCGCGTCGACGGCGTTCGTGCTCTTCGGGAACCCCTCGAACGAGTCGTAGACGTACAGGTGCCGCGGGAAGAGCTTGGCGTAGAACTCCGTCATCGCGTCGAACTCGGTGATGAGGTCGGCCAGCAGCAGCGAGCTGAAGCCCTCGAAGCAGCCGAACTCGGCGATCGCGCCTGGGATGTGGCTGCCGTAGACGTACTCGAAGGTCGCGCGAAACGCCTCGCCGTACACCTCCTGTGCGCGCAGCGCGTCGTCGTAGGTGCTGCTCGAGACCTGCTCGATCCTCCGGATCATCGTCCGCGCGGGGCGACCGCGAACTCGTTCTCGTAGAGCGCCGGGTCGACGTCGATGTCCATGTTCAGCTCGCAGCAGCGGTGGCAGATCGGCTGCAGGCCCTTGCGCAAGAGCCCGCGCATGCGGCCGTACGCGTCGCCGTGGAAGACCTCGGCCAGCGAGGAGTCCACGAGCGAGCCCATGACGGTGTCGGCGAACGTCGTGCAGCTGATCACCTGGCCGTTGGGCAGCACCGTCGCCTGCGCCCACAGCTTGACGCACGTCGTCTCCTTGACGAGCGAGCTCCACTCGCCCGTGAAGAACCTGCTCTTGTCCTCGTTGGAGTACCGCGTGGGCGGGATCAGGACCTCGACGGTGTCGGACATGCTCTCGGCCTCGTCGAAGATCTCCTTCAGCTCGGCGGGGTCGATGTTCGCGTGCTGGTGCTCGTTGCAGTACCCGGCCCAGGAGGTGAACGGGCGATGGGTCGCGGCCTGGAACGCGGGCGCCGTCGCGGCGCCCTCCTCGCGGGTGAAGTAGCTGGCCAGGCCGACGGTGATCTCCGAGAGGCCGAGGCGCTCGGACAGGCGCACCATGTCCGGGAGGTAGGTGTAGTTCATTCCGGTCACGGTGAAGTTCAGCGCGATCATCGGCCCGTGGCCGGCCCTGCGGCTGGCCTGCTGCAGCGCCTCGAGCCCGCGCATCGCGCGCTCGAAGGCCTTCCTGCCGCGGATCGGGTCGTTGATCTGCGGGGTCGGGCCGTCGACCGAGATGTAGACGTCGTCGATGCCGGCGTCCACGAGCGCGTCGGCGTGGCGATGCAGGAGCGTCGCGTTCGTGCTCATGTCGAGGTTGCACTGCGGCAGCCGCGTCTTGGCCTCGCGCACCATGTCGACGAGCCGCGGGTGGATGAGCGGCTCGCCGCCCATGATCGTGAGGTAGGGCTTCTCGCCCGAGTCGGCCGCCAGCTCGTCGAGGAGCCCGTTCCACATCTCCATGCTGATCTGGTCGCGCTTGACCTCCGGCAGCCATGTGCTCTCGGCTGCGGAGTCTCCGTACATCCAGCACTCCCTGCACGTGAGGTTGCACGCCCAGTTGACGAACACCGTCACATGGCGTGGGACGGCGGGGAGCGGCGGGGGACCTGCCATTGAGTCTGCCTCCGGTGTCTTCGACGGCACGCGATCAGGTGGGCGCAGAGTAGCGCTCTCGCGGTGCCCTCAAGCCGTTCTGGAGTAATGTCACACAAGGCCCCGCGAGGCTTCGCGAGCATCCCGAGTCGTGGACGTTCCTCTCCCGTACACGGTGGCCAGGAACCCGGAAACGCGGCCCGTTCGCGCGGCCGCCGGGCCCCGCGCCGGGCGGCGAACCCGCAGTCGGCTCGTGCTTCGTCCAACGAGCGCGCGAGGTGCCACCGCCCAGGTACGCTGCCGCGCAACAGCTCGACCGGCATGAGCACAAGGAGACCAATGGCGACTATCGCGATGGGCGCGGGCAGCCGGGGGGACGGCTTCCACGTCAGATCGATACGGATCGGCGACGCCGTCTACCCCTACTACTCCGGATTTGACTGCATCGGCGCCTTCGTCGAGCAGCTCGAGCCGCTCCAAGCCGACCGCTTCATCGTGGTCACCGACGACACGGTGCTCGCGCTGCACGGCGACGCGCTGCTGCCCCATCTGCGCAGGCTCGCGCCCACGAGCGTGTTCAGCCACGAGCCCGGCGAGTCCATGAAGACGCTGCAGCGGCTGGCGGACTACGTCGAGCGGGCGCTGGAGGCCGGCGCCACGCGCCGCTCCGTCGTCGTCGCCTTCGGTGGCGGCGTGCCCGGCAACGTGGGTGGCCTGCTCGCGTCGCTGCTGTTTCGCGGCATCCACATCGTGAACATGCCGACGACGACGATGGCCGCGATGGACTCGGCGCTCTCGCTCAAGCAAGCCGTCAACAGCACCCGGGGCAAGAACCACATCGGCGCGTACGTGAAGCCCTACGCCGTCTTCACCGACGTCCGGCTGCTGACGACGCTGCCCGCCCGCGAGCTGCGCTCGGGCCTCTGCGAGGCGGCCAAGAACTGCCTCGCCATCTGCCCGGCGGCGCTCCCGACGCTGCGCCGGATCCTCGCGGACGGAGACCTCGGGAGCCCCGAGTCGCTGCTGTGGCTGCTCGAGGAGAGCATCGCCGCGAAGAGCACCGTCACGACGGACGACTCGCGCGAGCAGCGCACCGGCCTGACGCTCGAGTACGGGCACACGGTCGGCCACGCCGTCGAGCTGGCCGACTTCCACCGGCGCGGCGCCAAGGGGCTCTCCCACGGGGACGCGGTGGCCCTCGGCATGATCGTCGCGGCGCGCATCTCGCACGCCCGCGGCTGGCTGTCGGACGCCGAGCTCGAGGCGCACGTCGACATCGTGACGGCACTCGGCGCGCCGCTGCAGCTGCCGCCCGGGGTGACCGTCGACGAGGTCATGGCCCTGGTCCGCAGCGACAACAAGCGCGGATACCTGCCGCTCGAGCACGACTCGATGCCGTTCGTCCTGCTCAAGCGCCTCGGGCACACGGCCGGCGATCCGCAGCTGCCGCTGGTCGGGGTGCGCTGCGCCGAGGTGGTCGCGGCGCTCGACGCGATGGTGGCGGCGGACTCCTTCACGGCGACCGCCGACGCGCAGGCGCGGTGAGCCCCGCCGGCGCTCACTACGGGCCGGCCCCCGCGGCCGACGACCTGGCCACGACATACGACGCGTGCGTCGTCGGCAGCGGGGCGGCCGGGGCCACCGTCGCGTGGCTGCTGGCCCGCGCCGGCCTGTCGGTCGTCGTCGTCGAGCAGGGCCCGCACGTCACGGCCGGCGTCACGTACGAGAGCCTGCTCGCCGATGCCGAGCCGGCCTGGGTTCGCCAGGCCAACGGCACGTGGGGGAAGGTCGGCTACCCGTGGACGACGTGCAACGTCGGCGGCGGGACGGTCTTCTATGGCGGGGTGTCGTTCCGCAACCGCCCGATCGACTTCGACGCCGAGCGCGCGCTCGGGCCATCGGAGCTGCCGCTGCGCTGGCCGCACGACCCGGCCGCCCTGGACCCGTACTACATGGCCGTCGAGGAGATCCTCGGAGTCGCCGGCGCCGCCGACGCCGATCCGACGCTTGCACCCCGCGGCAAGGCGTATCCGCTGCCTCCGATCGCCACGTCGCCCGAGGGCGCGATCCTGTCGGCGGCGGCGACCGCGATGGGCTGGCAGCCGTTTCCGACGCCGCTCGCCATCGCCAGCCAGAGCTATGGAGCGCATCCGGCGTGCGTGCCCGACGCGCCGTGCATCTGCCGCCAGTGCCCGATCGGGGCCAAGGGCGACGCGGTGACGCGCCTGCTGGCGCCCGCGCTCGCCGCCGGCGCCAAGCTGTTCGCCGGGCTGAAGGCCGTCCGCCTCGTCGGCGGTCCGGCTCGCGCGGCCACCGCGCTTGAGTGCGTGCGGATCGACAGCGGCCGGCGGCTGCGGCTGCGGGCAAGCCGGTTCGTGGTGTGCGCCAACGCCGTGCAGACCGCCGCCCTGCTGCTGCGCTCCACGTCCGAGCGCCACCCCGACGGCATGGGCAACACGAAGGGCCTCGTGGGCCGCGGCCTGTGCTTCAAGCTCAGCGAGTACCTCGTCGGCTACCGCTACCGGGGCGGCGGCGGGCCGGCGGACAGCGCGCTGAGCGGGATCGGCCCGGTCTCGACGTGCGCCGTCGCCGATCTCTACGAGGATCCACGCGCGCCGGGTGGGCTCGGCGGCCTGCTCTACGAGGTCGGCCCCGAGCAGACGCATCGCCTGCGCACGAGCGAGCAGCTCCTGCGGATCGAGGCGCTCGTCCCGGACGAGCCGCAGGCAGGCAACCGGGTGCGCCTGGGCGCCGGGACCGACGCCCACGGGATCGCAGACGTCGTCATGGACTACCGCGCGCACCCGCGCGACCGGGCGCGCCTGGAGTACATGCTCGTCCGCGGCGAGGAGATGCTCCGCGCGGCGGGCTGCGACGTCGTCGTGCGCGAGCCCTCGGGCTGGGCGATGGGAAGCGGCCACCTGCACGGGACCTGCCGCATGGGGGCCGATCCCGCGACGAGCGTCGTCGACGCCGACGGCCGGCTGCACGACGCCGACAACGTCTACGTCGCCGACGGGGCGCTGCTGCCCTTCCCGGCAGGGGTCAACCCGACCCTCACGATCCAGGCGGCGGCGCTGCGGGTCGCCCACCAGCTGCTCGCCGGCCACTGCGCGGCGTCGGCATCCCCGATCACCGACCTTCTCGCCCTTGCTCCGGCTGGCTGATCACGCCCGCCAGCCGCCAGCGCGCGCCGAGCTGCTCGACGACGGCGGCGAGCCGAGCCACGCGGTAGACGTGGCAGGCGTCGCCGAGCAGCACCCTGCGAGTGCCCCAGCCCAGCCGCTCGGGCAGCTCGCGGTACAGCCGGTGCACGACGTGTCCCTTGCGGTCCTCCTCGGGCTCGAGGGCGAACTGCAGCAGCCCGAGCTCGGCCAGCTCGGGCTCTCCGGACGCCCAGGCCGTCACGGCGCCGAGCATGATCGAGATCCAGTAGCGCTGGAAGGTGCGCCGCAGGACCGGGACGCGGTCGCCGTAGCGGGCGGCGAGATCGCCGGCCTCGCGCAGCTCGACGCGGTCGCCCGAGCGCACGTCGGTGCCGGCGGAGCGGCCCTGGAAGAGGTAGCTGTAGCGGACGCCGAGGTCGCTCTGCACGCCCGCGAGGTAGAGCGTGCCACCATGGCGCACGCCGTAGGCGTAGCCGACGAAGCCCGGTCGCCCGGCGTCCATGTAGTTCCAGTCCGCCGCCTCGAACATGCCCCGGGGCAGCAGCGTGTCGTCGGTGAGGTAGCACCTGAGGGTGACCGGCTCGCCGAACGCCGGGAAGCGCTCGCCCGCGACGTCGTCGCAGGTCCCGGCCATGGCGACGACGCTGAACGGGACCCCGCGGTAGGTGAAGTCGATCGGCTCGGAGAGCGGCGCGGTCTCGTTGAACGACCGCAGCAGCGTCCCGAGGTCGACGCCCAGCCGCTTCGCGATCACCTCGCGCGGGGTCGTGTCCTCAAGCCAGCGCGCGAAGAGCTCGCGACGGTCCGCCAGCGCCGGGTTGTCGTACACCCAGCGGCGCAGCGCGCCGTCGTCGCGCAGGGCGATCGTCTCCACGGCCTGGCCCGCGCCGGGGTCGCGCCCGACCGGCGCGGCGGGGGCCAGCAGCAGCTCGCGCCGGCGCTCGGCGTCGGCCATCTCGGCGAAGCAGTCGGCGGTGAAGTGCCCCTGCGGCGCCTCGGCGCGATCCGCCGCGCCGAAGCGGATCCAAGCTTCGGTGTCGCGCCTGGCGGCGTCGGCGAGCGAGCGGATCGCCCGCTCGGCAGTGGCCCCGCCGTCGCGGTCGCGCCAGTAGCCCAGGACGCGGGCGCCGTGGCCGGCGATCGCGACGATCGGCTCGCCGCCGCAGAGCGGGTGGCCGCAGCCGAGCGCGTCGCCGGCGACGATCCCGTTGGCCGCGACGCGAGCATCGTCGCCGAGGCGCTCGGTCACGCGGATCAGCGCCGGCTCGCCGAGCGCGACGACCTCGCTCGTCCCGAGCAGCTGCCCCGCATGCTCGACGAAGAACGTCCGCAGCGCGGCGCGGCGGGCGGCGTCCGCCGGCGCGCCGGCGGCGGACGCGATCGCCCCGTCCGGCTCGAAGGCCACGAAGGTGGGCACCTGGAGGACGCACCACGCCGGCGCGGGGTCTCCTTGGAGTGCGAGCAGCAGCTGGTGGACCCAGTACGCGTCGCCGTCCTCGCATCGCTGCGTGGCGACGCGCCGCCGGCACAGCCCGCCGGACCGCGCGTGCACCCAGCCCGCTGCGAAGTCCGCCCGAGCCGGGACGGGTCCCCGGCCGTCGTGGTGATCGACCTCGACGACGCGATCGCAGAGCCCACGGCGCCGCGCGTCGCCGCGCTGCGTGACGAGGAACAGCTCTGGGACCCCGAGGTCGATCGTCTCGGCGGCGCGCGCGTCGGGCCGCGCGATCGACTCGATGCGGATACGCCCGCCGTCGCCCGCCTGCGGCGCGCAGCCGTCGTGCTGCGCCACCCGGTGACTGCCGAACAGGCGGACGCGGGGCGGGGCGGCGCCGTCGCGGTCAATGGCCTCGATCGCCTCGAGGTAGCGTCGCAGCAGGGCCACGAGCTCGGCGGCGGGGACCTGCAGCGGCCGGGGCTCGGCCAGGAGCTCGGCGACGTCGTCGCGCAGGCCGTGCTCGCCGTCCGCTGGCGCCGCGCCGGCCGGATCGAGCTCGACGACGCGCACGACGGTCTGCGCGGCGCGATCGTCGACATGCTCCATCCGGCGCACGACCGCGGCGATCTGCGCCGGCGCGCCGGCGCCGGCGATGACGTCGCCGGCGCTCGCCGCCGGCCGGGCGCCCGGCGTGTGCAGGCAGCCGGCGAGCCGCAGGCGGCTGCCGTCGCCGCGGCGCGGCAGCCGGTCGGGACCGTAGCGCTCGAGCATGAGCTCGTCGACCAGGCCGAGCTGGTGCACGACGGCCGCCGGGATGCTCCACATGCCCTGCGCGGCGTCGGCGCTCGTACCGACGCCGGCGACGCGACGTCCCGACGCCACGCTCCACAGCATCGCCATGAGGCCGGCGGCGCTCAGACCGATCGCGACGAAGTCCGGGGCGGCCGCGTCGTCGCTGTCTGCTTGGGCCATCCTCGCCTCCGAACGACCGAGCGGGCACGCGCCGAGCGCCGCCACGCCATCGAGCTTCGCCGCGCAAGCGTACCGAAACGCCGCGGCGGCGCATGCCCCTCGGGCTTCTTCGCACGGCACCGCACACGCGCCGTGGGGCGCTGCTCGGGCCGACGTCCTGCCCGCGACCACTGCCTGATGCGGAGGCCGAATGACAGTCAGCGCTGATCCGACGTTCGACGTCGTCGTCGTGGGAAACGGGAGCCTCGGGCTCTCCCTGGGCCTGGTGCTCGCGCGCCGCGGCGTCGACGTCGCCGTGGTGGGCGAGGCCGCGCGACCGTTCGCGGCATCCGCGGCGGCGGGCGCCATGAACGGCTGCTTCGGCGAGGTGACCCCCGCGCTGCTGAAGAGCGAGTTCGGGCGCCTGAAGCTCGCGATGGACGTCCGTGCGACGCTCGTGTGGGACGAGTGGGAGCGCCTGCTCGTCGAGGAGTCCGACGAGGCCGCGATCCGCAGCGCCGACGGGACCATCGTCATCCTCAACAGCATCGGCGTCCCGGAGATCGACAGCGCCGGGTACGCGTCGATCCGCCGGGCGCTCGAGGAGTTCGACGAGCCCTACGAGGAGCTCGACGCCGCGCAGGTCGAGTGGCTCAAGCCCGACCCGGGCGCGCGGCCGTTGCGCGCCATGCTCATCCCGGGCGAGCACGCGGTGAACGCGCCCGCCTTGCTGCGCGCGCTCGGCGTCGCGTTCACCCGCGCCGGCGGCACGCTGATCGACGCGCTCGCCTCCGAGGTCCTGATCGACGGCGATCGAGTCGCCGGCGTGGAGCTGGCGTCGGGGCAGCGGATCTCCTCGCCGGCCGTCACGGTCGCGGCCGGCTCGGCCTCGCACGGCCTGCTGCGCGGCGTGCCCGAGGACGTCCGCGACCACATCCCGGCGATCGTCTCCGGCCAGGGGGTCGCGCTCGTCATCGAGACCGAGGACGGCACGCAGCCGCGAACCGTCATCCGGACGCCGAACCGCGCGTTCGCCTGCGGCCTGCACGTCGTGCCGCGCGGGCCGGGACGCATCTACGTCGGCGCCACGAACGACCTCATGCCCACGCCTCAGCGCAAGGCCCAGCTGGGCGACCTCGCCCTGCTGATGGGCTGCACGCGGCAGATGCGCACCGACCTCGTCAACGGCCGCATCGAGACGATTCTCGTCGGCAACCGGCCCGTGCCGCTCGACGGCTTCCCGCTCATCGGCGAGGCGGGCGTGGAGGGGCTCTGGATGATGTCCGGCACCTACCGCGACGGCCTGCACCAGTCGCCGCTGCTCGCGCAGGAGATGGCCGCGATGATCCTCGGTCTGCCACACGACCGCGACCTCGACGTGTTCACCCCGGTGCGCATGCCGATCCAGTCGCTGACCCGCGAGGAGTGCGTCGAGACAGCCGTCCGGCACACGCTCGCCGTCGGCTACGAGCACGACTGGCGGATCCCGGAGGACTGGCCGGACATGATCGAAGAGCAGCTGCGGCGGACCTACGCCGAGACGCTGGACGAGATCGATGCCGAGTTCGTCCCGCCGCCGGAGTTCCTGGCGTTCGTCGAGCCCCCCATCCACGCCGCCCTGCGCGCCTACTACGGCGCGTGCAGACGATCGCCGCTGGCGCGCGCACCGCACAGGACGGTCGCGGCCGTCCACGCAAACGGAGGAATGACATGACGACGACCGCCCACACGAACCTCGACATGATCGAGCGCGCACGGCGGGTCACGGCCGTGCAGGACTACGACATCGGCACGCGCTTTCCGTCGGTGTTCGTCAGCGCCGAGGGCTCCTGGATGCGCGACGTGGAGGGCCGGCGGATCCTCGACGTCACCGCCGCCAGCGGGGCGCTGCTGCTCGGCAACCAGCACCCGCGCGTCGTCGATGCGATCACGAGCTGCATCCGCGACAACGGCGCCGTCTTCGCGAGCACGATCACGCCGCAGCGGATCGAGCTGGCCGAGCGGCTGTGCGAGTGGTTCCCGGCCGGCGAGAAGGCCGTGTTCTCCAAGTCGGGGTCCGAGGCGACGACGGCGGCGATCCGCCTGGCCCGCGCCGCCACCGGACGCGACGTCATCCTCAACGCCGGCTACCACGGTTGGCACGACTGGCAGCTGACGTTCCTCGAGATGGGCTATGACCCCGGCACGAGGGTCGTCAGCTTCGGCTACAACGAGAGCGCCCTGGCCGTGCTGCTCGACGAGTTCGCCGGCGACGTCGCCGCCGTCATCCTCACGCCGGAGCCCGCGTGGATGGACGCCGCCTACCACCGCCGGATCTCCGAGCTGTGCGCGCGCCACGACGTCCTGTTCATCATCGACGAGGTCATCACCGCGTTTCGCTACGGGCTGCACGGCCTCAACGGCACCGCCGACGTGCCCGCCGACCTCATCACGATCAGCAAGGGGCTCGCCAACGGGCACTCGATCTCCTCGGTGATCGGGCGCGCCGACGTCATCGACGCCTACGACGCCGCGGGCGTCGCGGGCACCTACACCCGCGAGGTCCCGCCGATGGCGGGCGCGCTCGCCGTGCTCGACACGCTCCGGGACGGGTCGGTGCACGCGCAGTGCGAGCGGATGGGGGCGATGCTGAAGAACGGGATGCGCGACATCCTGGCCGACGTCGGGATCCCCGCCTTCGTCGCAGGCCCGAACATGATGTTCGACGTCGTCGTCGAATCCGACCAGCTCTCCTGGGACATCTACCGGGCGGCGTTCGATCACGGCGCCTACTTCGAGGACAGCGGCACCCAGATGGTGACCGCGGCCTTCGGTGAGGCCGAGGTGCAGTTCGCCCTCGCCGCGTTCGAGCAGGGGGCGCGCGAGATCGCGGCGACGACCGACATCGCGCAGGGCGAGCTGCCGCAGGCACGCAAGCTGCAGTTCGCGGCGCAGGCGTTCGGCGGCGCGCTGGACGACACCGACGCCGTCGAGGCGCGGGTCGAGGAGATCGTCACGCAGGTCGCCTCGCGCGACCGCCGGCTCGCCCGCGCCCTCGACCAGGCCTGCGGCTGACCCACCCCGCATGGCGCGGCCACCGACGCTCCCCGTGCCGGCGGCCGTCGGCGCCGGCGCGTGGTCGCTCGTGGCCGCTCGCTCCTACGGGACGGCGGTATACCGGGTGCAGGGCCGCGGACAGGCCTGGTACGTCAAGACCGCGCCCGCCCGCGCAGCGGACGACCTTCGCTTCAACGCCCGGGAGGAGGCGCTGCGGCTGACCTGGCTGCGAGATCGCGGGTTTCCCGCTGCCGAGGTCGTCGACGTCGGCGCGAGCGACGACGCGATGTGGCTGGTCACGCTCGCCCTCGACGGCCGGCTCGCCAGCGCAGCCTGGCAGCCCGAGGAGCGCCCGCTGGTGCTCGACGCCGTGGCGGATCTCGCGCGGGCACTGCACGCCGTGCCGGTGCAAGACTGCCCGTTCGACCTGGGCCTGGACGTGTCGCTGCGTTGGGCGCGGGCGGCGGCATGCGACGGCAAGGTCGACGTCGACGACCTCGAGGACGAGCATCGCGGCTGGAGCGCGGCCCGGCTGCTCGCCGCGCTCGAGGCGATGGCCCCGCCCGCCGAGGACGACCCCGTCGCCTGCCACGGCGATCTCGCGTTCGACAACGTCCTCATCGATCCGAGCACCCTGGCGCTCTGCGGCCTGCTCGACGCGGGGCGCCTGGGCCGCGCCGACCGCTGGCGTGACCTCACGACGGTCATGCGCAGCCTGGAGGAGGAGCGCGCGCAGTGGGGCCGCCCGGAGCCGCACGCCGCGCGGTTTCTGCGGCGCTACGGCCTCGAACGGATCGACGCCGAGCGGCTGGCCTACTACCGGCTGCTCGACGAGTTCTTCTGAGCGCGCGTCAGCCGACCGCCAGCGAGGCGACCGGCTCGGCGTCGAGCGCGTCGAGCGCATCGTCGAGCTCGCCCACGATGACCTCGCAGATCTCCTCGAAGACCGGCTCGGGCTCGACGATCCCCACCTCGAACACGCAGCGCCCGTCGATCTTCTGCGCAAGCTGGCTGGCCGTCCAGGTGGTGCCCGTGTGCAGGCTGAGTGCGGCCGCGAGCACGTCGCCGGTGAACATGCACAGGCCACGCGGCTGGTGCTTGCCGTGGAGGTGGTGCATGGAGTCAAAGCAGCCTTCGGGATGCACGTGGATCAGGTTGCCCTCGATGGCCACCGGCACCGCCGGGACCTCGAGGCCGCCATCGGGCCGGAAGAGATCGGCGCTGTGCGCGAGGAGCTGGTCGAGGCCCTCCGCGAGCCCGATCTGGCGCCCCTCGCGGCGCGCCGCGGCGCCTTCGAGGACGTACTTCGGCCACTGGCACATCGCCTGCGTGCTCACCCACGCCCAGTACAGCTGGGCCGGGGAGAGCAGGTCCGAGCCGATCGCGAAGTTGAACTGGTCGTACAGGGCGAGCTCGGTGTCCTGGGAGATGAGGCCGTTGCTGAGGCACTGGCGGAAGTCCGGCGAGCCGGGGATCGGATAGAACGGGTTCGTCCAGAACCGCACGTCGACGAGCATGAGGTTGATCGAGTCGCGCACGAGCGCGGCGCTGTCCTGGCCGAGCAGCCCGACGATGAGCGACGCCCCCACGTCGACGCCGCGCTCGGTGAACAAGCGTGCGCCGGTGCGGACCTTCTCCAGCGAGGTGAAGCCCTTGCGGATCTTCAGCAGCCGTGTCCGGTCGGTGGTCTCGAGCCCCAGGAAGAGGCTGCGAAAGCCCGCCGCGGCCATGTCTTCGACGAGCTCCTCGTCGAGCTTGACGACCGTCATCCCGTTGGGCAGGTGCAGCTCGACGTCGAGGTCGCGCGCGCGGACGGCCCGGCAGATCTCGTGCACGCGGGGGATGTCGAACGTGAAGTTGTCGTCCTCGATGAAGAACTTGCGGATGCCGTGCGCGGTGACGTAGTGCTCGATCTCGTCGACGACGTTCTCGGACGTGCGCGACCGGAACTTCTTGCCGACGGTGGCGTGGACGGTGCAGAACGAGCAGGAGAAGGGGCAGCCGCGGCTGGTGATGAGCGTGGCGGTGTCGTGGTAGTCGCCCATCCGCAGGAGGTCGACCGCCGGCAGCGGCAGGCCGTCGAGATCTTGCAAGAACGTCGTGCGGGGCCGCAGGTGGACATCGCCCTCGGTCGGCTCGTCGCAGCCGCACAGCCCGGTCGCGCAACGGTAGGCCAAGCCGGACATGTCGTCCAGCGTGGCGCCGGCAACGAGACGCCGGACGACCTCGACGACGCTGCCGTCCGCCTCGCCGAGCACGAGGGCGTCGAACGCCGGTTCGGCCAGGGCGTGCTCCGGCGCGACCGTCGGATGCTGGCCGCCGAGAATGACCTTGGCGTCGGGCAGCAGCTTCTTGGCGAGGCGCGCGACCTCGTAGGCCGGCTCGTAGTACGGCGTGAACATGCAGGACACGCCGACGACGTCGTAGCCGCCGTCGACGAGCCTGCCGGCGATGCGCTCCCAGGTGGCGCCCCAGTGCAGCAGGTGCGTCCAGCGGGGGTGCGCCGCGAGCTTCACGCGATCGGCGTCGGTGTAGTCGGCGGGGTCGACCACGTGGTTGTCGCTCGTCCAGGCGAGCGAGTCGAAGATCTCGACGTCGATGTCGGCCCGGCGCAACTGGGCCGCGAGGTACGCGAGCCCGATCGGCATGTGGCGTCCGATCTCGACCATGCACGACCGAATCGGCGGCTTGATCAGCAGGACGCGTGGCTGGCTGATGTCAGGAGTCACGGATGCTCCCCGGGGTCGTGTCCACGGAATGTTGTCGATGAGACGCCATAGTCTGCGCAGTGCACGACCGGGTCCTGCTGATCTCGCCCCATCCAGACGACATCGCGTGGTCGCTGGGCGTCACGGTCGCGCGGCTGGGCGCGGCGGGCGCGCTCATGTCGTGCGTGACCGTGTTCGGCTGCACGCGCTACGCCCCGAGCAGTCCGCAGCACGGCACGCTCGCCGCCTCGGCACTGCGCGCTCGCGAGGAGGACGACTGGTCGGCCCTCACCGGCGTGCGGGTGAAGCGATGCGATCTCCCGGATGCCAGCCTGCGCGGCTTCGACGACGAGACGGAGATGGGACCCGAGCCGGAGAGCGAGATCGTGCATCACGTCAGCGCCCGCCTGCGATCGGCGATCGCCGAGGAGCGGCCCGACCTGATCGTCGCGCCGCTGGCGCTGGGCGGTCACGTCGACCACACGGCGACGCGCCGCGCGCTCCGTGCGCTGGATCCTGCCGTCGAGCTGTTGTGGTACGAGGACCTGCCGTACGCGGCAGATGCGCGGCCGGCCAGCGCCGCCTGGGTCGAGGTCGTCGCGATCGGCCCGCACTGGCCGGCGAAGGAGGCAGGCGTGCGCTGCTTCGGATCGCAGCTTCCCGACGAGGTGCTGCCCGTCCTGCGCCGCCATGCGGATGGCGTCGCGGGCGAGCGGCTGCTCGCGGATGCTCCGGGCGCCGTGCGGCGGCTTCGGCACCTGCTTGAGTTGGAGGCGGCACGGCGCGCGAAACGGTAGTCACGGAGCCTCAGTGAACTCGCCCTGCGAGCCGGTTTGTGTGAGTCTCATCACATGAGCGGTCGGCGAGCCGGAAGAGTGCGGATGCGCTGCTAGTCTGGCGCGCGTCGGCGCCTGCGGGCGCCGCGTTGGAGGTCTCGGGTCACGAGAAGGAGGGCCTGTCCGGCTTCAGGCAGTCTCTGGTTGCGCGTCGCTCCGCGTCCGCCGGCCGAGGCGATTGCAGGGGCGCTTGCGACGGCCCGTCGCGCGAGCAGGCGAAGGCCCCCGGTGACCGTGCTCGCGATCACCGAGGCGGACAGGCTGCTCGCCACGCTGCTGTTCGACCTCGGCGTGGTCGCCGCGTTCGCGCTGGCGTTCGGCGCGCTCGCGAGGCGCGTCGGGCAGACGCCGGTCATCGGCGAGATCGTCGCCGGCCTCGTGCTCGGGCCGAGCCTGCTCGGGCTGCTGCCCGGAGACCTCGACGCGCTGCTCTTCCCCGCGGACGTCCGTCCCTCCCTGCAGATGCTCGCGAACGTCGCGCTCGTGCTGTTCATGTTCGGGATCGGCTTCGAGGTCGACGTGGGCCGCGCCCTGCGCACGAGCCGCGCCACGGCGTGGGTGAGCGGGGGCGCCATACTCCTTCCGCTGCTCGCTGCCGCGGCCGTCGCCCCCGCGCTCTGGGCGGATCATCCGCCGGCGTCGGCAAGCGTCGAGATGTGGCAGTTCGCGGCGTTCCTGGGCGTCGCCCTGAGCGTCACGGCGTTCCCCGTGCTCGGTCGCCTGCTCGCGGAGAGCGGCATGCTGACGTCGAACGTCGGGGCGCTGGCGCTCTCGGTCGCCGCGCTGACCGATCTCGTGGCCTGGGCGGGGCTCGCGGCCCTGATGGCCTCGCTCGGCGTGACCGGGGAGGGGACGTCCGTCGCGCTCATGGTGCTGCTCGTCGGCGCCATCATCGCGATGCTCGTCGTCGTCAGGACGGTGCTGTTGGGAGGGCTCGCAACGACGTGGTGTGACCGCCACGGGCCGGCGGGAGGAGGTCTGCTGCTGCTCGTCGCACTCGCGCTGTGCGCCGCCGCCACGACGCGGCTGGGACTGCATCCGGCGCTCGGCGCGTTCGCGCTCGGCGTCGCCTGCGCGCCGCGCCGGCCCGCGGACGATGCCAAGCGCTTCGAGAAGGGGGCGCACGAGCTCGGCTCGGAGGCGTCCCGGCGGATGGCGACGGCCGCCCATACCCTCGCGTCGGCGGGGCTCGTGCTCGTGCCGCTGTACTTCGTCGTCACCGGGTTGAAGGTCGACGTCACGAAGCTCGGCTTCGACGGCGTGCTCGAGATCGGCGGGCTGTTCCTGCTCGCCAGCGCCTCGAAGATCGTCGGCGCCATGCTGGGCGCCGCGCGCGCCGGATTGGACCGCTCCTGTCGACCCGCCCTCGGCCTGCTGCTGAACACCCGCGGGCTCACGGAGCTCATCGTGCTGGACATCGGTCGCAGCGCAGGCGTCATCGACGACCGCCTGTTCACGACCCTCGTCATCGTCGCCATCCTCACCACGATCATGACGACGCCGGCGATGCCGCTCGCGCTGCGGATCGGCCGGCGGCAGGCCGCGCGCGCAACTCGGTGATCGTCGTCTGCGCGCGGGTGAACTCAGCGGCGACCGCGCGCGGCCTTGCGGCCGATCGGGACGACGCTGCGCGCGATCTGGCCGGGCTCGAGCTTGGCGACGAGCCGCCGGACCGCCTTGCGCTCGTTCGCGGTCAGGTTCGAGGGACGGCCCTGCGACTTGCGCACGAGGGTCGCGAGCTCGTTGCGCTCCTGCGCCTCGAGGCGGTTCCAGTGGCGGCGCAGCGTGACGGCGAGCTCGAGCACCATGAGCCAGGGCATGGTGCGAACGCGGGACAGGGCAGGCATCGGCGTGCGGGCGCGCCCTACGCCGACTCGGCGTGCCGCGACGACGGCTGCTCGTCGGGCGCGGCCTCGGTCACGAGCGTCGGGGTGATGCCCTTCTCGATCGTCTCCTTCGTCACGACGCACTTCCTGACGTCGCGCCTGGAGGGCAGCTCGAACTGCACCTCGAGCAGAACCTCCTCGATGATCGACCGCAGCCCGCGGGCCCCGGTCTCGCGCGCCAGCGCCTTCTCGGCGACCGAGACGAGCGCGTCGTCGGAGAAGACGAGCTCGATGCCGTCAAAGGAGAAGAAGCGCTGAAACTGCTTGACGAGCGCGTTGCGCGGCTCGGTGAGGATCGTGATGAGGTCGTCGCGCGTGAGCTGGTGGACGGCGCTGACGACCGGCAGCCGGCCGATGAACTCCGGGATCAGGCCGTAGTTGACGAGGTCCTCGGGCAGCGTCTTGCCGAACATCTCGCCCTTGTCGCGCTTGGACTTGGACTCGATCGACGCGCCGAAGCCGATCCCGTTGGAGCCGATCCGGCGCTCGATGACCTTGTCGAGGTTCGCGAACGCGCCGCCGCAGATGAACAGCACGTTCGTCGTGTCGATCGACAAGAACTCCTGGTGGGGATGCTTGCGCCCGCCCTGCGGCGGGACCGAGGCCGTCGTACCCTCGAGGATCTTCAGCAGCGCCTGCTGGACGCCCTCGCCGCTGACGTCGCGCGTGATCGACGGGTTGTCGGCCTTGCGCGCGATCTTGTCGACCTCGTCGATGTAGATGATCCCGGTCTCGGCCTTCTTGACGTCGTAGTCGGCCGCCTGGATGAGCTTGAGCAGGATGTTCTCGACGTCCTCGCCGACGTAGCCGGCCTCGGTCAGCGCCGTCGCATCGGCGATCGCGAACGGGACGTTGAGGATGCGGGCGAGCGTCTGGGCGAGCAGCGTCTTGCCGCAGCCGGTCGGGCCGAGCAGCAGGATGTTGGACTTCTGCAGCTCGATGTCGGCGTCCTCGGCCTGCATCATCTGCACGCGCTTGTAGTGGTTGTAGACCGCGACGGAGAGGGTGCGCTTGGACTCCTCCTGGCCGACGACGTACTCGTCGAGGACGTCGTAGATCTCGCGCGGCTTGGGCAGGCTCTCGATGTCGAAGCTCGGCGGGGCCGTGAGCTCCTCGTCGATGATCTCGTTGCAGAGATCGATGCACTCGTCACAGATGTAGACGCCCGGACCGGCGATGAGCTTCTTGACCTGGCGCTGGGACTTGCCGCAGAAGGAGCAGAGGAGCTGTTCGTTGGAGTCTGTTGGTCGAGCCATGAAGCCAGCCGCTAGTGCTGATGGATCACCCGGTCAATGATGCCGTAGTCCTTCGCTTCCTCGCTGCTGAGGAAGTAATCGCGCTCGGTATCGGTGCGAACCTTCGCGTAGTCCTGCTTGGTATGCGTCGCGATGATCTCATCCAGACGTCGGCGGATGTCGATGATCTCTTTAGCGTGGATCTCGATATCGGTCGCCTGACCCTGAAAACCGCTCGAAACCTGATGGATGAGGATCTTCGCGTTGGGCAGCGCCATGCGCTTGCCGTCGGCGCCGCCGGCGAGCAGCAGCGCGCCCATCGACATCGCGATGCCGACGCAGATCGTCTGCACGTCGGGCTTGATGAACTGCATCGTGTCGTAGATCGCAAGGCCCGCGTACACCGATCCGCCCGGCGAGTTGATGTAGAGCGAGATGTCCTTGTCGGGATCCTCTGACTCCAGGTGCAGCAGCTGAGCGACGATCAGGTTGGCGACCTGGTCGTCGACGGGCGTCCCCAGGAAGACGATCCGCTCGTTGAGCAGCCGGCTGTAGATGTCGAAGGCGCGCTCGCCTCGCGACGTCTGCTCAACCACCATGGGGACAAGGGGGCTCATGGTCCTCGCTTCAGTTAGGCGTCGTCCGGAGAACTCCTGCCGGGGCAGCGTAGCAATCGGTCCACCCGCGTCAGGGCGGTACTCCCGGCCCGTCCGCGGACGGGCCAGGTCCTTGCCGAGCCTCAGCTATCGGGCGTCCACAGCTTGCCCTTGCCGCCGGCCGGGGCGGCCTGCTTGTCGGGCGTCCAGATCTCCTCGCCCTTCTCGCCCTGCGCCTTGGCGGGCGCCTTCTTCTTGGCGGCGGGCTTCTTCCTGGCCGCCGGCTTCTTCGGCTTGGCGCCGGCCTCGGCGCCGGCGTCGGCGTCCTTGCCCGGCGGCGGGGGCGCCACCGGCGTGGCGGTCGTCACGACGAGGTCGATCGCCTGCTCGGCGGCGACCTCCTTGGCCAGCGAGTCGACGCGACCGGCCTGGCGCAGCCGGTCAAGCAGCTTCTGGCGCGACGTCTGCTCGCGCTCGGCGGCCCCCTCGAGCGACTCGAGCAGCTGTGCCTCGGTGGGCTCGAGCTGCTCGGCCTCGATGATCGCGGCCAGGACGGCCTCGCGGCGCAGCGCGATCTCCGCCTCGGGCCTGGACTCCTCGACGAGCTCGTCCTCGGTCTTGCCCGAGATCTGCAGGTAGTGCTCCTTGGAGATCCCCTGATGGCCCAGCGAGTGGATCATCCGGTCCAGCAGCTCCTTGGCGCGCGCGGTGACGAGCGCGTCGGGGACGTCGACGGTCGCCTCGGCGACGACGGCGTCCAGCGCGCCCGCGCGGAACTCCGCCTCGACGCGCTTCTCGTCGTGCTCGAGCAGCTCCTTGGTGATCGACTCGCGCAGCTCGTCGATCGTCTCGTAGCCGGCGGCGTCGGAGGCGAACTCGTCGTCGAAGTCGGGGAGGTCTTTGTGCTTGACCTCCTTGACCGTGAACTGAAACTGCGCGGCCTTGCCGGCGACGTGCTTGGCGCCGTAGTCCTCGGGGAACGTCGCGTCGACGGTCTTCTGCTCGCCCGCGGAGACGCCGACGAGGCCCTCCTCGAAGCCGGGGATGAGCCGGCCGGCGCCGACCTCGACGAGCTGGTCGCGGCCCTCGCCGCCCGAGAACGGCTCGCCGTCGATCGTGCCCTCGAAGTCCAGGATCACGAAGTCGCCGTTGGCGGCCGGCCGGTCGACGACCTCCAGGCGCGCGAAGCGCTCGCGCATGTCCTCCAGCTGCTCCTCGACGGCCTCGGGATCGGCGCGCGGCTCGCGCCTGGGGACCTCGAGTCCGCGGTAGGTGCCGAGCGTGGCGCCGGGCCGCACGCCGACCTCGAAGGAGAACGTGAGCGGCTTGCCCTCCTCGGGCAGCTTGCCCAGGTCGACGTCGGGGTCGCCCACGGGCGCGATGCCCGACTCGTCGACTGCCGTCATGTACCAGTCCGTCAGGCGGCCGCGAACGGCCTCGTCGAGGATCGGCTCGCGGCCGATGCGCTGGATGACGACGGCCGGCGGGATCTTGCCGGTGCGAAAGCCCGGGACCTTCATCTCGCGCCCGAGCTTGCGCGCCTGGATCTCCAGCGAGCGCTGGATCTCCTCCGCGGCGACCTCGACGTCGACGCTCACGCGCGACTCGGGCAGCTCGGTGACGGTGGTGGTGACTGCGATGACCATGCGACGCACCTTATCGTCAGGGGATGCGCCGCCGCCGTCCACCCCAGCGCGCGCTCGCCGCCTGGATCGTCACGGGACCGCTCGGCCACCTCTACGCCGGCGTGGCGGACTGGCTCGGCGTCCTCGTGCGCTTCGCACGCGCGCGCGGGCGCCTGGATCGGATGTGAGCGAGCGGCTGTGAGCGAGCCGATCTGCGCGGGCGCCCTCAGTCGTTGAGCGCGAACACCGGCCAGCGCCCCGGCACGCCCTTGAGGCGGTGCTCCCCGCGGTAGTCGAAGTCCAGGCCCGAGCCGACGATCGTTCCGTAGACCGTGCCCGAGACGAGGATCTCGCGCCGCGCCGCCATCGCCCCCACGCGCGCGGCGATGTGGACCGCCATCCCCCCGATGTCGTCGCCGATGAGCTCGCACTCGCCGGTGTGCAGCCCGATGCGCACGTCCATCCCGCTCGCGGCGACGGTGTCGCGCAGCGCCCGCGCGCAGCGCACCGCGCGGCTGGGCTCCTCCCAGAACGCGGCGAGGAAGCCGTCGCCGACACGCTGGATCACGCGCCCGCCGAAGCGCTGCAGCGTGCGGCGCACGTCGTCCTCGTGCACGCTGAGCACGTCGCGCCAGCGCTTGTCGCCGAGCGCCGCCACGCGGCCGGTGCTGTCGACGAGGTCGCTGAACATGACGGTCATGAGCCGCCGCTCGTGCGTCGCGCCGCGGCGCGCACCGGTGAGGAACTCCTCGATCTCGTCCAGCAGCGCGTCGCTGTCGCCGCAGCTGGGCAGCGAGTCGGCGCCGGGCAGCTCGACGAGCACCGCGCCGGGGATCCGCCGCGCGTACTCGCGCGAGTGGCGCACGTCGATGAACTGGTCCTTCACGCGGTGCAGCACGAGCGTCGGCACGCTGATCTGGGCAAGGTCGGGGCGGGGATCGATCGCGGCCATGACCTCGACGAGCCTGCGCATCCGCCCGGGGCTCGCCGCCAGCCGCGTGAGGCGCCCGAACCACGTCTTGAGGACCTCGTCGCCGGCCGCGCTCGGCGCCAGGACGTCGATCATCGTTCCCTCCCCCCAGCGCTCCAGGAGCCGCTCGAAGCGTGCGCTGCGCTGCGCGGGATCCTCCAGCCAGGGGACGTCGTCGTCGCGCGTGGCGCGCAGCATGCAGGCGTAGAGGACGAGGGCGCTCGCGCGCTCGGGGAAGCGCGCGGCGAAGATCGCCGCCAGCGGTCCGCCCGCGGTGTAGGACAACAGCGCCGCGCGCTCGCTGCCGGCGGCGTCGAGCACCGCGTGGACGTCCTCGAGCTCGCACTCGACGCCGAGCTCGCCGTCGTCCGACAGCCCCGAGCCGCGACGGTCCATGAGGATGAGCCGCGAGAAGCTCGCCAGGCGGGTGAAGAAGCGCCCCAGCCCGGGGTCCTCCCACAGGTGCTCGACGTGGCTGATGAACGCGCTGACGAACAGCAGGTCGATCGGCCCCTCGCCGTGGACCTGGAAGGCGATGTTCACGTCGCCGTTGCGGGCATAGCGGGTCGTCGGCGCCATCGCCCGGCCATCATCGGTGATCGGGCGCGCGCGCGCCGGCGCCGGCGCCGGTCCGCCGGCCGGTTGCTCCGCGCGAACCCGCCGGCGGCAGCTAGGGTGGCATCGTGCGCGCTCGCGGACTGATCTGCGTGGCCCTCGCGACCTGCGTCGCGGTGCCCGCGGCGGTTGCCCAGGCACCGCCGAGCCCGCGCGGGAACTTCGGCGGGGGCGCGCTCGTCGCGCCGCCGAAGGATCTCTTCGGCCCGGGCAACGCGATCGTGTCGCTGCGCGCGCTCGACGAGCGGCGCCTGGAGATCGAGGCGACGCTGCGCGCCAAGTGCAGCGGCGGCGACATCGCCGCCGACGCGAAGGTCCGCGCCGACGGGCGCTTCGAGGCCGGCGGCACCGCCACCCAGGAGCCGGCCCCGGGGACGAAGGTCACGACGCGCTACCGGCTCTCGGGCAGGTTCAGCGACCGCTCGACGGCGCAGGGGAAGGTGTCGGCGACGCTGAAGCTCACGAAGGACGGCCGGACGAAGACGTGCCGGACGGGCACGGTGGCCTTCAGCGCACGGCGTCCGGACGGGACGCTCGGCAAGCGCGGCGCCGCCCCCCGCGCGCGCTACTTCGGGGTCACGGCGCAGCGCGGCGTCGGTCCGCGGCGACCGATCGTGCTGCGCATCTCCGGCGACGGCAGGCGGATCTCGCGCGCGCTGTTCGGCGAGCACGTCACGTGCGGCGACGGCGCGCGGGCGATCGGCATCGAGGCGCCGCGCACGAACCTCACGCTGAGCCGGACCGGGCGCGTGAAGGACCGCGAGCGCTACACGATCGACAACGGCGCGACGAAGACCTACGTCGACGACCGCTTCACGGCCGTCGTCGGCCGGCGCGGCGCGAAGGGCACCCTGTCGCTCAGCGACCGCACCGTCGACAAGGCGACCGGCAACGTCGTGCAGCGCTGCACGTCGGGCACCGTGAAGTGGGTCGCGGCCCCCGGCTGAGGCCGGCGCTCATCCCTGACGGCGCAGGACGAGCCAGTTGACGGCCCACAGCGCGACGCCGACCGCGAGCAGCAGCGCGGCGCGGGCGTAGGTGTCGCCCTCGATCTGGGTCAGGAGCGCCAGCGAGATCGCGACGCCGACGACGGGCACCGCGGCGGGCACGACGAAGTGCGGGTGCTCGACCGGGTCGCGGCGCAGGACGAGGACGCTGACGTTGACGACGGCGAAGACGACGACGAGCAGCGCCACCGTCGTGTCGGCGAGCGAGCCGAGGTCGCCGGTCGCGATGAGCACGGCCGCGATCGACGACGTGAACGCGATCGCGAACCACGGCGTGCGGCGGCCCGGCAGGAGCTTCGAGAACGGGCGCGGAACGACGTCCTCCTGCGCCATGCCGTACAGCAGGCGCGAGGCCATGATCATGTTGATGAGCGCGCCGTTTGACAGCGCGAGCAGGCCGATCGCCGCGAACAGCTTCTCGGGGATGCCGAGCGGCCCCTGCCGGATGACCTCCAGCAGCGGTCCGCTCGAGCTCGCGAGATCGCCGGTCGGGACGACCATCGAGGCGCCGATCGTCACGAGCATGTAGAGCGCCCCGGCGATCGCCAGCCCGCCGAACAGCGCCCTGGGGTACGCGCGCGCCGGGTCCTTCGTCTCCTCGGCGATGTTGACCGAGTCCTCGAAGCCGATGAGCGCGTAGAACGCCAGGGCGGAGCCGGCGAGCGCGGCGCCCAGCACCGAGGAGCCCTCCTTGAACTCCAAGGCGCGGCCCGGCTCGGCGTCGCCGCCCGCGATCGCCAGCGCGGCGACGACGACGATGAGCAGCAGGCCGCCCATCTCGACGAGCGTGAAGCCGACGTTGAGCCGCACCGACTCCTCGATGCCGCGCAGGTTGATCGCCGCGATGAGCGCGAGCAGGCCGAGCGCCGTGAGGACGACCGGCAGGTCGACGAACGCTCCGAGGTAGTCGCCGCCGAAGGCCCGCGCGAGCGCGCTGGCCGACGTGATCCCCGACACGACGACCGCGAACGCGACGAGGAAGCTGAGAAACGGGTGCTTGAACGCGCGGTGCACGTAGAGGCCGGCGCCGCCGGCGTGCGGGTACTTGCCGACGAGCTCGGCGTACGACCCGGCCGTGAACGCGGCCATCACGAGGGCGAGGGCGAAGGCCGTCCAGATCGCACCGCCGGTCTCGCGTCCGACCTCGCCGACGAGCGCGTAGATGCCGCCGCCGAGGATGTCGCCGACGATGAAGAACAGCAGCAGGCCGGGGGTGATCGCGCGCTTGAGCGCGCCGCTCTGCGAGCCGGCGGGGTCGGCGGGCTCGGCGGGGACGTCGGCGCTGCGCGTCATCGGCTCGTAGTACGCGATGGCGCTCGCGAGACCTGCTTGGCCGACGACCGCGTTGCGGCGCGGACGGCGGCCGATTCCATGTCGTGCCAACGGGTAGCAATGCCCCGTGGTCGACCCCCGTAAGGCGCGGATCGCGCGCAACGAGAGCGCGTTTCGCGCTCTGAACGAGAGCCTGCAGGCCAGCGTGCACCGCGGACGCCCGGGGGTCCAGTTCGCCGGGTTCGTGTGCGAGTGCGGCGACCCGGAGTGCGACGAGACCGTCCGCCTGCGACTCGCCGCCTACGAGGATCTGCGCAGCGACGCGCAGCGCTTCGTGCTCGTTGTAGGGCACGAGATGCCCGAGGCCGAGGATGTCGTCGAGCGCCACGACGGATACGTCGTCGTGCGCAAGCACCCGGACGTGGCCCGGATCGCGGCTGAGCTGGACCCCCGCCGCGACCGCGACGCCGTGTAGGAGGCGGCCGCCCGTCGGTAGCCGCCCGCTGCGGTGTTCGCCCGGACGCCTGCGGCGGCGATGGCACGAGGGTCGGCGATCCCGCAGCGGACAGAGCTCGCCGTGAACCCCGTCGCCGGCAGCGCGCCGGGCCCGCAGCGGCGCTCGATCTGCGCGTAGCCAGGTCGATCGGGCGGGCCGTCCGGAAGATGCTCGCCGCGCGCTCGCGCTGGGCGTCCTGCGCCTGCATCCACAGCGGACGGTCCCGGCGCAGGCGTCGATGCCCATGGCCCGCCCGCCGCCGTCGTACGGCCGGCGCGTGCCGGCTTGGCTAGCCGCAGATCATCACGCCGCGCCTGGGAAGCGCGAGCTTGCGGCTCGCTGTCCTCGACGAACGGGCGCTCGCGGCCCCCGCGATGAGCTTCATGTTCGTCGGCGCGCGCGTGCCGCCGTTCGCTCGCGGATTCGGCGGTCTGGAACACACGGCCTCGACGACCTCAACCGGCGTCTACGGCGCCGGCTGCACGACCACGACGGCAACCGGCAGCCACGCGACTCGGTTCGCGACCGGCTTGCTGCGTGAACTACCACGCCGCGACCAGGAAAGTGTTCGGTACGAATGGACTCGACCGAACCGCACACTTTGCGAATGTGTTCGGTACATTTAGATCGTGGCCGAACCGCACAACATCACGAAGGTGCGCCGGGGCCGTCCGTCGCGCGCAGATGTCTACGAGCGGCTGCGCGTTCAGATCGGCGAACTACGCGAACGCCTCGGAGGTCTCCCCTCTCCGCTCGAGGCGCAGGACATCTGGCGCGGGATCTGGCTCGAGGAAGCGCACCACTCGACGGCGATCGAGGGCAACACGCTCGTCCTCAAGCAGGTCGAGCTCCTGCTCGCCGAGGGCCGCGCGGTCGGGAACAAGGAGCTCAGCGAGTACCTCGAGGTCCGCGGCTACGCAACTGCGGCCGACTGGGTCTACGGCCGGGCGATCGAGCCGGGTTCATGGTCTGACGGAGGGCTGATCACGCTCGCCGAGATCCGGCATGTCCACAGCCTGGCGATGACACCGGTGTGGGACGTCTCCCCTCATCCACAAGCGACGGACCGCGAAGGGCCAGGGTCGTTCCGCGAGCACGACATCGAACCCTTCCCCGGCGGCATGCAACCGCCACCATGGCCCGAGACGTCGGCGCTCATGCGCGACTGGGTCTCCGAGGCGCGCAAGCTACGCAAGGTCAACGACGTGTCGTTCGTCGAGCGGTTGGCGCAACTGCATGCACGGTTCGAACAGATCCATCCGTTCCTGGACGGCAACGGCCGCGCAGGGCGGCTCGTCCTGAACCTCGTCCTCGTGCGTCTCGGGTATCCGCCCGCGATCATCTACAAGCGAGACCGCACGCGCTATCTCGCTGCTCTGCGCCGCGCCGATGCAAGCGATCCGGGCCCGCTGGGCGAGTTCCTCGCGCGCGCGGTGTTGGACAATCTCTACAAGTTCGTCGTGCCCGCCGTCGCCGGTCCGGCGCGGCTCGTGCCACTACCCGCGCTGGCCACCGCGGAGCTGTCCGCCAACGCCCTCCGGGTCGCGGCGACACGCGGCCGATTGAAAGCCGCGAAGGCAGCCGACGGGACGTGGCGCAGCTCGCGTGCTTGGGTCGAGGAGTACCAGGCGACCCGCTACAAGCGCCCGTGATGTGCCTCCCGGGGCGGGGCGTCGGTGGCATGTCGGGCTCCGCTGATCATCGAACGTGTGAGCCCCACGACCTTCCGGAGGCCGCGGTCGACGCCGGTCTCGGCTCGCCGCGTGGCGCCACGAAGCGGACCCTGTCCCCTTGCGGCTCGATCGGCCGCAGAGCACGACCGTCTCCGGGGTGTGGCGCTCGAAGCTCAGCGCGAACTGGCGGCGCTGGCTCAGTGCCTCAACTTCGCGCGCGAGGTCTCCAGCGAGCTGGGGGCGGCTTGCACGCGGGCGTACGCCCAGAGCCCGCTCATGGGCGAGCGCGCGCGCGTGTTCCTCCGGTCGTCGGCACGCTCCGATCCAACGAGCGCTTCCGGATCGCAGCGCTCAGCCGTGCTCCCGCCGCACAAGCTTGATGCCTCATGGATGCCTCGGCCCCGTGCCGCGATGCGCCTCGTCCGCCCCCACCGACGCAGATGCGCCGCGCTTGCAGGCCCTCCGTGAAGGGTGAGCGACGGGACTCGAACCCGCGGCCGCCTGGGACCACAACCAGGTCTCGCGGGGCTCCGCGAGCGGTCGTTGTGCTCCGTTGCCCCGTGGTTGCTGGGGTTCTTGCTTGATCCCGGGGCCACGACCAGGCGGTCCAACGTGTCCGTCGTATGGGCATGAAGCCCTCACCAACACCTCCCCTGCCCACCGTCGCACCGGGAGGACCAGCATGCCGCGGTCTGGAGAAGGCAGCGGCGCGAGCCGGCCTGTCCGGTGTGACATTCCATGTTCTTGCGCCCCACGTTCGCGAGCATCCTCATCGCCGAGGGCCACGACCCCGTGTTCGTCTCGCGCCAGCTCGAGCTCGGCCACGCGAGCCCGGCGATCACGCTTATCGGCGAGGCCGCGGTCGGAACGACGCGGCTGACTGCCTTCCATGCGTGGCGGTCAGGCTCGGGCCAGTGACGGCAGGCTTGGCGGATGCGAGGTTTGGGCTTCCACGATTACCTGCCTGGTTCCGACGCCCTCGGGGGTACCATCGTTCGCACATGCGGACGCCGGCACAGGTCGACTTCTTCGCGCGCTGGAACGCGGCCGCCCGCCGCGCCGACGTCGCCGCCGATCGGGAGCAGACGATGGCGGAACGCTTTGAAGAAGCAGCTCGGCTCAGCGCCCTGGCGAGCGAGCTACGCGACGAGGGCGAAGTCGCGCGCGATGTTCGACCCACGTGATCTGATCGCCGCGCTCGACGCCGCCCGTATCGAGTACGTCGTTATCGGCGGGTTCGCAGTCGCCGCACACGGCTACGTTCGGGCGACGAAGGATCTCGACATCGTCCCGTCGCCAGCGCCCGACAACCTCGAACGCCTCGCTGGTCTGCTGCGAGATCTCGACGCGGAGCTGTACGGCACCGGAGATTTCGACGCCGCCGAGTTCCCGTTCGATCCGCTCGACCCCAAGCAATTGGCAGAAGGCGGCAACTTCCTCTTGCAGACGCGCTTGGGGCGACTCGACATGATGCAGTGGGTTCCTGGCATCGATGTCGAGCCGGCGTACGAGCACCTCAGCGCGTCCGCGACCTCGATCATGGTCTGGGGCCATCCGATCTCAGTCTGCTCCAAGGACGACCTCATCACCATGAAGCGAACCGCCGGTCGCCAGCAGGACCTGGACGACCTCAGCCATCTGGGCGAAAGCTAGCCCCGAGGTCGCGGCTGCGACTCGGCCGCCACGCCCTGGGCCGTGCGCTGCCCCTTCGGACGACGACCGGCAGCGATGCCCGCTCGCGCGCAACGCGTGGAGCCGATCCGCGTCAAGCGTCACAACTCTGCGGCAGCATCTCCCAACGCCTTGCGTCCTGCCGCCGGGCGGCCCTACGCTCACCAAAATGCTTGACCCCTGCTTGACCCCTACTAGCGTTTCGACGGCCCAGCCGCCGATCGCCGTGAGCCCAAAAGCCCATCAGCACTGGTGTTCCGCGAGGGTGAGCGACGGGACTCGAACCCGCGGCCGCCTGGACCACAACCAGGAGCTCTACCAGCTGAGCTACGCCCACCGTGCTGCCCTGAATCTAGCAGCGGCCGTGCGCCTGAGATCATCCGGGGCATGAGCTTCGAACTCGGCGATCCCGTCCCGCCCTTCACGCTGGCCGACACCGAGGGCAGCGACCATGCCGTGCCCGCCGACCCGGCGCCGCCCGCGACCGTGCTCGTGGTGACGTGCAACCACTGCCCCTACGTCGTGGCCTGGAACCCGCGCCTGCGCGCCGTCGCCGAGCAGTACGCGCCGCGCGGCGTGCGCCTGCTCGCGATCAACGCCAACGACGCCGCGCGCTACCCCGCCGACTCGCCGCAGGCGATGGCTCGCTTCGTCGCCGACCAGGGCTGGCCGATCCCGTACCTGCACGACGCGTCGCAGGACGTCGCGCGCGCGCTCGGCGCCGAGGTCACGCCGCACGTCTTCGTGCTCGACGCCGAGCAGCGGCTGCGCTACCGCGGGGCGCCCGACGCCGACCACGGCGACCCGGCGCAGGACGCGCGCTATGTGCGCGACGCGCTCGACGCCGTCCTCGCCGGCGACACGCCGCAGACGGCCGAGACCCGCCCGCGGGGCTGCTCGGTGAAGTGGCGCGCCTGAGCGGCTCGCCCGCGCCTGAGCGGCTCACGCGCGCCTGACCGGCTCGCCCAAGCGTGACCGACGTCACCCAAGTTGCTCGCCGACGGGTCCACCATGACCCTCGGGGGAGTCACGCGACCCACCGGAGTGAGCACCATGGCCACCGCCACCACGAAGACCGCCAACCTCTTCGAGCTGAGCTGCGCGGACACGCAGGTCACGTATTCGACGAGCAGCTTTGCCGGCCCGCCGCAGCTGCACTACACCGGCCCCGAGGGCGACCTGAACCTCTCGGGCGACGAGATCGCGACGCAGTCCAGCGCGCTGGGCACCGAGGTCACGGTCACGATCGAGTCGATCCCCGACCTGCGGACCGTCACGGCCACCCTGCTGCTGCCGTCGTTCAGGCTCGACGACAGCGGCGAGGCGACGTTCGACACGCTCGTCATCAAGACGACGAACCACACGACGATCGCCGGCCCGCCGACCGGCGCCGGGCAGAGCTACGCGGCCGTCGAGCTGCACGGGACGGCGAAGTCGGTCGTGTTCTGATGACAATGGGGCGGTGAAGCGCAAGCTCCTCATCGGCGTCGCGGTCGTCGCTGTCGTCGCCGCGGCCGGCGCGCTGCACCGCCTCGTCACGCCGGTCCCCTCGTAGGGCTTGGCCACGGGGCGGGTCGCGCGCGCCCAGCTTGCTCCACGCGGCCGAAGGTGCCGGGCCCCGCCGCGGGTTAGCGTTGCCAGCGATGCGACTCTCCCCCGCCGACCAGGACAAGCTGCTGCTTGCCGTCGCGGGCATGATCGCCCGCGACCGCCGCGCGCGCGGGGTCAGGCTCAACCACCCCGAGGCCGTCGCGCTGCTCTCCTGCTGGGTCATCGAGGGCGCCCGCGACGGACGCTCGGTGGCGGAGCTCATGGACGACGGACGCCGCGTCCTGGCCCGCGACGAGGTCATGGAGGGCGTGCCCGAGATGGTCGCCGAGGTGCAGGTCGAGGCCACGTTCCGCGACGGGCGCAAGCTCGTCACCCTGCACGAGCCGATCGCATGATCCCCGGCGAGCTGCGCACCGCCGGCGGCGAGATCACGCTGAACGCCGGCCGCGAGACGATCGAGCTGCTCGTCCTCAACACCGGGGACCGGCCGATCCAGGTCGGCTCGCACTTCCACGTCGCCGACGTCAACGCCGCGCTGCAGCTCGACCGCGAGGCCGCCGCCGGCTTTCGCTTCGACATCCCCGCCGGCACGTCGCTGCGCTTCGAGCCCGGCGCCTCGCGGATCGTCACGCTCGTCGCGCTCGCCGGCCGGCGCGCCGTCCCCGGACTGCAGATCCGATGACGCGCATCGGCCGCGACCGCTACGCCGCGCTCTACGGGCCGACCGTCGGCGATCAGCTGCGCCTTGCCGACACCGACCTCTGGCTCGAGGTCGAGGAGGACCGCTGCGTCGGCGGCGACGAGGCCGTCTTCGGCGGCGGCAAGACGATCCGCGAGTCGATGCTGCAGGGCACGCGCACGTCCGTCCAGGGCGCCCCGGACCTCGTCATCACGAACGTCGTCGTGCTCGACCACTGGGGAATCGTGCGCTGCGACGTCGGCATCAAGAGCGGGCTGATCGTCGCGCTCGGCAAGGCCGGCAACCCCGACATCGCCGACGGCGTGCACCCCGACCTCGAGATCGGGCCGACGACCGACGTCGTCGCCGGCGAAGGGCGCATCCTCACCGCCGGCGGGATCGACGGGCACGTGCATCTCGTCTGCCCGCAGATCGTCGACACGGCGGTCGCGAGCGGGATCACGACGATCGTCGGGGGCGGCACCGGGCCCAGCGAGGGCACCCGCGCGACGACCTGCACGCCGAGCCCGCGGGCGATCGGCGAGATGCTCGTCGCGCTCGACGAGCAGCCCGTCAACGTGCTGCTGCTCGGCAAGGGCAACTCCGTCAGCGAGGAGGGCCTGCTCGAGCAGCTGCGCGCCGGCGCCGGCGGGCTGAAGCTGCACGAGGACTGGGGCACGACGCCCGCGGCGATCGACACGTGCCTGCGGGTCGCCGACGCGACCGGCGTCCAGGTCGCGATCCACACCGACACGCTCAACGAGGCCGGCTACCTGCAGTCGACGCTCGCCGCGATCGGCGGGCGCACGATCCACGCCTACCACACCGAGGGCGCCGGCGGCGGCCATGCGCCGGACATCATCGAGCTGGCCGCGCAGCCGCACGTGCTGCCCTCCTCGACGAACCCGACGCGCCCGCACACCGTCAACACGATCGACGAGCACCTCGACATGCTCATCGTCTGCCACCACCTCAACCCGCGCATCCCGGAGGACCTCGCGTTCGCCGAGTCGCGGATCCGCGCGACGACGATCGCCGCCGAGGACGTCCTGCACGACCTCGGCGCGATCTCGATGATCGGCTCCGACGCGCAGGCGATGGGCCGCGTCGGCGAGACGATCGTCCGCACGTGGCAGACCGCGCACGCGATGAAGCAGCGGCTCGGCGCCGCGACGAGCGGGCGCGCCGACAACGAGCGCCTGCGCCGCTACGTCGCCAAGTACACGATCTGCCCCGCCGTCGCGCACGGCATCGACTCCTACGTCGGCTCCGTCGAGCCCGGCAAGCTCGCCGACCTCGTGCTGTGGGAGCCCGCCTTCTTCGCGATCCGCCCGCGCCTCGTCATCAAGGGCGGAGCGATCGCCTGGGCGCCGATCGGCGACCCGAACGCCTCGATCCCGACGCCGCAGCCGGTTCTGAGCGCGCCGATGTTCGCCGGCCGCGGGCGCCTGGCGGGACGCAGCTCGATGACGTTCGTCGCGCCGGCCGCGCTCGAGCAGGGCGACGAGCTGCACGGGCTGCGCCTCGAGTCCCAGATCGTCGTCATCCGCGACACGCGCGGCCTCGGCAAGGCCGACATGCCGCAGAACACGGCCTGCCCGGAGATCCGCGTCGAGCCGGACACGTTTCGGGTGTGGATCGACGGCGAGGCGATCCGACCCAAGCCCGTCGACGAGCTGCCGCTCGCGCAGCGCTACGAGCTGTTCTGAGCCGATGAGCGCGGTCGCCCTGCTGCTCGCCGACTCGCGCTTCCCGGCCGGCGGCTACGCGCATTCCCTCGGGCTCGAGCAGGCGGTGGCCGACGGGCTCGGCGTCGGCGGCGTGGCGCCGTTCATGCGGGCCCGCCTGCGGCTCGTCGCGCGGGCCGACGCCGGGCTCGCCGTCGCGGCGCGCCGGGCCGCCGCGGCCGGCGACGAGCGCGCGCTGGCCGGCCTCGACGACGAGCACGCGGCGCGCTGCCCGAGCCCGGTGCTGCGGGAGGTCGCCCGCCGTCTCGGCGCCCAGCTGCTGCGCTCGGCGGCGACCGCCTGGCCGGCCTCGGCGATCGACGGCTACCGCGCGCGGTCGTCGTCGACGCCGCGCCCGGTCGCGCTCGGCGTCGTCGCCGCCGCCGCCGGCATGGGCGACCGCGAGGTCGCGACGGTCGCGCTCTACGACGACGCCGCGACGGTCTCCAGCGCCGCGCTGAAGCTGCTCGGCCTCGACCCCGCCGACGCCGCGCGCTGGGTCGCCGAGCTCGCGCCCGAGATCGACGGGGCCGCGCTGCAGGCCGCCGCCGACGAGCGGCCCGTCGCCGAGCAGCCGCCGCCCGCGGCGGTCGCGATCGAGCTCGCGGCAGCCGTCCACGCCGCCCGCACCGAGCGTCTCTTTGCCAGCTGAGCGGGCACTGCGCGTCGGCGTCGGCGGCCCGGTCGGATCGGGCAAGAGCAGCCTCATCGCGGCGCTCTGCGGCGAGCTGCGCGACGAGCACCGCATCGGCGTCGTCACGAACGACATCTACACGACCGAGGACGCGCGCTTTTTGCGCTCGATCGGCGCGCTGCCCGAGCGGCGGATCGTCGCCGTGCAGACCGGCTGCTGCCCGCACACCGCGATCCGCGACGACATCTCGACGAACCTCGAGGCCGTCGAGCAGCTCGAGCGCGACGAGGGCCCGCTGCAGCTCGTGCTCGTCGAGAGCGGCGGCGACAACCTCACGGCGGTCTTCTCCCCCGCGCTCGCCGACGTGCAGATCTTCGTCATCGACGTCGCGGGCGGCGACGACATCCCGCGCAAGGGCGGCCCCGGGGTCGCGCGCGCCGACCTGCTCGTCATCAACAAGACCGACCTCGCGCCGTTCGTCGGCTCCGACGTCGGCCTCATGCTCAGCGACGCGACGGCGCGCCGCGGCGTGCTGCCCGTCGTCGCCGTCTCGCTGCGCGAGCCGCCGCGCGCGGCCGCCGTGGCGGACTGGGTGCGCCGGCAGCTCGCGGCGTTCGACGCCGCCGGCGGAGCGCTTCGCTCGAGCGTGGCGGGGGGAGCCGGGCACGCCCATGGCCACGGGCACGCGCACGAGCACTGAGGCCGCCGTGCTCGAGGTTCGCGCCGGGGGCGCGGTCGCCGAGCTGCGCCGCGGCCCGCGCCTGGCGCCCCGGATCCTCGGCCGCGACGCCGCGGGAGCGCTGCGTGCGGCGTTCGTGCCCACGCAGGCCGGCCCGCTGGCGGGCGACCGCGACCGCGTGCGGATCGTCGTCGGCGCGGGCGCGGTGCTCGTCGTCGAGCCGGTCGCGGCGACGCTCGCGCTGCCGGGCGCGGAGCGCACGCTGCTCGAGCTCGAGCTCGTCGTGCGCTCCGGCGGGCGGCTCGTGCTCGACGAGGGACCGCTCATCGTGGCGGCCGGCGCGACCGTCCGACGGCGCTGCGCCGTCCAGCTCGACGCCGGAGCCGTCGCGCTGCTGCGCGAGGTCGTCGTGCTCGGTCGTGACGGCGAGCCGCCGGGGACGCTCGATGCCGTGCTGCGCGTCACGTACGACGGTGCAGCGCTCCTGCACGACGCCCTGCGACTGGGACCGGGCGGCGGCGACGCGCACGTCGCCCTGGCGCCCGGTCACCGCGTCGTGGCGACGGTCTGCATGCTCGGCGAGCGACCGCCGGCCGATGCGCCGCCGGCGTCGGTCCACGCGCTCGCCGGGCCGGGCGCGCTGCTGCGCTGCAGCGGCGCGACGCTGGCCACCGTCGAGTCGCGGCTGGCGGCGACCTGGGCGTCGTGGTCGCGCCGCAGCGCCGCGCCGCCGGCTCCCGAGCCGAGCGCGGAGGCGCCCGACGCAGGCAACCCCGCGCGCGCGGAGCCGAATTCGACGCTGCGACCCGCGGGGTAGACGACGAACGGTGAGGGAATCTGCTCCGTTGCCATTGCGCGCGGCGGTCGACGGGAGTAGCGTCGCCCCGACGGGGGTGGCGGGCTTCGCATGGCAGATGCCGCGGATGATTCGCGCGCCGCGCACGTCAACTATCCGCAGACGACGACGCCCGAGGAGCGCCCATGCCAGTCACCTCTGTCGGAACGACCTCCTTTCGTGGATCCCAGGCCACGCCACCCGCCGCCGCGCCCGTGGCGGCGCCGCTCGCGGCGATGCCCGCCGGCGGCGCCGTCGGGCACGGCGTGACCCGCCTGAAGGCACGCCCGCCGGCGTACGCCGCCAACGCACCGGTCTTCGCGGGGACCCCACCGCCGAAGAAGGAGACCGCCGGAGCCCACGGCGCCCACAAGGGAAGGATCTCGATCCGGTAAGCGCTCGGGGCTCGGCCTGCCGTGTCCGGCGCGGCCCGCCGCGATTCCCGGCAGGCGCAGCCGTGAAGACCCAGTGCCACGCCGCCGGCGGACAGCCCACATGGCGCTCCGCCGGCCGCGCGCACGCGCCCGCGCTCACCGATCCGACAGCTCCCGGTCCTCGGCGATCCACGCAACGCCGAGCGGCGTGAGCGCCGACGTGCCGTCCTCGGGCGACGCGACCAGTCCCCGCTGCTGCAGCGCATGCAGGTTCAACGGGGTGCGCATGTCGCCGCGTCCCCGGCCGATGTCCTCGTCGATGTCGACGATCGCGACCGCGACGCCGGCCGTCCCGCCCGAGCGCTCCCACAGCGACCCGAGCACGTGGGCGAGGTCGCGTTGGCTCATCCATGGATCGTCACAGATCCAGCGCTCCTCCTCGCGCGCACCGCAGCCCGCGCCGCGCGCGTTGACCGATCAGAAGACGCCGGACCACACGACAGCGAACGCGCACAGCAGCGCCACACCGACCAGCGTGAAGATCGTCTCCCACTTCTGGAGCGTCGCGTGGCGCCTGGAGCTGCGCTGGATGCGCTCGATCGTCTCGAGGTCCGGTTGGCGGCCGCCCTGGGTGAGCATCCAGCGCGTGACGGGCGGGAGGTCTCGCAGCGCGCGGCCGGCGGCCCCGCGGTCGCGTCCGAGAGCGCGATCGGCAGCGGTCCGGTGCTGGTCGAGGAACGCGTCCGCCCAGGCCTCGGGGTCGTCCGGTAGTTCGTCCACCGATCACCTATCGGTGGATTCGTGGTGATGGCCGAGGACGAGCGGGGCCGCCTGGACGTACCTCTTATGGCTGGTGGCACCATCACGCTGTTCGCGCCGACCACCAGCCTGCGGCCACCCGCAGCCGCCGCGCGGGGGTCAGCGACGTGCGATCGCTGGATGCGGTCGTTGATCTGGCGCGCGGTGTCGTTGGCGTGCGCACATCCGGATCAGCCCCGCGGCTTCGGTCGCGGCACGTGCCCGCAGGTCGTCGATGGTCTTCCTCACGAACGCCGGCCGCACGCCGATGTCGCCGGCGAGCGCGATCCACGATCGCTCTCGCGCAGCAGCCGATCGAGGTCCGACGCGCTCAGCGCGACGCTCGTCGGATCGGTCGCCAGCTCTGCAGCGTTGGACAGCAGCGTGATCGCTCCCGCGACGTCGCCACCGACCCGCTCCAGCAGGCCGTAGTCGTTGCCCGGGGAGATCCCGAGGTTGTCGGCGAGGACGGCGCGCACCTCACCCTCGCCGCGCGAGTGCGCCGGCTGCCGCGGGCGCCGGAGGCACCGAGCGTCCCCGTCCGCTCCTCGGCGACGTCAGCGCGCGGGTCGTGTAGCTCGCCGTCACGCGGACGTGCTCGCCGGGGAAGTCGACGTCGCGCCAGCTAGCGCGATCAGCTCTTGGCGCAGCCCGGTGAACGCGGCGAGGAGAAACAGCGCGCCGTCCTGCTCGTCGTCGGCATGGCGGACGAGCGCGAAGACCTCGTCGGGCGAGAACACGTCGATGCCGACCGCCGACGCCGCGGTGCGCGGGCGATCGACGTCGCGGACCGGGTTGGCGTCAAGCTTCCAGACGCCTCGCGCGCCTCCATGAGGCCGTGGAAGACGACGATGATCTTCTGCTTCGAACGGTTGGACAGCGGGCGATCGCGCCCGAGCTCGCGCGCCCAGCGCTCGACAAGCTCCGCCGAGACGTCCTCCAGGCGCCGCCCGCCGAACGCCGGCAGCAGTGGTTGCGCACAATCGAGCCGGCGTCGCGGACCGTGCTCGGCTTGCGTTGACGGTCGTGCTCGAGGAAGCGCAGGTACTCGGTGCAGGCCTCGTCGAACGTCGCGCCGTGCGTATGGCGCCGGGGAGCGTGCCGGCGCGCGCCCGGACGAGCAGCGCGTCGAGCCGCTCCTGCGCCAGGCGCCGCGTGTAGAAGCCCGCCGGCGGACGCCCGCGCGACGTCGATGTCGGTCCGATCTTGCGATGCACCTGGCGCCCGTCGCCGAGAAAATCCCCTTTTCGGCTATTTGCAGCTACTTCGCTATACCCCGGGCAGGATTCGAACCTGCGACCTGCGGATTAGAAGTCCGCTGCTCTATCCAGCTGAGCTACCGGGGCCGGCCGTCCGTCCGGGGGATGATCCCATCATCGCCGCGGCACCGTCCGCGACGGCGGGCGGATCGCCGCGGCGTCGTCCGCGACGGCGCGGCCGATCGGGATGGCCGGATTCGAACCGACGACCCCCGCGTCCCAAACGCGGTGCTCTACCAGGCTGAGCTACATCCCGTGCAGCGCTGAACGGTAGGGCCTCGGCACCGCGACCGCACGCGGCGGTCCGGCGGGCGCCCGGGTGCGGCGTCGCGATCGATCGTTCGTCCAGCGCCGGGAGCACTCGTGGTGGACGGTTGCCCGATGGCCGATCGAGTCCTTGTGACACGGGGCGTCCACCTCAGCTTCGCCGCCCTGATCGCCGGGGCGCTCGTGCTCGCCGCGGTGGTGCCGGCCCCCGCGGCCGCCGCAACCAACGAGCGCTGCAGCGCCGCCACGCTCATCCCGACGAACGCCAACATGTCCCGCATCCGGACCGCCACCCTGTGCCTCATCAACGTCGAGCGCCGCCGCCGCGGCCGCGCGTCGCTGCGCCGCAGCCGCCAGCTCGAGAAGGCCGCCAAGCGCTTCAGCGCCAGCATGGTCCGCCTGGGCTTCTTCGACCACGTCAGCCCGCAGGGCTCGACGCTGACCAGCCGGGTGCGCGGCGGGACGCGCTACCTGAGCCGCCGCGTGCGTCGCTGGGCGCTGGGCGAGAACCTCGCCTGGGGCTCGTCGTACTACGCCACGCCGAAGGAGATCGTGCGGTCCTGGATGCAGTCGCCCGGGCACCGGCGCAACATCCTCCAGCCGCGGTTTCGGCACGTCGGCATCGGCGTCGTGACCGGCGCGCCGAGCGACGTCGACGGGCAGCCGGCCGCCACGTACACCGCCGACTTCGGCTACAAGAGCTTCCGCTAGGACCGCGCTCCCGCGGGTTCCCGCGACCACGTAGGCTGGTGCGCCGATGGCCCGCGTCGAGCCCCTGCGAGCGTTGCACTACGACCCCGCCGTCGCGGGGCCGCTGCAGCACCTCGCGGCCCCGCCCTACGACGTCATCGACGCCGAGCAGCGCGCCGAGCTCGCCGCGCGCGCACCGCACAACGTCGTGTCGATCGACCTTCCCGAGGACCCCGACGGCGGCGACCGCTATGCCCATGCCGCCGCCCTCCTGCGGGCCTGGCGCGCAGAAGGCGCCGTCGTCCAGGACGCCGAGCCGGCGCTCTGGGCGCTCGTGCAGGACTACACCGGCCCGGACGGCCGCGCGCTGACGCGCAACGGGTTCTTCGCGCGCGTGCGCGTGGAGGACTACGGGCCGGGCACGATCCGCCCACACGAGCGCACCCATCCGGGCCCGAAGGAGGACCGGCTGCGGCTGCAGCGCGCGACGCAGGCGAACCTCTCGCCGATCTTCTCGCTGTACTCGGATCCCGAGCTGCACGCCTGGCGAGCGCTCGAGCCCGCCACGCGCGAGGAGCCCTTCGGCGAGGTCACCGACGCCGATGGCACCCGCAACCGTCTCTGGCGGGTCGCCGACCCCGCGGCGATCGCCTCCGTCCAGGCGGCGATCGCCGAGGCCGAGCTGCTCATCGCCGACGGCCACCACCGCTACGAGACCGCGCGCGTCTACGCCGAGGAGGTCGGCGGCGAGGGCGCGCACCGCTACGTGCTCATGTGCCTCGTCGCCCTCCAGGACGCGGGCCTCACCGTCTTTCCCACCCATCGCCTCGTCGACGGGCTCAAGGGCACCGAGAAGCCCGAGACGCTCGCCCACACCCTGCGGGCGAACTTCGACATCGAGCCGATCGACGTCGAGGACCTCGTCCCGTCCGGCGCGGGCGACGGCAGGATCCAGATGGGCTACATGGACAGCCACCTGCTCAAGCCGATCCGCCTGACGCTGAAGGACCAGGCGCTCGCCGACGCGGCGCTGCCCGACATGCCCGAGTCCTATCGCCGCCTCGACACCGCGGTGCTCGAGGCGATCGTCCTGCAGGGCCCGCTGGGGCTCGACGAGGACGACATCTCGCACCTGCGCGGGCTCGGCTACGCGCGCTCGTTTCACGAGGCGCGGGCGCTCGTCGAGTCGGGGACCTATGACGCCGGCTTCTTCCTGCGGGGGATCCCCGTCACGCAGATCCAAAAGATCGCCGCCGCGGGCGTGAACATGCCGCCGAAGTCGACCTACTTCTTTCCCAAGGTGCTGACCGGACTGCTGTTCCACGCGCTCGCAGGGCCGGAGTAGCATCTTCGTCATGGACGCATCAGCCCAGCGCATCAGCGGCCTTCGGCACATCGTCCGGGTCCGCCAGCACCGTTTGAACTGCGACGAGCCGGTCGAGTGCGGCGGCGAGGACGCCGCGCCGTCGCCGCAGGAGCTGCTCGCCGCGAGCCTCGCCTCGTGCACCGCCGTGACGATGGAGATGTACGCCGAGCGCAAGGGATGGGAGCTGCGCGACGTCGAGGTCGTGTGCGACTACACGCCCGCCGAGCGCGGCTGCCCGACGAAGTTCACGCTCACGCTGCGCCTGCCGGCCGACCTGTCCGACGAGCAGGTCCAGCGCCTGAAGGTCATTGCCACGAAGTGTCCCGTGCATCGCACGCTGGACGGCGAGGTCATGTTCGACGAGCGTGTCGAGCGCACCCAGCTCGCTGCCTGACGCGCTGCGCGGGGTCCTGCTGGACCCCGCCGAGGCCGCTTGCCTGGACGTCCACGGCCGTACGAAGGCCGCCGTCCTCATCGCGCTCTACGTCTCCGGCGGAGACATGCATGTCGTCCTGACGCGCAGGCGCCACGACCTGCGCAGCCACGCCGGCGAGATCTCCTTCCCCGGCGGGCGCCGCGATCCGGGCGACCCCAGCCTGCAGTTCACGGCGCTGCGCGAGGCCGAGGAGGAGATCGGCCTTCCGCGCGAGCAGGTCCACGTGATCGGCGCGCTGACGCCGACGCCGACCGTCGCCACGAACTACGGCGTCTACCCGTTCGTGGGCCTGATCGAGGCCGGCCTGCGCTGGACGCCGTCCCCGCGTGAGGTCGACGAGGTCCTCGAGCTGCGCCTGCAGGACCTGCGCGCCGCCCGGACGCGCCGCCGCCTGCTGCACCGCGGGATCCCGTTTCGCAGCGACGTCTACGACGTCCACGCCGACGCGGTCATATGGGGAGCGACCGCGCGCATCATCGGCGACCTGCTCGGACGGGTCGGCGACCTGCTCGACGGAGCGGCCCGCTAGTGGGTCAACCAGGAACGTTCGACCGGAGAGCCGGGATGCCGGCGCCGGCTGGCAAGGACGCAGGACCGAAGGTGTGGCTCTGCCACATCGAGCGTCCGAGGACGCCGCCAGGCGGTGATCGGCGCCCGGGGCTCCGGGTCAAACGTTTGTGGATGGCCCGCTAGGCCGGCGGCGATGGGACGCGAGCGGTTCTTGCGCCAGCTCGGCACACGCGTCGCCGACCGGCGCGTCATCGCGGCCGCGGCGGCGGTGCCCCGCGAGCTGTTCATGGTCCCGGCGCTGAGCCGCTTCGCCTACGCCGACCGCGCGCTGCCGATCGGCGGGGGGCAGACGATCTCGCAACCCTCGCTCGTCGCCCGCATGTGCGAGCTGCTGCAGCTGCGCGAGGACGACGTCGTGCTCGACGTCGGCACCGGATCGGGCTATCACGCGGCCGTGCTGGCGCAGCTGTGCCGTCACGTCCACGGCGTCGAGCTCGACGCCGATCTCGCGGCGCAGGCGCGCCGCTCGCTGGGTCGCGCCGGCATCCACAACGTCACGGTCGTCCAGGGCGACGGAGCCGGCGGGCTGCCCGCGCACGCTCCCTACGACGCGATCAACGTCGCGGCCGCCGCCGGCGGCGACGTTCCCGCAGCCCTCGTCGAGCAGCTCGCTGCGGGCGGGCGGCTCATCGCCCCCGTCGCGTTCGACGACGTCGAGCACCTCGTCCTGCTGCACCGCACGAGCGGCGGCGTCGAACGCTCCGTGCTCGACGCCGTGCGCTTCGTTCCGCTGCGCTGACCTCCTACAGGTCGCCCAGAGCGCAGTCCGCCGCGATCCCGCGCAGGTGCAGGATCGCCCGCGTGTGCATCTGCGAGACGCGCGACTCGGTGACGCCGATGATGTCGCCGATCTCGCGCAGGTTCAGGCCCTCGTAGTAGTACAGGCCGATGACGATCTGCTCGCGCGACGAGAGCCGGGAGACGGCCTCGGCGAGGCGGTCCTTGAGGGCGGCGCGATCGACGATGACGCTGGGATCGGCGTCGGGGTCGGGGATCGTGTCCAGCAGCGTCATGTGGTCGCCGGTCGTGTCGACCTTCGCCAACCGCGCGTCGAGCGCGATGAACGCCGACTGCGAGATCGCGGTGAGCGCGTCGTCGAGCTCGCCGGGCGTGATCCCCACCTGGGCGGCCAGCTCGCCGTCCGACGGCCGGCGCTGCAGGCGGTTCTCGAGCTTCACGCTCGCGCGCTCGATCTCGCGCCCGAGCGCCCGCAGCGAGCGCGGCAGCCAGTCGATCGCCCGCAGCTCGTCGAGGATCGCCCCCTTGACGCGGGTGATCGCGTAGCTCTCGAAGCGAACTCCGCGGTTGGGCTCGAAGCGGTCGATCGCGGCGATCAGCCCGCCCAGGCCGTAGGAGACGAGGTCGGCCTTCTCGACATGGGACGGCAGCGCGCTGCCCATCTTCGCCGCGACGAACGAGACGAGCGGCGCGTATCCGATGATGAGGTGGTCGCGGGCGTTGCGGTCGCCGTCGCGGACGAACCGCCGCCAGAGCTCGGCCGCCTCGACGGTCTTGAGCTGGTTGCGTACCGGCGTGCGCTCGGCGGCCAGATCGGCACCTGTCAGGCGCGCTGGCGGCATGGGCTTCGCGAGTGTGTGCACGGTACGACCTCCACGTTGAGTCTCCGACGATGCCAGGCAGCGAGTCCGCTGCCCAAGCCGCTGACTTCCCTGTCCGATGCGCACACTCTCGCCCCCGCGCCGACCGCCGCCAACCGGATCTAGGTCGAGGCTTGAACCTCGACCTTCGTCGGGCGACAGCGCCGTGTCGGCGCGGCGAGACTGCCCGCATGCCGACGAAGAGCCCCGGCGACGCCGAGGCCTGCTCGCACCACGACCCGGACCGAAACCTCGCCCCGGTGATCCGGCTGCTTCCGATCCGGACGCTCGTCGTCAGCCGCGACCTGGACTATCGAGCGCGCGCGGTGACGGTGCTCTCGCAGCTCGGCCCGGTCGTCTTCGTCGTCGCGGCGGCCGACGACCCGGACGCCGTCGCCGGGCTGCTGCTCGAGCACGACGCGCACGTCGTCGTGCTCGACGCGACCGGCTGCGAGGACGCGGTGCGCGCGGTCATCGACGCGCTGGCCGCGTCCGCGCCGCGAACCGGTGTCGTCGTCGTCTGCCACCACTGCTCGACCGCCGCGCGGCGGCTGCGGGCCCTGCCCAAGTGGGGCTGGACCCAGGACCTGCGCGCCGCCGTGGAGCTCGCCTACCGCGCCGGCAGCCGCCGGCACCGGCCGTGCCTGAGCCCCCCGCCGGCGAGCCCGCCGCCGCGCAGCGCCGGCCCGCTGCTCAGGCCCTGACGGCGCGGTCCGTCGCCCGCGTCGCCGCCCGGACCGCGCGCGGGACGAGGCCGTGCTCGTGGGCGTAGCGCATCGCCGAGGCGCGGTTGTGGACGCCCAGCTTGCGATAGAGGTTCGTGAGGTGGAACTTGACGGTCTTCTCGCTGATCCACAGCTCGCTGGAGATCGCCTTCGTGCTCAGCCCGCGCAGGAGCGCATCGAGCATCGTGCGCTCGCGATCGGTGAGCCCGACGGCCTCGCGGCGCCGCTCGTCGACGGTCGGCGCGCGGTGGGGAACGGTTCCCTCGACGACCTGGCGCAGCGCCGAGCCGAGGTCACCCGGGGCGATGCGCTTGCCGACGTAGGCGCTCGCGCCGGCGTCGAGCGCCGACGCGATGTCCTCGGGATCCTCGGACGCCGAGAGCATGACGACCTTCACGTCGGGATGCTGCTGGCGGATCTCGCGCACGCAGGCGATGCTGTCGACGCCCGGCATCCGCAGATCGAGCAGCACGACCTCCGGGTCCTGGCTTCGCACCGAGCTGAGCACGTCGTCGCCCGAGGACACCTCGCCGGCGATCTCGAACCCCGCCTCGGTGAGCGCTGCGCGCACGCCGGCGCGAATCAGACGATGGTCGTCTGCGATGAGGACCCTGATCATGCCTTCGCAGCTTCCCTCGAAGTTCACTCACCCGCACCGAAGCGCGACCAAATTGTGGAGCCCTGACGGTCAGAGCTGTCCAAAGCAGCGGGTGAGCTTCAGGTGAGGCCGAGCAGGCCGTCGATCGCGCCGCGCGCGGCTGTCACCCACGGGCCTCGATCGGCGGGATCGGCCTCGAGGACGGCGTTGGGGATCTCGTTGAGCTCGCAGGTGCGGCGCAGCTCGCGCGCGGCGGCGGCGAGCGTCTCGGGCCTCACCGTGCCCGCGGCCTCGAGCACGACGCCGCGCACCGTCGTGTCGATCGTCTTGGAGAGCATCATGTGCAGGCGCGGGCCGTGCAGCGCGGCGACCTGCTGCTCGGCGCCGGTCGCGGTCCCGAGCGCCCAGACGAGGATCGTGACGTTGTCCAGGGCGTAGCGCAGCGTCCCCACGACGTCGGGATCGCCGATCCAGCACTCCGCGCCGGCCCGCTCGATGCGCGCCCGCTTGGCCTCGTCGCGCGTGACGGCACGCACCGCGTGGCCGTCGGCCACGAGGTTCTCGACGAGGCCCAGGCCGCGGCAGCCGCCGCCGATCAGGAGCACGCGCATGACCCGCACGCTAGCGTCCGCCCGGCCATGGACTTCGATCTCAGCGACGAGCAGCGGCTCGTCCAGGCGTCGGCCAGGGACTTCACCGACCGCGAGATCGTATCCCGCGCGCGAGAGAACGCCCGCAACGAGCACTTCGACCTCGAGCTCGTGGCGCTCATGGCGGCGGAGGGCTACCTCGGCGCGACGGTGCCTCGCGCGTACGGGGGCGCGGGCCTGGACCATCTGACCCAGGCCCTCGTCGTCGAGGAGATCGGCCGCGGCGACAGTGCGATGCGGACCGTCCTCTCGGTGCAGTCGGCGCTGGTCTGCAGCTCGATCCTCGCCTGGGGCAGCGAGGAGCAGAAGGGCCGCTACCTGCCCCGGCTCTGTGCGGGCGAGTGGCTGGGCTGCTTTGCGCTGACCGAGCCCGAGGCGGGGTCCGACGCCGCGCGGCAGCGCACGCGGGCCACCCGCGTCGACGGCGGCTGGCGGCTGCACGGCTCGAAGATGTGGATCTCGCAGGCCAACCACGCCCGCGTCGCGCTCGTCTTCGCGCAGACCGATCCGCAGCTCGGCCATCGCGGGCTGGCCTGCTTTCTCGTCGACACCGAGCAGCCGGGCTACGCGGCGCGGCCGATCCGCCACAAGATGGGGCTGCACGGATCGGACACCGGATCGATCGCGCTCGACGGGGCCTTCGTGCCCGACGACGCCGTGCTCGGCGCGATCGGACGGGGCTTCACGATCGCGATGAGCGCGCTGGACTGCGGTCGCCTGTCGGTGGCGGCGGGCTGCGTCGGGATCTGCCGCGGCTGCCTGGAGGAGTCCGTGCGCTACGCGACCGAGCGCCGGCAGTTCGACCGGCCGATCGCGAGCTTCCAGCTCGTCCAGGCGATGCTCGCCGAGATGCGCGTGCGCTGCGACGCCGCGCGCCTGCTCGTCTGGCGCGCGGCGGCGCTGCGCGATCGCGGCGAGCCGTGCACGACGGAGACCGCGATCGCCAAGCTCTATGCCACCGAGGCCGCGCAGTGGTGCGCCAACGAGGCGATCCAGGTCCACGGCGGCGCCGGCTACGTCGACGAGCATCCGGTCGAGCGCTGGTTTCGCGACGTGCGGGTCACGACGCTCTACGAGGGCACGTCGCAGATCCAGAAGCTCATCATCGGCCGCGCGCTGACGGGCATCAACGCGCTCGTGCCCGACTGAGGCGCGACCTCACGGATCGCGCCCGCGAGCCGTTTGATCATCGTGACCGCGAGCCACCTGCCACCGTTTCAACGCGTCCTGGACGCATACCGCGACGACGTCCTGGCGCTGCTCGTCGCGTCCGTCGGCCGGCCCGACGCCGACGACGCCTTCCAGGAGACGTTCCTCTCGGCGCTGCGCGCCTACCCCCGGCTGCGTCCGGGCTCGAACGTCAGGGGCTGGCTGTTGACGATCGCGCACCGCAAGGCGATCGACGTGCATCGCGCCCGCGGCCGCGACCCGCTCCCGGTGGCGGAGGTCGACGACCGCCGGCCCCCGGCGGGCGAGGCGGCGCCCGACGACCACTGGCACCGCGTCCGCCTGCTGCCCTCGCGCCAGCGCGAGGTCCTCACGTTGCGCTACGCGGCCGACCTGACCTACGCGGAGATCGCGGGCGCGCTGTCCTGCAGCGAGGAGGCCGCGCGCCGCGCCGCCGCCGACGGCTTGAAGCGACTGCGAAAGGAGCTCGGTGATGTCCCTCAGACCGCCTGACCTCGACGCCGGCGAGGCCGCCGCGCTCGCCGGCCGCGCCGCCGCGCGCGCGGCCGACGGAGGCGAGGCCGCCGTGGCCTACGCGACGCTCGACAGCCCGCTCGGACGGCTCGTCGTCGTCGCCACCGCGCGCGGTCTCGCGCGGCTGGCCTACGAGCTCGACGAGCGCGGTCTCGACGCGGTCCTCGACGACGTCGCGCGCCGGCTGTCGCCGGCGATCGTCGAGGCGCCGGCGCGCCTGGACGCGGTCCGCCGCGAGCTCGCCGAGTACTTCGAGGGCGCTCGCAGCGACTTCGAGCTCGAGCTCGACTGGTCGCTGGCGCGCGGCGGATTCGGCCGGCGCGTGCTGCAGGAGTGCGCGCGGATCCCCTACGGCCGCACGAGCACGTATCGCGAGCTCGCGGTCGCCGCCGGCTCTCCCAACGCGTTTCGCGCGGCGGGCAGCGCGCTCGGCGCCAACCCGATCCCGATCGTCGTCCCCTGTCACCGCGTCCTGGCGAGCGGCGGCGGCCTCGGCGGCTACACCGGCGGGCTGGAGCGCAAGCGCCGCCTGCTCGCGGTCGAGGGACGCTAGGCTGCGGCCCGGAAGACCCTCCGCGATGCCCGCCGATCCCAACCAGCACGACGTCTTCGTCCTGCGCCAGAAGATCAAGCTCGTCATCAACCAGTACGAGTTCTCCGTTCCCGACGGCGACGGGCCCGGCGAGCCGATCTGCTTCGTCGAGCAGAAGCGCTTCAAGTTCAAGGAGGACATCCGCTTCTACACCGACGCCTCCAAGAGCTGCGAGCTGCTGCGCATCAAGGCCCGCCAGCGCTTCGATCCGCGCGCGACGTACGACGTCAGCGACGAGACCGGCGCCAAGATCGGCGAGATCCAGAAGGTGTTCGGCGCCAGCCTCCTGCGCTCCACCTACCGCATCAACGACGCCGCCGGCACGGAGCTGCTGACCTCGACCGAGAAGAAGCTGTGGGTGGCGCTGCTGCGCCGCGCCGTGGGGTTCGTCCCCTACGTCGAGAACATCGCCGATTGGCTGCCGATCCCGTACCACTTCGTGTTCCTGCGCGGCGAGGAGGTGCTCGGCGAGAACACCCGCCGGCTCGGCAGCATGCGCGACGTCTACACGATCGACATGACGCCCGACCGCGATCGCACGGTCGACCGCCGCCTCGTGCTCGCCCTGGCGGTCGGCCAGGACGCGTTGCAGGCTCGATAGATTCAACGCATGGACAGCACCCGTTCGGAGGCCTATGGCCGTGTCGTGAGGACCCTGGCCGAGGTCGGTACGGCGAAGCTCACCGTCGACGAGATGCAGACGATCAGAACCGCGGCCGACGCGCTGCTCTTCGACGGCGACGGCTACGACGAGCTCGCCGCCGTCGAGGACCTCGTGCAGCAGCTCGTCGACTCCGACCGCTGGCTCGCCGAGCGCGCCCGCGAGCTCGTCGACGACGTCGCCGCCTGCGGCCCGCCGGCCGGCGTTCGCTGAGACGGCGCCCGCTACACCGGGTCGTCGCGCACGCCGAGCGCGGCCGGAAGCTCGTGGCGCGAGCGCACGTCGAGCTTGCGGTACGCGTTGCCGAGGTGCCACTCGATCGCCTTGCGGGTGACGAACAGCGCCTCGGCGATCTGTCGGTTGGAGAGGCCCTCCATCGCGAGCGCGACGACGCGCCGCTCGCTCGGGCTCAGCGCGGCGGCGCCGCGCAGCGCCGCGCGCTGCACGCGCGCGCCGGCCACCTCGAGCTCCTCCAGCGCGCGCTCCTCGAGCTGCCGCGCGCCGCACTCGCGCGCCAGCTCCAGCGCGCTGCCGAGCGCGCGCCCGGCGTCGGTGCGCCGTCCGGCCCGCCGCAGCGTCGTGCCGAGGTCGAGCTGGGCGCGGCACAGCTCCAGGCGAGCCTTGGACTCGGCCATGAGCGCCACGGCCTCCTGCAGCAGCGCCAGCGGCACGGCGAGGTCGCCGTGGGCGTGGACGAGCGCGAGCGCGCGAAGCGCGACCGAGATCGCGCGGGGTGCGCCGAAGGCTCGCGCCAGCTCGAGCTCGCGCTCGGCGAGCGCGCGCGCCTCGTCGACCCGCCCGAGGCTCACGAGGGCCGTCGCGCAGGCGCTCCGCCAGGCGGCGAAGCAGGCGGGGTTGTCGATTCCCCGCGTCACGTCGCGCCAGGCCTCGAACTCGGCCAGCGCGTCGGACTCGCGGCGCTCGAGCAGCGCCAGGCGACCGCACGACTCGTGCCAGAGCGCGAGCCGCGCCGAACCCGGCTGGGCGCGCGGCGCCGGCTGCGCGGCGAGCTCCCGCGCGGCCGCCAGGTCGCCGCGGTCGATGTGCAGGCCGAGCACCGTGCCCCGCACGACCGCCGGCAGCTGCTGCCAGCCGTCTCGCTCGGTCGCGAGCGCCAGCTCGGCGTCGGCGAGCGCCTCGGCGAGGCTCCCCTTGGCCCAGCGGATCAGCGCCCGCGACGCGCTCGCCGTCGCGAGCTCCATCGCCGACCCGCCGGCGCGCGCCCGCGCGGCGGCCGCCGTCAGGATGTGGTCGCCCCAGGCCAGCTCGTCGGCACAGCCCAGCACGATGCCGATCGCGAACAGCGCCGCGCCGCCCGAGGAGCCCCCGGCCGGCAGGCGGTCGCCGGCCAGCGCCTGGCGGGCCAGGTGCAGGACCTCCCTGCGAGGCGTCCCGCGCAGGGCGGCCAGGCAGGCCTGCACGGCGAGCAGCGCGCCCTCCGCGGCACCCTGCGCCCGCCGCCCGCCGGGCGCGGTCAGCGCGATGCCGGTGGCCAGCAGATCCGCCCGGCGCACGCCGTCCAGCGCGCCGATCACGCCCGCCTCGGCGCGCGCCTCGGCGCTGACGTCGGCGTCGTCGGTCTGACGCCCCGCGTCGTCGAAGGCGGCCAACGCATCCTCGTGGCGCCCCGCGATCGCAAGCGCGCGCCCGAGCGCGAGCAGCGTCTCGCCGCGCTCGTCGTCGTCGGCGGCGGCGAGCGCCTCTTCGAGCCAGCCGATCGCGCTCGGCAGGCCGGTCGCCGCCTCGTTGATGCCGAGCTGGCGCAGCAGCGCCGCGCGCGCGGCCGGCTGCGGCGGCTCGTCGAGCGCCCGCCGCAGGTAGCTGGCGGCGGACTCGGGCGCGCCGAGCTCGATCGCGCGCCGGGCGGCGGCCGCGAGCACCTCCACGACCCAGGCGTCGCCGCCGCCCGGGCTGGGCAGCAGGTGCGCGGCGACGCGCTCGGCCGCGATCCCCTCCTTCTGCAGGATCTCGGCGGCGCGCCGGTGCAGCGCGGCGCGCTCCCCGGTGCCGACGTCCGCGTACACCGCCGAGGCGAGCAGCGGATGGGCGAAGGTCAGGGCGCCGCCGGCGAGCGGCCGCAGGATGTCCGACGCGGTGAGCGCGTCCGCGGCGGCCGCGACGCGCTCGCGATCGCGCGACGTGAGCGCCGCGACATGGCGCAGCTGCGCGTCGTCGCCCAGCACGGCGACGGCGCGGGCGACCCCGGCCGCATCGTCGGAGAGGCGCATGAGCCGTACGGCGACGGCGCGCAGCACGGCCGCCGGGGCCAGCGTCCCGATCCTGCGAGCGTTCTCCCGAGTCGGCTTCCAGCCCTCGGCGCGGGCGGCCGCGACGAGCTCGCCGAGCAGGAAGAAGTTGCCCTCGGTCATCCGCCAGCACGCATCGGAGAAGACGTCGTCGGCGCCCGGCAGGGCGGCCGCCACCATGGCGCGGGCGCCGTCGCGCGACAGCGCGGCCGGTCGCAGGCGCCGGCTCGTGGCGTGGGCCCCGATCTGCCCGAGCAGGTCGTCGGGCGCTCCCGGCTCGCCCAGCCGCCGGGTGACGAGGATCGAGACGGCCATGTCGTCGAAGCGCTGCAGGAGGTACAGCACGACACGCAGCGACGCGCGGTCGACCCAGTGGGCGTCGTCGATCGCGATCAGCACCGGACCGGTCTCGGCAAGGTTGTTCAGCAGCCAGAACAGCCCGTGCGTCAGCGAGTACGAGCGGTCCTCGTCCTCGGCCCCGCCCCAGCTCGGTGGTCGCTCCAGCAGCGGCCCGGCGAGCGCCGCCGAGCCCGCCAGCAGCCGGTCTCGCCGCTCGTCGTCGATGCCGGTCAGCAGCGGCTCGAACAGCTGCACGGCGACCCCGAACGCGAAGTTGCTCTCCAGCTGCGACGCCCGCGCGCGCAGGACGCTCGTGCCCAGCGCCCGCGCCCGGGCGACGGTCTCGTCGAGCAGCGCCGTCTTGCCGACCCCGGCGTGCCCCTCCACGAGCATGAGGGCCCCGTGGCCGGCCCGGCCGCTCGCGAGCAGCTCGTCGATGGCGTGCAGCTCCGCCTCGCGCTCGAGAAGAACCACCCTCGTATTCTCAGTGGCCACTGATGCGCGCTTCGTCGAAGACCTGGGGAGTCGCCCTAGTGTGCCGGACCCAGCAACCGTCTAGAAAACAGCCTAGCGACTGATCCGGAAGGTCAGCCGGAGCGCACGACACGGATGCCGACAGGGCGCGCAGCGACGTACGCGGACCGCAGGGACGCACGAGGGGACCCGGGACCGGACGTCCCGGGTTCGCGTACGACGCCGCGTCAGGCCCGCTCCGCCGTCGGCGCCCACTGCGCCTCGGCGAGGTCGCCGTCGGGCATCTGCGCCGGCGTCGCGACCTGGGGGGTGTCGCGCAGGTACCACTCGGCGTCCAGCGCGGCCTGCGTCCCGGAGCCCGCGGCCGTCACGGCCTGGCGATAGGTGTGGTCGACGAGATCGCCGGCGGCGAAGACCCCCGGCCGGCCCGTGCGCGTGGAGCGGCCCTCGGTGACGACGTAGCCCTCGTCGTCGAGCTCGACGAGGCCCGCGACGAGCTGGGACTGCGGCTCGTGGCCGATCGCGATGAACGCGCCGTCGATCTCGACGTCGCGCAGATCGCCGGTCTGCGCGTGGCGCAGGCGCGCGACCCGCAGCCCGCCGGCGTCGCCCGCGACGAACGCGTCGACGGTGTACGGCGTCAGCCACTCGATGTTCTCGATCCCGCGCGCGCGCTCGAGCATGATCTTCGAAGCGCGAAACTCGTCGCGCCGGTTGACGACGACGACGCTCGAGGCGAACTTCGACAAGAAGATCGCCTCCTCCATCGCCGAGTCGCCGCCGCCGACGATCATCGTCGGCTTGGCCTTGAAGAAGGCCGCGTCGCAGGTCGCGCAGTACGAGACGCCGCGACCGCCGAGCTCCTCCTCGCCGGGCGCGCCGATCTTCTTGTGCTCGGCCCCCATCGCGAGGATGACCGTCCGCGTGCGGTGCGCCTCCTCGCCGACCCAGACCGTGTGGATTGCGCCGGGCTCGTCGGCGAGCTCGACCTTCGTCGCCTCGTCGGTGATGAAGCGCGTGCCGAAGTCCTCGGCCTGGTCGCGGAAGCGCTGCATGAGCTCCGGACCGGCGATGCCGCCGCCGGGGAAGCCGGGGTAGTTCTCGACCTCGGTCGTCTGCTGGAGCAGGCCGCCCCAGAGGAAGCCCTCGATGACGAGCGGCTCGAGGTTGGCGCGCGACGTGTACAGCGCCGCGGTGAAGCCGGCCGGTCCTGAGCCGACGATGATGACGTTCTCGATCGTGTCTGCGCTGGCGGTAGTCACTTCACAAACTGTAGTGCCTGCCTACGCACACGCCCGCGCGCCCCCGCGCCGTGCGCTACGCGCCCGCAGCGGCAACCTCGCTGCGCGCCGTGCGCTCCTCGCGCCAGCGCGCCACCGTCCGGCGCAGCTGGAAGTAGGCGATCGCGCCGGGGATCGTCGGCAGCCAGAACGTGCAGACGCGGTAGGCCAGGACCGCGGGCACGACGAGCGGCAGCGGCATGCCGAAGGCGACGAACGCGCCGATCATCCCGCCGTCGACGCCGCCGATCCCGCCGGGCAGCGGCAGCAGGTTGCCGAGAAACCCGACGAAGTACCCCATGATGATCACCGCGATCGGCGGCGGGTCGCCGAAGGCGTGAAAGCACGCCCACAGCACGGCGATCTGACAGCCCCAGTAGCCGACCGCCCCGAGCAGCGCTGGATCGCGCTCGCGCACGTGGCAGAGCGCCTCGCGAATGCCGGCCGAGAACGCCGCCGGCGCGTTGGCCACGCGCTGGGCGACGCGGGCCAGCCGGCCGCCGCGGCGGGCGAAGCCCTCCAGCCGGCGCTGCAGGTCGGGCGGCACGCGCGACAGCCCGAGCGCAAGCGCGATGACGGCGAGGGCGAAGAGCGCCGGGACGATCGTGATCGCGAACGGCGACGGGCCGGGCAGCAGGTCGAAGTACAGGCCGAAGCCGCAGATGACGAGCGCGGCCATGTAGACGGCGTACGTGAGGATGAGAAACGCGAGCGTCTTGTCGGCGACGGTGCGGCGCGGCATGCCCGAGCGGCGCAGGGCCCACGCCGTGAGCGCGATGCCGCCGGCGCCGCCGGCGGCGAACAGCCGCGTCGCGGCGAGGCCGGCCATCGTGATCTGGTAGCTCGCCCGCCAGTCGACCCGCGACCCGTCGCGCACGAAGACGCCCTGGAACATCATCACGTAGCCGCCGAACGATCCGAGCGTGAAGACGATCGCGGCCGCCAGCCACAGCTGATCGCCCTCGCCGACCTGCTCGCTCTGCTCCTTGAGGCTCGTCAGCTGCGGCAGGACCAGGTACAGAAACGCGACCACGGACACGACGAAGAACCCGCCGAGGACAAGTCCGCGGCGGGTGACCTGCACGCGCGGCATCGCCTCGTCGAGGTCGTCCTGATCCTCGTCGGGTTCCGGTGGATCCCCCTCCAGGGGCTTGACCGTCGTATCCATAGCTGGGCCGCGCGCGCGAGCACGGGCGAGTATAGGTCTGGGGTCAGACCTATACCCGGCGCGGCGGTGGCGGCGGCGACGCTCAGCCCACGTGCGCCGCGGCGTGCTCGACGAGCGCGGAGACGAGACGGCTCGTCTCGTCGGCCTCGGGGTGCCATTGGACTCCGAGCGCGAAGGCGTTGCCCGGCAGCTCGAGCGCCTCGGGCAGGTCGTCGACGGTCGCCCAGCCCGTCACGACGAGCGCCGCGCCGATGCGGTCGACGCCCTGGTGGTGGTGGGACTTCGTGGCATGCAGCTCCTCCCCCGCCGCCCGCGCGGCGAGCGAGTCGGCGACGAGGCGCACGTCGTGGTCGGCGCCGTCGAAGCTGCCGAGCACGCGCCGGTGCTCCTCGTGGCCGACGAGCTCGGGGAGGTCCTGGTGCAGGCTGCCGCCGCAGGCGACGTTCATGACCTGCATCCCGCGGCAGATGCCCAGCAGCGGCAGGTCGCGTTGCAGCGCACGGCGCACGAGCGCGATCTCGAATGCGTCGCGCTCGGGGACGCTGCCGATCGTCGCGGGGTGCGGCTCGGCCCCGTAGGCGGACGGGTCGATGTCGGCCCCGCCGGCGAGCATGAGCCCGTCGATCCGGTCCAGGACCTCGTCGGGGTTCGCGGTCAGCACCGGGTCGGGCGCCAGCAGCAGCGCCATCGCGCCCGCTCGCTGGACGGCGTCGACGTAGTTGCGCGGAAGCAGGAAGGACTCGAGCTCCCATGCCGCCCAGCGCGCGCGCTCGAGCGGCGTGCAGATGCCGATGACGGGCCGTGGCACCCCATGCAAGGTAGCTTCTCGTCTCATGTACGAGACGATTGAGCTGCAGCGGCGCGGCGGCGCAGCGATCATCCGACTGAACCGTCCCGACGCGTTGAACGCCTGGAACCACCAGCTCGGCGTCGAGTTGCTCGACGCGGTCCGCGCCGTCGGCGACGACGACGCGGTGCGGGCCGTCTGCATCACGGGCAGCGGTCGCGCCTTCTCCTCGGGCGCGGACCTGCGCGACCTGACGTCGCGCGGCGTCACGGCCGACGGCAGGATCGACGTCGAGACGACCCTCACCGAGATCTACCACCCGATCCTCACCACGCTGCGGCGGATGCCCAAGCCGGTCGTGGCGGCGATCAACGGGCCGGCCGTCGGCATCGGCTGCTCGCTGGCGCTGAGCTGCGACCTGCTCGTCGCGGCCGAGTCCGCCTACATGCTGCTGGCGTTCGTCAACATCGGCCTCGTTCCCGACGGCGGCGCGATGGCGCTGCTCTCCACGCGCGTCGGCGCCGGGCGCGCGCTGCAGATGGCCATGCTCGGCGAGCGGATCCCCGCTTCGGTCCTGCGCCGCTGGGGGCTCGTCAACGACGTCCTGCCAGACCACGAGTTCTTCGACTTCGTCCTGGCGACCGTCGATCGTCTCGCGACCGGGCCCACGCGCGCCCACGCGGCCACCAAGCGCCAGATCAACGCCTGGCTGTACGCCGCCCTCGACGAGCAGCTCGCGCTCGAGGCGTCGATGCAGCAGGAGATGGCGGGCTCGGAGGACTTCCGCGAGGGCGTGACCGCGTTCCTCGAGAAGCGGCCGCCGCGCTTCGGCGGGGCATGACCGACGGCGGACCGCACCGCCGGGCCCCGAGGCAGGAGCCGAGCACATCCGCGCAGCATGAATAGAATGCCCGCCGCCTTGGCCTCCGCGAGCACTCGCACCCGTCGCCGTACCTTCTCGCTTGCGCTTCTGGCGGGGATCGCCGGCGCGCTGGTGCTCGCGACGGGCGCCTGGGCGGACTTCCTGACGCCCGAGTCCGGCGGCTCGCCCAACGCGGACAGCATCGACACGCTCTACAAGATCGTGCTCGCGGTCGCCGCCGTCGTCTTCGTCGGCGTCGAGGGCGTGCTGCTGTACTCGCTGATCAGGTTCCGCGCCCGCAAGGGCGCCATCCCGGTCCAGATCCGCGGCAACACGCGCCTGGAGATCGGCTGGACGCTCGGCGCCGCCGCGATCCTCGTGGTCCTCGCCCTCGTGACCTTCGTCATGCTCGACGACATCCGCAAGCCGCCGGACTCCGACGCCGACGGCTTCCCGACCGAGCAGGTGCTCAACGTCCAGGACGCCTCCGCCTACCAGCCGCGCACGCCCAGCGGCAAGGCGCTGAACATCCAGGTCAACGGTCAGCGCTACGCCTGGCGCTACACGTACCCCGACGGCGACGACAACACGCTCAACGACGTCTTCTCCTACGAGGCGCTGGTCGTGCCGACGAAGACGACCGTCACGCTCTCGATCAGCGCGCAGGACGTCGCGCACTCCTGGTGGATCCCGCAGCTGGGCGGCAAGTTCGACGCCGTGCCCGGCCACACGAACTTCACGTGGTTCAAGGTCCCCGAGCCCGGCGAGTTCAAGGGCCAGTGCGCCGAGCTCTGCGGGCGCAACCACGCCGACATGGTCGCCAAGGTCGTGGCCGTGCAGCCGGCCGAGTTCAAGCGCTGGCTCGTGACCAAGAAGCGCGAGATCGAGGCGGCCAACAAGGCCGCCGAAGTCCGTCGCGCCAAGGAAGACGAGCAGCTCGCCACGGACGCCGGACCGCAGGGATAGGGAACAGATGGCCACCACCACCGCTCCGGTCCCCGAGATCACCGCGCACGGCGTCGCGAAGGAGCCCAGGGGCTGGGTCTCGTGGATCACGACGACCGACCACAAGCGGATCGGGATCCTCTACCTCGTCACGACGTTCGTCTTCTTCTTGCTGGGCGGCGTCGAGGCGCTGCTCATGCGGGTGCAGCTCGGGGCGCCCGACAACACGTTCCTGACGCCGTCGACGTACAACTCGCTGTTCACGCTGCACGGCACGACGATGGTCTTCTTGTTCGTCGTCCCGATCATGGCCGGCTTCGGCAACTACTTCCTGCCGCTCATGATCGGCGCGCGCGACATGGCGTTCCCCAAGCTCAACGCGCTGTCGTACTGGCTGCTGCTGTTCGGCGGGATCGTCTTCTACGCCTCGCTCTTCTTCGCGCCGCCGGAGGCCGGCTGGACCGCATATGCCCCGCTGTCGGGCAGCGTGTACTCCGAGACGAGCGGGATGGACGCGTGGATCTTCCTCATCCACCTCACGGGCATCTCCTCGCTGATCGGCGCGATCAACTTCTACGCGACGATCGCCAACATGCGCGCGCCCGGCATGGGCTGGGGCCGCCTGCCGCTGTTCGTCTGGTCGCTGCTCGTCTACGCGGTCCTGCTCATCCTCGCGCTGCCGGTCATCGCCGGCGCGGTGACGCTGCTGCTCGCCGACCGCCACTTCGGCACCGGCTACTTCGACCAGGGCCAGGGCGGCGATCCGCTGCTCTGGCAGCACCTGTTCTGGTTCTTCGGCCACCCCGAGGTCTACATCATGATCCTGCCCGGCTTCGGGATCATCTCGGAGGTGATGCCGGTCTTCGCCCGCAAGCCGATCTTCGGCTACAAGGCGATCGCCGCGGCGACCGTCGTCATCGCCTTCCTCGCGCTGCTCGTGTGGGCGCACCACATGTTCTCCACGCCGAGCGCGACGATCGTGCTCGTCTTCTTCATGATCAGCTCCTTCTTGATCGCGATCCCGACGGGCGTGAAGATCTTCAACTGGGTCGCGACGCTCTGGCGCGGGACCGTCGAGTTCAAGACGCCGCTGATCTTCGCCGTCGGCTTCATCTCGGTGTTCCTCATCGGCGGCATCACCGGCGTCTTCCTCGCCGTCTTCCCCGTCGACTGGCAGCTGACCGACACGTACTTCGTCGTCGCGCACCTGCACTACGTGCTCGTCGGCGGCTCGGTCTTCGCGATCTTCGCCGGGATCTACTACTGGTTCCCGAAGATGACCGGCCGGATGCTCGGCGAGTCGCTGGGCAAGTGGTCGTTCGCCCTCATGTACGTCGGCATCAACGTGACGTTCCTCATCCAGCACTCGATCGGCCTCGAGGGCATGCCGCGACGCGTCTACGAGTACCCCGACGTCGGACACCTCGCGCTGTACAACCTCATCTCGACGATCGGCTCGTTCCTGCTGGCGCTCGGCGTCGGCCTGACGGTCGTCAACGTCGTGCGCTCGCTGAAGAACGGCGTGCACGCCGGGCCGGACCCGTGGAAGGCGAACACGCTCGAGTGGTTCGTCCCCTCGCCGCCGCCGGCCAACAACTTCGACGTCATCCCGCGTGTACGCTCGGTGGAGCCGATGAAGGACGTCCGCCGACAGGTAGCGCGCCAGACCGAGCCGTCGCTCGAGCTCGCGGCGGCCGGCCCGGCGCAGCCGCCCGGCAGCTAGATGGAGGCCTCGCAGGCCACAGTCGTCGCCCCCGCGCAGACGGGCTGGCGCCAGGTCGTCGCCGACTACGTCGCGCTCACGAAGCCGAAGGTGCAGTCGCTGCTGCTGCTGACGACCGTCTGCGCGATGCAGATCGCGGGCGACCCGTCGATCGGGCTGATCGCCCTGACCGTCGTCGGCGGCTACCTGTCGGCCGGCGGAGCCGGCGCCGTCAACCACTGGTACGACCGCGACATCGACGCGCGCATGCCGCGCACGGCCAACCGGCCGGTGCCCGCCGGGCGCGTCTCGCCGCGCGCGGCGCTGACGTACGGGATCGCGCTCGCGGCGCTCTCCTTCGTTTTGCTGAGCGCGACGGTCAACGTCCTCGCCGCGTCGCTTGCGCTGTCGGGCTTTCTGGGCTACGTCTTCGTCTACACCGTCTGGCTGAAGCGGCGAACGCCGCAGAACATCGTCATCGGCGGCGCCGCCGGGGCGATCCCGCCGCTCGTCGGCTGGGCCGCCGTGACCGGCGGGCTCGGCGGCATGCCGCTGTACCTGTTCGCGATCGTGTTCTTCTGGACGCCGCCGCACTTCTGGGCGCTCTCGCTGCTCATGAAGGACGAGTACGAGCGCGTCGGCGTGCCGATGCTGCCGGTCGTGCGCGGCGAGCGCGAGACGCGCAAGCAGATCCTGCTCTACGCGGTGCTGCTGTGGGCCGTCACCCAGCTGCCGTTCTGCGCCGGCGGCCTGGGCGTCGTCTACCTCGTCTCGTCGCTCGTGCTCGGCGCGCTGTTCATCGGCGGCGCCGTCCTGCTCGTGCGCCGCGCCGATCGCCGCACGGCGCTGCGCCTGTACCTCTACTCGCTGGCCTACCTCGCGCTGCTGTTCGGCGCGATGGTCCTCGACGTCAAGCTCTAGACTTCCGCGCCCATGGATCAGAAGCTCGCCCGCAAGAACCTCCGCTCCGGCCTGCTGGCCGCGACCGTCTGCTTCTTCATGTTCGGCATGACGTTCGTCGCGGCCGCGATCTACGTCTCGTGAGCGCGCTCGAGACCGATCCGCCGCCCGCCGGCGAGCCGATCCACCTGCCCGGCCCGAGCATCCAGCCGATCCTGCTCGCCTTCGGCATCACGCTGGCGCTCGTCGGCGTGACGCTCGGCCGCTTTTTGCTCGTGAGCGGGCTGCTGCTGACGCTCGGCGTGATCGTGCGCTGGGTGGCGGACACGCGCCGCGAGATGCGTGCGCTGCCCGAAGACCTCGAGGCGCGCTGACGGCTCGCCGTACGCCGCGCCCGTCCCCGCGCGGGACGGTTGACGCGTGCAATCCGAGCGCCGGCGCGCCAAGCTGTGCTGGCGAGGCAGATCCCGCGCATCCCGCTGCGGGTATGGCGTCGTATCAATGAGCATGGATATCCCGGTGCAACGTCCCGCCACGGTTCGCCATCGCACGAGCCTGTTCCGCGACGCGGTCGCGATCGTCGAGACGGAATACGGCTCGGACCTCTCGCTCGACGACATCGCCCGTCGCGTCGCCTCCTCGCGCCGGCAGTTGCAGCGCTCCTACGCCGAGATCGGCAACACGACGTTCCGCGAGCACCTCACGAGCGTGCGGATGGAGCGCGCCGCCGAGCTGCTCACGACGCGCGGGCTGACCGTACGCGAGGTCGCACGCAGGGTCGGCTACCGCCAGCCCGCGCAGTTCGCCAAGGCGTTCCGGCGCCACCACGGCCTCGCTCCGTCGGCCTTCCGCGATACGCGGCGCTTCCGGGCGACGGCCGTCGCCGCCGCCTGAGCCAGTAGGGTCGGGCGCGCGCCGGCGGGCGCGCCGGCCGGCGCGCGTCGGCGGGCGAGCGTCGGCACGCCCGGGCAGCGGTACCTGATCGCGTTCGTCGCGCCCACCACATAGGATGCCGGGCCGCATGAGCGAGGACTCCCGACGCGAACAACCAATCCCATTCGTGCAGATGGCCGTCGTCGGAGTGGTCGCCTCCGCGATCGGCATCGGCATCGGGCTGGTCATCGAGTGGTTCCCGGTTGCCGCCTCGACGCAGGCCGGCCCGATCGACCACCTCTACGACGTCCTCATCTGGAGCTCGGTGCCGGTCTTCGTCGTCGTCACGATGATCGTGCTCTTCAGCGTCGCCAAGTTCAAGATGCGGCCGGGCGAGGAGAACCTCGACGGGCCGCCGATCCACGGCAACACGCGCCTGGAGGTCATCTGGACGGCGATCCCGGCGATCGTGCTCGTCGTCCTGTGCTCCTACGCCTGGGTCGTGCTCAACGACATCGAGGAGGCGCAGGCCAACGAGATGCGCGTCAACGTCGTCGGCCAGCAGTTCGCCTGGAGCTACGAGTACCCGCAGGCCGGCGGCAAGCCCGTCAAGTCGACGCAGCTGTACCTCCCGGAGGGCCGGCCGGTGCGCTTCTACGTGCGGGCGCTCGACGTCATCCACGACTTCTGGGTGCCCGCCTTCCGCATGAAGGTCGACGCCGTGCCGGGCATCGTGACGAAGTACCGCATCACGCCGGACCGGCTGGGCACCTACCCCGTCGTCTGCGCCGAGCTGTGCGGCCTCGGCCACTCGGTCATGCGGTCCACGGCGCGCGTCGTCTCCCCCGCCGACTTCAACACCTGGCTGGCCGAGCAGAAGGCGCCCGCCGCGACGAGCGCGGGCGGCGAGGTCGACGCCAAGAAGCTCTTCGCCGACGGCAACGGCGCCGCCACCGCGTGCGGCGCCTGCCACGTGCTCGCCGACGCCGGCACGAGCGGGCAGACCGGGCCCGACCTCGACAAGGTGCTCAAGGGCGAGGACGCCGCGGCGATCGAGAAGATGATCGTCGACCCCAACGCCGACATCACGGCCGGCTTCCAGGCGGGCATCATGCCGCAGAACTACGGCGATACGCTCTCGCCGGACGAGCTCAAGGCACTTGTGAAGTACCTCGGCGACGTGGCCGGCACGTGAGGACCCCGATGGAAAGGATGCGCTGATGGTCGCCAAGCTCCGCGGGCCCGGCTTGATCAGGGCCGCTCTGGGCACCGCGATCGCGACCGCGGTCTCGTACGTCATCATCATCATCTTCCGGGCCTGGTACAACCTCGACCCGCTGCTCGACGGCTTCGCGGTGCTCGAGCTCTCGCTGTTCCTCGGCCCGATCGGCTTCCTCATCGGCCTCGGCGCCTTCGACTACTGGTTCTACTGGGCGACCGGCAGGGCGACGCGTCCCGAGGACCACTCCAACCACGGCGCGACCTCCTGGCGCGACTACTTCCGCGTCAACACCGACCACAAGGTCATCGGCATCCAGTACGTCGTGACCTCGTTCTTCTTCTTCTTCGTCGGCGGCCTGTTCGCGATGCTCATGCGCGCCGAGCTCGCGCAGCCGGGCCGCCAGTTCGTCGATCCGAACACGTTCAACGGGCTCTTCAGCGTCCACGCGTCGCTGCTGATCTTCCTGTTCATCATCCCGGTCTTCGCCGGTCTGGCGAACTTCGTGTTGCCGCTCATGATCGGCGCGCCGGACATGATCTTCCCGCGCCTGAACGCGCTGTCGTTCTGGATGCTGCCGCTCGCGGGCATCATGATGCTCATGTCCTTCGGGGCGCCGGGCGGCTCGTTCGCGAGCGGCTGGACGGCGTACGCCCCGCTCTCGGTGACCGCACCCGAGGGGCAGGTCTTCTTCACGATCGGCGTGCAGTTCGCCGGCGCTTCGTCGATCGCGACGGCGCTGAACTTCCTCGCGACGATCATCACGATGCGCGCGCCCGGCATGAGCTTCTTCCGCATGCCGCTGCTCGTGTGGGCGAACTTCTCCACCTCGCTGCTCGTCGTCATCGCGACGCCGTTCATCGCCGTGTCGCAGTTCATGGTCTTGTTCGACCGCTCGCTGGGCTTCAACTTCTTCGAACCCGCCGGCGGCGGCGACGTGCTCATGTACCAGCACATCTTCTGGTTCTACTCGCACCCGGCGGTCTACATCATGATGCTGCCCGGCTTCGGGATCATCTCCGAGATCCTCGCGGTGAAGTCGCGCAAGCCGATCTTCGGCTACCGCATGATGGCGTTCTCGCTGCTGGCGATCGTCGTGCTCGGCTTCACGGTCTGGGCGCACCACATGTTCGTCTCGGGCATGCAGGACTGGATCCGCATCCCGATGATGATCACGACGGCGATCATCGCGGTGCCGACCGGCATCAAGATCTTCTCCTGGCTGGCGACGCTGTGGCGAGGCGTGCTGCACATGGACACGCCGATGCTCTTCGCGCTCGGCTTTCTGACGATGTTCACGCTGGGCGGGATCTCGGGCGTCATGCTCGCGATCATCCCCGTGACGATTCACGTCAGCGACACGTACTTCATCGTCGCCCACATCCACTACGTGCTGTTCGGCGGATCGCTGTTTACGATCTTCGCGGGCGTCTACTACTGGTTCCCGAAGATGACGGGCCGGATGTACGACGAGCGCCTGGGCAAGCTGCACTTCTGGACGACGTTCATCTTCTTCAACGCGACGTTCGCGCCGATGCACGTCATCGGCATGCAGGGCATGCCGCGACGCGTCGCCGACTACGCCCAGCAGTGGGCGGGCTGGAACCTCGCCATCACGATCATGAGCTTGTTCCTGGGCCTGAGCGCGCTCATCTTCGCCTACAACATGATCGCGTCGTGGCGCGGCGGGCCGCACGCGGGATCCAACCCGTGGCGGGCGCTCACGATCGAGTGGCTCGTCACGTCGCCGCCGCCGATCTTCAACTTCGACGCCGTCCCGACGGTCGTCGGCGGACCGTACGAGTACGGCGTTCCGGGGGCGGTCCATGCGGTCCTCAAGGGCGGCGCCGAGGTGCCACAGCCCGCCGGGGCCACCGCGCACGGCGCCGGCCGCGGCGCCACCGCCGGCAAGGACGAGGGGTAATCCGCCATGGCCAAGCACATTCTCGTCGTCGCCAACCAGACGATCGGCGGCGCCAAGCTCCTCGACCTCGTGCGCGAGCGCGCCAAGGCGCCCGACACGAGCTTCACGCTCGTCGTGCCGATGACCCGCCCCCGCTCGGGCTACGTCATCTACGACGACGCCGTGCGCGACTCGGCGCAGGTGCGCCTGGATCTCACGCTGTCCTACCTGCGCGGCGAGGACGTCGTCGCCAGCGGCGAGCTCGGCGACGAGGATCCCTACACGGCGACGCTCGACGCGATCCACGAGTACCAGCCCGACGAGGTCATCATCTCGACGCTGCCGCTCGCCTCGTCCGGCTGGCTGCGGCGCGATCTCATCGAGCGCATCCAGGACGGCACGGGCGTCCCGGTCACGCACGTCGTCTCGGACATGGAGAGCGACGGGCTGCCGTTCGAGGTCACCCTCGTCGTCGCCAACGTGACGGCCGGCCGCGGCACGCTGCGGGCCCGCATGAAGGAGATCGCCGCCGACGCCGAGGACATGCTCTTCATCGTCGTCGTGCCGCTGCAGGCGCACGGCGACGGACGCTCGGCCGCCGTGGCGCGGGCCCGCCTGGGCAACACGCTTGACCGCATGCGCCGCGAGGGCCTGCTCGTCGCCGGCATGATCGGCGATCCCGACCCGTACACCGCGACGATGAACGCGCTGCAGTTCTACCGCGTGTCGCGGATCATCATCTCGACGCTGCCGGTCACCCGGTCGGGCTGGCTGCGCGCCGATCTCATCTCGCGCGTGCGCAAGGCCACGAACATCATCGTGGAGCACATCGTCGCCGAGGCACCCGCGGAGGTCAGCAGCTGATGGAAGCAGCCGGGATCAGCGCCGGGGTCGGCCTCGATCATCACGACGACCACGGCGGGCACGACGACCATCACGGTCCGCCCGCGGCCAACCGCAGCTCGCGGGTGCCCCACGAGGTCCTCGGGATGCTGCTGTTCATCATCTCGGAGATCATGGTCTTCGGGGCCTTCTTCGTGGCCTACTTCTTCATCAGGCTCGTCGCCGAAGGCCACCGCTGGTTCCCCTTCGACGGCTTCGAGCTGCCGGTCGCGATCGCCGGCGTCAACACGGCGATCCTGCTCAGCTCGTCGCTGACGATGCACTGGGCGCAGTCCTCGATCAAGAACGGCAACCGCTTCGGCCTGAAGGCCGGCATGCTGCTGACGTCGCTGCTCGGCGCGACCTTCCTCTTCATCCAGATCAACGAGTACATCCACATCGGCTTCTCGCCGCAGGACCACGCGCAGGGAACGATCTTCTACGGGCTGACGGGCCTGCACGGAGCGCACGTCTTCGTGGGGCTGTCGCTGCTGATCATGGTCACGGTCCGGGCCTTCCGCGGGCACTTCACGCCCGAGCACCATCACGGCGTCGAGATCCCCGGGATCTACTGGCACTTCGTCGACGTCATGTGGATCGTCGTGTACACGTCGATCTACATCCTCTAGAGCGGGCGGCGACTGCGGTGCGTCCGCCCTGGGAGTCCGAGGAGGCCGCCTTCGGCTGCCTGCTGCGGGTGCTCGCGGTGTGCATCGTCATCGCGCTGCTGGGCGTCGCGCTCAAAGCGGCCTTCTAGAGGACCGAGCGCGGCCCTACTTGACCTTGAGCGTGCCCTCCATGCCGCCCTCGCGGTGCCCGGCGACCGTGCAGAAGTACTGGTAGGTGCCGGGCTCGAGGTCGACCGTGAAGGAGGAGACGCCGCCGTCCTGGACGACCTCGCCCTTCCCGCTGGCGCCGTTGCCCTCGATCGCGATGTCGTGCGGGATCGACGCCTCGTTCGTGGACTGGATCTTCAGCTGTCCGGCGGGGGCGGTCGCCTCCTTGCTGGCGTAGGCCAGCTGGCCGCTCGGATCGGCCGGCATCGCGAGCACGCCGTCCTTGGCGGCGATCGGCTCGCCCCCTCCGGCCGCCTGGACCGCGGTCGCGAGCTTGCCCTTGTCCTTGCCCGGCCGCGCCGCCACGGCCGCGACGTAGGACGCCACGTCGCCGGCGAGCTTGCCGGTCACGAGCTTGGCGGGCATGTACGCGGGGCTGTCCTGCGGGACGTTGGCCGGATAGAGGATCTGATCGAGCACGACGCCGTGGACGGTGTCGCGGCCGAACCCGTCGGCCAGCGACTGGCGAAACGCCACGTCGAGGCTCGGACCGGCGATCCCCTTCGTCCCCGCGCGCTCGAGCACGTGGCACGAACCGCACTTCTCGACGAAGGCCTTCTTGCCCGCGATGAGGTCGGCGTCCGGGTCGATGTTGTCGCTCTCGCAGGCGCCGAGGCCGGTGGCCAGCACCGCGACCGCGGCGACGCCCAGCAGCCGCGTCTTGAGGGAGGACTGGCTCATGCGAGCGCGGGAGTCTAGACAAGCGGCCCGGACGGCGTGCCCAAGCGGTGGCCCTCGCTCGCGCACGGCCGAGCGGGCCGCGGTTGCCTCGCGTTTGCGCTGCGACGGCTTGCTAGGGTTCGCGCGGTGAACGCCCCTCAGCGCTACCGCATGCGCGCGCCCGGGTCCGGCCGCGAGATCATCCGCGACGCCGAGCCCGGCCGCGTCTACGTCGACAAGGAGACCGGCGAGACGCTCGACGTCGTCGGCAGGGTCCTGCCGCTCGCGCCGTCCGCCTCGCGCCTGCCGTGGGCCGTCGAGTTCCTGCGCTTCTGTCCGCGGTGCGACCAGCTCGCCCAGCGCGACCTCAACGACTGCCCGCACTGCGGCCGCCGCATGGACCCGGTCAGCTGACGGACGGGTCAGGGATGCGCCGTCAGCGCCCGCTCGCCATCGTCGTCGTCCTCTCGCTGTCGGTCGCCGTCGGTGCGTGTGGATCGGACGACGAGCTGAGCACGCCGATCCCGAGGACCTCTCCGGATCTCACGATCCCGACCGGCACGACCGAAGCCCGGCCGGCCGAGACGACGCCGACGACCACGGCCACGACGACGACCCCGTCGCAGGCGACCGCCCCGCCGGCCGCGGCGGCGCCGCCGGCCGCCGCCCAGACTCCGCCGCCGCCCGCCGCCTCGCCGACGACCGGCGGCCAGGCACCCGCCACGCAGGGTCAGTCGACGACGGGCGGCGCCCAGGCCGGCGGCGGCGAGTTCGAGAGCTTCTGCGCGCAGAACCCCGGCGCCTGCTGACGCCGGGCGGCGCGGGCCGCGTCCGTGTCGGTCATCCCGGAACGCTCCGGGTGAACACGCCTGTGGACGACCGCAGCAGCTAGCGGCGCTTGGAGGACGAGCGCGCGGAGCTGCGCTTCTTCTTCGGCGGCGTCGGCGTGCTGATGAACGTGGCGCTGTAGGTCAGGCGCGCCGTCTTGAACAGGCAGGCGAACGCGACGGCGCGGCGCGAGCCGACCATCGCCGACTGCGAGGAGGTGTCGCCGCAGGAGTCCTTCGCGCGGCTGGCACGCCACGAGGTGTCCACGCCGAGGCCGATCTGCAGCGCGGGCGCCCAGGAGGGCACCGTGAGGCCCACGTACTGGCCCTTCTTGATCGGCAGCGTGCGTGCGAGCGGGAACTGGACGGTCTCGCCGAAGTAGTCGGTGAGCTCCTCCAGCGGCGCCTTCGCGGTGACCCGCCGGACGAGCTTGGCCCGCGGATCCAGGACGACGACGGCGGCCTGCGAGGCACCGCCGAGCCGCTCGGTGAAGAACGCGGTCTGCTTCGGGCCCGGCTTGCCGAGGGCGATCGTCCAGGCGACGATGCGTCCGTTCGACGGGGCCTTGTACAGCGAGCGGTCGGGCCCGACCTTCGCCTGATAGCCGGTCGTCCGGCTGACCGCCTGGCAGCTGTTGGGGCACGTGCCGCGAACACCATCGGCGAGCTCACCAAGCTCGGCGATCTTCGCGGACGACGCCGCGGGGAGCGCGAGCGCGGCGAGTGCCGCCAGCCCGGCTGAGCTCTTGAAGAGTCGATGACGTGTCATGCGAGGATTCAACACGAGGACGCGGTTGTTGTTGCGTCCGCCGCGCCGCAGCGTGCAACCGTACGCACCGAAAGCAGTTGCGCGTGCAATAGCATCGGGTGCATCGCAGCGATCGAGGTCAGCGGGCTCCAGCGCGAGTTCAAGGGCGGTGTCCGGGCCGTCGACGGGATCGACCTGGAGGTCGCGCCCGGCGAGGTGTACGGCTTTCTCGGCCCCAACGGCGCGGGCAAGACGACCACCGTGCGGATGCTCGTCACGCTCCTGCGCCCGACCGGCGGGCAGGCGCTCGTCGCCGGCTTCGACGTCGCCACGCAGCCGGGCGAGGTGCGCCGCCGGATCGGCGTCGCGCTGCAGGAGGCGGCGCTGGACCCGCTCATGACCGGCACCGAGCTCATCGAGCTGCAGGCGACGCTGCACGGCATCGCCGCGCGCGCCGTCCGGACGCGTGGCGCCGAGCTCATCGAGCGCGTCGGCCTGAGCCAGGCGGCCGACCGCAGGGTCGCGACGTACTCCGGCGGCATGCGCCGCCGCCTGGACCTCGCGATGGCGCTCATCCACGACCCCGAGGTCCTCTTCCTCGACGAGCCGACGACCGGTCTGGATCCCACCTCGCGTCTGACGCTGTGGGACGAGGTGCGTCGCCTGCGCGACCTGGGCACGACCGTGTTCCTCACGACGCAGTACCTCGAGGAGGCCGACCAGCTCGCCGACCGGCTCGGCATCATCGCCGCCGGCAGGATCGTCGCCAGCGGAACGCCCGCCGCGCTGAAGGCGCAGATCGGACGCCCGCACCTCGACCTCGTCCTCGCCGACGGCAGCGACATCGGGCGCGCTCGCGAGATCGCCTCGGCGCTGGGCGCCGCGCGGCCCGCCTCGGAGGGCTGTCATCTGTCGATCGAGCTCGAGCACGGCGCGGCCGGCATCGCCCCGGTCCTGCGCGCGCTCGACAAGGCCGGCTTCGCGGTCGCCGAGCTCGAGCTCAGGCAGCCGACGCTCGACGACGTGTTCCTGGCGAAGACCGGCGTGCACCTCGAGGGCGCCTCCGAGCCCGACCCCGCGGCAGAGCTCGTGTGAGGACCGCGGTCGTCGCGCTTGCGCGGCGGGCGCTGCGAAACGCGCTGCGCCGGCCGCAGTTCCTCGCCCCGCTCGTCCTCTTCCCGACGCTCTTTCTCGCCGTCAACGTCGGCGGCCTGGAGCGCACGACCGCGCTGCCGGGCTTTCCCCGCGTCGACGGCTTCCTGGACTTCCAGCTCGCGGCGGCGATCACCCAGTCGCTGCTGCTGGGCGGCGTGAGCGCCGGGCTCGCGGCCGCGCTGGACATCGAGGGCGGGTTCTTCGACCGGCTGGTCGCCTCCCCCACGCCGCGGCTGGCGATCGTCCTCGGCCGGGTGCTCGCGGCCGCCGCGATCGCGGCCGCGCAGGTCGTCTACTTCCTCGTCCTCGGCGTCGCCTTCGGCGCAACGATCCAGGGCGGCGCGCTCGGCGTCCTGTTCGTGCTCGTGATCGGCACCGTCGCCGGGACCGGCTTCGGCGCGCTCGGCGTCATGATCGCGCTGCGCGCCCGCAACGCGTCGACCGTGCAGGGCATCTTCCCGCTCGTGTTCGTCGTGCTGTTCGTCTCGTCGGCGTTCTTTCCGGCCAACCTGCTCAGCGCCCCGGCCGACGTCATGGCGGCCTACAACCCGCTCTCCTACATCGCCGAGGGCATGCGGGGGCCGATCGCCTTCGGCAACGCGCTGGGGCCCGTCCTGGAGGGGCTCGCCGCCGCCGCGGCCGTGACGGTGGCCGCGATCGGCCTGTCGGTGCTCGCGCTCCACGGCCGTCTTCGCTCGGCATGAGGCGCGACCTCGCCACGATCGGCGCGCTCATGCGCCGCGGGCTCAACGAGATCCTGCGGGTCCCGGGCGGCTCGCTCCCCGGCGTCCTGGCGCCGACGATCTTCATGCTCGGCCTGACGGCCGCGTTCGGCAAGGCCGCGAACCTGCCCGGCTTCAGCGCCGACGACTTCCGCACGTTCATCGTGCCGGTCGGGATGCTGCAGGGCGCGGGCTTCACCGGCGCGGCGACCGGCGTCAACCTCGCGCGCGACATCGAGCGCGGCTGGTTCGATCGGCTGCTGCTCGCGCCGACGCGCCGGCCGGTCCTGCTGGCGGGCGTCGTCGGCTCGGCCTGCCTGCGCTCGCTGCTGCCGGCGGGCTTCCTGCTCGCCGTGGCGCTCGCGCTCGGCGTCGACTGGCCGGGCATCGTCGAGATCGCGCTCGCCGCCGTGCTCGTCATGGGACTCGCCGCGGCGGCCGCCTGCTACGCGACCGTGCTCGCGCTGCGCTTCCGCACGCAGCAGGCGGCGCCGCTCATGCAGGTCGGCGCGTTCGTCTCGATCCTCTTCACGACCTCGTACGTGCCACGCGACCTGCTGTCGGGCTGGCTGCGGACGATCGCCGACGTCAACCCCGTCACGCACGTGCTCGAGGGCGTGCGCCAGGGCTTCGTGGGCGACGTCGCGTGGGCGACGACCTGGCCGGCGCTGCTCGCGCTCGCGGGCCTCGTCGGCGTCTTCGGCGGGCTCGCCGTGCGCGGGATGCGCCGCCAGGGCTGCTGACGCCGGCGCTCAGCGCAGCACGAAGCTGCGCACGTCGCGCATGGTGCCGGCGGCGTCGGGGAGCGTGTCGATGCAGCTCGGGCGCGCGCAGCCCGGCCGCGTCGCCTCGACCGCGAAGCGCATGCGCCGCGGGCTGCCGAGCGCGCTCTGGGCGAAGCGGACGACGACGCTGCGGTGGCTGGCGGTGCGCTTGATCGACGCGTCGGCGACGCGCTCGGGCAGCGCCGTGGCCGTGACCTCGTAGACGCCGCCGCGCCACTCGTCGCGCGAGCGTGCCGTCACGCAGACCAGGCGGTCCGGCGGCGTCGCACGGGTGTCCACGCCGGCGTCCGTCCAGATGCGCAGGCAGGCCGACCCGGGCGGCCCGGAGCCCGCCAGGAGCGCCTTGGGGGAGATCCTCGCCGCGAACGTGAGCACGGCCCGCAGGCGCCCGTCGGACGCGCGCTTCAGCGACACGCGCGTGAGGTCGGGCGGGGCGCCGGCGTCCTTGGCCCGATCGGTGAGGACGATCGTCTTGGAGGTGGCGGCCAGCGCGGCGCAGACCACGAGCAACGTCGTGCCCGCCACGGCGGACGCCGTGAGCAGCCGGGTGCGACGCGCGCTGCGGGCGGCCATCGGCCAACTATGACGCACGCAGCCACCTCGCTTGGCGCGCGCAACGCGGCGCCCGCGGTCAGCCGGCGAGCTGCGCGCCCGCCTGCCCGATGTCCTCCATGTCCCCCGGCGCGGGCGACCAGGGAAGGCGCAGCGGATCGCCGGCGTAGCGCGGGATGACGTGCAGATGGAAGTGAAAGACCGTCTGCCAGGCCGCCGAGCCGCTGGAGTTCAGGAGGTTCACGCCGTCGGCACCGAGCCGCCGGACGACCTTGGCGGCGATCCGCTGCGCCGACGCGGCGACCGCCGCGAGGTCGTCGGCGTCGATCTCGTGCACGTCGCGCACATGCGCGCGCGGGATGACGAGCGCGTGGCCGCGCGTCGCGGGGTTGATGTCCATGAAGGCGATCGTGCGCTCGTCCTCGGCGACGATCGTCGCGGGGATCTCGCCGGCGACGATCCTGCAGAAGAGGCAGTCGGGGTCAGCGGTGTCCATGGGCGCCAAGCCTAGTGTCCGCCCGCGCCGGCGTCGTGCCGCCGGCGCTCGGCGTCGGCGAGCAGGCGCGCCGCGAGCGCGATCGCGTCCTGCGCGGTGACGACGTCGCCGGCGAAGCGGGCCTCGTCGAGCTGCGCCAGCAGGCGCCCGAGCCCCGGACCGGGCTCGATGCCCAGCGCCGCGGCGAGCTCGTCGCCGCGTACGAGCGGCGCCCGCGCGCCCTGCGCACGCCACGCCAGGGCGGCCGGGAGGACGGCGCGCGCGAGCTCGAGATGCCGGGCGATCGACTCCTGGGCCTTGCGGCCGCGCGTCGCGAGCCGGTCGGCGACCGACAGCAGCGTGACGTCGACCTCGACGGGCTCACACGTCGTCAGGTAGCGATACAGCGCGCGGCGCGAGAGCGGGGCCTCGTGCACGAGGAAGCCCAGGCGCAGGTGGTGGCGGGCGAGCGCGGCGACGTGTGCCTTGAGCCGCTCGCTCGCGCGCAGGCGGGTGAGCAGGGCACGGGCGAGGTCGGCCCCGGCACGGTCGTGCCCCACGAACGTCGGCGAGCCGTCGTCGCGGTGGCCGAGCGTCGCCGGCTTGGCGATGTCGTGCAGCAGCGCGCCCAGGCGCAGCGCGAAGCCGCGATCGACGTCCTCGGCGAGCGGCTCGGCGAGCAGCGCCGTGATCGCGGGAGCATGCTGGGCGCCGAACACGTCGGCGGGCTCGGCCTGCAGCGCGAGCGTCTGCTCGAGGACCTCGATCGTGTGGGCGTGGACGTCGGCGTGGTGGTAGCGGTTCTGCTGCACGCCGCGCAGCGCGTCGAGCTCGGGCAGGATCGCCGCGGTCAGCCCGAGCCCGTCCATGAACGCCAGCGACGCGATCGCGCCGTCGGCGGCGAGGATCAGCTTCAGCTCGGCGAAGACCCGCTCCTGCGCGACGCCGGCGACCGCGTGGGCGCTGGCGCGCGCCAGCCGCGTCGTGTGCGCGTCGGCCGTGAGCCCGAGCTGCGCCGCGAGCCGCACGAGCCGCACGACGCGCAGGGGATCGTCGCGCAGCGAGCGCTCGCCGACGGCGCGCAGCCGGCCCGCGCGCAAATCGGCGGCTCCCCCGTGAGGGTCGACGAGCTCGCCGCCGTCAAGCGGCTGCGCCATCGCGTTGACGGTGAAGTCGCGCAGCGCGAGGTCGGCGCCCAGCGAGCCTCCGCGCAGCGGGCTGACGTCGACCTGCCAGGAGCGGTCCGGCGCCATGACCCGCCATGAGCCGAACGCGTCGGACAGCTCGAACACCGGCCCGCGGGCGGCCCGCGCCAGGTGGCGGGCCGCCGCGCGGGCGTCGGTCTCGACGACGACGTCGAGGTCGGTCGTGGGCCGGCAGAGCAGCCCGTCGCGCACGGCCCCTCCGACGAGCCACGCCGCCCCGGCCGGCAGCGCCTCGCGAACGACGCGACGCACGTCCTGCGCCACGTCAGCCCCGCCCGCGGCCGGGCGCGCGGCCGCCGGCGCCGTCGCGAGCGGCGCGCCGCCCGGGCGCGGTCATGCCGGCTCGCCGTCGCGGTGATGAACGCGCGCGACGCGCGGCAGCAGCCCGCATGTGACCTCGTAGTTGATCGTCCCGAGGCGCCCCGCGACCTCCTCGGCGCTGATGCGCTCGCCGCCCTGCGCGCCGATGAGGACGGCCACGTCGCCGACCGACGCAGCCGGCGGCGTGCCGACGTCGAGCGTGACGTTGTCCATGCTGACGGTGCCCACGAGCGGGCGCCGCACGCCGCCCACGAGCACGTCGGCGTTGTTCGTCAGCCCGCGCCGCACGCCGTCGCCGTAGCCGATCGGCAGGGTCGCGGTGTGCGTGTCGCGCCGCGCGACGAAGCGCCTGCCGTAGCCGGCGCTCTGCCCCGCCGCGACCGGCTTGACGACCGCCACGTAGGAGTGCAGCTCGAGCGCCGGCTCGAGCTCGCGCGCGGCGGCGTCCTCGAGGAACGGGTCCAGCCCGTAGATCGCGACCCCGGCGCGCACCATGTCGAAGTGCGCGGCGGGGTCGCGCAGCGTCGCGGCGCTGTTGGCGGCGTGGACGATGATCGACGGGTGCGCCGCCTTGAGTGCGGCGGCCCATCCGGTGAAGCGCTCCAGCTGCTCGCCGAAGAACGCGTCGCCGCGCTCGTCGGCGGTCGCGAAGTGCGTCATCGCGCCGGCGAGGTGCACGCCGTCGCAGTCGACGGCGGCCTGCGCCACGCGCGTCGCCGCCCGCCGATCGCGGGTGCCGAGACGGCCCATGCCGGTGTCGAGCTTGACGTGCACGGCGCCGCCGCCGCGCGCCGCCACCGCCGCGACGAAGTCCTCGTCCCAGGCCACGACGTCGGCGTCCGCCGCGAGCGCGACGTCGAGCTCGGCCGGGGCGAGCGCGCCCATGACGAGGATCGGGGCGTGGATGCCCGCCGCGCGCAGCGCGGCCGCCTCGCTCGCCGCGACGACGGCAAGCCAGGTCGCGCCGCCGGCGAGCGCGGCGCGCGCCGAGGCGACCGCGCCGTGGCCGTACCCGTCGGCCTTGACGACCGCGCAGAGCGCCGGCGCGGGCGCGCCCGCGCCGAGCTCGCGAAGCATGCGCGCGCTGTTGCGCTCGATCGCGGCGACGTTCACGCGAGCCACCGCACGCACCGCCACCTGCTGGTGAACCGCCATCGCGCGCGAAGGCTATCGGCCGGGCCAGGCCGGCTCGGCCCACGCGGCGGGCTCGTCCGGCGGGTCGTCGCCGGGCTCGCCGCGCTCGGCCCGCGGCAGCGCGTCGACGACGTCGCGGGCGATGACGCCGTCGGCGCCGACCTCGGCCGCGGCGACGCGCCCCGCCGCCGCGTGGCGGCGCACGCCGGCGCAGGCGGCGGCGAACGGATCCAGGCCCTTGGCGAGCAGCGCGCCGATCACGCCGCTCAGCACGTCGCCGGTGCCCGCCGTCGCCAGCGCCGGCGCGCCGAGGCCGTTGACCGCCGCGCGCCCGTCGGGCGCCGCGACGATCGTGTCGTCGCCCTTGAGCACGACGACGGCGCCCGAGCGCCGCGCCGCCTCGCGCGCGCAGTGCAGGCGACGCGCGGCGACCGCGTCGCCGGAGACCGCCAGCAGGCGGCCCAGCTCGCCGGCGTGCGGCGTCAGGACGGTCGGCGCGGCGCGGCCCGCCAGCGCCTCGAGCGCGCCGGCATGGGCGTTGAGCGCGTCGGCGTCGAGCACGAGCGCCACGTCGGCCCGCGCCGCCAGCTCTCGCATGAAGGCGAACGCCGCGTCGCTGCGGCCCGCGCCCGGGCCGAGCACGAGGGCGCCCGCGCGGGCGATCGCGGCGAGCGCCGCGTCGACGCCGCGCGCCGACAGGGCGCCGCCGTCGTCGGGCAGCGCGCGCGTCATGACCTCGAGCAGTCCGACCTCGAAGACGAGCTGCAGCGCGGCGGGCACGAGCGCGGTGACGTAGCCGGCCCCGGCCCGCATCGCCGCCTCGCAGGCGAGGCACGGGGCGCCCGTCAGGCCCGGTGAGCCGCCCGCGACGACGACGTGACCGGAGCTGAACTTCGTCGCGGCGCCGTCGCGACGCGGGACGAGCTCGTGCACGCGCGCGGTGAGCAGCCCGACGTCGGGCGTGACGGGCGCCCCGTCCGGAACGCCGATGTCGACGACGTGCAGCTCGCCGGTGCGCTGCTTGCCGGGCGCGATCCAGTGGCCCGGCTTGGCCGCGGCGAACGTCACGGTCGCGCGGGCGTCGACCGATGCGCCCGCGGCGCGTCCCGTCGAGGCGTCGACGCCGCTGGCGACGTCGGCGGCGACGACCGGCGCCCCGCAGGCCCCGATCGCCTCGATCGCCTCCTTCGCGCGCCCGCGCGGCTCGCCGTCGAAGCCCGTCCCGAGGATCGCGTCGACGACGACGGCGGCGTCCTGCAGCGCTGCGGGCTCAAACGGCTCGTGCGCGCCCTCCAGCCGCCGCAGGTTCTGCGCCGCGTCGCCGGCGTGCTCCTGCGGATCGGCGAGCAGCAGGACCCGCACGCTGCGCCCGAGCCCGCGCAGCAGGCGGGCGGCGACGAAGCCGTCGCCGCCGTTGTTGCCCTTGCCGCAGACGACCGCGACCGGTCCGCGCGCGACGAGGCGGTCGGCGTGCAGCGCGAGGCCCGCGCCGGCGCGCTCCATCAGCGTCAGCGACGCGATCCCCCGCTCCTCGATCGCCCAGCGGTCGGTCGCGCGCATCTGCTCGGCGCCCGGCAGCGCGTCCAGCCAGCCCGGCAGCGCGCCGGCGCTCACCGCACGAGCGCGACCGCGCCGGCGGTCACCTTGGAGTGCGTCAGCGAGATGTCGACCTGCACGCCGAGCTCGGCGAGCGCCCCGTGCAGGGCGATCCGCGTCTGCGCGCCCTCGCCGACGACCTCGATGTCGTGATGGCTCCAGACCTCCAGCCGCAGCGCCTTGGCGACCGCCTCCTTGGCGCAGAAGCGCGCCGCGAGGTGCTGCCCGGGGCGCGCGCGGCACTCGGCGTAGGCGCGCTCGCCGTCGGTGAAGATGCGCGACTCGAGCCCCGGGCGGCGCTCCAGCGCGCGCTCCATGCGCTCGATCTCCAGCAGGTCGATCCCGACGGACATGGGCTCATCGTAAAGACCGCGGCGTCCGGCGCCCGGCGCTACTCGACCGTGACGGTCTTCGCCAGGTTGCGCGGCTGGTCGACGTTCAGCCCGCGCTTGCGCGCGACGTGGTAGGCGAACAGCTGCAGCGGGATGACCGCGAGCAGCGCCTGCAGCATCCAGTCCGTCCGCGGCACGTAGATGACCTCCTCGGCGACCGGCGCCAGGCGGGCGTCGCCCTCGGTCGCGATCGCGATGACGTGCGCGCCGCGCGCGCGGACCTCCTGGATGTTGGAGATCATCTTGTCGAGGATCGGCATGTCGGTCGCGACGCAGACGACCGGCGTGGACTCGTCGAGCAGGGCGATCGGTCCGTGCTTCATCTCGCCGCCGGCGTAGGCGTCCGTCGCGATGTAGGAGATCTCCTTGAGCTTCAGGGCCCCCTCGAGCGCGACCGCGCGCCCGACGTGCCGGCCCAGGTAGAGATAGAAGTTCGAGTCGGCGTGGCGCTCGGCGGCCGCCTGGACGGACTCGTCGAGCGCGCTGATGAGCTCGCTGATGCGGGCCGGCAGGTGCTTGATCTCGGCGACGAGCTCGGCGATCCGCTCGGGCGCGAGGGTGCCGCGCAGCTCGGCGAGGCGCAGCGCGAGCAGGTACATCGCGGCGACCTGGCAGACGAACGTCTTCGTCGCGGCGACGGAGACCTCCATCCCGGCGCGCGTGAGCAGGACGCCGTCGGCGTCGCGCGTCGCCTGCGAGCCGATGACGTTCGTGCAGGCCAGCACGCGCGCGCCGCGCTCGCGCGCCAGGCGCATCGCGGCGAGCGTGTCGGCCGTCTCGCCGGACTGCGTGATGCCGATGACGAGCTCGCGCTCGGAGACGATCGGGTTGCGGTAGCGCCACTCCGACGCGATGTCCATCTCGACCGGGATGCGCGCCCACTCCTCGATCGCATAGCGGCCGATCAGGCCCGCGTGAAACGAGGTGCCGGCCGCGAGGATGAGGATCCGGTCGATGTCCTGCAGCAGCGACTCGTCGAGCTCCGGCGCGGCGAGGTCGACGCCGTCGGGGCGCGTCGTGCGGTCGGCGACGGTCTCGGCGACGGCGTCGGCCTGCTCGTGGATCTCCTTGAGCATGAACGTCTCGTAGCCGCCCTTCTCGGCGGTCGACTCGTCCCAGTCCACGCGCGTGATCGCGCGCTCGATCGGCGTCCCGTCGGGGGCGAGGAAGTCGACCCCGCCGGGCCGCAGCACGACGATCTCCTCGTTCTCGATGTACTGCACGTCGCGCGTGTGGGCGAGGAAGGCGGGGATCGCCGAGCCGAGGAACTGCTCGCCGTCGCCGCGGCCGACGATGAGCGGGCACTCCTTGCGGGCGCCCACGAGCGTGTCGGGCTCGTCGGCGCTCATGCAGACGAACGCGTAGTGGCCCTCCAGCTCGGCGTAGGCGGCGCGCACGGCCTCGACGAGGCTGCCGCGCGCCATGTGGTGCGCGACGAGGTGCGCGATGACCTCGGCGTCGGTCTGCGACGTGAACCGCGCGCCGATGTCCGTCAGCCGCTCCTTGAGCGCGAGGTAGTTCTCGACGATGCCGTTGACGACGACGTGGACGCGGTCGGTCGTGTCGAAGTGCGGGTGCGCGTTGGACTGCGTCACGCGGCCGTGCGTCGCCCAGCGCGTGTGGCCGATGCCGCTGGTGGCGGGCAGCTCGGCGACGGCGACCGCCGCGCTCGGCGGCTCGCCGGGACCGGCGCCGTTTGCGTGCAGCACCGCCTCGCGCAGCTTGCTCAGGTTGCCCACCGCGCGCACCGAGGCGATCGCGCCGCCGTCCATGACCGAGACCCCGGCCGAGTCATAGCCGCGGTACTCGAGCTTCTCCAGGCCGGCGAGGAGGATCTCCTGGACCGCGCGCTGTCCGACGTATCCGACGATGCCACACATGGCAGAGAGGTTAGGCGAGGCCCGCGGGAACCCTCCCGGCGCAAACGTCTAGGTCGCCGTCGCGGCCTGCGCCTCGACGACGGCGACGAGCCGCTCGCAGACGGCCGCCGTCTCCTGCTCGGTCGGCGCCTCGACCATGACGCGCACGAGCTGCTCGGTGCCCGACGGGCGCACGAGCACGCGGCCGCGCCCCTCCAGGCCGGCGGCCTCGCGCGCGGTCGCCGCCGCGAGCGCGTCGCCGGCCATCGCCGCGTCGCGGTCGGGGACGGGCACGTTGACGAGCCGCTGGGGGAGCTTGTCCATCGCGTCGCGCTCGGCGAGGTCGCGGCCGGCGAGCGCCTCGAGCGTCAGCAGCGCCGCGGCGATGCCGTCGCCGGACGGGACGAAGTTCATGTCGATGATGTGGCCGGACTGCTCGCCGCCCAGCGCCCAGCCGCGCGCGCGCAGCTCCTCGAGGACGTAGCGGTCGCCGACCGCGGTCGTCGCGACCTCGACGCCGGCCTCGCGCATCGCCGCGTGGAAGCCGAAGTTCGTCATGACGGTCACCGCGACGCCGCCGCCGGGCAGGCGTCCCCGCGCGCGCAGGTGCAGCGCCGCCATCGCGACGAGCTCGTCGCCGTCGACGAGCGCGCCGCCGCGGTCGACGGCGAGCAGCCGGTCGCCGTCGCCGTCGAAGGCGAAGCCGACGTCGTGGCCGCCCTCGCGCATCGCCCGCACGATCGGGCCCATGTGCGTCGAGCCGCAGCCGTCGTTGATGTTGCGCCCGTCCGGCGACTCGGCCAGGACGGTCACCGTGGCGCCGAGCCGGCGGAAGATCTGCGGCGCGGCGCGGTACGTCGCCCCGTTGGCGCAGTCCAGCGCGACGTCGACGCCGTGCAGGGAGAGCTCGGCGAAGCGCTCCTGCAGCGCGCGCAGGTAGTCCTCCGTCGTGCCGTGCTGCGCGCGGATCGAGCCGATCCGGCGGCCCGTGCCGCTGCCGCCGGCTGCCAGGCGCTGCTCGATCGCAAGCTCCGTGGCGTCGGAGAGCTTGAAGCGGTCGGCGCCGAAGAACTTGATGCCGTTGTCGGCGTAGGGGTTGTGCGACGCCGAGATGACCGCCGCCAGGTCGAAGCCGAAGCGCCCGACGAGCAGCGGCGCGGCGGGCGTCGGCAGGATGCCGCCGAGCATGACGTCGCCGCCCGCCGAGGCGATCCCGGCGGCGAGCGCCGACTCGAGCATCGCGCCGGACTCGCGCGTGTCGCGGATGACGAGCACGCGCGGATGCGCGCCGCCGACCTCGCGGGTGGCGGCCGCGCCCAGCGCGAGCGCCAGCTCGGCCGTCAGCAGCTCGCCGGCGACGCCCCGGACACCATCGGTGCCGAAGAGCTTGCGCAAGGGGCCGCCTAGCGGGCCGGCGCCGGCATCCCGGCTCTCCGGGCCAGCGGTTCCGGACGACCCACTAGCGCTTGGAGAACTGCGGGCGCTTGCGGGCCTTCTTCAGCCCGGCCTTCTTGCGCTCCTTGACGCGCGCGTCACGCGTCAAGAAGCCACGGCGCTTGAGCTCGCCGCGCAGGTTCGGGTCGGCCTCCAGCAGCGCGCGCGAGATGCCGTGGCGCAGCGCACCGGCCTGTGAGCTGATGCCGCCGCCGTGCAGGCGCACGATGACGTCCATCCGGTCCTCGTAGCCGACGGCCTCCAGCGGCTGGCGGATGTTGCGGCCCAGCGCGGGGCGCGGGAAGTACGCGTCGAGCGTCTTGCCGTTGATCGTGTAGGCGCCGCTGCCGGGCTTGAGGATGACGCGCGCGACGGCGGTCTTGCGCTTGCCGGTGGCCCGGTAGCGGGCGCCGGCGGCGAGATCGATGACGGCGGCGACGGGCTGCTCGTCGGCACGCTCCTCCTCGGCGGCGATCGCCTCGGCGAGCTCGTACTCGTTCATCTCCTCGCGGGCGAGCGGATCGGCGCCCTCGGCGACGATGTCGACCTCGAGGTCGGCGCCTGGAATGGCGGGCTTGACGCGCGGAGCGGGCTCCTCGTCGTCGTCCTGCGCGTCCGGCGCGGGCTCGACGGCTGTGGGCTGCTCGGGGGCGGACTGGGCGGCGGGGACGGCGGCCTCGGCCTCGGGCGTGTCGGCCGCGGGCTCTTGCGCGTCGGGCGGCTCGGCGCTCTCGTCGATCACGAGTGCAGCTCCATCGGTTGCGGTTTCTGGGCCTGATGCGGATGCTCCGGCCCGGCGTAGATCTTGAGCTTCGTGAGCTGCTTGCGGGCGAGGCGGTTGCGCGGGAGCATGCCCTTGACGGCGAGCCGCAGGACCTCCTCGGGGCGGCGCTCGAGCATCTCGCCGAGGCTGCGGGTCTTCAGCCCGCCCGGGTAGCCCGAGTGGCGGTAGTACATCTTCGCCGAGCGCTTGTTGCCGGTCACCGAGATCTTGTCGGCGTTGACGACGACGACGAAATCGCCGGTGTCGACGTGCGGCGTGTAGACCGGCTTGCGCTTGCCGCGCAGCGCGTCGGCGATCTGGGTCGCCAGGCGGCCGAGCGTCTGACCGGTGGCATCGACGACGAGCCAGTTTCGCTCGCGATCGGTGGAGTTGGCGACGTAGGTCTTCATGGCGTGAAAAAACGCCGCGCGGCCTCTCCACGCGGCGGTTGCACAGCATAGGACATCGCGATCGGGCACGAAGATTGAGGAGATGTTTAGGGACTCCGCCGCCGCATCCGATACCTTGCGGCCCAGCAGAGTGCCGAATTCGCCGAGGGTCTCGGCGAAACGGGGGAACCATCGGCATGCGCGTCTCGGCGCACGTGCTGTGGGGCGAATCCGGGCGTCGTCGGCCTGGTAGCGCGGACCTTGACCGCGCGAGCCCGTCAGCTAACCCCGTAGGCGGTACACAAGGGGGGGCTGGTCGCTGAAGCGCATCGTCGTCGCCGTGATAGGTCTGGTCGTTCTCGTCGTGCCCGCGAGCGCGTCCGCCAGCCGGTCGGGCGGGACGTACGCCTCCGAGCCGGCCACGATCTCCTCGGTCGAGTGCGTCGCCGGCTGCGCCGACTTCGAGTCCGCCAGGGCCGGCAGCACCGTGCGCGTGCGCGGGCGTCGGATGAGCGACGTCGCGAAGATCGTCTTCCTCGGCGGCCGCGGCAACAGCGACAACGTCATCGCGCGCGTCTCCAAGGCGCGCACGAAGAGCGTCGACGTCGTCGTGCCCGAGCGTGCGTCCAGCGGCCGGCTGCGCGCCGTCAACGGCGACGGAGCGCGCTCGTCGGCCAGCCGCGCGGTCGTCTCCGTCCAGCGCGGCGGCGCCGGCGGCGCTCCGCTCGCGGTGCGCATCGTCGGCAGCCGCGTCTTCTACGGCGCCGCGCGCCCGGCCCGCGTCGACCTGCTGGCCCGCCGGCCGATGTCGGTGAACGTCGCGCTCGTGCGCCTCGTCGACGGCACGGCGGTCGCGAGCTGGCCCCTGAGCCTGGCCGCCGGCACCGTGAGCAGCATCACCTGGGACGGCCGCGTCGCGGGCGCCGCCCAGCCGGCCGGGCGCTACGAGTTCCGCGCCTACGAGATCACCCCCTCGACCGGGGCCGCGGCGGCCCAGACGGCGGACGCGCTCGCGACCGGCGCCTTCGATCTCGTCGACCACAAGTTCCCCGTGCGCGGGCGTCACAGCTACGGCGAGGGAGCGGCGGCGTTCGGCAGCGAGCGCTCCGGCCACGCCCACCAGGGCCAGGACGTCTTCGCGCGCTGCGGCACGCCGCTCGTCGCCGCCCGCGGCGGGGTCGTCAAGTTCCGCCGCTACGAGAGCGCCGCCGGCAACTACCTCGTCATCGACGGCGACGGGACCGACGTCGACTACGCCTACATGCACCTGCGCGGCCCCGCGAAGGTCCGTCAGGGTGCGCGCGTGCTCACCGGACAGGTCCTCGGCTACGTCGGCGCCACCGGCGACGCCGACGGCTGCCATCTGCACTTCGAGATGTGGACCGGCCCGGGCTGGTACACCGGCGGCGAGCCGGTCGACCCCCTGCCGTTCCTGAGGGCCTGGGACGCCTACAGCTGACAGCGCGGCGCGCTCGGGTCCAGCCCGGCCGCGATCGCGCGGGCGTTGAAGCGCATCGCCCCCGCGTAGGTCTCCCCCGGGCTGCCCGCCGGCCCGAGCGTGTCGGCGTAGAGCGGCGGACCGACGGCGGCTCCCGCCTCGCGGGCGACGGCGCCGGCGAGCTTCGGATTGACCGAGCTCTCGGGGAAGATCGTCCGCACGCCGGCCGTCCGGATCGTGCGCACGAGGCGGGCGATCTCGCCGGCGGACGCCTGGGCCTGCGTCGAGCGGGCCGGAATGACCGTCGCGATCACCTCCAGGCCGTAGCGATCGGCGAACTGCCCGAGGGCGTCGTGATCGGTGACGAGCTTGCGGCGCCCGGGCGCAACCGCGTCGAAGCAGGCGGCGATCCGGCGGTCCATGACCCCCAGCTCGCCGAGGTAGCGCGCCGCGCGCCGCGCGTACGTCGCGCGCCCGCCGGGGTCGGCGGCAGCGAGCGCGTCGCGGATGAGGCCGACGGCGGCGATCGCCTTGCGCGGGTCCTGCCACCAGTGCGGATCGGCCGCGCCAGCGCCTGCGCCGCCGCGCGTCAGCGCATCGAGCAGCGTGAGCACCTTCGCGTCCGAGCCGGCGTTGCGCAGCACGCCGCCCAGCCAGACGTCGACGTCGCCGCCCGAGCGCAGGACGACGGCGCCCTCGGCCACCGCCCGGACGTCGCTCGGGCGCGGCTCGTAGCCGTGGGGATCGGAGTTCGGCCGCAGGATCTGCTCGACGCGGGCGCGATCGCCCGCGACCTGGCGCGCGAGGTCGGCGAGCTGCGTCGTCGTCGCCACGACCGTCGTGGCCGGCTGCGGCCGGCCCGCGCCGTCGTCGCCGCCGCCGCCGCAGCCGGCCAGCAGGGCGCCGCAGAGCGCCGCGACGAGCAGGGTCAGACGCTGGCAGGGCATCGCCCGGAAGCCTAGCCGCGAATGATTCCTGTTTGCGTTTGCTTCTCAGGCGGCCGAGGGCAGCCGGTGCGGCGCCTCGCGCGCGGGAACGTCGTCGCCGCCGACCGCGACGCACGCCTTGGCCGTCACGAGGTGATAGAGGATCAGCAGCTGGGTGATCGCCAGCGACTCCGAGCGGTGCGACTCGTCGGCGCCGACCGTGAACGTGCCCAGGCGCTCGGTGCGCATGTGGCGGGCGAAGTGCATCTTCTCCCAGATCGCCTCCTCGATCTCGGCGCCGCGCTCGCGCTCGACGGTCCCGGGGATCGTCAGGCAGCGCTCCGTCGTGCGCTCCTGGAGCGTGATGCCGTCGCGACCGCGCTCGTCGAGCATGACCGACAGGTCGGGATGCGGCAGGCCGTCGCGCAGCGTCAGGACCGCGTCGAGGTGGTCGGCGTCGTCGGCGGCGCCGGGCTGGAAGGAGACGACGAGGTCGGCGCGCGACTTCTGCGGACGGATGTAGGCATCGGAGTCGGGCTCGCGCGCGTCGAGCTCGGCAAGCACCTGCGCCTCGTCGTAGCCGCGCTTGGCGGTGTCGCGCTTGATCTTCCACTCGCGGCGCAGCTGCTCGGGCGGCGACAGGTACACGCGCACGTCGAACAGCGAGCTCAGCTCGGCGGTGTGGTAGCCGAGCAGCCCTTCGACGACGACGAAGCTCTTGGGCTCGACGAGCTCCGGGCGACCGAACGTGCCGTTGCCGTGACCGTAGACGGGCTTGAGGATCGGCTCGCCGCGACGCAGGTGGGCCAGGTGCTGCGCGATGATCGCCATGTAGTTGCAGTCGGGGTTCAGCGGCGTGATCGCGCGCTCGGCGCGCTCGGCGCGGTCGAAGCAGTGGTAGTCGTCCATCCCGATGTGGGTGACGTTCTCGCTGCCGAGGATCTCGACGAGGCCCTTCGTGATCGTGGTCTTGCCGGTCGCTGAGTCTCCGACCACGCCGAGGATGATCGGGCGTGCCATATGCAGTTCTCCCCTGTGTTCCGTCTCGCCGAATCGCGCACCTTAGCGGGTGCCCGCCGGCGTGCCACCTTCTGCGCGGGCGCCCGCGCGGCGGGCGAACCTGCAGGCGCCTCGCCGCCGACGCGGGCGCCGGTCCGCTTCAATGCCGCGATCGGCGCACGCGCATTCATCTCGATGCCCGCCGCCGTTGCGAGCACCGGCGCAGGCGGCCGGCGCGCGCGCCCGCCGGCGCCGCCGGCGTGGCCACGATGACGAGCGGGCGGGCGATGCGGCCGGTCCTCACGGCGGTGGGCCTGGCGATCACCGTCGCGTGCATGTACCTCGCCGTGCGGGGCGTCGCGCTCGAGGATGCGCTGCACGCCCTCGCCACGAGCGACCCGCGCTGGCTCGTGCCGGCGCTGCCGGTCTTCGCCCTGGCGATCGTGCTGCGGGCGATCCGCTGGTGGTCGCTGTTCGCCCCGGCCGACCGGCCGGCGCTTCGGACGATCGGCTACGCGCTGCTCGTCGGCTACTTCTTCAACAACATCCTGCCGGCGCGGGCGGGCGAGGCGGCGCGCGTCATCGCGCTGCACGACCGCGCCGCGACGCCGCGCGCGCAGGCGGTGGGCACCGTCGTCGTCGAGCGCCTGTTCGACGTCCTCGTGCTCGTGCTGCTGCTGCTCGCCTCCTACCCCCTGCTGCCGCGGATCGCCTGGCTGCGCGCGGCCGCGCTGCTCGGCGCCGTCGTCGGGCTGACGCTCGTCGTCCTCGCCGTGCTCATCGCGCGCTACGACGAGCGGGCCGTGCGCTGGCTGCTGTGGCCGCTGCGGCGGATCCGCTGGGCCGCGGTGGCGGGCCGGCTCGAGGCGGCGACGATGAACACGACGCGCGGCCTCGTCGCGCTGCGCAGCCCGCGGATCGCGCTGCGCGGCCTCGCGCTGACCGCGGCGGCGTGGACGACGCTCGGCGCCTCCTACTGGATCGTCACGAACGCCTTTCACCTCGAGCTGCCGCTGGTGGCCGGGCTGCTCGTCGTCGTGGCGGTCAACCTGTCGCTCGTGCTGCCGTCCTCGCCGGCGGCGCTCGGCGTCTTCGAGGCGGCGACGGTCGTCGCGCTCGTCGCCTTCGGCGTCTCCCGCGCGCAGGCGCTCTCCTGCGCGCTCGTGCTGCACCTCATCAACCTCGTGCCGTTTCTCGTCATCGGCGCGATCCTGCTCGGCCCGCGCGCGCTGCGCCGGCGTCGCGGCTAGCCGACGGCGGCGGCGCTTCGACATCATGCACGGATGACCGAGGATCGTCGCAGCGCAGCGCAGCAGCCGCCGAAGAGCCTCGCCGAGGCCGTCGGCGGACCGCTCGGCATGGCCGAGACGTCGCTGCCGGCGATCGCGTTCGTCGTCGCCTACACCGCATCGGGAGCCGACACGGACGTCGCCGCGATCGTCGCCGTCGGGCTCGCGCTCGTGCTCACCGCCGCGCGGCTCGCGCGCCGCGAGTCCCCCGTCCACGCCCTGTCGGGGCTCGTCGGGGTCGCGTTCGCAGCGTTCGTCGCCACGCGCAGCGGCAAGGCCGAGAACTTCTTCTTGCCGGGGCTGCTCGCGAACGCCGCCTACGCCGCGGCGTTTCTCGTCTCGCTCGCGCTGCGCCGCCCGCTCGTCGGGATCATCGTCACCAAGCTCGACGGCGAGGGCGACGAGTGGCGCGCCGACCCGGCGCGGATGCGCGCGTTCGTCAAGGCGACCTGGCTCTGCGCGAGCCTCTTCCTCGCGCGGCTGCTCGTCCAGCTGCCGCTCTACCTCGGGGGCGCCGTCGTCGCGCTCGGCGTGGCGAAGACCGCGATGGGGCTGCCGCTCTTCGCGCTCGCGATGTGGCTGACGTGGCTGCTCGTGCGCCGCCACCGCGTGCCGCCCGCGACGGCGCAGGCCTGACGGTCCGAGCGCCCGCCGCCGGGCGCGGCTACTCCCACTCGATCGTGCCGGGCGGCTTGGAGGTGATGTCGAGCACGACGCGGTTGACGTCGCGCAGCTCGTTGATCATCCGCGAGGCGATCTGCTCGAGCAGGTCGTAGGGCAGCCGCGCCCAGTCGGCCGTCATCGCGTCGTCGGACGTCACCGCGCGGATGACGACGACGCTGCCGTACGTGCGCTCGTCGCCCTGCACGCCGACGGTGCGGATGTCGGGCAGCACGCAGAAGGACTGCCAGAGGTCGCGGTACAGGCCGGCCTTGCGGATCTCGTCCTGCAGGACGTAGTCGCACTCGCGCAGCAGATCCAGGCGCTCCTTCGTCGCCTCGCCGCCGACGATCCGGATCGCGAGGCCGGGCCCCGGGAACGGCTGGCGCCAGACGAGCCGCTCGGGCAGTCCCAGCTCGGCGCCGACGGCGCGGACCTCGTCCTTGAACAGCGCGCGCAGCGGCTCGACGAGCTCGAACTGCAGGTCCTCCGGCAGCCCGCCGACGTTGTGGTGTGACTTGATCGTCGCGGCACCGGTGCCGCCGCCGGACTCGATCACGTCGGAGTACAGCGTCCCCTGCACGAGGTAGTGGGCGTCGCCGAGCTTGGCGGCCTCCTCCTCGAAGACGCGGATGAACTCGGCGCCGATCGCCTTGCGCTTCGTCTCGGGGTCCGAGATGCCCCGCAGGCGCTGCAGGAAGCGCGTCTCGGCGTCGACGGCGACGAGCGGCACCTTGAAGTGATCGCGAAACGCGCGGATGACCTGCTCGCCCTCGTTCTTGCGCATGAGGCCGTGGTCGACGAACACGCACGTCAGCTGGTCGCCGACCGCGCGGTGCACGAGCAGCGCCGCGACGCTTGAGTCCACGCCGCCGCTCAGCCCGCAGATGACCCTGCCGCCGCCGACCTGCGCGCGGACCCGCGCGATCTGCTCGGCGACGATGCTCTGCGCCGACCACGTGCGGTCGGCGCCGCAGATCTCCCCGAGGAAGCGCTCGAGGATCCGCTGGCCGTACGGGGTGTGGGCGACCTCGGGGTGAAACTGGATCCCGTAGATCGCGCGCTCGACGCACTCCAGCGCGGCGACCGGCGAGGCGGTCGACGACCCCAGCGCCGTGAAGCCGGGCGGCGGCTCGTAGACGGTGTCGCGATGCGACATCCAGCAGGTCTGCTCGTCGGGCAGGCCGGCGAGCAGCCGGCCGTGCTCGCGCACGGTCAGCCGCGAGCGGCCGAACTCGCCGACCTCGGCGCCCTCGACCGTGCCGCCGAGGGCGAGCGCGAGCAGCTGCATCCCGTAGCAGATGCCCAGCACGGGGATCCCGAGCTCGAGCAGCTCCGCGTCGAGCTTCGGCGCGCCCGGGGCGTAGACGGACGCCGGGCCGCCGGACAGGATGAGCCCCTTCGGCTCGCGCCGGCGCACCTCGGCCGCGCCGACGTGATGGGGAAGCAGCTCGCTGAAGACGCCGAGCTCGCGGATCCGGCGGGCGATGAGCTGGGAGTACTGGCCGCCGTAGTCGAGCACGACGACCTCGTCGACGGCGCGCGGGGCGGCGACCTCGCGCACGTCCTCCCGCACGAGCTCGGTGGCGGCCGTCGCGCTCGTCACGACGCCGTCGCTCATCCCGGCGCGCTCCGCCCGCGCTGCACCGGCGCGCCGGCCGAGCGACGGGCGCTCATGCGTCGGTGAGGGCCGGCTCCTTGTGGGCGCCGTTGCCGTTGGTCGGTTCGGGCGCCGGCGCGTCGGCCGCGGCGCCGCGCGAGCCCATCCCGATGCCCTGCGCGGTCTGCAGCTGCTTGCCCTCGGTCTGCAGCGCCGGCGCGATCATGAGCTCGGCGCGGTTGAACTCGGCGATGTCCTTGTAGCCGCAGGTCGCCATCGACGTGCGCAGCCCGCCCATGAGGTTGAACGTGCCGTCGTTCTCGTGCGCCGGCCCGACGAGGATCGACTCGATCGAGCCGTTCTGCGCGGTCTGGACGCGCGCGCCGCGCGGGAGCGTCGCATGGAACGTCGCCATGCCCCAGTGAAAGCCGCGGCCCGGCGCCTCGTAGGCGCGCGCGAGCGGCGATCCGATCATCACGGCGTCGGCGCCGCAGGCGATCGCCTTGGAGACGTCGCCGCCGTTGCTCATGCCGCCGTCGGCGATGACCTGGCAGTACTCGCCCGTCTCGAGCATGTGCTGCGAGCGGGCGCCCGCGACGTCGGCGATCGCCGTCGCCTGCGGAACGCCGATGCCGAGCACGCCGCGCGTCGTGCAGGCCGCGCCGGGGCCGACGCCGACGAGGACGCCGGCGGCGCCCGTGCGCATGAGGTGCAGGGCCGTGTGGTAGCTCGCGCAGCCGCCGACGATGACCGGCAGCGGGACCTCGCGGATGAACTCCTTGAGGTTCAGCGGCGGGCGCGACTCGTCGGCGGAGACGTGCTCGGCGGAGACGACCGTGCCCTGGATGACGAGGATGTCCAGGCCCGCGTCCATCGCGAGCTCGTAGTAGCGGCGCACGCGCTGGGGCGTCAGCGACGCGGCGACGACGACGCCCTGGTCCTTGATCTCGCGGATCCGCTGGGCGAGCAGCTCCGGGACGATCGGCGCGTCGTAGATCTTCTGCATCTCGCGGGTCGCGATGTCCTTCGGCAGCTTCGCGATGCGCTCCAGCTGCTCCTCGGCGTCCTCGTAGCGCGAGTAGATGCCCTCGAGGTTGAGGACCGCGAGGCCGCCAAGCTTGCCCACGAGACCGGCCGTCCGCGGCGAGACGACGCCGTCCATCGCCGACGCCAGCAGCGGCAGCTCGAAGCGGTAGTCGCCCAGCTTCCACGAGATGTCGACGTCGTCGGGGTCCCGCGTGCGCCGCGACGGCACGATCGCGATGTCGTCGAAGCCGTACGCGCGGCGGGCCTTCTTCCCTCGGCCGATCTCAATCTCCATATGGCAAATCCTAGGCGTGGGGGCGGACGAAACGACCCCGTCGAAGCGGGGTCGGGAAGGGCGGTGTGCGCTATTTGCGGGCCGCGGCAACCCGTCGGTCGAGCTTAGCAGCGGGATTATGTGCCCCAGAGCCGGTCGGATGTCACCTCTGCGGGCGCTGCGTCGTCCAGGGGATGGACCGACCAACGACGCGGCAGGAGCGTGATCTGGATGGACGTAGCGGTGACGGGCGGAACGGGCGTGCTCGGCCGCGCGGTGGTGGCGCAACTCGTCGAGCGCGGGCACGATGTCCGCGTGCTCTCGCGCAGGCGCCCGCGGATCGCGCAGCCGGGGACGACGCACCATGCCGTCGACCTCGTCGGCGGCGCCGGGCTGCGCGACGCGCTCGCCGGCGCCGACGCCGTCGTGGAGGCGGCCAACACGCCGGGCAGCGGGCGCAAGGCGCGGCCGGTGCTCGTCGAGGGCACCCGGCGGCTGCTGGAGGTCGAGGCCCGCGCCGGCGTCGCACACCACGTCGCGATCTCGATCGTCGGCATCGACGCCCTGCCCGGCTTCTCGTACTACGCGGCGAAGCTCGAGCAGGAGCGCCTCGTCGAGCGGGGCCCGGTCGGCTGGAGCATCGTGCGCGCGACGCAGTTTCACGAGCTGCTCGAGCTCGTCTTCGGCACGACCGCGCGGGCGCGCCTCGTGCCCGCCAACGACTTCCCGCTCGCGCCGGTCGCCCCGCGGATCGTCGCGCGGGCGCTCGCCGACGCGGTCGAGGCCGGCCCCGGTGGCCGGCTGGCCGAGGTCGGCGGCCCGCAGGCGGCGCCGCTGCGCGAGCTGTCGCGCGACTGGGCGCACGCGCGCGAACGGCGGGTGGGCGGCCTGCGGCTGCCGCTGCGGCGCTCGATCGGGCGCGCGCTGGCCGGCGGCGCGCTCGTGCCCGGCCCCGGCGCGGTGCGCGACGGCCCGAGCTTCGGCGATTGGCTGCGCGCGACCACGACGCAGGCAGTCGGCGCGTGAACGCGCTCGCCGACCGCTTCGAGGCGCTGCGACCGCGCCTGCTGCGGCTCGCCTACAGCACGCTCGGCAGCGTCGCGGAGGCCGAGGACGTCGTGCAGGAGGCATGGCTGCGCCTGGAGCGCGTCGACGCGGGCGCGATCGAGGACCTGCAGGCCTGGCTGAGCACCGTCGTCGGCCGGCTCGCGCTCGACGCGCTGGGCTCCGCCCGCGCGCGGCGCGAGCGCTACGTCGGCCCGTGGCTGCCGGACCCGCTCGTCGAGACCGCCGCGGGCGGCGGCGCCGACCGGGCCGACCCGGCCGACCGCGTGACGCTCGACGAGACCGTCAGCCACGCGCTGCTGTTCGTGCTCGAGCGCCTCTCCCCGGCCGAGCGGACGGCGTTCATCCTGCACGACGTCTTCGGCTACACGTTCGCCGAGGCGGGCGAGGTCGTCGGCCGCAGCGCGGCGGCGACGCGCCAGCTCGCCTCGCGCGCGCGCCGCCATGTCGAGCGCCAGCGCCCGCGCCAGTCGGGCTCGCGCGACGAGCAGCGGCGCGCCGTCGAGGCGTTCAGCGCCGCGGCCGACGGCGGCGACCTCGACGCGCTGCTGGCGGTGCTCGACCCCGACGTCGTCATGCGCTCCGACGGCGGCGGCCGCGTGCAGGCGGCGCGCAAGCCGCTGGTCGGAGCCGACCGCGTGGGCCGCGCGCTCGTCGCGCTCGGGCGGAAGTTCGGCGGCCAGTCCGACGCGCTGCTCGCCGACGTCAACGGGCTGCCGGGCCTCGTCCTGCGAAACCGCGTCGACGGTCAGTGCTCGGTGCTCGCGTTCACCGTCGACGGCGGCCGCATCACGACGATCCACATCCAGCGAAACCCCGACAAGCTCGCCCACCTGCGGCTGCCCGGGCCGCCGGCGCCGTGAGGCGGTCGCTCAGCCGACGAACTCGATCTCGACCGGCTCGCCGGCCTCGATCCCGTCGCGGTCCTCGGGGACGAGCGCGAGCGCGTCGACGCCGAGCATCGAGGTGAGGATGTGCGACTCCTGGGACTTCGTCGGCCGGACGTGCCAGCCGTCGTCCTGCAGCGTCGAGCGGCAGCGGATGACCGTCGTGCGGCCGACCGCGCCGGGCAGCGGCTCGTCGGCCGTCGCGTTGATCGGGTGGCGCTCGCCGCTGCGGCCGAGCATCGCGTCGAGCGCCGGCACGACGAAGAGGCGAAACGCCATGAGCGCCGAGACGGGGTTGCCGGGCAGCGCGAAGACGAGCGTGCCCTCCTCGCCCACGGCGAACGTCGTCGGACGGCCGGGCTTGAGCTTGACGCCGGCGAACGCCTCGCTGTAGCCGAGCCGCCTCAGCGCCGGGCGCACGTGGTCGTGCGGGCCGACCGAGACGCCGCCCGTCGTGATGAGCATGTCGACGTCGCGCAGCGCGGCGCCGAGCACGGAGACCGTCGCCTCGAGGTCGTCGCCGACGCGCACGCGCGCGACGAGCTCGCCGCCGGCGCGGTGCACGGCCCCTCCCAGCGCGGGGCCGTTGGAGTCGCGGATGGCGCCCGGCCGCAGCGGCTTGCCGGGATCGGTCAGCTCGTCGCCGGTGCCGGCGATCGCGACCCGCGGGCGGCGCACGACGCTCGGGCGCGGGATGTTCATCGAGGCCAGCACGCCGAGCTCGGCGGGGCCCAGCAGCGATCCGGCGCGCACGACGAGCTCGCCCGCGCGGATGTCCTCGCCCGGCGGGCGGACGTGGTAGCCGAGCGCGACCTGACCGTGCACGGACACCGTCGCGCCGGCGGTCGTCGTCATCTCCTGCGGGACGATCGCGTCGGCGCCCGCGGGCACCGGCGCACCCGTCGAGATCCGCACGGCGGTGCCGCTGTGCACGGTGACCCCGGCCTCGGTGCCGGCCTTCGCCTCGCCGATGACCTCGAGCGTCGCCGACCCGTCGCGCGTGTCGGCGGCGCGGATCGCGAAGCCGTCCATCGCCGAGGCCGCGAACGGCGGAACGTCGTTGGGGGCGCTGGCGTCGACGGCCAGCGCGCGGCCGAGCGCGTGGTCGAGGAAGACGTGCTCGGCGTCGAGGACGCGCGCGTGCGCGAGCACCGCCGCTCGCGCCTCGCCGATCGAGACGGCCACCGCTCAGCCCGCCTCGCTCTCGCCGGCGGCGGCGCGGCGCGCCGCGGCGAGCAGGTCGGCCGCGGAGATCGCGCTCGCGCCGCCCATCCAGCAGGCCAGCGGTGCGGCGAGCCGCTCGGAGCTGCGCGCGGCGATCGAGGCGACCTCGAGCAGCGCCTCGGACTCGGCGGCCGTCGGCGACGGCACGCCGACCTGCGCGGAGAAGGCGTCGAGGAACTCCTGCGCGGTCACCGCGGGGACGCTAGCAGCGCCGCGCCGGCCGTCGTCCGAGCCCGGGCGGCGCCGGCGGCCGGCGCCCGGCGGGCTCAGCGCGCGGCGAGCGCGTCGGCGTGGCGGCGCTGCAGGTCGGCGGTCAGCAGCGGCGCGTGCATCGCCCGCGTCCGCGCGAGCGCCGCGCGGGCGTGGCGCTGCGCGAGCGCCTCGTCGCCCCGCGTCCGGGCGAGCAGCGCGAGATAGCCCTCGACCGGCCCCCAGACGCTGCAGTAGGCGACGACGACGTTGAACGCCGCGTGCGGCACGAGCTGCTCGTACAGCTGCTCGGCGCCGGCTGGGTCGTCGAGCAGCGCGGACAGCTCGCAGAGCAGCGCGACGCGCGGCAGCCAGAACATCCCGCGCGGCAGCGTGCCCAGGCCGGCGCCCAGCTCGGCCTCGTAGATGTCGCGCGCGGCCTGCGCGTCGCCGCTCTCCCAGCGCACGATCGCGAGGGCCGCGCACCAGCCGAGCTGCCGCCCGCCCGAGTCCGCGAGCTTCTGCACGGTGGGCTCGAGCTCGGCGAGCCGCTCCTGGCGCCTGCGCAGCGCGAACAGCTGCGACGCCCACGAGCTGACCGCGTCGCGCGCGCTCGCCAGGCGCGCCTGCTGCAGCGAGGACTCCGCGCAGCGCTCGGCGAGCTCGACGTCACCGGCGAGCTCGGCCCACAGCCCCCGCGAGCCGCCGGCGATCGCGCGAAACAGCGGCTGGCCGAGCCGCTCGGCGAGCGCCGCCAGCGCGACGTGCTCGCGACGGGCGTCGGCGAGCCGGCCGACGCCGAGCAGGTCGTGCATGCGCCAGTGATGGCGCTCGGCCGCGATCTCCGGATGGCCGCTGGGAAGCGCGCCGAGCTCGTCGCCGAGCGCGAGGCGCGCGGCGACGTGGCGGACGTCGAGCAGGGTGACGTGACGCGCGAGCAGGACGGCCGCGAGCAGCGCCTCGTCGCCGAGCCGGCGCGCCATCGCGACGGCCTCGTCGGCCAGCTCGTGCGCCCGCGGGGACTCGTTGGGGAACGCGAGGTTGACCGCCAGCCGCGACAGCAGCAGCGCGCGGCGCGGGCTGTCGGCCGGTCCGAGGGCGCCGGTCGCCTTCTCGAGCACGTCGCGGTAGGACGCTCCGAGGTAGGCGATCTCGAAGTAGCGCTCGCCGAGGCCGAGCGCCGCGCGGGCGAGCTGGTCGGCGTCGGCGCGTCGCTCGGCGCTGCGCGCGGCCTCGAGGAACGTCCGCCGGGCGCCGTCGCTGCCCGCGTGCCACTCGACGCGGCCGAGGGCCAGCAGCACCTCGCAGCGGCCGGCGTCGTCGTCCTCGTCGAAGAGGCCCAGCGCCCGGCGGTAGTGCGCGGCGGCCTCCTCGTAGGCGAAGCGCTCGGTCGCGCTGCGCGCGGCGGCGATCGAGTACCTGCGGGCGGGGGCGGGTCCGACGAGGTGGCGCGCGAGCGCGAAGTGGTGGGCGAGCTCGGCGGGGTTGACCTGCTCGTCCTCGGAGAGCTGCTCGAGCGTCGCCGCGACCCGGTGGTGCAGCCGGACCCGGCGGGTCGCGCTCAGCTGCCCGTACAGGACGTCGCGCACGAGCGCGTGCGAGAACGCGAGCTGGTCGACGCGGTCGGGAGACTCGCGCACGAGGCCCGCGGCGATGCCCTCCTCCAGGGCGCCCATGACCTCCTCGCAGCCCGCGTCGACGAGGCGCTCGACGACGCGCATGTCGAACGAGCCGCCGACGACGGAGGCCGCCGTCAGCAGCTCCGCGGTGAACGGCGAGAGCTGACGCGCCCGCCGCAGGATGACCTCCGCGACGCCCTCCGGGACGCCGAGGCGCACGAGCGCGTCGTCGTCGACCGGCGTCCCGTCGCGATCGCGCGCGTCGCCGAGCGCGCGGACGGTCTCCTCGATGAAGAACGCGTTGCCGCCGGTCTGCTCGCGCAGGCGGCGGACGAACGCCGGCGTGACGTCGACCCCGAGGCGGTCGGCGACGAGCTCGCCGGTGGCCCGCTCGTCGAGTCCCTCCAGGACGATCCGGTCATAGCGGCGCTCGCGCCGCAGGTCGGTGAGCAGCTCGACGAGCGGATGGTCCCGCGCCACGTCGACGTGGCGGAAGGTGCCGACGACGAGCAGCGGCGTGCCCTCGGCACGGCGCAGGAGGTGGCGCAGCATGAGCAGCGTGGGCTTGTCGGCCCAGTGCAGGTCGTCGAGGACGAGCAGCAGCGGCCAGCGCGTGCCGGCGCGCCTGACGACGGAGACGACCGCCTCGAAGACCTGGTAGCGCAGCGTGTCCTCGTCGACCTGCGCGGCGGCGCCCGCGCCCGGCGTCAGCCCCGGGAAGATGCGGTCGAAGATCTGCAGCTCGCGCTGCAGCTCGCCGCGCAAGCCGCCGTGCGCGACGACGGGGCGCAGCGCCTCCGCGAACGGCTGGTAGGGCAGCAGCGCCTCGGCGTCGGCGCGCCCGTAGAGCACCGCGCCGCCGTCGCGCTGGACCTCCTCGGCGAAGCGGGTCGCCAGGCGCGTCTTGCCGACGCCCGCGTCTCCGACGAGCAGGACGAGGCCGGTGCGACCCGCGCTGCTGTGCTGCCAGCGCGAGCGCAGCTGCTCCAGGCATGGCTCGCGGCCGATGAACGCTCCCTCGCTCGTACGCGGAGCCGCGGCGGGCACGGGAAGACGATCGGTCGAGGGCGGCCGCGGCGCCGGGGCGGCGGATGGCCGCTCGCTGGTCGCGGGTCGCGCTGGCCGGTCGCGCGGCGGCTCGGCCTCCAGCACGCGCGCGTGCGCGGCGATCGCCTCGGGCGACGGTCGCACGCCGAGCTCGTCGCGCAGGAAGGCGCGCAGCCGCTCGAACGTGCGCAGCGCCTCGGCGGCGTTGCCGCCCGCGGCCTGTGCGTCCATGAGCAGGATGTAGCCGTCCTCGCGAAACGGCTGGCGCTCGACGAGCGCGCCCGCCGCCCGCTCGGCCGCGGCGAGGTGGCGGTCGCCGAGCGTCGCCCCAGCGCGGGCGGCGACCTCCAGCGCGCGCAGCGCGGCGGCCTCGAAGCCGTCGCGCGCCGCGTCGACCCACTCGCCCCGCAGGCACGGAAGCAGCGGCCGCTCGACGATCGCCAGGGCGCGCTGTGCGGCCTGCAGCGCGGTGAGCGCCTCGGCGTCGACGAGCGCGCGCTCGGCGTGCTCGAGCGCCTGCCGCGCCTGCTCGACGTCGGTGCGCGTTCCGGGCGCCAGCGTGAGCGCCTCGCGGCCGGGCACGCTGTCTCGCCCGAGCGCGCGGCGAGCCTTCGCCAGGATGCTGCACAGCGCCGCCTCCGGCGCGGCGGGAGGCGTCGACGGCCACAGCGCGTGCACGAGCTCGTCGCGGGGAACGGCGCGCGGGAGGCTCACGGCGAGGTAGGCGAGCAGGGCGCGGCCCTGACGGCCGGTCAGGGCCGCGGTGACGACCTCGCCGCCGAGCATCACCTGGAACTCGCCGAAGCACGTGACGGCGAGCGGCGGCGCCTGCGCGCCCGCCGGCGCGGGCCGCGCGGCGCTGGCGCCCTCGGCATGCGCGCTCGGCGCGGCGCCGCGGTGCTCCGGCGAGACCCCTTCAGCTCGTGCGCTGCGCACGACGTTCTCCGAAAGCTCGGTTGAGGAGCGGATGACGGCTCTTCACACGTAATCAGAGACGCCAGGCGCGCCGCTGATACATCCCCGCGCGAGCACGTCGCGCGCGCTCGGCCTTCGGGGCGCCCCGCGGGCGGCGCGAGCGCCCGCCGCGCCGCTCTCGTTCGCTACCTCGCGTTGCGCCGGGCCGCCGCCAGCGCCTCGTCACCCCAGGCGCACAGCTCGACGCCATCGGCGACGACGTCCTGCGGCGCGGCCCAGTACGGCATCCGGCCGTGGCGCTCGCAGCCGGCCTGCTCGAAGCGCGCGCGGTTGGCGTCGTCGGCGCGCAGGTACAGCTTGCCGGCCGGATCGACGAGCGCGAACATCGTGCCCGACTCGAAGATCCCGTGGCCGCCGAACATCCTCTTCGACGTCACCGAGCCCAGCGAGGCGAGCCGTGCGACGGCGTCCCCGGCGCTCGCCGCCGCCTCGTCGGTCCCGCGGTCGCCCTTGGCGCCCATGGCTCAACACCCTCCGGATCGGACTGCAATCGGACGAGGCCCTCGGCTGACGCGAGCACCTCGCCGCAACGCTACCCGCCCGCAGACCGGCACGGGCCGGCTCGCGGCGATGACCGCGCGCGCCGCGCTCGTTCGTCGCGTGCTTGCAGGTCGCGGTTGCGCGGGGAGGACTGAGGGGACAGCCGCCTGACAGGGCACGCGCCGAACCGCCACGACGGAGGGGGTCCGGGGACGACATGCACGCACTCGCCGAGCTCGCAGCAGCCGTCTGCCTCTGCCTCGCCGGAGCACCCGCCGCCGACGCCACCCCGTTCAACGGCCGGATCGCGTTCTCGAGCTTCCGGACGGACCCCGCCGGTTCGCGCGGCGACATCTTCACGATGAACGACGACGGCTCCGGGCTGCGGCAGCTCACGACGAACCCCGACGACGACGGGCAGTCCGACTGGTCGCCCGACGGCCGCGACATCGCCTACCGCATCCGCAAGCCCGGCTCGCCGGTGAACTACGAGGTCGCGCGGATGACGGCGCACGGAGCCGACGTGCGCCGGCTCACGTTCACGCCCGACGGGCAGGCGTCCAGCCAGCCGTCCTGGCTGCACGACGCCAGCGCCATCCTCGCTCGCCGCAGCGAGCCCATGCGCGTGGCCGGCATCTGGCGCATGGGACCGCTCGGCGAGAGCCCGGCGCCCGCCTACGACCCGCCGGACGGTCAGCTCTATCCCAGCGCCGCCCCGGACATGCGCACCATCCTCTTCACGACGGTGTGGAACGCGAGCGGCCCGCAGGATCGCGCGATCCAGGTCCTCGATGCCGCCGGCGGCGAGCCGCGCACGCTCTTCGACGTCGCCGGCGCATACGACTCGGCGCCCGCCTGGTCGCCCGACGGCGCGCGGATCGCGTTCGAGTCCGACGCCGACGTCGCCGGCGCCAACCCCGAGCGCGATCTGGAGATCTGGGTCATGGACGCCGACGGCTCGGACGCCGTCCAGCTCACGCACAACGCGCTGCACGACGAAGGGCCGGCGTGGTCGCCCGACGGCACGATGCTCGCCTACTCCAGCGGTCAGGACAACGTCCACCTCGGCCCGTCCTGCCGGCGGGCGCTGCGGCTGGCCAAGCGCTGGTCGCGGGCCGGTCGTCCGGATCGCATCGGCGGCTTCGACGCGACCGCCGAGGACTTCGGCGGGCTGTGGCGCGTCGTGCTCACCCAGCGCTCGGGCGACCGCGGGCTCGTCGCGTTCCTGGCCGGCGACGCGGCGTAGCCGGGCCGGCGCCGGCCCGCGCCCGTCAGGTCGCCAGCAGCGCCTCGAGCGTCGCCGCCGCGCGACGGTCCTCGATCGCCGCCGCCGCCAGCGCCGCCCCCGCGCCGACGCTGGCGCAGCAGCCGGCCGCGAGCAGCCGCAGGCCGGCGCTCAGGACCGCCGTGTGCGTGGCGACGCCGTGCTCCTCGCCGGCCACGATCGCCCGCGTCAGGTCGGCCGCGACATGTGGATCGGCGTCGCCGCGAAGGACGCTGCCGGGCGTCTCGGGGATGTCGAGCGGTCCGCCGCCGTCGGCGGCGGACGGCCGCCCGCAGCGCAGCACGTCGCCGCCCTCCATGCCGCGGACCGCGATCGCGCGCTGCGCCCCGAGCTGCTGCAGGGCGCCGAGGATCCGCTCGCGGTAGGAGCTGTGGGTGTGCCCCACGACGAAGCGCGTCGCGCCGAGGTGGTCGACGAGCTTCTCGGCCGTGTGCAGCGGACCGCGCAGGCCGATCTCGTCGCGGATCGCGGCGAGCGCGTCCCAGCCCGGGATCGCCGCGCTCGCGTGGACGAGCGCGACGTCCGCGCGCTCGAGCATCGCCAGCGACTCGCTGGGCTTGGGCCGCAGCGGTCCGCCGAGGGCGACGAGCACGTCGGCCGGCGTCGTGCCGCGCTTGGGCCCGATCCGCGTCCCGCAGTGCACGACCACGCGGGCGCCGGCGGCCGCCGCGAGGATGGCCGCGGCAAGCGACAGGTGCGGCGTCTGCACCATCCCGTCGTAGGCGCCCGCGCAGGCGACGACCGGCCGGCCGCCCGACGGCGGCTCGGGCGCGACCGCGCGCGCCGCGTCGCGCAGCGCCTGGGTGACGCCGGCGATCTCCGCCGGGGTCTCCCCCTTGATCCGCATCGCCACGAGGAACGCTCCCGCCTGGACCGGGCTGACCTCGCCGGCGAGCAGGCCGACGGTCGCCTCGCGCGCCTCGTCGAACGTCAGCGCTCGGCTGCCGCGCGGCCCGGTTCCGACGGCCTTGATGACCGCGCGAAAGCCGGCGTAGTCGCTGCGCCCCAGGCGCTCTGGAAGCCGCGCCTCCTCGCGGGTGCTCATGCCCCCTCCCACCGGTAGCCCACGCTGCGAACCGTCTTGATCCGGGCGGCGTTCTCGCTGCCGAGCTTCGCGCGCACGCGGCGCACGTGGACGTCGACGGTCCGCGCGCCGCCGTAGTAGTCATAGCCCCAGACGCGGCTGAGCAGCGCCTCGCGCGAGAACACCCGCTTGGGATGGGTGACGAGGAACTTCAGCAGCTCGTACTCCATATAGGTGAAGTCGACGGGGCGACCGTCGATCGCGACCTGGTAGGTGGCGAGGTTCATCTCCAGGCTGCCGACGCGCACCATGTCGTCGTGGTCGACGCCGTTGACCGCCCGCCGCGCGCGGGCGATCCGCGCCTGCAGCTCCTCGCCGGTGAACGGCTCGACGAGCAGCTCGTGGCCTTCGGCGACCCCGATGCCGGCACCGAGGGCGGTCGAGGCGAGCGCGACGATGACCGGGACCTCGCCGAGCTCCTCGTCGGCCGCCAGGCGCGCGCAGAGCTCCGCGCACGACGGCTGCTGCAGGCCGTCGGCGTGGACGAGCGCGAGCGCCGGAGCGCGCGACTCGCCCTCGGCCGGGCGCAGCGTGCCGTTGGCCTCGACGCGGTGCGGGCTGAAGCCGAGCTCGGCGAGCAGCCGGGCGGTGTCCTCCGAGCTCGTCGTCCCGTAGATCCAGGCGTCACCCATCGCTAGAGCAACCTCAGGTAGCGGGAGCGGTCGAACTCGGTGACCGTGCGCCGCTCGTCGTCGAGCTCGCGGCGCTTGTTGGCGACGAAGACGTCGCAGAGGCGATCGCCGAGCGTCTCGCGGGCGAGCTCGGAGGCGTCGAAGAGGTCGGTCGCCTCGCGCAGGTCCAGCGGCAGCCGCGGGGCGCCGTCGCGCTCGTCGTCGATCGTCTCGGCCTGCAGCTCGTAGCCGCGCTCGATCCCGCGCAGGCCGGCGGCGAGCACGAGCGAGAGCACCATGTAGGGGTTGCAGCCGGGGTCGGGGGAGCGCAGCTCGAAGCGGGCCCCCTCGGCCCGGCCCGGGCGGCGCGACGGGACGCGGACGAGCGCCGCCGCGCCGCGCCGCGTCCAGCTCACGAACTCGGGCGCCTCGAAGCCGGTCGCCAGGCGCCGGTAGGAGTTGATCCACTGGTTCGTGACGGCGGTGAACTCGCCGGCGTGGGCGAGCACGCCCGCGAGGAACGCCCGTCCCGCAGGCGACAGCGGCGTGCCGGGATCCTCGTCGTGAAAGGCGTTGCGGTCGCCCTCGAAGAGCGAGATGTGCAGGTGCATGCCGCTGCCCGGGTGCGCGGCGAGCGGCTTGGGCATGAACGTCGCGTAGGCGCCGAGCTCGTGCGCGGCCTCCTTGACGGCGATCCGGAACGTCGAGATCGCGTCGGCCATCGCCAGGCCGTCGGTGTGCGCGAGCTGGATCTCGTGCTGCGACGGGGCGACCTCGTGGTGGGAGGCCTTGACCGGGATCCCCATCTGCTCGAGGTACTCGATCGTGCGGCGGCGGAAGTCGCTGCCGACGTCGAGCGGGGTCAGGTCGAAGTAGGCGCCGTCGTCGAGCGTCGTCGGCACCGCGCCGTTGGGGCCCAGCGCGCCGAAGATGAAGAACTCGACCTCGCAGCCGACCTGCATCGTGTAGCCGAGCGCCGCCGCGTGTTCGAGCACGCGCCGGAGCGTGGCGCGCGAATCACCCCCGAACGGCGTGTCGTCGGGCTGGCGCACGTCGCAGAACATCCGCCCCACGAGCGAGTCGGGCTTCCACGGCAGCACCTGGAACGTGCGCGGGTCGGGATGGGCGATGACGTCGTGCTCGCGCAGCCGCGAGGCTCCCTCCAGCGAGGACCCGTCGAGCCCGACGCCCTCCTCGAGCGCGGACTCGAGCTCCGAGACGGGGATCGAGAAGCTCTTCAGCAGGCCGAGGACGTCGACGAACCACAGCCGGATGAACTTCACGCCCCGCTCTTCGACGGTGCGCAGCACGAACTCTTCGCGATTGGTCACGCACTGGACCGTATGGCGGGGTGGGTCGGTTGTCTTTGGACAGCCGGTCCTATCTTGCTGCCATCCGGTCGAGCCGGACGGCGGGCGAACGTGGCTACGGCGGGCGCGCCCGCCCGCGCGCCGGGCGCCGCGCGACATATCCCGCGAGCCCACCCACGAGCGCGCCGCCGAGCAGCCCGGCGCCGCCCGCCGTCAAGCGCGAGGAGCCCGCGGGGGCAGCGTGCTCCCCGGCACGCGCCGCCGATCGGTGCGATCCGGCCGTCGCGGGGGCAGACTGGAGCACATCGAGTGGACCGAGCTCGGCGCTGCCCGACGGCACGGCCGGGCCGTCGATCGTGAGGTCCAGGCGCAGCGGGAACTCGACGGCCGCCCCGAGATCGCCCCAGAAGCCGGACATGGTCGCGGTCACGTAGTAGGTCCCGGGTCCGGTCCAATCGTCGGGTCCGGCGATCTTGCGCTCGTCCGCGCGCGGGGCGCTCAGGGCGCGCGGGGTCCGCGCGGCGTCACCGTCGCTCAGCAGCGTCGGATCGGACTCGTACTCCGGATCGGAGTCGTTGCCGAGGCGTTCGAGCAGGGGCGAGTACAGGGTCAACCCGAAGCCGCCGAACGCATCGGGATCGCCGCGCTCGCTCTTGCTGCCGGGCCGCAGGTCGACGACCGCGCGCACGGTCAGCCGCTGGCCCTCGCGCAGTTCGACGGCGTAGAAGAGCGTCTCGTAGGGCAGGATCGTGTCCTGGTGGCGACCGGCGCCCAGCCGGGGCGCGTCGTCGAACGAGCCCCCGCCGGCAACGGGGCTGGCGACGGCCGGCGCGGCGGCGCCCGCCGACGCGATGAGCGCCGCTGCCACGGTGCAGACCCGGCGCAGACGGCTCACGTGCGCCTCCGGCGAACGGCGCGCATCCCGAACAGCCCGGCCGGGAAGCCGATCGCCGCGCCGATGAGCACGATCGGGATGCCCGAGCCGCCGTCGGGCGCACGCTCGATCGGTGGGGGCTGCCTCACGCCGGCGGGCGCCGCGGCGCCCTCGACGTCCGCCACGACCTGCAGGGCGGGTACCTCGCCGTCGAGTCCGCGGGCCAGCGCCCCCGCGTTGTTGTCGGTCAGCGCGATGCGCAGGAAGTAGCGGCCCGGCCTGTCGAACGTGCTGTCCCTCGAGCCGATGCGCGGGGTCAGGATCCCGTGACTCTCGCTCGATTCGTCGCCGAAGAACAGATTGGCCACATTGGAGTGCTGAACCGGGAGCTGCCCCGTGGGATCGAACACGTCGATCTGCAGGGCGGTTCCGATCATGTCGGCGATCCCGATCCGGCGCCGGCAGTACGTGCTCACGACGGCCGCCGCCGCGAGGCGCTGGCCGCGGCCGAGGCGTACGGCGTACCAGCGCACCTCGTCGGCGGCGATGCGATCGACGAATCGCCCGCCGGCGATCTCGGGGGCCGAGGAGGACGTCCTGCCGCCGGACACCGGCCGCCCGACCGGCCCGCGGGCGCGCGTCCCGCGGGCGGCGAGGGCGCGCAGCGCGACGGCCAGCTCGTCCGCGTCCGCGGCGTCGCGGTACACGCCGCCCCCGCGCCCGGCGATGCAGCGCAGCTGCCGCCGCGCGCGGGCACCGACCTGGAAGCCGACCGCCTGGATGCTGAGCCCGGGATGTTCCGCCACGAGCCGGCCGGCGACGGCACAGGGGTCCGGCGGCGCGCAGTTGTCGCCGCCGTCGGAGACGAGCACGATCGACGCCGGTCCGTCGCCGGTCAGGTCGGTCGCGCCCGCGCGCAGCGCGCGCCCGATCGGCGTCGACCCGACCGCCTCGTAGGAGTCGACGGCCGACGTGAGCGCTGCGCGGTCCAGCGCGGCGACAGGCGACACGAGCTCGGTGTCCCGACAGCCGGCGGCTCGGCCCTCGCCCGAGACGCTGTGACCGTAGAGGCGCAGCCCGACCAGCGCGCCGTCCGGCATCCCGTCGATGAGCGTGCGCAGGGCGGCCTTGGCGGCGTCGAGGCGGCTGGCGCCGCCGCCCGCGGGCTTGCCCATCGACTTCGACGCGTCCATGACGATGAGAACCGACGGAGCGGGCGGCGTCTCGCCGCGGGCGGGCGGCTCGCATTCACGAGCGACGGCGACCCCGGCGAAGGCGAGGGCAGCGAACGCCGCGAGACCGGCGGTCCATCGATGCGGGCGGCGCAGGGAGATCCTCGGCACCAGCAGACCGTCACACACGCCGGCATGCGAACCCGGGTCCGACGCAAAGTTGTTGCAGCGTCGTGAGAGCGTCGATGCAGAGCTGGCTTCTCGCGTGGCTCCCCCGGGGGAGCAGACAACACATGACGTAGCGTCATCGCGGGATGTCGCTCGCGCGCGACGGAAGCCCGTGGGCGCGGCCAGTCCTCGGGCGTGAGGCCTTCTGCGATGACGAGGCCGTACATCGCGCGGTCCGAGAGCAGGATGCCGCCCGAGGACGGACCGTTCGACTTCGAGTGAGGTGTGGTGGTGCGACACCGCTCCCGACCCTCGAGGCGGTTGGACCTCCCCCGTTTGGCTGGACACGGGCGCTCGCGATCGTCCGCGTCGCCGAGGGCACGCCTGGCCGGCTCTGACCGCCTCGGATGCGGCTGCGCAGTCGACGGCGGACGCGGTGCCGGCCGCGACGGGGCAGACCTGACGGCGGCGCTGGCCGCTCAGTCGCCGAACCAGTCGGGCGCGTCGTCCTGCAGGTCGACCCAGACGGACTTCGTCTGCGTGTAGTGCTCCATGACGTGGATGCCGTTCTCGCGCCCGTAGCCGGACGCCTTGTAGCCGCCGAACGGCATCAGCCAGTTCCAGACGCGGTAGTTGTTGATCCAGACGGTCCCGGCCGCGATCTGGTGCGCGACGCGGTGCGCGCGCTTGACGTCGCGCGTCCAGACGGCGGCGGCCAGGCCGTAGGCGCTGTCGTTGGCCTTGCGCACCGCGTCGGCCTCGTCCTCGAACGAGATGACGGCGGTGACCGGTCCGAAGATCTCCTCGCGCGCGACGCGCATGTCGTTGCGCACCCCGTCGAAGATCGTGGGTGAGAAGAAGAACCCCGGCTCGTGCTCGGGTCGGCGCCCGCCCGCGACCACGCGGGCGCCCTCGGCGGTCGCGATGTCGACGTAGCCGACGATCTTCTCGAGCTGGCGCAGCGAGGTCTGCGAGCCCATCTGCGTGCTGTCCTGCAGCGGGTCGCCGACGCGGATCGCGTCGGCCTTGGCCGCGAAGCGCTCGACGAACTCGTCGTGGACCGCGGCGTGTACGAGCGTGCGCGAGGCCGCCATGCACGACTGCCCGGCGGCCGAGAAGATGCCGTAGGCCGAGCGCCGCACGGCCTGCTCGAGGTCGGCGTCGGCAAAGACGATGTTCGGCGACTTGCCGCCGAGCTCGAACGTCACGAGCTTGAGCGTCCGGGACGCGCGCGCGGCGATCTGGCGACCTGTGGCGGTCGAGCCCGTGAAGGCGATCTTGTCGACGCCGGCATGGTCGACGAGCGCCGCGCCGGCACGCCGGCCGAAGCCGGGCAGCACGCTGATGACGCCGGGCGGCAGGTCGAGCTCCTGGATCAGCGAGGCGAACGCGAGCGCCGACACGGGCGTGTCCTCGGCGGGCTTGAGGACGATCGCGTTGCCGCCGGCGAGCGCGGGGCAGAGCTTCCACGCCAGCATGACGAGCGGCGAGTTCCACGGGACGATCGCGCCGACGACGCCGACCGGCTCACGGCGCGTGTAGGTGAAGAACGGCCCCGTGGCGGGCATCGTGTCGCCGAGCACGTTCTGGCACACGCCGGCGAAGTACTCGAAGTAGCGCACGACGTTGGCGATCTCCGCGCGGCTCTCACGGATGGCCTTGCCGTTGTCACGCGACTCGATCCGCGCGAGCGCCTCGCGGTTGGCGTCGATCGCCTCCGCCATGCGCCACAGCACGCGCGCCCGGTCGCAGGCGAGCGTGGCCCCCCAGCCGCCGTCGAGCGCGTGGCGTGCGGCTCGCACCGCCCGGTCGACATCCTGCGGTCCCGCCTCGGCGACGATCGCCCAGGTTCGCCCCGTCGCCGGCTCGACGGACTCGAACGTCCGCCCGTCGACCGCCTCGCACCATTCGCCGGCCACGTACAGCGCCAGCCTGGGCACCGACTGCGGGCTGCCGAGCGCGCCGATCAGCGACGCCATCCGCGCGCGCTCCCCGCGTCGGGATGATCTGGCAGTATCTCACGCCCGATGGCGCAGATCGCGGTCACGGTGAAGGACTCCGGCGAGGCCTACGTCGCGCTCGTCGCCGGAGACCCGCCCGAGGTGCGCGACTCCGTGGCGCTGGACGAGCTCGGCGCCGCTGACACGATCCCGGCGCTCGACAACCTCGTGCTGGACTTCGATCACTACGGCCGGCTCGTCGGGGTGCGGGTGACCGGCTCGGCGGACTCGGTTCTCGCGCCCTCGCTGCTGGAGGCCGGCGAACCGTAGGCGCGATCGCCGGCACGACCCGCCGGTCAGGCTGACGTGGTGGGCTTGACGGCGACGAGGAGTGCCATCTCCAGCCACTTCCAGTAGCAGTCGACGTCGTCGAATCCGTGCTCGCGCAGCCATCCGAGCTGCGTCTCGACGTCGAGCAGGCGGTCGGAGGGATCCTCGTGCTCGAGCGGCTCGCCGATCGCCGCGAAGAACGCCAGGTGCAGACGGTGCGTCGCCGACGCCACATGCTCGAAGTTCGCGAAGACCCCGCCGGGTTCGAGCACGTCGAAGACCTCGCCGTACAGCGAACGCTTGCGCTCGTGCTCGAGGTGATGGATGGCCATCGACGAGACGACGACGTCAAAGCGGCCAAGCGACGGCAAGGGATCCGCCAGGTCATGCTTGACGAGGTGGATGTTCGTCGCGGCGCCGAAGCGCGCATGTGCCGCGTCGAGCATGAGATCTGAGAAGTCAAGACCCACCCCGAACACGTCGGGACGGTCGGCTCGCAGCTGCGCGAGCAGACGACCATCGCCCGTCCCGAGGTCCAGGATGCGGCGCGCGTCGCGCGGCACCTGCTCGGACAGGACCTGCTCGCCCTCGGCGCGGTGCGGGACGGCGTCCGCCATCGCCAAGTAGCGATTGGCATGCTCAGCCGCCTTCCACTCCTCGCCTGCCATCCGCCGATGCTCCCAAAGACCCGGCTCAAACGAAAGCCCACCCGCACAGAACGGGCGTGCGCGCCTCGATCGCCGCTTCGCGCCGTGGCTGGCGCGCTCTCGCCGCTGTGCGCACGGCTGCTCCGCGGACGCGCTGGGGTCGCAGGGGACGTAGCGCGCCTACCCGGTCACGCCCGACGCCATCGCCGCCTCGCGCTCCCAGAAGCGCAGCTCGCGGCAGCGCGACAGGAACGTGGAGACGTCGCCGGCGCCGCCGATCTCGACCATGCCGTCGTCGATGCGCTCGCCCAGCCCCGCCGCCCGCAGCAGGTCCGCCCCGCCGGCGCCGTAGCCGATGAACTTCGCGTGCGCGTAGGCGTCGCTGACGAAGTCGCGCGCCGCGGGCTTGGCCGACAGCGCGTCGACGGCGTCGGCGCCGGGCAGCAGCACGACGGCGTCGTAGAGCACCGACGGGCCGCCGTCGATCTGCTCGTCGCCCTCGCGCAGCGATCCGTCGCTTGCCCGCACGCCGCCGACGGCGGGCGCGACGAGCTCGACGGTGACGCCCTCCTGCTCGGCCGCCTGCGTCAGCGCGTCGAGGATCTCGGCGTCGGCGCCGTCGCTGACGAGCACGCCGAGCTTGCGCCCGGCGAGGCTGTCGGGTCCGTTGCGCAGGATGCTCAGCGCCGGTGACGGCGCGAGGTCGGCGATCGGCTCGCGCGCCGGCGGGCTGGCCTCGGGCAGCTCCTGCAGCCCGACGCCGTCGGCGACGGCGCCCGCGAGCTCCTCGTCGACGTTGCGCAGCGCGGCGATCATCCGCGCGCGGATCTCCGCGCGCTCGCACTTGCTCAGCTCGAAGGTGAACGCGTCGCGGATGTGGCGCTGCTCGACCGCCGTCTGGCTGACGTAGAACTGCCGCGCCTGGCTGTAGTGGTCGGCGAACAGCTCGGCGCGCACGCGGCGCTTCGCGACGCCCTCCTCGCTCGGGAACGTGCGAAAGCCGGCGGCCGGATCCTCGCGCGGGCCCCCCTGCTCGGGCCCCCAGGAGTTCGGCTCGTAGTTGGCGCGCGTCGTCGGGTTGCCCATCGCCATGTGGCCGTCCTGCTGGAAGTGCGCGAACGGGCACTTCGGCGCGTTGACGGGCAGGTGGGTGAAGTTCGGGCCGCCGAGCCGCTTGAGCTGCGTGTCGAGGTAGGAGAAGTTGCGTCCCTGCAGCAGCGGGTCGTTCGTGAAGTCGATCCCGGGCACGATGTTCTGCGTGCAGAAGGCGACCTGCTCGGTCTCGGCGAAGAAGTTGTCGACGACCTCGTCGAGGACGAGGCGCCCGACGATGCGCACCGGCACGTCCTCCTCGGGGATGATCTTCGTCGCGTCGAGGACGTCGAACGGGAAGGCGTCGGCGAACTCGTCGTCGAAGAGCTGCAGCCCGAGCTCCCACTCCGGGAAGTCGCCCTGCGTGATCGCGTCCCACAGGTCGCGGCGGTGGAAGTCCGGATCGGCGCCGTTGATCTTCAGCGCCTCGTTCCAGACGACCGACTGCAGGCCGAGCTTCGGCTTCCAGTGAAACTTGACGTACGTCGACTTCCCGCCGGCGTCGACGAGCCGGAAGGTGTGCACGCCGAAGCCCTCCATGAAGCGAAACGAGCGCGGGATCGCCCGGTCGGACATCGCCCACATGAGCATGTGCGTCGACTCGGGCATGAGCGACGCGAAGTCCCAGAAGTTGTCGTGCGCGGTCTGCGCCTGCGGGAAGCCGCGATCGGGCTCGGGCTTGGCGGCGTGGACGAGGTCGGGGAACTTCAGCGCGTCCTGGATGAAGAAGACGGGGATGTTGTTGCCGACGAGGTCCCAGTTGCCGGCCTTCGTGTAGAGCTTGACCGCGAAGCCGCGCACGTCGCGGGCGAGGTCGGCGGAGCCCTGGCTGCCGGCGACCGTCGAGAAGCGCACGAACGCGGGCGTGCGCTCGCCGGCGCGCTGGAAGAGGTCGGCGCTGGTCAGGTCCGTCAGCGGCTCGTAGTTCTCGAAGAACCCGCGCGCGCCGTAGCCGCGAGCGTGCACGACGCGCTCGGGGATCCGCTCGTGGTCGAAGTGGAAGATCTTCTCGCGGAGGTGGAAGTCCTCCAACGCGGTGGGGCCGCGCTCGCCGATCCGCAGGCTGTTCTGGTCGTCGGCGACGACGGTGCCCTGCTGCGTCGTCAGCGCGGGCCGCCCGTCCCCCGCGACCTGGTGCGTCTCGCCGCCCTCGCCGCGCAGCACGCGCTCGTCGCCGTAGCTGACCTCGGTCCGGCCGTCGTTGGGGTCCCCTGCGGTCATCGCCCTACCTCCACGCTTCGCGTTGCGGATCGGCGGCGCGTGTACCCCGCGGCCGGTGGCTGCCAAACCTGCGCCGCGGCCGAGCGCCGCCGCGAGCTCGTAGACTCGCCCGATGGCCGCCCGGGTCCTGCACGCCGACGACGCCTTCTGGCGCCCGTCCAACCAGATGGGCGTGCTGAACACCGATCTCGCCAAGCAGCTTGAGTCCGACCGGCTCGCGGGGCGCATGTGGCGCCTGAAGCCCGGCCAGGCGTCGACGAAGCACCGTCACGCGACGCAGACCGAGCTGTACGTCGTGCTCGAGGGCACCGGGCGGATGCGCATCGGCGACGACGAACCGCTGACGCTCGCGGCGCTGTCGAGCGTCCTCGTCGAGCCCGACGCGGTGCGCCAGGTCTTCAACGACACCGACGACGACGCGCTCTGGCTCGTCGTCGGCACGCCCGTCGAGCTCGCCGACACGACGAAGATGACGCCCGAGCAGCTGCGCGACAGCTACCCCGACGGGCCGCGGGCGCTGCCGCCCGAGCTGTCGGCCTGAAGCGACGGCGCGATCGGCAGCTGGCGCCCGGCCGCGCGGCGCCGGCCGCAGCGACCGTTCACAGAGCGTTCATCGAAGCGACGCGGTCGGGAAACGGCCTGCCCGCACGCTGACTGCACGTGCAGACCACCCCGACCCAGTGTCCGTACTGCGGCGTCGGCTGCGGCCTGCTTGCCGACGTCGGCGATGACGGCCGCCTGAGCACCGTACGCGGAGACCCCTTCCACCCCGCCAACCGCGGGCGCACCTGCCGCAAGCCGCTGGGCCTGCCGTTCGCCGTCCACGCCCCCGACCGCGCCACGACGCCGCTCTGGCGCGAGGACCGCGACGCGCGCTTGGAGCCGACCGGCTGGGAGGACGTGCTCGCCACGCTCGCCGGGCGCATCCGCGCGATCATCGACGAGCACGGCCCCGACGCGGTCGCCTTCTACATCTCCGGCCAGCTGCTCACCGAGGACTACTACGCGATCAACAAGCTCGCCAAGGGCTACCTGGGCACGAACAACGTCGACTCCAACTCGCGCCTGTGCATGTCCTCCGCCGTCGCCGGCTACAGCGGCGCGTTCGGCTTCGACGGCCCGCCGCCGTCGTACGCGGACATCGCGCTCGCCGACTGCTTGTTGCTGCTCGGCACGAACACCGCCGCCTGCCACCCGATCCTCTGGTCGCGCATCCGCGACCGCCAGGCCGAGGGCGCGTTCGTCATCTGCGCCGACCCGCGCCAGACGCAGACGGCGAAGGGCGCGGATCTGCACCTGCCGGTCAGGCCGGGCACGGACCTCGCGCTGCTGAGCGCGCTGCTGCACGTCGTCGACCGCGACGGCCTCGTCGACGAGACGTTCGTCGCGCGCCACACGAGCGGCTGGGAGGACGCCCGCGCGGTCGCGCGCGAGTGGTCGCCCGAGCGCGCCGCGCAGACCTGCCGGGTCCGCGCCGAGCTCATCGAGCAGGCCGCCCACCGCTTCGCGAGCGCGGGCGCGGCGATGGCGCTGTGGTCGATGGGCGCCAACCAGTCGACCGTCGGGACGCTGAAGAACCGCGGCCTCATCAACCTCTGCCTGGCGACCGGCCAGATCGGCCGTCCCGGCAGCGGCCCCCTCTCCCTGACCGGCCAGCCCAACGCGATGGGCGGGCGCGAGACCGGCGGCCTGTCGCACCTGCTGCCCGGCTACCGCAAGGTCGCCGAGCCCGGCGACCGGGCGGCGATGGCCGCCCACTGGGGCGTGCCCGCCCAGCGGCTGAGCGACAAGCCCGGCCTGCCCGCGGTCGCGCTCTTCGACGCGCTCGAGGCCGGCACCGTGAAGGCCGTCTGGGTGATGGCGACCAACCCGCTCGTCTCGCTGCCCGACGGGCAGCGCGCCCGCGCGGCGCTCGAGCGCGCCGAGCTCGTCGTCGTCCAGGACCCCCATCACCCGACCGAGACCTCCGATCTGGCCCACGCCGTGCTGCCGGCCGCCGCCTGGCCGGAGAAGCAGGGCACGATGACGAGCTCCGAGCGGCGCATCGGCCTCGTGCGCCGCGCGCTCGCCCCGCCGGGCCAGGCCCGGCCCGACTGGGAGATCGTCGCCGGCCTCGCCCGCCATCTCGGCCACGGCGACGCGTTCGCGTGGCGCGACAGCGCCGCGGTCTTCGACGAGTTCGCCGCCTGCACCGCCGGCCGCCCGTGCGACATGACCGGCGTCTCGCACGCGCGCCTGCGCCGCGAGGGCGGCCTGCAGTGGCCCTGCCCCGCGCAGGAGGTCGGCGAGCACGGCGGCACCGTGCGCCTGTACGAGAGCCGCCGCTTCCCGACGCCCGACGGGCGCGCGCGCTTCGCCCCCACCCCCCACGCCGATCCCGCCGAGACGCCCGACGCCGACTTCCCGCTGCTGCTGACGACGGGCCGCGTCGCCGACCAGTGGCACACGATGACGCGCACCGGGCACTCGCCGGCGCTGCGCGCCGCCGCCGGCGAGGCGACGCTCTCCTGCCACCCGCTCGACGCGGCCGCCGCCGGCCTCGGCGACGGCGAGCTGACGCGGATCGTCTCCCGGCGCGGCGAGCTGCGCGTCCCGCTCGCGCTCGACGACAGCCTCCCGCGCGGCGTCGCCTTCGCGCCGTTTCACTGGGGCGCGCGCCACGCGGCCGCCGGCGCCGGCGTGCTCAACAGCCTGACGATCTCGACCGTCGACCCGACCTCCCAGCAGCCCGAGCTCAAGGCGGTCGCCGTGCGCCTGGAGCCGCTGCGTCGCCGCGAGGCGCCGGTCCGGCGCCGCGCCCCGGCGCGGCCGCGGCGGCTCGTCGTCGTCGGCACCGGCATGGCCGGGCTCGCCGTCGTCGAGGAGGCGCTGCGCCGCAGGCCCGCCGAGGACTGGAAGATCCTCATGCTCGGCGAGGAGCCGGGCCCGGCGTACAACCGCGTCCTGCTCTCCAAGCTGCTCGCCGGCACGTGCGGTCCCGTCGAGCTCGAGCTGCGGCCGCTGGCCTGGTACGCGGGCAACGGCGTCGACCTGCGCGGCGGCTGCCGCGCCGCCGCGCTGCAGCTCGACGCGCGCACCGTCGTCGACGAGTCCGGCGCGCGCCATCCCTACGACGCGCTCGTGCTCGCGACGGGCTCGCGGGCGTTCGTCCCGCCGATCCCGGGCGCCGACCTGCCGCACGTCGACGTCTTCAGGACCTGGCGCGACGCCGACGCGCTCGCCGCGACGCGGCCCGGCACGCGCGGCGTCGTCATCGGCGGCGGGCTGCTCGGCCTCGAGGCCGCCGCCGGGCTGCGCGCCAACGGCGTCGAGGTCACCGTCGTCGAGCTCGCCGACCAGCTCATGGGCCAGCAGCTCGACGCGGGCGCCGCGGCGATGCTCCAGCGCACGCTGGCCGCGCAGTCGATCGGCTGCCGCCTGGGCCGCAGCGCGATCGGCATCGAGGCCGACCGCGTCGTGCTCGACGACGGCGAGGAGCTGCCGGCGAGCCGCGTCGTCGTGGCCGCGGGCGTGCGCGCCGAGACGTCGCTGGCGCGGGCGGCCGGCCTGCCCGTCGCGCGCGGCATCGTCGTCGACGACACGCTGCGCGCGGGCGCGCCCGGCGTCTGGGCCGTCGGCGAGTGCGCCGAGCACCGCGGGGTCGTCTACGGCCTGTGGTCGCCGCTGGCCGAGCAGGCGCGCGTGGCCGGCGCGGGCGTCGCCGGCGACCCGGCCGCCTTCCACGGCGCCGTGCCCGCCACGACGCTGAAGGTCTCCGGCGTCGACGTCTACGCGGGCGGCGCCTCCGCCGGGCCGGCGCCCGACGGCCACGACGTCGTCGTGCTCAGCGACACGCGGCGCGGGATCTACCGCCGGCTCGTGCTCGACGGCGAGCGGCTCACCGGCGCGGCGCTCGTCGGCGACGTGTCGGGCGCGCGCACGCTCTCGGAGCTGCTGCGCAGCGGCGACCCGGTGCCCGAGAGCATGCTCGGCGCCGGCCCCGCGCAGCCGGACGCCGCGCAGCTCGCCGCCGACCCCGCGGCGACGCTCTGCACGTGCAACTCCGTCAGCGTCGGCGACGTCCAGGCGGCGATCCGCCGCGGCGGGCTGCGCACGGTCGCGCAGGTCGGCTCGAGCACGCGGGCGACGACCGGCTGCGGCGGCTGCACGGCGGACGTGCAGTCGCTGCTGGCGGCCGCGCAGGCACCGGCCTGAGCCGCGGCCGCGCCCGCTGCGCGCGCCACGCACCAGGCCCGCCGCGGCGGCCGTTCATCGCCTGGAAACACTCCGGGCACGGGCAGGAAACCGCCGTCGACCAGGATGGCCGGCATGGACCTCGGGGTTGTCATCGTCGGTGGCGGGATCGCCGGCCAAGCCGTCTGCGAGGCGCTGCGCGAGCGCGACCGCGACGTCGCCGTCACGCTGATCTGCGGCGAGGCGAGCGCGCCGTACGATCGCGTCAGGCTCTCGGAGATCCTCGTCTCGGGCGAGGACCCGCAGACGCTCGGGCTGCGCCCGGCGGAGTGGTACGCCGACAACGACGTCGAGCTGCTCGTCGGGCGCACCGTCACCTGGGTCGACGTCGAGCGCGGCGTCGTCGGGCTCGACGACGTCGACGAGCTGGCGTTCGCCAAGCTCGTCGTCGCGACCGGCTCGCAGCCGCTCATGCCGCCGATCCCGGGCATCGCGCTCGCGGGCGTCCATCCCTTCCGCGACCCCGCCGACTGCGACGCCATCCGCGTCGCCGCGGCGAGCGGGATCGAGCGCGCGGCCGTCATCGGCGGCGGCCTGCTCGGCCTCGAGGCCGCCCGCGGGATCGCCGCGCAGGGCTGCCCGGTCACCGTCGTGCACCTGCTGGACCGCCTCATGGAGCGCCAGCTCGACGCCGGCGCCTCCTCGCTGCTCGCGCCCGCGCTCGCCGGCCTGGACATCGACGTCGAGTTCGACCGCAACACGCAGCAGATCATCGGCCCCGAGCGCGCGCACGGCCTGCGCTTCACCGACGGCAGCGAGCTGGCCGCCGACCTCGTCGTCGTCTCGATCGGGATCCGTCCCGAGACCGAGCTGGCCCGCACGATGGGCGTCGTCTGCGACCGCGGCATCATCGTCGACGACGCGATGCGCACGAGCCTGCCGGGCGTGCTCGCCGTCGGCGAGTGCGCCCAGCACCGCGGCATCGTCTACGGGCTCGTCGCGCCGATCTACGACCAGGCGCGCGTCGCCGCGGCGACGCTGACGAGCAGGGCGGGCGCCGACGCCGCCCCCGGCGGCCTCTACCTGGGCTCGGTGCCGAGCGCCAAGCTCAAGGTGGCCGGCATCGATCTCGTCTGCGCGGGCGAGTCCGGCGGCGACCTCGAGGCCGTCGTGACCGACGCCGGGACCGGCGTCTACCGCAAGCTCTCGATCCGCGACGGCCGCGTCGTCGGCGCGGTCCTGCTCGGCGACACGCGCGGCGCGGAGTCGCTCGTCGCGGCCGTGCGCGCCGGCGAGCCGATCGACGACCCGCTGCAGGCGCTCGCCGACGCGTCGCTCGCCGGCCCCGCCGACCTGCCCGACACCGCCCAGATCTGCGACTGCAACGGCGTCTGCAAGGGCGACCTCGTCGCCGCCGTCGTCGACGGCGGCTGCGCGACCCCGCGCGAGGTCATGGCCGTCACCCGCGCCGGGACCGGCTGCGGCTCGTGCCGGCCGGCGGTCAAGGAGATCGTCGCGGCGGCGACCGGCGGCCTGAGCGACGAGCCCACGTACCTGTGCCCCTGTCGCAGGCAGACCCGCGAGGAGCTCGCCGGGCGCATCCGCGCGGACGGCCTGCAGTCCGTCAGCGACGTCGCCGCCGCCTGCGGCACCGGCCGCGAGTGCGGCACCTGCAAGCCCGCGCTCGCCTACCTCGTCTCGGAGGTCTGCGCCAACCAGCACCGCGAGGAGCGCGACGCGCGCTACATCAACGACCGCGTCCACGCGAACATCCAGCACGACGGGACGTTCTCCGTCGTCCCGCGGATGTACGGCGGCGTCACGACCCCGGACGAGCTGCGCCGGATCGCCGACGTCGCCGACAAGTACGAGGTGCCGATGGTGAAGGTCACCGGCGGCCAGCGCCTGGACCTGCTCGGCGTGCGCAAGCAGGACCTGCCGGCGATCTGGCGCGAGCTCGGCATGCCCTCCGGGCACGCGTACGCAAAGGCCGTCCGGACGGTGAAGACGTGCGTCGGGACCGAGTTCTGCCGCTTCGGCCTCGGCGACTCGATCGGCCTGGGGATCGAGATGGAGAAGCTCTGGGAGGGGCTGCACACGCCGCACAAGGTCAAGTCGGGCGTGTCGGGCTGCCCGCGCAACTGCGCCGAGGCGACGGTCAAGGACATCGGCTGCGTCGCCGTCGAGGGCGGCTGGCAGGTGCGCGCCGGCGGCGCGGCGGGCGGCAACGTGCGCGAGGCCGACATCCTCGCGACCGTCGAGACCCGCGCCGAGGCGCTGCGCGTCGCGACGACGTTCTTGCAGTACTACCGCGAGAACGCCGACTACAAGGAGCGCACGTACGACTTCATCCCGCGGATCGGGCTGCAGAAGGTGCGCGAGGTCGTGCTCGGCGAGGAGACCGGCGCCGCGCTGCGCGAGCGCCTGCGGATCGCGAAGGTCGCCACCGTCGACCCGTGGCTGGAGCGCGACGACCCCTACCACCCGCGCCAGTTCGACGACCTCGAGGCGCCGCAGCCGGCGCTCGTCGGCCCGCCGGCGGGGGGCGAGCGGTGAGCGCGTACGCCTGCCGCGTCGACGACGTCCCGCTCGGGGAGGGCCGCGCGATCACGCTCGACGGCCGGCGCATCGCGATCTTCCGCACGGCCGACGCCTGGTTTGCGCTCGACGCCGCCTGCCCGCACCGCGGCGGACCGCTCGCCGACGGGATCGTCTGCGACAGCGCGGTCATCTGCCCGCTGCACGAGCGCCGCTTCGACCTGCGCACCGGCGCCGGCATGACGACCGGCGACGACGTCGCCGCGCACGCCGTCGAGCTGCGCGGCGAGCGCGTGTACGTGACGCTCGGCGTCGCCGAGCTGCACGCCGCCTGAGCGACGCCGCCGGCGCGCGGCGCGTCAGCGCGGCGCCGCCCGAGCGACGCCCGCCGCCGGCGCGCGGCGCGTCAGCCCAGCTCGCGCGAGATCGCGCCGACCAGGCGGCGCGCCTGGCGGGCGTTCAGGCGCGGGTCGCACAGCGAGCCGTAGCGCCGGGCGGCGAGCTCGTGCTCGTCGTCGACGCACTCCAGGACGTCGTCGGCGGTGACCTCGAGGTGCAGGCCGCCGAGGCGCGACCGAGCGGCTCGATGGACGGCGGCCGTCGCCTCGAGCTCGGCGAGCATGTCGCTCAGGCGGCGGTACTTCGCCGCGCTCGCGTCGGTGCGCGTGTTGGCGTGCATCGGGTCGCACAACCAGGTCACGGGCGACGCCTCGTCGCGCGCGGCTTCGACGAGCGCGGGCAGGACGGCCCCGACGCGCTCGGCGCCCAGCCGGGTCACGAACGTCAGGCGGCCCGGCCGGCGCTGCGGGTCCAGCCGCCGGCACAGCTCGGCGACGTCGTCCGCGGTGGCGGCCGGCCCGAGCTTGACGGCGACCGGGTTGGCGATCTCGGCGAGGTAGGCGATGTGCGCGCCGTCGGCGGCACGGGTGCGCTCGCCGGCCCACAGCAGGTGAGCCGAGGTCGCATACCAGTCCTCGCCGCCGGCGTCGCGGCGCGTCAGCGCCTCCTCGTACTCGAGCAGCAGCGCCTCGTGGCAGGTGAACGGCGCGGCGCCGTCGGCCAGCCGGCGCAGCGTGCGGCGCGAGCGGTGGTAGGCCTCGACGAGGCGCGCGGGGTCCGGGCGGCGCGCCGCGGCGTCGGGGGCGTCGTCGTGCACGGAGTGCCCGCGGAACGTCGGCATGAGCTGCCCGCCGACCCGCTCGCTCATCGCCGAGCGCGGCTTGGAGTACTGGCCCGCCAGCCGGGCGAGCGTCAGGACGGGGACGCCGGCCGCCGAGCGCATGGCGGCGGCGAGCTCGGCGAGCAGCGACGCGAGCGCGTCGATGCTGCGCGGGTCGTCGCGGAAGGACTCCGCGCACGGCCCGCCCTGCAGGACGAGCCCGTGGCCGCCCGCGACGCCCGCCAGCAGCGCGCCGAGGCGGCGGCAGTCGCCGGACGCGACGAGCGGCGGCCGCGTGGCGAGCTGGCGCTCGGCGGCGCGCAGCGCGCCGTCGTCGGGCCACGGCACCGGCTGGGCGACCGGGTGCCGGCGCCAGGCCAGGTCCGGCCGCGCCGGGCGCGCGATCTGGGCGACCGCGGCCGGCCGCGCGGCGGGCGCGGCCAGCGCCAGCGAGCTCGCCGGGGGCGTCATGGCGTCACCTGCGCGGGCTGGGCCCGGTACTCGTCGATCGCCTCGCAGAGCATGACCACGTCCTCGTCGGTGTTGTACAGATGAAACGCGACCCGCACGAGCGACCCTCGCGGGCTGACGTGGATCGCGCGCTCGGCGAGCCAGGCCGCGAGCCGCGGCGGGCTGGCATCGCGGATGGCGAGGTGCGCGCCGCGCCGGCGCACGTCGGGCGACGCCAGGCGCTCGCCGCGCTCGGCGAGCCGCTCGCGGGCGGCCTCGCCGAGGGCCTCGACGTGACGCGCGACCGCGCCGGCGCCGACCGTTGCCAGCAGCCCCAGCCCGGCGTTGGCGGCGTAGACGGCGGCGACGTCCGGCGTGCCGGTCTCCAGGCCCCGGGCGCCGGCCGCGAAGTCCAGGCGCCGCGCGTCGAAGGCGAACGGGTCGACGCGCCCGAACCACCCGGTGAGCGACGGCTCGAGCTCGCCCTGCGCGCCGTCGCGCACGTACAGGAACGCCAGGCCCGGCAGCCCGAGCACGTACTTCTGCGCGCCGGCGACGAGGTAGTCGCAGCCGAGCTCGCCGACGTCGAGCGCGACGACGCCGGCCGCCTGGTAGGCGTCGACGAAGACGCGGGCGCCGCGCGCGTGCGCCCGCCGGGCGATCTCGGCGACCGGCAGCAGCAGGCCGTGGTCGTACGTCACGAGCGGCACCGAGACGAGCGCCGTCGTCGCGTCGACGGCGTCGTCGTAGGCGGCCGCCAGCCGCTGCGCGGTGGCGTCGTAGGGCGTGTCGACGAAGCGCACGCGCATCCCCCGGCGGCGCTGGGCGAGCCAGACGTGGGCGATCGACGGAAACTCGCGGTCGGTCGTGACGACCGTCCCGCGCCTGCCCAGCGAGAGCGTCGAGGCGACCTGGTAGGCGCCGATCGAGGCGTTGGGCAGCAACGCGATCTGGCCGGGGTCGGCGCCGATCAGGGCCGCGAACCCCTCGCGGCAGCGCTCGACCTCGCGCTCGAAGCGCTCCCACGCCGACGCGCCCGAGCCGATCGCGTCGAGCATGCGCGCCAGCGCGTCCTCGAGCGCGCTCGAGCGCGCGCCGAGGCTGCAGCTCGCGAGGTGCACGGTGGACTCGAGCACCGGGAACCCGTCCCGAAAGCGCGACGCGCAGCCGGCGGCGAGCAGCTGCGCGCTCATCCGAACGGGCACGTCGCCGAGGACTCGACCGGCCATGAGGCCCCCATCGGCCCGATCTGCGCCAGCTCGCTGCGCACGCGCCAGAGCTCCGGGAACAGCTTGCGGCTGACGAGGCGCGCGAGCGCGTCGACCGGCGTGCCCTTCGTGCCGATCGTCCCGTGACCGATGATCCTCGTCGCGATCTTGTAGTGGCGCGCGCGCCAGACCGAGATCGCCTCGTCCCAGTCGACGAGCGCCTCGGCGAGGCGGTACATCGCGGTGTCGGGGCTGCCGCGGTACAGCTCGCCGAGCTCGATGCCGTGCGCGGCGACGAGCGCGTCGAACGCGTCGCCGAGCAGCCGGCTGACGCGCGTCACCGCCATCCAGCCGGGCGACTCGAACCCCGACCCGTGGCCGAGGACGGTGCGGATGAGCTGAAACGTCCACGGGGTCAGATGACCGAGCATCTCCAGCTGGCCGGTGATGAGCTCGACGCCCAGCGAGGCGCGTCCGAGCAGCCTCGTCGCATGCTCGATCTCCTCGGCGCCGATCAGCGATGCGGCCTCCTCGACCTCCGAGCACGCGAGCTTGAGCCACAGCTCCGTGGACTGGTGGACGGTCTGGAAGAGCAGCTCGTCGCGGTGCACGACCTCGTCGGGATCGCGCTGCAGCGACAGCAGCTCGTCGGTGCGCATGTAGCGCACGTAGTCGTTCTCGCCCGGCCCGTCGAGGATCGGGGTCGCGTAGTCGACGCTCATCGCCGCGCCTCCCCGCCGGCGCCGCGCGCCCCGTGGGTGAACACGCAGGTGCCGCGCGTCTCGGCGTTGCCGTAGGAGATGACCGCGCCGTCGCGCGCGCGCAGCGCGCGGACGAACGCGCCCGCGTAGCCCTCGCCGGTGGCGAAGATCCCCCAGTTGGCCTGCCAGGAGCAGAGCTCGCCGGTCGCGGGGTCGAGCACCGGCTCCCCGGCGGGGACGACGACCTCCTGCGCCACGTAGTCCTGATCGCCGATCGCATCCAGGACGGCGGACCACTCGCCGTCGCCGAGCTCGCGGCCGAGCACCGCGCCGACGCCGCCGCAGCCCGTGCCCGGCTTGAGGATGAGCGAGGCCCGCCGCGCGCGGCAGTGCTCGCGCAGCGCCGCACGCTCGGACCGTGCCACGCCCGCGCCGATCGTGCGCGTCCAGGGCACGACGCGGTCGACGAGCTCGCGCTCCTGCCGCGTGAACGCCGCGCGATTGCGGGGATCGTGCAGCAGGGCGAGGTTCGCCTTGCTCTCCATGAGGCTGTGCTCCAGCGGCGTGAAGAGGACCGTGCGGTCGCCTGCGTCGGCGCGCACCATCGCCGCCAGCGCCGCGGTGGCGCCGGGATGCTCGAGCAGCTCGGACGCCGTGAAGTAGCGCAGCACGACGTCCAGCGCGGCGCCGCCCAGCGTCAGCCTGCCGCCCGCGGCGGTGCGCACGTCCTGCGCCTCGCCGATCTGCAGCTCGATGCCGTACGGGACGAGCGCCTCGGCGATCGCGGTGAACACGTGGCCGTGGTCGCGCAGGCCGCCCGGACCGTCGACGAGCGCGACGGCGGGCTCGCCGGACGCGGTGACGCGCTCGGCGGCGCGCCGCAGCTGCGCGGCGAGGATCGCGGCCGTGTCGACGAACTCCAGCTCGTGGCGCTCGGCGAAGTCCGCGAACGCCGGCACCGCGAGGAAGGCGCGGTTCATCTGGGCGGCGTCGATGCCGCCGAGCTCGCTGCCGACGTTGAACTCCAGCAGGCGAAACGCGCGTCCGTCGTGGTAGGCGTCGGCGCGTCCGTAGAGCTCGAGGCCGCCGGTCGCGCCCATCCGCATGAGCTCGGCCTGGCGCGGATCGAGCCCGAGCGCGGCGCAGTAGCGGCCGACGTCGCCGCCGAAGCAGCGCTCGGGAAGCGAGCCGATGAGGTCGTAGAGCGCGACGAGGTCCGCGCCGAACGCCGCGATCTCGTCGTGGTCGACGAACAGCGGGCGCGGCAGCCGCAGCTCGCCGTACGCGCTGTCGTAGGTCGGCGGGAGGACGACGTGTTCGAACGCGCCGCGCAGCGCGCCGTCCTCGCACTCCCGCATGTACCGCGCCGTCACCGGGTCCGTCATGGCGGTCGGCTGCGCGGGCCTGCGCTCCCGATCGAGCGTCGTCAACTCGGTGCCTCCGATTGCGTTGATGGGTCGTTGCAGTGGGTCCCGGCCCGGTGCCGCGGCGGGGGACGATCGTGGGTGTGTGACGCTCGACATGGCAGCTGCCCCTAGCCGACGCACAGCTGCGCCGCGGGCGCCATGTGCGCCGCGAGGCCGCGGTCCATGTCGAGCAGCCGGGCATGCAGCGCGTCGTGCCCGCGCCCGGGCGTGACGTAGACGAGCGACCACAGGTCGATCGGCGTGAAGCCGTGGCGCTCCTTGTAGCGGAAGTTGCCGCGACCGGCCTCGACGTAGCGACATCCGCTGCGCGCGGCGAAGCGGATCGACTCGTAGAACAAGAACGCGTACGTCCCCAGCTGGGCGCGGCGCGCGTAGTCATAGCCGCCGGCCCAGAGGTACAGGCTCTCGCCGTGCAAGAACGTCAGGAAGGCGCCGACGGCCTCGCCGTCGAGCTCGGCCAGCAGCAGCGTGGCGCCGGGGATCGCGCTGAGCGCCGTGAACGTCGGCACGGTGTACAGGGAGGGTCCGTGCCGGCGCGAGGTGTCCTCCGCCAGCGCGGCGAACTCGGCCAGCCGCGGCACCATCGCCGCGCCGCCGAGCACCTCCAGCCGCAGCCCGCGCTCGGTGCAGCGCCGCCATGCCCTGCGAAACTCGCGGCGCACGTGGCCGTCGAGGCCGGCCAGGTGGCCGTCGATCCCGCCCGAGACGTCGGCCCGGTAGGCCTTGTCGAGGACGAGCGCCGCGGTCGGCGGCTTCAGCTCGGACCACAGCCGGGCCGCGTCGGGCTCGAGGTTGCCGATCACGAGCGCCGCCGCGCCCCAGCGCCGCGTCTGCTGCAGGCCGTGGTCGACGATCGAGCGGGCGCGCTCGATCGGCGCGTCGCCCGGTCCGTAGAACGAGTACAGGCTCGGCGTCATGACGACCGGTCCGGGCCAGACCGGCTCGACGCCCGCGTCGACCTCGTAGGAGTTCCACATCGGCGAGTGCTCGACGAGCGCGAACGGCGTCACGACGGGCGCGCGGCCGGGGACGTCGTGGCACAGGTAGCGCCGCGCGAGCGAGCGCTCGGCATCGGCGCGCTCCCAGGCGCGCAGCCAGCCGGTCGTGTCGAACACGTGGCCGACCGCCGCCGGCGGGACCGCCGGCGCGCTCGCCTCCCAGCGCCCGTCGCGTGGACGCGCGGCGAGCGGCGAGACGAGCGTCAGCGCCGGCGCCGACGCGGCGGACGGCTCGCCGCCGCGCGCGAGCGGCTGCACGTCGATGCGCAGGTGGCGCTGCACCTCGTCCAGGCGCGCCTCGCACTCGCGCTCGCCGGCGCCCGTGACGATCGCGAAGCCCAGCCGCGAGATGAAGCCGTCGGGCGGCAGCCGCAGGACGTCGCCCGGCGCGACCTCCCAGCAGAAGCGGTCCAGCCAGGCGGGGCGCTCCCAGGCGGGATCCAGCGCGACGGCCCGGACCGTCGCGTCGCTCGTCGGGTAGAAGAAGCGGATCGCCGCGGTGCGGTCGATCGTCGGGCGCAGGTCGGGCGTGCGGCCGAGCGCGACGTCGGCGGCCGCCGAGGCGAGGTCGACGCCGGTCGCCAGCCAGCCCAGGTAGGGGATGAGGTCGCCGCCGAGGCGGGCGTTGACCTCGACCACGCGCGGGCCCGTCGGCGTGAGGCGCAGCTCGCTGTGGGTGATCGCGCGGTCGATCCCCAGCGCCGCGTGGGCGCCGGTCACGACGGCGCGGATGTCGTCCAGCGCCAGCGCCGCGTCGCCCGCCGACGTCACGACGTGACCGATCTCCTCGAAGAACGGCGCGAAGCCGAGGCGCTTGCGGGCCACGTTGGCGACCTGCACGCGACCGTCGAGGACGACGCAGTCGACGCTGATCTCCGGCCCCTGCAGGTACTCCTCGACGAGCACGCCGTCGCGCGCGGCGACGCCGGGCAGGCGCGAGCCGCTGGCCAGCGCGAACGCCGCCGGCAGGTCCGCGGCCCGGTCGACGCGCGTGACGCCGATGCTGCCGGCCAGCGCGCGCGGCTTGACGACGACGGGGTAGCCGATGGCGTCGGCCGCCGCTCGCGCCCGCGCGAGCGTATGGACGTGCTCGGCGCGCGCGGAGGGAACGCCGGCGCTTGCGAGCGCCTGTCGCGTGGCGAGCTTGTCGCGGCAGCGCGCCGCGGCGCCGGCGTCCAGATGCGCGATGCCGAGCCGCTGGGCGAGGTCGGCCGCGAGCTCGACGCGCGTCTCGTCGTAGGTCAGCACGCCGCGCAGCGCGTGGCGCTCGCCGCAGGCGCGCGCCACCGCCAGCACCGCGTCGGCGTCGTCGAGGCAGACCTCTGCGTCGTCGACGACGAACGGACGCTGCCACGTCGCCCGCGCCGGACCGAGCAGGACGAGCCGATGCTCGCGCGCCATCGCGGCGAGGACGTACTCGCGGTACAGCCGGTCGCCGCTGCCGATGAGCAGGACGGCGTCCGGGCTTGCCTCGCGCGGCAATCCGCCGTGCACGGAGTCGCTCGCCGCAGCGCCGTCTGGGGCTCGATTGGCTTGCGCCATGTCTGGTTCTCCTCACCTCGGGGCCTTGCAGATCGTGAGTACAGAGTGCGGCGCCGCGTGCCAGATACACGAATTCGAGCCCGCTGTGTGACGTCGGACACATCGCCGCGACGCGATGTATCTGGCCCGAACACATCAGCTCTCACTCCAGGACGTCCGCCCCGGAGATGAGAGGAGACCGCCGCTGTGATGACCATGGAGCTTGAGAGCTGGCTGCGTACCGAAGGGCCGTCCGCGTTTCCGTACGACGCCGTCATCGACGAGTACCAGCGCGTCGGAAAGCACTTCGTCGCGCCCGAGCTGCTCACGGTGCTCGCCGCCGTGCGCGCCGCGCTGCCCGACGACGTGCCCGGCGATCCCTCCATCTCGGAGCTGCGCCGGTTCCTCGAGACCGCGCTGGACAAGTGGGACGGGCGCTACGACTACCCGTCCTACACCGCGCTGTGCGTGCTGCCGATGCCGAGCGTCGACGACGCCGACCGCGACGCGTCCTCCACGCTGCGTCGCCGCGACCGTCTCGTGCTCATGCTGCTCGCCGACGTCATCGCCTTCGAGCTCGCCGCCCGCGACGGCGAGACGAGCCTGCTGCCGCTCATGCGCCCCGACGCGCGGACCGTGCAGAAGCGCTGCCGCCTGGCGCTGCGCACCGCGCTGCCCGCCCTCGAGCGACTCGGATCCGGGCACCGCGTCGAGGCCGTCGATCCCGAGCCCGCGGCCCGCGAGCTCATCGGCGCGGTCATCGACGCCACGTCGACCTCCGAGCGCCGGATCCTGCGGCTCAGCATGCTGCCGGTCTACGTCTCGCACGACGAGTACCTCTTCATCCGCGTGCTGCAGCTCTTCGAGACGACGTTCGCGATGATCGCCCTGCAGCTGTCCGAGGCGGTCAAGGCGCTGCAGGCCGACGACCTCGCCGCGGCCACCGAGCGCATGACGGTCGCCGAGGCGACGCTGCGGGAGTCCGCGCCGTTGTTCTCGCTGCTCGGAACGATGCAGGTGGAGGCCTTCCGGACCTTCCGTGACTTCACCGACGGCGCCAGCGCGATCCAGTCGCGCAGCTACAAGCTCGTCGAGTCGCTGTGCCGGACGCCCGATCCCGAGCGCCTGCACTCGACCGCCTACCTGTCGACTCCCGAGGTGCGCCGGCGCGTGCTCGCCGGGCACGGCACGATCGACGAGGCCTTCGCGTCGGCCTGCGCGTCGAGCGAGGTCGATCCGGTGGCACGGCGCGAGCTCGAGGAGTCCATGCAGGCGTTCTCGGCGACCCTGAGCCGATGGCGCCAGACGCACTACCGGCTGGCGACCCGGATGCTCGGCGAGCGCCGCGGGACCGGCCGCACCGAGGGGCCGCCGTACCTCAGCTCCGTGCGATCGATCGACGTCTTCCGCTCGGTCGACACCGCCGGCCGGGAGCTCGAGCGCGATGTCGCCTGAGATCCCCGTCGTCATCGTCGGCGCCGGCCCGGTCGGGCTCGCGCTCGCGGCGCGCCTGGCCTCGCACGGCGTGCACAGCGTCGTGCTCGAGGCCGACCCGCAGCTGCGCAAGCAGGGCTCCAAGGCGTGCCTGATCCAGGGCGACGTGCTCGAGATCCTCGACAAGTTCGGCTGCGCCGAGCAGATCCGCGACGAGGGCGTCACCTGGCGGGTGGCCCGCACGTACGTGCGCAACCAGGAGATCCGGGCGACCGTCTATCCCGAGCGGATCGGCTTCGGGCCGTTCGTCAACATCTCCCAGTACCGGATCGAGCAGCTGCTGCTGAGCCGCGTGACGGCAGACCCGCGCTGCGAGGTGCGCTGGTCGCACCGGGTCACCGGGATCGAGCAGGACGCCGACGGCGTCTGGGTGCTCGCGCAGACGCCCGCCGGAGCCGTCCGGCTGGCCTGCGGCTATGCGGTCGCGTGCGACGGCGTGCGCAGCAGCCTGCGCACGGCGATCGGCGTCGACTGGACGGGCTACTCGCATCGCGATCGCTTCCTCATCACCGACATCAGGGCGCGGCTGCCGCTCGCCCGCGAGCGCCACTTCCACTACGACCCGTCGTTCAACCCGGGGCGCCAGGTCGTCATGCATCCGCAGCCCGACGACATCTGGCGCATCGACTGGCAGCTGCCGCCGGATGCCGACATCGAGCAGGAGCGCCGCTCGGGCGCCTTCGACGAGCGCGTGCGGGCCGTCATCGGCGACGTCCCCTACGAGGTCGACTGGCTGAGCACGTACCGCTTCCATCAGCGCGTCGTGGACCGCTTCGCCGTCGGCCGGGTGTTCCTCGCGGGCGATGCGGCGCACGCGCTGCCCCCGTACGGTTCGCGCGGGATGAACAGCGGCATCCAGGACGCCGACAACCTCGCCTGGAAGCTCGCGCTCGTGCTGCGCGGCGAGGCCGCGCCGCGCCTGCTGGAGACCTACCACGACGAGCGCCACGCGGCCGCGCGCGAGAACCTCGCGGTGACCGAGGCGACGATCCGCTTCATGGTGCCGCCGACGGCCATGCGGCGCCGGGCGCGGGCGGTCCTGCTGCGCCTGGCGCGGCCGGTCAAGGCCGTCCGCGGCGCGGTCAACAGCGGGCGGATGGCCGAGCCGTTCGTCTACGACGACTCGCCGATCGTCGAGCGCGCGGGCCGCCACCGCCTCGTCGGGCAGTTCGCGCCCGACGGCTGGGTGACGGTCGGCGCGCGCCGCGAGCGGCTGCGGCGCCTGCTCGGCGACGGCTTCGTCGTGCTGCTGTTCGCCGACGACGCGCAGTCGGCCGGCGGGCTGCTGCGCGCCGCGCTCGCGCTGCCGGCCGTGCCCGGGGCGCGCGTCGTGCTCGTCGTCGGACCCGACGCGCCCGCCGCCGCGCCGCCCGACGGCGCCACCCTGGTGCGCGGCAGCGCCGGCCTGCGAGCCGACTACGGGGCGCGGCGCCCGCTCGCGCTCGTCGTGCGTCCCGACGGCCACATCGCCGCGGCGCTCGACGGCGACCGCGCCGGCGAGCTGCACGCCGTGCTGCGCCGCTGCGCCGGCGAAGGGCTCGGCGAGGACGGCGAGCACCCGCGCCCGCGAACGGCCGGCGCGCCCCGCCGGCGCCTGCGCGCGCTGAACATCCAACCATCGGAGAAGACGACATGACAGCGCCCGACCGCGGCCCCGCGCCGGCACTGCGCGCCCCGGACTACGCGTGGCACAACGGAGACGTCGTGCCGTTCGACGAGTGCGTGGTGCACGTGCGCACGCAGGGCGCCTTCTGGGGCGCGAACGTCTTCGAGGGCCTGCGCGCCTACTGGCGCGCGGACGCCGGCGAGCTGTCGCTGTTTCGCGTCGAGGACCACCTCGAGCGGCTGCGGCGCTCGATGAAGAGCCTGCACATGCCGTGCACGTACAGCGACGCGGAGATCGTGCAGGCCTGCCGGGAGGTGCTGCGGGCCAACGCGTTCGGAGAGGACGCGCACGTCTGCGTGACCGCCTACTTCGGCTTCGGCCCCAACCTCGACCCGCTGAGCTACACCGAGGACACCGGGATGCACATCACGACCACGCGCGCCCCGCGCTCGCGCGGCTACGACCGCGGCGTGCGCGCGGCGATCTCGTCCTGGCGGCGGATCGGCGACGACACGATGCCGCCGCGCATCAAGACCGGCGCCAACTACCACAACAGCCGCCTCGCCCAGCACGAGGCGGTGCGCAACGGCTTCGACACGACGCTGCTGCTCAACCAGCGCGGCACCGTCGCCGAGGCGCCCGGCTCGTGCGTCGTCATGGTGCGCGACGGCCGGCTCGTGACGCCGCCGGGCTCCAGCGGCGTGCTCGAGGGGATCACGGTCGACACCGTCGAGCGGCTCGCCGCCGAGCACCGCGGCCTGCAGCTCGAGCGCCGCGAGATCGACCGCACGGAGCTCTACGCCGCCGAGGAGATCTTCCTCTGCGGCACGCTCGCCGAGATCCAGCCGGTCGTCGAGATCGACCGCCTCGCGGTCGGCGACGGCGCGCCCGGACCCGTCACGCGCGGCCTGCAGGCGCTCTACGAGTCCGCGGTCCGCGGCGAGTCCGGCCGGCGCGGCTGGTCGACGTCGGTCAGCTCGGACCGCAGCCGGCCCGAGGTGATCGCGTGAGCGTCGCGCAGCGTGCCCGCAGCGGCGCGGCGACGCTGGAGGAGCTCGTCCTCGCGCTGCACGACGGCGCGATCGAGGTCGTCGACCTCACCGCCCCGCTGAGCGAGCAGACGCCGGTCATCCGCCTGCCGCCCGAGCGCGGCCAGGCGTGGCCCTTCGAGCGCGAGCTGATCAGCCGCTACGACGCGGCGGGCCCGGAGGCCTACTGGAGCAACTTCCGCATGTCCGAGCACACCGGCACGCACTTCGACGCGCCCGTGCACTGGCTGTCGGGACGCGATCTCGACGACGTCTCGCGCGTGCCGCCGCGGCGCCTCGTCGCACCCGCCGCCGTGCTGGACTGCTCGGCGCAGGCCGCCGCCGACGACGACTTCCTGCTCGAGCGCGCGCACGTCGAGGCGTGGCAGTCCGAGCACGGCCCGCTGCCCGACGGCGGCTGGCTGCTGTACCGCACGGGTTGGGACGCCCGGCGCGCCGACCCCGAGGCGTTTCTCAACGACGGGCACACCCCGGGCGTGGCGCCCGAGTGCGCGCGCTGGCTGGCCGAGGAGACCTCGCTGATCGGCATCGGGGTCGAGACCGTCGGCACCGACGCGGGCGCGGCGGCGCGCCTGGATCCGCCGTTTCCCTGCCACTGGTACCTGCATGGAGCCGACAAGTACGGGCTGACCCAGCTGCAGCGCCTCGCCGCGCTGCCGCCGCGCGGCGCCGTGCTCGTCGCCGGACCGCTGCCGATCGTCGGCGGATCGGGCAGCCCGGCCCGCGTGCTCGCGCTCGTGCCGCGGCTCGCCGAAGGCGCCGATGCGTCCTGACCGCGCGGCCGCGCAGGCCGCTGCCGACGCGCATGACGGCGGCTTTGCCCGTGGTCGGGCGCTGCACCGCCGCCACGTCAGCGATCCCGCGCCGCCGCGCGAGTTCGAGCTGCTCGGTCGCCGCTGGACGCTGCTGCGCGGCGTCTTCAGCCCGGTCTACACGCCGGTGACCGAGCTGTTCACGCGCTGGCTGGATCTTCGCGCCGGCGAGCGCTTCCTGGAGATGGGGTGCGGCGCGGGCGTCACGTCGGTCTGCGCCGCGCAGGCCGGCTGCGCGGTGACGGCGCTGGACATCAGCCCGGTCGCCGTGCGCAACACGCGCCTGAACGCCGCGCGCCACGGGGTCGCCGAGCACGTCGACGCACGCCGCGGCGACCTGTTCGAGGCCGTCGCCCCGGACGAGCGCTTCGACGTCATCTACTGGAACTCGAACTTCGCGCTCGCGCCGAGCGGCTTCGAGCCGCGGACCGAGCTCGAGCACGCGTTCTTCGACCCCGGCTACGAGACGCACCGCCGCTTCGCCGAGCAGGCTCCGCGCTTCTTGCGCCGCGGCGGCCGGCTGCTGCTCGGCTTCGCCGACATCGGCAGCTGGGAGCACCTGCGCGCGTCGTGCGAGCCGGCCGGGCTGCGCCCGCGCATCGTGCGCTCGGAGCGCCGGACGCTGGAGATCGCGATCGAGTTCCAGCTCGTGGCCCTCGAGCGCCCGTCGCGATGAGCCGGGCCGAGCGGGCGGACGGAGCCGACCGACCGGACGGGGCGGGGCGCGACGCCGAGCGAGCGGCGCGGCGCACCCCCGGGCGCCGAGCCGCCCGGCTGCTCATCGCGCTGCACGGCGTCTCGTCGTTCTGCCTCGGGATGGTGTTCCCGTATACGGCGATCTACCTGTCCGACCAGCCCGGCGTCGGCACCGGTGGGATCGCGGTCTACTACGCCGCCTCGGGGGCGGCCGGCCTCGCCGTCGCGCTCGTGCTGGCGATCGGCTGGCTGCGCCCCCCGCGCGTCGCGCTCGGCCTCGCCGGCAACGCGCTGTCGGCGGCCGGCTACCTCATGCTGCCGGCGGTCGGCTCGCTGCCGGCCGCCGGCGTCGCCGCGACCGCCGTCGGCGCCGGCCAGGGCTGCTTCCTCGCCGCGATCATCCCGATCGTCAGCTCGATGGTCTCCGAAGCCGACACGCGGCGGGTGTTCGCGGTGCGCTACCAGGTGCTCAACGCGACGCTGGCGCTCGGCTCGCTGACCGCCGGGCTGCTCATCGCGCTGCTCTCGCGCGACCTCATCCCCTATCTGTTCGTCGCCAACGCGGTCGGCTACCTGCCGCTCGCGGCCGCGCTCGTGCTGACGCGGCGCGTCGGCGAGGCCGGTCAGGCGGCGCGGGTGGCGCAGCAAGAGGCCGCCGGCCGGCCGGCCGCGGGCCGGCTGTCGGTCGCGCGGCTGATGCGCGCGACCGCCGGCGTCGTCGTGTTCGAGCTCGTCATCGCGCTCTTCGTCTACAGCCAGTTCGAGACCTCCGCCCCGCTCGTCGCCTACCGGCTGATGGGCGTCGACCTCGGCTTCATCCCGATCATGATCGCCGTCAACGTCGCGGTCGTCGTCGCCACGCAGCACCACATCACGCGCGCGCTCGAGCGCTACCGCGACGTCTTCGGGCTGCGGGTCGCGATCGCGCTGTGGGTCGCCTCCTACCTCGTCGTCGGCGCCTCGACGCTGCTCGGACCGGCGGGCGCCCTCGGCGGCCTCGTCGCCTTCGCGGTCCTGTTCGGGCTCGGCGAGTGCGCCTACTCGTGCTCGTTCTACCCATGGATGATCGCCAAGGTCCCCGACAGCGAGCTGACGCGGATCACCGCGCTGACGAACGGCATGATGGGCATCGGCGTGTTCGCGGGGCCCGCGATCGGCGTCGGCCTCGTGACGAGCGGCAGCGCCCTGCTCGTCTGGCTCACGCTCGCCGCGGCGTGCTCGCTCGCGGCGCTCGCGACGATGCGCCTGCCCGCGCGCCAGCGGCGCGCGGTGTGGGCGCGGGAGGGGGCGCGGTAGGGCGCTCAGCCGCCGGCGCGGACCGCCGGCAGGACCTCGGCGGCGATCCGTCGCAGCTGCTCGCCGATCTCACGGCCCGCCGGCATGAGGTTGAAGCCGGCGAAGCCGATCGCGACGAAGTGCGCGAGCTGCGCGGCGATCTGCTCGGGCGACCCGGTGATCACGTCCGGGTCGGGGTCGGCATAGCCGTCGAGCGCCACCTCGACGTTGAGCATGCAGGCGATCTCGTCCGGATCGCGGCCCGCCTCGCGGGCGCCGGCGAGGACGCGGTCGCGCATCGCCGGGAGATCCTCGGCGGCGGCGTAGCCGAGGCTCGGGATCCAGCCGTCGGCGAGCCGGCCGGTCAGCTTCAGCGCCCGCGGACCGAACGTGCCCAGCCAGATCGGGATGCGGCGCGCCGGCTTGGGCTCGAGCTCGGCGCCGTCGGTGCGGTAGACGGCTCCGGCGTGCGTGAACGCCGCCTCGGTCCACATGCCGCGGATGATCCGCAGCGCGTCCTGCAGACCGTCGATGCGCTCGCGCGGCGTGGCCGGCGGCGCGCCGAACGAGCACAGCTCCTGCTCGGACGCGCCCGCCCCCAACCCGAGGATCAGCCGCCCGCCCGACAGCCGGTCGAACGTCTCGCTCATCTTCGCCACCATCGCCGGCGATCGCAGCGGCACGCCCAGCACGCGCGTCGCCACGTGGATCCGCGTCGTCGACGCGGCGATCCAGGCCAGCATCGTCCACGTCTCGTGGCTCGGGCGCGAGAAGCCCGGATGGTCCGACGACGAGACGAAGTCAAAGCCGAGCTCCTCGGCGAGGCGGGCGTCGGCGACCGGGTCGGTCCCCTCCCCGGCCGTCGTCGACACGTTCACCCCGAACTGCACAGCCGGCACGGCGCTCCCTCCCCCGTTGACGCGTGGCGGGCAGTGTGCCACGACGCGGCGGACCCCTCAACCACGATGGCGGACCGCATCGGCGCCGCGCGACCCGTTAAGGTCCCGCCGACGATGGCGCGCCCGATCATGCTCGGAATCGTCGGCGATTCCGCCTCCGGCAAGACCACGTTGAGCAAGGGGCTCGTGCAGCTGCTCGGCGAGGACGCCGTGACGGCGATCTGCACCGACGACTACCACAAGTACGACCGCCGCCAGCGCGCGGAGCGCGGGATCACGCCGCTGAACCCCGAGTGCAACTACCTCGACATCATGGCCCAGCACCTGCAGTGCCTGCGCCTGGGCGAGGGCATCCTCAAGCCCGTCTACCAGCACAAGAACGGGACGTTCGGACCGCTCGCCTACCTCGCGCCCAGCCGCTTCACGGTCATCGAGGGGCTGCTCGGCTACCACACCGAGGACATGCGCTGCGCCTACGACGTGCGCGTCTACCTCGACCCTCCGGAGTCGCTGCGCCGCCAGTGGAAGGTCGACCGCGACTGCTCCAAGCGCGGCTACACGACCGACGAGGTGCTCGCCGACCTCGACCGCCGCGAGCCGGACTCCGAGGCCTTCATCCGCCCGCAGCGCCGGCACGCCGACATGGTCGTCTGCCGCATGGAGAGCGAGGCCGACCCGTTCATCCTCGACGCCAAGCTCACGCTGCGCGAAGGCCTGCCGCACCCCGACCTCGCGCCGTTCGTCGAGTGCAGCGAGGGCGAGATCACGCTCGAGGAGCGCGACGGCGAATCGCTGCTGTTCATCCCCGGCGCGCTGGCGCGCGAGCGCGCGGCGGCGATCGAGGAGACGATCTGGGACCGCATGCACTTCGCGCGCCACCTGCGCTCGGAGTCGCTCGGCGAGTTCACCGTCGGCAACCACGTGTACCGCTCGGAGTCGCTGGCGCTCGTGCAGCTGCTCATCGTCTATCACCTGACGACGGCGCGAGCGCGCGTCGCGCTCGGCTCGGACGAGACCGGCGAGCACGAGATCGTCAAGCCGGTCGGCTAACGCGCTCGCGCTCGCGCTCGCGGCCGCTCAGGAGACCTCGGCGGGCGCCTCGACGCGCTGCACGTCGACCTCCCCCAGCAGGCGGTCGACCTTGCTCGGGTCGACGAGCCCGGCTCCGAGGCGCTGGACGGACTCCGCGCCGCACGCCACCCCGTGGCGCAGGCACTCCGCGGGAGGCTTGTCGCCGTAGCGCGCCGCGACGTAGCCCGCCAGGAAGGCGTCGCCCGCACCGACCGTCGCGACGGCCTCGCGCGGCTCGATGCGCACGCGGTACAGCGTCGTCTCGCCCTCGTCGCGCACCGAGGCGAAGCAGCCGTCCGGCGTCGTCATGATCGCCTCCTCGGCGCCGAGCGCGACCATCTCGCGCACCGCGATGATGCGGTCCTCGTCGTCGTTGAACTCGTGCCCGACGAGCTCCTCGGCCTCGAGCATGTTCGGCGAGACGACGTGCGGCTCGGCGCGCACGGCGTGGCGCAGCGGGTCGCCGTCGGTGTCGATGACGACGACGAGGCCGAGCTTGCGCAGCTCCTTGATGAGCTCGGCGTACACGTCGCTGTCGACGTTGCGCGGCAGCGAGCCGGCGAAGATGACGATCGCGGCGCCGCGCGCGAGGTACAGCAGCTTGTCGCGGAACAGCTCGAGCTCGCGGCCGCTGACGGCGGGGCCGCGCTCGTTGATCTCGGTCTGCTGGCCGTTCGTGGGATCGAGCACCGCCGTGTTCGTGCGCGACTCCTCGCGGATGCGCACGAAGTCGTTGAGGATCGACTCGTCGGTGAGCGCCTCGACGATCCGCGTCCCGGTCGCCCCGCCCGCGAAGCCGGTCGCGATGACGGGCTGGCCGAGCGTCTTGAGCGTGCGGGCGACGTTGACGCCCTTGCCGCCCGGCAGCGTCGTCTGCTCGACGGTCCGATGACGCCTGCCGAGGCGGAAGTTCGGCACCGACAGCGACTTGTCGATCGCTGCGTTGAGGGTGACGGTGATGATCATGGGACCGTTGACTCCTCCCGCCGCCGTGCCCGCCGGTGCTCGGCGTCCAGCGCCCTTCTGCGGTTCATCGCGCGGCGGCGCAGGAGGAGAAGAGGGAGGCTACAGACCAGCAGCGCGACGAGGGCGACGATCGTCTGCGAACGACCGAGCAGGTCGTCCAGGCGGGTCCCGAGACCGGCCTCGGCGACCGGGCGAGCCGTCACGACGGGGACCCGCGCGATGACCTGCTCGCCGTCGCGGATCGTCGCCGTGCCCAGGCGCGTGCCGCGCGGCAGGGGACCGTCGACGTCGGCGGGCAGCCCGCCGATCGCGACGCTCGTGCTCGCTTGCATGCGCAGGACGCGCTTCACGGTGTCGCCCGCGATCACGTTGACGAACTCGCCGTCGCGGTAGCGCAGCGCGACGCGGCCGACGATCCGACCCTGCGGCATCACCGTCCGCGCCGCGTAGCTGCCCAGGCCGTAGCGCAGCAGCGCGAGCGAGTCGGCGTCGCGGGCGCGCTCGCTCGGCTCGCCGAGCACGACGCTGACGACCGTCACGCCGTCGCGCGAGGCCGAGCCGACGAGGACGTAGCCCGCCCTGCGCGTGTGCCCGGTCTTCACGCCGTTGACCTCGTCGACGCGCCGCACGAGCGTGTTGCGGTTGAGCACCGTGCGCTTGCGCGCGCCGCTGCGCAGCGTCGCCCGCGGCAGGTCCGTCGTGCGGCGAAAGAACTCGTTGCGGCGCAGGCGGATCGCGAGCGTCGCGAGGTCGCGCGCGCTGGAGTAGTTCTCGGCGTCGTCGAGGCCGATCGGGTTGGCAAAGCTCGTGTTGGCGAGGCGCAGGGTGGCGGCGAGCCGGTTCATCTCGGTCACGAACGCGCCGACGGAGCCCATCGTGCCGACCGCGATCGCGGCCGCCGCGTCGTTGGCGCTGGGCAGCAGCGTGGCGCGCAGCAGGTCGCGCACGCTCATCCGCTCGCCGGTCCGCAGGCCGATCTGCGACTCGACGGAGGCCGGCCGGTAGCTGCTGGCGCTGAACACGTCGTCGAGATCGGTGCGCCGCAGCGCGACGAGGACGGTCATGAGCTTCGTCGTCGACGCGATCTGGCGCCGCTCGTCGGCGGCGCGCGCGTACAGGACGTCGCCGGTCGAGGCCTCCACGACGATCGCCGCCTTGGCACCCTGCAGCGACGGCGCGCCGGCGGGCGACTGGGCGTGCGCGCAGGGCGTGAGCAGCAGCAGCGCGAGGAGCGCTCCCAGCAGGGTGGGGCGCGGCCTCACTGCGGGAGCTTGAGGGTCTGGCCGGGGCGCAGCTGCGACGGATCGATGCTCGGGTTGAGCTCGAGCAGGCGGGCGACCGGAATGCGGGCCTTCGCGGCGATCGAGGTCGGCGTGTCGCCCTGCTTGACCTTGACGAAGCGGATCGTGGGCTTCGTCGAGGTCGCCTTGCTGGAGCTCGGCGTGAGCGCCGGCGACAGCGGGCTGGCGGGCTCGCTGCTCCCGCCGCTCGTGGCGAGGATCGTGAACGCGCCGAGGATCAACAGCGCCAGCAGAGCCGGAAGCACCAGCCGCTGTAGGTCGACCTCCTGCATCCCCCGTTGAGGATACGCCCGTCGGGTGCCTGCGCGCCAGTTTCACAGCGCCCACGCGACGGCGCGCAGCCGTTCGGCCTCGGCGCGGGCGGCGTGCGCCGGGCGCAGGTCGCGGCCCTCGTGGGCCGCTGCGATCGAGCGCGACGCGCTCACGAGCCCGCCCGCCCGCCCGGGGGCGAACGCCGCTGCGACGTCCTCCACGCGACCGCCCTGCGCGCCGATGCCGGGCAGCAGAAACGGCGCGGCGGGCATGAGCTCCCGCATCCGCGGCATGTGCTCCGGGGCGGTCGCGCCGACGACCGCGCCGACGTCCGACAGCCCGCCGGCGGCGCCGTGCGCGGCCCCGAGCTGGGCGACGATCGCCGCCAGGCGCTCCCAGAGCGGCCCGCCCCCGCCGGCGAGCGCGAGGTCCTCGACGTCGGCGGCGCCGGGGTTGGACGTGCGCACGAGCACGAAGATGCCCGCGCCGGCCGCGCGCGCGCCGTCGACGAGCGGTTGCAGCGCGTCGACGCCGAGCAGCGGGTTGGCGGTGAACGCGTCGGCGCCGAGGCCCCGCACGCTGCCGAACGGCGTCGGCGTCTCACCGACGAGCGCCTGCGCGTAGGCCGCCGCCGAGACGCTGACGTCGCCGCGCTTGCCGTCGGCGATGACGAGCAGCCCGGCGGCGCGCGCGTGATCGGCGACCGCGGCGAGTGCGGCCCAGCCGTCGGCGCCGAGGCGCTCGAAGCAGGCCAGCTGCGGCTTGACGGCGACGCAGGCCGGGCCGGCGGCGTCGATCAGCGCGGCGCAGTGGGCGCGCACGGCCGCGGCCGCGCGCACGGCGGGCGGGCCCGCGGCCGGCGCCGCGGCGACGGCGTCGGGCCACAGCCGGGCCGGATCGGGATCCAGCCCGAGCACGATCTGCGATTCGCGCGCCGCCACGCGCTCGGCGAGCCGGTCGGCGAAGGTCGCCTGGGACGTCGTCACGCGTGCGCTCCTTGGTGCGGCAGACGAGGTTGGAGGCCTCGACGCTACCAACGCGACCGGATCAGGCCCGATCCGGGAGGATGCCGGCGTGTCCTTCAACCGCTACGCCTGGCTGGCCACGGTCGCGGCGGCGCTCGTCACCGCGCTGCTGCTCTTCCTGTCGGGCTACAAGGGCTACGGAGCGGTCGCGATCGCGGTCGGCCTGTCGGCGGCGATCAACCTGCGCTGAGCGGGCGGCCCGCCGGCGGCGACGCGCCGTCGGTTGGGCGCGGCCGCCGGCGTCAGCCCGCGCTGGCACCGCGCGGACGGGGCGTCGTGACGCCCGCGCCGTCAGCCCGTGCGGATCTCGGTGCCGGGGTGCACGCTGCCCTCGGGCTCGAGGTGGATGAGCACGTCGGCGCCGCGCAGGCGCCCGCGGATCGCGTCCTGCAGCGCGTGGGCCGTCGCGTGCGCGTCCTCGAGCGTCGTGCCCGACCGGAACTGGACGTGCAGGTCGACGTAGCGCCGCGAGCCCGCCCGCCGCGCGCGGAGCTTGTGATAGCCGCAGACGCCGCGCGGCCCGAACTCGACGATCGCGCTGCGCACCGCGTCGAGCTCGGCCGGCGGCAGGGCCTCGTCGACGAGCACGCGCGAGGCGCGGGCGAGCAGCCGCACGCCGGCGTAGACGATCGCGCCGGCGACGACGAGCGCGATGACCGGATCCAGCCACGCCGCGCCGGTCAGCTCGACGACGACGAGCCCGAGCAGCACGGCGGCCGAGGTCGCGGCGTCGGTGCGCAGGTGGGCGGCGTCGCCCTCGAGCGCGGGCGAGTCGGTCGCCCGCGCGCGCGACGCCACGCGGGTCGACACGACGAGGTTCGCGACGATCGAGAAGCCGATGACGGCGATCCCGACCCCGAGCGAATGGACCTCGGGTCCGTGCGCCAGGCTGCGCACGGCGGCATAGACGATGACGCCCGAGCCGACGAGGATGAGCATCGCCTCGATCGCCGCGGCGAGGTTCTCGATCTTGTCGTGGCCGTAGGGGTGCTCGTCGTCGGCCGGCTTGTCGGCCTCGCGGATCGAGAAGTACGCGACGAACGACGCGATGAGGTCGATCGACGAGTGCATCGCCTCGGTCAGGATCGCGACCGAGCCGGTGATCGCGCCCGCGGCGAGCTTCAGCGCGATGAGCAGCGCGTTGGACGCGATCGACAGCGCGGCCGCGCGCGACTTCACGGAGCCGCCGCCCTGCGGCGAACGCGCTGCGATCAGGGGCCCGGCCATCGCGCTTAGGGGGTCATCCGGGAGCGCTCGACCGCAAGCCCGGGCTGCCGGCGCCGGGCGGCGCGGACGCGGGACCGAAGGCGTGGCTCTGCCACGGCGAGCGCCCGAGGGCGCGCTGCCACGCCGCGCGTCCGAGCGCGCCGCCGGGCGGTGATCGGCGCCCGCGGTTCCCGGTGAGGCGGTCGTCGACGATCCACTACGAGCCTTCGAGCAGCTCGAGCAGCGCGCGCGCCGCGCGGCCGCGGTGGCTGATGGCGTCCTTCTCGGCCGGCGCGAGCTCGGCCATCGTGCGCCCGTCCTGCAGGTCGTCGGGCAGGAAGGCCGGGTCGTAGCCGAAGCCGCCCGTGCCGCGCGGATCGGCGGCGAGCGTCCCCGTGCAGCGACCCTCGACGACGTGCTCGGCGCCCTCGGCGGCGACGTAGGCCAGCGCGCAGACGTAGGCCAGCGGCGAGCCGGCGGGCGCCTCGCGCAACAGCTTGGCGAGGTTCTCCTCGTCGGCGGCGTGCTCGCCGGCGAAGCGCGCCGAGCGCACGCCGGGCGCGCCGCCGAGCGCGGCGGCCGCGATGCCCGAGTCGTCGGCGATCGCCGGCAGCCCGGTCGCGCGCGCGGCGGTGCGCGCCTTCTCCAGCGCGTTGCCGGCGAACGTCTCGGCGGTCTCCGGCGGCAGGACGACGTCGGGACGCAGCTCGACGATCTCGTGCGGCGCCAGCAGCGTCGCGAACTCGCGCAGCTTGTGGGCGTTGCGGGTCGCGAGGACGAGCTTCACGCCACCGCCTCGGCCTGCACCGCCCGCAGCCGCTCGATGCCGCCGCCGGCGAGCGCGAGCAGCTCGTCGAGGTGCGCGCGCGACAGCGGCGTGCGCTCGGCGGTCGCCTGGACCTCGACGAGCCCGCCCTCGCCGGTCATGACGACGTTCGCGTCGACCTCCGCGGTCGAGTCCTCGGAGTAGTCGAGGTCGAGCAGCGCGACGCCCCCCACCATCCCGCAGGAGATCGCCGCGACGCTGCCGGTCAGCGGCGAGCGCTCGAGCTTGCCCTCGGCGACGAGCTTGCGCGCGGCGAGGTCGAGCGCGACGAAGGCGCCCGTGATCGACGCGCAGCGCGTGCCGCCGTCGGCGGTGAGCACGTCGCAGTCGAGGTAGATCGTGCGCTCGCCGAGCGCCGCGAAGTCGACGACGCCGCGGATCGAGCGCCCGATGAGGCGCTGGATCTCGACGGTGCGCCCGTCCGGGCGCCCCTTGGTGACGTCGCGCGCCTTGCGGTCGCCGGTCGACGCGGGCAGCATCCCGTACTCGGCGGTGACCCAGCCGCGGCCCTTGCCGGCCATCCAGCGCGGCACGCTCTCCTGCACCGACGCGGTGCAGATGACGCGCGTCTCGCCCTGCGTGATGAGCGCGGACCCCGCGGCGGGCTTGACGAAGTGCGGCTCGATCGAGGTCGGGCGCAGGTCGTGCGGCGCGCGGTCGTAGGAGCGGGCGGGATCGTCGGTCATGCGGGCACCTCGGTCGGAAGGTCGATGTGGTGCACGGCGCCCATCGGCAGCTGCAAGAAGCGCGAGCCGACCTCGGCGAACGCGTGCGGGTCACCGGTGCACAGGAAGCCGTAGCTGCCCTCGTCGGAGCTCGGCGTGGCCAGCTCGCGAGTCGAGAGGGCATGCTGGACGCGGCGCGCGATCGCGGTCCCGCTCGTGATGAGCGAGACCTCGGGGCCCAGCAGGCGCTGCAGCAGCGCGCCGACGAACGGGTAGTGCGTGCAGCCGAGGATCGCCGTGTCGACGCCGGCCTCGCGCAGCGGGGCGCAGTAGGCGCGGGCGAGCACGACGTCGTCCTCGGTGATCGGCGCGCCGTCCTGGGAGATGCGGGCAAGCTGCGCGCACGGGACGCTCGTGAGCTTCACGAGCGGGTCGGCGGCGAGGATCGCGCGCTCGTAGGCGCCGCTGGCCACCGTCGCCGGCGTCGCCAGCACGCCGATGCGCCCGTTGCGCGTGCGCGCGACCGCGAGGTTGGACTCCGGCCCGACGACGCCGATGACGTCCACGCCGTGACCGCGGGCCGCGACATGGGCCGTGAGATCGGCGAGCGCGCTCGACGTCGCCGAGTTGCAGGCGACGACGAGCAGCTTCGCCCCGCGCGCGAGCAGCACGTCGGCGATCTGGCGGCTGAACGCCCGCAGCTCCTGCGGCGAGCGGTCGCCGTAGGGAAACCGCGCCGAGTCGCCGAGGTAGAGGAAGTCCTCCTGCGGGAGGGCGACGAGCAGCTCGTGCAGGACCGTCAGCCCGCCGACACCGGAGTCGAAGACCCCGATCGGGGCGGTGCGCTGCGGGGCCGAGGACACGGGGCGCCATGTTCGCAGAGGCGCCCCGCGGACCGGCGGCGTGGGGCCTCTACGGCTTCTTGATGCCCACCTCGTCGATCGTCTGCTTGAGCTTGGCGGCGATCTCCTTCGCGAGGCCGCCGCCGTCGGCCATCTCCTTCGCGGCGAAGACCACGCCGGTCAGCAGGGCCGCCAGCAGGAGCATGAGACCGACGTACTCCACGGTGCCCTGCCCGTCCTGCTCGCGCCCCAGGCGGGCGAGGTGTGCGTGGATCCAGCCCATCGTGCGATACGGCATGTGCGGCCTCCCAACGAGACGGTGTGTGTCGTCCGGATCCTGCGCCGCCGCCCGTCACCGATCTACGCCCGCCCGTCACAACAGCTACGCGCGCCCGTCACAACATCGCGGACGAGCGGTGCCGACGCTGTTGAATGAGCGCAACCCGTCATGCGCGCACTCGTCGTATCGAACATGTCCCCCACCCCCGCCCGGCCCGCGCTGGGCAGCTTCGTGCGCGACCAGGTGCGCGCGCTGCAGCGGATCGCGGGCCTCGACGTGCAGCTGCACGCCTTCGCTCCCGGAGGCGCGCGCAGCTATCTGCGGGCGGCCCGCGAGTTACGACGGCGCTATCGCGGGCAGCACTTCGACATCGTGCACGCCCACTTCGGACTCACCGCCTGGCCCGCGCTCGCCGTCGACGCCTCCCATCGCGTCCTGACGCTGCACGGCAACGACCTCTATCACCGCCGCTCGCGGCCGATCACGACCGCGGTGCTCGGCCGCATGGACCTCGTCGCAACGCCGACCGCCGCGTTCGCCGCCGAGGTCCCCGGCGCGGGCGTCACCCGCGACGTGGCGATCCTGCCCTGCGGCGTCGACCTCGAGCGCTTCCGCCCGGTCGACCGGCGCGCGGCGCGCGGGCGGCTCGGGCTCGATCCCGACGGGCGCTACGTGCTGTTTCCGTACGATCCCGCGCGCGCCGTCAAGCGCCACGACCGCGCCCTCGAGCTCGTCGGCGGCGACGCGCGGCTGCTGACGCTCGGCGCCGTCGCGCCCGACGAGGTGCCCGATTGGGTCAACGCCGCCAACGCGGTCGTCTGCCCGGCCGACTGGGAGACGTTCGGCCTGGCGTGCATCGAGGCGCTCGCCTGCGACGTCCCGGTCCTCGCGCGCCCGACCGGCGCCCACCCCGAGGCGCTGCGCGGCATCGCCGGCGCGCACTGCGGCGAGTGGGATCTCGCCGAGTGGCGGGCGGCCCTCGCACCGCACCTCGAGGCCGACGATCCGCGCGTCGAGGGGCGCGCGCGAGCGCTGACGTTCTCCGCCGAGGCGCTCGCCGAACGCGTCGCAACCGCCTGGCGCTGGCTCGCCGAGGGGGGCACCGCCCCGCCGCTATACTCGCCCGCCGTGGCGCCGGCTCCATCCTCCCGCGGCGTCTCGCTCTCATGACCGGACTGATGCAGCGCATCTTCCGCCGTCGCACCCCCGGCTCTTCGCGTCCAGGTGGCGCCGGCGTGCTCGGCCGGCTGCGGTCGGGCCTGTCGCGCCGGCGCGCGGGCGCCAAGCGCCTGCCGTGGGGCCGGAAGGCCGCCGCCCCCGTCGTGCAGGCCCCCGGTGAGACGCAGGACACGCAGGTCGTCGTCGAGCGGGTCCCGGCGGCCGGGCAGACGAGCTTCCGCGACCGCGGCAGGCTGCGCCGGCGGCTGCGCTTCCTGCGCCGTGCCCGCGAGCTCGGGTTCCGCGACATCGGCGGGCTGTTGTTCGACATGCGCCGCTTCGGCCGCGACCGCCCGGACCTCGTCGAGGCGAAGATCAGCGCGCTCGCCGCGGTCGACAGCGAGCTGCGCGCGCTCGAGCAGGTGCTCGACGACCGCCGGCCGCTGCACGAGCTGCGCGAGCCGGGCATCACGTCGTGCGCCCGCTGCGGCGCGCTGCACGCCAGCGACTCGAACTTCTGCCCGCACTGCGGGCTGCAGGTCGGCGGCCCGCGGGCGATGGGCGAGGTCGGCGGCGCGATCGCCGCCCCGCCGCAGGCGCCGCTCGCACCGCTCGGTGGACCCGCCGGGCAGCCGGTCGTCGCCGCGCCGGCGCCACAGCCGCCTGCGCCTGCGCCGGCCCCGGCCGCGCCCGAGGCGCAGCCCGCGCCGGACCCCGAGGCACCGACGATCGCTCAGCCGACCGAGGCGATGCGCCCACCGCGCGCGCCCGACGGCCCGTGACCACGCAGCCTCCCGACGATCGCGGCCAGCTTCCCCCGCCCGGCTCGCTGCGCTGCCCGCGCTGCTCGGCGACCGTCGGGCCCGAGCAGGACTGGTGTCTGGAGTGCGGCGCGCCCGCCCGCACGCGGCTGGCGCCGACGCCGAACTGGCAGCTGCCGACCGTCGCCGTCGCGGCGATCGTCCTGCTCGCCGGCGCCCTGCTCGCCTTCGCGTTCGTGCGGCTGACCGACGACGGCGCCAGCGCCGTCGGGACGACGCCGACGGCGGTCTTCCAGACCGCGCCGCCGACGACGACGGCGCCCGCGCCGGCGCTCGTCGCGCCGCCCGCCGTCACCCTGCCGCAGCCCGGCTCGACGGTCCCGCTGCCGAGCGCGACGACGACCGCCCCGGTCAACCCCGACGGACCGGCGCGGACGGTCCCGGGCCAGACGACGCCGCCCGCGGCGACGACGCCCTCCCCGACCACGACGACGAGCGCGCCGCGGCCCTAGCGACCCGGCCGCGCTCAGGCGATCAGCGCGGGCCAGTGGCCGGCGGCGAGGCGCTCCTGCGCGGCGAGCGCGAGCCGGTCCACGGCGACGTCCGGCGCGGCCGGCGCCTCGGGGGCGCCGAGCACCGCGAGCGTCGCGACGATCGAGCGGGCGAGCGCGTCGAGGTTGTAGCCGCCTTCGAGCACGAGCCCGAGCGCGACGCCGAGCCGCTCGGCGACCCCGCGCAGCAGCGCGGCCATGCCGGCGAAGCCGGCGTAGGTCACCAGGCACGAGGCGAGCGGATCGTCGGCGTGCGCGTCGAAGCCGGCGGAGATCAGCAGCAGGTCGGGCTCGTAGGCGAGCGCGAGCGGCACGACGACGTGCGCGACGTGCGACAGGAACACCGCGTCGCCGGAGCCCGCGGGGACCGGCATGTTCACCGTGAAGCCCGCGCCGTCGCCGCGCCCGGCGTCGCTCGCCTGGCCCGTGCCGGGATACAGCGGCGACTGGTGGATCGAGCAGAACAGCACGTCGGCGCGCTCGTGGAAGATCGCGTTCGTGCCGTTGCCGTGGTGCACGTCCCAGTCGACGATCATCACCCGCTGCGCGCCGTGCTCGTCGAGCGCGTGCTGGGCGGCGATCGCGATGTTGTCCAGCAGGCAGAAGCCCATCGCCCGGGCCGCCTCGGCGTGGTGGCCGGGCGGCCGGTGCAGGGACGCGCCGGCGTGCGCGCCCTCGGCGCCGAGCAGCGCGTCGACCATCGCGACCGCGCCGCCCGCGGCGTGCAGCGCCGCCTCGAAGGAGCCCGCGCTGACGACGGTGTCCATGTCGATCATCCCGCCGCCGCGCCGGCAGAGCGTCTCGATGCGCTCGACGTGCTGCGCCGGGTGGATGCGGGCGATCTGCGCGCGCGTCGCCGGGGGCGACAGGCGCACGTCCCACCCGAGCCAGTCCAGCTCGCCGAGCGCATGCTCGATCGCCATGATCCGGCGCGCGTTCTCCGGGTGACCGCCGGTGTCGTGCTGCAGCGACGAGGGGTGGTGAAGCAGGACCGGGTCGGCCATCGGAGTACGGTACCCCGCCTGTGCCCGGCGAACCGGTGACCTCATGCGACGTCGCGGTCGTGGGAGCCGGTGGTGCCGGCCTCTACGCGGCGCTGTCGGCCGCGGCCGAGGGCGCGAGCGTCGTGCTCGTCTCGGCGACCCCGCTGGCGCAGACGGCGAGCTACTGGGCGCAGGGCGGCATCGCGGCGGCACTCGCCGTCGAGGACTCCGCCGAGTGCCACCTCGCCGACACCGAGGCCGCCGGCCGCGGGCTCGTGCGCCGCGCGGCGGCACAGGTCCTCGCCGGCGAGGCGCCCGCGCGCGTCCGCGACCTCGAGGCGCTGGGCGTGCGCTTCGACGCCGACCGCCGCGGCGTGCTCGCGCTCGGCCTCGAGGGCGGTCACTCGGTCCGCCGCGTCGTGCACGCGGGCGGCAGCGCCACCGGCCGCCGCGTCGTGCGCCAGCTGTCGGCGCTCGTCGTCGACGATCCGCAGATCACGATCCTCGAGGGCGCCCGCGCGGCGAGCGCATGGCTGCAAGACGGCCGCTGCACCGGCGTCGGGCTGGAGGACGGCCGCGCCGTGCGGGCGCGCGCGACCCTGCTCGCGACCGGCGGCGCGGCCGCGCTGTGGTCGCGCACGACCAACCCGCCGGGCTCGCTGGGGATCGGGATGTCGATCGCCCACGCCGCCGGCGCGGAGCTCGCCGACCTCGAGTTCCTGCAGTTTCACCCGACCGCCGTCGTCGGCGTGCGCGGCCGCGAGGGCTTCCTCGTGACCGAGGCGATCCGCGGGGAGGGAGCGACGCTGCACGGCCCCGACGGGGAGCGCTTCGTCGAGGAGCTCGCGCCGCGCGACGAGGTCTCGCGCGCGATCGCCGCGCTGCTGGAGCAGACCGGCGCCCGGTCGGTCGGGCTGGACATGCGCGGCGTCGACCCGGCGCTGTTTCCCAACGTCGTCTCGGCGCTGCAGGACGCGGGCCTGGATCCGACGCGCGAGCCGATCCCCGTCTCGCCGGCCTCGCACTACATGATGGGCGGCGTCGTCTGCGACCTCGACGGGCGCAGCACGGTCCCCGGCCTGTACGCCGTCGGCGAGACCGCCTGCACGGGCCTGCACGGCGCCAACCGGCTGGCCTCCAACTCGCTCAGCGAGTGCTTCGTCTGGGGTGCGCGCGCCGCCCGCGCGGGCCTCGACGAGCCCGCCCCCGGGGCGGTGGCCGGCGCTCCGCCGCCGGCCGCGGCGCTCCAGGCGCCGCAGCGCTCGACGCAGGAGGCGCTCTGGCGCGACGCCGGCATCGTGCGCACGCGGGCCGGGCTCGAGCGCCTCGCGCGGGACCCCTGCGCGCTCGCCCGGCTCGTCGCCGCCTGCGCGCTGCGCCGCGAGGAGAGCCGCGGCGCGCACCAGCGGGCGGACTTCCCGGCGCTGGACCCCGCGCTCGACCACCGCCACACCGTGATCGGTCCCGACGAGCGGCCGCGCACGGACCGCTGGGCTTGACACCTCGTCAAGCTTAATACGAAATCAACATTGGGATCGTTCTTACCTTCATAAGCAAACGCCACACTGGCGCGGACTGATCGCTGCCGAGGAAAGGAGATCCCGCCCCCATGTATCAGTTCAGCCGCGCGATCTATCGAGAGCTGTCGCCCCACATCGTGGCCTCGATCGGAACGCGCGACCGCCACGCGGACGTCCTGCGCGCCTGCGAGGCCACCATCGAGCGGCTGGCCACCGATCGCCACTACTTCGCCCGGCCGGCACGGACGCTGTTCAACGACATCCGCACGTGCTTTCCGATCGTCGCCCAGCCGCGCGTCTGGCAGGTCGTCTCCGCCTACGTGGGCGCCGCCCAGGACTGGCTTGCCAAGCAGCCCCAGCACGGCTACGACATCAACGGCAACCCGCTGGAGTGCCGCGCCACGACGCGCCGCGGCACCCCCTGCCAGCGGATGCCGCTCGCCCACAACGGCTACTGCCCCTCCCACCAGCACCTGGCCGAGACCGAGGAGCTCGCCGAGCGGATCGCCGCGTAGGCCGCGCGCACAGGTCTACGGGCGCAGCGCGATCCGGCGCTGCACGAGGCAGGCGAGCGATCCGTCCTTCGCCGAGGCCGCGACGCCTTCGAGCGTCCCCGCCTGCCTGCGCGCGACGCGGTAGGACACCCGCGCGTCGAACGCGCCGCGGGCGGTCATGACCCGCCTGCCGACGACGCGGCCCGAGGCGTCGCGCACCCGCAGGACGAACGCGCCCTCGAACAGCTGGCGCTCGACGCCGCGCACGCGCACGCCGCGACCCTCGCGCCGCACGCTCGTCAGCCGCAGGCAGCGTCGCGTGCCGGTGCGGATCTCCGCGGCCCGGCTCGGCGGCCTGGCGCGGTAGAAGTCCAGGACGAGGCGCTCGGGCCCGTGCAGGCCCCAGACGCGCACGTACTTCAGCGCCCGCCTGCGGCTCGTGACGCGGATGCGCAGGCGGTTGGAGGCCTGCTGGACGCGCACGCGCACGCCGGCGGCCCTTCGGTCGATCGAACGGGTGCGGATCGACGGGCCGCGGACGTCGACGCGAGCGTGCCCGTCGATCGGGCTCGGGTCGACGGCGTCGGCGTCGTTGACCTCCAGCGGACCTCCGGTGAAGTCCACGACGACGCGGACGAACCCCGGGTGAGATCCGATGCGGGCGTCGGCGGCGGTGAGCGCGAACGCGGGCGCCGGCAGTGCCAGCAGTGCCAGCAGGCCCGTGACGATGGATGTGGGGCGGCGCATGTTCATGGCGTGTTAACGAGCCGAGCGGCGATTGGTTGCGAGCGAGCGTTCGGCACATCGGCTTAGATGTGGCGATGCTCCCCTCGCCGCCGAGCGGTCCGGCCGCGACCGCGCCCGCGGTCCGCCGGCCGCGCCCGCGCGCCCGCCCCGCACGCTGACCGTGCTGCTCGGCGTCGACGTCGGCGGGACGTTCACCGACGCCGTGCTCGCCACGGCGAACGCGATCGTCACCGCGAAGGCGCCGACCACCCCCGCCGACCAGTCCGAGGGCGTCATGACCGCGATCGGGACGGCGCTGGAGCGGGCCGCCTGCGACGGCGCCGACGTCGAGCTGTTCGCGCACGGGATGACCGTCGCGACGAACGCCCTGCTCGAGGGCGACGGCGCGCGCACGGTGCTCGTCGCGACCGAGGGCTTCACCGACGTCGTCGAGCTCGGCCGCCAGGCCCGCGCCGACCTGTACCGGCTGTGCGCGACGCGGCCGCCGCCGCTCGTCGCGCCGGCGCTGCGCGTCGCGGCGCCGGAGCGCTGCGGGCCGGACGGCGTGCTGCGCGCGCTCGGCGACCCCGCGCCGCTCGTCGCACGGGTCGCCGCGCTCGAGCCGGAGGCCGTCGCCGTCGTGCTGCTGCACGCCTACGCGCACCCGGGCCACGAGCTCGCGATCGGCGACGCGCTCGCGGCAGCGCTGCCCGCCGTCCACGTCTCGCTCTCGCACGACGTCGTCGGCACGTTTCGCGAGTACGAGCGCGCGGCGACGACCGAGGTCGACGCCGCGCTGTCGCCGCTGCTGGCGCGCTATCTGCGCCGCCTGCTCGAGCGCGCCGCCGCCGCCGGGCTGCCCGAGCCGCTCATCATGCAGTCAAGCGGCGGCCTGGCATCGGCCTCGCTCGCGGCCGGCCATGCCGTCTTCACCGTGCTGTCGGGACCGGCGGGCGGTGCCGCCGCCGCGGCCCTCGTCGCGCGCCGCAGCGGGCATGCGAACCTCGTCTGCTTCGACATGGGCGGCACCTCGTGCGACGTCTGCGTCGTCGAGGACGGAGCCGTCCGCGAGACCGCCGGGCGCGAGGTCGGCGGGCGTCCGCTCGCGCTGGCGATGGTCGACATCCACACCGTCGGAGCCGGCGGGGGCTCGATCGCCTGGCGCGACCCCGGCGGCGCGCTGCGGGTCGGGCCGCGCAGCGCGGGCGCCGACCCCGGACCCGCCTGCTACGGCCGCGGCGGCGAGGAGCCGACGGTCAGCGACGCCAACCTCCTGCTCGGCCGGCTCGGCACCGACGCACCGCTCGCCGGCGGCGTGGCGCTGCAGCGGTCCGCCGCCGAGCGCGCGGTCGGCCGGCTCGCCGCGCGCCTGGAGCTCGACCCCCTCGCCTGTGCGGAGGGGATCATCCGCGTCGCGAACGCCGAGATGGTGCGCGCGCTGCGCGTCATGACCGTGCAGCAGGGGATCGACCCGCGCGCCTTCGCGCTGCTGGCCTTCGGCGGTGCCGGTCCCCTGCACGCCGCCGCGATCGCCGACGAGCTCGCGATGACGACGATCCTGTGCCCGCGCGCCTCGGGCGTCCTGAGCGCGCTCGGGCTCGCCGCGGCCGACCGCCGCGCGACCGAGCAGCGCACGGTCCTGCTCGCCGGCGCGGGCCTGACGGACGCCGCGCTGCAGCAGGCGACCGGCGAGCTCGCGGCGGCCGCGCGCGCCACCCTCGGCGCGGGCGAGCAGAGCCACGTCGACGTCGCCTACGACGCGCGCTACCGCGGCCAGGCCCACGAGCTGACGGTGCGCGACGTGGCGGGCGCCGCGACCGGCGAGCTGCGCGCCGCCTTCGAGGCGCTGCACGAGGAGCGCTACGGCTACCGCGATGCCGGGGCCGCGATCGAGGTCGTCACGATCCGGGCCACCGCGAGCGTGCCCGGCCCCGAGCTCGACCTCGCGGCCGGCCCGACGCAGGCGGCGGCGCGCTCGCGGCGCACGGTCGTCTTCGACGGCGAGGCGCACGAGGCCGAGATCCTGCACGGCGAGCTCGCGCCGGGCGAGCAGCTCCGCGGGCCCGCCGTCTGCGAGCTGCCGGAGGCGACGCTGGCGGTCGCGCCGGGCTGGAGCGGCCGCGTCGACGACGCCGGCACGATCGTGCTGCGACGGGCGCCATGAGCCTCGACGCGATCGATCTGCAGGTGGTGACCGGCGCGCTGCGCGCGGCGTGCGAGGAGATGGGCGCCGTGCTCGTGCGCAGCGCGCACTCGGCGAACATCAAGGAGCGCCGCGACTGCTCGAGCGGCCTCTTCGACGCCGCCGGCGAGATGGTCATGCAGGCCGAGCACATCCCGGTTCACCTCGGCGCGATGCCGGCCGCGGTCGCCGCCGTGCTCGGCGAGGATCACGCCGCCGGCCGGCCCTGGATCCTCAACGACCCGTTCCGCGGCGGCACGCACCTGCCCGACATCACGGTCATCACGCCCGTGTTGGACCGCGGCGAGCTGCTCGGCTTCGCGGCCAACCGCGCCCACCACGCCGACGTCGGAGGCCGCGTGCCGGGGTCGATGCCGGCCGATTCGACGACGCTCGGCGAGGAGGGCGTCGTCATCGCGCCGCGCCCGCTGGACGACGCGGCGATCGACGAGCTCGCCGTCCGGATGCGCCAGCCCGACCAGCGCCGCGCCGACCTGCGCGCCCAGCTCGCGGCGAACCGGATCGGCGCGCAGCGACTCGTCGAGCTCGCGCGGCGGCGCGGTGCCGGCGCGCTGCGCGAGGCCACCGCAGCGGTCCTCGACTACGCCGAGCGCCGCACGCGGGCCTGCCTGCGGGCGCTGCCCGACGGTCCGCGCGAGGCCCGCGACGTGCTCGAGGGCATCGACGGCGACATCGAGCTGGCGCTCGTCGCGACCGTGAGCGGCGACCGCCTCGTGCTCGACTTCGGCGCCAGCGCCGCGCAGCACACCGGCAACCTCAACTGCCCGCTCGCGGTGACGCGCTCGGCCGCCTACTTCGCCGTCCGCGTGCTCACCGACCCCGACGTCCCGCCCAGCGCGGGCGCCTACCGGCCGATCGAGGTCCGCGCGCCGCGCGGCTGCCTGCTCAACGCAGGGCCGCGCGCGGACGGGACGCTCCCGGCGGTCGCGGGCGGCAACGTCGAGACCTCCAGCCGCGTCGCCGACCTCGTGCTCGCCGCGTTCGGCCGCGCCCTCGGCCAGGGCACGATGAACAACCTCACGCTCGGCACGGAGGCGTTCACGTACTACGAGACGCTCGGCGGAGGTCAGGGCGCCTGCGCGGACGCCGACGGGCCCAGCGCGGTGCACGTCGCGATGTCGAACACGCTCAACACGCCCGTCGAGGCGCTCGAGCTCGAGTTCCCGCTGCGCGTCGTGCGCCACGCGGTGCGCCGCGGCTCGGGCGGAGCGGGCCGCCGGCGCGGCGGCGACGGCCTCGTGCGCGAGCTCGAGGCGACCGCCCCGATGCGCTACGCGCTCATCACCGAGCGCCGCCGCCACCCGCCCCCGGGCGCCGCCGGCGGCGAGCCCGGCGCCCGCGGGCGCAACCTCCTCAACGGCGAGGAGCTGCCCTCCAAGGCGACCGGCGAGCTGCGGCCGGGCGACCGCCTGGAGGTAAGGACGCCGGGCGGCGGCGGCTACGGCGCGCGCGGCTGACCGGTCCGGCGCGCCGCGGCTGACCGGTCCGGCGCGCCGCCCACGGGGCGGCCCGTCGCGACAACTAGCATCCGCTCCATGGCAACTTCCCCGCCGCCCGCCGGCCCGGGCCGCATCGGCTTCGTCGGCCTCGGGATCATGGGCTCGCGGATGGCCGCGAACCTCGCCCGCGCCGGTCATGAGCTGACCGTGTTCAACCGCACCGGCGCGACCGCCGACGCCTGGGCGGCCGAGCACGGCGGCACGGTCGCGGCCTCGCCCGCCGAGGTCGGCGCCGCCAGCGACGTCGTCATCACGATGGTCGTCGACGGCGACCAGGTGCGCGAGGTCCTGCTCGGCGACGAGGGGGTCGCGCGCGGCGCGGCAGCGGGCGCGCTGTGCGTCGACATGTCGACGATCGCGCCGTCCCAGACGCGCGCGATCGCCGCCGAGCTGGACGAGCTCGGGCTGTCGATGCTCGACGCGCCGGTGACCGGTTCGTCGCCGAAGGCGCAGGACGGGACGCTGACGATCATGGCCGGCGGCGGCGCCGAGGACTTCGCCCGCGCCAAGCCGCTGTTCGACGTCATGGGCGACGTCGTCGTGCACGTCGGCCCGGCCGGTCAGGGCGAGATGGTCAAGCTCATCAACAACTCCGTCGCGGCGGCGAACTGCGCGACGGTCGGCGAGGCGCTGCTCGTCGGGCGCGCGACCGGCGTCGATCTCGACGCGCTCGTCGCCGTCATGAGCAAGGGCTCGGGCGGCTCGGCGATGCTCGACCTCAAGGCCGGGCCGATGCGCGAGCACGACTTCGCGACGCTCTTCAAGCTCGAGCACATGCTCAAGGACGTGCGGCTGTGCCTGGAGGAGACGCAGGCCGCGCAGGTACCGTTCGGAGCCGCCGCATCGGCTCGCGACGTGCTCGTCGCCGCGATCGCCCGCGGGCACGCCGACAACGACTTCGCGGCCCTCATCGAGGCCCTGGAGGCCTTCGCAGGAACCCGCCTTAACGGCTGAGTTACAAGGTAAACCTGCACATTTGCAGGGATATTTGGTGCTTTGTGCGCTTCTATGGCAGAATGCCCGCTCTCCCGTCGATCGCACCAGGGATGGTTCGAGGCGACGGGTGGTTTCGTTGTGGTCCGTGCTTTGTTCCGTCGTCGTCTGGTTTGTTCTATGCCAATTGCGTTTAAAGAGTGGGCGGTCACCGTCCGCGCACTTGCCGAAGGCGAGCAGCTCATCACCCTCAGGAAGGGCGGCCTGCGCGAGTCCGACAGGCGATTCCGCGTGGAGCACGACCGCTTCTTCCTGTACCCGACGTTCGATCACCAGCGCGGGGACTGCGTGCGCGAGTCGCACGTGCCCGAACTGGCTCGCGCCCTCGAGGAGGGCGTCTGGGCGGACGGCGAGCCGCCGCCCGGCGCGCTGGATGCCAACGGCCTGAACCCGCTCCCCCAGCCCGATCGCGTGCGGATCCGCGCGTGGGCCGAGCTGGCCGATCACTTCACGATCACCGATCCGCGCTGCGTCGACGCGTTGTCGCCGTTCTACGTGTGGAGCACCGACTACGCCGAGAAGCGCCTGGAGTGGAAGCGCCGCCACCCGCTGCACGTGCTGCTGCTGCGCACGTACCGCATCCCGCGACCGGTCACGGTCCGCGTCAAGGACGAGTACGGCGGCTGCCGCTCGTGGCTGGAGCTGCAGCGCGACCTGCCGTTCGAGGGGACGCCGGTGCTCTCCGACAGCGAGTTCGAACGTGCTGCCGAGGCGATCCGCTCGATCGCCGACGGCGGCGTCCCGGCGCTCGTCTAGGCCGGGCCCGTGCTCGCGGCGATCGCCGCGGCCCAGCGTGTCCTCGCCGTCGGGATCGGCGGCGGGGGTGACGTCGTCGGCGCGCTCGTCGTCGCCGAGCTCGCGAGCGCGCTGGGCACCCCGGCCGTGCTCGGCGGCCTGAGCTGGGAGCGCCGCCCGATCGACCCGCTCGCCGGACCGCGGCGGATCGACGAGCTCGGCGGCGTCCGTCGCCTCAACGCGCACGCCGCCATGGCGGGGCCGCAGACGACGGGCCCCGGCGGCTTCGCGTTCGCCGAGTCGCACATGGCGCGCCACCTCGGCGAGCCCGTGCTGCTGCTCGACCCGGGCGGCGGGCCGCAGGCCGTCGCCGACGCGCTCGCCGGCGCGGCATCGCAGCTGGGATGCGACCTCGTCGTGCTCGTCGACGTCGGCGGCGACGTCCTCGCCCACGGCGACGAGGCGGGTCTGGGCAGCCCGCTGGCCGACGCCGTCTGCCTGGCCTGCGCCCCGTCGCTGAGCGCCCGCGGCGTCGGCATCCTCGGGGCGCTGTTCGGCGCCGGCTGCGACGGCGAGCTGACGCCCGACGAGGTCATCGCGCGCCTCGCGGAGCTGACCGAGGCCGGCGGCTACCTCGGCGTCTGGGGCCCGGGCACGGACGCGATCGCGCGCCTCGAGGCGGCGGTCGCGCAGATCCCGACCGAGGCCAGCGCGATGGCGCTGCGCTGCGCGCGCGGCGCGCTGGGCGCGGTGGCGATCCGCGACGGCCGGCGCACCGTGCAGCTCACCGCCGCCGGCGGCCTGCTGTTCTTCTTCGATCCGCTCGTCGCGCTGACCAGCACGGCGCGCTGCGCGCAGCTCGTCGCGGGCGCGGGCTCGCTCGGCGAGGCGAACGCGATCCTGCGCGAGCACGGGATCGCGACCGAGCTGGACTGGGAGGCCGCGCAGGAGCAGGGGACGTGACCGGCGGGGCGAAGCCCGGCGCACGATGTCCGCCTGGGTCGAGACCGCCTCGCTGAACTTCGTCGCCCGCCACGAGGAGCGCGACGACGACGACGTCGCGTCCGTGCTCGAGCTGCTCGAGGACGCGCGCGCACGCCTGCAGACGCTCTTCCCGGCGCTGCCGCAGGAGGTCACCGTCGTACTGCACCAAAGCGGCGCCGAGCTCGACCTCGCCCAGCCGGTCCTGCCCGTCGTGCGCCGCCTCACCGCCCCGGCGGCGCGGCGCTACCTCGCCGGCTGGCCGGGGCGCGGGACCCTGCACGTGCTCGCCCCCCGGCTGCTCGCCCAGCGGGCCGCGAACGTCGACGGCTCGCGCGAGATGCTGCTGCTCACGCCCGCCGCGCTGTACGTGCACCTCGTCGTCGCCGCCTCCAACGAGCGGCTGCCGCCGCCGTGGACCCCGCGCTCGGCCGTGCGCGGCGCGCGCTGGGCCTGGCTGCTCGCCGGTGCGGCGCAGTGGTTCTCGGGCCAGACCGGCCACGCTCGGCCCGCGATCGCGCGACGCCTGCGCGAGGGCGAGCGCCCGTCCTTCCCGCCCTCGCTGCGCGACGCGACGCTGCTGGGAGGATCGGTCATCGACCTCGTCGCGCGCGAGGAGGGCGTCGAGGCCGCCGTCCGCCTGGCCTGCGCGCTGCCCCGCGGCGGTCCGCGCGAGGCGCTCGTCTGCGCCTTCCACGGGCGCGCGATGGTCCACTCCGAGGGCACCTGGCGCGCGCACCTCGCCCGCATGGCCGAGCGCTGAGCGGCGGCGGCGGCGGCGCCCGCGCGGCTCAGGCCGGCAGGCGCAGCCAGAGCCAGGCGACGAGCGCCACGAGCGCGACCGCGGCGAGCAGCGCCGCGAGCACGCGCGCGGGCGTCGCCCGCGACGGCGCCGCCTGCGCCCCGCCGATGATCTCGGCGTCGAGCAGCACCTCGCGCGCGGGCCCGTGCCCGGAGGCGGGCACCATGACGTCGCGCGGTCCTGCGGCGAGCATGTCGGGCACGTCGAAGCCGCGCGTGCGGCGCAGCGTCGACGGGATCCCCTCCTCGAGCAGCAGGCCCTGGACGAACTCGGCCTCGGCCTGGTTCATCGCGCCCGCGACGCGCACGAGCTCGCCCTCGGTGTAGCGCGGGTCGATCTTGCGCGCGCGGCGGTGGCGCTCGGAGAGCGGCTCGGCGAGCTCCTGCGCCCCCTCGTGGACGAGCGGCATGTCGCAGGCGCGGCAGAAGCGCTCGGCGGCCGGGTGGCGCGCCGCGCAGCGGGGGCAGACGAGGGGCTGGGAGGTCATGGGCGGGGCGGCTGCCGGGCGGCGGCGGGCGGCGGAGCGGTGGCGCGGTGGCGCGCTCGCCGCCGGGCTACGCGACCTCGATCGGCACTTCGCTGATCTTCCCGCCGTCGATGAGGTAGGAGCGCACCTCGGGCACGCCGTCGCGCGCCTTGGGGATCCCGACGATGAGCCACTCGACGCCCGGCCAGCCGGCGGCGAAGTTCACGTCGGTCTGCGACGGATACGGGGCCGAGCGCGTGTGCGAGTGGTAGATCGCCGTGAGCTGCTCGTCGTCGGCGTCGTCGGCGAACGCGAACGCGATGAGCTCGCGCCCGTCTATGTCGAAGCGGTAGGGGCTGGCGGCCAGGTTCTCCAGCGCACGCGCCTGGGTCGCGACGCCGTCGTGCCCGACGACGAGGCCGCAGCACTCGTTCGGGGCGTCACGGATCGCGTGGGCGACGATCTCGTCCAGCAGTGCTCGTGCGATCTTCACCGCTGAGAGGCTAGCCCTCGCTAGTGGGTCATCCACAAACGTTTGACCCGGAACCCCGGGCGCCGATCACCGCCTGGCGGCGTCCTCGGACGCTCGATGTGGCAGAGCCACACCTTCGGTCCTGCGTCCTTGCCAGCCGGCGCCGGCATCCCGGGTTTCCGGTCGAACGTTCCTGGATGACCCACTAGACCTTCTTCAGGCGGGCCTTCTCGTCGTCGTCGTCGCCGGTCATGTTCGACAGCGACTCCTTGAACTCGCGCATGCCCTTGCCCAGCGACCTGCCGACGTCGGGCAGCTTCTTGGGTCCGAGCACGACGAGCGCGATCGCCAGGACGAGCAGCAGCTCTCCGGGCCCGAGATTGAAAGGCATGGTGCAAATGCTCCTTGGGTCGTCCGACGATGCCGGGTCGCTCGCTCTGCAGCGATGGTAGTCGTCATGTCTACGGGCGGACGCACCGTTTGGACCATTTTCGCCCGGCACGGCGCTGCGCGCGGGCCGTCAGGACTCCCCGGTCTCCAGCGCGTTGGGCAGCCGGTTGCGGCCGGCCGCCTTGCGCAGCACGACGAGGTGCTGCCCCTCGCTGGCCATGATCGAGGCGCCGGTCTGCAGCAGCCGGGCCTCGACGAGCTTGGCCTGCGCGTCGTAGTACGCCGCGACGGTCGCCGTCTCGAGCTCGATCGCGAAGCTCAGCGCGCCGGCTTGGGACGTCAGGTCGCTCAGGCCCTCGACGACCTCGTCGACGTCGTCGGCGCCCTTCGGCCGCGACGGCGGCGTGCCGCCGAGGTCGGTCAGCGCGGTCGTGAGGGTGTCGGCGTGGCGGCGCTCGTGGTCGCCGAAGCGGCGCGCGACGCGCACGAGCGCGGGCGACAGCAGGCCGCTCTCGACGATGAGGTCGTAGGCGATGACCGCGACGCGCTCGAGCGTGATCGCGTCGGCGAGGATCGCGCCGTCGCCGCCCGAGGAGGCGAACGCGTTGCGGACCGACAGCAGGAGGGGAATCGAGGACGCCGCGATCGCGGCGCCGCCGAGCGCGAAGCCGCGCCGCAGCAGCTCGCGGCGCTCGCGCTCGAACTGCGCGACCTGCGCGCTGTCGGCGTCGCCGTCGGCGATGACGATCCGCGTCATGACGGCTCGACGCGCCCGGTCACGAAGGCGTCCGGGGCGGGCTCCATGCCCAGCGCGTCGCGCAGCACGGCGAGGTGCTCGGCCTCGTTGGTGATGATCGCCGACGCGGTCGCGCGCAGCTCGCCCTGCGTGAGCTTGGGCAGCGCGTCGATGTAGGCGGCGATCGCGGTGTTCTCGATCTCGACCGCGAACCGCAGGACGGCGGGCTGCGAGCCCAGCCGCGGCAGGTCGTAGGACGCCTTGGCGCGATTGGGCCTGCCGCCGAGGTCGGAGATCGCGGCCGACAGCGCATCGACATGATCCTGCTCCTGCTCGAGCAGCGTCTTGCCGAGCTGCAGCATCGCTCCGCTCAGCCGGGCCGCGCCCGTCTTGTATGCGGCGACGGCCATGAGCTCGAGGTCCAGCACCCCGTTGAGGATCTCGACGTCCGCCTCGTCGGACTCGTCGGGCCCGGCGGGCGCCGTGGCGGTCGGCGAGGTGCCGCCGCACGCCGACAGCACGGCCGCCGACGCGCCCGCCGCGCTCACTGCACCGAACCGTAGGAAGCGCCGGCGCGACCGGGGGGCGCGCAGGAGCCTGTCGATGTCCATGCCAGCCTCCGTGTGGGGGTCCTGCAAGCTACCTACCGCGAGTCGATGCGGACCCGCTCCCCCGCCGGATCACCACCAGACGGTGGAATCCAGGTTCTCGATCTCCTCAAGCGGCTTGGTGTAGATGCCGGAGGAGAGGTACTTCCAGCCGTCGTCGCAGACGATGAAGACGACGTTGCCCTCGTCCATCTCGTTGGCGATCCGCACCGCGACGCGGGCGATCGCGCCCGACGAGACGCCGGCGAAGATGCCCTCCTCGTCGAGCAGCTTGCGCGTCCAGACGATCGCGTCCTCGTTGGTCACGAAGATCTTGCGGTCCAGCAGGCTCAGGTCGATGATCGGCGGGATGAAGCCGTCGTCGAGCGAGCGCAGGCCCTGGACCGGCTCGCCCTGCATCGGCTCGGCGGCGACGATCTTGACGCTGTCGCCGAGCTCCTCCTTGAAGCGCCGCGCGTTGCCCATGAGCGTGCCGCCGGTGCCGAGGCCGGCGACGAAGGCGGCGATCTCGTCGAGCTCCTCGAGGATCTCGACGGCCGTCCCGTTGTAGTGCGCGAGCGGGTTGGCCGGGTTGCCGTACTGGTAGGGCATGTAGTACGTCTCGGTGTCCAGCGCCATCTCGCTGGCCATCGCGACGGCGCCGTTGGAGCCCTGGTCGCCGGGGCTGTAGATGATCTTCGCGCCGTACATCTCCAGCAGCTGGGTGCGCTCCGGCGTGACGTTGTCGGGCATGACGACCGTCAGCGGGTAGCCCTTGCGCCGGCAGATCATCGCGAGGCTGATGCCGGTGTTGCCCGACGTCGGCTCGAGGATCGTCTGCCCCGGGCCGATGAGCCCGTTCTCCTCGGCGTGCTCGATGAGCGAGCGCGCGACGCGGTCCTTGACCGAGCCGGTCGGGTTGGCCGACTCGAGCTTGGCCCAGATGCGGACGCCCGGTTTGGGGCTCAGGCGCTTGAGCTCGACGAGCGGCGTGTTGCCGATCGCCTGCACGATGTCCCCGTAGCGACCGCCGCAGGGGCGGTTCTGAAGCGGCGGGAGGCCCATGTGGCCATCCAGTGTAGACACGTGGGCCACCCGGGCGGCAGTCGGCGACGCGCCGAGTTTGCGGCGGTTGCGCCCTGCGCGCCGCGAACCGGCGTGTCGAGCGGCCATCCCGGCGCCCGCGCGCTCGCGACGACGCGGCCACGCCGGCGCCGGCGCGCGGACGGGCCTCGCCGTCCGCTTCGCTAGGGTCCGCCCGCCGCCCTTGCCGGGCGGTCCTCGCATGGTCTTCCCCACCGTCCAGTTCGCCGTCTTCTTTCCGATCGTCCTCGCGATCTCGTGGGCGCTCATGAAGCGCCAGCAGGTCTGGAAGCCGTTCATGCTGACGGCGAGCTACGTCTTCTACGCGGCCGCCAACCCGCTGTTCTGCATCATGCTCGCGGGCCTCACGCTCGGCAACCAGGCCGCCGCGCAGCTCATCCACCGCAGCGACGACGCGCGGACGCGCAAGCGGATCGTCGTCTCGATCATCGCCCTGGACCTCGCGACGCTCGGCGTCTTCAAGTACTACGGCTTCTTCGCGACCGAGATCAACGGCCTGCTCTCCAGCGCCGGCCTCGGGCTGCCGATCCCGCTGGCCGCGATCGCGCTGCCGGTCGGCATCAGCTTCATCACGTTCCAGGCGATCTCGTACTCCGTCGACGTCTACCGCGGCCTCATCACGCCGGCGACGACGATCGACGTCGGGCTGTACCTCAGCTTCTTCCCGCACCTCGTCGCCGGACCGATCGTCCGCGCGCGCGAGTTCATCCCGCAGCTGGCGAGCGCGCGCGACCCGCGCACGGTGGCCGTCGGCGCCGGCGTCGCGCTCATCGTCATCGGCCTCGTCAAGAAGGTCGCGATCGCCGACTTCCTCGCGCGCGAGATCGTCGATCCCGTGTTCGGCGTGCCGCAGGCCTACGCCGCGCCCGACGTCATCCTCGCGTCCTACGCCTACGCGGTGCAGATCTTCTGCGACTTCTCGGGCTACACCGACATCGCGATCGGCCTGGCGCTGCTGCTCGGCTACGTCTTCCCGCAGAACTTCGACCGCCCCTATCGCGCCGCCAGCTTCGGGGAGTTCTGGCGGCGCTGGCACATCACGCTCTCGCGCTTCCTGCGCGACTTCCTCTACATCCCGCTCGGCGGCAACCGCGGCGGCAAGTGGCGCACGATGCGCAACCTCATGATCACGATGATGCTCGGCGGCCTCTGGCACGGCGCCGCCTGGGGCTTCGTGCTGTGGGGGACGATCCACGGCGCGGCGCTCGTGGTCGAGCACCAGTTCCGCGGGCGCGTGAAGCTGCCGCGCTGGTGTGCGTGGCTGCTCGTCTTCCACCTCGTCGTGCTCGCGTGGATCCCCTTCCGCGCCCCCGACCTGAGCCTGGCCGGCGCCTACGTCGCACGGCTCGTCGAGCCCGGCCCGGCGACGCTGTGGAGCGTGCCGGTCGTGCTCGTGACGTTCCTCGTCATCGCGCTGCAGCTGCTGCCCGCGCGGCCGATGGACGCCCTGCGCGTGCGCTTCGAGCGGCTGCATCCGGTCGCGCTGGGCGTGAGCATGGCGGCCGTCATCGTCATCGTGACCGCGACCGTGTCCAGCCAAGGCGTGCCACCGTTCATCTACTTCCAGTTCTGAGAGAAGCGATGCCCGACACCGAACGCGACCCCTTCATCCTCGACCGGCCGACCGGCCGGCGCCTGCGCGCGCGCGACGCGATCGTCTGCGTCCTCGTCACCGCGGCGCTGCTGCTGCTGCTGGAGGGGCCGTCGATCCGCGCCTCCGGCCAGAAGATGGAGGCCGGCGTCGAGAAGACCGTCGTGCTGGCGATCGGCAACCCGGCGGGCTGGCTCGCCGACCGGCTGCCGCTCGCCGACGCCGCGCAGAGCGCGACCGCGTTCCTGTCGCCCGACGAGGAGCTGACGGGCGCGGGCGGGTTCGACTCGGCCGCGCCGGCGGGCGCGGCAGCGCCCGGCGCTCCCGCCGCGGGCGGGGCGGCCGCGGCGCCGATCACGACCGACGCGTTTGACCCCGCGCAGCTCGGCGCGCCCGATCCGCTGCCGGCGTTGAAGACGCTGCTCGTGACCGGCGACTCGCTCGCGCAGCCGCTCGACGTCCAGCTCGCCCGCGGCCTGGCGGGCGACGGCGTGAAGGTCGACCGCGACGCCCACCTCGGCACCGGGATCTCCAAGACCGACCTCGTCGACTGGGGTCTGCTGTCCACGCAGCAGGTCAGCGACCGCAAGCCCGACGCCGTCGTCATGTTCATGGGCGCCAACGAGGGCTTCCCGTTCCCGGGGCCCGGCGGCACGGACGTCGAGTGCTGCGGGCCCGACTGGGCGGTCGTGTACGCCACCCGCGCGCGGCGGATGATGCAGACCTACCGCCAGGACGGGAAGGCGCGCGTGTACTGGCTCACCCTGCCGCTCCCGCGCGACGCGCGCCGCCGGGAGATCGCCCGCGCCGTCAACGCGGCGATCGGCGTCGCCGCGCAGCCGTTTCGCGCCCAGGTGCGCGTGCTCGACATGGCGAGCGTCTTCACCCCGGGGGACCGCTACCGCGCGTCGATGGCGGTCGGCGGCCGCGCGACGATCGTGCGCCAACCCGACGGGATCCACCTCAACGACGCCGGCGCGAAGATCGCGCAGGGGATCGTGCTCGAGCGGTTGCGCGAGGACTTCAAGACGCTCGGGTGAGCGGGAGGTTGCCGCGACGAGTGACGGCGGCGCCCCGCGGCGCCCGGCGTCGGGCCGACGCTCAGCCGCCGGCCATCGCCGGCAGGATCACGAGCACGTCCCCGGCGCCGACGGGCGTGCCCAACCCCTCGAGCACGCGCACGTCCTCGTCGTTGAGGTACACGTTGACGTAGCGGTTCAGCTCGCCGCCGTCGGCGAAGATCTGCGTCTGCGTCGCGGGGTGCTGGTCTGCGAGCGAGCGCAGGACGTCGCCGACGTTGTCGCCGTGGGCGTCGACTTCCTTGACGCCGCCGACCGACGGGCGCAGGACTGGTGGGATGCGTACGGTGGCCATAGGGGTCGGCAGCCTAGCCCGCGGCGGCGCAGAACGCCTCGTAGTCGGGGAAGACGCCCATCTCCTCCTCGGAGATCTCGTCCGGCGAGCGCGAGCAGATCGAGCACTGCGGATCGCGGCGCACCTTCAGCTCGGTGAACGTCGCGCCGAGGGCCTCGTAGAGCAGCAGGCGGCCGATGAGCGGCTCGCCGGCGCCGACGATGAGCTTGACGACCTCGGTCGCCTGCAGCAGCCCCATCGTCCCCGGCAGGACGCCGAGCACGCCGTTGGCGCCGCAGCTCGGCGCCAGCTCGGCCGGCGGCGGCACCGGGTACAGGCAGCGGTAGCACGGGCCGTCGTACGGGGCGAAGACCGACAGCTGGCCGTCGAAGCCGAGGATCGAGGCGCTGACGACGGGGATCCTCAGGCGCACGGTGGCGTCGTTGAGCAGGTAGCGCGTCGGGAAGTTGTCGACGCCGTCGACGATGACGTCGTAGCCCTCGATGATCTGCATGATGTTCGAGGCGTCCAGGCGCATCTGGTACTTGACGACCTCGATGCCCGGGTTGAGCGCCTTCATCGACTCCTCGGCGGAGTCGACCTTCGCCACGCCGATGCGGTCGGTCGTGTGGATGACCTGACGCTGCAGGTTGGAGAGGTCGACGACGTCGTCGTCGACGATCCCGATCGTCCCGACGCCGGCCGCCGCGAGGTACAGCGCGGTCGGCGAGCCGAGCCCGCCGGCGCCGAGCAGCAGCACCTTCGCGTCGAGCAGCTTCTGCTGGCCCTCGGCGCCGATCTCCGGCACGAGCATGTGGCGGCTGTAGCGCTCGCGCTGCTCGTCGGTCAGCGAGCGCGGGACCTCGACCTCGTAGCCGCGGTCCTTCCACAGCGTGTAGCCGCCGGTCATCGACTCGACGTTCTCGTAGCCGAGCTCGGCGAGCGTCTTGGCGGCGAGCGCCGAGCGGTTGCCCGACGCGCAGTACAGGACGACGTGCTGGGAGCGGTCCGGGACCGCGCCCTCGATGCGCGACTCGAGGTGCCCGCGCGGCACGTGCTTGGCGCCGGGGAGGATGCCGCGGGCGACCTCCTCGCTCTCGCGGACGTCGATGAGGGCGACCCGGCCGCTGCCGTTGGACGCCGCCAGCGCCGCGTGGACGTCGCCCGGATCGACCTGGGCGATCTGGCTCTTGATCTGGCGGATGAACTCCGCGCCGGACGGGGTCACTCGAATCTCCTCAAAGGTGGTCGGACTTCAGTGCTTCAGAAAGTATAGCGGCCCTGCTCCTCGTCTCATTGTGCCTGGCGCGGGGCGTGATCTCGCGCCAGAACGACGAAGGGCGTCCCGTGCTGCGCGGGACGCCCCTCGTGCCTCAGATCAGGTGGGCAAAACCTTTGTGGAGGGTGCTGCCCGACAAGTATCGGATCCGCGGGCCGCCGCCGACATGGGGTCAGGACCCCATGCGCCAGACCCCCCTGCTCACCCAGGTGCTGACCGTCAACAGCCTGCTCGTCGTCGCGACGGTGTTCGCGGCGAGCGTCGCGGCGCGCCTGGACCTCAACGACGCCGCCGGGCTGCGCCAGTTCCTCGTGCTGACGGCCGCGATCCTCGCCACGCTGCTGGCCAACAACCTGCTCATGCGCCGCCGCTTCGCCCCGCTGGACTCGCTGACGCGCACGATGGAGAACGTCGACCTCGCCGCCCCGGGCGTGCGCGCCCCGCCGCAGGAGGGCGAGCCCGCCGACGTCGCCCGCCTGCGCGACGCCTTCAACCGCATGCTGGCACGCCTGGAAGCCGAGCGCACCGGCAGCGCGACCGCGGCGATGCGCGCCCAGGAGGCCGAGCGCGCACGCGTCGCGCGCGACCTGCACGACGAGGTCAACCAGGCGCTGACGGCGGTCTCGCTGCGCCTTGCCGCCACCGCGGAGAACGCCCCGCCGGACCTCGCCGAGGAGCTCGCCGAGACCCAGCGGCTCGCCGGCCAGGCGATGCACGAGCTGCTCGGCCTCGCCCGCGACCTGCGCCCCGCGGCGCTCGACGACCACGGCCTGCTGCCGGCCCTGCGCACGCAGGTGCGCCTGTTCGGGGAGCGCTGGGCGATCGCCGCGCGCTTCGCGGCCGACGGGCCGCGCCCGCTGCTCGGCGAGGTCGAGCAGCTCGTCGTCTACCGCGTCGTGCAGGAGGCGCTGTCGAACATCGCGCGGCACGCCAACGCGAGCACCGTCAAGGTGCTCGTCCAGGGCTGCAACGACACGCATCTGCGGGTGTCGATCAGCGACGACGGCGACGGCCTGCCGCGCGCCGGGCACGGCTCGGGCGGCTCGCGCGGCTCGGGCCTCGACGGCATGCGCGAGCGGGCGATGCTCGCCGGCGGGCGCCTGGAGATCGTGCCCACGCCCGGTGGGGGCACGACGGTCGAGCTCATCGTCCGCGCGCGCGGGATCACGCGATGAGGCTGCTCATCGCCGACGACCACGGCATCGTGCGCGGCGGGCTCAGGCTGCTGCTGGACCGCCAGCCCGACATGACCGTCGTCGCCGAGGCCCGCGACGGCGTCGAGGCCGTCCAGACGGCGCTGCGCGAGCGCCCGGACATCTGCGTCCTCGACGTCGCGATGCCGCGCATGACCGGCCTGCAGGCGACGGTCGAGATCCGGGCCCACGCGCCCGAGATCGCCGTCCTGCTGCTCTCGATGTACGACGACGAGCGCTACCTCTTCGAGGCGCTGCAGGCCGGCGCGGCCGGCTACATCCTCAAGCAGGAGGCCGACACCGCGCTCGTCAGCGCGGTGCGCTCGGTCGCCCGCGGGGAGCCCTTCATGACCAACGCCGCCGAGCAGTCGCTGCTGCGCGAGTGGATGGCCGACGAGAGCACGGGCCCCGCCGAGCCGCTGACCGTCCGCGAGCGCGAGGTGCTCAAGCTCATCGCCGAGGCCTACACGAACCGCGCGATCGCCGAGACGCTCCACGTGGCCGAGAAGACCGTCGAGTCGCACCGCGCGAACCTCATGCGCAAGCTCGAGATGCGCGACCGCGTCGAGCTCGTGCGCTACGCGATCCGGCGCGGGCTGATCGAGGCCTGACGGCCGGACGCCGCCTGGCGCCGCGCCCGGGGGGACGCCGGGCGGACTACCCTGGCGGCGATGCCCGCGCGCCTTCGCCTCGCCCTCTTCGTGACCGGCCTGCTGGCGCTCACGGCGATCGCCGGCGTGCTGCTGTTCGCCGTCGGCGAGCGGGCCGTGCCGGCGACGCAGTTCGCGGGGGCGATCCGCCCGCCCGGGATCCCGGCCGCCGACTTCGGCGTGCGCGACGAGAGCGGCAGGCCGCTGCGCCTGGCCGACATGCGCGGCCGCCCCGTCGTCGTGACGTTCCTCTACACGACCTGCCGCGACACGTGCCCGCTGACGGCGCAGCAGATCCGCATCGCGCTCGACGACCTCGGCCACGACGTCCCGGTCGTCGCGGTCAGCGTCGACCCCGCCAACGACACGCCGCGCCGCGCGCGCACGTTCTCCGCCAAGCAGGGCATGCAGGGGCGCATCCGCTGGGCGCTCGGCAGCGCCGCGAAGCTGCGGCGGCTGTGGCGCGCCTACGGCGTGCAGCCGCAGAGCGCGGCGTCCGAGCACAGCGCGTCGACGGTCCTGCTCGACGCGCGGGGCGTGCAGCGGGTGGGCTTCTCGACGAGCGTGCTGACGCCCGCCGCGCTCGCCCACGACATCGCCGAGCTCGAGAGCGAGCGCCGGCCGAGCTTCTAGCTAGGGACGGTCGTCGGCAGTCAACCGTCGTCGCTCGGCGGGCGGCGCTCGAGCGCGCCGCCCTCCCTGACCCGCCGGCGATCCCTGCGCGACTGCACGAACAGGGCCGAGACGGCGATCAACAGCGGCGCGACGTAGAGCAGGTTGACCGCCCAGTGGCCGGCGTGCGCGATCGCCGGCATCACGAGTTCGCCGCCGACAGCAGCCAGAGTCCGAGCGAGGTGAAGGCGATCATCACGGCGAGCATCCAGTATTGCGAGCGGGTGGCGGTTCGGCCGTCGTCGAACGACGTCAGCGCGCGGTCATGGGCGAGTACGAGGCCGCACACGTGTCCGATCACAAGCGCCGCGACCTGGACGTACCAGATCGCGTTCGCCGAGATCCAGGTGTAGTCGACCGTCACCGCGTTCGTGCCGAAGACGTTCGCGCCGCTGCCGAGCGGGTCGGAGACGAGGTAGGCGATCCGCTGGCCCTCGTAGGCCAGCAGCGAGAAGTAGTGCGCGACGAGGTAGGCCAGGCCGATCGGCACGAGCGAGTGCGCGAAGCGAGCCGCGAGCTCCCGCGTCGGCGGGGCGTGCAGCGGATCGATCGACTGCATCCCGAGCACGCCGAGGCGGTAGAGGCCGGCCACGACGAGCACCGACGCGACGAGGCCGATCGTGAAGGCGAGCTCGAGCGCGGTGCCCTGGCCGAACCCGACGCCGCGCCCCAGGTCGGTGAGCTGCTGGACGATCGCGCTCCACGCCGGCCCGCCGGTGAAGCCGTCAAACGACGTCGTGCCGATGATCACGCACAGCAGCGCGACCGTGCCCGGCACCGGCGTCATCGTCGTCAGGCCGACCAGCGGCGTGCGCACGTAGATCCCCCGGCGGGTCCAGTGCAGCGGCGAGATCCGCGCGAAGAGCCCGAAGAAGACGCCGAAGCCATCGCCGCGGCGGCTCCACGTCTCGATCCCGTACAGGCTCATCCCGACGAACTGGACCGCGGCGTAGGCGAGCGCGAGCACGGCGAGGTTGCTCGGATCGGTGCGCCCGGGATAGACGAGCTCGACCCAGGTGAACGCGAGGACGCCGAGCGCGGCCGGCCAGAGGCCGAGCCGCTCCGGGTAGGGCAGCGGCGTCGGCAGCGACCCGCGGGTGACGCGGTCGGCGATCCAGGCGACCGCGCGGGCGACCGCGCGCCACGGGTTGAGCGCCATGAAGACGTCGCCGAAGATCGGCGACGCCACGGCCAGCCCGACCCAGAACAGCACGAAGACGACGGTCGGCGCGAGGTTGCTCGTCGCGGTCTGCGAGCCCGCGAAGCCCGCGTAGACGACCGCCGCGAAGAACGCGACGCCGAGCGCCCCCGCCAGCGGGTCCAGCAGGCGCGGCACGCCGGCGACCCGCCGCTCGTCGGGGCGCTCCAGCCGCGCGGTCGGCCACAGCACCGCGAGGCCGGCGAACGAGGCGACGAGCACGACCGCCGCGGCCCAGCCGAACAGCCACTTCGGCAACGGCAGGTCCTCGCGGCCGACGAGGCCGTGGGCGAGCGCCTGGGGCGCCGCCACGAGCAGGACGCCGCACGCGGCGAGCAGCGGGGCGAGCGTTCGGCGGCGAGGCATGGGGCGGCAGTCTAGGAAGCGACCGGCGCCGTCGCGCCGCGCGCCCCGCCCGACGCCCGCCGCGGCGGGCGCGCATGCGCCATCATCCCGCCCCGTGACGGTCCTCTTGGTCGCTGTCGGCGGCGTCGTCGGCGTGCTGGCGCGCTACGGGCTGGGAACGACGGTCTCGCCCGCGCACCAGCCGTGGATGGTCTTCGCGATCAACATCGCGGGATCGTTCGCGCTCGGCGCCCTGCTGCCCTGGAGCGCGCAGCTGTCCGACCCGCTGCGCGCGGGCCTGGCGGTCGGCTTCTGCGGCGGCTTCACGACGTTCTCGACCGTCAGCGTCCAGGTCTTCCTCGACGCGCGCGGCGGTGAGGCCGGCTTCGCGGCCTTCTACCTGGCGGCATCGATCGCCGGCGGCGTCGCCGCCGCGGCGCTGGGCTACTACGCGGCCCGCGCGGTCGCCTAGCCTGGCGCCATGCGAGCCCCGACCGACCGCATCAGCGCGCCGTTCTTCCCGCCCGGCGCGGAGTGGGTCAACGTGGCGACGCTGCGCCTGGACCAGCAGCTCGGGCGCCCGGTGCTCGTCGAGTTCTGGGACTTCTGCCGCGCCAACTCGCTGCGCACGCTGGACTACGTGCGCGGCTGGCACGAGCGCTACGGCGCGGCCGGCCTGCGGGTGATCTCGGTGCACGCCGGCGCCTATCCGCCGTCCCGCGATCCCGTCCAGGTGCGCGCGGCGGTCGCGCGCCTGGGGATCGAGCACCCGGTGCTGCTCGACACCGAGTTCGAGCTCTGGCACGAGTACGGCAACGAGGCCTGGCCCGCCCGCTACCTCTTCGACGCGCGCCTGCGGCTGCACTCGATGCACTACGGCGAGGGCGCCTACGACGAGACGCAGGCCGAGATCTGCGAGCTGCTGCGCCTCGAGCACGAGCCGCTGGAGGTCCTGCGCGCGCAGGACGCGCCGGGCGCGACGGTCGGCGCGCCGTCACCCGAGCAGGCGGGCGCGTGGTCGGGCCCCTACGAGGCCGGCGCCGTCTGGGCGGTGCTCGAACCGCACGCCGGCGCCGCCGACGCCGCGGTGCGCGCCAACGGCCGCACGATCGCGGTGCGCCACGCCGGCTGCCATGCGCTCGTCGAGCACGAGCGCCACAGCAGCGGGGTGCTCGAGCTCGAGCCCGGCGCCGGCGTGACGTGCCACGCGGTGCAGTTCACGGCCGGCGTCGTGGGCTGAGCGCTCAGCGCTCGAACGTCGCCGCGGGCACGCCGGCGAGCAGGCGCTCCAGGCGCGGCGGACCGTCGCCGTCGAGCACGACGGCGCCGCCCGGCCAGTACGGGCTCGATCCGTCGGGTCCGTCGCCCATGAAGAGCCGGTCGAAGATCCAGTTGCCGCAGTTGTGCAGCTGCGTGCCGCCCGGCGTGCGCCACTCGGCCGCGGCGTCGGGCTGCAGGCGCCCCGTGCGGTGCGTGTGGCCGAAGACGAGGTGCGCGGGCGCCAGGCGCAGCCGCCGCACGGCCTCCGTGATCCCGGCGAGGCCGCCGCGGCGCAGGTCGTGGACCCCGACGCGCGGCTCGAGCGGCCCGAGGCCGGCGCGGTTGGCGAGCTCGACGCCGGCCCGAAACGGCAGCGCGAGCGCGCGGCTGCGCAGGCCGCCGCTCGCGCCGCGGCCCGCGAGCGCCGTCCACGCTCCGACCGCCGAGCGGCTGCCGATCGTGACCCGGTGCGGGGCCCCGCGCTGCGCGCTGGCCTGGCTGAGCGCGTAGATCGGGGCCAACAGCGCCTCGTAGTCGTCGGGCGCCGCGGGGTCGGGCACGCGTCCCACCATGCGTCCCATGAGCCCGGCGGCGAGGCGCTCGAGCGTCGGGACGCGCAGGTGGATGTCGAGGTAGTGGCCGTGGGTGGCGTAGACGTCGTCGCGCAGCCACAGGCCCGGGTAGGCGACCTGCACGTCGGCCCTGCCGAGGAAGACCGCCAGGCGCTTGGCGATCCACGACGCGCGCGCCGCCGGGACGCGCTCCTCGAGCGTCAGCGGCGCCGGGTCGTCGCGGCGCCCGCGCCAGTCCAGCCAGCCCGCCCCGATCGCGTGGTCGTGGTTTCCCGGCACGATCGCCACCTCGGTGCCGGGCGCGAGCGCGTCGCCGATCGCGCGCAGGACCGGCTCGGCGGTCGCCAGCGCGTGACGCGCGGGGCCGTGGCGCAGCTCGAGCGTGTCGCCGAGCAGGACGAGCCGCTGCACGCCGTCCAGGCGCGCGAGCAGCAGCTCCAGCGCCGCCGGGCGCCGCAGCGCCTCCGAGCCGCTGCGCAGCCCGAGGTGCAGGTCGGAGATGACGAGCGTGCGCACGGCGCGGGGCTATGCGGGGAGCCCGGCGCTCGCGCGCGTCACGCCGACGTCGCCGCCGCCGCGAGATCCACGCGGATGCGCTTGGGCAGCATGAAGCGCACGTCCTCGCGCACGACCTCGTACTCGCGGACGTCCTGCACGCCGCGCTCGGTGAAGTACGCGACGAGCCGCGCGACGAGCTCCTCGGGGGCGCTGGCGCCCGACGAGATGCCGACGATCCGCTTGCCGTCGAGCCACTCGTCGCGCACCTGCGTCTCGTTGTCGATGAGGTACGAGTCGGCGCCGTAGTCGCGGGCGACCTCGACGAGCCGCTGCGAGTTGGACGAGTTCTGCGAGCCGATCACGAGGACGAGGTCGCACTCGCCGGCCATCTGCTTGACCGCCGCCTGGCGGTTCGTCGTCGCGTAGCAGATGTCGTCGGTGCGCGGACCGGTGATCGACGGGTACTTCTCGCGCAGGCGGTTGATGATCGTGCGCGTCTCGTCGACCGAGAGCGTCGTCTGCGAGACGTAGGCGATCCTCTGCGGATCGGCGACCTCGAGCGCGTCCACGTCGGCCTCGGTCTCGACGAGGACGATCGACTCGGGCGCCTCCCCCATCGTGCCCTCGACCTCCTCGTGGCCGCCGTGGCCGATGAGCACGATCGTGTAGCCCTCGGAGGCGAACTTCTTGGCCTCGACGTGCACCTTGGTCACGAGCGGGCAGGTCGCGTCGATCGTCGACAGCGAGCGCTCGGCGGCCTGCGCGTGCACCGCCGGCGAGACGCCGTGCGCGGAGAAGACGGTCGTCGCCCCCTCGGGGATGCTCTCGTCGATCTCGTCGACGAAGATCGCACCGCGTTCGCGCAGCTGCTCGACGACGTGCTTGTTGTGGACGATCTCCTTGCGCACGTAGACCGGAGCCCCGTAGAGCTCGAGGGCTCGCTCGACGGTCTGCACGGCGCGATCGACCCCTGCGCAGTAGCCGCGCGGAGCCGCCAACAGCAACTTCTGGACCTCGAATGACATAGGGGTTCAGTGTAGGCAGAGCGGCGCCGGGGTACCGGCGACCAACGTTCATCCAGGGGAGAAGCGCATGAGACCAAGCACGTACCGGTGCGGGGGCTGGTCGGCGGCGATCGTCGCGATCCTGCTCGCCGCCCCGGCCGTCGCACCGGCGCAGAGCACGAAGCCGGGCGTCCACACCGGCGGTGTGGCCGACCGCACGTTTCAGAGCGCGACGCTGCTCGGCACGGTCACGCCCAACGGCGCGCAGACGACCTACCGCTTCGAGTACGGCGCGACGAAGCGCCTCGGCGCCGTCACGCCGTCGATCGTCGCGCCGTCGCGGACCGGCACCGCCAACGTGACCGCGCCGCTCGGGGCCCTCGCTCCGTTTACGACGTACCACTACCGGCTCGTCGCCTCCAACCGCAACGCCGCGGTGCGCGGCGCGCTGCGCAGCTTCAAGACCCGGCGCCAGCCGCTCGGCCTCACGCTCGCCGCGCTACCGAGCACGGTGGCGCTCGGCAAGCCCGCGATCCTCGCCGGCGCGCTGACCGGGACCGGCAACGCCGGCCGCCAGATCCGCCTGGAGTCCAACCCCTTCCCCTACACGCGGGGCTTCGCGCCGACGGCGAACGTCCAGCTCGCCGACGCCCGGGGGCGCTTCGCGTTCCCGCTGCTGTCGGTGCCGCGCAACACGCTGTTTCGCGTCCTCATCGCCGACAGGCAGCAGATCGTCAGCCCGCTCGTGAACCTCGGCGTCGCCGTGCGCGTCGCGACGTACACGAGCGCGACGCGGGTGCGCACCGGCCGCGTCGTGCGCTTCTTCGGGACCGTGCGCCCGGCGCGCGACCGCGCGCGGTTCGCCGTCCAGCGCCGCGTCGGCAAGCGCTGGATCACCGTCGCCGGCGGCGCCGCCCGCGGCACGAAGGGGGGCGTCTCGCGCTACGCCAAGAAGGTGCGCATCCGGCGCGGCGGGCGCTACCGGGTGTTCGTCGCGGTCGTCGACGGCGAGTACGTCTCGAGCGCCGGGCGCACGGTGCGGATCAGGCGGATCTTCTGAGCCGCGCGACGAGCAGGTAGACGGCCTCGCCGACGGCGTCGAGGCTGCGCCGCGAGACGGCGTCGAGATCGTCGTCGAGCGAGTCGCGCTGCGGGTAGTCGAAGTCGATGACGTCGATCGCGGGCACGCCGCGCCGGGCGAACGGCGTGTGGTCGTCGATGATCTGGCCGGGCAGCGTCCCCGCCGGGAACAGCGCGCCGACGCCGACCGCGCGCGCGGCGGACCGCAGCTCGCGCCACAGCGCGGGATCGGAGCCCGCCTCGCGCACGAAGCGCAGGCCGCGCGCCTCGGCGATGTAGTCCAGCAGGACGAGCGCCTGCACCTCGCCGTCGTGGCGCTCGGCGTAGGCGCGCGAGCCGCGGATCCCGCAGGTCTCAAACGGGGTGCAGCCGGCCGGCTCCTCCTCGCCGTCGAAGAGCACGAAGCGCAGCTCCCGCGCCCCCGCCGGGCGCGCGGCCTTCGCGAACGCCCGCGCCAGCGTGACGACGGCCGCGCTGCCGGCGGCGCCGTCGTTGGCGCCCACGAAGCCGCGCGGCAGCGCTTCGACGTCGTAGTGCGCCGCGACGACGATCGCCGGCCGGCGGCCCGGGACGTGGCCGACGACGTTGCGCAGCCGCGGGTGCCCCGGCACCGCCTCGAAGCGCCCGCGCGGCAAGAGCCGGCGCAGCCGCACGGCGAGCCTGCGCAGCGCCTCCGAGCCCGCGGGGCGCCAGCCGTACTCGAGCACCTGCTCGCGCAGCAGCTCGAAGGCGGCCGTGCCGTCGAAGCGATTCGTGCGCGCGAGCGGGGGCAGCGGCGCGGGCGCCGCCGCGCTCGCGGTCGACGATCCGCGCTGCGACGAGCCGTCGCGCTGCAGCGCCCACGCGGCCAGGGCGGCCCCGAGCGCCACCTGCAGCGCGACGAGCAGCGCGATGCGCCCGCGGGTCCAGCCACGGCTACTCGTTGTGGGTCACCTCCTCCAAGAGCGCGGCGAAGCGCTCGCGCGCCGCCGCCGCGCGCGTCGGGACGTGCTCGCTGGGCACGCCGCCCCGGGGCGCCTCGTAGCCGCGCAGGATCTGGCGCGCGACGGCCTGGCGGTGCACCTCGTCGGGCCCGTCGTAGATGCGCGCGCCGCGCGCGAAGCGGTACATCGCCTCGAGCGGCATGTCGCCCGAGTAGCCCAGCGAGCCGTGGACCTGCAGCGCGCGGTCGATGACGTCGTGCAGCACCTGCGCGCCGTAGAACTTGATCAGCGACACGTCGGTGCGGGCCGCGGCGGCTCCCTGCGTGTCGATCCTCCAGGCGGCGTGCAGCGTCATGAGGCGCGCGGCCTGCATCTGCGCGGCCGAGTCGGCGATCCAGTTGCGGACGGTCTGCTTGTCGGCGAGCACCGTCCCCTGCGACACGCGGTACGTCGCGCGCTCGCAGAGCATGTCGAAGGCGCGCCGCGCGACCCCCAGCCAGCGCATGCAGTGGTGGATGCGGCCGGGCACGAGCCGGCTCTGCGCGAGCGCGAAGCCGGTCGCGCGCGGGCCCAGCAGGTTCGCCGCCGGGACGCGGGCGCCCGCGAAGAGGATCTCGGCGTGACCGCCGAGCCGGCCGAAGTGCTCGTCGGGATGCTCCATCGTCGGCACGTCGCGCATGATCCTCACGCCGGGCGCGTCGGCCGGGACGACGATCATCGACGCGCGCTGGTGAGGCCGCCCGCCGGGATCGGTGACGGCCATCACGATGAGGAAGTCGGCGACCGAGGCGTTCGTCGCAAACCACTTGTGGCCGTCGAGGACCCACTCGCCGGCGTCCTCGTCGAGCACGGCGCGGGTCTGCAGCGTCGTCGGGTCGGCGCCCGACGAGCCCGGCTCGGTCATGCAGAACGCCGAGCGCAGCTCGCCCGCCAGCAGCGGATGCAGCCAGCGGTCCTTCTGCTCGTCGGTGCCGGCGAGCGCCAGCAGCTCGGAGTTGCCGGAGTCGGGCGCCTGGTTTCCGAACGCGCTCGGCGCGTAGGGCGAGGTGCCGAGGATCTCGTGCATGAGGCCGAGCTTGACCTGCCCGAAGCCCTGGCCGCCGAGCTGCGGCGGCAGGTGCGCGGCCCACAGCCCGCGCGCGCGCACCTGCTCTTGGAGCGGGCCCAGCGCGCGGTCCAGGCGCGCCGTGTCGAGCTCGAGCGTCTCCAGCGGCCAGATCTCCTCGCGCACGAACCCGCTCATCCAATCCAGCTGCTGTTGGAACTCCGGCTCGGTCGAGAAGTCCCACGCCATCGGCCATCCAGAGTACGCGCGAGCGGTTCACTACGCTGCCGGTCGATGGCGCACCGCCACCTCGACAGACTCTCCGCGGTCGACGCGTCGTTTCTGCACCAGGAGGGCCCGGCGTCGCACATGCACATCGGTGCGCTCGTCCGGGCCGAGGGCCCCGCGCCCGGCTACGAGGACTTCCTGGATTCGATCCGCGCGCGGCTGCATCACGTCCCGCGCTACCGCCAGCGCCTCGTCTACCCGCCCGCGTCGACCGGCCGGCCGCTGTGGGCCGACGACGCGGACTTCAACCTGGAGTACCACGTCCGCCACACCGCGCTGCCCGGCCCGGGCAGCGACGAGCAGCTCACGAACCTCGCCGCGCGCGTCTTCTCCCAGCAGCTGGACCGCTCCAAGCCGCTGTGGGAGCTGTGGCTCGTCGAGGGCCTGGCCGACGGCGGCTTCGCGCTGCTCTCCAAGAGCCATCACGCGATGATCGACGGCATCGCCGGCGTCGACCTCGGCACGGTGCTGTTCGACCTCGGGCCCGAGGGCCGCCCGCCGGAGGACGGGCTCGAGCCGTGGACGCCCGATCCCGAGCCGACCGCGATCGACCTGCTCGCCGCCGGCGCGGCGGGGATGACGAAGGCCACGATCGACGTCGCCGCCAAGGCGATCGGGTCGCTCGCGCGGCCCGAGCGGGCGCTGCAGGACGCCAAGGTCGTCGCCGAGGGGCTCGGCGAGATCGTCTGGGCGGCCGCGAACCCGGCGCCCCCGTCGCCGCTGAACGTCGAGATCGGACCGCACCGTCGCTTTGCCGGCATCGCCTGCGACCTCGCGGACTTCAAGACCGTCAAGAACGTCTTCGGCGGCACCGTCAACGACGTCGTGCTGACCGTCGTGGCCGGGGCGCTGCGCCACTGGCTGCACGCGCGCGGCGTGCGGACGCAGGGCCTGGAGCTGTGCGCGCTCGTGCCCGTCTCGGTGCGCCATCGCGACGCCCGGCAGGACGCCACCGGCAATCGCCTGGCGGTCATGCGCGGCCCGCTGCCGGTCTACGTCGAGGATCCGGTGCAGCGGCTCGCCGTCGTGCGCGAGGCGATGGACGACCTCAAGGAGTCAAAGCAGGCCGTCGGCGCGGAGGTGCTGACGAGCATGCAGCAGTTCGCGCCCCCCACGGTGCTCGCCCAGGCGTCGCGGCTGAACTTCTCCACGCGCCTGTTCAACCTGCTCGTCACGAACGTCCCCGGCCCGCAGTTCCCGCTCTACGTGCAGGGGCGCGAGATGACCTCCGTGTTCCCGATCGCCTTCCTGCCCAAGGACCACGCGCTCGCGATCGCGATCATGTCCTACAACGGGCAGATGAACTTCGGCCTGCTCGGCGACTACGACGCGATGGACGACCTCGACGCCTTCGGCGCCGCGATCGAGTCCGCGCTCGCCGAGCTCGCGTCGCTCGCGCGCCGCGAGGCCCGCGCCGCCGCGGGCGGCGCCGGGTAGCTAGCGGGTCATCCACAAACGTTTGACCCGGAACCCCGGGCGCCGATCACCGCCTGGCGGCGTCCTCGGACGCTCGATGTGGCAGAGCCACACCTTCGGTCCTGCGTCCTTGCCAGTCGGCGCCGGCATCCCGGGTTTCCGGTCGAACGTTCCTGGATGACCCACTAGCGGCGCCGGTCGACGCGCGTGATGAGGTCGGGCCGCGGCGGGATCGGCTCGCGGTTGCCGGCCCTGTCGACGGCCACGGTGTAGTACTTGTAGCGCGATCCGGGCTTGACGCGGACCTTCAGGCGCGTCCGCGTCGTGCTGGCGATCCGCCGCCACGGCCGGCGGTTGGCGGAGCGGTACAGCTCGAAGTGGTCGATGCCGGAGGCCTTCAGCCGCGGCAGCACGGCGTCGCGCCCGCTCCAGCGCAGCGTGAACGCCCGCGCGCGCTTGACGCGCGTGCGGCCCTTCAGCTTGGACTCCGGCGCGCGGCGGTCGATCCGGCGCACCGCGTCCAGCGCGACCCCGGCGTTGAGGATCCCCCAGCCCAGCTCGGGATTCCAGCCGCTGCCGGCGGGGCGCAGCGCGGTCTGCTTGAGCGCGCGGATGACGTCCGCGGCCGTCGCGTCCGGGTTGAGCTGGCGCGCCATCGCGGCGACGCCCGCGACGATCGGCGCCGCCATCGACGTTCCCTCCAGGTAGGCGTAGCGCGAGTCGCCGCGGAAGGTCGAGCGGCAGTCGCAGCCGGCGACCGGCAGCAGCGGCAGCCCCGCCAGCCCCTCGAGCTCGGTGCGGTTTGCGGGGAAGGCGGCGAAGATGCCCTGCGGCCCGCCGTTCTCGGCGAACGAGCCGAACGAGGCGAGCGAGATCTGCGAGCCGCGGCCGGCGAACGAGGCCCGCCGTCCGGCGAAGTTCGCGGCGGTCACCGACAGCCCGCGGCCGGCGGTGATGTCCGACGCGGTCCCGGTCGGCTGCAGCACGTTGGCGGGATCGCCCTGCTCCTCGACCGGGCGGTTGGCCGCGGCGGCGACGAGCACCACGTCGCGGGCGACGGCGTAGTCGATCGCATCGACGAGCGCGCGCGACGGCGGTGCGTCGCCGCTCGTCCCGAAGCTCATGTTGATCGCGTGGGCGCCGAAGTCGGTCGCCTGGACGATCGAGCGCGCGATCGAGCCGTCGCCGAAGTCGGTCTTGATGACGAGCAGCCTGCAGTTCAGCCCCGAGCCGACGACGCCGAAGCCGTTGTCGCCCGCCGCGCACGCCAGCGACGCGACGTGCGTGCCGTGGCCCTCCTCATCGGCGGTCGCGGGCCCGTGGCGGGGATCGGAGTCGTTGTCGATCGCGCCGGCGATCTTGCCGGCGAGATCCGGGTGGCCCGCGTCGATGCCGCTGTCGATGACCGCGACGATCGCGCCGTCGCCGCGGGTCACGTTCCACGCGCCGGGCAGCCCGCTGCGGGCGACCCACCACGCAAGCGCGGTGCCGGCCGGCGTGCCCGGGGACTGCTCGGGGGCGGTGAGCGCGGGATCGTCGGGCTCGAAGCGGGGCGCGTGCCGGTGCTCGACCTGCACGGAGCGCACGCCGGGGCGCCCGCGCAGCGTCCGGGCGAGCTCGGTCAGCGTGCCAGCGCCGGTCGGCCTGACGCTCACGAGCCCGAGCTGGCGCACCTGCGCGCCGTCGCGGCGAACGCCCGGGACGGCGTCGATGCGCTCGGCGCCGCGCGTGAACGCGCGCGGCGAGGCGGGCTCGTCGAGCATGACGAGCAGGCGCCCGGTGCGCTCGGGCGCGGCCCGCGCGGCCGATGGGGCGAACGTCGCCAGGGCGGCGAGCGCGAGCAGCGGTGCGACGGCGCGGATCGGGCCTGGGCTGGGCATGTCGCGCAGAAACCCGCGGGCCGCCCGGTCGATGCGCCGCGCGCGCGGCGACCGCGTGCTCACCGGCTCAGAAGCCGAGTGCGAACTTCGCGTCCTCGCTCATCTTCTCCGGCGACCACGGCGGATCGAACGTCATCTCGCTCTTGACCGAGTTGACGCCCTCCAGCGGCGCGACGAACTCCTCGATCTGCTCGGTGATCTGCGGGCCGATCGGGCAGGCGGGGGTGGTCAGCGTGAACGTGACGCAGACGTTGCCCGAGTCCTGCTGGATGCCGTAGATCAGTCCGAGCTCGACGAAGTCCAGACCGAGCTCGGGATCGATGACGTTGGTGAGTGCTTCTTCGATCTCTTGCAGGGTTGCCATCCGGATGATTGTATCCACGGCCAACAGGGTCGAAGCCGGTTGGATGGAGGGGCCATCGTTACGTACGAGGAGAATCCGCCGACGTTGCGCTGCTGCGGCGACGAGGATCGCTCGACGCAGTCGCTGCGCCGCCAGGCGCTCTCCCAGGCCCTCTACGCGCCCGGCGACGTGCTCGTCGATCTCGCCGACCTCGCGTTCGCCGATCCGTCGCTCATGCTCGACTTCGCGATGATCGCAAGGCGCCTGCGCAAGGCCGGCTCCCAGCTCGTCCTGCGCGGCGCGCAGCCCGACATCTCGGTGCTCATCGAGTACGTCGGCCTGCACCGCCTGCCGGGCGTCGCGGTCGCCCCCACGCGCGCTCGCGCCTGAGCGCTCGGGGCTGCAAGCACCCCGCTCGGCTCGCGTAGCCTGTCGGGCCATGGCGCTGCTGCTCGTCGTCCTCTTCGTCGTCGTCCCGATCGCCGAGCTGTACGTGCTCGTCAAGATCGGCCTGGCGATCGGCATCCTGCCGACGATCGCGCTGCTGATCCTCGACTCGATCCTCGGCGCAGCGCTCATGCGCTCGCAGGGCCGGGCGGTCTGGAGGCGCTTCAACCACACGCTCGCCGAGGGGCGCGTCCCGGGCCGCGAGGTCATGGACGGCGCGCTCGTCATCTTCGGCGGCGCGCTGCTGCTGACGCCCGGCTTCTTGAGCGACATCCTCGGCGTGATCCTGCTGCTGCCGCCGACCCGCGCGCTCGTCCGGGCGCTGCTCGTGCGCCGCTTCTCGGGCCGCGTCGTGACGAGCGCCGCCGGCGGCGCGCGCAGCCGGCTGGGCCCGCTGTTCACCGCCGCCCCGCGACCCGCCCCGCGCGCCCGCTCCGACGACGTCGTCGAGGGCACCGCGAGCGACATCCCCGCCGACGAGCGCGAGCGACCGTGAGCGTCGCCGCGGCCGACGAGGCGCCGCGCGCCGACGGCGATCCGGCGTTTCGCGACGCGATCACGTTCTCGTTCGGCGACGCGGCCGCCGGGGTCTTCGGCCTCGCGCGCGTGGGCGTCGGCGGCGCCGGCGCGAGCGGGTTCGCCGTCGTCTACGCCGGCGGCGCGCTGGCCGGCGCGTCGACGCAGGCGGGCGTCGGCGCCGGCGGCGCCGTCGCGTCGTGGGACGCCGTGCGCGCGGCCGGCGTGCGCAGCACCGTCGAGGCGCCGCTGGAGGCCTGGACGGTCTCCTACGACGGTCCGCAGGCCGGCTTCGACCTGCGCTTCGAGGCGGTCTGCGGGCCGGCGGTGCTGGCACCCGAGGACCCCGTCGCGGCCGCGGGCGGGATGCGGGGCTACGAGCAGCTGTGCAGCGTCTGTGGCACCGCGACGATCGGCGGGCGCGCCGTGGCGCTGCGCTGCCTCGGCCAGCGCGGCCATCTCTGGGGAGCCCCCGACTGGGGACGGATCGAGCTTGCCCGCACCCTGTCGGCGTGGCTGGGGGCCGACCGCGCCGTGCTGCTCACCGCGATTCGCCCGGCGCGGGCCAGACACCACGACGAGGAGGCCGTCGCCGGCGTTCTCGTCGACGGCGGCCAGGCGCGCGCGATCTTCGACCCGCGGCTGTCGACGACGTACGACGGCGACGAGCGCCAGCGGCGCGCCGGCCTCGAGCTGTGGCTCGACGAGGAGGGCGGCTACGCGCGCCGGGCGGCGGGCGAGGTCCTGTGCGGCACGACCGTCGACCTCGGCGAGCTGCGCCTCGACAGCGCCTTCTTTCAGTGGCGCATGGAGGGCCGCGCGGGCGTGGGACGCTACGACGTGCTGCGCAGGGTCGGCGCCGGCGGCCGGCGCCGCGGGTCGTCGACGAGGTCCACGAGCAGCGTCGACCAGCCGAACCCGTTCGCGCCGAGCCCCCGCCCGGTCAGCGGGTCGTAGTACTCGCGCAGCCCGTCGCGCGCGGCGGCCGCCGCGAGCGACGCGACGACGTGCTCGGCGTGCGCCTCGTAGCCCAGCGCGCGCAGCGGCCCGACGAGCAGCCAGGCGGTGTTGACCCACGACGGCCCGCGCCAGCAGCGAAAGCGGTCCCAGCGCGGGTGAAACGACGGCTCGTCCATGCTCACCGAGGGGATGCCGCAGGGGGCGTTGTAGCGCCGCTCGTCGAGCAGGTGCTCCTCGACGACGCGCCGCCGCACCGCCTCGGGCAGTCCGTCGAGCGCGAGCGGCGACAGCGCCGCCCAGGTCGAGACCCGCACCGGGCGCTCGCCGTGCCCCGCGAGATCGAAGAAGAGGCCGCGCTCGTCGTCCCAGCAGCGCTCCAGCAGCGCCGCCTCGACCAGCCGCGCGCGCTCGTGCCACGCCGCGTCGCCGCTCAGCCGTCCCAGCGCGTGCAGCGAGAGCGCGTAGGCGACGTTGAACCAGACGTCCTCGACGTGGTGCTCGCGGCGGGCGATGATCGCCCGCGAGTCCCAGCCCGCGCGCCGCGCACGCTCGACGAGCAGCCAGTAGCCGGGACGGTCGTGCGTCATGGCGCCGAAGACCGGCTCGTACTTCGGCGAGTCGTCCAGGCCCGACTCGTCGGGCACGATGATCGTCAGCAGCCCGTCGCCGTCCGGATCGCGCTCGCGCGCCAGCCAGTCCATGTGCCGGCCCAGCGCGTCCAGCGCCTCGCCCCGGAAGCCGGGGTCGTCGCCGCCGGATGCGGCCGCGACGATCTCCCAGGCGAACGCCAGCAGCGGCGGTCCGACGGTCTCCGTGCGCCAGTCGCCCACGAGGCCGCGCGTCGCGTACAGCGGGGCCCGCCGCCAGCCGGCCGGCGCGTCCCAGAAGACCGTGTGCGGCAGGAACCCGTCCGTGCGCCCCGAGCGCAGGACGGTGCGCAGCTCCGCCCGCGCCCGCGCGAGATCGAAGTGACACCAGGCGATCGCGTGAAAGCAGGAGTCCCAGTGCCACATGTGGCGGTAGCGCGGGGTCGCCGGGCACGTGTACGCGTAGCGGCGCCCGTCGCGCCGGACGCCCTCGCGCCAGTTCTCGCGCAGCACGCGCTCGGCGGCGGCCCGCAGCACGCCTGCAACGCCCGCCTCAGGACGCCTGCGCCGGCGCGGCCCGCCGTCCCGCGAGCCGCTCGAGCGCCAGCGTCTCGGCGGCGAAGGCGGCCCCCCAGGAGCACCGCGCCGCGAGCGCGGCGGCGGCGGCCACGTCCGGCTGGGCGACCCGAGCTCGCTCGATCGCGGCCAGCAACCCGTCGATGTCTCCGGGCTCGTACGTGCGCGCGATCCCGCGCATGAGCGCGGCGCAAGGCGCCGTCGAGCACGTCACGACGCAGGCGCCGCTGGCGGCCGCCTCGAATCCGACGAGTCCGAACGTCTCGTGCGCGCCGGGCATGACGACGACCCGAGCGCTCGCGTACCAGCGCGCCAGGCGCGCGCGCTCGCCGATGAAGGGGTACATCCGCACGCGGTCGGCGATGCCGAGCCGGTCGGCCATGCGGCGCAGGCGCTCCTCGATCGGCCCGCGGCCGACGAGCTTGAGCTGCCACGGCTCGCTGGATCGCGCCGCGGCCTCGACGAGCTCGACGACGCCCTTCTCGCGCCCGAGCCGCCCGACGTAGAGGACGTGGTCCTGGCGGCGCAGGTGCTGCTGGGGCACGAACGCCGGATGCACGCCGAAGCGCAGCGCGATCGTCGCCGGCCGCCCGCAGTCGGCCCGCGGGTCGACCGCCGACATGATCGCGTCGGCGTCGCCGTAGGCGTGGTGCATCCACGAGCGCAGCAGCGGGTGCCAGAGCCGGTCGGGGCCGGGCAGGCCGGCGGCGTCGAGCGCGATCGAGCCGTGGTGGACGGCGACGACCCTGGCGCCGAGCGCGTGCGCCGTCTCGGTGACGCGCAGCGGGCGCCAGAACGGGTCGTGCAGCGCGACGACGTCGGGGCGCAGCTCGCGCAGCGTGGCGCGCAGGGCGCGGGCGCCGAGCGGCATGCGGTAGCCGTTCGTCGCCGCCAGGCGCAGCGACGGCAGCTCGTGCCGCCCGGCGGCGTGGCGCTCGTGGTTGCCGGGAACGACGACGTGGTGCTCGATCAGGCCCGTCGCCTGCGCCCACGCCGCCTTCGCGTCGATGTACGTACGGATGCCCCCGCTGCGCTCGCCGTAGAACAGCGCGACGTCGACGACGCGCAGCGGCGGCTCGCGGACCGGCTGCGTCGCTCGCCGCGCAAGGCGCGAGCGGCGCAGGCGCCGGCGCGCCTCGAGTACCGCCGACTCACGCGGCACGGCTGACGTCCACGAGCGCGTCGGCCGGCTCGAGCGCGCGGCGGTAGCCGTCGGCGAGGCGCTGCAGCGAGCGCTCCCAGGTGCGCTGGGCGACCGCGCTCAGCGCCGTGCGCGCCAGGCGCTCGCGCTGCAGGGGCGAGCCCGCGAGCGCGGTCACCGCGTCGGCGAGGGCGCCCGCGTCTGCCGCGCACAGGCGCCCGGTGGCACCGTCGGTGACGATGCTCGTCGGCCCGCCCTCGCCGACGGCCACGACCGGCAGGCCGCTGGCCTGGGCCTCGAGCAGCACCTGCCCGAACGTGTCCGTGCGGCTGGCGAAGAGGAAGATGTCGGCGCTGGCGTAGACGGTCGCGAGCTCGTCGCCGTCCAGCCAGCCGAGGAACGTGGCGTGCTCGCCGAGGCGCTCGCGCAGCACGTGCTCCTCGGGGCCGCCGCCGGCGAGGACGAGGTGCAGGCGCGGGTCGCGGGCGCGAGCCCGCAGGAAGGCGTCGGCGAGCAGGTCGGCGCCCTTCTCGCGGGTCAGGCGCCCGGCGTACAGCACGCTGAGCTCGCCGGGCAGCATGCCGGGCCGGCGGCGGGCCGGCGAGAAGCGCGCGATGTCCACGCCGCGGTCCCAGCGGCCGATCCGCTCGTCGGGGATCTTCATCGCGCGCAGGACCGCGTCGGATGCGGTGCTCGGCGACAGGACGCGGCGGCACTGGCCGTAGAACGCGCCGAGCGCGATCCGCGCCGCGACCTCGAGCTGCGGATCCTGCGCGCGCAGCCCGGCGTAGGCGGCGAGCTCGGTGTGGTAGCTGCCGAGGATCGGCACGCCCATGACGCGGGCGATGACCGCGGCGGCGGCGCCGGACGGCCCCGGCGAGCAGAGGTGCACGAGGTCGTAGCGGCCCTCGGCGAGGGCCTCGACGATCGCGGGGAGGCTCGGCACGCCGACCTTCAGGCCCGCGTAGAACGGGATGTCGACCTCGGCGACCGCGCTCAGGCGCCGGTCGACGTTGTGGTCGGTGCCGACGACCTCGACCTCGAAGCCCGGGACGCCGCGGTCGCGCAGCTCGTCGAGCGTGTGCGTCACGCCGTGCATCCCGCCGACGGCGTCGGCGACGAGCGCGACGCGCAGCGGCTCGCCGTCGCGCCGGGCGAGCTTGGCCTTCTCGCGGCCCAGGAAGGCGGCGGCGGGCGCGTACGGGATCGCCGACAGGCAGGCGTCGAACAGCGTGCCGGCGACCGCACCGAGATCCTCGGTGGCGAGGTCGAGCCTCGCGATCTGCTCGACCGCCGCCGCGAGCTTGCGCTCGTGGATGCGCTTGGCGCGGCGAAAGAGGTCGGCGTGGAAGAAGTCGTCGCGCTGCAGCAGCTCGATGAGCTCGCCCTCGGAGAGGTCGAGCTCGACCGCGGCGAGCCATGCGCGCAGCAGCGCGCGGGCGTCCTCCGGGCACAGGCCGATGCCGGTGTGGCTGCAGCGGGCGTCGCCCTCTCTCATGAGGCGCTGGACCATCGTGAAGATCGCCGCCGGGTCCGGCGCGGCGCCGGTGCGCTCGCCGCGCCCGAGCGCCCGCGTGGCGAGCGCCATCGCGGCGTGCGTCCACTTCGGTGCGCTGCCGTGCTCGCCCAGCGGCGTCGCGTCGCCGGCGACGACGTGGTCGAGGTACTCGCGCCAGGTCGCGCACGCCGGGGTCTGCGTGAACGTGCGGCCGATGTCGACGCCGGCGTGGTCGTCCGAGCCGCCGACGCCCGTCCCGCCGTGCGTCTCGATGTACACCTCGGCGGGCGCGTTGAGCTCGTGGGCCCGCGCGCCGTTGCGCGTCTCCCAGATCGGGAACAGCTGCGCCAGGCGCCGGCGGTGGCGCGGCGTGAGCGGCGCCTCGACGGCGTAGAACGGATGGGCGAGCGCGCCCGCGATGCCGCGCTCGGAAAGCTCTTCGGCGACGGCCTCGACGTCGCCGGCGAGCGCCTGCAGACGCTCGTGATCGTCGGGCGTGATGCCCCAGACGAGGATGTGGACGGCCTGCGGCTCGCCCCGGAACCAGGCGGTGAGCTCCTCGGAGACGAACGCGTCCTCGTAGCGCCCGGCGAGCTCGAGCGCGCCGTCGATCGTGTCGTGATCGGTGATCGTCACGAAGTCCATGCCGCGCCGCTTGGCGAGCTCGTAGACCTCCTGCGGCGGCGTGGCGCACTCGGGCAGCCCAAGCGCGCGCTGCACGCCGAGCTTGGACACCGCCGAGGCGGTCGAGTGGCAGTGAAGGTCGACCCGGCTGGTCGATCGAGGGGTCATCGTCGCTCCCTTCGTGCGTGTTCTCGTCGTCATCTGGCCTGCAGGTTGCGCTGCACATGGCCAGCTTTCGTAAACGTGCTGGGACCGCGATGTGATGTTGGTGTGAAGCGAAAGGCGCTGTCAGCGCACGCCGCGGGCTCGCCGCGGCCCCGCTCGGCGAGCCGGTCGACCGCCCAGCGCAGATCCTCGAGCACTCGGAGACGTCGAGGACCGTGGAGCCGTCGACCGCCTCGCGCAGCTTGAAGGCGAACGCCGGAAGCTCGCCGCCGTCGGAGCCGAGCTCGAATGCGTCGAGCTTCGCGATGTCGGCGGCGAGCCACCTCGCGGTGTCGCGGCTGCCGGCCTGCTGGACGCGGCGGTGGACGGCCCCGCCGACGCCGGGTTAGACGAGCCGGTACGCGTGGCGCGCACGTTGGAGCCCATCACGAGCTCGCGCCCCGCAACCGCGCGAGCATCGGCACGCAGCGCCGCTCGAGCTCCGCTGTCTGCGGGTACTCGTCCTTGTCGATCATGTTCTTGTCGAGACACTCGGCGATGGGCGCGCGTTTCAGGGTCGTCACGAACGTGCGCGGTTGGACCGGGCGTTGGCGCCGAGCATGAGCTCCTCGTGGACGATCTGGTAGGCGCTGGCGGCCACATCTCACCCTGCGGAAGCTCCAGGCCGGACCGGCCCACCCGGTGTGCCCGGTGCTCGCGGCCGCCGTGTTCGCCGTCTACGCGCTCGTCGGTCGAGGCGGCCGGCCTCTCAAACGAGCGCCGCTGGACGCGGTACCGGACGCTCGTCGCGTGAGCCGGCGGGCCCACGCCCCTCGGCCGCCGGCCGGCGACGGCGCACGCTCAGTGCGTCGTCGAGAACCCGAAGAGGTCTCTGAACTCGGCGTCGGAGAACGGCGTGTTACCGGTGAACAGCCTGTGATCGAGCCCGGAGCCGCCGGACTGGAAGTACATGTGGTGCGCGACGTCGTGGGTCGTCACCCAGTCGTGCATCCTGCTGACGAAGTAGGGGGCGTCACCACCGCCGTGCCCGTCTAAGCGAAACGCCAGTCCCCATTCGGGGTACGTCATCGGCTTGCCCTGCTGCGCCGCGAACGTCGCGTGCCAGTTCAGGCCGTGCTTGGCGGTCAGGTAGCCGTTCCAGCGTGCGACCGGATCGGTGTGGTTCGGCACCCAGCTCTGGTCGTACAGATCGCAGCCGACGTAGTCGACATACGCGGCGCCCGGCCATGCCGTCGTGGCGTCGAGCTGGGACCCGTCGACCCAGGAGCTGTCGGCGTTGACGGTCCAGTCGAACGTGAAGTTCGCTCCGGGCACCGACCGCATGGTCGTCACGATCTGACGCCAGTAGGCGGCGTAGTCGGCACCCCCGTTGGGGACGCCGATGCTCCATGGGAACCAGCTGCCGTTGAGCTCCCAGCCGATGCGCAGGATCACGTTGCCCTCGCCGAGGTCCACGAACCGCTGCGCGAGCGTGCGGAAGTGCCCGTTGTACGCGCCGGTGGCGCCGGCCGCGAGCGACACGCCGCCGGTCGACGGCAGCATCGGGATGCTGTAGACGACCTTGCCCTGCGCGTACCGCGTCGCTGCCCACTGACCGACGGTCCAGGTCGGATCGCTCAAGGACTGCCACGACGTGCCGGGGAGGAAGTCGTGCACGTAGCTGACGGGTCCGCCCACCTCGTTCTCGAAGCTCGCCGCGGCCGCGGGGTTGCCCGAGCCCGCGAACACGCCCATCGGCGCAGCTGTGGCGAGCGCGTACGTCGGATGTGCCGACAGCGCCAGCGTCAGCGTGAGCACGAGCGTCAGCAGGCAGGCGGCGGCCGTGCGTGGCGAGCGCCACGAATCCGTGAAGCGTCGAATGTGCATGCGGCCAGAGTGCAGTGCCGGCCCGCCGAACGTCAAGCGAGTGCGCCACGACCTGCGCGCCCGATCCCGACCTTCGCGACGGCTCGGTCCTTCCCCCCGCCGCGGACCGGCCGCGTTCGCCGCGGACCGGCCGCGTTCGCCGCCACGCCGACGGCGTCGCGCGAGCCACTAGGTTGCACGAACCGTGGAGTGGCTGAAGAGCATCGGGATCCTCGAGTACCACGCGTCGCTCGTCGCCGACGCCGGCCGCGTGGACCGCTTCCGCGAGGCGATCCACGCGGTCGTCGGACCCGGCGACGTCGTCGTCGACATCGGGACGGGCACCGGGCTGCTGGCCTACTACGCCTGCCAGGCGGGAGCCGCGCGCGTCTACGCGATCGAGAAGGGCCCGATCGTGAACCTCGCGCGCGAGCTGGCGGCGCGCAACGGCTTCGACGACCGCGTCGAGTTCTTCGAGGACCTGTCCTACCGCGTCGAGCTGCCCGAGCGCGCCGACGTGCTCATCACCGAGACGCTGTGGAACTTCGGCCTCGGCGAGGGCATGGTCGGCTTCCTCGTCGACGCCCGGCGGCGCTTCCTCAAGCCCGGCGCGCGCATCATCCCCGGCGCGGTGGACCTGCACGTCGCGCCCGTCCAGGCCGACGGCTGCTACGGGATGCTCGCCGGCCGTCCCGCCAACCGTCACGGCCTGGACCTCTCGCCGTTTCGCGCCTACCAGCTCAACAACGTGCACATGCCGCACCTCGGCGACGAGGGGTTTCTCGCCGATCCCGCGCTGCTCGTCAGCACCGAGCTCGACGCGTCCGCGACGCCGGACTTCGACGCGACGGTCGTCGCCGCCGTGACGATGCCCGGCCTCCTGCATGGCATCTGCGGCTGGTTTCGCTCGCGGCTGGCGCCCGGCGTCGAGCTGCACAACGAGCCGCCGTCGACGCAGTCCAGCTGGGCGCACGCGTTCTTCCCCGCCGAGCGTCCCGTCGCAGTCCTGCCGCGCGACGAGATCTCGATGCGGATCGACACGTCCGACGACGGCTCGGTCTGGCGCTGGCGGATCGGCGTGCGGCGCGGCGGCCGCGCGCTCGCGGCCTTCGACCAGAGCTCGGCGCGCGGATTCCCCTCGGCCTCGGGGGCGGGCGCGGGCGGCGAGGGCCCGCGAGCGACGCCGCTGGGCGAGGTCGTCGGCTGGGTGCTGCAGGCGATGGACGGCACGCGCAGCGTCGCCCAGCTGGAGGCCGACGTGCTCGAGCGCTTCGGCCGCCGCTTCGCGCGGCCCGAGGAGGCCGTGGCGCTCGTGCGCGCGACCGCAAAGCAACACGGCAGGTCATCGCACGCGGCCGCGCGGCCGTGACCGACCGGCCGGCGTTCTTCGTCGACATCGTCGTCGACGGCACGCCGCTCCCCCGCCCCGAGACGCCCTGGTCGCGCGGCTGAGCGCTCAGCCCGCGACGTCGCGGCGCACGAACGCGACGAACGCCCACCCGAGCGCCGGGACCGCCCAGCACGCCGACACCCACGCCGCGTGCACGAGCGGCGCGCCGTCGACGGGATCGCGCAGCAGGCCCAGCCAGGCGTCGAACTGCTCGGAGAGCAGGTAGGGCGCCATGAAGTCCAGGCCCGAGATGACCGCCAGCAGCTGCATCGTGAACGACAGGATCAGCGTGCCGACGACGGCGGCCGCCGAGTTGTGCGTCACCGTCGACAGCAGCAGCGCGATCGCCGCGATCGCCATCAGCGGGACGAAGTAGCCCGCCGTCGCGGCGCCGAGCAGCAGCAGCCCGCGCTCGGCCGCGATCGGCGTGCCCGACAGCGACGTCAGCGGGTGCAGCCCCCAGAACGCGACGCCGAGTGCGAGCCCCGTCCCGACGAACGTGACGAGCGCGACGACGACGTAGCTCAGCGAGGCGAGCAGCTTGGCGACGAAGACCTGCCAGCGCTCGGTCGAGCGCGTGAGGATCGTCTTCAGCGTGCCGTGGTTGTCCTCGGAGGCGACGATGTCGCCGGCGACGAGCGAGGTGATGAGCGGAAACAGCCAGATCGAGCTGAAGATGAGGCCGACGAGCGGGATCGCCAGGCCGGTGCGGCGGATGTCGCCCGCGAAGGCGACCTCGTCCGGGGCGCCGCTCGCCGACAGCAGCGCGACGACGAAGATGACGGGCACGAGCGCCGCGGCGCCGAGCCCGAGGTACGTGCGCTTCTGCGATCGCAGCTTGCGCAGCTCCCAGCGGTACACCGTGGCCACCCCGGGCGCACGGCCCGCGCGGCGGGCGACCGGCGCCGGCGCAGCCGCCGTCACCGCGCCGTCTCGGTCATGCGGAAGAAGAGCTCCTCGAGCGTCGCCGTGCGCGGCACGAGGGCGGCGATCCCGACGCCGGCCGCCGCGAGCGCGAGCGACAGCGCGGTCGCCGCCTCCTCGGCGGCGCTGAACGTCAGCCCGCGACCGTCACGCGCGACGGCGGCGACCCCCTGCTGCGCGCCGGCGATCGCAGCGGCCCGCACGTCGTCGGTCGTGCGCAGCTCGTAGCGCCCCGCGGTCGTCGCGATGAGCTCGTCGAGCGCCCCCTCGTAGCGCACCCGTCCGCCGGCGATGATCACGACGCGGTCGCACAGCTCCTCGACCTCGGCCATGAGATGCGACGACAGCAGCACCGTCATCCCCTCGTCGGCGAGCCGCCGGATGAGCGCCCGCATGTCGCGCATCCCGCCGGGGTCCAGTCCGGTCGCCGGCTCGTCGAGGATGAGCAGCCGCGGGTCGCGCAGCAGGGCGCCGGCGAGCCCCAGCCGCTGGCGCATCCCGTGCGAGTAGCCGCCGACCTTGTCGCCCGCGCGGGCGACGAGCTCGACGGTCTCCAGCGCCCCGTCGATGCGCGCGGCCGCGCCGTCGCCGTCGAGCGCGGCGACGAGCTCGAGGTTCGTGCGCCCGCTCAGGTAGGGATAGAAGCACGGGGCCTCGACGAAGCCGGCGACGCCGTCGAGCGCGCGGACCCCGTCGACGAGCGGATCGCGGCCGAAGAGCCGGACCGCCCCGGCGTCGGGCCGGATGAGCCCGAGCATCATGCGCAGCGTCGTCGTCTTGCCCGCCCCGTTGGGTCCGAGATAGCCCGTGACCGAGCCGGGGCTGACGGTGAGGTCGACGTCGTCGACGGCCGTGATCGCGCCGTAGCGCTTGACGAGGCCGCGGGCCTGCAGCGCCGGGCCGCCGCCGGCGCTGCGCGTCACGTCAGGCCCTCCGCGGCGCGCCGCGCGATGTTCGCCGTCACGGAGCCGGCGAGGACGAAGCCGGCGCCGGCGCGCTCGAAGGTCACCACCGTGCCCAGCGGCGTGGCGAGCAGCGACCCGTCGGCGCCGCCGAGGTCGACCGGCGCCAGGCGCGGCCCGCGGCGGCGGTCGGCTTCCTTCGCGCCGGGCTCGACGGTCGTCGCGTCGTGCTGCAGGACGGCGATCGCGCCGAGTCCCTCGCCATAGACGGTCAGCGCCGCCGGCTCGCCGTCGACGGTCACGAGGCGAACGTGCTCGCGCCGCAGCCCCGCGAGGCGCGCGGGCGCCCTGAGCGTGAAGCCGACCGCGCGCCGCACCGCGGCGACCCCGGTGACGGGCTCCGACGGGGTGCTCGCGGCGCCGCGATCGCCGCCGGCGTGCTGCCGCACGCGCTCGCCGAGGTCGACGATCTTCGCCCCCGCCGGCGCGCGCACGCGCACCGCGGAGTCGGGCACGGCGGCGTAGGAGATCTCCGTGGCGGCGATCTCGAGCACCGGATCGGCCATCCCGCGGGCGTGGATCGCGGCGCGCAGCGGCACGCCGGTGGCGGCGTCCCAGGCCGCCGCGACGCCGCCGAACAGCCCGCCGTCGCGCTTGGGCGAGATCCGCGCCGCATAGGCCGGCCGTCCGGCGATCGATGCCGGCCGCGCGCCGGAGAGCGACCAGGACCGGGCGAGCCGGTCCAGCGCGGACTGGATCTTCGCGAGCGTCAGCCGCTCGCCGCGGGCCTTGGCGGCGTCCGCGCCGTGCTCGGGCAGCGTGGCGCGGTAGACGGTGTTCGAGGTCGCGTCGTAGATCGTGACCTTGCGCCCGAGCGCGACGATCTGCGCGTCGCCGCCGGCGGACTGCAGCTCCAGACGGGCGTCGCCGTCACGCTGGATCCAGAGCCGGCCGGTCGCTCCGGAGAGCAGCGGCGAGGCGCCGTGACCGGGCGCGACGCCGGTCGGCAGCAGGCGGTTCGTGAACGTGATCCTCGCGCTGACGCCCGCGGGCGTCGGCGCGTCCAATGCGCCGAGGATCGCGGCGGCGAGCGCCTTCGGCGAGGGGATCGGACCGGGTCCGGCGAGCGCTCCCTGGGCGATGCCGGCCGTCAGCACGAGCGCGCACAGGGTGCCGGCGACGACCGTCAACCGGCGCGTCGAGGCGCTGCGCAGCCGTCTCATCCGGGCCCTCCGACGGCGCCGGACGGGTCAGCTCGGGGCATCGGTCGAGTGTACGCAGCACCGATGCCCGGCCCGCCGATTCACGGCGGGCCGCGCGCCGGCTGTGATCTTGCTGTGAAGCCATGGCGGTTGACGGCGCGAGCGGAGAACCTGGTGGCATGCCGGTCCACGCCGCGACGGTCGCCGACGCGCTCGTGCTGTCCCGCGCGAGCCTGCGCGTCGAGATGACCCGCCATCCGTTCGCGATCGACGTGCGGCGCGGCGGGCGGCGGCTCGTACGCGGGTTGGGCATCTGGTGCGCCGACGGCGAGGTCGCCGACCAGTTCATCCAGTTCACCGAGGGCGTGATCGCCGAGGAGAAGCTCGAGATCCCCGAGCGCGTCGCCTCCGCGAGCCTCGCCGAGCCGCTCGCCGACGGGGCGGTGCTCGCGCTGCGCTTCGACGGCGGGCGCGGCGCAAGCCTGCGCGTCACGCTGCCCGACGACGACACCGTCGCCTTCGAGCTGCGCGTCGACGGCGCGCCGCTGCGCCACGCCGCCGGCTGGGACGCCCGCGCCGAGGAGCACTTCGCGGGCCTCGGCGCACGTCACGCGCCGCGCGTGGACCACGCCGGCCGGCGCATCCAGCTCGGCGCCGACCGCTGGTACACCGGACCCGACTGCCCGCCCGACATGATCGCGATCGGCGGCGTGCCCCAGGGCGACTACGCCCCCGCCCCGTGGTTTCAGTCCTCGCGCGGCTACGCCGTGCATGCCGACGGCCACGGCAACGGCATGCGCTTTCACTTCGGCGCGGACCGCACGACCGTCTCGGCGCGGACGAACGCCGGCCCGCTGCGGCTGACGCTGCTCACCGAGCCCTCCCCGGCGGCCCGCCTGCGCCGTCACCTGCGCGCCACCGGCCTGCCGCCCGTGCTGCCCGAGTGGGGCTACGGATTCTGGAAGTCGCGCGACGTGTACGGCCACCAGACCGAGGTCGAGGACGACTTCCGCGGCTGCAACGCCAACGCCATCCCGCTCGACGCGCTCGTGCTCGACTCCCCCTGGGAGACCCAGTACAACACCTGGATTCCCAACCCTCACCAGTTCACCGATTTCGACGGGATGGTGCGGGACTTTCGTGCCGCGGGCGTGCGCACGGTCGTCTGGGTGACACCGTGGGTGAACACCGACTCCTGCGAGGGCCAGACGCCGCCCGACCCCGAGTCGCGGGCGCTGCACCGCGCGCCGGCCTCCAACTACGCCGAGGGCGAGCTGGCCGGCCACTACGTCCGCGACGCCGGCGGCGAGCCGTTCGTCGCGCGCTGGTGGATGGGCACCGGCTCGCCGATCGACTTCACCTCGCCGGCCGCCGAGGCGTGGTGGCGCGAGCAGGCCAAGCGCGCGCTGGAGCGCGGCGTGGAGGGCATCAAGGCCGACGACGGGGAGGGCTACTACTTCCCCGACGACGTCCGCTTCGCCGACGGCAGCACCGGCGCCGACGGCGCCTGGCGCGTCGGGGGGCGGTATCGAGCCTCGATGCAGCGCGCGCTCGACGAGGTGCATCCGGGCCGCGGCGTGCTGTTCGGCCGCAGCGGCTGGACGGGCCAGCAGGCGTGCGGCGTGCTGTGGGGCGGCGATCAGGCGTCGGACTTCTGGTCGCTGCGGGTGCTCGTCGCCGCGACGATCTCGGCCGCCGCGAGCGGCTTCTCGAACTGGTCGCACGACGTCGGGGGCTACCTCGGCCACCGGCTCGTCGAGCGCTGCCCGGCCGAGCTGCTCGTCCGCTGGGCGCAGCTGGGCTGCTTCACCCCGCTCATGCAGGCCCACGGGCGCATGGTGCAGGAGCCGTGGACCTACGACGACCGCACGCTCGGGATCTACCGCGCGTACGTGCTGCTGCACGAGCAGCTCGTGCCCTACATCCGTGCCGCGGCCGCGACGTGCGCGCGCAGCGGCCTGCCGATCATCCGCCCGCTGCACCTCGCCGACCCGTCCGACGACCGCGGGTGGACGATCGCCGACGCCTACGGCTTCGGCCCGGCCCTGTGGGTCGCCCCGGTGCTCGACGAGGGCGCGCGATCGCTCGAGGTCGCCCTGCCGCGCGGCGACTGGATCGCGACGTGGTCGGGTGAGCACATGCGCGGCGGCGGCGAGGTGGTGGCGCCCGCGCCGCGCGACACGATCCCCGTCTGGGTGCGCAGCGGATCGATCGTCGTCACGTACCCCGCCGCCCATGTCGCGACCGGGCTGAACGACACGCCGGAGTCCGAGCGCCCGCTCGAGGCGACCCTGTGGGGCGAGCCCCGACTGGGTCGCAGCGCCGTCCGGCTCGCGGACGGCACGCGCATCGCGTGGCGCCGCGGGCGGTGGTCGGTCGACCGCGAGCGCGACGTGCGATTCTCCCAGCACTGACCGTGAGGTCGACGCTCATCGATGCACCATGACCCTCGATGCATGGTCGAGATGATCGCCCGCTCCCGCGGGGGACCCCGATCGCCCGCTCCCGCGGGGGACCGGGTCCTGCACCCGTGCCGCCGACCGCGACGGCCCCCGCCGCGCCGCGGCGCGACGTAGACTCGGCCGCCATGCGCCGTCTGCTGTGCGCCCTCGCGCTGCTGTGTCTCGTCGCGCCGGCGACCGCTCGGGCGCTCAGCGACGAGCGGGTGCCGGCGCCGGTCGCCGGCCGGCCACCGGACTCCGACGCGCCCGCCGGCGCTGCGCCGCACTGGCTGCCGGCGGACATGTGGGTCCACCGCCACTGGATCCCGTTCGACGAGGACCGCCTGCACGCGCTGCTGCGCACCGACCGCGACGAGCTGTGGTCCTGGCTGCGCCACGACCTGCGCACGATCGCCCAGCTCGGCGCCCGCCGCGGTTGGCGGCAGCCGAGCCGGCTGGCCGGCGCACTCGTCGCGCCGCGCGCGCGGCACGTCTCGCCCGCCATGCTGCGCCGGCTTCGGTCGCGCACGCGCCGGATCCTCGTCCAGGGCCACCTCTCCCAGCACATCCTGCTGCACACGCTGCACCAGGATGTCGGGCCCGGCCACGCCCGCGAGCTGTTCGGCGTGACGAGCACGAGCGCGTTCCAACGCCTGCGCCGGCTGGACATCGGCCCGCTGCGGATCGGCCGGACGCATGGCCGCACCCGCGCGCAGATGCAGCGCGGCCTGGAGCGCGAGCTGCGCGCGTCCGCGCGGGAGGGGATTCGCGGGCGGCAGACGTCCGCGCGTCAGGCGCGCCTCATCCTGCAACGTCAGCTTCGCCAGATCCCGCGCTGGCTCGGCGAGGACCACTACAACGGTCCCCCGCAGACGAGCAGGGGCGAGCTGCGCTACCCGTTTCGCCCGTCGTTCGCCGCCCCGGCGCTCAGTGCCGACGGCCAGACGGTCATGTTCGACGCCCAGCAGGCGGCGCCAGCGCTCGCGGTCCGCTTCGGCGAGGTCGTGCTCGAAGGTCGCGATCTGCGCAGCGGCGTACAGATCGACCCCCGGGACGGCTCCGCGCAGGCACTCGCCGACCGGCCGTGCTCGAGCTACTCGCCGAGCCTGTCGGCCGATGGGAGCGCCGTCGCCTTCGAGATCGCGGCCGGCAACCGCACGTACGCCAAGCGCTACGGCAACGTCGTCGTCGCGCTCGCCGATCTGCGCGCGCAGACCGTCAGCGCACTGACCGGCGAGCGCCGCGGTCGCCTCGTGCAGACGGCCTACGACCCCTCGCTGTCCGACGACGGCCGCGTCGTCGCCTACCAGAGCGTGACCGCGAACCCGATGTCGACGAGCGAGCGCTGGTCGACCGCCGTCGAGGTGCGCAACGTCGCGACCGGCCGCAGGACGATCGTCAGGCGCCGCGGCGGTGCCTACGAGCCCGAGCTGTCGGGCGACGGGCGCACCATCGCGTACACGGCGTTCGAGCGCGGCGCGTTGCAGGTCTACGTCCGCGATCTCGGCGGCGGGCGCAGCGTGCGTGCCAGCCGGCTGCCCGGCGGCGCTCGCGCCGCCGAGGCTTGGGCTCCGTCGCTCTCGCGCGACGGTCGCCGGGTGGCCTTCGCAGCGACCGGGCGGGCGGGCGGTCGCGCGCGCGTGTACGTACGCGACCTCGCGCAGCGCAGCGCACGAGCCGCAAGCGGCTCGTCGGCGACGTTCGCCGACGAGCCCTCGCTGTCGGCCGACGGGACGCGTGTCGCCTACGGCGAGCAGCCGCGCGGAGCGAGGCCAAGCCGGCTCGGCCGTCCCGGACAGCGGCTGCTCGTGCGCGATCTCGCCCGGCGGTTCACGCAGATCGTCAGCCGCGGTGGCGACGGACGACCGCTGCGTGGCTGGTCCGGTCAGCCGCAGCTGTCCGCCGACGGGCTGCGGGTGGCCTTCGCCACCGATGCGGGCACGCCGCCGGGCGGCGGGCCGGGCGGGCTGCGGATCCTCGTGCGCGATCTCGCCGCGAACACGGCGACCGTCGCCAGTCCAGCCGCGCCGCTCGGCTCGTTCGACACCGGGCCGTGGGCGCTGCGCCCGGCGCAGGCCCACCTGTGCAGCCTCGCGGCACCGGCATGGTGATCGCCTGATCGGCCAGCCGTCTACGTAGCGGATCTGCAGGTGAACCTGTGCGGTTTGCCTCATCCGTGCGACGCCTTGAACCAAAGCTGAACATACGTTGATATCGCTTGCATCCGGTGCGGTGGGCGCGAGTACACTCGCGCCCATGCTCACATTGCGCCGGATTAATTCATTGCTGTTGGCGGCCTGTGTGCTGCTCGTCGCCGGTATGCCAGCGGTCGCGGACGCGCGGACGAGACTCGCGGTCAGCTCGGTCAAGGCACCACCGACGGCGAAGGCGCATGGCGGCAGCTGGCGCACGACGGTGCGGGTCGCCAACCGCACGACGCAGCGCTCGAGGCCCGGTCTCATCCGCGCCTATCTCTCGACCGGGCGCAGCTTCGGCATCGACGACCTGCGCCGGCGCATCGTCGTCGGCCCCGCGCGCCTGCGCAGCTACCCGAGCCTGGCGAGCGGTCGCGGGCTCTCGCGCCGCGTCACGATGAGGTTGCCGCGTTCGGTCGCCAGCGGCAGCTACTACGTGATCTCGTGCGTCGGACCGACGCGCGCCAAGCGCGGTGAGCTTCGGTGCCGCACCTCCGCCACCAAGGTTCGCGTGGCGGGTCTGGCAATCGCCCCGCAGGGAAGGCTCGCCGTCAGCTCGGTCACCGAGCCGCCGACGACAAAGCCCCACAGCGGGCGCTGGCGCACGACGGTGACGATCAAGAACCAGGGCATGCGACGCTCTCCCGCCGGCGCCATCCGCGGCTTCCTCTCCACGGGCCGGCGCTTCAGCCCCGACGACCTGGGCCGCGAGATCGCGATCACGCCCAAGCGCCAGAGCAGCTATCCGCGCCTCGACAGCCGTCGCGAGCTCGCGCGGCGCGTCACGATGACGCTCCCGCGGTCGGTGCCCGACGGCCTGTACCACGTCGTCGTCTGCGTCGGAACCGCGAAGATCAACAGCGACAGCCTGCGCTGCCACTTCTCCGGCACGACGATGCGCTTCGGACCCGAGCCTCCCCAGCCGGCCGGACCCGCCGGACCGAAGGGCGATCCCGGACCGCCCGGACCCGCCGGGCCTCCCGGACCCCCCGGGCCTCCCGGGCCTCCCGGCGCAGACGGATCGGATGGGCCGGCCGGACCCGCAGGACCAGCCGGACCGGCAGGACCCGCAGGCCCCGCAGGACCGGCAGGCCCTGAAGGACCCGGGGGGCCGGCCGGACCCGCAGGACCAGCAGGACCGGCAGGCCCTGAAGGACCCGAAGGACCGGCAGGACCAGCCGGACCGGCAGGCCCCGCAGGACCGGCAGGACCAGCCGGACCGGCAGGACCAGCCGGACCGACAGGCCCCGCAGGACCGACAGGCCCCGCAGGACCGACAGGCCCCGCAGGACCGACAGGACCTACCGGCCCCGCAGGACCGGCAGGACCCGAAGGACCCCCGGGTCCGCCGGCACCTCCGGGCCCCTCCTAGTCCGCCACGTCAGCATCGGCACGCGGTCTCGCCGACCGCGTCGCGAATAGGCCGCACCGCCCGCCCGCGTCCCCGACGCGGGCGGGCGTCTGACCCGCCCGCCCGCCCCCACACAGCACCATGACACCTGCCGCGGGCCCGTACACTCGCGCGCGACATGAGCCTGCGTCCAGCCGGCGCTCGATCCGGCGCCCGCGGCGGCGACACCGCTGCCATCCTCGCCCCCGCGTGGTGACAAGCCCGCGACTGGACGGGCGGGAGCTGCTCTGCGTCGCTGTGCTGGGCGGCGCACTCGCGATCGCGATGCACTGGCCGCTCGCGCTGAACATGGGCGCCGACATCGCGCAGGATCTGGGCGATCCGCTCGTCCAGGCATGGCAGGTCGCCTGGGACGGGCACGCGCTCGCCCACCAGCCCACGCGGATGTTCCAGGCGAACACGTTCTGGCCGATGCGGGACAGCCTCGCGGTATCCGACGCGCTCGTCGGCTACGCCCCGGCGGGGCTGATCGGCGCGGGCACGGGAGCCGCGATCGCCCGCTACAACGCGTTGTTCCTCTTCGCGTACGCGCTCTGCTTCGGCGGAGGCTGGCTGCTGGCGCGCGAGCTCGGGGCCGGCCGAACCGGCGGCGCGGTCGCGGGTCTGGCGTTCGCCTTCGCACCCTGGCGCCTGGAGCAGGAGGGTCACCTGCACGTCATCTCCAGCGGCGGGATCGCGGTGGCGCTGTTTCTGCTCGTGCGCGGCTACCGGCGCGGCCGTGCGGCGACGGTGCTCGCCGGCTGGCTCGTCGCGGCCTGGCAGTTCTCGCTCGGCTTCACGCTCGGCCTCATGCTGCTGTACCTGCTGGCCGCCGGCTCGCTGGCGGTGGCCGTCGCGTGGTGCAGACGTGGGCGGCCCCGCCCGCCCGGTCGGATCGCCATGGCCACCGCCGCGGGGATGCTCTGCCTCGCGCTCGCCGCCGGCCTGCTCGCGCGTCCCTACGTCCGCGTCCTGCACGACCACCCCGAGGCGCGCCGGACGATCGAGCAGGTCGCCGCGTTCTCGGGGCCCCCGTACGAGTTCCTCGCCGCCGCACGGTCAAGCCGCGTCTGGGGAGCTGCCACGTCGCCACTGCGCGACGGGCTGGGGGCGGTGTCCGAGATGACGCTCTTCCCGGGGCTGGTGATCCTCGGGCTTGCGATCGCCGGCTGGCGGATCGGCCACCTGCCGCGCCGGCTGCGCCGCGGCCTCGGCGCCGGCGCGGTCGCCCTCGCGATCCTCTCGATCGGCTTCGAGCTGAACGCCGTGTCGTGGCTGTATCCCTACCGCTGGCTCTACGAGTTCGTGCCGGGCTGGCAGGGCATCCGGGTGCCCGGGCGCCTGCACACGCTGACGACGCTGTGCCTCGCGCTGCTCGCGGCGGGCGGCGCGCAGGCGCTTGCGACCCGGGTCCGGGCGCGCCGCGGCCGCGGGGCCGCCGGGGGCGTCGTGGCACTGCTCTGCGCGGGCATCCTCGCCGAGGGCTGGGGCTTCGCCGAGCACCCGACCGTCCCGCAGGCGCCACCGGGGCAGCGGGCCGCCCCGCAGCCCGCGCTGCACCTGCCCGCGAGCGGCGCCGCCGACAACCGCCGCTACGTGCTGTGGTCGACCGACGGCTTCCCTGCCGTCGTCAACGGTCGTGGCAGCTTCCTGCCGCGACAGTTCGCGGAGGTCCAGCGCATGACCCGCCGCTTCCCCGACGCGACCTCGGTCGCCTACCTGCGCCGCCTCGGCGTGCGCAGCGTCAGCGTGCACCTCGACCGCGTGCCGCCTGGCCAGCCGCTGCGCGCGGCCTCAACCCGATCGTTGCGCGGGCTGCACCTCGAGCGTTCGCGGCGCGGCGCGGTGCTGCTCTTCCTCCTGCGGTGAGCTCGCGGGCCGGCGGCGGCGAGCGGGCAGGCGCACGAGCCCGATCGCGAGCAGGCCCACGAGCCCCGCGACGGCGTTGAGCGCCATCGCCTCCTCGGAGGGAGCCTGCAGCGGCCGCGGCAGCACGGTCGCGGCGAGCGCCCAGAGCGCGATGGCGCGCGGAGCCCAGCGACCCGCTCGTACGAGCGCCTCACGACCAAGCGAGCCGATGCCGATCGCGAGCGCCAGCACGATCCCCACGACGAACGGCAGGATGGCGAGCGGCCCGTGGGCGATGCCGGCGAGGTCGAGCAGGCTGTGCTGGTAGAAGCCGGCGCCGAACATCTTGCGGATCCACTCGCCGGCGTCGTTGACGCCGATCATCGGATAGCTGATCGTGGCCGTGATCATCATCGTCGCGGAGATCGCGGTGAACGCGAGCGTCACCGCCCCCCAGCGCCGCCAGGCGATCGCCAGCCCGAGCGCGAGGAACGGCAGCATCGGGATGAGGAAGCGCGGGCCGGGCGATCCGCCCCCGAGCGGCAGCCAGTAACCGGCGTTGTAGAGCAGGTAGGCGAGGATGACGGCGAGGATCGTGTTCGCCTCGGCGCGGTGGCGCCGCTCGCGGCGCAGCGCGATGACGCCCGCGACCGCGAGAACGAGGACCGGCGCGAGCGTCAGCAGGCCGCGTCCGCCGAACAGCAGCTCCAGCGCGGCCAGCGGACGCGGCACCGTGATGCCGAAGAAGCCGCCGTCGTTGAGCCCGAGCTCGTCGTGACCGGTGATCCCGGTCCGCGCGACCGCGTTGGCGTAGGACATGTGCAGCGGCGATCCGAACGCCCACCAGTGGTAGGCGAGCAGCGGCGCCACCCCCGCCGCGAGGCCGCTGCCGTACGCCACGGCGCGCCGGACCGACCCGGCGCAGCGCGGCATGAGCGCGTAGACGCCGACGATCGCGGCCGCGAGGGCGAGCGGGTACTCGCAGAGCACCGCAAGGCCGGCGAGCAGGCCGGCGAGCGCGAGCCGCCGCGGACGCACGCCACCGTCGCGCGCGCGTTCGGCCCAGACGAGCACGAACGCCGCGAAGCCCAGCATCGCGCTGAGCATGTGCGAGAAGTAGAGCGTCGAGAACGGCAGCACGAGCGTCGCGCCTCCGAGCGTCAGCGCGACCGCGGCGCCGGTCCCGGCGGCCAGGCGCTCCGCGCGGCGGGCGACGAGGACGAGCAGCACGACGGCCGGTGCGAGCACGGCGACGAGGCCGAGCAGCCAGGCGATCGGGGCGTCGTCGACGATCGCCTCCCGAGCGGCGGTCGTACGCGACAGGCTGTAGCCGTACAGCGAGATCGGCAGGGTGCGGGCCATCCACGGCGAGCCGCCGTCGGATTCGGCGCGCATGCGCGCGTCGCGCGCCGCCCCCCGCGCGCCCGCGGCGTCGAGCGCCTGGTAGAGCGGCAGCGTGGCGAGCACGAGACCGGGAGGCTTGACCGAGTAGTAGTGACCGTCGAAGTAGGCGACGTCGTGCGTCTCCCAGTGCCAGCGGTCGATCTGCGCGGTCGTGTCCGAGAGCGCCCGCGTGAGCGCCATGTACGACGTCTGCGCCCATCCCGGCGACTGGACGACGAGCGCGCAGGAGCATGCGAAGGCGATCAGGGCGGCCGTGAGCGGCCACCGACGCAGCGGCGCGCGATCACCTCGACCCTGCCTCCCCCGAAGGCGCATCGCCATCGCAAGCTAGGTCATCGGCCGAGACGTGGTGTTGCGCCCGTGCTAACCAGGCTCCGAACGCGGCGGCCGAACGCTCGACGCACGGACCTCAGTCCAGCCGCTTGCCGTCGAAGGCGAACGTCATCCGCAGCCGCGCGCCGCCCGCCGGCGAGCTGTCGATGTCGAGCCGGTCCGCCGTATCTGCGATGAACGGCAGCCCGACGCCCAGCCCCGGACTGTCGAGCCGCGGCATCATGCCGCCCCCGTCGTCGGAGACCTCGACGACGAGCTTGGCGGCCTCGAGCCAGGCGCAGACCCGCACCGGGCCCGGCTGCCGGTCGACGTAGGCGTGCAGGACGGCGTTGGTCACCGCCTCTGAGACCGCGAGCTTCAGTCCGGAGAGCTGCGGCTCCTGCATCCCGGCCGCGACCGCGAACTCGGCGACTTGGCCGCGCAGGAGCGGGACGCATGCGGGGACGGCTTTCGTGGTTCGCAGCAGGCGCCCATCCATGGCACGCATTCTTGCTGCCCGGGCGGCGCTGCGTGCAATCGCGCTACCGCTCCCCCCGCGCGAGCAGCCGGCTCAGCACGATGATCGTCTTCGTCCGCGCGATGCCGGGCGCCGCGCGGATCCGCTCGACGGTCGCCTCGAGATGCGCGACGTCGTTGGCGCGCACCTGGATCATCGCGTCGGCCTCGCCGGTGACCGTGTACGCGGCGACGATCTCGGGCTCGGCCACGAACGCCGCGCGCAGCGCGCTGGGGCTCATGTTCGCCTCGCAGTGGATCTCGACGAAGGCCTCCGTGCGCTGCCCGAGCGCGACGGGATCGACGAGCGCGGTGAAGCCGGTGATGACGCCGTCGGCGCGCAGCCGGTCCACGCGGCGCTTGACGGCGGGCGACGAGAGGCTCACCCGTTCGCCGATCTCGGCCAGGGTCAGCCTGCCGTCGTCGAGCAGCTCGGCGACGATGCGGCGGTCGATGTCGTCCAGGCCGGCGGTACCTATGCCGCGAAGGATGACGGGCGCAGCGGCGGCTCGGCCACGCGCAACGCGCTTGGCGCGGAGAGAGCGCTCAGGAGGCGGTCCAGCAGCCAGTCCGTCTCAGCGGCGGTGATCGTCAGCGGCGGCGCGAGTCGGATCGTCTGGCGGTGCGTGTCCTTGGCGAGCACGCCGGCGGTGAGCAGGCGCTCGCAGGCATCCCGCGCGGTTGCGTGCTCGGGGCGCAGGTCGAGGCCGAACCACAGGCCGCGCGAGCGGATCTCGTCAAGCGCGGCGGGCGCCGCCTCGTCGAGTCCGGCGCGCAGCCGCCGTCCGAGGCGAGCGGCGCGCGCCTGCGGCTCTCCGGTCGCGAGCAGCTCGAGGACCGCCCGGCCGACCGCACAGGCCAGCGGGTTGCCGCCGAACGTCGAGCCGTGGGTCCCCGGCGAGAAGACGCCGAGGACGTCGTCGTCTCCGACGATCGCCGACAGCGCGACGATCCCGCCGCCCAGCGCCTTGCCGAGGACGTAGAGGTCAGGCACGACGCCCTCGTGGTCGCACGCGAAGGTACGGCCGCTTCGCCCGAGTCCCGACTGGATCTCGTCGGCGACGAGCAGCACGCCGTGCTCGCTGCACAGCCGCCGCGCGGCGCGCAGGTAGCCCTCGGGCGGGATGACGACGCCCGCCTCGCCCTGGATCGGCTCGACGAGGAAGGCCACGACGTCGTCGCCGTGGCGCTCGAGCGTTGCGGCCAGCGCGCGGGCGTCGCCGAACGGCACGCTCACGAAGCCGGGAGCGAACGGCGCAAAGCCGTCGCGGGCGAGTGGGTCGTCCGAGAACGAGACGATCGTCGTCGTGCGCCCGTGGAAGTTGCCGTGGCAGACGATGATCGTCGCCCGACCCGGCGTCACGCCCTTGACCTCGTAGCCCCACTTGCGGGCGGCCTTGATCGCCGTCTCGATCGCCTCCGCGCCGGTGTTCATCGGCAGGACGCGCTCCTTGCCGCAGAGCCCGGCGAGGTCGCGCGCGAACGGACCGAGCTGATCGTTGGAGAACGCACGGCTCGTGAGCGTGACGCGCCCGAGTTGCGCCTGTGCGGCGGCGACGAGACGAGGGTGACGGTGACCGAAGTTCAGCGCGCTGTAGGCGCTGAGTGCGTCGAGGTACCGGCGGCCGTTGTCGTCGCGCACCCAGCAGCCCTCGGCGTGGGCGATGGTGACCGGCAGGGGGTGGTAGTTGTGGGCGGTGTAGCGTTCGGCGACGGCGGCCGCGTCGCGGCTGCCGTCGCGGCCGCGACGCGGCCGCGCGTCGCGACCCGAGAGGTCGACGTCGAGCGCGAGCGTGAGGCAGCGCGGGCCCCCTCCGGCTTTGAGGAACTCCGAGACGTCCACCACCACCGGCTCGAAGCCACGCCGGACGAGCTCGGCGCGCAGGCGGGGCGTGCACGACGCCATGACGACGGTGCGTCCGACGACGACCGCGTTGGCGCTGAACGCGTCGGCCTCCTCGTCGGTCAGCAGGATCGGGTCGGGGATGAGCTCCGCCAGCAACCGGGCGCTCTCGGCGTCGACCTTCGTCGGCGCCAGCAGCGCGCTTCGCGCGTCAAGCGGGCAGAACGTGATGTCGACGTGGTAGAAGCGCTCGTCGACGAGCTCGACCGGGACGATCGGCGCATCAACGAGCCGCGCGAGCTCGACGTACGAGGACGCCGAGGACCGCGTCCGATAGCCGCCGACGAGTGTTCCATCGAACGGCAGCGCATCCCCCGCGCCCTCGTGCACCACATCCTCGCCGAGTCGGCGGATCGCGAACCCGTGCTGCGCGAACCACGCCTCTGCATGTGCCGCCTCGTCTCGCCGCTCGGCGTGGCGCATGCGCGCGGGCACGAACACATCCCCGTCCACCAGCCCCAGGTTCGCGGTGAAGACCAGATCCGGCAGCCCGGCCAGAGGCCCGATCGTCTCGATCCGCGCACCCGCGGCACGCAGCGTCGCCACAAGCGCGTCCCACTGGCGCCGCGCCCGCTGACGGTCCACGCGCAGTGCCGTGTCCATCCACGGATTGATCGCGTACGAGACGTCGAAGTGCTCCGGCGGGCACATGAGATAGCGCCGGCCCCAGGTCAAGTCAGTGGCCACGCCCGTACCGTCTCACGGGGCCAACGGCAAGACCAGAACGCGATGTTGCAGGATAGGTGCGGTTTCTTGCGTCAGGCTTGCTTTGCCATGCGTTTCTTGCGTCGGCGACGCAGACCACCTTCCCTGCGCGACACGCCGTCAGTTATCGCAGCCCAGCCGATCCCAGAGGTAGATCTCGATGCACTCGCCGGCCAGCGCCGCGCACCGCTCCTGGGATAGGTGCGGTAGTACCGTCTCGAGCGCCTGATCCTCGGCAACGCCGGCATCGAACGCCTCCTCCCCGCGAAACCCCGCGGCGATCTTCAGTGCCTCCCGCCGATTGTCCCCCAGGCTTGCAAACACGTTGACAAGGAACTCGCGGTTCGCGATCGGATGCCCGACCTCAAGCGAGGCATGCCATGCCGCGAGCATCGAGAGATCGTGCTCGTCCAGGTCTTGCACTGCCTTGGCGTAGTGCGAGGCCAGCTCCGTTTCCGGAATCTCGTCGACCCACGCCCGTACCAGTTCGCCCAAGAGCTGCCTCCGCGCCTCGCGGCCGACGCACTCGGCTATCACGCGGATAGCATCCTGAGGTTCAATGAAGCGCAAAGGCATGACGACTCCCTGGCCGGGGAAGCGGGACACCGTGCACCGTACGGACGGCATCGGACGAGATCGCGACCACAAGGCGGCTCGCGCGGAATGCTCAAGCCACGGACGTCGCACCGCGTCCCGGCTCTGCTCCGTGCGGCTCAACGGCACGGGATCCTGTACAGCATCGCCGATCCGATCCCGCGGTTAGTCATGGGGCTTTTCGCTCGATTCCTCGGCGCCAACCGTCGCTTGTCCGCGAGGTTCGATCATCGCAAAGATCTCGCTCTCTATTGGCGCTATGACGCTGATGTCCAGGATGCCCTCTCGAGAATTCCCGCCAACGGACTCGTGGCGGATCTGGGGGGCGGTCGAACCTGTTCGTTCGCCAGCAGCCTGCCGCCCGAACGATCCTTCACAGTTGTGGCGGTCGACAGTTCCGAAGAAGAGCTTCGCGCCAACACCGCTGTAGACCTCACGAGGGTCGCAGACGTTTCTCGTCGGATTCCGTTCGCGGACGGGGAGGTCGATCTGCTTGTGTCGCGCACGCTGCTGGAACACGTCTCGGACGTTGGCTCCACAGTCCACGAAGTGGCCCGCGTACTGGTGCCGGGCGGTCGCACGATCCACCTTTTGCCTTGTCGCTACGCCATCTTCGCGATCTTCGCGCGTGTCGTGCCATTCACGCTCGCCAAGCGAGTACTACACACCATGATTCCTGAGTCCCGCGCAATCGTGGAGTTCGATGTCGTCTATGACCGCGGCCACCCAAAAGCGCTCGAGCACGCATTCCGCGAGGCGGGCTTCCGAGACGTCAACGTCATCTGTACCTACGACCAGTCAGCGTACTTCCACGCATTCTTCCCCGCGTTCCTTCTCGTCTATCTATATCAGCGTCTCGCCGAGGCTTTGCGCCTCCGCATCCTTGCATCGTACGCTGTGGTCCATGCAATCCGCTGAAGGTGCTCAGGTAGCTGGAGGTGGGTTGGTACTATCGCACGACCCGCGTGCGTACCCACCCGGTGCGGGGACCAAACGCATACCCTGGCTGCCGAGGTAGTTCCAGCCTGAATTGAAGCCGCACCCCGGGGCGGTACACTCGAAGCCGATAGCGCCCGGAGAAGCGCCCGCTGCTGTCGGTTGCGCGCATCGCGAAGCGCTTCCAGCGCCCGCCCGTTGCACGACCTTGCACGTACACCCGCTTCCCGCCCTTTGGAATCGGGCGTGCCAGGACGCGACCCCAGTATTGCACTCGTACACCTCGCAGTGACACCGAGAAGCTACTTGCAGTGCGAACGGACAGGTGCAATCTCTTGGTTGCCACGGGCCGCTCGCTCCCGGGTATGCCAAGGTAGTCCAATTGCAATGCTCGCGAACTCTGCCTACCCGACGCGATGTAGCTGAACTTGCCCTCTGGATCAGTAATTACGAACCGCTTCCGCGCCCCGGTGCCTCCCCTGTCCGGCTTCTCCCTGATCCGGATCCTTGCCCGAGCCAATGCGTTGCCACCGGCATCTACGAGGCGCCCACGCACTCTGGCAGCTTTCCCGAAGCTCGTCGTGTACTTCGAAAGTGAGTTCTTGAAGGACGCTATCAACTGCGGCAATGCTCCCGTCGATGCACTTGGCGTCGAGGCGGGCGAACTGGTGGAGCCGGAACGCACGCGAGTCGGGCTAGTCACCACTCGACGATTTCCGGCAGCATCGGACACTCGCAACGAGACGCTGTGATCGCCGGGAGGAATCGCAGCGGAGCCGACGACGAAGTCGCCTGCGTATCGGGACGGACAGGCGCTGAGGTCGGTGTGCGGACAAGTCTCCCCGCTCGCGTCCAAATCGTGAGTCCCTACCACTCGATCGCCGATCAGCAATTCGATCCGAGCGACGCCAGACTCCTGGTCAGTCGCGCTGTAGCTCAACGTCCGGTGTGGATCGGTTGATGTACCGTCAAGGAGCGTACCGCTTTCAAACTCCACCAACGGTGGGACATCCTCGTAAAGGTCAGCCTCCACACCTCGTACCTGCAGCGGCTTTGCGCTGCCGAGAGTACAGTCCGACGGAGCTCCACCCGAGCATTTAAGGCGAATGTAGATACCGGCATTGCTCAGTGACAGAGGAGCACTCAGCCACGGTGACGCGTCGGGATTGGAGCCACCAGGCGGACCGAAGGCGCCGCCTTGGTCGACGAATGCCGGCGAGCCACTTCCCCACAACTCCGCGGTGATCCACGTCTTGTAGCGGACAATCCCTATTGCGGCCTTGGGTCCAGCCGCGGGCCGTTCCAACGCCAGCATAGCGGAACTCTCGCGACGCATGGTCGGCAGGTTGAGCCCGATACCAAACGACCCCCCAAACCTGCAGTCGTCATAGAAATAGGTGTGTAAACCGTCGAGCCGTGCCGTCCAGGGTGCCGTGGACGACGTTGATGAAACCCGCCCCGGCGCATTGCACGTGTACAGTTTGTAGACGCCGCCCCACGTTTCCGCTGCCGATGCAAGCCCGACAAGTGACAGCCCGACGAGCACAGCGGACGCGAGCATGACTCGGCGGCAGGCCGTACGGTGGACTACCGAAGACGTGTCGTCAAGGTCCGAACTCTGGTGACGGTTGCCGCGATGTAGGCGACCGAAACTCGGGCGAGACTTGGGATGTCGGACTGTGGTCAGGGGTGACATTTGTGGGGCCTCCAGATGGGCGGGCAATCAGCCGTCGTTGGCTTCCCCGGAACTCAGGGGAAGGACGACGCGTAGGTGTCGACGGACGATCAGCAAAGAAGTCGTGGGAACGCTGGGAGCGTGGAGTTGAGGACGACCTCGCGGATCTCCGTACCGGAACGAAGACCACACCGCTCGTGACTGGGAGCGCCGGGCGGTCGGTGGACTGTTCCGCCGGCGTCGCAGTCTCTGCCGAGCGCCCAGCCGGCCGCTGCTCGATCGTCCGCTCCACCGTCGCGTAGCCGCCACCAGCAACCGCAGCCGCCGCTCCTGCGATCGCGGCGGCCTTGCCGGCGGCGGTCGTTTCGACGAGGGCGTGGACCTTGGCCACGGATACCGCAGCGCGGTCGTGCAAACCACCGACGACCATCTCGTAGACACGGGTGAGGAGATTCGACATGTGTTCACCCGTGCCCGTGGCAGCGACGACAACGAGGGGGACGGGGAGGACGGCGGCCAGTGGCTCGGCGCTGTCGCGCAGGGCACGGAGCGTGGCCCGGCAGGCGGGGCAGTTCTGGAGGTGGGGGCGGACGGCGACGAGATCCTTGGCACTCGCCTCGCCGTCGAACATGGCAGAGATCACCGGAAGCCACCGCTCGCACTCGGCCCCCGACTCGATGTCGGCGTAGCGATCCAGGAAGCTCCGGCGCCCCTCGGTCAGGCACCGGTTGACCTTCGTGTACGACCAGCCCGTGACTGTGCAGATCTCGTTGTAGCTGTGACCCGCGGCCCGTAGCCACAGCGCTCGCAGCTCCTGCGGCTTCAGGCGCCGCAGCGCCTCGGCCGAGCGACCGATGAGATCGCAGCTTGCGACCCGTTCGTCAGGGGACGGCACCGAGCGCGCCTCGTGCTCATCGAGGTTGACGTCATCCGTCGAGACCAGACGCTGACGTGAGCGGCGGATCGCGAGCGCCTCGCGCTTCACGACAACGTGTAGCCAGCCCGGCGCCCGCTCGTCGTCCAGCCGCTGCGCATGAGCCATGAAGATCTCCAGCGTCCGCTGGTAGGCGTCCTGGGCGTCGTCCGCGCAGAACGAGCACCGACGAGCGGTGCGCAGCAGGGAGTCGGCGTGCGCGGCGACCATGCGAAGGATGAGCTCCTCGTCTCTGCCGCCTCTCGTTCCACCTCCGTGCGCGTCCTCCAAAACGGCCTCCCCGCTCCGGGCCTTGACCTGGCCTTTCCCTGGTTAGGGAAAGCTACGGTGCGTTTCGCCCCCGCACACTCCGGATTTCTCCGCAATTTGCGAGGTATCTCGGCTAGCGGCATGCTCGATGCGGTGTGTAGGCGGCGAGATCGGTGTCGGCTGAGCAGCGCCCAACCATCGCGCTGTCAGGCGCCTTACATCGCCACTTCGGCGCCCTCAGCTCGGCTGTGGCACCGCAAAGGGAATCGAACACGGGCTACGGGGCATGGCCAACCGTTCGCCGGCCACCATCCGCTCGCCGCG
>CAVRMD010000009.1:0-242502 GCA_963722455.1 uncultured Solirubrobacteraceae bacterium
GCGAGGATTCGAGGACAGGAGGCGAGGCTGAGGCGCCAATCGTCTTGACACGAGGCGGCCGGTGGGCCCGATCGGGACAATCCATGGACCGTGACTCCGACGACCCGACGCGCAGGACGACGATGAGCTACGGCTGCGACGACCGACCCGCGTACGGCGAGCGTTGGTACCGGCGCGCTCCGGGCGACGTCGTCGACGGGCGAGCCGACCAGCTGCGTGACGACGCGGACCCGATCCGATGGCTCCGCGGTGCGTCACGGTCCGCGCACGCCTGCGCCTTGCGATGAGCGTCTCGCTCGCCGACGTCCAGCGCGCCCGCGTGGCGGTCTGCGACGTCGTGCTGCGCACGCCCGTGCTCTCCGCGCAGACGCTGTCGCAGCGCTGTGGCGGCACGATCGCGGTGAAGGCCGAGAACCTGCAGCGCACAGGCTCGTTCAAGCTGCGCGGGGCGCTCGGCAAGCTGGCAGCGCTCGGCCCCGACTGCGATCGCGGCGTCGTGACCGGCAGCGCGGGCAACCATGCCTGGGCGCTCGCCGAGGCGGCGCGGACGCGGGGGGTGCCCTGCGAGGTGTTCATGCCCGCCCAGGCGCCGATCGCCAAGGTCGAGGGCTGCGAGGCGCTGGGCGCCGTCGTCCAGCTCGCCGGCGACTCGGTGGTGGACTGCTTCGCCGCCGCGCGGGCGCGCGCTCGCGACGGGGGGCTGGCGTTCGTGCATCCGTTCGACGATCCCCACGTCGTGGCCGGGCAGGGCACGATCGGGCTCGAGCTGCTCGAGGACGTCGAGGATCTCGCGAAGGTCGTCGTGCCGCTCGGCGGCGGCGGGCTCGCCAGCGGCATCGCGATCGCGCTGAAGTCCGCGCGGCCGGAGATCGAGGTCGTCGGCGTGCAGGCGGCCGCGTGCGCGGCGTTCGCCGCGTCGCTGCGCCGCGGCGAGCCGGTCGCCGCGACGTCCGCGCTGACGATCGCCGACGGAATCGCGGTGAAGACGCCGGGCGAGCTGACCCTCGCGCTCGTGCGGCGCTGGCTCGACGACGTCGTCGCCGTCGGCGAGGACGAGATCGCCGAGGCGATGGTGCTGCTCATGGAGCGCAGCAAGCTCGTCGTCGAGGGGGCGGGCGCCGTCGGCGTCGCCGCGCTGCTCGGCGGCCTCGTCGCGCCGGCGCCGAGCGGCACGACGGTGGTCGTGCTGTCGGGCGGCAACGTCGACCCCGGGCTGCTCGCCGGGGTCGCGCGGCGCCACGAGACCCAGGTCGGGCGGCGGCTGGCGGTGTTCACGCGCCTTCCCGACCGGCCCGGATCGCTCGCGCGGCTGCTGACGTGCGTCGCCGAGGCCGGCGCCAACATCCTCGACGTCGAGCACGTGCGCGAGGGGGTCGACCTGCACGTGCGCGAGACCGCCGTCCAGCTCGTGCTCGAGACCCGCGGGCGCGAGCACGCGCAGGAGGTGCTCGCGGCGATCGCCGGCGACGGGTACCTCGCGCGGGTGCTCAGCTGACGCCGGCCGCGCGACCGCCGGGTGAAACTTTAGGTTTCCCGCCGCGTGGGGCGCGGGCACGCGATCACGGCGACGCGGCGCCCGCCTCAAGTTCTGGCAAATCGAGCCGCGCGGGAGATGGTCCGAAACTCCGTGTGTCCACGTGCCGGATGGTGGATCTACGGTGCACCTTTATGTGGAGTTCAGTCGCTGTGCGGCGCCTCGTCCGCCGGTCACCGCTGGCTGCTTAGATCCCTGAGGGGAATCCGAGGTCTGCCGGTCGGCCACAGTGGGTAGGGCGGCGCACGAAACACGGATTCCGTGAGCGCCGTATGCGCGATCGAGACAAGGGGTAGATCGATGTCAATACGTGTTGATGACACTCGTGGGCCGCGCCGGGCCGGGACGGCACGAGTCACAGGTCCTGCGGGCGCCAAGGCTGCCGAGGTGCGGTCATGAGCGTCACACCGCAGGTCGAGCCGATCAGCAACGGGTCGGGCCCGGAGCGCAAGAGCCTCGGGACGCGCGCCGCCAGGAACCTGGCGACGACGACCAAGTCCGTCCCGCAGATGCAGGAGATCTCGTCGCGCTGGCTGCTCAAGGTGCTGCCGTGGGTCGAGGTCAAGGGCGGCGTGTACCGCGTCAACCGCCGGTCGGTCTACCAGGTCGGCGACGGCCGGGTGACGTTCACGAACACCGGCGACGACGTGCGCGTCATCCCCGAGGAGCTGCGCGAGCTGCCGCTGCTGCGCGGCTACGAGGAGCTCGAGGTCCTCACCGCGCTCGCCGACGCCTTCGAGCAGCGCCGCTACGCCTCCGGCGACGTCATCGTCGAGGCGGGCGATCCGGCCGACTCCGTGCTGCTCGTCGCGCACGGCCGCATCGAGCGCATCCGCGCCGGCAAGTACGGCGACACGAAGGTGGTCGAGGTGCTCGCCGACGGCGACCACTTCGGCGCCCACACCGTGCTCGAGTCCGGCGACGCGTGGGACTCGACGCTGCGAGCGGCGACCGAATGCATCGTGCTGGCGCTTGACCAGAACGTCTTCGAGCAGCTCGCCGAGCGCCACGAGGATCTCGGCGCGCACGTCGAGGCGCTGCGCGGCGTCATGGCGCGCCAGACCAACAAGCACGGCGAGGCCGCGATCGCGATGGCCGCCGGCCACGTCGGCGAGCCGGACCTGCCCGGCACGTTCGTCGACTACGAGACCAACCCGCGCGAGTACGAGCTGAGCGTCGCGCAGACCGTCCTACGCGTGCACACGCGCGTCGCGGACCTGTTCAACGAGCCGATGAACCAGACCGAGCACCAGCTGCGGCTGACGATCGAGGCCCTGCGCGAGCGCCAGGAGTACGAGATGGTCAACAACCGCGACTTCGGTTTGCTGCACCAGGCCGACCTCAAGCAGCGGATCATCACGCGCGACGGCGCCGCGACGCCCGACGACCTCGACGAGCTGCTCTCGCGCCGGCGCGCGACGAAGGTCATGCTCGCCCACCCGAGGACGATCGCGGCGCTCGGGCGCGAGTTCAACAAGCGCGGGCTGTACCCCGGCAACGTCGACCTGCTCGACAGCTCGGTGCCGGCGTGGCGCGGCGTGCCGATCCTGCCCTGCGGCAAGATCCCGATCAAGGACGACGGCACGACGTCGATCATCGCGATGCGCCTCGGCGAGGAGGACCAGGGGGTCATCGGCCTGCATCAGACGGGGATCCCGGACGAGGTCGCGCCGAGCCTCAACGCCCGCTTCATGGGCATCGGCGACGACGCGATCATCAAGTACCTCGTCAGTGCCTACTTCTCCGTGGCGGTGATGGTTCCGGACGCCCTCGGCGTGCTGGAAAACTGCGAAGTCTCGGGCTGAGCATCGTGTCGGCACTCGCCTCCTCCTCCGCCCCGGCGGAGGAGCGGATCGTGCTCGTCGACGAGCAGGGCCGCGCGATCGGCTCGGCCGAGAAGTGGTCCTCGCATCACGCCCGGACGCCGCTTCACCTGGCCTTCTCGTGCTACGTGTTCGACGACGACGGCGCGTTTCTCGTGACGCGCCGCGCGCTGCCCAAGAAGATCTGGCCCGGCGTGTGGACCAACAGCGTCTGCGGCCATCCGGGCGTCGGCGAGAGCATGTACGACGCGATCCACCGCCGCCTGGACTACGAGCTGGGGATGCGCGGGCGTGACATCCGGATCGTCCTGCCCCGTCACATCTATCGGGCCCCGCCGTTTCGCGGCATCGTCGAGCACGAGTTCTGCCCGGTGTTCGTCGCACGGGCGGCCAGCGTGCCCGACCCCAACCCGCTCGAGGTCGGCGCCTGCGCCTGGGTGGACTGGGACAGCTTCGTGCGCGCCGCGGAGGCCGACGAGGAGGACCGCTACTCCTGGTGGTGCAAGAACCAGCTGCGCGACCTCAAGGATCACCCGCTGCTGGCCGAATACGCGCGGCCCGCGTCCGGCCTGACCGGCGCGGCGGACCGGTCGCGGTGAGAGGAGCTGCGATGTCGCTGTTGACAGACGCTCCGGCACCGTCCGCCGGCGACCTGGCCGGGCTCGTCTCGGCGCTGCTCGGCGATCCGCGCCGCCCGGACCCGGCCCGGCTGCCGGCCCCGTCGGACCTCCCGCCGCCGGCGCCCGAGCAGGCGGCTCGTGCGCCCGCGCAGGGGCTGCCGCGCCTGTCCGGGCCCACGGGGCTCGGTACCGCGGCGTCCCGGCTTCGGCTGCCGGGGGCGCTGTCGCAGCCGGAGGCGACGGCGGAGGGGACCGGTGCCGCCACGCCGGAGCTGTTCTGCCCCGGCCCGCTGCGCGACGACCCGGCGCTCGGCGAGGAGGTCGACGACCGGCTCGTCGAGTGGGCCGCGGAGGTCGGCGTCTACGCCGGCCAGCTCGACCGGCTGCGCTCCTGCGAGTTCGGCCGCCTCATCATGCTCGCCCACCCGGCCACCGACGATCCCGACCGGCTGCTGGCGGCGGCGAAGTGCGTCGTCGCCGAGTGGGCGGCCGACGACTACTACGTCGACGAGGTCGAGCTCGGCGCCGACCCGCGCATCGTCGGCTCACGGCTGGCGCTGCTGTACGCGATCGTCGATCCCGCGCAGCTCCCCGCGCAGTACGCGCCGCAGCTGGATAGCTACCGCCGCGAGGAGGCGATCGCGACCGCCTTCCGCAGCGCGATGGAGCACCTCGCCCGCTACGCCTCGGTGACGCAGATGGCGCGCTTCCAGCACCAGATGGCGATCCTCTTCGTCGCCTGGGGGCAGGAGGCCGACTGGCATCAGAACGGGCGCACGCCGCCGGTCTGGGAGTACCTCGTCCAGCGCCACCTCAACAGCTACCTGCCGCCGATGATCCTCATCGACCCGCTGGCGGGCTACGAGCTTGCGCCGTTCGAGTTCTACGACCCCGCGGTCCGGCGCGCGTTCACGCTCGCGGGCGACGCGAACGTCCTGCTCAACGACCTGCACTCGGCGGCGTTCGAGTCCGAGACCGACTTCAACCTGCCGCGCGTGATCGTCGCCGAGGAGGGCTGCTCGCACGACGAGGCGATCCGCCGCACGGTCGAGATCCACAACGAGTTGATGCACGCGTTCGTCGCCGAGGCGGCAGCCCTCAGCCTCACGGGGTCGCCGATGCTGCGGCGCTTCCTCATGGACACGTGGGCCTGGCTGGGGGGCAGCCGCGAATGGCACGCGACGAGCGGCCGCTACCACGAAGGCGGCGGCGAGCAGACGGGCGACGCCGATGCCCGGTCGGGCTCATGACCCGGCGTATGTCACCAAGCAGCGGGAGAAAGGACCACACATGAGCACGACCAAGCCAGACACGGCGGTGCTGCGCAGCGACTACCAGAGGTCGGTCGCGGCGTATTGGGACACCAACCAGCAGGATCCGGTCAACCTGGTGCTCGGCGACATCGACGGGCTCTACCACCACCACTACGGCCTCGGCGACTACGACCCGTCGGCGCTCGAGGGCCCGCCGCAGACGCGCGACGAGCGCATCGTCAGCGAGCTGCACCGGCTGGAGACCGCGCAGGCCGACGTCCTGCTCGACTACCTCGGCGACATCGGGCCCGCCGACCGGCTGCTGGATGCCGGCTCGGGCCGGGGGGCGACCAGCCTCATGGCGCACGAGCGCTTCGGCTGCCGGATCGACGGCGTGACGATCTCCGAGTACCAGGTCGGCTTCGCCAACGAGCAGGCGCGGCGCCGCGGCGTGAGCGATCGCGTGCGCTTCCACTTTCGCAACATGCTCGACACCGGATTCGACGCCGGCTCGCGGCGCGCGATCTGGACGAACGAGACGACGATGTACGTCGACCTGTTCGAGCTGTACGCCGAGTTCTCCCGGCTGCTGGAGGTCGGCGGCCGCTACGTCTGCATCACCGGCTGCTCGAACGACCTGAAGGGCCGCTCGGAGTCGGTGGCGCGCATCGACGAGCACTACACGTGCAACATCCACCCCCGGAGCGCGTACCTCAAGGCGCTGGCGGCGAACGACCTCGTCGTGCACGAGGTCGTCGATCTCACGGCGCAGACGATCCCCTACTGGGAGCTGCGATCGCACTCGTCGCTGGCGACGGGCATCGAGGAGCCGTTTCTCACCGCGTACCGCGAGGGCAGCTTCCAGTACCTGCTCATCACCGCCGACCGCGTCTGAGCGCGGCCGCGGCCGGGGCCATGGAGCTGCGCGAGCGCATCCCCGGGCAACCGCCGGCGGCCGTGGCCGACCTGCAATCGCTCGTGGAGGACTACCTGCAGCGCATCGTGTTCTCGTGCGACCCGCGCGTCGCGCGGCTCGTCGAGGCGATGCGCTACAGCCTGCTCGCGGGCGGCAAGCGCATCCGGCCGGTGCTCGCGCTGGCGACCGCCGAGGCGCTCGGGCGGGCGCCGCGGTCGGTGCTGCCCCTCGCGGCCGCGCTGGAGATGATCCACACCCACTCGCTCGTCCACGACGACCTGCCGGCGCTCGACGACGACGACCTGCGCCGCGGCCGGCCGACCGCCCACGTCGTGTTCGGCGAGGACATCGCGCTGCTCGCCGGCGACGCGCTCGTCGCCGAGGCGATGACGCTCGTCCTGCGCCGCCAGGAGGGCGAGCCGGCCGGCGTGCTCGCCGCCGTCGCCGAGCTGTCGCGGGCGGCCGGCGTGGAGGGACTGGACGGCGGCCAGTACCTCGACGTCACCGCCGGCCCCGAGCTCGACGCGCCGGCGCTGCGCCACCTGCACGAGCTCAAGACCGGCCGCCTGCTGGCCGCGGCGGTCGGGACCGTGCTCAGCCTCACCGGCGAGTCCGGGCCGGCCGCGACCGCGCTGCGCCGCTACGCCGCGGAGCTGGGCCTGCTGTTTCAGATCGTCGACGACATCCTCGACGTGACCGCCGAGGAGGCGGCGCTCGGCAAGCCGCGCGGCTCGGATGCCCGTCACGGCAAGTGCACGTACGTGAGCGCGCACGGGCTGGACGGCGCGCGCGAGCTCGCGCGGGAGTCCCATGCCGCCGCGCGCGCGGCGCTCGCCGAGGCGCCGGTCGACACCGGACTGCTCGCGGGCATCGTGGACTACGTCTACGCGCGCGAGCGGTGACCGGCCGCGGCCGCGATCCCGAGGCAGAAGTCGGCCAGCCCGAGATCGAGCGCCTCGCCGCCTCGTCGCCGGCGGCGCTCGCGTTCGACCGCTCGCTTGCGATCCGCGCCTTCGTGTTGCGGCGCGAGCGCGGCAACCTGCTCGTGTATGCGGTCCCCGAGCGCGAGCTGGCGGCGCGCGCGATCGCCGACGCCGGCGGCGTCGCCGCGCAGTACCTCAACCATCGCCACGAGGCGATGGTCGGCGCGGCCGAGCCGGCCGCCCCGCTGCGCTGCCATGAGCGCGAGCGGGCGGCCGTCGAGCGGACGCTTCCCGTCGCGGAGACGTTCGGCGCGCGCGCGATGCTCGACGACGACTTCGAGCTCATCCCGACGCCGGGGCACACGCCCGGCGCCACGGCCTTCCTGTGGGACAGCGGCCGCGGCCGGCTGCTCTTCACGGGCGACACGATCTACCTGCGCGAGGGGGAATGGGTCGCCGCCGTGCTCGGCTCGAGCGACCGCGACGCGTACGTCGCGAGCCTCGAGCTGCTGCGCGAGCTGGACTTCGACGTGCTCGTGCCGTGGGCGGCGACCGCCGGCGGCCCCTGGGCGGCCGCCACGGACCGCGCGGACGCGCGGCGGCGCCTGGACGCCGTGCTGACGCGCGTGCGCAGCGGCGCATCAAGCTGACCTGCGCGGCGCGCCCGCCCGCAACGGCTCGTGCATGCCGTCCGGGCCGCCGCTACGTTCGGCGGGTGCTGCGAGAGGTCACCGACGGCGCCCTCGTGGGTCAGATCACGTTCTTCGGGCGTCGCTACCGGTTCGTCCGGGGCGAGACCCCGATGACGAGGTCGTGGGGCGCGGCGCGCCACCATGCGCTGCTGCGCGCGCAGCGCTCCGCGCCGCAGGTGCTGCTCGTGGCGCAGCGCCGGACGTACTGGATGTTCGAGGACCGCTTCTGGTGGGAGGACGAGCAGCTCGAGGCCGCCGACGTGCTCGCGCTCGTCCGCCGGCGCGAGCGGCGCCGCCGGCGCACGCTGCGCGACGCCCACGCCGCGCTCGCCCTCGACCGCGAGCCGGGCGCCCGCCGGGCAGCGGTGGCGCGCGAGGTGCGCCTGGCGGTGTACGAGCGCGACGGCGGTGCGTGCGTCGCGTGCGGCAGCGCGTTCGACCTGCAGTACGACCACATCATCCCCGTCAGCCGCGGCGGCGCGACGAGCGTGGCGAACCTGCAGCTCCTGTGCGGGGGCTGCAACCGCGCCAAGAGCGACGCGATCGCCTGACGGCGACCACATGTGGATGACCCGCTACGCCGTCCGCATCCCGGCGAACAGCAGCGCGACCGTCGCGGCCGCGCACAGCCCTCCCCAGGGCGAGGGGAGGTACAGGCACGCCACCGCGACGGCGACCGCGACGGTCGCGCCACCGACGACGACGAGGTCGTAGGACCCCTCGGTCGTCTCGGTCTGCGTGTCGTCGCGCGCGTCGAGGACGGCGAGGACGCCGAACATCATCGCCGCGATCAGGACGGTGAGGCCGGCGCCGGCGACCCCCAGCCCCCAGCCGAGCACGGCCTGCACGAAGAAGAACGCCACGCCGACCCCGCCGACGGCGGCGGGCAGCTTCGGCAGGACGAGCACCGGCGGCTGTCGCGCAGCCGTCCGCTGCGTGGAGGCGACCCGATCGCCGCCCGTCGCGCCCCGGCGGGCGCCATGCGGCGAAGCGGCGAAGGCGGGTCGCGGCGCGGTCGGCGCCTCCGCGTCGCGTCGGTCGCGGTGCGCGACCGGCGCCGTCGCGGCGCTCGGCGGCGCCGGGGGATGGGGCGATGATGCAAGCGGCGCCTGCTCGACAGCCCGCTGCACGCTGTCTGGCATGTTCATCGCATTCGTCACGATGACACCTCCAGGCGCCGTCATGGTGAACTCGCCGTTAACGCTGTGCGTCTGGTGACATCGCGCGAGCGTCGGCCGGCGGATACGCTGCCCCCGTGCCCGTCGACGTTCGCTGCGACACGGTCATCGCGCGGCCCCGCGCCGCGGTCTTCGCCTTCGCCTGCGACCCCGACAACGCCACCGAGTGGTACGAGAACATCACGCAGGTGCGGTGGCTGACCGCGCCGCCGCTCGCCGTCGGCTCGCAGCTTGCGTTCGTCGCGGCGTTCCTCGGGCGCACGCTGTCCTACACCTACGAGGTCAGAGAGCTCGTCCCCGGCGAGCGCTTCGTCATGAGCACCGCCGAGGGGCCGTTTCCGATGCGCACGACCTACACGTTCGCCGACGAGCCCGGCGGCGCGACGCGGATGACGCTGCAGAACCGCGGCGAGCCGGCGGGGTTCGCCAGGCTCGGCGCCCCGCTCGTGGCCAAGGCCATGCTCCGCGCCAACCGCAAGGATCTCGCGCAGATCAGGCGCATCCTCGAGCAAGGCGCCGCCGCCGGCTGAGCGCGGCCGGGCGCTCCGCGGCTCAGATCGGGCGCGGCGGCTCGGGCGGCGGCGGTCCGGGGTCGGGCGTGGGGGTCGGCGGCACGGGGTCGGGCGCCGGCGGCAGCGGGGTGCCGGGATCCGGGGGCGCCGGCGGCATCGGGATCCCCGCGGGCGGCGCCTGCGCGTGGGCGGTGGCCGGCATCCGTCCGGCGTACCCCCTTGCGGCGGCGGTCACGCGCTGTCGCGGGCGGCCGTGCCCCGACGGGCGCGCCGCGGCGCCGTACTCAGCAGCCACCGTCGACGGCGCAGGTGTCCGCTGGGCCGCTCGCGGGGATCGGCGCGTCCTGCGCCCGCGCCTGGCGCAGCAGCTCGACGAGCGCCTGCGGCGGCTGTGCGCCGGCTGCGCCGATCGCGCGGTCGACGACGAAGAACGGGACCGCGGAGATGCCGATCCGCGCGGCGGTCCGCTCGTCCTCGCGCACCTCGGCGGCGAAGCGGTCGCCGCTCAGCAGATCGGCCACCTCGCCGGTCGGCAGGCCGACCTCCTCCGCGAGGCGGCGCAGGGCCGCCGCGTCGCTCATCAGCTCGCCCTCGGTGAGATAGGCGCGCATGAGGCGCTCCTTCATCGCGTCCTGCATCCCGTGCGCCGCGGCGAGGTGCAGCAGCCGGTGGGCGTCGAACGTGTTGCCGCCGCGGGCGATGTCGAAGCGCAGGTCGAGGCCTTCGCCGGCCGCCGTCGTCGCCATGCGCTCCTGCATCGCGATCGCCTCCGCGCGGCTCGTGGCGTACTTCTCGGCGAGGTGCGTTGCGCCGTCGTGCTCGCGCTGCGCGGGCGCGACGGGATCGAGCTCGAAGCTGCGCCACGTGACGGTGACCTCGTCGCGGTGCTCGTAGGATGCGAGCGCCGCCTCGAAGCGGCGCTTGCCCACGTAGCACCACGGGCAGGCGATGTCGGACCAGATCTCGACGTGCACGGCGCTCCTCTCAGACAGTTGCTCAGACAACCATCCTCAAGCGTAGCGTCCCGCGGGCCCGAGCTTGGACACGCCGGCGCGGGGGTACTGGCTGAGGGCCAACGAAGCTCGACCGCACGCGTCGGAGGGGGTGAACCATGTTCGTGCTCGTCTACGCCATCATCGGCGCATTCGTCGCCGCCGCGCAGCACTACTTCGCCCATGTCGGCTCCCTGAGCGGGACCCTCGAGGCGATCGTCGCGATCCTCATCTGGCCGCTCTTGCTGATCGGAGTCGACGTCCGGTTCAACTAGTGGGTCATCCAGGAACGTTCGACCGGAAACCCGGGATGCCGGCGCCGACTGGCAAGGACGCAGGACCGAAGGTGTGGCTCTGCCACATCGAGCGTCCGAGGACGCCGCCAGGCGGTGATCGGCGCCCGGGGTTCCGGGTCAAACGTTTGTGGATGACCCACTAGTGCCGTCCGGCAGGCGCAGGCGTCGTGCCAGCCATGCCGCCTGGTACGAGCGCTCGCGCGGGACTGTGTCGCGGTCGCCGAGCCGTGCACACGGCGATCACGGCGCGCGCCCCCGGAACATCGCCGGCGGCGGCTCGACCTCGTCGCCGTCCGGGTCGTCGTCGGCGAGCCGCGCGAGCAGCTGTACCGTGCTGCGCATCTGCGCGGCGTAGTTCGAGCAGCCCCCGCAGATGACGATGTGCCGCTCGATCTCGGCGCGCCGCGCGCCGTCGAGGCCGTTCTCGAGGTAGTCGGTCCGCAGCTCGACGAGCTGCTGGCAGGTCAGACGACGCTCGACGCTCACGCCGGTGTCACCCCCTCGGCGAGATAGGACGCCAGCGCGGCGCGGACCTTGCTGCGCGCCCGGTGCAGCAGGATGCGCTGGTTTGCGTCGCTGATGTCCAGCGCGGCGCAGACCTCGTCGGGCGCCCAGCCCTCGACGTCGCGCAGGACGAGCACGTCGGCCTGGCGCGGCGGCAGGGTGTCGATCGCCGCGCGGACGCGCGCGAGCGTCTCGCGGCCGAGCAGCCGCTCCTCGGGAAGCCGTCGCCAGTCATCCGGCGCGGCGCCCCAGTGACCCATCCAGCGCTGGTCGGCGCCGCGGAAGCGGTCGGCATCGACCGCCGCGCCCTCGCCCTCGCCGTCGGCGGCGAGCGAGGAGAACGGCGCGCTGCGGCGCTCGCGGACGGCGCGCGTGCGCGCGCGGTTGCTGAGGATCTGGAAGATCCACGTCTTCAGCGACGAGCGGCCCTCGAAGCGGTCGATCCCGTTGAGCACCGCCAGCCACGTCTCCTGGACGACCTCCTCGGCGACGGCGCGGTCGCGCACGAACGTCCGCGCGAGGCGCAGCAGCGCCGGGCCATGGCGCCTGGCGAGCTCGACGAACGCCGCCTCCTCGCCGCGCCGCAGCGCGGCGACCAGGGCGCGCTCGTCCTCGTTGTCCGGCCGGCGCCCGGTGGCGATCGCGACTGGCGGCACGGCGTCGAGTCTCTCCGCGGCGCGCGCGCGTTGCAAGGCCGCCCGCCCGCCGCGCGCGTCACGCTCGGCCCGAGCGGGGACAGACGCGGCGAGATGGATCGCCATGGCGGCACGCATCGGACCGCGAGCCGCGGCGGCGCCCGCTGGACATGGCGCAGGCGAGCTGCTCGCGCCGCGCCTGACGTGCCGGCAGGTCGTGGAGCTGCCGTCGGACGCCCTCGACGGCGCGCTCGGCGGGCTGCGCGACGAGGACGTGCCGACGGCCCTGCTGGGCGCTCCGTCGCGGCCTCGCGCGGATGGCGCGCGAGATGTCCGTCGCCGCCGGCGGGCGGGGCGCCGCGGCGTGCGGCGCCGTCGCGCGACGCCGGGCGTTTGAAGGTAGGGTCGCGTCCCGTGATCCTCGGCGTCAATGCTCCTCCGACGGGGTGGCACGACCCTGCCGCGTGCGTCGTGGAGCACGACGGGACGCTGCGCGCATTCTGCGAGGAGGAGCGCCTGAGCCGCGCCAAGCACGCCGAGCGCGACGGTCCGCGGCTCGCCGTCGAGCACTGCCTGCGCCAGGCGGGCGCCACCTTCGGCGACGTCGAGCTCGTCGCCGTCGGCTGGGACGTGCCGCATGCCGCGCGGATGTACGGGGTCGACTGGCGCCTGGAGGACACGCCGGCGTGGCTCGAGCGCTACCTCGGCTGGTCGTGCACGTGGGACGACATGCCCGAGGTCCGCTTCGTCGGTCATCACCTCGCGCACGCGACGATCGCCTTCCACGGCTCGGACTTCGACGAGGCCGCGGTGCTCGTCGTCGACGGCAACGGCGACGACGAGTCGATCTCGATCTACCGAGCCGACCGCGACCGCGGGCTCGTGCGCAGGCGCGCCTGGCCGCGCTCGCACTCGCTGGGCTACCTGTACGACGCGGCCTGCCGCTTCGTCGGCTTCGGGCCGCTGCAGGCGGGCAAGCTCATGGGGCTGTCGGCGTTCGGACGCGCGGCCGGCGCGACGCCGTGGGACCTGCTGCCCGACGGCGTCCCGGTCGCGCCCGCCGGCGTCGACGAGGGCGACGGGTTCAACCGCTACCTGCACGCGTGGATCGCGCAGATCGACCGGCTCGCGGGCGGGCGCCGCGTGGTCCGCGAGCGCGGCGAGCTGCAGCTCGACCCGCTCGCCGTGCAGGTCGCGGTCTCCGCCCAGGAGGCCGTCGAGCGCGCCATGCTGCAGCTCGCCGCGCTCGCGCGCGAGCTCGCCGGTACCGCGAACCTCTGCCTCGCCGGCGGCGTCGCCCTGAACTGCAAGGCCAACGGCCTGCTCAGCGGGCCGGTCTTCGCCCCGCCCGCGCCGCATGACGCCGGCACGGCGCTCGGCGCGGCATGGCACGTCGCGCCGCCGCGGAGACCTGATCCCGCCCGGATCTCGGCCTTTCTCGGTCCCCGGCCGGACACCGCGCAGGTCAACGGCGCGCTCGACGGGCTGCATCGCGAGCCGCTCGCGCTCGAGCGCGTCTGCGCGGCGCTGCAGGCCGGCCGGATCGGCGCGATCGTCGAGGGGCCGGGCGAGATCGGGCCGCGCGCGCTCGGCCACCGCTCGATCATCGCCGACCCGCGCGGCCCCGGCATGCATGGGCGCCTGAACGCGCTCAAGGGGCGCGAGCCCTGGCGGCCGTTCGGCGCCGCCGCGCTGCGCTCGCGCGCGAGCGCGCTCTGGCAGCCCCGGCCACGGCTGTCGGACTACATGCTCGCCGGCACCCCCGTCTCCGACGCCGGCTGCGACCAGCTGCCCGCCGCCGTCCACGTCGACGGGACGACGCGCCCGCAGGAGCTCGACCCGGCCGGCGACGACGTACTCGTCGCGCTGCTGCGCGAGTGGGGCGAGCGGGCCGGCGGGGCGCTCGTCAACACGTCGTTCAACGGGCCGGGCGAGCCGATCGTGACGAGCGCCGCCGACGCGGTGGCGGGCTTTCGCAACCTGGGGCTGGACTTCCTCGTCCTCGACGACGAGCTCGTCGCGCGCGACGGCGCCTGGTGGCGCCCCCGGGCATGACGGCCGCCGCCTGCGTGCCGGCGTCCCGGTCGTGCCGTTTGCCACGGGTCGCCGCGGGGCACTGATCGGCTGTGCGCCTGGCGCTGAACGTCATCTGGCTCGTGCTGTCGGGCTTCTGGCTCGCGGTCGGCTACGCGTTCGCGGCGCTCATCTGCTTTCTGCTCATCGTCACGATCCCGTTCGGCATCGCGGCGCTGCGCATCGCGGCGTACGCGCTGTGGCCCTTCGGCTCGACCGTCGTCGTGCGTGCCGACGCCGGCGTGGCATCGGGGATCGGCAACGTCCTGTGGATCGTGTTCTGCGGCTGGTGGCTGGCGCTCGCGCACCTGCTCACCGGGATCGCGCTGTGCCTGACGATCATCGGGATCCCGTTGGGGGTGGCGAACTTCAAGCTCGTGCCCCTCGCGTTCCTGCCGCTCGGCCGCGAGATCGTCCCCGTCGACTCGGCGCCGTACGCGCACGATCCGTACGGGACCGTCTGAAGCTCGGCCGCACGGGGTAAGCGCCGCTGCATGGCGCAGCGGGCCGGGGTCACCTTCGAGCTTGAGCGGCTGGAGCTCGACGGCGACAGGCTCGTCGTCAGCGGGCACTGGTCGGGCGTGCGCGGCCTGCGCTTCGTGCGCCCGATGCTGCTCGACCGGCGACGGCGGATCCTCGCGACGCTCGAGCACAAGCCCTGGGAGCCGTCGCTCGATCGCGCGTGGGTCGCGGCGTTTCCCTGGGAGGGCGACGTCGTCGACGTGGACGCGCTGACGCTCGCGGTCGCGCCGCAGGTGACCGTGGCGCTGGCGGACGCTGCCGCGCCGCAGCCGGCCGTGCCCGCCGCGCGTGCGCCGATCGCGCCCGGGCCCGCCTCCCAACCGCCGCGCGAGCCCAGGCTCACGACGCGGATCACCGAGGACCGCGACTCGGCCGGCGACGACGCGGGCACAGCGCTCGCGGCCGCCGTCGAGGCGCGCGAGAGCGCGGTGCGCGCCTGGGCACGCTCGCAGACGGCGTGCGACGAGGCCGTGCGGGCGCGCGCGGCGACCGAGGCCGAGCTCGCCCATGCCCGGCGGGAGCGCGACGCCGCCGTCGCCGCGCGCGACGCCGCCGGGCTGCGGCTCGCCGAGACCGCCGCGCGGCTCGACGCGGTCGTCGCCGAGCGCGACGAGGCCGTCGCCGAGCTCGCCGAGGCCATCGCCGAGCGCGACGAGCTGCGCGGCGCCTACCGGGCGCTGGCACGCTCGCGCCCCGCGCGGCCGCAGGTCTCCGGCGTCGACGTGTGGATCATCCGCGTGCTCGGCGCGATCGCGGTCGGCTGCTTCGTCCTGCTGCTGACGTCGCTGGCGCTCGCGTTCTTCTGATCGCCGGCGCCTCGCGCCGGGGATGCCTCAGGCGCCGTGGCAGCGCTTGTACTTCTTGCCGCTGCCGCACGGGCAGGGGTCGTTGCGCGCCGGCGTGTCGCCCACGACGCGCGGCGGCTGCGGCGAGTACAGCGGCTCGGGCAGCTTGTTGATGCGCCGGACGGCCTTGTCGACGGCGCGCCAGCCGGCGAAGTTCGACTCGCGAGCGCGCCCGAGGCGCTGGGTGTTGACCGCCGTGGCGGCGGACTTGTGCGCGTCGCAGAGCGACTCGCGCGCGTCCTCCAGGCTCGACGGGTAGCCGAAGGCGTTGCCCTGGCAGGCGGGGCAGTCCTCGGTCGCGGGCTCGACGGGGGCGAGCGTGACGGGCGAGCGGTCGAGGTCGACGGGGCCGAAGGCGTGCTGGACGAGATCGGTCAGCGCGCCGAGCCCGACCGGGCTCCACGAGCGCTTGGCCTGGATCGACGGCGTGCCGAGCCTGCTCGCGTCGACGTCGAGATCGGCCAGCAGGCGGGGCGTCTCGCCGCGTGCGGCGCGCCGCGGATAGTCGCCGTCCACGAGCTCCTCCTCGCGGGCGAGCGCGGCCGCCATGACCGTCGAGGCGAACTGGCCGATCGCCGCCGCGACGTCGCCGTCATGGGACCGCATCGCGGTGCGCACGGCGTCGAGCGTGAGGTACAGGTCGACCTCGAGCACCTCCTCGTCGACCGTCACCGAGGTCCACGCGTCCTCGCGCTTGGCGATCCAGCCCAGCGGATCCTGCGTGATGACGAAGCAACGCAGCCACAGCTGGCGGTGCTCGGGATGGATCTCGAGGTCGTACGGCCAGTCCAGGCGCAGCTCGAGCAGGGCGTACTCGTCGTCGGGAGCGGCGTCGAGCAGCGCTGCGGGATCGAGCTTCTTCGGTGCCGGCTGCGTGGCCATCCTGCGCGATCAGGCTAGTGGGTCATCCACAAACGTTTGACCCGGAACCCCGGGCGCCGATCACCGCCTGGCGGCGTCCTCGGACGCTCGATGTGGCAGAGCCACACCTTCGGTCCTGCGTCCTTGCCAGTCGGCGCCGGCATCCCGGGTTTCCGGTCGAACGTTCCTGGATGACCCACTAGTGGGTGATCCAGCGCCGTCTCACCCCGACGGGCGTTCCCGGGTGACCCACCACCGGCTGCTTGTAACGAAACGACCGCACCGGCGACGATGCGCTGAGCGACGACCCCGAGCGAATGGGAGAGCACGATGGCCGACCTCAGTCAACAGGACGAGCAGCTCTGCGAGAGCTCGCGGTGGGACTTCTCCGACCTCCGCGCGCTGTACGTCAACTGCACGCTCAAGCGCTCGCCCGAGCCGTCGCACACGCAGGCGCTGGCCGACCGCTCGATCGCGATCATGCGGCGAAACGGCGTCGAGGTCGACGTCATCCGTGCGATCGACCGCGACATCGCGACGGGGATCTACCCCGACATGACCGAGCACGGCTGGGACGCCGACGAGTGGCCGCAGATCCACGAGCAGGTCATGGCGGCCGACATCCTCGTGCTGCTGAGCCCGATCTGGCTGGGCGAGAAGTCGTCGGTCTGCACGAAGGTCGTCGAGCGCCTGTACGGCAACAGCCACCTGCTCAACGACGCCGGCCAGTACGCGTACTACGGCCGCGTCGGCGGCGCGATCATCACCGGCAACGAGGACGGCGCCAAGCACTGCGCGATGAACATCCTCTACTCGCTGCAGCACCTCGGCTACACGATCCCGCCGCAGGCCGACTCGGCCTGGCTCGGCGAGGCGGGGCCGGGCCCGAGCTACCGCGACGAGGGGTCCGGCGGCCCGGACAACGACTTCACGAACCGCAACACGGCGTTTCTGACCTGGAACCTGCTGCACCTCGGACGGATGCTCAAGGACGCCGGCGGCGTGCCGGCGCACGGCAACCAGCGCACGGAGTGGGACGCGGGCTGTCGCTTCGACTATCCCAACCCTGAGCACCGGGTGTGATGCTCAGCAGGTCGAGGGGGCGCGCCGGCCGGCGAAGCGCCTGCCGATCCACGTCGCGATCCGCGGCGCCGCGCGCTCGCCCAGATCGCTGTGGCCGACCCCGCGGACGACCTGCAGCTGGACCGTCGCGCCGTCCTCGCACAGGCGTGCGGCGAACGCGTTCGTGAGGGCGGGCCGCACCGACCCGTCGATGCTGCCCTGGGCGATGACGACCGGCACCGGGATCGGCTCGCCGCCGGGCGAGTTGGCTCCCAGCAGCCGCTTCCACGGCTGCGCGTCCCAGGGATCGCGGGCGCGCGCGGCGAGCGTCACCTCGCGGTCGCCGAGCGCCGCCCGCAGCGAGCCGTGGTCGGCCGGCAGGCAGAGGCGCGACAGCTGCTCGACGCTGCGCCGCGCCGCCGGCGTGAGCACCTCGTCGAGGCGCAGCTCGGGATAGACGCGGCTCCACGTCGCCAGCATGTACGCCGCGACGACGCGGCCGAAGGTCGTGTTGCGGTTGATCTGCACGAGCCGCCGCAGGTCCGTCGCGGGGGCGCCCGCCGCCACGCCGGCCAGCTCGAGCTCGGCCGCGTAGGAGGCCGCCTCCCGACCGACCCAGAGCGCGGTGTGCCCGCCCTGGCCGACGCCCCAGACGACGAACCGCCGGCTGGCCTCGGCGAGCGCGAATCGGTCCGTCGCACGGACGGCGTCGAGCGTCGCGCGCGCCGCGGCCTCGCCGACGAGGTAGGGGTGGGTGCCGGGCGTCCCGAGCCCCTCGAGGTCGGGCACGACGATCGCGTAGCCGCGGCGCACGAAGCGCTCGAGGCCGGGGACGGCGGCGGCGGCGCGAGGACCGCGCGAGAGCGCGCAGCGCGGCTGCACGCCGATCGTGCCGTGGGCGAGCGCGACGATGTTGCGCCCGCGCGCCGGCGCCGGTCCGTCGGGCACGACGAGCAGCGCGCTCAGCGCCGCCGGCCGGCCGGTGTGGCTCTGCGAGCGGTACAGCAGCCGGTAGGCCTTCGCGCCCTTCGGCGCCCCGGCGGCGGGCGCGCTGCGCACCACCGCGCCCGGCGGCCCCGGCGGCAGCGGGTCGGGCGGGACGTAGAAGCGGTCCGCGGACGTGGTGGTGCCCGAGTCGAGCAGCAGCTCGAGCGCGGCGGCCCCGATCGCGAGCAGGGCGCCGGCGGCGGCGAGCGCGATCGTCAGCCGCCGGCGGCGCCAGAACGACCGTGGCGGGGCATCGGCCTCGTCGGCTTGCACGCGCGGACTGTAAAGGCCGCGCCGGTCGCGCGGTCTGGCATGCTCAGCTGATTCCCAGCGAGCGCGCGGGGAATCCCCAGCCGCGTCCGCGACGGTTGCCGGCGACCCCGAGGCAGGAGCGCAAGAGCGTGAGCACCCGATACACCCGCCGCGACGCGCTGAGCGCGATCGGCACGATCAGCCTCGGCGGCCTGCTCGCCGCGTGCGGCGCCGACGGCGAGCGCGCGACGCAGGTCCGCACGACCGGCGGCCGGACGGCGACGATCGAGCCTCGCGGCGCCGCGACGAGCCGCGCCGCGCCGCTGTTCGACGACGCGGCGAGCTGCAGCGTGACGCGGCAGGCCACGGCGGGTCCGTTCTACTTCGATGCCGACGCGGTCCGGCGCGACATCCGCGAGGACCGCGCGGGCACGCGGCTGCGGCTCGCGCTGCGCGTCCGCGACGCGGGCTCGTGCGCGCCGATCCCCGACGCCGTGGTCGACGTGTGGCACGCCGACGCGAGCGGCGCGTACTCGGGCTTCGACGGCGGCGGCGGGCAGGCGCGCAGCGGCTCGCGCTACCTGCGCGGCGCGCAGGTCACCGACGCCGCCGGCGTCGTCGAGTTCGTGACGATCTACCCGGGCTGGTATCCCGGCCGCACCGTGCACGTCCACGCGAAGGTCCACCTCGACGCCAGGACGCTGCTGACGACGCAGCTGTACTTCGACGACGCCGTCAGCGACGCCGTCCACCGCGCGCGCCCCTACGCTGCCCGCGGCGCTCGCGACCAGCGCAACGCGACCGACCCGATCTTCGACGCGGCGCTCGTCGCGACGACCCGCGGCGACGACGGCGGGCGCCTGTCGCTCATGACGCTCGACGTCGAGCCCGCCTGACGGCTACTCGGCCTGGCGGCCGAGGAGCACGGCGAAGCGCTCGACGCGCTTGCGCTCCGCGTCGGGCAGCGGTCCGCCGGCCTCGATGAGCAGCGTCATCGGGCCGCGCTCCCGCGCCCAGCGCGCGGCGTCGTCGGAGAACGCCGTCGTGATCCAGACGAGCGGCTGGGCCTGGGCGTAGGCGATGACGGTCTGCTCCTGGCGCTCGGCCGTGTCCTCGACGCGCATGACCCGCACGGTGGCGACCCCCAGCCGATGGGCGAGCGCGGCGATCGCATCCAGCCCGCCGTCGTCGGCCAGCAGCGCGATCTCGCCCTCCTCGAGCAGCGCCTGAACCCAGCCCTGCGGTGCGTCGTCGAGCACGCCTGGAGCGCAGACGAGGCGAAAGAGCGGGTCGAGCATCGCCCGGACGCTACAGCGTCAGCCGCGCTTGCCCGCGGTCCGCGCGCGCCGCCGCAGCTCGGCACGGGCGACCGCGTTGTCGGCGCACCGCGCGGCGGTCGCGTAGGCGCGCGCCGCGGCGGCGCCGTCGCCGCTGCGCTCGAGCAGGTCGGCATGGGCGGCGTGCAGCGGCGCGTAGCCGTCGAGCGCCCCGCCGCCCAGCAGCGGCGCGAGCAGCGCCAGGCCCTCGCGCGGGCGGCCGGCGCGCCCCAGGGCGGCGGCGCGGTTGACGTCGATCACCGGCGACGGCGCGCGCCGCGCGAGCTCGCCGTACAGCGCGGCGATCTGGGCGTGGTCGGTGCGCTCGGCCGACGGCGCCGTGGCATGCAGCGCGGCGATCGCGGCCTGCAGCTGGTAGGGCCCCGGGCGGCGCCGGCGCAGGGCCCCGTCGAGCAGCCGCTCGCCCTCGCGGATGCGCCCGCGGTCCCATCGCCCGCGGTCCTGGTCGTCGAGCGCGACGAGGTCGCCGTGCTCGTCGACGCGCGCCGCGCGCCGCGAGTCGTGCAGCAGCATGAGGGCGAGCAGGCCCGCGACCTCCGCGTCGTCGGGCATGAGCCGGACGAGCAGGCGGCCGAGCCGGATCGCCTCGGTGCACAGCTCGCCGCGCACGAGGCGGTCGCCGCCGGATGCGCTCCAGCCCTCGTTGAAGATGAGGTAGACGACCGCCAGGACGCCCCGCAGGCGGTCGGGAAGCTCCTCGTCGGGCGGCACGCGGTAGGGGATCCGTGCGCTGGCGATCTTGCGCTTGGCGCGCACGATGCGCTGGTACATCGCCGGCTCGGCGACGAGGAAGGCGGCGGCGATCTCGCTCGTCGTCAGCCCGCCGAGCGCGCGCAGCGTCAGCGCGACGCGCGCCTCGATCGCGAGCGCGGGATGACAGCAGGTGAAGATGAGCCGCAGGCGGTCGTCGCCGATCGCCGACGGCGCGGCGTCCTCGTGGTCGGGCGCGGCGGCGGCCTCGCGCTCGGCGAGCACGCCGAGCCGCTGCACGCGGTCGGCGAGCGTGCGCTCGCGGCGCAGCCGGTCGATCGCCCGCCGCCGGGCGGTCGTCGTGATCCAGGCGCCCGGACGCGCCGGGATGCCGTCGCGATCCCACGCGACGATCGCCTCGGCGAAGGCATCCTGCAGCGCGTCCTCGGCGAGCTGGAAGTCGCCGACCTGGCCGATCAGCGTGGCGAGCACGGCGGCGCGCTCGGCGCGGAACGCCGCCTCGGCGGCCGCCGTGCTCGCCTCCGCCATCAGCCCTGCGGCGCGTCCGGAGCGTCGAACACGACGACCGGGCGCACCTCGATCGACCCGTAGCCCGCGTTGGGGACCTTCGCCGCCCAGGCCGTCGCCGCGTCGAGGTCGGGCACGTCGATGAGGTAGTAGCCGCCGAGCGCCTCCTTGGTCTCGGCGAAGGGCCCGTCGCTGAGGACGGTCTCGCCGTCGCGGACGCGCACGGTCGTCGCGGTGTCGACCGGCTGGAGGGCGTCGCCGGCGACGAGCGCGCCGGCCTGCTGCAGCTCGTCGTTGTAGGCGAACCACTTCGGCATCTCGGCCTCGAGCTGCTCTGGGGTCGGGTTGCTGTCGGCGGGCGAGTAGATCAGGAGCATGTACTGGGGCATCTCGGCACCTCACGGTCGCGGGCCGGTGGATTCCGGCCTCTCATCACGTCGTCGAACGGGGGTTACCGGATTCGACACCCCAGCGGCGATCGGCGCAACTCATCGCTGCGTCGGCGGGGTCGCGGCCACGCCGGCCGCCGGCGACCCCGCGCCGAAGCAGACGAAGCCGGCCGCCGTCACGACGTCCGCGTCGCCGGCGGCGTCGAGCGCCGTGTCGCGCGCGCGCGCCAGCGCCGCCGCCGGCTCGTCGCCGGCGTCGAGGCGCTCGTGCAGGGCGAGCATGAGGCGGTGCGTCGGCTCGTCGGGCACGGGCACGACGCTCGCGACGAGCGCGCTCGTGCCGAGCGCGAGCAGCGCGCCGCTGAAGCCCATCAGCTCGTCGCCCGGACGCACGGCCGTCACGCCGCCGTCGCAGGCGCTGAGGATCATGTCGCGCGGCGTCGCGCGCAGCCGCTCGAGGTCGTAGACCGTCAGCGGCCCGTCGGCGAGCTGCAGCGACGAGAACAGCGGGTTGTCGGCACGGAACGTGCCGTGGCTGGCGATGTGCGCGCGGGTCGCCGTCTCAAGCGCGGTCGCGACCGCGTCCACGGCGGCGTCCTCGCCGAGCAGCGCGCGGGCGCCCGCGTGCCCGCGGGCAAGCGCGCGCACCTCGGCGGCCGCCCCGGGCAGCCCCGGCCCGGCGGCGAGCAGCAGCGACTCGCCCTCGCGCGGCGCCCGCGCGCCGCGGCGGCGGGCCGCGCGCAGCCAGAGGGCGGCCGACGGCGCCACGCTGACCGGCCGGTCCGCGCACGACGGCAGGACGGCCCAGGGCACCGCATGCAGGTCGCCCGTCGGGATGAGCACGAGCTCGCACGTCTCGCCGACGAGGTCGGCGAGCGGGGCGAGCAGCAGCGCGTCGAGCTGCTGCGCCGCGTGCTCGACGTTGGCTCGCGCCACCCTGCGCGAGGCCGCCGACCCGCTGCCGCGCCCGAGCTTGCGCAGTCCGAAGCGCAGCGAGCCCAGCTCGCGAGCGGCGATGGCGGCGATCGACCCGAGGCGCACGAGCCGCGGCGGTCGCGAGCCCGACGCGACGACGGCGCTCAGATCGCCGCCGGCGGGCACGTACTGGACGAGGACGCGCGCGCCCAGCGCCGCGCGCAGCTCGCGCGGCGGCGGCGGCGCGCCCTGCTCGGCGTCGTCGGATCCGCTGGCGTGGCGCGCGCGGCGGCGGATCGACGCCTCGAGCTCGGCCTGCCTGCGCAGCAGCCGCCGCGTGTCGCCGTTCTCCTTGCCGGCCTCGTCGACGGCGGCCAGCAGCGCGCGCAGCTCGCCGAGCTCGGCGGCGAGCTCGGCGTCGTCGGGCGGCCGCGCGGGGCGCTGCCAGAGCGCGCCCGCGCGGCCGCGCTCGGCCCACTCGAGCACGGCCTCGGCGCGGCCCGACGCCAGCGCGAGGCTCAGCCCGAGCGCCGTCAGCGCGTTGCCGTGCACGGCCGCGCCGGTGCGCAGCTCGGTCGCGCCGAGGCTGACGCGGTGGGCGTCGAGCACCGCGAGGCCGGCCCGCAGCGCGCGCAGCGCGCCCGCGCGCCGTCCGCCGGCCAGGCGCTGCAGCGCCTCGGCGTGCCACGCCCCGAGCCGCTGCACGACCGGTCCCCGGTCGCGCGCGCGGGCGGCGGGCTCGAGGTCGAGCGCGGCCTCGTCGGGGCGCCCGAGCGCCAGGGCGATGCGGCCCGCCAGCACGCGCGCGTCGAGCGCGGCCGTGGGCCAGCCGGCCGCGACGAGCGCGTCGGCGCCATGGCGGGCGCGCGCGAGCAGCGTCGCGTCGCGCACGCCCGCGGCGAACGCGGCGCGCACCCCGACGTTCTCGGCCTGCGCCGCCCAGCCGGGCCGCTGCTGGGCGGTGAACTCGCTCGCGGCCTGCTCGGCGGCGCGACGGGCTGTCGCCGCGTCGCCGCCCGCGAGCGCCGCCTCGGCGAAGACGAGGCGCGCCTCGGTGAGCTCGGTCGCCATCGCGCAGCGCTCGAACAGCTCGACGACGCGGCCCGCGCAGGAGACCGCCTCGTGGTGCAGGCCGGCGGCGAGCAGCGCGTGGCAGCGATCGAGCTCGAGGATCGCGCGGCGCGTCTGGCTGGCGTCGGCGAGCACCGGCTCGGCCGCGTCGTAGCACTCCAGGGCGCCGGGGAGGTCGCCGCTGCGGGCGGCGACGAAGCCGCGGTTGCCCAGCGCGAACGCGGCGAACAGCGGCTGGCCGATGTCCCGCGCGAGCGTCTCGCACTCGGCCAGGTCGGCGGCGGCGGCGCGCAGCGCGCCGCGGTAGGTCTGCACGATGCCGCGGTTGAGCAGCACGATGACCTCGTCGCGGACGTTCGCCGCGCGCCGCACGAGCGCGAGCGCGCGGCGATAGCCCTCCAGCGCCTCGTCGTAGCGGCCGAGGCGCATGAGGATGAGCGCGTGCTGCTGGGCGAGCCGGCCGTCGCCGCGCGCGGCCTGCTGCTTCATCGCGAGGCCGGCCTGGCGCAGCGCCGCGGTCGACTCGCCGTTGAGCATGAGCGCGTGCGCGAGGCTCATGCGCGCCTCCGCGAGGCGTGCGTCCGAGCCGGCCCGCCGGGCGGCCGCGACCGCGGCGCGCAGATGGACGAGCGCCTCGGGAGCGCCCTCGAGCTCGAGCGCGACAAGGCCGAGCGCCCGCAGCGCGACCGCGGTCGTCACGTCGTCGGCGCGCGCACGCGCGGCATCCAGCGCGGCTGCCGCGAGCTCGCGCGCGCGCCGCGGGTCCTCGCCGAGCAGCAGGTGCGCCTCGGCGGCCAGGGCCGCCGCATCCCGCGGTGACGGGGACGGCGCCGGCGGCAAGCTCAGATCGTCAGCCAGTCCGTTTCGACGAGCCGGCCGTCGAGCCGGCAGCGCAGGCTCAGCCGTCCCGGCGCCAGGCCCTCCGCGTCGAAGCGCCCGCGCTCGTCGGCGCTGGCGACGAACAGCTCGTCGTTGTTGCGAACGGTGATGTCGGCGGGGCCGGGCGGGATGACCTGCCCGACGACGCGCAGCGTGTCGCCGGCGGCGCCGCCGACGTGCTCGGTCTCGATCTCGATCGTGAGATCGCCCGCTTCGAAGGTCAGCACGCGCGCCGTGGCGGTGCTGCGCAGCGCGAGCTGCGGCTCGTCGACGCGGGAGTCGTGCACGAGCTCGGCGAACTCGGCGTCGAGCGTGCGCCACTGGATCGCAAGGCGCGCGACCAGCTGCACGTGCTCGGGGATGGGGTCCGCGACCGCAAGCACGCGGCGCAGCTCACCGACGAGCGCGTCGCCGTCGGGATCGGTGTGTTGTGTAGATGCTCTCTCCATCACCCATACGAGCGCGCAGCTCAGGTTCTGATACCTGTTGTCGGTGCCGCCCGCCTCAGGTGCTGCAGGCAGCGACCGCGCGTCGGGCCGATGCTACCGACGGGCATGCCGAGCGCGGAGGAGATGTCCTCGTAGCTGGGCGGCGGATCGGACGCGAGCATGCGCAGCAGCGCCTGGCAGCGACCCGAGAGCGTGGCGAACGCGCGCCACAGGGCGGCGTCGCGCTCGTCGGTGAGCAGCCGCTCGCCGAGGTCCGCCTGCACGACCTCCTCGGGCATCTTGTCGTCCTCGGTCGGGATCTGGCGCGCCTGCCGGCGCAGGACCCGCAGGCTCTCGTTGCGCGCCGTCGTCGCCAGCCAGCCGCTGAGCGCGTCGGGATTGCGCAGGCCGTCGATGTTCTCGAGCAGGCGCAGCCACGTCGTCTGAAAGACGTCGGCCGCGTCGGCGTCGCCGAGCCGGTGGCTGCGGGCGACGCTCCACACGAGCCGCTCGTAGCGCCCGACCAGCTCCTCCCATGCGCGCGCGTCGCCAGACGCCGCACGGCGAACGAGTTCTCCAGCCAGCACGCGGCAACCGTATAGCTCGCGCCCAACGTGCACGTGGTCACACAGCGGCGGGCGGCGGCGAGGTATGTTCGGCTGCGCCCCCGGGGTCTCGCAGATCGACGGCCCCGCGCGGCCTCGCCTCAGTCAAATCCGATCGATCGAGGAGCACCGCATGACGGACGGCGACGACATCCTGAAGGTCCCCTTCGACAGCTCGGCGTGGGAGGCGGCGATCGCGGAGCGTCGCGACATCGGCCGCCACGATGCTGCGCTGTTCACGCCGCGCCGGCTGCTCGTCGACGTCCAGGCGGCGCAGGACCCCGAGGTCGACGACGTGCTGACGCGCAGCAAGGCGTCGCGATCCGACGCGCCTCAGGCGCGGACGGCCGCGCGGTTCGGGATGGTGCTCTACGAGGTGCCGGCCGGAGCCGACGCCGACGAGCGCCTCGTCGACGCCGTGCGCCGGATCCGCGCGATCGTCCCCAACTCGGCGTCGGTCGACCACCTCTGGCTGCCCGGGCCCAACAGCGTCCACGGCGACGACCTGCCGCAGCCCGCCCCCGATCCGAGCGACATCCCCGGCGCCGGCGACGCGGGCACGTCGATGACGGTCGCCGTGCTGGACACGGGGGTCGCCGTCGTGCCGGGCACCAAGGACGCCGACGTCCCGTACGCCGTCGAGTTCGACGCCCTCCAGGACGCCGAGGTCCCCGACGAGGACCTCGACGACCATCGCGACCCGGCGGCGGGCCACGGCACCCACGTCGCGGGGATCGTCGCGCGGACCGCTCCCGGCGCCCGCATCGTCGCGCGGCGGCTGCTGAGGACCCCCGTCGCGATGGCCGGCGAGCTCGACAGCCTCGCTGCGATCCACGCGGCCGTCGACAAGGGCGCGAACGTCGTGAGCTGCTCGTTCGGCGGGCCGGCGCTGTTCGACGCGGTGCCGCTGGCGACCGACCGGGCGCTCGCCGCGCTGGCGCCCCACGCCGTCGTCGTCGCCTCGGCGGGCAACAGCGCCACCGACCGGCCGTGCTGGCCGGCGGCGTCCAAGCGCGTCGTCGCGGTCGGCGCGGTCGGCTTCGACGAGAAGTGCGGCCGCTGGGAGCGCGCCGACTTCAGCAACTACGGGGCGTGGGTGGACTGCTGCGCCCCCGGGGTCGACATCGCCAGCACGTTCCTGCGCTGGAAGGGCGCGGCGCCCGATCCCCAGTTCGACGGCTTCGCCACCTGGTCGGGGACGTCGTTCTCGGCGCCGCACGTGAGCGCCGCGATCGCCGCGCACGCCGGCGCGAAGGGGATCGAGCCCGCGCAGGCGGTCTACGAGCTCGTCGAGGATCCGGCGCTTCCGCGGATCCCCGGCATCGGCACGCTCGTCGCGTAGGCGCGACCGCGCACCGTCGGCGTCCTCAGCGATCGGACGGCGCGCCGGCGCCCGCGCGGGCGCCGAGCGCCCGGCGCTGGGCGACGAGATCCTCGACGAGCCCGGCGGACATGAGCCGCGCGACGGCCTCGACGACGTCGGCCTCGGCGGCGTGGGGGTACTCGCCGGCGAGCGCCGACGCGAGGTCGCTCGTGCTGCGCGAGCCGTCCGCGAGGCCCACGAGCCGGTGCAGGAAGCCGTCGGGATCGGCGATCGTCACGACCTCGCGGCTGCCGACGACGTGCAGCTCGCCGCCGCCGCGAAGCAGCGGAGCGGTGAACTTCAGGCGGGGGAGGGATGCGCAGTACATCGGGGCTCCTTGCTCTGCGTTGGTCGGCCGCCGTCCGCGGCGTCCGGATACGTCAACCCGATCCGCGAGCGCCGCGCGGTGATACATGCCCTCGGGGGTTGCGCCGCCCCGGGGGGCTGCGCCATGCTCGAGGTGCTCTGAACCGCTCATCGGAGGTCACGCAGGATGCCTCGGCACGAATCGTCAGGCGACATCGATCACGACGCGGACGCGGCCCGACGCGATCGCGCCGCAGCCTCGGACGACGCGGCGGGGGAGCTCGAGCCGCCGCGCGAGGACCTGCACCCGAACTTCAGGGCCGCCGCCGAGGAGGCCGCCGCGGCGTCGGCCGCGGCCTACGAGCGCTACTCGGCGCCCGCCCGCGCCCCGGCCGCGGAGCCCGCGCCGGGGGCCGCGGAGGGCGCGGTCGCGGAGCCCGCCGAGCCCGCGCCCGCCGAGCCCGCGCCCGCCGAGCCCGCCCCGCGCGCCGGCAGCGTCGCGCCGCCGTCGGCGCAGGCGCCCGCGGCGACCGCCCCGGCCCCCGCCGCCGACCCGCCGCCGAAGTCCGGCGTCCTCGGCCGGCTTCGGCGCGCCATCGGACGGCGGTAGGCGCCGGCGCGCGGACGGCCGACGCGACGCGGGGCGCCCGCCTCGGCGACCCGGCCCGTCGACGTGGACGGCGACCGGCGCGCGATCATGCGCGGATGGCGCAGCGTCGTGTCCGGGCGGTCTCGCCGGCGGAGGAGCCCGTCACGGTCGGCCTCGACGTCGGCACCGCGAGCGCGCGGGCGTACGCCGTCACGCGCGACGGCCGCGTCGCGGGCGCCGGCTCGCGGCCGCTGCGAAGCCACCGCCAGCGTGGCCGCCACGAGCAGGATCCGGCCGACTGGTGGGAGGCCGCGGCCGGTGCCTGTCGCGACGCGCTCGCCGGCGTCGCCGCGGAGCGCGTCCGCGCGGTCGCGACGTGCGCGACGTCGGGCACCGCGCTGCTCGCCGGCCGCGACGGACGGCCGCTGACGCCCGGCCTCATGTACGACGACGGGCGCGCGGCCGCGCAGGCCCGCCGGCTGGGGATGTCGCCGTCGTGGGCGCTGCCGAAGCTCCTGTGGCTCCTCGAGCACGCGGGGGCGCCGCCGGGCGCGCGCGCGGCGCTGGCGCCCGACGTCGTCAACGGCCGGCTCGCCGGCCATCGCGTCGCGTCGGACGCCAGCCACGCGCTGAAGGCCGGCTACGTGCCGTCGGCCGGCGAGCCCGACGGCGAGGCCGCGCGAGACCGCGACGGAAACGCCGGGGTGTCGCGCGATCGGCCGGCGCGCGGCTGGCCCGGGGCCGTCGTCGAGGCGCTCGAGGCGCACGGCGGGCTGCCGCTGCCGGCGGTCGTCGCCTCCGGCGCGCGGCTCGGCGTCGTCTGCGCGCACGCCAGCAGCGCGACCGGGCTGCCGGCCGGGACGCCGATCGTCGCGGGCATGACCGACGGGTGCGCGGCCCAGATCGCCGCCGGCGCCCTGCGCCCCGGCGACCTCAGCTCGGTGCTGGGCACGACGCTCGTCGTGAAGGGCTGCTCGCGCGAGCGGGTCGTGGATCGCGCCGCCGGCGTGTACTCCCACCGCGCGCCCGGCGGTGGCTGGCTGCCCGGCGGCGCCTCCTCGACGGGCGCGGGGATCCTCCCGCTGACGTTCCCCGGCGCGGACCTCGGCGAGCTCGGCCGCCGCGCGGTCGCCTGCGAGCGCACGACCGTGCTCGCCTATCCGCTCGCGACGCGCGGCGAGCGCTTCCCGTTCACGGCGCCCGCCGCCGAGGGGTTCCTGCTGGGGGCGCCGGCGAGCGAGGCCGAGCACGCCGCCGCGCTGCTGCAGGGCGTCGCGCTCGTCGAGCGGCTCTGCGTCGAGCGGCTGGCGCGCCTCGGCGTCCCGGTCGGCGGCGAGCTCAGCCTCACCGGCGGCGCGACCCGCAACCGCCACTGGTGCCAGCTGCGCGCCGACGCGCTGCGGCGTTGCGTGCGCCTGCCCGAGCACAGCGAGTCCGCCGTCGGCATGGCGATCCTCGCGGCCGCGGCCGTCGACGGCGAGCCGCTCGCGCAGGCCGCGCGGCGCATGTCGCAGACGGCGCAGGTCATCGACCCGCGCGAGGCGCTGGCGGCGCACCTCGACGCGCAGTACGCGCGCCTCTGCGACGAGCTCGAGCGGCGCGGCTGGCTGTCCTGAGGCGGCCCGCGATCGGCCCGCCGGCCCAACCTCGCGCCCGAACGTTGGCCCGGGGTACCGTGGCGCCGGGGCGGCGAAGTGCGCAAGGATGGGTCGATGGCGGACGCCGGGATCACACGAGCCGTGCCGGCCTACAGCCCGCGGCCGGGCTTCTTCGACGAGCTCTTCGACGGTGCGGGCGATCCGCGACCGCATGCCGCCGCGCTCACCGAGGGCCTCGCGGCGCTGGGCCCCGAGCAGCTCGCGGCGGCCGGGCAGCGCCGCGACGCGATCTTCGTCCAGCAGGGGATCACGTTCGACACGACCGGCGACGACGGGCCGACGCTCGAGCGCCCGATGCCGCTGGACCTCGTCCCGCGGATCCTGCCCGCCGACGAGTGGACGCACATCAAGCGCGGCCTGGCGCAGCGCATCCGCGCGCTGAACCGCTTCGTCGACGACGTCTACCACGCGCGCGAGATCGTCCGCGCGGGGATCGTCCCGTGGCGCCTGATCGTCAGCCGCAGCCACTTCGCGCGGGCCGCGCACGGCATCCGCCCGCCGGGCGGCGTGTACTGCCACGTCGCCGGCTGCGACCTCGTCCGCGACGCGGACGGCTCGTGGAAGGTCCTCGAGGACAACGTGCGCACGCCGTCGGGCATCTCCTACGTGCTCGAGAACCGCACGGCGATGACGCGCCTGCTGCCCCAGCTCTTCGCGGAGTACCGCGTGCGGCCCGTCGACCACTACCCGATGCTCCTGCTGGCGGCGCTGCGCGCGGTCGCGCCGGCCGCGGAGGGCGAGGCGACGGTCGTCGTCTGGACGCCGGGCCCGCTGAACTCCGCCTACTTCGAGCACGCGTTCCTCGCGCGCCAGATGGGCGTCGAGCTCGTCGAGGCGTCCGACCTCGTCGTGCGCGAGGACGTGCTCTACATGCGCACGACGCACGGCCTGCAGCGCGTGCACGCCGTCTACCGGCGCCTCGACGACGACTTCGTCGACCCGCTCGAGTTCCGGCCGGACTCCGTGCTCGGCGTCCCGGGGCTCATGCGCGCCTACCGCGCCGGCACGGTCGCGCTCGCCAACGCGGTCGGCACCGGGGTCGCCGACGACAAGGCGATCTACCACTGGGTGCCGGCGATGATCCGCTTCTACCTCGGCGAGGAGCCGCTGCTGGAGAACGTCAGCACGTACCTCATGGCCGACCCCGACGCGCGCGAGCACGCGCTGGGCCGGATGGAGGAGCTCGTCTTCAAGCCGACCGGCGAATCGGGCGGCAAGGGCGTCTGCATCGGGCCGTCGACCCCGGCCGACGAGCTCGCCGGGCTCGCCGCCGTCATCCGCCGCGCGCCCGAGAAGTGGATCGCCCAGGAGCTCGTGCACCTGTCGACCGTGCCGACCGCCGACGGCGAGGGCCGGCTCGCGCCACGCCACGTCGACCTGCGGCCGTTCGCGATCTTCGGCGAGACGATCTCGATCGTGCCCGGCGGCCTGTCGCGCGTGGCGATGGTCGAGGGCTCGATGATCGTCAACTCCTCGCGCGGCGGCGGATCGAAGGACACCTGGGTGCTCGAGGACGACGCCGACAGCGGCGACCGGGCGCCCTCCGCGCGGCCCGAGAGCCTGCCGCCCGCGCTGCCCGACCTGCGCTACGGCGGCTGGTCGGGCCAGCAGCAGCAACAGCAGCAGACCGTGGATCCGTGCTCGCCCGCATAGCGCAGGAGCTCTTCTGGCTGGGACGCAACCTCGCCCGCGCGGAGGCGACCTCGCGCCTGCTGGAGGGCGTCTTCCTCGCCGAGCTGCAGGGCAGCCCGGAGGACCCGAGCGCGACGCACCTCGGCTGGGACTCGCTGACGCACATCATGGGCGGCGCGAGCAACGGCGCCAAGCCGGCCCGGCGCGACGCCGTCATCAGCGCCCTCACGCGCGACGCCGACAACCCCGCCTCCGTCGTCGCATGCGTCGCGCGTGCGCGCGAGGGCGCGCGCGCCGTGCGCGACGTCATCTCCGCCGAGATGTGGGAGGCGATCAACACGACGCACCTGCGCCTGCGCGACGGCGACCTCGACGCGACGCCGCTGGACACCGGCCCGTACTCGATCTACCAGCACGTCAAGGAGCGCTCGGCGCTGTTCTGGGGGCTCACCGCGCGCACGATGCTGCGCGACGACGCGAGCGCCTTCCTGCAGGCCGGCGGCCGGATCGAGTCCGCCGACATGGTGCTGCGGATGCTGCGCGTCGCGCTGCCCGCCGGCGACTCGTCCGAGAGCGCCGACGGCCAGGCGATCGCGCTGCTGCAGGCGGTCGGCGGCTTTCAGGCCTACCGCCGCGCGGTGCCCGCGCCCGCCCACGCCAGGCCGGTCGCGCGCTTCCTGCTCTTCGAGCGCAACTACCCCGACTCCGTCGCCGCCGCCGTCGACGCGCTGAACTCCGCGCTGCTGCACGCCGACGCGGCGCCGCGCAGCTCCGAGCCGATCCTGCGCCTCAGCCGGCTGACGGCCGACCTCGAGTTTCGCCGCAGCGCGGCCGGCAGCGCCGACCTGCGCGTGACCTGCCAGGAGGTCCAGCGCGAGCTCGGCCTCGTCGACCTCGACATCGCCCAGCGATACTTCGGCGGGGCGCGACCGGCATAGTCCCCGTGCAACCGACGATGAACTTCGCGATCCGCTTCCTGACCGAGTACGTCTACGACGCCCCGGTCTCCGACAACCTCAACGCATTGCGCGTGCGCCCCGCGACGACGTCGACGCAGCGCTGCGACGAGTTCACGGTGCGGATCGACCCCGAGGCGCGCGTCGGGCGCCACTCGGACTACTTCGGCACCGAGGTGCTCGAGTTCGGCGTCGTGCGCCCGCACACGCGCATGAGCATCGACGTGCGCGCCCGCGTCGTGACGGCCGAGCCGCCCGCGCCGCCCGAGGGCTGCCGGGCCGCGCTTGCGACCGAGGCCTACGCCGAGGCGGCGGGCGAGTTCCTGCTGGCGGCGCTCGACGAGCCCGAGAGCGCCGAGCTCGCGGAGCTCTGCGCCGCGGTGCGCGCCGAGACGCCGCTCGCGACGCTGCGGCGCCTCTGCGAGCTCATTCCCGACCGCTACGCCTACCGCGCGGGCGTGACGTACGTCGGCTCGACGATCCAGGAGTTCCTCGACGCCGGCGCCGGCGTCTGCCAGGACTACGTGCACCTCGGCCTCGTCATGCTGCGCCGCAACGGCATCGCGGCGCGCTACGTCAGCGGCTATTTGTGGGCCGCGCCGAAGGACGGCGGCGACGACTCCGTCGAGGTCGAGACGCACGCCTGGCTGGAGGCGCTGCTGCCGGGCGAGGAGGGGCGCGGCGAGCCCGCGTGGGTCGGCGCGGACCCGACGAACCGCCGCCTCGCGGGCGAGCGTCACGTCAAGATCGGCCACGGTCGCCACTACGCCGACGTCCCGCCCGTGCGCGGCGTCTTCCAGGGCACCGCCGGATCGCAGCTGGATGCCAGCGTGCACATGACGCGCCTGGACCCGCAGGCCAGCGCGCGCGCCTGAGCGCCGTCCGCCCGCCCGCGTCGGCCGCGCTATCCTCTCCGGCAGACCTGCAGCCGCAGGTCGTTTTTCTGTCCTCTCGCCGTCACGGAGCTACCGCATGGCCCGCGGAGACGTGCGCATCGCAGTGACCCTCGCGTGCGAGGCTTGCAAGCGGCGCAACTACCAGACGAACAAGTCCAAGCGCAACAACCCCGATCGCATCTCCCTGCGCAAGTACTGCAAGTGGTGCAAGGAGCACACGAGCCACCGGGAGACCCGGTAGCGCTCAGGACCCCCCGCATTCCATGGCACGCAACCGCCAGCGAGCGCGAGATCGCAAGCAGAAGCTGCACCGGGAGAACGTCCCGGGCTCGCTCGACCGTGCCTCCGGCGAGGTCGAGGAGGCCGAGGCCGCGATCGTGGCCGGAGCAGCCGGCATCCCGAACGAGCCCGACGACGCGGCCGTGCTCGATCCGGCCGTCGAGGAGGAGCGGCTCGGTGCCGGCGCCGGCGACGTCGCCACGACGTCCGGCGCCCCCGCGCGCAAGCGCGGCCTGCCGCGGCTGTTCACGTTCTTCGGCGCCTGCTGGGCCGAGCTGCAGCGCGTCGACTGGCCCGACCGCCGTCAGGTCGGCCAGGCGACGGCCGTCGTGCTCGGCTTCGTCGTCGTCGCGGGGGCCTTCCTCGGGTTCGCCGACGTCGTCGCCCAGAAGCTCGTCGACCTCATCCTCTAACTCCCAGATTCGAAGGCAAGCATGTTTCGCTGGTATGTCGTAAACACCTACTCAGGCCACGAGAACAAGGTCAAGCAGAACCTCGAGCACCGCGTGGTCTCGCTCAACCAGAAGCGCAACGTCCGCCAGGTCGTCGTCCCGACCGAGTCCGTGTCCGAGATGAAGGACAACCAGAAGATCACGGTCGAGAAGCGCACGATGCCCGGCTACGTGCTCGTCAACATGGAGCTCAACGAGGACTCCTGGGGGCTGGTCAAGGGCACGCCGGGGGTCACGGGCTTCGTCGGCGCATCCAACGAGCCGGTCCCGCTCACGCAGCCCGAGGTGGATCGTCTGCTGCACCGCGAGGTCGCCGTGCGCGAGCGCAAGAAGGCGACGTTCGCGATCGGCGAGAGCGTCAAGGTCATCTCCGGGCCGCTGTCGGACTTCTCCGGTGAGATCTCCGAGATGAACGAGGACGCCTCTCGCCTCAAGGTGCTTGTGTCAATCTTCGGTCGAGAAACCCCGGTCGAAGTCGGATTCGATCAGGTGAAGAAGATCTAATGGCCAAGAAAGTCCTTACACAGATCAAGCTGCAGGCCGTCGGCGGCCAGGCCAGCCCGGCGCCGCCGGTCGGTCCCGCCCTGGGCCAGCACGGCATCAACATCATGGAGTTCTGCAAGGCGTTCAACGCCCAGACGCAGGGCGATGCCGGCACGACGATCCCGGTCGTCATCACCGTCTACGAGGACCGCTCGTTCACGTTCGTCACGAAGACGCCGCCGGCCGCCGTGCTCATCAGGCAGGCGCTCAACCTCGAGAAGGGCTCGGGCGAGCCCAACCGCCTGAAGGTCGGCAAGATCACCGCGGCGCAGGTGCGCGACATCGCCGAGCGCAAGTTCGACGATCTCAACGCCAACGATCTCGACCAGGCCTCGAAGATCATCGCCGGTACGGCGCGAAGCATGGGAGTCGACGTTGTCTAAGCGAGGAAAGACCTATCTGGAGGCCCGCTCCGGGGTCGACCGCCTGCGTGAGTTCACGCCCGCGGAGGCCGTGCAGCTCGTCAAGTCGCTGCCGGGCCCGACGTTCAACGAGACCGTCGAGCTGCACATCCGCACGGGGCTCAACGTCCGTCACGCCGACGAGCAGCTGCGCGGCACCGTCGCGCTGCCCAACGGCCTGGGCAAGGAGGTCACGATCGCCGTCTTCGCCCAGGGCGACAAGGCGCGCGAGGCCGAGGAGGCCGGGGCCGACATCGTCGGCGCGGAGGACCTCGCCAAGCGGATCCAGGACGGCTTCACCGACTTCGACATCGCGATCGCGACGCCCGACCTCATGCCGGTCGTCGGCCGGCTGGGCCGGATCCTCGGCCCGCAGGGCAAGATGCCCAACCCGAAGGTCGGCACCGTGACGATGAACGTCGCGCAGGCCGTCGAGGAGGCCAAGGCCGGCAAGATCGAGTACCGCACCGATCGCACCGCGATCGTCCATCTTCCGATCGGCAAGAAGGACTTCTCCGAGCGCCAGCTGCTCGAGAACTACGCCGCCGTCATCGAGGAGCTGATCCGTGCCAAGCCGTCCGCCGCCAAGGGCCGCTATCTGCGCACGATCACGATGGCGTCGACGATGGGCCCCGGCGTGAAGGTCGACCCGTCCCGTACCCGCGACATCCTCGAGGAGGCCGCTCCGGCGCCAGCCGCGTGAGCGTCCATCTCTGAGGCCACCGCAGACCCCGGGCCGCCCGAGCGGCAGAAGTCCCGGCGAGGAGGCAGATGAACCGAGAGCAGAAAGCCGCGGTGATCGAGCAGATCACCGCACAGATCACAGGGTCCGAAGCAGTGTTCGCGGTCGACTACCGCGGGATCACGGTCGCCCAGGCCGCGGCGCTGCGCGGCAAGCTGCGCGAGGCCGACGCGACGATGCGCGTCGTCAAGAACACGTTGACGATCCGCGCGGCCGAGAAGGCCGGTGCCGACAGCCTGCGTGCGGTGCTCGAGGGACCGACCGCGTTGACGTTCGTGCGCGGCGACGCCGCGACCGCCGCCAAGGCGGTCGCCGACTACGCCCGCCTGACGGGGCTGCTGCCCTTCAAGGGCGGCCTGCTCAACGGCGAGGCGCTCGTCCCCGAGCAGATGTCCGCGATCGCGCGCCTTCCGACGCGCGACGTGCTCAACGCGCAGTTCGTCAACATCGTCGCGTCGCCGCTGACCGGCCTCGTGACGAGCCTCTCGAACCTCATCAGCGGACTGGCGCGCCAGCTCAGCCAGGTCGCCGAGCAGAAGGAGTCCGGCGAGATCCCCTCCGGCGACGCACCGGCCGCGGCCGCGCCCGCCGCCGCGCCCGAGACCGCCGCGCCCACACCTGAGCCGGAGGCCGACGCGCCCGAGGCCCCTGCCGCGCCGCAGGCCGCTGCCGACGCAGAGGCTCCGGCCGACGGCGACACCCCATCTGACACTGACGAAGAGAAGGAGTAATCCCCATGGCCCAGTCCACCCAGGAGTGGATCGACGAGCTCAAGAGCATCTCGGTCCTCGAGCTGAGCGAACGCATCAAGGCCCTCGAAGAGGAGTTCGGCGTCTCGGCGCAGGCGGCGGCCGTGGCGGCCCCGGCGGCCGGCGACGGCGCCGCGGCGGCGGTCGAGGAGGAGCAGACGGCGTTCGACGTCGTGCTCATGGCTGCCGGCGACAAGAAGATCCAGGTCATCAAGGTCGTTCGCGCCGCGACGAGCCTCGGTCTCAAGGAGGCCAAGGCGCTCGTCGACGAGGCTCCCAAGCCGATCCGCGAGGGCGTCGACAAGGACGAGGCCGAGAAGCTCAAGCAGGAGCTCGTCGAGGCCGGCGCGACGGTCGAGATCAAGTAGCTCGACGCGCGTCCAGCCGGACCGCGAGGGGCGCCCACGGGCGCCCCTCGTCGTTTGCGCGCCCTCGCCGGCGAAGGCCGCGCGGGGCGTCGACGCGACCGTCCAGCACGTCGACGCTTGCGGGCGAGCCCCGGCTCGGGCCCTACTCCGCCGCCTCGTCGACCGCGTCGGGGTAGGCGATGAGCTCGACCCGCTGGCCGCCGGGGGCCTCGAGGTAGAAGGAGCGGCTCGCGTCGCGGTGCACGTGGACCGCCGCGCCGTTGGCGCCGGCGAGACGGTCCAGCTCGTCGCCGGACACCGTGAAGGCGAGGTGGTTGGGGTGCTCGTCGGCCATGACGAACGCGAGCTTCGCGCCGCCGGCCTCGATCAGCCCCCACGTCTCGTCCTGGTAGAGCACCTGCGCGCCGGGCACGGTCTGAGTCCACCAGTCGACCGCCGCCGCGATGTCCGGGACCTGGTGGGCGACGTGGTCAAAGCGCACTCCTCGAATCTAGTGGGTCGACCGCCGGCTGCCCGCGCCGGCCTCGGCCCCGGCGAGGCCCGTCCCGGCCGCCGCGTGGCCGCGACTTGCGCTTCGCGATATTCTGCGGTCGTCGACCAATAGTCGTAGCCGCCTCCCACATGGGTTTCGCGCCCACATAGCGCGAACTTCGAGGCGGGGTCCGTGAGCGTCGACCGCCCCCCAGGGGGGTGACGTTTTGCTGTGCTATCCTGGCACGTCCGCGCCTGAAGGCCGACGGCCGCGGCGCCACCCCCCGATGATCGCCCTCTCCGACCCCTTGAGGAGTCGCCGCCTTGCCCCCTGTTGACGCCCCCCGGACGCGCCGCAGCTTCGCGCGTCTGAATCGTGTTCATGACGTCCCGAACCTCATCGACATCCAGCGCCGCTCGTTCGCCTGGCTGACCGATCCCGAGACCGGCGGTCTGCGCGAGACCATCTCGGACATCTCGCCGATCGAGGACTACACCGGCAACCTCGCCGTGGACTTCGGGGAGTTTCACTTCGACGATCCGGTCGCGTCGCTGGAGGAGTGCCGCGAGAAGGACCTCACCTACGCCCGCCCGCTCACCGTCACCGTCGCGTTCGTCAACCGCGAGACGGGCGAGATCCGCGAGCAGTCGGTCTTCATGGGCGACTTCCCCTGGATGACCGAGCGGGGCACGTTCATCATCAACGGGACCGAGCGCGTCGTCGTCACCCAGCTCGTGCGCTCGCCGGGCGCCTACCTCATGGAGGCCAAGGACCGCGAGAAGCAGGTCTTCATCGCGAACCTCATGCCGGCGCGCGGCTCCTGGCTGGAGCTCGAGATCGACAAGAAGGGCAAGGTCTTCGTGCGGATCGACCGCAAGCGCAAGCTTCCGGTCACCGTCCTGCTGCGCGCGATGGGCTACGCGAGCGACGAGGAGATCCTCGGCCTGTTCGACAACAGCCTCTACATCCGCAACACGATCGACGCCGACACGGAGCCGACGAAGACCGAGGAGGGCGCGCTCGTCGAGCTCTTCAAGAAGCAGCGCCCCGGCGAGCCGCCGAGCGTCGACAACGCCCGCGCCCTGCTGCACCAGCTCTTCTTCGACCCCAAGCGCTACGACCTCACGCGCGTCGGGCGCTACAAGCTCAACGCGCGCCTGAGCCTCGACATCGACCTCGAGACGCGCACGCTGACGCACGACGACATCCTCGCGCTCGTCAAGGAGCTCGTCTCGCTGCCGCGCCTGCTCGGCATGCCCGAGGAGCCCGAGGTCGAGGTCAAGGACTACGCCGCCGAGGCGCAGACGTACCCGCGCGAGGCCGTCGCCGAGCACCTCGACGAGTACGAGCACTTCGGCAACCGCCGCCTGCGGACCGTCGGCGAGCTCATCCAGGAGGCCTTCCGGATCGGCCTGTACCGGATGGAGCGCGTCGTTCGCGAGCGCCTCACGACCGAGGACGCCGACACGATCACGCCGCAGACGATCATCAACATCCGCCCGGTCGTCGCCGCGCAGAAGGAGTTCTTCGGCTCCTCGCAGCTCAGCCAGTTCATGGACCAGACGAACTCGCTGGCCGGCCTGACGCATCGCCGCCGCCTCAGCGCCCTCGGCGCCGGCGGCCTGACGCGCGAGCGCGCGCCGATCGAGGTGCGCGACGTCCATCCGACCCACTACGGCCGGATGTGCCCGATCGAGACGCCGGAGGGACCGAACATCGGCCTGATCGGCTCGCTGTCGAGCTACGCGGAGGTCTCCGAGCACGGCTTCGTCACGACGCCGTACCGCGTCGTCAAGGGCGGCGTCATCACCGGCGAGGTCGTCCACTACGACGCCACGCAGGAGGAAGAGCTCAAGATCGCCCAGGCCAACCACCCGGTCGACGACGACGGCAGGCTGCTCGGCGACGAGGCCGTCTGCCGGACGCTCGCGGGCCAGTACGTCACGGTCGAACCGAGCGAGGTCGACCTCATGGACGTCTCGCCCGAGCAGATCTGGTCGGTCGCGACGGCGATGATCCCGTTCCTCGAGCACGACGACGCCAACCGGGCGCTCATGGGCTCGAACATGCAGCGCCAGGCGGTGCCGCTGCTGCGCACCGACGCGCCCGTCATCGGCACCGGCATGGAGCGCCGCGCCGCGCTCGACACCGGCGACGTGCTGCTGGCCCGCAGCGCCGGCACCGTCTCCTACGTCGATGCCGAGCGCATCGAGATCGAGACGAGCGAGGGCGCCAGGGACGAGTACGTCCTCGACAAGTACCGGCGCTCCAACCAGGGCACGCTCATCCACCAGAAGCCGGTCGTCAACAACGGCGCGGTCGTGGACGCCGGCGACGTGCTCGCCGACGGCTCGGCGACCGACCACGGCGAGATGGCGCTCGGCAAGAACCTGAAGATCGCCTTCATGTCCTGGGAGGGCTACAACTTCGAGGACGCGATCATCCTCTCCAAGCGCCTCGTCAAGGACGACGAGCTCACCTCGATCCACATCGAGGAGTACGAGGTCGACGCTCGCACGACGAAGCTCGGCGACGAGGAGATCACCCGCGACATCCCCAACCGCTCGGAGGAGTCGCTGCGCAACCTCGACGACCGCGGCATCGTCCGCGTCGGCGCCGAGGTCGGCTCGGGCGACCTGCTCGTCGGCAAGGTGACGCCGAAGGGCGAGACCGAGCTGACGGCGGAGGAGAAGCTGATCCGCGCGATCTTCAAGGAGAAGGCGCGCGAGGTCCGCGACACGTCGCTGAAGGTGCCCCACGGCGAGGGCGGCGTCGTCATCGACGTCATGACCTTCAGCCGCGACGCCGGCGACGACCTGCCGCCGGGCGTCAACCACCTCGTGCGCGTGTTCGTCGCCAAGAAGCGCAAGATCTCCGAGGGCGACAAGCTCGCCGGGCGCCACGGCAACAAGGGCGTCATCTCGAAGATCGTCGACGAGGCCGACATGCCGTTCATGGAGGACGGCACGCCGGTCGACGTCATCCTCAACCCGCTCGGCGTGCCGAGCCGGATGAACGTCGGCCAGCTGTTGGAGACCCACCTCGGGTGGGCCGCCGCCGAGGGCTGGTACGACGACGGCAGCGACGCCTACAAGCTCGCGCAGAGCCAGCGCACGCTCGACGGCCGCCCGGGCAAGGTCTACACGGCCACCCCGGTCTTCGACGGCGCGTCGGTCGCCGACGTCGACAACGCGCTCGTGAAGTGGCAGGACGAGCACAAGGGCCGCATCCGGATGGACATCGACCGCTCCCGCCGCGACGGCATCAAGGCGTCGGGCAAGTTCACGCTCTACAACGGCCGCACGGGCGAGCCGTTCGAGCAGCAGGTGACGGTCGGCTACATGTACATCCTCAAGCTGCTGCATCTCGTCGACGACAAGATCCACGCGCGCTCGACGGGCCCGTACTCGCTCGTCACCCAGCAGCCGCTGGGCGGCAAGGCGCAGTTCGGCGGCCAGCGCTTCGGCGAGATGGAGGTCTGGGCCCTGGAGGCCTACGGCGCCGCGTACACGCTGCAGGAGATGCTCACGATCAAGTCCGACGACACCGTCGGGCGCGTGAAGGCCTACGAGGCGATCGTCAAGGGCGAGAACATCGCCGAGCCGTCGATCCCCGAGTCGTTCAAGGTCCTGCTCAAGGAGATGCAGTCGCTGGCGCTCGACGTCAACGTCGTCTCCGAGGAGGGCGCGCGCGCCGAGATGCGCGACGAGGACGACGATCTGCTGCGCGCCGCCGAGGAGCTCGGCATCGACCTCTCCGGCGTTCGCGCCGGCGTGGCCGCCGATGCCGTGCCGGCCGAGCCGGAGCTCGCCGACGAGGACGCCGAGGCGGTCGTCGACGCCGACAGCCTCGAGACGCCTGCGAGCGACGACGACGAGGACGAGGACGAGGACGGCGACGGCGCGGTCGAGATCGACGCCGAAGCACCCGCGGAGACGTGATCGCGGCGCAGGTCCCGCGCCGCCGTCACGACACCGCCTTTGGCCTGACACCGCAGGCCAGCCACCACGGACGTAAGGACTCACCTTGATCGACATCAACAACTTCGACGCCATCGAGATCGGCCTGGCCTCCTCCAAGCAGATCCGCGGCTGGAGCTCGGGCGAGGTCACCAAGCCCGAGACGATCAACTACCGCACCCTGAAGCCCGAGAAGGACGGCCTCTTCTGCGAGCGCATCTTCGGTCCGACGAAGGACTGGGAGTGCTACTGCGGCAAGTACAAGCGCGTGCGCTACAAGGGCATCGTCTGCGAGCGCTGCGGCGTCGAGGTCACGCGCTCCAAGGTCCGCCGCGAGCGCATGGGGCACATCGACCTCGCCGCTCCGGTCAGCCACATCTGGTTCTTCAAGGGCGTGCCCAGCCGGATCGGCTACCTGCTCGACATGGCGCCCAAGGAGCTCGAGAAGGTCCTGTACTTCGCCGCCTCGATCGTCACGTGGGTCGACGACGAGGCGCGCGAGCGCGACACGGCCGACCTCGAGGTCAAGGTCAACGAGGTGCTCGACGCCTACGCCTCCGAGCGCGAGGAGCGCGTGCTCGAGCTCAAGGAGCAGCAGGCGCGCCGCGAGGGCTACCTCGACAACGGCGCCCAGAAGGACTTCGACGACGAGGACCACCTCTGGGCCGAGGCGCTGGACGTCGACGTCAAGAAGCTCGACGACGACGAGCGCGCCAAGCTGCTCAAGGAGCTCAAGAAGACCTTCGAGTCCGACATCGCCGACACGGAGGCCTACATCGAGGACGCCGCCGAGCGGATGCGTCAGGTGTGGCAGCTGTTCAAGGACATGGAGCCCCAGAAGATCGAGCACGACGAGACGATCTTCCGCGAGCTCAAGGAGCGCTTCGGCTCCCCGTACGGCTTCGGCGAGTACTTCCGCGGCGGCATGGGCGCAGAGGCGATCCGCGACCTGCTCCAGCAGGTCGACCTCGAGGCCGAGGCCGAGGAGCTCGGCGAGCTCGTCCGCACCGCCAAGGGCCAGAAGCAGGCCCGCTCGGTCAAGCGCCTGAAGGTCGTCTCGGCCTTCATCCAGTCCGGCAACCGTCCCGAGCAGATGGTGCTCGAGGCCGTGCCGGTCATCCCGCCCGAGCTGCGCCCGATGGTCCAGCTCGACGGCGGCCGCTTCGCCACGTCGGACCTCAACGACCTGTACCGCCGCGTCATCAACCGCAACAACCGGCTCAAGCGCCTGCTCGACCTCGGCGCGCCGGAGATCATCGTCAACAACGAGAAGCGGATGCTCCAGGAGGCCGTCGACGCGCTGTTTGACAACGGTCGCCGCGGGCGCCCCGTCACCGGCCCGGGCAACCGGCCGCTGAAGTCCCTGAGCGACATGCTCAAGGGCAAGCAGGGACGCTTCCGCCAGAACCTGCTCGGCAAGCGCGTGGACTACTCGGGCCGCTCGGTCATCGTCGCCGGCCCGTACTTGAAGCTGCACCAGTGCGGGCTGCCCAAGCTCATGGCGCTGGAGCTCTTCAAGCCGTTCATCATGGCCCAGCTCGTCGAGCGCAAGGCGGCGCAGAACATCAAGGCCGCCAAGAAGATGGTCGACTCGATGATCCCCGAGGTCTGGGACGTCCTCGAGCAGGTCATCCACGAGCACCCGGTGCTGCTCAACCGCGCGCCGACGCTGCATCGCCTCGGCATCCAGGCCTTCGAGCCCGTGCTCGTCGAGGGCAAGGCGATCCAGGTGCACCCGCTCGTCTGCCACGCGTTCAACGCCGACTTCGACGGCGACCAGATGGCGGTCCACCTGCCGCTGTCCTCCGAGGCGCAGGCCGAGGCCCGCATCCTCATGCTGTCGAGCAACAACATCCTGTCGCCGGCGCACGGCCAGCCGCTGGCCACGCCGACCCAGGACATGATCCTCGGCGCCTACTACCTCACCTACGGACCGGAGTCCGACGAGCTGGCCGAGATCGACCCGGCGACGCAGGAGCCCAAGCCGCACGTCTTCCGCACCGCGCAGGAGGCCGAGCTGTCCTACGAGCTCGGCGCCGTCAAGCTGCACGACCTCGCCGAGTTCCGCCCGCTCGGCCGCGAGGGCGGACACGTCCTCACGACGATCGGCCGGATCATCTACAACGACCGCATCGAGCGCGCGCTGCTGGAGGCGATGGGCGACGCGTTCGACGTCTCGCAGTACGACTTCGTCAACAAGTCGATGAAGAAGCGCGACACGACCGAGCTCGTCGACCAGCTCGTGCAGAGCTACGGCGCGACGACGATCTCGCAGGTGCTCGACGCCTTCAAGGACCTCGGCTTCGAGTTCTCCACGAAGGCCGGCATCACGATCTCCAAGAACGACGTCGTCATCCCGCCGAGCAAGGGCGCGATCGTGAAGTCCTACGAGGAGAAGGTCGCCGAGCTCACGAGCCAGTACGACATGGGCCTCATCACGCAGGAGGAGCGCCACGAGGCGGTCGTCGAGCAGTGGAACGCGTGCACCGAGGAGGTCGCCGAGGCGATGGTGAAGAACCTCGACGTCCTGAACCCCATCTTCATGATGGCCAACTCGGGCGCGCGCGGATCGTTCAAGCAGATCCGCCAGCTCGCCGGGATGCGCGGCCTCATGGCCAACCCGAAGGGCGACATCATCGAGCGTCCCGTGAAGGCGAACTTCATGGAGGGCCTGGACGTGCTCGAGTACTTCACCTCGACGCACGGCGCGCGCAAGGGCCTGGCCGACACGGCGCTGCGCACGGCGGACTCCGGCTACCTGACGCGGCGTCTGGTCGACGTCGCCCAGGACGTCATCATCCGCGAGGTCGACTGCGGCACCGAGGAGTACATCGAGCTGCTGCTCAGCAAGGAGGACGGCTCGCCGAACGACAACCTGCTGGGCCGCTTCGCCGCGAAGGAGATCGCGACGAAGCGCGGGCGCGTCATCGTCGAGAAGGGCGCGATCATCGATCGCCCCGAGATCGCCGACATCCGCGAGAACGTCGACCAGATGAAGGCCGACGCCCGCGGCGTCGTCAGGATCCCGGTGCGCTCGGTGCTGAAGTGCGAGGCGACCAGCGGGGTCTGCCAGGCCTGCTACGGGCGCTCGCTGGCCTCCGGCCAGACGGCCCAGATCGGCGACGCGGTCGGCATCATCGCCGCGCAGTCGATCGGCGAGCCCGGCACGCAGCTGACGATGCGGACCTTCCACACCGGCGGCGTCGCCGGCGCGGACATCACGCACGGCCTGCCGCGCGTCGTGGAGCTCTTCGAGGCGCGCAAGCCCAAGGGCCTGGCGAAGATCGCCGAGCAGGACGGCACGGTGACGATCGAGGACTCCGACAAGGCGCTGACGGTCGTCATCACCGACGACGCCGGCGAGGAGCACCGCCACACGTTCCCGCGCCGCACGCGGCTGTTCGTCGAGGGCGGCGAGCGCGTCGACGCCGGCACGCAGCTCAACGAGGGCTCGCTGTACCCGCACGAGCTGCTGGCGATCCGCGGGCGCACCGTGACCGAGCAGTACCTCGTCAAGGAGGTCCAGGAGGTCTACGTCTCGCAGGGCGTGGACATCAACGACAAGCACATCGAGCTCATCGCGCGCCAGATGCTCAAGAAGGTCCGCGTCGACCAGAAGGGCGACACCGAGTACCTGCCGGGCCAGTTCGTCGACCGCTTCGAGTTCGCGCGCGTCAACGGCGACGTCATCGCCAAGAAGGGCGAGGCGGCGCAGTTCGAGGACATCATCCTGGGCATCACGAAGGCCTCGCTGAACACGGACTCGTTCTTGTCGGCGGCCTCCTTCCAGGAGACGACGAAGGTCCTCACCGACGCGGCGCTCGAGGGCAAGATCGACCGCCTCAACGGCCTGAAGGAGAACGTCATCATCGGCAAGCTCATCCCGGCGGCCACCGGTCTGAAGCGCTACCGGCGCATCGAGATCGAGCCGTCCGAGCCGCTGCCGCGCGCGATGGACGACGTCGGCCTGCTCGATCAGGACGAGATCGCCGCCGAGCTGGGGCTGGGCGACGGCCTGGGCGGGTTCGGCACGGCGTTCAACGAGGACATCGCCTCGCTCGAGGAGATCGGCTCGGGCGCCGGCGACGCCGGCTTCGCCGAGGAGCTCGCCGACCTCGACGTGCCCGACGAGGGCTGACGCTCTCGTTGGGAGCGCCACCGGACAGCGCGGACGGACGGCGGCGGAGCCTGCGGGCGCCGCCGCCCGTCCGCGCGGGCCGCGGCCTGCGCGCGCGATCAAGGAACGTCGCGCCGCCGCCGATCTCATACATGTGATCACGCGGCTTCTGTCCGTCGCCGGCATCGTGCTCGCCGTCGTGGCGCTCGTCGCGCTGTGGGGAGCGGTCGACGGCGCACGCGGGCAGCCGCAGCCGGCCTCCGTGCCGGCCGTCTCGTCCGACGCGCGCGCGCTCGCCGGCGTCGCCGAGGCGCTCGAGCTCAAGGCCGACCAGCGCGACGCCGCGCTGCGTGCCCGCCAGCGCGACAGGCGCGAGCGGGCGCGGCAGGCCGAGGCCCGGCGCCTGCGCGCCTCGCGCACGGTGCGGGGCGCGATCCGGCGCGCCTGGCTGTCGTACGCCATCACGCGCAAGCGCTACGACGAGATGCGCAGCATCTGGTACCGCGCCCAGCGCGACGTCGGCCGCCTGAGCGGCCTGCGGCGCAGCGAGCTGCGCGCCGCCGTGCGGATGGCCGAGGGGCTGGCGGCGCGGAGGATCCTCACGTCCAGCCGCCTCGCGGCGGTGCTGCTCACCGTGCGGCGCAACCGCGAGTACTGGACGAAGCGCCCGATCCCGCGGGCGGGCGAGCGCATCACGTTCCGCGGCGACCCGGTGATCTTCGAGTACTACTCCGGCCGGGGGCTGGCGATCCAGCCGCTGGCGACGTTCGGCAAGGCCAACGCGCTCGCGGCCTCGTGCGTGCGGACCGCCGCGCGGCATCGCTGCCGGCCGGCGGCGCTCGGCCGGCTGCTGGACCGCATGCTCGCGCTGGGCTCGCAGCGCGGCGGCTTCCTGGCCTGGGAGTACTTCATCGCGTTCGGCGGCGGGTCGCCGCCCTGGATCAGCGGGATGACGCAGGCGACCGGAGCGCAGGCGTTCGCGCGCGGCCATCGCGCGCTGCGCGACGAGCGCTACGCCCGTGCCGCGCGGCGCTCGCTCGGTGCGTTCGAACGCTCGCCGCCGCTCGGCGTCGCGGTGCGCAGCGGGACCGGGTGGCGCTACACGATGTACTCGTTCTCGCCGGGCCTGCAGATCTTCAACGGCGAGCTGCAGGCGCTCATCGGCCTGCGCGACGTCTCGCGGATCATCTCCAGCGCGCGCGCGGGCCGGCTGTTCGCCCGCGCCGAGCCGCTCGCGCGGCGCTCGGTGCCCGCGATCGACACCGGCGCCTGGTCGCTGTACAGCCACGGCGGGCGCGAGTCCAACCTCAACTACCACCGGCTCGTCGGGACGTTTCTGGACCGGCTGTGCAGCCGCACGGGCACGTCGATCTACTGCAACACCGGCAGGCGCTTCTCGGCCTACGTCCTCGAGCCGCCGCGGATCGACGTGCGGGCGCCGCGCAAGCTGCGCGCGCGGCGCCTGACGTCGATCACGTTCAAGCTCTCGAAGATCTCCAAGGTCATCGTGGAGATGCGCGACCGGCGCGGGCGCGTCGAGCTCGCGCGCGGGATGCGGCTGCCGCGCGGCCTGCACCGGATCCCGTGGAAGCCCAAGCTCGTCGGGCGCCACCGCCTGCGGATCGTCGCGATCGGGCCCGCCGGGACGCGGCGCGAGATCAAGCGGACGTGGACGGCGAAGCTCGTCAAGAGGAAGAAGAAGGCGGCGGGGGCGGCGGGGGCGGGCGCCAAGGCGAAGGCGAAGGCGGGCGCCAAGGCGAAGGCCAAGGCGGGCGCCAAGGCGAAGGCGAAGGCGGGCGCCAAGGCGAAGGCGAAGGCGGGCGCCAAGGCGAAGGCGAAGGCGGGCGCCAAGGCGACGGCCAAGGCGGGCGCCAAGGCGACGAGCCCGCCGACGCAGACGAGAGCGGCGGTCGCCGGCTGAGCGCGGCGGTCGTGCCGGGCGGGCGCGGCGGTCGTGCCGGGCGGGCGCGGCGGTCGTGCCGGGCGGGCGCGGCGGTCGTGCCGGGCGGGCGCGGCGGTCGTGCCGGGCGGGCCGCGGACGCACGGGCGCGAGTGGCGGGTTTGCAGTGCCTGGCGCGGCAACGTCGCCAGCGGGCCGTGGTGGGCCGGCCTGGGCGCGGCGGGTGGCGGGTTTGCAGCGCCTGGCGCGGCAGCGTCGCCGGCGGGCCGTGGCGGGCCGGTCCGGGCGCGGCGCGGGTGGCGGGTGTGCAGCGCCTGGCGCGGCAGCGTCGCCGGCGGGCCGTGGCGGGCCGGTCCGGGGCGCGGCGCGGGTGGCGGGTTTGCAGCGCCTGGCGCGGCAACGTCGCCGGCGGGCCGTGGCGGGCCGGCCGGGGCGCGGCGCGGTGGCGGGTTTGCAGCGCCTGGCGCGGCAGCGTCGCCGGCGGGCTGTGGCGGGCCGGCCGGGGGGCGGCGGGTGGCGGGTTTGCAGCGCCTGGCGCGGCAGCGTCGTCAGCGGGCTGTGGCGGGCCGGCCGGGGCGCGGCGCGGTGGCGGGTTTGCAGCGCCTGGCGCGGCAGCGTCGCCAGCGGCGCCCGCCTGGGCCCCCGGTGGACGGCGCCGGCGCTCTCAGCCGGCCCGGGCTCGGGCGCGACGGGTGGCGGGTTTGCAGCGCCTGGCGCGGCAGCGTCGCCAGCGGCGCCCGCCGGCCCCCCGGTGGACGGCGCCGCGCTCTCAGCCGGCCCGGGCTCGGCGCGGGTGGCGGGTTTGCAGCGCCTGGCGCGGCAACGTCGCCAGCGGGCCGTGGCGGGCCGCCCGGGGCTCGGGCGCGGCGTGGCGGGTTTGCAGCGCCTGGCGCGGCAACGTCGCCAGCGGCGCCCGCCTGGGCCCCCGGTGGACGGCGCCGGCGCTCTCAGCCGGCCCGGGCGCGGCGCGGGTGGCGGGTTTGCAGCGCCTGGCGCGGCAGCGTCGCCAGCGGCGCCCGCCTGGGCCCCCGGTGGACGGCGCCGGCGCTCTCAGCCGGCCCGGGCTCGGGCGCGACGCGTGGCGGGTTTGCAGCGCCTGGCGCGGCAGCGTCGCCAGCGGCGCCCGCCTGGGCCCCCGGTGGACGGCGCCGGCGCTCTCAGCCGGCCCGGCCCCGGCGCGACGCGTGGCGGGTTTGCAGCGCCTGGCGCGGCAGCGTCGCCAGCGGGGCCCGCCGGGGCCCGGTGGACGGCGCCGGCGCGCTCAGCCGGCGCCCGCGCGGGCCAGGGCGCGCGCGAACCGCTCGCCCTCGCCGGCGTTGGCCTCGACGACCGCCCGGGCCCGCCAGCGGGTGCGCACGCGCCGCGGGCCGACGCCCGCGTCGAGCGCCATCGGGGCGCCGCGGGCGTCGAGCCACACGAGATCCAGCGCGAAGCGCATCCCGACCGTGTGCACCGATCGGCAGCGCGCGAGCAGCAGCGCATGGCCGGCCGGCAGCGCGTCGAGGCCGGCGAGGCCGCGCCGGCGCGCGCGGCGGTCGACCGCGACGAGCAGCGTGAGGCCGCCGGGCAGCTCGCGGCGTTCGAGGTGCTCCAGTCGGGACGGCGTCATCGCGCCCCCGGGCCGTCATCCCAGGCCCGCGGGGTCTCGGCGCCGGCCGCGGTCAGGCCGCTGGACGCGATCGTGGCCACGAGGAGCGTAGGCGCGCCACCTTGCCCCGCCCAGGCGCGGCAGGCGTCGTCGTGGGCGTCGTCGATTCCCGCGAGCGGCCGGCTCGGTCCGGCGTGGGCCTCGATCGCCGCGCGCTCCAGGTGCCCGTGGCCGCGCCTGGGATTTCGGTTCAACGAGAGAAAGGGCGGGCCAGCGGGTACTCGCGTGGCGTATGCCAGGTGCTCTTCGGCCTTCTCTTCCCAGCCGCCGCCGCAGACGAGCTCGAGGCGCTCCCCGAGGGCGAGCAGGTGCTCGGCGGCTTCGAACGAAAGGAAATGGATGATCCCGTCGACGTCGTGGCTGGCACCGGGTGGACGGGCGTCCGAGTCCGATCCCCACGACGAGATCTCGCTGTCGATGTCGACGAAGAGGACGGGTTTGTCGAGCATCTGCGGGAGTCTTGTAGCGAATCTCCGCGCGTGGAGCGGGCGCGAGGCGTTCTCGATAGCCTGCCCGGGACGTCGCGTGGCCGTCAAGCTCGTCCACGGCGTTGTCGATGGTAGGGGTGTCGCGAGGCGCCGAGCCACCCGCTTGGCGCTCCCGTCGCGCTGATCTTCTTCATGACTCTTCAACTTGGAATCCTGCTCGCGCTGCTCTGCGCGTTCGCGTCGAACCTGGCGTTCCTCTACAAGCACAGGGGCGCGCGCGAAGCCTGCGCGGTCGACATCCGCCACCCGCTGCGCACCGCGGTCTCGCTGTGGAGCCAGAAGTGGTTCGCGGTCGGCATGCTCGTCGGGCTCGTCGCCTGGCTGCTGCACGTCGCGGCGATCTCGCTGGCGCCGCTCTCCGTCGTGCAGGCCGTGCTGTCGGGCGGGCTCGTCCTGCTCGCCGTGATGGCCGACCGCCTGTTCGGCTTCAAGGTCGGCCCGCGCCAGTGGCTCGGGCTGGCGATGACCGGCGTGGGGCTCATCCTGCTCGGCGTCACGCTGCCCGTCAGCCACGGCGTGCACTCGACCTTCTCGGTGACCGTGATGATCGCCTTCGAGGCCGGCCTGTTCGGCCTCGGCGCCCTGTTCATCATGGGCCCGCGCCTCGGCGGCCGCACCGAGCACCACGGGATCATGCTGGCGGCCGCGGCGGGGATCCTCTTCGGGGTCTGCAACATCGGCGTCAAGGCGCTGACCGGCGTCGTCGGCGACAGCGGCGCGCTCGGCGTCATCCTCAGCCCGTGGATGTGGGTCGCGCTGATGGGCTCGGCCGCCGCGTTCTACGCGTCGGCGCGCTCGCTGCAGGACGGCGAGGCGGTCCCGGTCATCGCGATCACCGGCACGGCGGCCAACATCGCGACGATCGCCGGCGGGATCGTCGTCTTCGGTGACCCGCTCGCGCACGACCCGCTCGGCATCACGCTGCAGGCGACCGCCTTCGTGCTCGTCATCGTCGCCTCGGCGCTGACGCCGGCCCCCGTGCGCGCCGCGCGGGCGGCGGCCGGCGTGCCCGCCGCCTCAGCCGCCTAGCGGCAGCAGATACTCCGCGAGCTCGAGGCCGAGCTCGCCGGACGTCTCGAGGCCTCCGGTGGACTGCCAGCCCTGGCGGCGGTAGAACGCCTGCGCCCGCTCGTGGCCGCTGGCAACGAGCAGGCGTCCCGACGTGAAGCCGCGCTCGGCCATGCCCGCGACGCCGAGCTCGTGCAGCTGCTGTGCCAGCCCGCTGCCCCAGTGCTGCTCGCGGACGAAGAGCTGGGTGAGCAGCGCCACGTCGCTGCTCGGCCGCTCGTCCTCGTCGCGATCGGGCCTGATCATGATGTGGCCCGCCGGATCGGTGCCCGCGAACGCGACATGCGCCCAGGACCCGTCCTTGCGAAAGCGCTGCAGGAGCCCGACGAGCATCTCGGTGCGCGCGGGCGGGTTCCACGCCATCGGCGTCCAGCCGCGGTAGGTCGACAGGCCCTCGACGAGGTTGTCGGCGATCGTGCCGAGGTCGGCCGTCGTGGCCGGTCGGATCGTGAAGGTCCCGTGCATGTGCCGGTGATCCTGCCAGGCCCGGCGCGTGGACCCCGCGCGGCGGGCCCGTGCGCCGCTCGCCGCTGGTGACGCATGCGCCGGCGGGAGCCGTCACACTGCGTGGCTGTGATGAGGCGGGGGAGACACGTCGCGCTGCTGGCGGGCGCCGCGCTTGTGCTGGCGCCGGGCACGGCGGGTGCCGCGAAGTCCAAGACGACGAAGATCTCCGCCGGCCTGGAGACGATCGTGCAGGACGACGGGCTGATGCTCTACCGCCCCCAGGCGGAGGTCGAGGCGGCCGCCGCGCGCATGCGCGAGCTCGGCATCGACCGGGTGCGGATCACCGCGAGCTGGTCGTCGCTGACGCGCGCGCCCGAGTCCGACGCCAAGCCGGCGGGATTCGATGCCGCCGACCCCGCCGCCTACGAGCAGCCGCGCTGGGCGGGCCTGGACCGCGCGATCCGAGCGATCCGCGGCGCCGGCCTCCAGGCGCTCGTCGACATCGGCTTCTGGGCGCCGCACTGGGCGACGACCGACAGGCCGGGCGAGCGTGCGCGCGAGAACATCGATCCGATCGCCTACTCGGACTTCGCCACCGCGGTCGCGACGCGCTACTCGGGCGCGTTCACGCCGCCGCCCGAGACGCCCGGGCCGCCGCCGCCGCCCAACGAGGACGACAGCGTGTTCCACGAGCTGCTGCAGCCGATCGTCCCGTTCCCGGTGCCCGACCCGATCCCGCCCTGGCTGCGGCCGGGCTCGACGCGGGCCGCGGGCAGCGGCGGCGCCGCCGCGCCGGAGGAGCCGCTGCCGGCCGTCGATCGCTTCATCATCTGGAACGAGCCCAACCACCAGGGTCTGCTGCTGCCCCAGTGGAAGTCCAAGAACCGCCTCGCGAGCCCCGCCGTCTACCGCGCGATGGTGCGCGCCGGCTACGCCGCGGTCAAGCAGGCGCGCCCCGGAGCGTCGGTGCTGATCGGCAACACGTCGAGCACGGGCGGCACGCGCGGCAGGGGCCCCGTCGGCCCGCTGTGGTTCCTGCGCGACCTCGCCTGCGTGACGAGCACGTACAAGCCGCGCACGACCGGCGACTGCCGCAACTACACGCAGCTTCCGGGCGACGGCTGGGCGCACCATCCCTACTCCCAGAACGAGCGTCCAACGCGCGTCAGCGACCGCAGGTCCACGCGCGAGCGCTACGACGTGCGCCTGGCCGACCTGCCCGAGCTCGCCAAGATGCTCGACCGGCTCGTGCGCATGGGCCGGCTCGCGCGCGGCAACCGCAGGCTCTACCTCACCGAGTTCGGCTACGAGACGAAGGACGTCCGCGGCCGCCCGCGCGTCAGCGAGCGCCAGCAGTCGCACTGGATGACCTGGGCCGAGTACCTCGCCGACCGCGTGCCGAGCGTGCGCTCGTTCGCGCAGTTCCTGCTGCGCGACCAGCCGCCCGCCCCCAAGCGCGTCACGAACAGCGGGGCGCGGCCCTACGGCGAGTACTCCACCGGCCTGCTGCACGTCGACGGGTCCGACAAGGTCGTCGCGAAGTCGTTCCTCGCCGGCCTCTTCGCGCAGCTGCGACCGAAGCGCAACGTGCTGCTCTACGGTCGGCTGCGGCTGGGAGCGGGGCCGAAGGTCATCGTCATCCAGCGCCGCGTCAAGCGCGGCAGGTGGACGCGCGTCGGGCGCATCAGGATGGACGGCGAGGCGAGCTTCACGCGCACGATGCGCCACCGTCGCGGCGCCGTCTACCGGATCACCTACCCCAGCCCCGCCGGTCCCCGCAGGGCCGGACGGTCGATCCGGCCGGTCGGCCTCAAGGGCTGACCACGGCGCAGTTGCTAGCATCACGCCCCGCATGCCAACGACGTCACAGCTTGTCCGCAAGGGCCGCAAAGCGCCCAAGAAGAAGCTCGCCACTCCGGGTCTGAAGTCCGGCAAGGGGCGCAAGAAGAAGGTCGCCGCCCCCCAGCGCCGCGGCGTCTGCACGCGCGTCTACACGACGACGCCGAAGAAGCCGAACTCCGCGCTGCGCAAGGTCGCTCGCGTGCGGATCACCGGCTCGATCGAGGTCACCGCCTACATCCCCGGTGAGGGACACAACCTTCAGGAGCACTCCGTCGTGCTCGTGCGCGGCGGGCGCGTCAAGGACCTGCCGGGCGTGCGCTACAAGGTCGTTCGCGGAACGCTCGACGCCGCCGGCGTCAGCGATCGCAAGAAGGCCCGCAGCCAGTACGGCGTGAAGAAGAAGTAGATGCCGCGCCGGTCAGCAGCCACGATCCGGACGATCGATCCGGATCCCATCCTTCGCTCGCGCGTCGTCCAGCAGGTCATCAACAAGGTGATGCTCGACGGCAAGAAGTCCACGGCCGAGCGGATCGTCTATGACGCGCTGGCGATCATGGGCGAGCGCACCGGCAAGGACCCGGTCGAGCAGCTCGAGCTCTCGATCAAGACGCTGACCCCCGTGCTGGAGGTCAAGTCGCGCCGCGTCGGCGGCGCCACGTACCAGGTGCCCGTCGAGGTCCCATCGCGCCGCGCCCGCACGCTCGCCGTGCGCTGGCTCGTCGAGTTCGCCCGCGGTCGCCGCGAGCGCACGATGGCCCAGCGGCTGGCCAACGAGCTCATGGACGCGCTGTCCCAGCAGGGCGGGGCCTACAAGCGCAAGGACGACGTGTACCGCATGGCGCAGGCCAACAAGGCCTTCGCCCACTACCGCTGGTAGCCGTCCCCGCCGCACGCGGGACGGCGAACGATCTCGTTCGCTCAAGCGTCGCCGGTGGACTGCCGCGGCGTCGTGTGCGTAAGATCACACGACGAGCAGATTTCCTGCAAACCGCCGTGTTTCGGGCGCGTTGCGTGATCTGAGGCTCGAAAAAATCCCCCGCCGGGCTCGCGGTGGTGGTACAGCTACGCGTCGCATGAGGTCCCCGCCCCGGACGAAGGGGGTGCCATCCAGGAGTGGAGTGGCATTGGGACCGTGCCCGACTCCATGGCTGGACGATCCACTTCATCCGAACTCACGCCTGCGCGGATCAGGGGCGCGACACGCTGATGCGGTCAGCTGAGGCATATGGCCCGAGCCTGATGGCGCTGCGCGGCAGCCGCTGGTCGAAGGCGATGATGATCGCCGGCGTCGCCGCGGTCGTCGCCGGCTACGCGGCGCCCCCGGTGAGCGCGGCGGCCCGAGCCGACGGGTCGGGCGCCGGCCTTCCGCGCCTGGATGCACCGAGCTTCGACTTCCCGCTGTTCGACGAGCGCGGCGCGGGCGGCGCCGCCGCGACGGCGCCGGAGCCGGGGAGCGCCGCGGGGGCGACCCCGGCGGGCCCCGACCGACCCGCGGCGCGACCGCCCGTGGGCGCGGGCGCGGGCGCGCCGGGCACGGCTCGTGCCGGCGGCGGCGCGCCCGCCGCCAATGCGCCGCCGGCGGTTGCCGACACGTGGGGGCTGCCGAGCACGTCGGAGGCGAAGCGGGCCGATCCGTTTGCCGGGGCGCCGGTCGTCGAGGACGTGCGCGGCGCACCGCTCGTCGGCACCGACGAAAGCGCCGGGTCGCCCTATGCGCAGACGCTGAGCGCCGCCGACGAGAGCTTCGTGGGCGCGACCGGGGACCGATCGCGCTCGCAGGGTCCGGGATCCGCCGGCGACCGGCCCGGCTCGCAGAGCGGTGCATCCGCCGGCGACGGATCCGGCGCGCAGGCCTCGGCGCCCGGCACGGCAGCGCCCGCCGAGACGCCGGTCGCGCGGATGAGCGACGGCGCGCCCGCGGCGACGACGCGGGCTGCGGCGGCGGCCGCCGCCGCCCCGGCCCCGGCGTCCGCGTCCGCGGGGGCGGCCCCGGCGGCCCCGGCCCCGGCGTCCGCGGCCCCGGCCTCGGAGCCGTCCCCGGCGGCGGCGACCGCGCCGGCCCCGGCCTCGGAGCCCGCCCCGGCCCCGGCCCCCGCCCCCGCCGCGGCCCCGGCCCCGGCCCCGGCCCCGGCCTCGGCCGGAGCCGGCCCCGGCCTCGGAGCCGGCCCCGGCCTCGGAGCCGGCCCCGGCCTCGGAGCCGGAGCCGGCCCAGGCCCCGGCGTCCGCGGCCTCGGCGCCGCCTCCGGCGGCGGCGTCCGCGCCGGCCCCGGCCTCGGAGCCGTCCCCGGCGGCGGCGACCGCGCCGGCCCCGGCCTCGGAGCCCGCCCCGGCCCCGGCCCCGCCCCGGCCGCCGCCCCGGCCCCAGCCCCCGCCGCGGCCGCGGCCCCGGCCCCGGCGGCCCCGGCAGACCCCGCCGCGGCGCGCACGACGACGGCTTCCCCCGACGCAGCCGCGCCGGCCGCGGGGCCGGCCGAAGCGCGATCCGCAGAGGCGGGCCCAGCCGCCGCCGATCTCGCCTCGCCCGCCGCGCCAGCGCCGGCGCCCGCCCACGAAGCGGCCGGGCCGGCGGTCCAGCAGGAGCCGCCCGCGCCGGGCTCGCCCGGCGATGCGGGCTCCGGCGCATCCGGCGGCGACCCCGCCGCCTCGTCGCAGCCGTCGACGATCGCGATCGACGCCGCGCCGGCCGCGACGCCGGCGGCGGCCGGGCCCGACTGGACGGCGAGCGAGGCCGGCACGGCGGCGGCGCCCGCGGCCGTCGTCGTCGCGCCGCCGCCTCCCGCGGTCAGCGGCGAGCTGGTCGCGGCCGCGGCGGCAACGCTGAGCGCCGCCGCCGCCGCCCCGACCGCGACGTGGAGTCAGGCGACGGGCGCCACCGCGCCCGGGCAGTCCGACCCCGTCGCGATCGACGTCTCCGCGCTGGACGGCGCGTCGCCGGCGATGCCCGACGTCGTCCGGGCGACCGCGACGCCCGCCGATCTCCCGCCGCTTCTGCCCCGCGCTGCCGTGGCCGCGCGATCGGTCGCTCCGGCGACGAAGGGCGACGAGCTGCCCGCCGATCGCGTCGTCGGCCCGTCCGCCGGCGACCCGCCCGGCAGCAACGACCACAACATGCGCGTGCTCTCGTCCGCGGCGAGCCAGGCCGGGGATCCGGCCATGGCCCGCGGTCCACCGGCGGGCGAGCTCGGCGCACCTCAGACGACGGTCGGAGTGCTCTCGGGAGCGCCGGCCGAGCGCGCTCGCGCAGACGCGCCCTCGGGCGGCGCGACGCTCATCTCCTCGGCGAGCGGCGGCACGGTCGTCACCGGCGACGCCCAGCTCGTCTTCGCAGCCGGCGGCGTCCCCGCGGACGCCGAGGTCCGCATCGCGGCGGGCTCGGCTCCTGCAGGCCTGCCGGGCATCCGCCCGGTCTCGGCGATCTTCGACCTGACGGCGGTCGACGCGGCGACGGGCGCCGCGATCACGACCTTCGCCGCTGGTCCGTACCTCACGGTCTTCTACGACCCGGGCGCCGGAGCCGCGCCGGGCATCTACTACCTGCCGCCCAACGGCGCGCCCGAGCTCGTCGCCTCGGTCGTCGACGCGTCCAACCACACGGTCACCGCGCGGCTGGCGCACTTCAGCCACTACGTCGCGGCCGTCGTCGAGCACCGCCCCCCGATCGTCGACGTGGCGGTCAGCGGCACGGTCGACGATCCCGCGGGCGCGCCGGCGGCCGGCGTGACGATCGTCGCGACGTCGGACACGCTCTTCACGGTGCGGGCCGTCACCGACGCGGCCGGCGGCTTCTCGCTGGAGCTGAGCCGCGCGGCCTGGACGCTGCGCTTCGAGGCCGCCGGCTCCTACGCGGACGCCGCGCTGGACCTCACCGACCCGGCCGTCGTCGCCGGTCCGACGCACGCCCTCGGGACCGTCTCGCTCGTCGCCGGACCGGCGATCAGCGGCCACGTCCTGGACGTGACCGACCCCGGCGCGGCGGTCGCGCTGGCCGGCGTCGAGGTCACGGTCGAGGGCTACGACCCGGCGATCGGGACCACGCGCACGTATACGGCGACGAGCGACGCCGCCGGCGCCTACAGCGTGATCGTCGCGCCCGATCGCGCGATTCGCTGGGACGTGCGCGCCGCCGAGCTCGCCCCGTACTACCCCTCCTGGGTCGAGGCGAGCTACCGCTCCGACGGGGGCGCCCACGGCTTCGGCAGCCTCGACCTCAGCTCCGGCGCGACCCGCGACCTGACGTATGTCCGCCCGCCGGGCACGCTGACCGGTCGGACGCTGCACCCGGACGGCACCCCGCTGGCCGGGGCGACGGTCTCGGTCTACCAGTGCGACGGCTTGAGCTGCTGGAGCGCCGACACGACGAGCGACGCCAGCGGCACCTACGCCGCGGGAGCCGCGGCGAACGTGACCTATCTCGAGATCGGGTTCGGTCGCGTGGCGGGGCTGCTGCGCCCGAGCCCCTCGTACATCTATCCGCCGGCGCCCGATCCGCCCGACCCGGCGCCGGCGATCGTCATCGGCGACGCGTCCTATCGCGCCGCGGTGCAGATGGCGGGCCGCCTCGTCGACGACGGGTCGCCGACGCCGACGCCGCTCGCCGGGGTGCACATCAGCGCCTGCTGGTCCAGCGACTCGGACTCCGACTGCGCGGACGCGGTCACCGACGCCGCGGGCGCCTACGTCCTGTACGGCGGCGGCGGCGACTGGTACGTCTATCCCGAGTTCGTGGCGGGCCACGCGCAGCCCCCGTACCGCTACGTGGCGGTCCCCGCCGGCGGCATGGGCTGCGTCGCCGCCGATCGCTCGGACTGCGTGGACGTCGTCTACGACCGCTTCGCGACCGAGGTGAGAGGACGCGTCGCGGATGAGACCGGCGCGGCGGTCCCCGGCGTCAGCCGGATCGAGGCGTACTTCCCGGGCGGCTCGGCGACCGTCGAGACCGACGCGTCGGGCAGCTGGGTCGTCCACGGCGCGCCGGGCACCTGGAACGTCTACCTCGGCTACCCGCACGAGCGAGACGGCTACGTCGTCGTGACGACCTACCAGCAGGCGGTCGTCGGCGCCGGCGGCCTGACCTGCGTCGCGGCCGATCGCTCGGACTGCGTCGACTTCGCCTATCGCAAGCACACGGTCGCGGTCTCGGGGATCGTGCGCGACAACCTCGGCAACACGATCGAGGGCATCACGATCAGCGGCTCCTGGAACACGCCCGGCGGCGGCTACGGCTGGGGCTCGGCGATCAGCGGCCCGGGCGGCGCGTACACGATCTACGGAGACGGCGGCAGCTCGGCGGCCGACCCCGATCCGCAGGCGGCGAGCTGGAGCCTCTACCTGGACTGGCCCGGCGCGACCTCGGCCGGCTACGTCCTGCCCGCCGCGAGGATCGCGATCCCCGTCTTCGACGAGGGCAGGCCGTGCGCCGCCGGCGACCGCAGCGACTGCGAGGACCTCGTGCTCTCCGCCGGCGTCGCGGTCACGGGCACCGTCCGGCTCGACGACGGGACGCCGGTGGCGGGCGCCGACGTCGAGATCTGCAGCGACGCCGGCTGCTCGTACCAGACGACCGCGCACGCCAACGCGCTCGGCGTCTACCAGGGCTGGCTGCTGTTCGACCCGTCCTCGTCGCCCGTCGCCACGACCGACGCCTACGTCAGAGCGACGACGACCGTCGCCGGCAACGCCCGGCCGGAGCTGCGCGGCATCGCGGCGACGAGCGGCGACCCGGCGCGGGCGCTGCCCGATCTCGTCTACGCCCCGTTCGCCAACACGTTCAGCGGCACGGCGGTCGACGCGTTCGGCTCCCCGATGCCCGCGGGCGTGACGATCTACGTCTACGGCGAGACCGGCGACGAGGTGCAGACGCTGACCGTCGCCGGGGGCGCGTGGTCGGTGCTCGGTCCCTCCGGCGCGGTCACGATCTACGGCGCGGGCATCTCGCCGACGCACGGCGCGCCCGATGCCGTCGCGTGGACGACGGACCCCGCGATCACCGTCTACGACGGGACCGACCCCGCCCGCCCGACCGAGCTCGTGTTCCCGACGGAGAAGGTGACGGGCACGGTCACGGTGGCCGGCGGCCCGCCGCTCGCGGGCGTCGAGATCCGCGCCCAGGCCTGGTACTACGGCTTTGACTACAGCTGCTACTGCTACCGCTATCGCCTCCTGTCGGAGCTGGGGTCGGCCACGACCGACGCGGCCGGCGTCTACGAGCTGCTGATCGACCCCGGCGCGGTCTACTACGGCGAGCTGCGCCTCGTGGCCCAGCCGGTGGCGGGCTACACGGCGCCGTCCTACCGCGCCGTGACCCTGAGCGCGGGCCCGCCCGCCGTCGTCGCGGACTTCGAGTACGCCCCGCCGCCGCCCAACGACGACTTCGCCGACGCGCAGGTCATCGGCGGCGCGACGGGGACCGCCAGCGGCTCGAACGTCGGCGCCACCGCGCAGGACGGAGAGCCGGACGCCTACGGCACGTCGGTCTGGTTCGCGTGGACCGCCCCGTCGTCCGGCGAGGCGTCGTTCGACCTGCAGGGCAGCGACGTCTCGACGTACCTGTGGGCCTACTCGGGCGCGAGCATCGACGGCCTCACGCGGCTGGCCTATGCGTACGCGACGAGCCCCGTCAGCTTCGCCGCGGTCGCGGGCCAGACGTACCACCTCAAGGTCGACTACCCCGGCGCGACGGGCTCGATCGTCCTGAACTGGAGCATCGCGCCGCCGCCGGCCAACGACGACTTCGCCGATGCGCACGCCATCGCGGGCGCATCGGGCACCGTGACCGCCACCAACCGGGGCGCGACCGCGCAGACCGGCGAGCCGAACGCCGAGGGCCACTCGGTGTGGTTCGCGTGGACGGCCGCCGTCTCCGGCCGCGCCGACGTTCGCACGACCTCGTCGTTCGCGCCGAACGTCTACGTCTACGGCGGGGACGCGCTCGGCGCGCTCGTCGCACTCGGCTCCGCCTGCTGCGCGAACCCGGTCTCGTTCGGGGCGCGCGCCGGCGTGACGTACCGCATCAAGGTCGACAGCTCCGCGCCGGGCGACTTCACGCTTCAGTGGACGACGGCCGCGGCGCCCGCCAACGACGACTTCGCCGACGCCGTCGCGATCGCCGGGCAGAGCGGGACGATCGCGGGGACGAACGTCAACTCGACGGCCGAGCCCGGCGAGCCCAACCCGCGCGGGCATTCGATCTGGTATCGCTGGGTCGCGGACAGCTCCGGCGAGGCGACGTTCGACACGCGCACGAGCCCGTTCGACACCTACCTCTACGCCTACCGCGGCACGGCCCTGAACGCGCTCACGCTGCTGGCCGCCGACGACGACGGCGGGGGCGGCGCGGGGACGAGCCTGCTGCGCTTCAACGCCGTCGCCGGAACGACGTACCACCTGCAGCTCGACAGCTACTCGAGCGCGAGCGGGCCGACGGCGCTGACGTGGAGCACGCGGCAGCTCGCCGAGATCACGGGCCTCGTCGTCGACGACGGCGGCGCGCCGATCGCCGGCGCCCAGGTCGCGCTCAACCCCGGCGCCTTCAACGTCCGCGCGACGGCGACGACCGGCGCCGACGGCCGCTACCGCTTCGTGCTGGACCTGCCGGCCGCGACCGCCGCCAGCGTCGAGCCCTACGGCGTCGCCGGCTACACGAAGCGCGGGTCCTCGCAGCCGGGCGCCGTGCAGACCGGCAGCGCGCAGAACGCGGCGACGCTCACGCTGCCCGACCTCGTCATGGACCGCAACGGGTTCGTCGAGGGTCAGGTGACCGACGACCTCGGGGCGCCGCTGGCCGGCGCGGTCCTCTACGTCGAGATCCGCCCGAACTGGGCGAGCTGCGTCGCGGACGCCTTCTACTGCACCGACCCGTACTACCGCCAGTACTACGGCCTCGCCGGCCCGGCGCTCGTCACGACGGCCGTCAGCGACGCGACGGGCGCGTATCGCATCTCGGCCCCGGTGGGCAGCGGGATCGCCATCCGCGCGCGCAAGCTCGACCATCACGTCACGCCGGCCGACGCGGCCCCGGTCGACGTGCCCGTCGGCGCCACGGCGGCCGCGGCCGCCGACTTCGCCTACGGGCGGATGGCGATCGTCACGGGAACGCTCGCGACGAGCGACGGCGGCGCGCTGCCCGAGCTGCAGATCCGCTTCCAGAACGCCTACGACGGCCTCTACGCCTACGCGCCCGCCTACGGCTACCGCTACCAGAACGACGACCACCGCTACAGCGCCACGCTCGTCGTCGCGGCGGGCTCGACGACGTACGCGATCGAGATCCCGTCCGGCCCGGGCAGCTCGGTGCGGCTCGAGGCGTACGAGTTCCTCGCCGGCTACGGCTTCGCGGTCCCCGGCTACCACGACGTGGCCAACGCGCCGTTCGGCGCGGTCTTCGACGGCAGCGACCCCGGGCGCCCGGCGAAGAGCTTTGCCTGGAGCGTGCTCGGCTCGGTCAGCGGCCGCGTGCTCGACGCGTCGGGCGCGCCGCTGGCGTCGCCGGTCACCCTGCATCTGGACTCCTACGACGCCGCCGGGCGCTACCACTACTTCTCCACGCAGACCGACGCCGCCGGCCACTACGTCATCGCGGCGCAGGCGGGCACGGGGAGCCTGTACGTCGACACCCTGCTCGACGGCTACGGCTACGGCGGCGCCGCCGGCTCCAACCAGCGCGCGCGCTCGGTGACGGTCGTCTCGGGCGCCACCACCACCGGCCAGGACTTCGAGTACGTGGCCTGGGTGCCGGTCAGCGGCACGCTCGCGACGGACGTCGGCACGTTGCCCGGCGCGCCCTACGTCTACGCCCAGTCCAGGGACCGCTGGGGCCAGTACTACTACCCCTACCTCTCGGCTCCGTCCGGCGGCGGCGCGTACTCGACGCTCGTCGCGCCGGGGTCGCTCGAGCTCTACTCGTTCGCGAGCTTCGCGCGGTACCTGTCGCCGACCGCGCGCACCGTCACGGTGCCGGTCGGCAGCGGGCTCACCGGCCTTGACCTCACGTGGACCGCGCTCGGGCGGATCACGGGCACGCTGCGCAACGAGGCCGGCGAGGACGTCGCCCGCTACGGCTACCAGCAGGTCCAGCTCGTCGCCGATCCGGACGCGGTCGTCTCCGTCTGGGTCTACCTCGACCCGTCGGCCACGCCGCGCGAGATCATGGTCCAGTTCTACTCGGCGCAGCAGGGCTGGAACCACCGCGCCTACTGGGGCGAGAACCTGCTCGCCTACGGGACGGACGGCACGACCCAGCGCGCCCGCCTCGGCGACCTCCCCGCGGCCGGCGGCTGGGTGGCGCTCGAGATCCCGGCCTCCGCCGTCGGACTGAACGGGCTCGACGTGCGGGGCATCGCCTTCGACGTCTACGACGGGCGCGTGTGGTGGGACGCGGTCACGCTGGACTCCGCGGTCAGCGATCCGGTCGTCGTCGTCGACGACGCGACCCCGGCGGGCGCGTCGCTCTCGGGCAGCTGGTCGTGGGACACGACGCGCTCGGTGAGCGGCACGCGGTCGCACCGCTCCGACGACACGAACGGCCCCAACCAGCACTACGTCATCGCGAGCGCGTCGAACCCGCTGTTCAGCGTCCCCGGACGCACCTACGCGGTGTACGTCGACTACTACACCGGCAACCTCACGGCCGACGTCCTGCCCGACACCTACAGGGTCGTCGCGCCGACGATCAACCCGTACGCGCCGCCCGCGTCGCAGACGGTCACGATCGCGGCGCTCGAGACGGCGAACCTCGCGTTCCTCTACGAGTTCGCGGGCACGCTGCGCGGCCACGTCCGCGACGACCAGCCGGCGCCCGCGCCGATCGCCGGCGCCCGCGTCTGCGACGACCGCGGCAACTGCGCGCTCACCGACGCCGCCGGCGCCTACGAGTTCCGCGCGCCGCTGGGCGCCCGCACGGTGACCGTCGACTTCGTGACCGGCTACGCGGTGGCCGCCGCGCAGGGGCCGTTCGCGATCGCGCAGGGGACGATCCAAAACGCCGACTTCACGCTCGCGCGCAACGCGTCGGTCAGCGCCACCGTGCTGAACGACCTCGGCGCACCGATCGCCGGGGCCACGCTCAGCTTCACGTACTACCACCCGACGACCGGTGCGCTGCTCACGACGTACACGGCCGTGTCGGGACCGGGCGGGGCGGTCACGCTCGGCGTGCCCCCGGGCAGCGGGCGGCGGATCGTCGCCCAGCCGCTGAGCGGCCACCGCGCGCCGGCCTTCCAGACGACCGACGTCCCGTCCGCCGGCACGCTGACGTTCACGTATGACCGCAACGGCAGCCTCGCCGGCCGGCTGCTCGACACGCGCACCCCGGCGGTGCCCGTGGCGGGCGTGACGGTCACCGTCTACGGACCGATGTGGGGCGTCACGGCGACGAGCGACGCCAACGGCGACTACCTCTTCGCCGACCTCGCGCCGGGCGCCTACAGCGTGTACTTCGCGGCCAAGGACGGCTACGTCACGCCGGCGGCGCGCCAGGTCACCGTGCCCGTCGGCGCGCGCGCCACGGCCGACGCGACGTACGTCAAGCAGGCGCGCCTGTCCGGCCACGCGCAGGACGACCTCGGCGCGCCGCTGGGCGGCGTGTCGCTGTATCTCGCCGGCCCGAGCGCGCAGTGGCTGACGACGAACGCGGCCGGCGACTTCAGCGTCTTCGTCGCGCCCGGCGACTACACGATCACGCCGCAGGCGTTCACCGGCGGCTTCGGCGGCTACGTCACCCCGGGCGCGCGCGCGTTCTCGATCGCCGAGGGGGAGGAGCTGGCGCTGACCGCGCCGTTTGCCTACGAGCGCAACGCGGCCATCCACATCCCGGTCGTCGACCAGGATGGACAGCCGCTGCGCGACGTGTCGATCTACGCCTACGTCGGCGCGACGTTCGCGGGCTCGGGCACGACGCGCTTTGACCCGACGTTCAACCGCGATGGCACGGCCGTCATCTTCGTCCCGACCGCGGGCCCGATCCGCATCGTCGCCCAGCCGCGCACGGGCTATGACCAGCCGGTGGCGCCCGGCGACGAGCGCACGGTGACGACGAGCCCCGGCCAGCACGTGCTGCTCGACCCGGCGTTCGCGTACGCGCGCTGGGGCGTGCTCGCCGGCCACGTCCGCGACGACGCCGCAACGCCGCTCGCCGGGGTCACGGTCTCGACCTCGCGCGGGGGCGCGGCCACGACCGACGCCGCCGGCGCCTACTCGATCCCGACCCCGCGCGGCGCGGTGACGGTCTACCACGGGTTCGTCGCCGATCACGTCCAGGACTCGGGGCGCGGCACGACGATCGCGTCGGGGGCGACCACGACGCTGGACATGACGCTCGTCCGCTTCGGCTCGCTCACCGGCACGGTGCTCGACGACGCCGCCACGCCGGCGCCGCTGCAGGGCGTGCGCCTGGAGGTCTACAGCGGCGCGAGCTTCGTCACCGCGACGCTGACGCTGGCCGACGGCAGCTTCGTGCTGCGCCTCGCGCCCGGCACGTACGCGCTCGTGCCGAAGGCCTTCGCCGGCCACGTCGCGCCGGCGAGCGTCTCGGGCCTCGTGGTCGGCGCGGGCGCCGCGACGCCGGTCGCGCTCGACGCCTACCGGCGCTACGGCGAGGTCGTCGGGTACGTCCTCGACGGCGCCGGCAACCCGCTCGCGGACGCCGGCGGCGCGCCGATCGCCGTCCTCGTCAGCCTGCGGATCGCCGGAGCGACCGTCGCCACCGCCACGACGGACGCCGCCGGGCGCTACAGCTTCTCCGGCGCGCCGGGGTCGGCCGAGGTCGTCGGCGCCGCGGCCGCGGGCTTTGATCCCGCGCCCGCGGCGGCCGTGACGATCGTCGGCGGCGACTCGGTCAGCGCGCCGGTCCTCACGTACCTGCGCTTCGGGCGGATCGTCGGCCTCGTGACCGACGCGACGGGCGCTGCGCTGCAGGGCGTGACCGTCCGCGCCGGCTCGAAGACGGCGATCACCGACGCCGCCGGCGCATACGCGCTGCAGATCGCGCGCGGCGCGTACACGGTCTCGGTCGACCCGTTCACGGGCTACGTCCTGCCGTCCCCGCGCTCGGGCGTCGCCGTCGCAAGCCAGGCCGACGCGCCCGTCAACTTCGCCTGCGGCGCGGGCAGCGCGTTCGGCGTCGCGCTCGCCGCCTGCCCGGGCGGCGCGCCGCTCGTGCAGTACGGCACGGTCAGCGGCTACGTGCGCACCGGCCCCGCGGCGGGCGATCCGGGCGTCGCCGGCGTGTCGATCCGCACCTCGACCGGTCTCACCGCGGTGACCGACGCCGACGGGTTCTTCAGCCTCTCGCTCGCGCCGCGCGGCGGGCTCGTGCTGTACCCGCAGCCCAAGGACGCCCACACCCAGCCCGGCCCGCAGACGATCGACGTGCTCAGCGGCCAGACGACGGCCGTGAGCTTCGTCTACGTCCCGTACCGCACCGTGACCGGCAGCGTGACCGACGTCGACGGCGACCCGGTCGCGGCCGACGGCAGCGGCGCGCGGCCGAGCCTCTACGTGCTCGACGCAAGCCGCGGGATCTACCTGTACGCGACGTTCGCCGCCGACGGCACGACGTTCACGATCAACGCCCCGCAGGGCGCGGTGACGCTCGTCCCGCAGGCCGTCGCCGGCTACACGACGCCGGGCTCGGTGCTGCTGCCCGCCGGCGTCACCGTGCTCGGCGCGCCGATCACGTACCTCAAGGACGGCTTCGTCACGGGCCGTCTCGTCGACGACCTCACCTGCCCGCCGGGCGCCGACGTCGCGGGCTGCACGGGCCTCGGCGGCGTGCAGGTCGGCACGTTCGAGCAGGGCACGGGCAACGCGCGCTTCACGACCACGGACGCCGACGGCGCGTACCGCCTGCAGCTGCCGGTCGGCAGCGCCTACAGCGTGTTCGTCGACCCGGTCGCCCTGTTCGTGCGGCCCGACCGCCGCGAGAACGTCGCCGTGCTGACCGAGACGGACTCGGTCGTGAACTTCCGCTACCGCCGCTTCGGCGAGATCACGGGCTACGTCCGCGACGACGCGGGGGCGCCGCTGGCGAACGTCGTCGTCTCCTCGTACCTGACGGGCGACCTCGGCGTGCAGGGCACGACGGACGTCAACGGCTTCTTCCGGATCCGCGCGCCGCCCACGGTCGGCGGGCCGAGCACGTACCGCCTCATCGTCGTCACGCCCGCCAACTACGAGCCGGCGACCGACAAGACCGGCATCGTCGTCGACCAGCTCGACGACGCCGGCAGCGCCGCGGTGCACGTCGGGACGTTCGTGCTCGCGCGCTTTGCGACCGTCTCCGGCCAGGTGCGCGACAACGTCGGCACCCCGCTGGCCGGCGTCAAGGTGCAGACCTACGTCAACGGCTACAGCGTCCTGTCGACGCTCACCGCCGCCGACGGCACCTGGACGCTGCGCGTCAAGCAGGGCGAGTACCGCATCTTCGGCGAGGACCGCCCCAACCACGTCACGCCGCGGCCCAACCCGGACCCGGCCGTCGGCGCGCTCGTCCTGAGCGCGGGCGAGCTGGCGACCGGCATCGATCTCGTCTACGCGCGCTACCTGCGCGTCAGCGGCTTCGTGCGCGACAACGCCGATCCGGACGGCAACCCCGCGACGTTCGACGGCAACGGGCTGGGCAGCACGGATCCCACCAGGGGCCCGTTCATCGCCTTCTCCGGCGACGCGCCGACTCCGCAGGGCGTCATCCACATCAACAAGCGCTTCAAGACCAACCCCGACGGCAGCTACGACGCCTACCTGCCGCCGGGCTCCTACCTCGCGGCCCAGATCACGCTGCCCGGCTACGCGGCCACGCCGCTGCCCGGCTACACGTACACGGTCGGCGGCCTGCGCGTGCTCGAGGTGCGCGAGGAGGGCTGCTTCAACGGCGACGACCGGATCAACCCGATCGCCTGCGATGACTACAACTGGCTCTACACGCGCGGCCTCGTCCAGGGCAACGTGTTCGACGAGCTCGGCAACCCCGTCGCCGGCGCGACGCTCGAGCTCAAGGGCATCACGAACGAGGGCACGCAGTACTCCGAGACGACGCTGAGCGGCCCCGGCGGCTTCTACACGCTCGGCGGGCCGCCCGGCGAGTACGGCGTGCTGGCCAAGCCGGTCGCCGGCCTGACGACCCCGCTGGCGCCGATCATCATCGCGCTCACCGGGTCCAGCGCGCCGCTCGTGCGCGACGTGCTCTACCGCCGCAACGCGACGGTCACCGTCCGCGCCGTCAGCGACCAGGGCGCCCCGCTGGAGGGCGTCGCGTTCGAGGTGCGCAACTCGCCGGACGGCGGCAACGACGTCGGGCGCGCGACGACGGGCGCCGACGGCTACGCGCTGATCTCGGCGCCGGCCGGGCGCGTCACCGCGTTCCCCGGCGTCAAGCCCGGCTGGGAGCTGCCCGCCAACCTGACCGGCCTCACCCTCGCGCCGGGCGAGTCGCGCACGCTCGCGGACTTCGTCTACCGCAGCGTGCTCGTCACGGGCCTCGTGCACGACGCGTTCGGCGTCGGCCTCGGCGGCGTGCACATCGCGGCCCAGGACGGCGGCGGCTTCTACAACGACACGCAGACGCTCGCCGACGGCAGCTTCGCGATCAACCTGCACACCGGGACGAGCTTCCTGCACTTCGCCGAGCGCGCCGGCTTCGAGAAGCCGGGCGTGCTGACGCTCGGCGACCTGCAGGCCGGCGAGGCGCCGGAGCCGCTGGACGTCGTCTACGGCAACGCGCGCGTCACGGGCCTCGTCGCGACCGCCGACTGCGCGTCGACCGGCTGCGCCGCCGGCGGCGGCCTGGGGGGCGTCACCGTGACCGCGGTCCAGGGCGGCCGCGTCGTCGGCACGGCGGTCTCGAGCTCGGCCGCCGCGACGCTCGGGCAGTACACGCTGAGCGTCCCGACGGCCGGCGGCCCGCTGACGATCATCGCCGCGCCCGTGGCCGGCTTCACGTCGGCGGCCGACTTCGCGCCGCCCGCGCTCGCCAAGGGCCAGACCGCCGTGCACGACTTCCTGCTCAGTGCCAACGGCCACGTCGTCGGCACGATCCGCGACCACCTCGACACCCCGCTCGCGGGGGTCACGATCACGGTCCGGCGCGTCGGCGTGCCGGTCAACCAGCTCGTGCTCGGGCAGACCGTGTTCAGCGCGGTCTCCGACGTCGCCGGGCGCTTCAGCGTCGAGGCCCCGACCGGGGTCGGCGTCAGCTTCGACCTCGAGCCGGGCCTGCTGGCCGGCTACACGCGCCCGAGCCCCGCCGATCCGCTCTTCAGCGGGCTGCAGGTCGACCCCGGCGGCGAGCTGCGGCGCGACCTCACCTACGGCGTCAACGGCACGATCCTCGGCCGCGCGGTGGACTCCACGAACACCGGCCTGGCGGGCGCGGTCATCGTCGTGCGCGGCGCAAACGGCGGCGTCTCCTACGTGACGACCGGCGCCGGCGGCGAGTTCGCGCTCTCCGCCGAGGTCGGCTCGAACGTCGTGCAGGCGCTCGACTACCCGGGCTACGGGACGCCGGCGCCACGGTCGGTCACGATCGGCGCGCCCGAGCAGACGGTCAGCGGGATCGAGCTCGTCTACTCAAACGCCGTCGTCTCGGGATCGGTCCTGGACACGCACGGCAACCCGCTCGCCGGCGTGGCGATCCTCGTCGACGGCCGGCTCGGCCAGATCGTCCACACCGACGCCGCGGGCATCTGGCGCAGCAACGTCGCGGTCGGGACGTCGACGACGTTCCGTCCCGGCACGCTCGCCGGCTACGCGCGGCCCGGCTCGGTCACGCTCGGCAGCCTCGCCGCCGGCGAGAGCGCGTCGCTGGCGCCCTTCGTCTACGCGCAGCTCGGCTCGGTCGCGGGCCAGGTCGTCGACATGCTCGGCGCGCCGATGCCCGGGGTCCGCGTCTTCGTCAGCGACGCGGCGGGCAACAACGTCTTCCAGGTCACCTCGGGGGCCGACGGGCGCTTCGTCGCGGCGGCCGCGCCGGGGCACAACGTCGCGAAGGTCGGCGGCCTCTACGGCTACCAGACGCCCGGCGACCTCGAGCTCGACGTCCTCGGCGGCCGGCAGACCGCGGGGCTTCTCTTCACGTTCGGCCACCGCATCGTCAGCGGCCGGGTGACCGACTCCGGCGGGGCTCCGCTCGCCGACGTGCTCGTGACGGTCAGCGGCGCGCTGCAGACACAGACGCGCACCGACGCCGACGGCAACTACGTCGTCAAGGCCGGGCTCGGCGACGGCACGGTCGCCGTCGAGGACCTCGACGGCTACAACGCGCCGGACTCGATCGAGCTCGGCTTCTCCGCCGTGCCGGGCGCGGCCGGGCCGATCGACTTCGCCTACGAGCGCTACTCGACGATCATCGGCAGCGAGCTGAAGATCGTCGTCAAGGACGCCGACACGCGCGCGCCGGTGGCCGGCGTCTCGATCCTCATCGAGCTCGACGCCAACCGCCAGGTCAAGAAGACGACCGACGCCAACGGCGAGGTCAAGTTCAAGATCGACCCGGGCAGCTACCTCGCCTACAGCTTCAAGGACGGCTACCGGCCGGTGACCCAGTCCGTCACGTCGGGCATCGGCGCCGCCGTGAACCTCGTCCTCATCAAGAACAGCCAGTTCATCGTCGGCGAGGTCACCGTCAAGCGCCTGACGCTGGCCGAGATCCTCGCCGCCGGCATCGACATCGACGATCCCGACAACCAGCACATCTACAGCTTCGAGGCGAAGATCGTGCTGAACCTCGACAGCCCCGATCCGCCGCCGTTCGCGCCGCCGATCTACTTCAACGGGGTCGGCAAGCCGGTCAACCTGACGGTCACCGGGACGAGCGTCCCGGGCGCGCAGTGCTCGGTCGACTTCGGCTGCTTCTACGGCTTCGGCGGCGGTGGCGGCGGCGGCGTCTACGTCAAGTCGCTGCCCGGACCGGCGAACGCCAAGCCGTTCGCGTACTTCGTCATCCCGGGCGAAGCGCGCTTCCTCAAGGAGTTCTTCGGGATCCACTTCCACGTCGTCAACACCGCCGATCCGGAGTGGGTGCTCGAGAACGCGGTCGCCGAGCTGACCGCGATGCCCGGCCTGCCGCTGGCCGGGACGGCCAAGCCGCAGACGCTGCGCGTCGAGCTCGGCGACATCCCGGGCGGCAAGGACGCCTTCGCGGACTGGATCGTCCGCGGCGACACGATCGGCGACTACATCCCGCGCGTGCGCCTGACGACGACGCTGCAGCCGATCGACGAGGCGATCGACATCGAGTTCCGCGCCAAGGACCCGCTGCACGTCTACGGCAGCGAGGCGATCAAGATGACGTTCGAGGTGCCGCCGAGCGCCGTCGCGCCGTTCCCGCTGCCGGCGAACCAGTGGGGCCGGGAGAACGCGCCCGGCGAGCTCGCCGGCCCGGCGTGGCCGTTCGTCGTGCGCATCACGCTGGAGAACACGACCGACTTCCCGGTCTACAAGCCGAGCCTGACGCTGTTTGACCTCAGCGCGCCGCAGCCCGGCGTGGTCTGGAACGAGCGCATGTTCAAGGCCGGGACAGCGGTCGTCGGCGACGCGACCGGCTACGCGGAGCTGCCGCTGCTCATGGGCTTCGGCGAGCAGCTGAAGTACGAGTGGCTGCAGATCGACCCGCACCAGAAGGTGCAGGGCACCTGGATCCTCATCCCGCCGTTCGGCGCGCCGGTCAAGCTCGAGGAGTCCTCGGTCAGCCGCACGGGCGGCAACGCCGACTTCAAGGCCACCGTGAAGATCGACCCCGGCCTCGGCAGCGGGATCGAGAACATCGACTTCGACGTCATCACGCGCGGCCTCGGCCAGCTGCAGCTCGACAACGCCGACGGCGTCGGGCTGCGCTGGACGAACACGGCGGGCGCCCGCTCGTATCGCATCTACCGCAGCCAGGACCGCTACCACTTCACGCGCGAGGAGAGCTTCCTCGCCGAGGTGCTGCCGACCGCCGGCCCCTACACGACGTTCCTCGACACGACGACGAGCGGCACGCCCGCCGAGCCGCAGGCCTACTTCTACGTCCTGGAGACGGTCTTCGCGCCCAACGAGAGCCATCCGACCGGCGAGTCGCACGTCCTGCACCCGCTCGTGCCGATCGTCGACCGCAACGGTGGCTTCGCGCGGTCGCCGCACCTGCAGGTCGTCGTGCTGCCGACCGCGACCGCGACCGTCTCCGGGCCCGGCGGGCTGTCGCTGTCGACGGCGCCGTCCGGCGTCCCGGGCGTCCAGATCCTCGCGCTGGACGGCGCCGCGCTCGCCGACGGCGAGTACGTCGTCACGGTGACCGGGACGGTCCTGGACTTCTTCGAGCTGACGATCTCCGGCCACGGCGCCTTCTCGGACCCGGGGCACGGCCAGCACGACTTCACGCCGCACATCGTGCGCCTCAACGGCAAGCTCGCGCCCGGCGAGACGCGCACGTACCGCGTGCGCTTCGACGCGCTGCGCGGCATCCAGCGCGTGTGGCTACAGCAGGACGGCGCGCCGCGCGTCGACGCGACGCGGCTGGACACGACCAAGCCCGGCGTCGTCGCGGCGCAGGCGCTGTACGGCGACGCGAGCAGCGACCTCTACATCGACGGCGCCAACCTCTCGCCGCTGGCGACCGTCCGCCTGGCGGGGCTGGCGCTGCCCGGCGTGCGGCTCACCGCGACCGGGCTCGCCGTCGCGATCCCGTTCGGCCTCACGCCGGGCTGGCACGACCTGCTCGTCGAGAACCCCGACGGCGCGTTCAACTGGTTCTACGGCGCGGTGCGCGCGATCGCGCCGTTCGACATCGCGATCGACCAGGCCAGCGCCGAGCTGCCGCGCTTCAGCGGCTCGACCGTTGCGCTGGACCTGCTCGTGCGCAACGTCGCGCTCGTCACCCCGGGCAGCGTCGTGCGGCCCGGCGAGGGCATGATCCGCTGGCAGCTCGACAACGGCGTGCCGCAGGCGCTGGGCGCGACGCAGCTCGTCCTCACCGGCCTGGCGCCCGGCCTGCACGACCTCGTGCTCGAGCTCGTGCGCGCCGACGGGTCGCCGATGGCGGTGCCCGTGCGCCGCAGCGTGCGCCTGCAGGTGCTGCCCGCCGACCTGGCGGCGCCGCTGACGGCCACGGGGGCGCGCGACCTGACGGTCAGCACCGTGGCCGCGCAGGCCGGCACCGGCTACTGCCCGCGCGAGAGCTGCATCACCACGGTGAGCGCCACCTTCGGCTTCGACGGCGCGGGGCTGTCGGTCGGCACGGGCTTTCGCATCACGGTCGACGGGCACGACGGCCTCTACGACACGGTCAAGGCGGAGGATCTGACGTCCGGGCGGGTGCTGCGGCTGCTCTCCGGCGTGCAGGGGATGGCGCCCGGCCTGCACACCGCGACCCTCGAGCTCGTCGACGACCACAACCGCCCGCTCGCCGGCTCGGCGGCGAGCGCGCAGTTCTGGGTCGCGCAGACGCTCGGGCGCATCCTCGTCGACCGCCCGCTCGTGGCGACGCCCGGTCAGGCGCTGCGGATCCCGGTGAAGTACGCGTCCTCGATCGACTTCTGGGGCCGCGCGTTCACCGCGTCGGCACGGATCGACGGCGGCGCCTGGGTCTCCTTCGACGTCGGCACCGACGGCAACGGCGTCCTCGAGCTCGCCGCGCCGACGACGTTCGGCCCGCACGTGCTGGAGTTCTCGGGCGGGGTGACGCGCATCCTCACCGTCGCGACGGACTCCGACGGCGACGGGCTGCTCAACGGCTTCAGCGGCGAGACCGACATCGACGGCGACGGCATCCCCGACGCGCTCGACGACGACGTCGACGGCGACGGCATCGCGAACGGCGCCGACGCCGACGCCGACGGCGACGCGGTCGCCAACGAGGACGACGGCGACGTCGACGGCGACGGGATCGCCAACGCCGACGACCCGGACATCGACGGCGACGGCATCCCCAACGCGCTGGACTCCGACCCCGACGGCGACGGCAAGGTGGGCGCGGCCGACACGAGCCCCGGCGGCTCCACCGGCAGCGTCGGCCGCCTGGCGATCAACGCGTTCGACCGCCGGCCGACGGCGCTCGTGCTCACCGGCCCCGACCACCTCTACCTCATCCCCGTCGAGCGCCGCCCCGACGAGCTCGTCAGCTACACGGTCGCGCTGACCGACGACCGCGGTCAGGCGATGGCCTTCCGGACCGTGTTCCTCGTGCTGACCAACCCGCTCTTCCAGGCGCCGGGCGCGGTCATCGAGGGGCTGACCGGCAGCGACGGGACGGCCACGTTCAGCCTGCGCCCGGCCTTCCTGCGCACGTCGGACTGGCGCGTCGAGGCGCGCTACGACGGCGACGGCTGGTCGGCGCCGTCGAGCGACGCCGACCTGCTGAGCGTCCGCTTCGAGAACCAGCCGACGCTGCACGTGCTGCCCACGCAGGGCAGCTCGGGCTTCGCGATCGACATCGACGAGTTCACCGCCTGGCAGATCACCGGCACGAGCTGGAAGAACGAGGCGCCGGCGGGCGGCGGCTCGTTCGACAGCGAGGTCGACGTCACGTTCAGCTGCGTCACCTGCGCGCTGGCGCCGTTCTCGGTCACGATCGCGCCGACCGACAGCCTCGTCGTCATCCGCGACTTCATCATGCGCACGATCGCCGCGCAGTCGACGAGCCAGGCGGTCGGCGTCTGGACCGCGCAGGCGACCGGCAAGCAGACGGGCAAGACCTTCGAGGTCGTCTTCGAGGTCGACAAGGTCGAGTCCAAGCCGCCGGTGCGCGCGGTCATCGACCACTTCGGCGACACGGAGACCGGCCTCAACGCGCTGACCGTCGTCGTGCGCCCGCAGGGCAGCGCCACGACGATCTACCTCAACGGGCACGGCTGGAACCCGGCCGGCGCCGCGATGACGTACAGCTGGTACCTCGACCAGCTCGATCCGAGCGACCTGTCCAAGGGCCTCGTCGCGTCAGGCGACGACGAGGGCTTTGACCCCGCGACCGGCGCGCTCATCAACCAGGCGACGGTGCAGAACGCGGCGGCCGGGCTGCACACCGTCTTCTTGCGCGTCTGCCTCAAGGACGACGCCGGCGTCTGCGACGTCCGCAGCGCCGTGCTGAAGGTCATCCCGATCCCGACCGTGCTCATCCACGGCTACCTCTCCTCGCCGTCGCAGATGGACGAGGTGCGCGACATGCTCAGGGCCGCGGGCGTGCCGACGTTCGACCTGGACCTGCGCCGTCCGCTCGGGACCTTCGAGGTCTCCACCGGCTACAACCCCGACTGCGACAGCTTCACGGTCAAGGCGCCGGGCGAGTCGACGCTGGACCACGCGCGCTGCTACGTCAGCGACTTCGCCAACGAGCAGCTCAACAGCTTCTACCAGTGGATCGAGGCGCAGGCCAGCGAGCTCGACAAGGTGCTGTCCTTCGAGAAGGACTTCACGCTGTTCAACAGCGGCAAGATCAGCGTGCCGCTGCCGAGCCCGACGTCGATCGGCGGCGCCGCGCTGAACCTCGTCCTCGCGACGGCCGCGACGGCGCTGCTCAGCCCGCTGAAGGGCAAGACGTTCACGCTCTTCGAGTGGAACGAGAACAAGCTGCCCCAGCCCTACGGCACCGACGTCAACTCGCTGCCGATCGACTTCAGCTTCCAGCTGTACCTCACGAACATCGACTTCACCGTCTCCGCCGACAAGGTCGAGCTGAGCTTCGACATCGGCACGAAGATCAAGCTCGACTTCAAGCTCGCGCAGTGGATCAAGGACAAGACGCCCGAGTTCATCGCCAAGCTCGACGACGCCGTCAACGGCCAGGCGCTGTCGTTCGACTTCGGGATCTTCAAGGGCGAGATCAGCGTGCGCTTCAACCCGAAGGCGAACCCGACGCGCGACAAGATCCTGCGGATCGGCGCCAAGCTGAGCATCCCGGCGCTCGACATGATCGGCTCGTTCGCCAACAAGTCGATCCCCTCCTACGCGGGCTCGCTGGAGGACGTCATCGTCCGCGCGCAGGACCAGTACGACACGCTCGCCGTCGACGTCATCGGCTTCGACATGGGCGGCCTCGTCGCGCGCCACTACGCGAACTTCGGCACCGGCACCGACCTCAGCGACCCCGCGGCGATCCGCGTCGCGAACATCCGCAAGCTCGTGCTCGTCGCGACGCCGAACAACGGCTCGGACATGGCGAGCTTCGTCCCCGACGTCCTGCATCTCATCGTCAACACCGTCGTCGCGGCGCTGACGAGCGCGGGCGCGGTCTTCAGCGGCGGGGCGGCGAGCGTCGTCGCGCAGGCGGTCGGCGACATCCTGAACATCCTCATCGACCTCTTCCTCGGCCAGGCGATCAACGAGATGGTCCCGCACGGCCAGTACCTCAACACGCTGAACAACAACTCCGCCGAGGAGGAGGGCGACGGCACCGACCTCATCCCCGCCAACGCGGACGTGTGGAACATCTACGCCGACGGCTTCTGGCCGACGCTGAGCCACAAGCACATCGAGGTCGATCCCTGCTTCGGGCTGTTCGGAGGCTGCGAGATCAAGCTCACGATCCCGTGGCCGCGCAGCGGCGACCTGCTGCTGGCCGGCTACGGCGCGCGCATCTACGGCGCGCACGACAACCTGACGCAGATCTCCGTCGACCCCGGCTACTTCGACTCGTGGCACTGGGACCTGCTGCAGACGCCCGAGATGATCGACGCGATCCGCGACGCGATCTTCGGCAACCCCGCGCCGCCGGACAAGAACCGCGAGACCTGGACGGTGCTGCTCTCCGAGCTCGTCAAGGACAAGTCGAGCCTGACGCTCGCGCCGGGCGCCCTGCAGAAGCTCGGGCCCGTCAAGCTGCGCGAGGCCGCGGGCTCCAAGGACAAGGCGAACACCCAGCTCGACCAGCTGTTCCTCACGGGCGCGTTCGTCAACTCGGGCACGCGCAACGCGACCGTGACGCTGTACGCCGCGCCGGACGGCAACCTGACGGCCGCCGACCTCGCGACGAAGGCGGTCAGCGTCGCGCGCTTCACGATCCTGCCGGGCGGGACACAGACGTTCTCGCGCCAGCCGATCCCCGGCGACGTCGTCAAGAAGCTCGGCGGCGGCTTCGTCGCGCCGGCCGGCTCGCACCTGTACTTCATCGTCGAGGCGGACGTCTCCTCGGGCGGCTCGGCGACCGTGGCGGTCAGCGGCTTCGAGCTCGACTACCTGCTGTCGGCCTACGAGGAGCCGCAGGACACGCCGGCCGAGGGCTGGACGAAGGGACCGTCCAACGGCAACCTGCGCCTCGAGCCGTGCGCGGTCGAGGCGGACTGCGCGCAGCAGTTCACGGTGCGCGTCGACCCGGGCATCAACGGCTTCCGGATCTCCGGCGGCCCGGGCTTCGGCTCGGTGAACGCGTGGCTCGTCGATCCCTCCGGCCATCGCTACGCGCCGGGCGACAGCGGGCCGGGCCTCGAGTCCGGGCTGACCGCCTCGGGCTTCTACTTCCTGGGCACGAAGCCGGCCTGCCCCGGCGGCGCCGCGACCTGCGCCGCGCTCGACGCCTGGCGGGGCAACTGGAAGCTCGTGCTGTGGGCGCCGCTGGCCGACAACCCGGCCACCCCGACCGTCTACGCGGGCTACTCCTCGCTGCTGCAGTCCGGCGACTATCAGTCCGGCGCGTCGGGCGCGAGCTCGGTCTGGGAGGCGATGGACGTCTACGAGCCCGGCGACGAGGTCACGCTGCGCGGCCTCGCGCTGCGCGGCGGCGTGCCGTTCGGCGGCGTCGCGCAGACCGCCACCGTGCGCCTGCCCGACGGGACCGTCGTCGAGTACGCGATGTTCGACGACGGCCTGCACGGCGACAACCGCGCCAACGACGGCGTCGCCGGCGTGCAGTTCTTCGTCTCGCAGCTCGGCACGTACCAGTGGACCGTGACGTCGGACTTCGGCGACTACACGCGCTCGATGAGCAGCGCGTTCGAGGTCGTCTCGCTGCCCGACCTGACGGTCGGCCCCGGCGACATCACGGTCCGGCCCGTCGTCGGCGAGGCCGGCGAGTCGGCGACGCTCAACGCGCTCATCCGCAACATCGGCATCGGCGCGGCGAACGGCGCGCAGGTGCGCATCTACGACGGCGACCCGGCGCACGGCGGCGTCTTGCTCGGCCATGAGACCGTCGACGTGCCCGGCGGCGGGGCGGCGCTCGTCCGGATCCCGTGGGTCGCGACGTTCGGCGTGCACGAGCTCTGGGTCGTCATCTCGCCGTTCGGCGACTACGTCGAGTCCGACTACATGAACAACCGCGCCTTCCAGACCGTCGCCATCGGAGACACGACCGCGCCGGTCGCGAACGCCGGCGCGCCGATCACGATCCAGGCCGGCCGCCCGCTGCGCCTCGACGGCACCGGCTCCACCGACAACTCGCCGATCGCGACGTACCGCTGGCTGACCTCGGTCGACGCCGGCGGGGCGCCGCTGGCGGGCGGCACCGAGCTGTTCGGGGCGACGGCGACGCTGATCGGCGGCTACGCGACGGCCGGCCAGCGGTTCGTCGCGCTCGAGGTCACCGACATCGCCGGCAACGTCGGCCGCACGCTGCTGGCGATCGAGGTCGTGGACGCGCCGGACACCGTGCGGCCGGTCGCGGTCGTCGTGGGGGAGATGACGGTCGGCGTCGGCCAGGCGTTCGTGCTCGACGGCGGCGCCTCGACCGACGACTACGGCGTCGCGACATACGTCTGGGACGTCGACGTCGCCGACGACACGAACGGCGACGGCTGGCCGAACAACGACCGCGACCTCGAGGGCCGGCGCGTCGTGTTCGGCGGCTATGACCACGTCGCCGACTTCAAGGTCAAGCTCGTCGTCTACGACGCGGCGCTGAACGCGTCGCTGCCGGCCTACGTGATCGTGCACGTCGTCGACCATGCGGTCGCCACGATCGCCATCGCGGGCGTCGCCGACGGCGGCTGGTATCGCGGGCGCGGTGACCCCGAGCGTCGTGACGGCTCCGGAGTTCGGCGGGACGGTCGAGGTGACGCTCAACGGCGCGCCCTGGACGCCGGGCGCGCTGGCGGCCGACGGCGCGTACGCGATCGTCGCCCGGGCGCTCGTCGACGGCGTCGAGCTGGCGCGCGCGACGGCCTCGATCACGATCGACTCGGTCGCTCCGCTGGTCGGCGTCGGCGGCGTGGCGGACGGGGATGCCGCCGCGGCCGAGGTGACGCCCGCCGTCTCGGTGACCGACGCCAACCTCGCCGGCTTCACGGTGACCCTCGACGGCCGCCCGTTCGAGGGGACGGTCACGGTCGACGGGCGCCACGTGCTCGTCGTCACCGCGATCGACTGGGCGGCGAACACGACGACGACGAGGATCGAGTTCTGGGTCGACCGGGTCGCGCCGACGACGACGCTGAGCCACGACACCGCCTCGCCGACCGACCCCGACGCGCTCTTCACGCTCGCCGCCACGGACCTCTTCGAGCTCGTGCACCTCGAGATCGGCTCCGGCGTGGCGCAGACGTGGTGGGCGTTCGACGGCGATGCACCGGTCCTCTACGGCGCGCCGTTCGGCCTCGGGACGCAGACCGGCGATCACCTGCTGACGTTCTGGTCCGTCGACCGGGCGGGCAACGTCGAGTCGGTCCGCAGCCTCGTCCTGTCCTACTCGTCGGCCGTCGCGGGGACCCCCGACCTGGTCGCCGGATCGGACTCCGGCGCCTCGCCGGCCGACGACGTCACGAACGTGAGCCTGCCGACGCTCGAGGTGCTCACCGCGGCGGGCCTGCTCGTCGAGCTCGTCGAGGGCGACATCGTGATCGGCTCGGCCCACGCGGACTCCGCGGGCCTCGCCCTCGTGACCGTCGGCAGCTTCGCGCCCGACCCGGCGGGCGGCGGGGCGGGGACGACGAACCCCGACCCGCCCGCCGGCGGCTGGGCGCTGGCCGACGGGACGCACCTGCTGATCGCCCGCGCCGTGGACGCGCACGGGGCCCGCGGCCCACCGTCGGCCGCCCTGCTCATCACGGTCGACACGACCGCCCCGACGATCTCCGTGACCCGCGATCCGGCCCCGAACGCCGCCGGCTGGAACAACGCGAGCGTCACCGCGAGCTACGGCGCGTCGGATGCGCTGTCGGGCCTGGATGCGGCGTCGCCTGGTGTGGGTTCGCACGTGTTCTCGGCCGAGGGCGCGGGCCAGTCGGTGACGTTCACGGTGTCCGACGTGGCGGGCAACGCGGCGTCGGCGACGGTTGCGGGCGTCAACATCGACCGCACGGCGCCGGTGATCGCCGCGCAGCGCGACACGGCCGCGAACGCGTTTGGCTGGAACAACTCGGATGTGGCGGCGAGCTACGGCGCGTCGGATGCGCTCTCGGGCTTGGATGCGGCGTCGCCTGCGGCTGGTTCGCATGTGTTCTCGGCGGAGGGGGCCGGTCAGTCGGTGACGTTCACGGTCACGGACGTGGCGGGCAACACGGCGTCGGCGACGGTGTCGGGCGTGAACATCGACCGCACGGCGCCGGTGATCGCAGCGCAGCGCGATACGGCGGCGAACGCGAACGGGTGGAACAACGCGGACGTCGCGTCGAGCTACGCCGCGTCGGATGCCCTGTCGGGCCTCTCCGGTCCCGCCGCGGGCGGCTTCGTGTTCTCGGCGGAGGGCGCCGGCCAGTCGGTGACCTTCACCGTCACTGACGTGGCGGGGAACAGCGCGTCGGCGACGGTGTCGGACGTCAACATCGACCGCACGGCGCCGGTGATCGTCGCCCAGCGCGATACGCCGGCGAATGCGAGCGGCTGGAACAACGCGGACGTCGCGTCGAGCTACAGCGCCTCGGACGGGCTATCGGGCCTTGCCGGTCCGGCCGCGGGCGGCTTCGTGTTCTCGGCCGAGGGCGCGGGTCAGTCGCACACCTTCACGGTCACGGATGTGGCGGGGAACAGCGCGTCGGCGACGGTCTCTGGCGTCAACATCGACCGCACGGCGCCGGTGATCGCAGCGCAGCGCGACACGCCCGCGAACGCGAACGGGTGGAACAACGACTCCGTGGATGCGAGCTACGGCGCGACCGACGCGCTGTCGGCCTGCAGCAGGGCGCCGGGTCGGGCTCGTTCACGTTCTCGGCGGAGGGTGCCGGTCAGTCGCACACCTTCACGGTCACGGATCTGGCGGGCAACTCGGCGTCGGCGACGGTGGCGGGCGTCAACATCGATAGGACGGCGCCGCTGATCGTCGCGCAGCGCGATACGGCGGCGAACGCGAACGGCTGGAACAACGGCTCCGTGGATGCAAGCTACAGCGCGAGCGACGCGCTCTCGGGTCTGCAGCCGGGCGCCGGGTCGGGCGTGTTCTCCTTCTCGGCGGAGGGTGCGGGCCAATCGCACATCTTCACGGTCACCGATCTGGCGGGCAACGCGGCATCGGCGACGGTGGCGGGCGTCAACATCGACCTGACGGCGCCGGTGATCGTCGCGCAGCGCGATACGGCCGCGAACGGGTTTGGCTGGAACAACTCGGATGTGGCGGCGAGCTACGGCGCGACCGACGCGCTCTCCGGCTTGGATGCGGCGTCGCCTGCGGCTGGTTCGCATGTGTTCTCGGCGGAGGGCGCCGGCCAGTCGGTGACGTTCACGGTCACGGATCTGGCGGGCAACGCGGCGTCGGCGACGGTGGCGGGCGTCAACATCGACCGCACCGCGCCGGTGATCGCGGCGCAGCGCGACACGGCCGCGAACGCGAACGGCTGGAACAACGCGGACGTGGCGGCGAGCTATAGCGCGTCGGATGCGCTGTCGGGCCTGGCCGGTCCCGCGACCGGCGGCTTCGTGTTCTCGGCGGAGGGCGCGGGTCAGTCGCACACCTTCACGGTGACCGACCTGGCGGGGAACGCCGCGTCGGCGACGATCTCGGACGTCAACATCGACCTGACGGCGCCGGTGATCGTCGCGCAGCGCGACACGCCGGCGAACGCGAACGGGTGGAACAACGCCGATGTGGCGTCGAGCTACAGCGCCTCGGACGGGCTATCGGGCCTTGGCGGTCCGGCGCGGGCGGCTTCATGTTCTCGGCGGAGGGCGCCGGTCAGTCGCACACGTTCACGGTGACGGATCTGGCGGGCAACGCGGCGTCGGCGACGGTCGCGGGCGTCAACATCGACCGCACCGCGCCGCTGATCGTCGCGCAGCGCGACACGGCCGCGAACGCGAACGGCTGGAACAACGCGGACGTCGCGTCGAGCTACAGCGCGTCGGACGCCTGTCGGGCCTGGCCGGTCCCGCGACCGGCACCTTCGTGTTCTCGGCGGAGGGCGCGGGTCAGTCGCACACGTTCACGGTCACGGACCTGGCGGGGAACAGCGCGTCGGCGACGGTCTCGGGGGTCAACATCGACCTGACGGCGCCGGTGATCGTCGCGCAGCGCGACACGGCCGGCGAATGCGTTCGGGTGGAACAGCTCGGACGTCGCGGCGAGCTACAGCGCGTCGGACGGGCTATCGGGCCTTGCCGGTCCGGCCGCGGGCGGCTTCGTGTTCTCGCGGAGGGCGCCGGTCAGTCGCACACGTTCACGGTGACCGATCTGGCGGGCAACTCGGCGTCGGCGACGGTCTCTGGGCGTCAACATCGACCGGACGGCGCCGGTGATCGTCGCGCAGCGCGACACGCCGGCGAATGCGAACGGCTGGAACAACGCGGACGTCGCGTCGAGCTACAGCGCCTCGGACGGGCTATCGGGCCTTGCCGGTCCGGCCGCGGGCGGCTTCGTGTTCTCGGCGGAGGGTGCCGGCCAGTCGCACACGTTCACGGTCACCGATCTCGCGGGCAACGCGGCGACGGCGACGGTGTCGGGCGTCAACATCGATCGCACCGCGCCGGTCATTGCGGCCCAGCGCGACACGGCCGCGAACGCGTTTGGCTGGAACAACGGCTCGGTGGACGCGAGCTATGGCGCGAGCGACGCGCTCTCGGGCCTGCCCACGGGCGCCGGGTCCGGCGGCTTCACGTTCTCGGCTGAGGGCGCGGGCCAGTCGCACACGTTCACGGTCACGGATCTGGCGGGCAACGCGGCGTCGGCGACGGTGTCGGGCGTCAACATCGACCGGACGGCGCCGGTGATCGTCGCGCAGCGCGACACGGCCGCGAACGCGAACGGGTGGAACAACGCGGACGTCGCGTCGAGCTACGCCGCGTCGGATGCGCTCTCGGGCCTGGATGCGGCGTCGCCTGCGGCCGGTTCGCATGTGTTCTCGGCGGAGGGTGCCGGCCAGTCGGTGACGTTCACGGTCACCGACGTGGCGGGCAACGCGGCGACGGCGACGGTCTCTGGGGTCAACATCGACCGGACGGCGCCGGTGATCGTCGCGCAGCGCGACACGGCCGCGAATGCGACCGGCTGGAACAACGCGGACGTCGCGGCGAGCTACAGCGCCTCGGACGGGCTATCGGGCCTTGCCGGTCCGGCCGCGGGCGGCTTCGTGTTCTCGGCCGAGGGCGCCGATCAGTCGCACACGTTCACGGTCACCGACCTGGCGGGCAACACCGCGTCGGCGACGGTGGCGGGCGTCAACATCGACCGCACCGCGCCGGTGATCGCCGCGCAGCGCGACACGGCCGCGAACGCGAACGGGTGGAACAACGCGGACGTCGCGGCGAGCTACAGCGCGTCGGACGGGCTCTCGGGCCTTGCCGGTCGCCGCGGGCGGCTTCGTGTTCTCGGCGGAGGGTGCCGGCCAGTCGGACACGTTCACGGTCACCGACCTGGCGGGCAACGCGGCGTCGGCGACGGTGTCGGGCGTCAACATCGATCGCACCGCGCCGGTCGTCACGGCGCAGCGTGACACGCCGGCGAACGCGTCCGGGTGGAACAACGCGGACGTGGCGGCGAGCTATGGCGCGAGCGATGCGCTGTCGGGCCTGCCCACGGGAGCCGGGTCCGGCGGCTTCGCGTTCTCGGCGGAGGGCGCGGGTCAGTCGCACACGTTCACGGTCACCGACCTGGCGGGCAACACCGCCTCGGCGACGGTGGCGGGCGTCAACATCGACCGCACCGCGCCGGTCATCGCCGCGCAGCGCGACACGCCGGCGAACGCGAACGGGTGGAACAACGCGGACGTGGCGGCGAGCTACAGCGCGTCGGACGGGCTATCGGGCCTTGCCGGTCCGGCCGCGGGCGGCTTCGTGTTCTCGGCCGAGGGCGCGGGCCAGTCGCACACGTTCACGGTCACCGACCTGGCGGGCAACACGGCGTCGACGACGGTGGCGGGCGTCAACATCGACCGCACCGCGCCCGTCCTCGCGGCGCAGCGCGACACGCCGGCGAACGCGAACGGGTGGAACAACGCGAACGTCGCGGCGAGCTACAGCGCCTCGGACGCGCTCTCGGGCCTTGCCGGTCCGGCGACCGGCGGCTTCACGTTCTCGGCGGAGGGCGCGGGTCAGTCGCACACGTTCACGGTCACCGACCTGGCGGGCAACGCCGCCTCGGCGACGGTGGCGGGCGTCAACATCGACCGCACCGCGCCGGTGATCGCGGCGCAGCGCGACACGGCGGCGAACGCGAGCGGGTGGAACAACGCGGACGTCGCGGCGAGCTATGGCGCGAGCGATGCGCTCTCGGGCCTGCCCACGGGCGCCGGGTCCGGTGGCTTCACGTTCTCGCCGAGGGCGCGGGCCAGTCGCACACGTTCACGGTCACCGACCTGGCGGGCAACGCCGCGTCGGCGACGGTCGCCGGCGTCAACATCGACCGCACCGCGCCGCAGCTCGCGCTCTCGACGAACCCCGCGCCCAACGCCGCCGGCTGGAACACCACCGACGTCACGGCGAGCTACAGCGCGTCGGACGCCCTGTCGGGGCTCGCCGGCCCCGCGACCGGAGGGTTCGTGTTCTCCATGGAGGGCGCGGGCCAGTCGCACGCGTTCACCGTCACCGACCGTGCCGGGAACGCGGCCACGGCCACGGCGACCGTCTCGATCGACAGGACCCCGCCGACGATCGTGCCGCCCGCCGACCAGACGCTGCTGGCCACATCCGGCGCCGGCGCCGCGGCGACGTTCGCGGCCACGGTGAGCGACGCGCTCTCCTCGGGCGTGGTCGTCGTCTACAGCCACCCGTCGGGCTCGACGTTCCCGATCGGCAGGACGACGGTGACGATCACGGCCACCGACGCCGCCGGCAACCGGTCGACCTCGAGCTTCAGGATCTCCGTCTGGGCCGACGTGCAGATCCTGTCGCCGGCGGACGGCCAGACCCTCGACGTCAACCAGACCGTCAGCGCAAGCTTCAGCGGCGGCGGGCCCTCAGCAGAGGCCAGGCTTGACGGCGCCTCGATCCGCAACGGCGCGACGATCGACGCCTTCCTCCTCTCCGCCGGCGGCCACACGCTGACCGTCCAGCCCGGCGAGGCGCCGACGCAGCCCAGGCAGGTCGCGTTCAGCGTCCGCGCCAGCGTCACGGGCCTGATCCCCGCGGTGCAGCGCGCGCGCAACGAGGGCCTGATCGACGGCTCGACGGCGAAGTCGATCCTGTCGCGTCTGGAGCAGGCTCAGGAGGAGCTGCGGCGCGGGAAGATCAAGCCCGCGATCGCTCACCTGAAGTCGGTGGCCAAGAAGCTCGAGAAGGCCGACCGCGACGAGGTGGATCCGAGCTTCGCCCGGCGGGCCGTCGGGTGGGTCGACGAGCTCGTCGGCCGCCTCGAGGCCGAGGCCGACCCCCCGTCGGTGTGGATCTCCGACGCGAGCGTGACCGAGGGCGCCGCGGGCGCCACCTCGACCGCCACCCTGATGCTGACGCTGTCGGAGGACTCGCCGATCGAGACGAGCGTCGCCTGGGCGACCGCGCCCGGTACGGCAGCGGCGGGCAGCGACTACGCGAGCGCGTCGGGCAGGGTCACGTTCGCGGCCGGTCAGACGACCGCGAAGATCTTCGTCAGCGTCCTCGGCGACAACGTGGTCGAGCCCGACGAGACGTTCACGGTCGTGCTCTCCGATCCCCGCGGACTGACGATCGGCGGCGCCACCGGCACGGTCAGGATCGTCAACGACGATCTGCCGCCGCGCACGATCTCGATCGCCGACCTGACGGTGACCGAGGGTCGCGACGACAAGACCGCGACGATCACGCTGACGCTGTCCTCGGCCTCGTCGAGCGCGATCTCGGTGACCGCGACGACGGTCGCCGGCAGCGCCTCCGCCGGATCGGACTACGTCCATAAAACCGGCACCGTCACGTTCGCCGCCGGCAAGACGCAGGCCACGTTCACCGTCACGATCCGGGGCGACACGCTCGCCGAGCCGACCGAGCTCTTCGACGTCGTGCTCTCCGCGCCGACCGGCGGGGCGACGATCGCGCGCGGCAGCGCCAGGATCACGATCGTCGACGACGACGGCGCGAGGGGAGCCCGGGGGGCGCAGCACGACGACCTGACGGCGACCGCCGCGCCGCCTGCCGGTGCGCGGGCGGTTCTCGCATTGAGCCGCACCGAGCTCGATCGCGCGATCGAGCTGGCGAAGGCGCGATGGCTCGCCGTCGAGCCGGACGCGGACTTCTCCGCGCTGACGGTCGCGATCGGCGACCTCCCCGGTCTCGTGCTCGGACGCGCGATCGGGTCGCACGTCGTCATCGACGCGACGGCCGCCGGCTGGGGCTGGGATGCGATGCACCCGGGTGACGACGCGCCCCGGATGGACCTCGTGACCGCCGTCGCGCACGAGCTCGGGCACGTCCTCGCGCACGAGCACGCCGGGAGCGGGGTGATGCTCGCGACGCTCGCCGCCGTGCGGAACGCGCCCGCCCCTCACGACGCGGGTGCTCCTCCCGCAGCGGGGCGCCACGAGCGCAGCGCGGCGCACCGACCGGGCCGCCGGAGCACGTCTTCGCAGCGGGCCGTTCGCACAACCGTTCGGGATCGACGAAATTCCTGCAAAACGCGCAAGACCGGGGTGGGCCGCCGCGCGGGGCGGTGTGGTTCGGGCCCGCAGCAACGAAAACTTTCCCCCGCGGCGCAGGCCATGGTGGTACTGCTAGACGGGTCTGCACGGGCCCGCGACACGATCGTCAGGGGACGGCGATTCGCCACCGAACCGGGGCTCGCGGACCGTGCGCGTGACTCCATGGCCGGGTGCTTCTCCAACACAACCAGAACGCGGCGGACGCTGCACGGGGCCAGCTGATGCGGTCGCACGGCGCCCACGGTCCGAGCCTCATGGCCCTGCGGCGCAGCCGCTGGTCCAAGGCCATGATGGTCACGGGCGTGCTCGCCGTCGTCGCGGGCTATGCCGCTCCCCCGATCAGCGCCGCCACCCAATCGGGCGCGGCCGGCGCGGGTCTGCCGACGCTCGACACGCCGAGCCTCGCCTTCCCCGCGTTCGAGGAGGCGAGACCGGCACCGAAGCGCGGCGGGTCGGCCGCCGCGTTGCCCGACACCGACACCGACAGCGGCCCCGGCACCACGCCGGCCGCTCGCACCGGTGCGGCTGGTGACGCCGCGACGCGATCCACGGCGGGCGCCGGACAGGCCGACCGCGCGACGGCGCCGGCCGGCGGCGCTGCGCCGGGCGGGGCTCCCGCGGCCGCTTCGACGCCGGCGGCGGTCGACAACGCCTACGGGGTCGGCAGCGCGCAGCCGACCGAGCGCGAGGACCCGTTCGCCGGCGTGCCGATCGTGGAGGACTTCCGCGGCGCGCTGCCCACGACGGCGGATGTGGGGGACAAGGCCGCCTTCGCGCAGACGGCGGATCCCGCCGACGAGGGCTTCGTCGGATCCAACGGCGCCGACAGCGGTGATCAGGGTCTGTCGGCCGGTGCGGCCGCCGCCGCGCCGAAGCGGCAGCTGACCGACGCCGCGGCCGACACGACGCTCGAGCGCGCGACGGCGCCGGCGGCGCGCGAGCCGAGCCCGAAACCGCCCGCGGCCCAGGGCGCTGCCGGCTCCGCCTCCGCAGGCGGTGCGCCGCCAGCGTCGTCGGAGGCGTCGGCAGCGCAGGCGCAGGCGTCGTCAGCGGCCGGCGGCGATACCTCCCCGGCCGGCGATCCGGCGCCGGCACCGGCCGACGGCGATGCCTCCCCGGCCAGCGATCCCGCGCCGGCACCCGCCGGCGACGCGACCTCGCAGCCGCCCGCGCCGGCCCCCAGCGCGGCCCCGGTCTCGTCGCACCCCCAGCAGCGCGCCGCCCCCGCACCCAGCGCCGCCACGGGCGCCAAGGCGGCCTCCAGGTCCTCCGCTGCATCCGAGGCGGCGAGGATCCAGTCGGCGCCGGCCCCCGCGACGATCGGCTCGGCGCCGGCCGGTGCGAGCACGGCCGCGCCGTACGTCGCCGCGGTCGCGCCACTTGCGCCGCCGCCGCCCCCGCCCCCGCCGCCGCCGGTCAGCCGCGAGCTCGTGGCGGTCGCCGGCGCCACGCTGAGCGACGTCGGCCCCTCCACCGCGGCGGCACCGCGCTCGGCGAGCCACGGCGCATCCATGCCGGCGCCCGTCGCGATCGATCCGGCCTCGCTCGCCGGTGACCTCGCGACCGTCACGGCGCCGCAGCTCGCTGCGGCCAACGAGGCTCCGACCGCTCCCGCCCCGGCGAGCCGCGACGAGCTCGTCGCGGCCGTGGCGCCCTCGACGGGAGCCCACGGCGACGATCGGGCCGCCGATCTCGACGGCGGGCCCGCGACGAGCGATCCGGGCGCCTCGGATGCGCTGGACGTCACGGGCCACGACCCGGCCGCCGGCCGCCCCGGCGACCCTGCCGCGGCGCGCGGCCCCCCGACCGCTCGCCCCGTCGGCACCGACACCGTCACCGCCCAGCTCACGTTCACCCCGCACGCGCCGGCGCCGGCGAGCACCCCCGCCGCCCTGCAGGCGAGCGCCGCGGCCCCCGCCGACGCGCAGGCCGACCGCGCACTGACGCAGGATCAGCTCGACAGCGCCGTCGCCGTGGCCCAGGCGCAGTGGCTGGCCGCCGATCCCGACGCCGACTTCGCGGCGGTGACGTTCTCGATCGAGGACCTGCCGGACCTGCTGCTCGGGCACACGCTCGGCGCGCACGTCGTCATCGACGCGACCGCGGCGGGCTGGGGCTGGAGCGTCACGTACGGCGACGACGCGCCGCGGATGGACCTCGTGAGCGCCGTCGCGCACGAGCTGGGCCACGTCCTCGGCCACGCGCACACGGCGTCGGGGCTCATGGCCGAGACGCTGACGGCGGCCGGACGCGCGCCCCCCGGCTCGGCCCAGGTCATCTTCCTCGAGCTCGGCGGCGCGAGCTCGGTCGACTACGTCGGCCCGGTGACCGTGAGCGCCATCGACGTCCCCGCCTTCCGGGCGCCCGCGTGGCTCGCCGGGCAGGAGGCGGCGATCGCCACGGCGCTCGTCGCGGCGGTGCAGCGCAGGCTCGGCGATCAGGCGGCGGTCACGGCCGTGCGGCCGTCGGGTCCGACCGCGTACTCGACGATCTACGTCGGCGGCGACTCGACGGCGTTCGCGCAGTACGGCCCGCTCTACGGCGTGTCGGAGCAGGTCGACATCGGCAACCGCGATCGCGGCGACAACGCGTTCGTGTTCAGCGACGAGCTGCCGGCGATCGGCGCCACGGCCGAGGACTACGCCGAGGCGCTGGCGGGCTACGTGGCGCACGAGGCCGGCCACCTGCTCGGCTTCGAGCACATCCGCACCGCACACGGCCACGGCGGCGCCAACGCGCTCGCCGAGGTGGCGTTCAAGCCCTACACCCACGTCGAGATCGCCAAGGACGTGCGGCTGGACATCCTCGAGGACGGCAAGCTGACGATCGGCGGCCTCGTCGGCACGGCCGAGATCTCCAACGAGTACGTCGTGCACCCGCGAATGGTCGAGGCGCTGCGGCTGTACCCGTCGTTCTACTACGCCGGCGCGGTCGGCCCCGACGGCTTCCCGGACATCACGTTCGGCCAGCGCACGATCCACCCGGTCGACACCGGCACGTGGCTGGCGCGCGTCTTCGACATGGCGTGGGCCGCGCAGGACTCCCCGCAGTACACCGAGACCGAGCGGCTGCAGATCCTCGCGTTCGCCTACGGCTACGCGACCCACGCCGCGGGCGACTTCTTCGCCCACTCGCTCGTCAACGAGTTCTCCGAGGGCGTCTTCCCGGCCGTCGCCGACATCGTCACCGGCGTGCCCGACGGGGCGCGCGAGCTCGCCAACGGCCTGCGCCACCTCATGATGGAGGACTACTTCAACCAGGCGACGCCGCGCTTCGACGCCAACGGCGAGCGCAGCCTGCTGCCCAACGGCGACATCTCCTCCGACGAGACGCCCGGCATCATCTTCGACGCGCCGACGCGCTTCATCTACGAGGCGCTGCTGAAGCCGTTCCCGGAGGATCCCTCGGCTCGCGCGAGCACCGGCCGCACGAACCTCCTCGTCGCGCCCGACGACCTGCTCGGCCGGCTGTCGTTCCGCCGCCAGGACGGCGGCGACTTCGTCCAGGACGGCTTCCAGGCCGGGATGCTCGTGTTCGGCTTCGGCTTCACGAACGCGGCGAACAACGGCCAGTACCGCATCCTCGACGTCACCGGCGACACGATGATCGTCGCGCTGTCGTTCGCGCAGGCCCTGCAGGCCTCGCCGCTCGTCGCCGAGAGCGACGTCGACGCCGGCGAGGCGCTCGCGACGCGCGGCGAGCGCGGACCGATCCTCGACGTCATCTTCGACCTGCAGGCCGCGCTCGACGAGACCGCCGCCGCGCTCGAGGTCAGCTCCGGCAGCCTGCCGCTGGCGCCGGGGCAGACGGCGACGGCGTTCTTCGAGGACCTGTCGCTGCAGATCGCCGGCATCGTCGCGCAGGGCGGCGCGCCGACCGCCCAGCAGGTGTCCGACCTCGGCAAGGCGTACCTGCGCAGCTGGAGCGAGTCGATCGACGACGGCGTGCGCAACTGGGGCGACTTCGGCCTGCTGACCTCCAAGGGCCTGTTCGATGCCGACAACGCGCGCTACTGGCAGAACGTCACGGCACGCAACGAGGGCGCCGACGTCGACCAGGCGCGCGCCGAGGCCGAGGCGTCGATCGGCGTCGTCGACGCGATCATGCTGTCGCTCGACGACCCCGACGGCGACGGCGACTCCGACGACTCGTTCATCGACCGCCACCTGTCGGCGATGTTCGGCGTGCCGGCCGGGATCGGCGCGGTCGCCGGGCTGCTCGGCGACGTCCTGGGCCTGCTCGACGAGGTCGCGATCGGGCCGCTGCGGCTGCTGCTGCGTCCGCTGAAGAACGCGATCGCCGACGTCAAGGCGGCGGTCCGCGACTTCTTCAACGGCGTCATCCTCGACCGCTACGGCATCGACGTCGAGCAGTTCGAGCTGCTGCTGAAGCTCGGCGCGAAGATGGACGTCAAGTCCGTCCAGGTCGGCGACGCGATCGTCCCGATCTACAAGCCCGGCGATCGCGAGAAGCTGCACTACTACATGGGCATCGACGACGCCGACGTCGTCGACATCAACCTCCCGCTCGAGCGGATCCCCGGCGTCGAGTTCTACCCCGACGCGGCCGCGGGCTTCGCCGACAACGTCGAGTACGACAAGGACACGTTCCTGGCGTACCGCAACGCGCTGTCGCTGGCGAAGATGCTGCTGCTGCAGGAGACCGACCCGCAGGGGATCGTGGCGCTCGGCCAGCTCTCGCAGCTGGCCAGCGACGGCCTCGCAGCGACCGGCGGCTCGGTCACGAACTACGACTGGTCGCTGCTGCACGACGTCGGCAACCACGGCGGCAACATCCTCACGACGACGCTGCCCAAGCCCGGCAAGAGCGCCATCGTCACGTCGGCCGACGCGATGACCGACGTCGTCACCGTCGACGACGCGACGCAGCTCGTCGACGGCTCGCCGGTGAGCTACCGCCGCGGCAGCGACCCGTCGATCGGCCTCGGCGAGATGACGACCTACTGGGTGCGCCGGCTGACGCCGACGACGATCACGCTGCACGCCTCGGCGCTCGGGGCGGTCACGCCCGGCGACACGCCGGTCGCGGTCGTCGACGGCGGCGGGCGCCTCGTCCAGCGCATCATCACCGACATCACGAAGCTCGCCTTCCCCGACGGCATCGCCCAGCCGGTCGAGCTGTTTGACTTCTTCGCCGACGAGCGGCCATGGCTGAAGCTCATCGACGGCGACAAGGTCTGGCGCGAGAACAGCATGTCGCTGACCAACGCGCTGTTCCGCATCCTGCCGATGCCGCGCGAGCAGGCCGACCGCGACGCCAACCCGGCGAACTACACCGAGTGGACGGTCGCGGTCACGCCGGGCGGCTACCGCGTGCAGGCGACGTGGCTGTGGAACGTCACGCAGCGGGTGCTGCCCGACCCGGCCGACCCGCTGGGCCTCGGCCGCTTCCTGACGCCGACGCAGACGGCGATCTACGAGGTGTTCGACGGCGCCCAGTCGCGCGGCGTCTTCGCGCTCAACCAGCGCGACTTCGCGACCGCGTTCACGGACGGCATCGACTTCCAGGAGCGCAACGACTTCCTCGCCTTCGACCCGCTCGTGACGCCGGGCCTCGTCGATCCCGACGATCCGGACGACCTGGACCGCTTCGGCGAGCTCGTGCAGATCACCGGCACGACGCTGACCGTGCGCCTGTACGGGGCGATCGACGGCGACGTCGTCGCGGGGCCGATCCGCGTCGTCGACGCCGACGGCGCCAACGGCCGGCGCGTCCAGCGGCTGATCGACCCCGCGACGGGCCTGCAGTCCGCTCCCCTGAGCGACCCGCAGCAGGAGCACCAGGGCAGCTGGACGGGCCTCGTCTACGAGACCGGCGGCGGCAACTTCCCGTTGTGGGAGAGCAAGGTGCTGCGACCCGTCTGGCGCTTCTACTTCGAGGACTGGCAGAACGGCGGCGAGATCGACTTCCAGAACGGGCCGAACATCGACTACCCCGACCTCGGCGACGAACCCTCCGACGATCCCAACGACCCGCTCGTCGGACCCCTGACGCCCGACGTGACGCTCGGGCCGCTGCTGACGCCGTTCGAGCCGCGCCCGGCGCCGGTCGTGCCCGCGGGCTTCCTCACCGGCCCGCTGGCGGCCGGCGCCGTGCACAGCTTCGTCGGCGGCGTCGTCATCGCCGGCTCGACCGGCAGCGGACCGATGACGATCAACGTCGCCCGCGCGCAGACCGGGCTGCTGGCGCTCGACGCCGACCTCGCGCAGAACGCGTTCGTGCGCAGCGGCGGCGACTTCGTCGCCGACGGCTTCAAGCCCGGTCAGGAGATCGAGGCGCGCGGCTTCGCCCTCAACGCGCGCAGCTTCACGATCGCGGCGGTGACGGCGACGGTGCTGACCGTCGTCGAGCGCCTCGCGCCCGGCGACGCGACCGGCGACGGCGACGAGTCGCTGCTGTCGCGCGGCCGCGCGGTCATCGCCGGCGACATCGCCGGCGGGATCGGCGACATCACGATCACCGCCGCCGACGAGATCGTCGTCGTCGACGGCGTCACGCTCTCCAGCCGCGTGAGCGGCGCCGACTCGGGCGACATCCGGCTCGACGCGCCGACCGTGCTCGTCGGGGCGCTCGCGAGGATCCTCGCGCACGCCGACGGCGCGGCGGCCGGCGACGTCGTCCTCACCGCGACGTCGGTGCAGGACAGCCGCTTCGAGGTCAGCCTCGACGGCGTCGACCTCGTCGGCGCCTCGGCGCGCATCGAGCTCGGCCATCAGGCGACGATCACCGGCCGCGACGTCACGCTGCTCGCGTCGGCGACGGCGCTGAACCCGGCGACGTTCGGCGACTACGTCACCGCGCTGCTGGAGTTCCTGCCGGCGACCGCCGCGCGCCTGCGCGTGCTGCTGCCGATCCTCGCCAGCGCCGGGGCCGCGCTGCCGTCGCGCTTCTTCACCGCGCTGTCGGACGGCGTCAACGCGATCGCCGACGGCGCCGACGCGATCTTCGGCGAGCTCACCGGCGGCGGGATCTTCGACACCCCGTCGGTGCAGATCGCGGGGATCTTCTCGCTCGCGACCGCGCGCGTCGACGTCATCGCCGGCTCGCTCATCGACGCGTCGCGCGACGTCGTCCTGGACGCGTACGCGGACTCGCACGCGACGCTCGGGACCGGGCCGGCGACGAACCTCGCGATCAGCTACGCCAGCAGCGCGCCGCAGGCGACGGTCGCGATCGACAACGGCGCCGTCATCCTCGCCGCCGGCGACGTGACGAGCCGCGCGCGCACCGCCAACGCGCTCGACCTCCTCGCCCAGGTCGCGAGCGCCGGCGCGATCGGCGTGTCGGTGGCGCTCGGCAAGACGCGCGCGATCGCCAAGACGTCGATGGAGACCGGCGCGCGGATCAGCGCGACGAACGCGGCGTTCGTCGCCGACGCCGTCGTGACGATCTCCAACGTCGCGATCTCCGAGGGCTTCCTCGACAGCGGCTTCGCGGGCCTCGGCATGACGATGGCCGTCGGCTTCTACCAGCAGTCGGCGGAGGCGTTCGTCGCCGGCACCGTCCAGCTGACCGGCGACCTGCTGATCGACGCCCGCGCCCGCGAGCTGTCCAACGTCACGCGCTCCTTCGGCTCGGCGGACGCCGCACCCGGCCCGAGCCTCGCGCTGCAGGCGATCAACGACTTCCTGCGCGACCTCGACCTGACGTTCACGATCGCCGGGCGCACCTACGACCCGCTCGGCGGCATCACGCTGCCGCAGGTGCCGGCGATCGGCCTGACGATCGGCGCCGCGATCACGTTCGTCGAGAACGAGAACCGCGCTGCGGCGCTGATCGACGACGGCTCGAACGTCGACGCGGCCAACGTGACGATCAACGCGATCGCCGTTTCGCGCCCGCAGGCGAGCGCGTCGGCGCGCGCGGCGCTCGCGCCGACGGCGGCCGTCGGCGCGGCGGTCGTGTTCGCCAAGCTCGCCAACCAGGCGACGTCGTTCGTCGGCTACAACTCGCTCGTCGACGTCGCCCACGCGCTGCTCGTCTCCTCCGACGCGCTGCTGACCAACCCGGTCGCGCCGTTCACGCCGTCGATCGCGCTCGCCGACAGCGATCTCGCGACGGGCGTCGATCGCATCAGCGAGGAGTACGCGGACGCCAACGGCGTGGGCGGGCAGATCTCGGCCGCGCTGAGCCCGGTGCGCTCGTTCCTCGCCGCCGCGCTCGCCGACCCGAGCCTGATCGGCACGAGCTACGTCAACTCGGCCGCGGGCGCCGCGGGCGCGACCGGCGTCGCGGGCGCGATCAGCTACGTCGACGTCTACAACCTCGCCGGCTCGGGGATCGCGTCGGGGTCGTTCGTCAACCAGCGCACGCCGGGCGCGCCGGACCAGAGCGTCACGATCCACTCGCTGGCGACCGTCAACGTCACCGACGTCGCCGGCCTGCCGTCGGCGCTGTCCTACCTCGGCGGTCCGACGAGCGGCGTCGGCGTGGGCGGCAACCTCAGCGTCCTGTTCGTCGACAACTACGCGCGCTCGTACATCGACGACCTCGTCGTGCTCGACGCCGCCGGCGCGCTCACGATCGACGCGCTCGTGCACACCGACGTCCTGAACGTCACCGAGACCGGCAGCGTCGCCAACGACGTCGCCGTCGACGGCGCCTTCTCGATCCTCGTGCTCGGCCACGAGTCGCTGGCGTTCATCGAGGATCGCGCGAACGTCGGCGCGGGCGCGATCGCGCTGTCGGCGCGCGACGAGGGCACGACCACGAACGTCGCCGGCGGCGTCGCGAGCGCCGACGACGCCGGCATCGGCATCGCGGCCGCGTTCACGATGCTCGCCGCCGCGAAGGCGCTGCAGGACCTCGCCCCGGAGGACGAGGCCGACGCGCCGGAGGGCGAGTTCGAGAGCTTCGCCGACGTCGCGACGGCGCTCGCCGAGGGCATCGCGGCCGGCATCTCGAGCAACGCCGTGCTCGGCGGCAGCTCGACGCGCGCGTTCGTCGGCGATGCCTCGTCGGCGCTCGAGGGGCGCTCGCGCGGGGGGATCACCGGCGCCGTCGCCGCGCAGGCCTCGCTGACGCTCGAGGCGGTCTCCGGGCTGTCGATCTGGACGCTCGCCGTCGCCGGCGCCGACTCGAGCCCGCCGCGGCCCGCCAGCGGCGGCGTCAGCACCGCGCGCGGGCTGGACTTCGGCCTCGGCGTCTCGGGCGCCGTCGCGTTCAACTCCGTCGTCGGCACCGTCGAGACGTACATCCGCGACGTCGCGCTCGTCAGCGCGCCGTTCATCAGCCTCGACGCCCTCAACGCCCCGGTCGTCGTCGCGAGCGCCGGCGGCCTCGTGTTCGGCTCGCACCTGGGCATCGCCGGCGCCTTCGCACGCAACGGCGTCTTCGGCGCCGCGCACGCCTTCACGCAGGACACGCACGTCGTCACGAACGACCTCGACGTGCTCGCGACGTCGGCGCCGCTGACGATCTCCTTCGCCGACGGCGCCAGCGGCTCGCGCGCGACGCTGTCGCTCGCCGGCTCGGTGACGAAGACCGACGTGTCCAACGTCGCCGAGGCGTTCGTCGGCGCGCGCAGCGACGTCGACGTCGCCGGCGACGTGCTCGTCCGCGGCCGGGCGCTGCTGTTCGGCGTCGCCGACGCCGGCGCCGCGGCGAAGAACGTCCACGTCGGCTTCCTCACGCTCGGCGCCGCCGTCAACCTCGGCGGGCTCGTCAACGAGGCGCGCGCGTTCGTCGGCGGCATGGCGGCCGCCGTCGACGCCGGCGGCGACGTCGCGGTGCAGGCCGACGCCGACGAGAACATCCGGACGGTCGCCGCCGCGCAGGCCGCCGACTCCGGCACCGGAGAGCACAACGCCGCCTACCGCAACGACGGCACCGCCAGCCCCTACGACACCGGCACGGCGGCCGAGCTGATCGGCGACGACGACCTGCTGACGACGGCGCTCGCGCTCGCCGACGTCGACGGCGACGGCGACCTTGACCTCATCACCGGCAGCTTCGCGCAGTCGCCGCGGCGCTGGCTCAACGACGGCTCGGGCACCTTCGCCGATCCCGCGGTGCTCGGCGACGACGTCGTCGACGGCCTGATCTCATTCGACCCCGCGCGCCTCGCCGGCTCCGTGCTGCCGCCGCTGACGCTCGCGCTCGTCACCGGCGACGTCGACGGCGACGGCGACGTCGACGTCGTCAGCGGCAACTTCGGCCAGGCCAACCGCCTGTTCGTCAACGACGGCCGGGGCCGGTTCGGCAGCGGCCAGGGCGTCGTGATCGGCCGCGAGGCGGAGGCCGGGAGCACGAAGGCGGTCGCGCTCGCCGACGTCGACGGCGACGGCGACCTCGATCTCGTCGTCGGCAACCTCGGCGAGCGCAACCGGCTGTTCCTCAACAACGGCGGCGCGCTGCTGCAGACGCCCGACGGCTCGGCGCTGCAGTTCGACCTCGTCGTCGCGCAGCTGCCGCTGGCCGCCGTCGCGCAGGCGATCCTCGGCGTCATCCCCGACGTGCTGACCGGCCCGTTCGCGAACGTGCACGTCTCGATCGACCCCGCCGTCACGTTCGACAACAGCGGGCCGCAGGATCTGCTCGACGACGTGCAGGCCGCGCTGGATGCCGCGCTCGCCGCCGCCGGCCGCGCCCCGGGCGAGGTCTTCGCGGTGCTGAACTCGCAGCGCAAGATCGACCTCGTCGCGGTCGCCGGCACGGTGCTGCTGCGCGACGACGGCGCCGAGCAGGCGCTGGAGGGCGCGCGCCGCTGGTATGACCAGGGCCTGGACATCGGCGTCGAGGCGGACTACACGACGTCGCTCGCGCTCGCCGACATCGACGGCGACGGCGATCTGGACCTCGTCGTCGGCAATCTCGGCATCGACCTGCGCAAGATGATCGAGCGCGGCCTGATCCAGGTGTCGGACCTCGTGCAGGACGCGACCGTCCTCGTCGAGGACCTCGTGTCCTCCGGCCTCGTGACGCTCATCGACCTCGTCGAGCGCGAGCTGCTCGACCGCCTGGACTTCGACCAGAGCACGGTCCTGCCGCTCATCAACCTCATCAACAGCGGCGCGACGACGCTCAACAACCTCGCCGCCGCCGGCATCGCGACGCTCGACAGCCTCGCGCCCGGCTCGACGGTCGCCGCCGAGGACCTCGTCGGCGCCGGTCTCACGACGACCGCCGAGCTCGCCGCGGCGGGGCTGCCGACCAGCGGCCCGGTCCCGACCGCAGCGCTGCTGAACTCGGGCATCGTGACGCTGCAGGAGCTCGTCGCGGCCGGCATCGTCACGCCCGACGACCTCGTCGCCGGTGCGGCCACGACGCTCGGCCAGCTCATCAGCCGCTCGAACACGACGATCCAGAACCTCATCGCGCAGGGCATCGTCGCCATCCAGGACCTCGTCCAGGAGGCGATCGACGCGCGCGAGCTCATCCGCTCCAGGCTCGCCGACCTGCGCGACCTCGTCGACAACGGCCTGATCGACATCCCCGATCTCGGCGACCTGGACTTCGACCCGCGCGAGGTCGCGTCGCAGTTCGCCGTCGGCGCGCCGACGCGCGTGTACCGCAACCTCGACGACGCGCTGACGCCCGGCTTCGAGGGCTGGGCGGCGCCGGTCGACCTCGACTCGCGCGTCACGACGGCCGTCGTGCTCGCCGACATCGACGGCGACGGCGACGCCGACGTCGTGACCGCGAACGCCGGCACGCCCGTGCGCGCGTACCGCAACGACGGCAGCGGCAGCTTCGCCGGCGCGGCCGATGAGACGAGCGAGATCGGCCTGCTGTCGACCTCGCTCGCCGTCGCCGACCTCGACGGCGACGGCGACCTGGACCTCGTCGTCGGCAACCTCTTCGAGACCAACCGCACGTACCTCAACGACGGCAGCGGCGCCTTCGGCCCGGCGTCGGCGGTCGGCGCCGACCAGTTCGCGACGACGTCGATCGCGGTGGGCGACATCGACGGCGACGGCGACGCCGACGTGATCGCCGGCAACTCGCTGCCGAGCATCGGCCTCGCGGGCTCGGTCTCCTACACGAACGTCCTCGACCTCTCGCACGCCGAGATCCGCGACGGCGCCGTCGTCGATGCCGGCGGCAGCGTGTCGGTGGCCGCCGACGGCGCGAGCGACGTGATCGCGCTCGCGGGCGCCTCGGCGAGCGCCGCGGACGCCAGCGTCGGGCTGTCGGTGAACTACACCCACCTGCGCCACGACGTCCTCGCGGCGATCGACCGCGCGACGGTGCGGGCCGGCCTCGGGACCGCGCTCGCGGCGCCGGCCGGCGTGTCCGTCGCGGCGACCGCGCGCGACGACGCGCTCTCGTTCGCCGCCGGCAGCGCGTCGGGCTCGGACATCGCCGGCGTCGCGGCGTCGGTCGCGCTGACGCAGACGAGCGGCTCGACGGGCGCCTTCATCCGCAACGACGCGGTCGTCACCGCGACGAACCCGCTCGCCGGCGTGGCGCTGACGGTGTCGGTCACCGCCACGCGGATCCGCAACGCGCTGAGCGTCGCGGGCGCGACCGCGACCGCCGGCTTGGCGAGCGTCGGCGCCGCCGTCGCCGCCGTGATCTTCGGCATGGACCTGCGCGAGCGCCCGGCGGGCGAGGCCGACTGCGAGGGCGCCTTCATCGACTGCCTGGACCAGACGTTCGTCTTCGAGTCCGTCGACGCGGCGATCCAGGGCGCCACGGTGACCGTCCTGGACCACGTGCACGTGCTGACGATCTCCCACGACGCCGTCGACCTGCGCTCGGTCGGCCTGAGCGCGGCGTACGGCTTCGGCATCGCCGGCTCGGTGACGCTCGCCGGGACGCTCGGCCGCTTCCGCGCGAGCATCGACGGCGGCTCGGTGCAGGCCGGCGGCAACGTCATCGTGCAGTCGCTGCGCGACGCGATCGTCGACACGCTCGCCGGCGCCGCGGCGGCGGGCCTGGGCGGCGGCGTCGGCGCGTCGGTCTCCGGCGTCCTGGACTTCAGCCAGACCGAGGCCACCCTCGGCGAGACCGCCGACGTCAAGGCCCGCGGCGACCGCGGCACGAGCACCGTGACGACCGACCGCGACGACGCGGGCAACCCGGTCGCGACGCCGATCCGCGGGCTCGGGGTCGCCGCGTCGGCGCGCCAGCAGGTCACGCCGATGGCCGTCGGCGCGGCGGCGGCGCTGCTGCTCGGGCTCGCCGGCTCGGTGCTCGCGACCGTGCTCGCCGGCTCGGCGATCGCGGCGATCCGGCGCGGGGCGCGCTACAACCAGTTCGACGCCGGCGATCCCGGCGCGAACGTCGACTCGACGGTCTCGGTGCTCGCCGACAACGTCAGCATCGTCGACGGCTTCGCCGGCGCGGCCGGGGCGGGCGCGATCGCCGGCGTCGGCCTGGCGATCGACGGCGGCGCGATCCTCACGACGACCGACGCCTCGGTCGGCGGGCTCGTCGACTCCGAGACCGACATCACGATCCGCGCGCGCTCGCGCGAGCAGCTGTCGTCGCTCGCCGGTGCCGTCTCGATCGCGCTCGTGGGGGCGCTGCAGACCTCCGTCGCCGGCTGGCTCGTCGCGCCGACGACGCGCGCGTCGGTCGCCGAGGACGCCGACCTCGTCGCGCTGGGCACGATCCTCGTCTCGGCGCGCGACGACTCCGACGTCGACGTCGACGCCGGCGTCGGCGGGCTGTCGCCCGTCGCCAGCGCCGGCGCGGCCGTGACCTTCGTGCGCTTCCAGAAGACGACCGAGGCATTCGTCGCCAAGAGCGCGACCGTCCACGCCAACGGCACCCGCGGCCCACCGATCGCCGCCTACAGCGGTACCCGCCTCGCCGGGATCCGCACGACGCTCGGCGTTCGCGGCCTCGTCGTCGAGGCGATCGCCTTCGAGCACGCCGACTCCCTCGCCCTCGGCGCCGCCATCAGCGGCCTCGCCGGCATCGCCGGCTCGGTCACCGCGCACAACACGGCCAACACGACGCGCGCGTTCATCGACAGCGGCGCGCATGTCAACACCGGCGACAACGCCGCGGCCCACGCCGAGCAGCGCGTGCGCCTGCTGGCCTGGAGCGAGACGAACATCGAGAGCTTCGCCGGAGCCCTCTCGCTCAGCGGCCTCGTCGGCGTCGGCGCCGGCATCGGCGGCGGGTACCTCACGAAGACGACCGAGGCGTTCGTCGCCCAGGACGCGGTCGTCGTCGCCAAGCGGCTCGTCGACGTCAACGCGACGTCCGACGAGATCATCGACTCGGTCGCAGGCTCCGCCGACATCAGCGGCTTCGCCGGCGCCAACGCCGCCGTCAGCGGCTACTACCTCACGCCGATCACGCGCGCCTCGATCAGCGCCACGGTGACCGCTGCGGACGTGCTGATCGCTGCCGAGAGCGAGTCGACCGTCGAGCAGCTGGCGGTCTCCGCCGTGACCGCCGGCTTCGTCACCGGCGGCGCCGCGCTGACCGGCGTGCTGTCGGCCAAGACGACCGAGGCGTTCGTCGGCGCGACCGGCCGCGTCCACGCGGCCGGCGACAACCTCGGCGTGGCGACCGTCGACGCCGGCAGCGACGGCGCGCCGGTCGCGACGACCGTCAAGGGCCTGGCGATCCGCGCGCTCAACCACGACGACCTGCACTCGATCGCGATCGGCGGCGGCGCCGCGCCGTTCGCCAACGTCGCCGCGTCCGCCGTCGCGCACCTCACCGACAACACGACGCGCGCGTACGTCGCGGGCGGCGCCAGGATCAACGAGTCCAACGCCTCGGCCGGCCCCGACCAGCGCGTCGACCTGCTCGCCTGGGACCGCACGGATGCGGTCGGGATCGCCGGCGGCGTCTCGCTCGCCGCGATCGCCGGCGTCGGCGCGTCGGCGACGGGCGGCCAGATCAAGAAGCTCACCGAGGCGTTCGTCGCGCCGGGCGCGAGCGTCGAGGCCAACGGCGACGTCGCCGTCCGCGCCGCGACGCACGAGGACGTCCTCGCGATCACCGCCACGATCAGCGTGACCGGCGTCGTCGGCATCGCGGGCTCGGCCAGCGGCTACCACGTCCCGGTCACGACGCGCGCGCACATCACCGGCGCGACCGTGCTGGCGGGCGCCAACGTCGTCGTCGCCGCCGACGCCGCGACCGACGCGACGCTCGTGCAGGGCACGCTCGCCGGCGGCGTCGCGATCACCGCCGGCGTCTCGGCGGGCGGCGTCCTGCTCGACAAGACGACCGAGGCGTTCGTCGACGGCGGCGCCGTCGTCGACGCGCTCGCCGGCGGCAGCGCCACGCAGGTCGCGACCGGCGGCTTCGACGTCGGCTTCGGCGCCTACGACGGCGACGTCCGGCCACACATCGACGAGATCCCGTCGGCGACCGAGGAGCTTCCGGCGAGCCCGGTGACCGGCATCGAATCGCCGATCAGCGGCGCCGCGCCGATCGACGCGCAGCTGACCGGCGATCGCGCCGCGACGCCGATCCTCAGCGCGATGCGCGGCGTCGCGATCACGGCGACGAGCCGCGACGACATCCTCGTCGTCGCCGTCGGCGCCGGCATCTCGGCCGGCCTGACGATCCCGATCTCGGGCGCGGCCGACATCTCGACGAGCACGACGCGCGCCTACGTGGCGGGCGCCGCGCAGGTCAACACCGCCGGCACGAGCTCGCCGCACCAGGACGTGCGCATCGTCGCCGCGCACGACCACTCCTACGTCGCAGTCAGCGGCTCGCTGACCGGCTTCGGCTTCGCCAACATCGCGCCGAGCGTGTCGTTCGGCCTGCTGCGCGACACGACCGACGCCTACGTCCTGAGCTCCACGGTGCTCGCGAGCGCCGACGTCGTCATCCAGGCGAGGGCGACGCAGGACGTGCTGGGCATCGCCGCCGCGGTCACGGGCGGCGCGGCGTTCAGCATCACCGGCTCGGCGTCGCTGTTCGCGATCGACGACCTCACGCGCGCGTTCATCCACTCCGGGACCGTCACCGCCGGCGGCAGCGTGTCCGTCGCCGCATCGGACGTCAGCGACCTGACGCTCGTCACCGGCGCGCTGGAGGTCGATGACACGGTCGGCGTCGGCGCGTCGCTCGGCGCCGTGCTCATCACGAAGGACACGCGCGCCTACGTCGACGGCGACGCCGCCGTCGACGGCCTCGCGCTCGGCGGCGACGCCGTGTCGACCTTCGACGGGACGGTCCCGGCCGACGACCCGCTGCCCGAGCACGACGTCCGCGGCGTCGTCGTCGAGGCCCGCTCCAAGGAGGACGTCACGAACGTCGTCATCGCCGGAGCGGCGGCGGCGACGGTCGCGATCGTCGGCGCGGCGGCGCTGAACGTCATCGACTCCGACACGACGGCGTTCATCGGCGACGCGCAGGTCAACCAGCTCGCCGGCGCGAGCGCCAGCCAGGACGTCGTCGTCGTGGCCGCCAACGAGGTCGACCTCTTCTCGGCCGGCGGGGCGGGCGTCGTCAAGACGACGGTCGCGCTCGGCGCGTCGGCCGACGTCGGCGTCATCCGCAACGACACGACCGCGTTCATCGCCGGCGGCGCGAACGTCAAGGCGCTGCGCGACATCGACGTCCTCGCGCTCGCGCGCAAGTCCGTGCTCGCGTTCTCGGTCAGCCTCAACGGCACGACCGTGGGGCTCGTCGGCGCGGTCTCGATGTACTCGATCGGCAGCTTCGCCGACGGCGAGGGCCGCGCGATCCTGCGCACCGTCGACGCCAACGGCGGCCCGATCACGGGCTTCCCGGACCTCGGCACCTTCGCCGACGAGACGCTCGCCGAGCTCGCCGGCGCGCTCGCCGACGCGCTGAAGTCCGACCACTCGACGCCGCCGGCCGCCGGCTCGTTCAACTCCGCCACGGCGGTCGACGACGCCGCCGACACGATCGCGCTCGCGCCCGGCCACGGGCTGAAGACCGGCGACGCCGCGCGCTACACGCACCCCGGCGGCGACGAGACCGTCGGCGGCCTGCAGGGCGGCCGCACGTACTTCGTCGCCCTCGACGCCGGCGACCCCAACCGCGTGCACCTGCACCGCTCGGCCTCCGACGCGCTCGCCGGCAGCGACGCGATCGACCTCGTCCCGGCCTCCGCCGGCACGACGCACAGCCTCGCCGCGACCGCGCAGGGCGACGCCCACGGCAGTGCGCTGGACGACGCGATCACGCTGCTGACGCCGGCGACGCCGGTGCGCGACGCGCTCGAGCAGGGCGGCTTCGAGCTCGACCCGGCGACGAAGGTCGACAGCGCGGCCGAGACGATCACGCTCGGCGCCGGCCACGGCCTCCTCGCGGGCGACGCGCTCGTCTACTCGAGCGGCGGCGGCGACGCGATCGGCGGCCTGCAGGACACGAAGACGTACTACGTCTCGCTCGTCGCCGCGAACCGGATCCGGCTGCACGCCACGATCGACGACGCGCGCACGGGCGCGAACGCGATCGACCTCGACGGCGCCGCGGCGACCGGCACGGCGCACCGCCTCGACCGGCTGCTGACGCGCGGCACCGCCGCCTGGGTCGAGGTCGCGACGGTCAACGCCGGCGGCGATCTGCGGATCCTCGGCGAGGAGCGGATCACCGCGAAGATCATCCCCGGCGCGGCGTCGATCGGCGGCACGGTCGGCATCTCCGGTGCCTTCGCGGTGGCCTCGGTGCGCAGCCCGGTGCAGGCGTTCGCCGGCACGCTGGCGAGCATCACGGCGGGCGGCGACGTCGCCGTCAAGGCGACGGCGCGCAACACCACCGCGGTGCGCGCGTTCGCCCCCAACCTCGGCTCGACGGCCGCGGCGACGCTGTCCTACGCGCGCAACGGCTCGTTCGCGCTCGCCGAGGTCCGCGGCGGCGCGCTGATCGGCGCCCACGACGTCAGCGTCGTCGCGCAGAACATCGACGCGTTCACGACGACCGCAAGCGCGTTCGGCTTCGAGAACACCGGCGCGCTCGGCCTGTCGGCGTCGCTCGCCGTCACCGACCACCTGTCGATCGCGACCGCGCGCGTGCTCGGCGCGGTCGTCGCCGGCGGCGACGTCCTCGTCGACGCGCGCTCGGTGCGCAACAAGACGATCACGCGCGCATCGGCGTCGGTCACCGAGCCGCTGCAGAACAAGGCGGGCTTCCTCGGCTACGGCACGAAGGCCGTCGCCGGCGCGGCGAACGCGACGATCGCCAACGATCAGGTGCAGACGAGCGGCTCGGGCGGCACGGTGCAGATCGGCGTCGCATCGGTGATCGCCAACAGCGTCAACCTCGCCGAGGCGTCGATCGGCGACGGCGCCGACGTGACGGCCGCCGCCGGCGACATCTCGGTGAAGGCGCTCGCCGAGGACAACCACCAGATCTCGGCCTCCGGCAGCGCCAGCGGCGCCGGCCAGGTCGGCGCCGGCGGCGCCGTGACGTTCATCGGCCACGCCAACGAGGCCGACGCGTTCATCGGCGACGCGGACGTCGACGCCTCCGGCACGACGCTCGTGCGCGCCAACGCCCGCATCCCCAACCAGATCAACCTCAACGCGCTGACGGGCTCGATCTGGGGCGCCGCCGCGGACCCGAGCGACGACGGCTACGTCGACCTCGACGACGACCCGGACTCCAAGCAGGACGCCGACCGCATCAAGGAGGAGTACGACGACGCCGAGCGCAGCTTCGACATCGTCGCGCTGCTGCTCGCCGCGTTCAACGCGGCGCTCGCCACGGACACGTTCATCGCCGAGGGGATCGCGACGACGCTCGTGTACTCCGGCGGCTCGACGGGCGACAGCAGCGGCGCGGTCGGCATCGCCGGCGGCGCGAACCTCTACGACCTGCAGAACGCGGCGAACGCCTGGATCGCGCCCGGCGCCGAGGTCAACCAGGACCTCGCCGGCGCCGCCCAGGACGTCCTCGTCGAGGCGCTCGCGACGATCGAGACCGTCGACGTCGCAGGCCAGTTCACGCTGCTCGGGATCACCGACGTCGGCGCCGGCGCGGTCGCCGGCACGGTCGCGCTCGGCGGCTCGCTGCAGAAGCTCAGCAAGGTCAACACCGCCCAGGCGCACATCGACGACACCGCGAAGGTCTCCGCCGGCCGCGACATCGCGGTCAGCGCGGACACGTTCACCTGGGCGCTGATCATCACCCAGTCCGGCGGCAAGTCCAACACGTTCGCGCTCGACGGCTCGATCAACTTCTACGACGTCGACGCGACGGCGAAGGCCTGGATCGACAACCAGGCGATCGTCGCGGCCGGCGACGACGTCACGGTGTTCGCCGACGGCCAGCTCGTGACGTTCAACCTCACGGGCGCGATCGTCACCGCGGCGCAGGTCGGCATCGGCGTGTCGGCCTCGGTCACGGACATCTCGAACACCGTGCGCGCCTTCATCGGCGACGCCAACGGCTCCGGCGGCGCGGCGGGCTCGGTCACCGCGGGCGACGACATCGTCGTGACGGCCGGCATCGACCCCGCGCGCAGCGGCCCGAACACCGTCGCGTGGGCGATCTCCGTCGCCGGCAACACCGACGCCGGCGAGGTGCCCAAGGACGAGACCCCGGGCTCGGGCACAAGCGGCGCGGCGTCGCCCAACCAGGCCAGCGGCACGGCCGACTCCTCCAACGAGAGCCAGTTCGGCTTCGGCGCCTCCGGCGACATCGGGATCAACTACATCGTCGAGGACATCGGCGCCTACATCGACGGCGTGCCGGTGACGACGACGACGATCGGCCCCGGCGTGACCGATCCGACCGGCACCGACGCCGACGACGAGATCCGCGTCGAGGCGAAGAGCAGGGTCCTGCTGGTCGCGGCCGTCGGCGCCGTCTCGGTCTCCAACAACGGCGGCATCGCCGGCTCCTTCGCGCTCAACGAGCTGACCCAGACGGTCACGGCATACGTCAAGAGCGCCGCCGTCGCGACGCACACGCTGACGGTCACCGCCACCGGCGAGGACGACGTCATCGCGATCGCCGCCGGCGTCAGCGGGCAGGCGAAGATGAGCCAGAGCGGCTTCACCGTCGCCGGCTCGGTGACGCTCAACCGCCTGACGCACGACATCCGCGCGACGCTCGACGACGGCGCCGCCGTGACGACGACCGACGCGATCGTGACGGCCGTCCAGGACACGAACCTCATCTCGATCGCCGGCGTCTTCTCCGTCGGCGCCGACGCCGCCGTCGGCGTCTCGTTCGAGCTCGGCACGCTGACGACGACCGTCCACGCCTCGGTCGCCGGCGGCGCGAGCGTCACGGCCGCGGGCGACGTCACGATCTCGGCGCGCAACGACGCCGCGGTCCTGTCGGTCGTCGCGACGATCGCGATCGCGACCGGCAGCAGCGGCATCGGCGCTTCCGGGGCGGCGACGATCTACGACGTCACGCACGACGTGCAGGCGTGGATCGCGGGCGGCGGGGCCGCCGACGTCGCCGCCGCCGGCAGCGTGTACGTCGACGCGGCCGACGCGCTGAGCCTCATCCAGATCTCCGGCCAGGGCGCCGGCGGCGGCAGCGCCGGCTTCGGCCTGTCGGGCGCGATCGGCCTCGTGCAGCGCACGACGAAGGCGTACGTCGGCGCGAACGCGAAGATCACGGCGCTCGCACACGGCGCCGGCATCGCCGACCCCGGCAGCGGCGGCACGCCGCGCCGCGGCCTGACGATCGAGGCGACGAGCACGCAGACGACGATGGTCTTCGCGGCCGCCGGCAACGGCGGCGAGAGCTTCGGCGGCGCCGGCTCGGCGACCGCCGCCACCGCGACGACCGTCACCGAGGCGTACATCGGGGCCGGCGCGCACGTCAACGTCGACAACACCGGCGCGAGCTCGCTGCAGTCGATCCGCATCGTCGCCCGCGACGAGACGTTCATCCTCGGCCTCGCCGGCGCGGTCGGCGCCGCGAGCTCGGTCGGCCTCGGGCTCGCCGTCGACGTGGAGATCGTCGACAAGACCGTCAGGGCGTTCGTCGGCGACGGCGCGCAGGTCCACGCCCGCAAGGACGTCAGCGCCGACGCGTACGCCAAGGAGGAGGTCTTCTCGATCGCCGTCGGCGCCGGCGTCAGCGGCTCGTTCTCCGCCGCCGGATCGGTCAGCGTCGTGACGCTGACGACGAGCGTCAAGGCGTTCGTCGGCACCGGCGCGACGGCGCACGCCGGCGGCGACATGACGATCGCCGCCACCGACGAGGCGCCGGACATCCAGATCTACACCGGCAGCGTCGCGATCGGCACCGGCAGCGCGGGCGTCGGCGCGTCGGTCGGCGTGCTCGTCGCCAGCGCGACCGTCAAGGCGTTCATCGGCAGCGAGGACGTCGCCACGCCGTCGCACACGAGCATCGAGGCCAAGGGGCCGCTCGGCCTGCGCGTCACCGCGACGCAGACGGCGAACGTCATCATCGTCACGGTCGGCGGCAGCGGCGGCTCGACGGCCGGCATCGCCGGCTCGGTCTCGGTCAACGACTTCGACCACACGACCTGGGCCTGGATCGGGCCGGCGACGACGATCAACGCCGACAACGCGGGCGCCGCCGCGACCCAGGGCGCGGCCGTGGCGGCGAGCGACACGACGACGATCGTGACGGCCGCCGGCGCGCTGGCGATCGGCGGCTCGGCCGGCATCGGCGCGGGCGTCGACGTCAACGTCGTCGAGAAGGACACGCAGGCCTGGATCGGCGGCGCCGGCACGCTGACCGTGCGCGGCCACGTCACGGTCGACGCGACGTCCAGCGAGGACATCACGGCGATCTCGGTCGGCGGCAGCTTCTCGGGCACCGCCGCGGTGACGGTCAACGTCGGCGTCCCGGTCATCGACATCACGACGCGGGCGCACATCGACGGCGGCCCGAGCCCCGCCGACGGCGCGACCGTCAACGCCGGCGGCAGCGTGCGCGTCGCCGCCGACGAGGCGCTCGACCTCGACGCGATCGCGGGCAACGTCTCCGGCGCCGGCGCGGCCGCGATCGGCGCGTCGGTGTCCGTCCCGGTCGTCACGAAGCAGACGCACGCCTTCATCGGCGACCACGCGCGCGTCAACGCCAAGGGCGACAGCGGCCTGGACGTCAAGAGCGGCAGCTACTCCGTCACGACGATCGACACCCGCTTCACGCCGGCGGCGGTCGCCGGCGACGGCAAGACGCTGAACCTCGGCTACGACCACGGCCTCTCCGCGGGGCAGTCGGTCGTCTACGACTCGGGCTACGGCGCGCCGATCGGCGGGCTGACCGACGGCGCCGTGTACTACATCTCGGTCGTCGGGCCGCAGGCCGTGCAGCTCAGCACCACGCCGACCGGCGCGGTCGTCTCGGGCCTGGCGGGCGGCAGCGGCGAGGCCCATCGCCTCGTCGCGACGAACGAGGCCGGCGTGCGCTCCGACGAGTCGCCGCGCTTTGACCCCCAGACGGCCGTCGCGGGCGACAACCTCACGCTGAACCTCCCGTACGACCTGCACCGCCCCGGCGACCCGGCCGTCGACGAGGACGAGGCGCTCGTCTACAGCTCCGGCGGCGGCAGCCCGATCGGCGGCCTCGTCGACGGCCAGACGTACTACGCGCACGTCATCGACGCCGACTCCGTCCAGCTCAAGGACGCCGAGGGCGGCTCGCTCGTCACCCTGACCAAGGCCGCCGCGACGGGCCGGTCGCACAGCCTCACGCGCACCGGCTTCGCGCCGTCCGGCGACGCGAGCCTGTTCGGCAAGCGCCAGATCGCCGCCGCCGAGACCGCCGGCTTCCACGGCGTCGCGGTGACGGCGACCAACAGCGACGACGTCGCCGCGGTCGGCATCAGCGCCGGCGGGGCCGGCACGGCAGCCGTCCAGGTCGCCGGCTCGATCGACGTCTTCAGCGCCCACACGACGTCCGGGATCGGCGCGTCGGCGCAGGTCAACTGCGGCGCGACGTGCGCGTCGAACGTCAGCGGCGCGGCAGCGTCGCAGTCGGTCCTCGTCGCCGCCGCCAGCCAGTTCTTCGAGCTCGGCATCGCCGGCTCGATCGCGATCGCCGCGTCGGCCGGCGTCGCGGTCCCGGTCGGCGTGCGCGTCGTGAACCTCACGACCGACGCCTTCGTCGGCGCGGGCGCGAAGGTCAACGCCAGCGACGACGTCGTCGTCTCGGCGAACGGCAAGGACACGATCGTGTCGGTCGTCGCCGGCGCCGGCGGCGGCATCGCCGGGATCGCCGGCAGCGTCTCGGTCGCGGTGCTGACCGTCCACACGTACGCCACCGTCGGCGACGGCGCGATCCTGTCCGCCGGCGGCGACCTGCTCGTCGCCGCCAACGACGACACGAAGCTCCAGCTGCTGCAGATCGCGATCGCGGGCGGCTTCGTCGGCGTCGGCGCGGCGGTCGGCGTGGCACCGGTCGACAAGGACGTGCAGGCGTTCATCGGCGCGGGCAGCACGGTCGACGCGAAGGGCCTGGGCAGCGGGCTCGCCGGGATCAAGAACGGCCAGTACGCCGGCGGCGGCTTCGGCGTCTTCGGCGAGTTCCACGGGCTCGCCGTGCAGGCGTCCTCCAGCGAGGACCTGTTCGGGCTGTCGGCGGCCGTCGCGGGCGGGTTCGTCGGCGTCGCCGGCGGCGTCGGCGTGAACCTCATCGGCGTCACCGTCAGGGCGTCGCTCGGCGCGGGCGTCGACGCCAACGCGCTCAGCGGCGCGAGCGCCTCGCAGTCGGTCAACATCGCCGCGGTCGATCGCGCCAAGACGCTGACGATCGCCGGCGGAGCGGCGGGCGGCTTCGTCGGCGTCGCCGGCGGCGTCGACATCGGCGTCCTGAACGTCTCGGTGCAGGCGGCGATCGGCACCGGCGCGACCGTGCGGGCCAACGCCGACGTCCAGGTGCTCGCGCTGTCGATCAAGGACGTCAAGACGTTCGCGGTGAGCCTCGGCGCCGGCTTCGTCGGCGTCGCCGGATCGGTCTCGGTGTGGACCGTCGGCACGCAGGCGACGACGGCCTACGACGCCGGCGGCTCGGGCCCGAGCAAGGGCGCCTGGAGCGCGGCCGCCGACTACAACCAGGGCGACGTCGTGACGTTCGCCGGCAAGCGCTACGGCGCGAAGGTCGATCACCCGACGATCGGCCAGAGCCCGGTCGCCAACCCGACGCAGTGGGAGGGCGAGAAGAAGCCGCTGCAGGCCGGCGGCGCGGGCGTCGAGCGCGGCGCCTGGAGCGCGGGCACCGCGTACGACCAGGAGGACGTCGTGACGTTCGCCGCCAAGCAGTACACGGCGAAGGTCGACAACCCGAACACCGCGCAGGACCCGCAGGCCAACAGCGCCCAGTGGGCCGAGGTCCGCGACGCCAGCGACGAGGCCGACGTCGTCGCGGCCGGCGGCGGCTCCAACGGCTACAAGAGCGCCCTCAACGGCTCGACGGTCGCCAACCGCGGGGCCTGGTCGGCGGCGACGGCCTACGACCAGAAGGACCTCGTGACCTTCGGCGGTCGCTCGTACAGCGCCAAGCTCGCGAGCACGAACGTCACCCCGGGCAGCGACCCGGCGCGTTGGGAGCAGGTCCACGACACCGACCTGCAGACGAGCGACCGCATCTCGGCGGCCGTCGCGAAGGCCAACCTGAAGATCGGCGCCGCCGCGCCGAGCGCCCCGACCGCGACGGCGCTGGGCTCCAACCCGCCGCCCGACGGCACCGCGGCGGCGGTCGACGGCACGGTCATCGCCGGCGGGAGCATCCGCGTCATCGGCCGCGACAAGCTCGAGGTCTTCGGGCTCGCCGGCAGCATCGCGGGCGGCTTCGTCGGCGTCGGCGTGGCGGTGCTCGTGCTCAACGTCGACAGCCGCGCGGACGCGGGCGCCGGGCCGAACGCGCACCTGACCGCCGGCACGGGCGCAAGCGACGAGATCCGCGTCGAGGCCACCACCGTCGCCGACGACGAGGCGATCGCCTTCGGCGGCGCCGCCGGCGTCGTCGCCGTCGGCGGCCAGGTCGTCGTGCTCAACGACCACGCAAGCCAGACCGCGCACATCGACGGCGGCGCGACCGTGGCCCGCGCCGGCGGCGGCGTCGCCGTCAAGGCCGACGCCGACCGCGACGTCTCGACGCTCGCGATCGGCGCGTCGCTCGGGCTCGTCGCGGCCGGTGCCGCCATCGCGATCACCGACGTCGACGGCGACACGCGCGCGACGATCGGCAACGTCGCCGTCGGCGCCGGCGGCACCGTCACGGGACTCGACGTCGACGCCCGCGCGGACACCTCCCCGACCGCCGCCGCCTACTCCGTCCAGGCCGGCATCGGCGGCGGCCTCAGCGGCGCCGTCGCGGTCGTCGACCTCGGCGGCACGACGCGGGCGGCGTCCGGCGCGCACGGCGCGGTCGGCTCCGGCGGCGTCGACGTCCTCGCCAAGGGCCTGCACGGCGACATCCGCGCCGACACGTTCAACGCGGCGAGCGGCGCGATCGCCGCCGGCGTGACGATCGCGAGCGCCGACGACGCCCGCGACACCGAGGCCGCGCTGACCGCGACGGCGAACGTCGCGACGAGCGGAGCGGTCAACGTCGTCGCCGACGCCAGCAACGTGACCGTCGCAAGCGCGCCCGGCGGCACGCTCGGGCTCGCCGGCATCACGATCATGCTGCCCAGCGCCGAGGTCTCCGGCCACACGACGGCGACGGTCGACGGCACGATCTCCAGCTCGCAGAGCGTGCTCGTCCACGCGATCGGCCAGAACCGCGCGCGCGCCGACGTCGACATCCTGCAGATCGCGATCGGCGGCCTGTCGGGCGCCTACGCGCACGCCGAGGTCACGAGCGCCGCGACGATCGAGGCGATCGTCGGAGCGGGCGCGTCGCTGGCCTCCAGCGGCCACATCCAGGTCCTTGCCGACATCCAGGGCGCCGGGCGCAACGAGGCGATCGCGACGACCGAGATGCTCTCGCTCGGCGTCTTCAACCTCGGCGTCATGGTCGCCAACGCCGAGCTCGGCGGCGCCCTGCGGGCCAAGCTCGACGGCACGGTCACGGCCTCCGGCCAGGTGACGGTCAAGGCCGTCGGCTCCAACTACGTCGAGGCGCGCAACGACGCGATCGTCGTCGGCGGCCTCGCCGGGCTGTCGGCCAGCGTCGTGAACGCCGAGATCACGAGCTCCGCCGACGTCGAGGCGCTCGCCGAGGACGCCAACGACGACGACGCGATCACGAGCAGCGGGATCGTCGAGTTCGACGCGCAGTCGACGAACATCGCCAAGGGCTTCACGAACGTCGGCGCCGGCGGTCTCGTCGGGATCAACGTCACGGTGCCGACGGCGGCGGTCAACGGCGCGACGCGCGCCGAGCTGCAGTCCAACGTCAGCGGCGCGAGCGCGGTCAACGTCAAGGCGAAGAGCGCGAACACCGCCGACTCGCGCTCGGACACGCTGACGATCGGCGCGATCGCCGTCGCCGTCTCGGTCGCCGACGCGAGCATCGGCACGCCCGCGTCGACGAACGCCGTCGTCGGCTCCAACGCGACGATCACCGTCCCCGGCGCCGCGGTCCTCGTGCGGTCGCTGTCGGAGAACCACACGTTCGCGCGCACCGAGGGCAACGGCGGCGGCCTGCTGCACGTCACCGCGCTCGTCACCGACTCGCAGGTCGCCGGCGCGACGCGCGCCGGGCTCGACGGCGTCGTCGCGCAGGCGGCCGGCGTCACCGTCACCGCGACGAGCGACAACGACGCGGGCGCCGAGACCGAGTCCTTCGGCGTCGGCCTCGTCGACGTCGCCGTCGCCGGCGCCGGCGCGTCGATCGCGACCGGCGCGACGACCGAGGCCAGCGGCCTGTCGGGCTCGATCCACGCGGGCGGCGCGATCAGCTTCAGCGCGACGAGCTCAAACCACGTCAAGGCGTTCTCCGACGCCGCCAGCGGCGGCCTCGGCGCGTTCTCGGTCAACTCGCCGGAGGGCTCGATCGACGGCGCGACGACCGCCCGCTACGACGGCTCGGTCAGCGCCGGCACGAGCATGGACGTGCTCGCGACGGCCGGCAACGTCGCCGAGGCCACGGCCGACGTTCTCACGATCGGGCTGATCGCCGTCGCCGCCGGGGGCTCGGAGGCACGCATCGGCGACGGTGCCGACTCGTCGGCGATCCTCGGCGCGAGCTCGTCGGTCAGCGGCCTGTCGGGCAAGCTCACGGTCAAGGCCGTCGCGGTGAACCTCGCCGACTCGAAGTCCGGCGGCCAGGGCGGCGGCGGCATCGACGTCAAGACGATCCACCCGCAGGCGAGCGTCGAGGGCGACACGACGGCGCAGCTGCTCGGCAACGTCGGCTCGACGCACGTCGACGCCGTGCTGGGAACCGTCGGCGACGCGGGCGCGTTCGAGATCGAGGTCTCGGCGCTCGGCGACGACCGCGCGCTCGCCGCGGTCGACACGTTCGGGATCGGCGTCGTCGCCGTCGGCGCATCGAGCGCGGAGGCGGTCGCCAAGCCCGTCGTGTCCGCGCAGCTGGGCTCCGGCAACGTCACCGCGCAGAACGACATCCGCCTCAACGCCGACTCGAAGACCGACGCCGACGCGTTCGCCGACGCGACGAGCGGCGGGATCGTCAACATCCAGGCCGAGCTCGTCGCCGACGCGCGCACGAGCCCGCAGGTCAGCGCGACGGTCAGCGGCGGCTTCGTCCAGGCCGGCGGCACGCTGACGATCTCCGCCAACCACGCCAGCCTGCCGCCGGAGCTGTCGGACGGCACGATCGACTCCGTCAACACGGCGTCCAACGAGCTCGTCTTCGCGCTGGCGCACGGCGTCACGACCGGCGACCAGGTCGTCTACAGCGCGCCCGCCTCCGACGTGCCGGGCGTCTCGGACGGGACCGTCCCGAACCCCAACGCGATCGGCGGGCTCGGCGACGGGCGCACGTACGGCGTCATCGTGACCTGCGGCGCCGGCTGCACGACGCTGAAGCTCGGCGTCGAGTTCAGCGCGGCCGGCGTCGTCGACACCGCGAAGGCCGCGCTGACGTTCCCGACCGACCACTTCCTGGAGACGAACGACCGCGTCGTCTATGACTGCAACGGCGGCGGCGTGCTCGGCACCAAGCCCGTCGGCGGCCTGGCCTGCGGCACGACGTACTACGTCTTCAAGGTCGACGAGCGCACGCTGCGCCTGTCGCCGACGCAGTTCTTGCCGCTCTCCAACCCCGGCGCCGGCGCGGTCCTGACGTTCACGCCGAGCACGATCAGCGGCGGCGACACGATCGTGCTCGGCGGCCCGCACGGCCTCGCCGCCGGCCAGGCGCTCGTCTACCACGTGCCGAACACCGTGACGTTCCGCAGCGACATGGTCGACGTCAAGGTCGACGGCGACGGCGCGATGGTGCGCAACCCCAACGGGACGATCGACCACAGCGACAACAACCAGACGATCTACGCGCCCAACCACGGCTGGTCGACCGGCGACCGCGTGCGCTACACGTTCAGCGGCACGTACGACCCGACGCCGGGCGACGCGAACAACACCGCCGACAACCACACGCCGGCGCCGGGCCTGGACGCCGACCGCGACGCGGCCACCGGCGGCGCCGACTACGGCCTGAGCAACGGCCAGACGACGCTCTACGTGCGCGTCGTCGACGCCAACCGCATCCAGCTGGCAGACAGCGCCTGCCATGCCGGCTTCGGCGTCTACGACCCGACGCCGGGCGACTCCGGCAACGGCGACGAGAACACGCCGTGCAGCTCCAACGTCCACGTCCTGCTGCTGAACCCCGACACGTCGACCGGCGGCCTGCGCGCGACGCACGAGCTCGAGCGCGTCGGCTACGAGACGATCGGCCTCGTCGACGGCGACATGTACTACGCCGACGTCGTCAGCCCGACGCAGCTGCGCCTGCGCAACGCCGCCGGCGCGATCGTCGGCGGCCTGACCGCGAAGCTCGGCAACCACGTGCTCGCCTACGAGGGCGTCGCGACGATCTCCGGCGGCTCGGGCACGCAGCGGCTCATCGTCGACCTGACGTCCGGCGGCGCCGGCGCGCCGCACGCGCTCGCCGGGATCGGCGGCCCCGAGTCGCTGCTGGGCCAGAGCGACGGCGTCGTCAGCGCGACCTCGACGGGGATCGGCGGCGGGCTCTTCGACCTGCGCGACGCGACCTCGTACACGGAGTCCAAGCCGACCGTCGCGACGACGATCGGCGCCGCGACGCTGCGCGGCGAGGACATCGTCGTGCGCGCCTGGTCGGGCAGCAACGCCGCGGTCGCATCCAAGGGCGAGGGCGGCGGCTTCGCCTCGTTCGGCGAGTCCAACGCGAACGCCGAGATCACGAACACCGTCTCGACGACCGTCGGCCTCGGCGCGGACCTCTTCGCGACGCGCAGCATCGCGATCACCGCGACCGGCGTCGAGAGCGGCAACGGCAAGGGCGTCAACGCGACCGGCGGCCTCATCGCCACCGCCGACGCCGACGTGACGCTGAAGTTCGGCTTCGACGTCAAGACGTCGGTCGCCGGCAGCGTCGTCGCCAACCGCACGGTCGTCATCGACGCGGCGAACGGCATCGACGCGTCGGTCTACGCGCGCACGAGCTCCGGCGGCCTGGGCACGGACTCCGACGCCAACGACGACTCCGGCCAGGGCATCCGCATCGGCCAGGGCGCCTTCGCCGCCGCCGTCGAGTCGCGCCTGCGCAACGGGGCGGACATCCGCGCGTCGCTCGTCCAGATCTCCGCCGGCGTCGGCGTGCAGCGCGGCCTGGACGCCAACGGCGCGCTGCTCACGACCGACCTCACCGCCGACGCCGTCGCGCGCTCCAGCGCCCGCGCCGTCGCGCTCGGCGCCGACTCCGACGCCGGCGCGTACGTCACGGCCGACACGTCGGCGACCGTCGTGCTGGAGAACGGCACGCAGATCGACGCCGCGGCGGTCACGCTGCGCGCCGAGCATCGCAACATCAACTTCCAGGCCAACGCCTCCGCGAGCTGCGGCTGCGGCGGCGCCGACACCGACGCGCGGGCGAAGGTCGACTACGACCGCACGTCGCGCGTGCAGGCCGACGACGGCTCCGTCATCCGCACCGCCGCGCTGCTCGTCGAGGCGATGCAGTTCTTCGACACGATCTACGCGAAGGCGCACACGCGCGGCGGCTTCCTGGACTTCGGCGACGCCGACGCGGACGTCACGAACACGGCCGTGCGCACGATCGCCTGGAGCGCCGACGTCTACCTGCTCGGCGAGCCCAACCCGGTGCTCGTCATCGACGAGACCGGCACGATCGTCGCGAAGACCGACAACGTCGTCGTGCGCGCGAGCGGCGGCTCGCCGCTGCAGATCGGCGACGTCATCCCGGTCGGGGCGACGATCGAGGTCGACGCGCTCATCTACGACCAGCTGCCGACGGCGACGTTCCGCGCCAACGACGTCGACGATCCCGACCGCAACAGCACGATCAGCGGCATCACGGGCGTCTTCTTCATGCAGGAGACGTGGGACTCGGTGACGATCCGCAACGGCGCCGACCGCTCGCTGCTCATCAAGAGCAACGGCGGCGTCGCCGTCAACACGCTCAACGGCTCGATCTCGTCGACGCCCGAGGCGATCATCGGCGTGTCGGTCGACATCGGCGGCGGCGCGGCGGAGGCCCCGCCGTGGCGCTTCGACGTCAGGCACATCTTCCCGGCGACCGAGCTGCGCATCCAGAGCATCCGCGGCCCGCCGTCGGCGACCGCCTGCGCAGGCTCGCCGTGCGACCTCATCATCGACGGCGACATCCGCAACATCCTCGGCTCGACGACGATCCGCAACGACCGCGGCAGCATCCTCGCCGGCGCCGACGGCCCCGTCGAGACGTTCTTCAGCAACACCGCCGACCTCGACTCCGAACTGGGCTCGATCGGCGCGGTCGCCAACCCGATCCGGCTCGTGCTCGTGCAGATCACGCACACCGGCGAGGTCGGCGTCCCGGCGACGTTCAAGCCCGTCGCGCTCGACGGCGAGGCCGGCGTCGACATCTTCCTCGAGCTCGCGGTCCTGCGGCGCAGCGCGACGAGCGCCGCGGCGAGCACGCCGATCGCGCCGTCGATCGGCCCGCTGAAGGCCGGCCGCGACCTGTACGTCAAGGTCAACGACTCCAGCGAGGGCACGCAGCCGATCCTCGTCGGCGACGTCGAGGTGCGGATGTACACGCCCGACGACGACGCCAGCCCGCAGTTCCCGGGCGCGCTCGAGGAGACCGTCGCGGTCACGAACCACTTCCGGCCCGACAACGCGCCCGACAACCCGGACATCGTCGGCTGCGGCACGGTCGCGCCGTGCGTCATCCTCGTCGCGCTCGGCGCCGACGCGACGCTCGTCAACGCCAACTACACGTTCAGCGACGTGCGCGCGGGCCACACGATCGCCATCCACCACCCGTCGACGGCGACGGCGGTCACCTACCTCGCCCACACCGACGGCGACGCGACGTGGACCGACGACGAGACCGGCGCGACGCATGGCGCAGCCGACGGCTCGGGCAAGATCGACATGTCGACGAACGGCTCGATCCACGTCGTCGAGCAGAGCGGCAAGGGCGACCTGCGCGTCGGCCACATCCACTCAAGCGGCGTCTGCCCGGGCGCGGCGCCGTGCCCGGCCGGCGAGCTCGCCGCCGACGTCACGCTGGACTCGCCGCGCCGGATCGTCGACGCCGAGCTCGACTCGGGGGTGCTCGACACCGATGACGACCCGACGTGCGTCGACGCCTACGACGTCCAGTGGGGCTATGACTGCGCGGCCGGCGCGAAGAGCTCGATCGACGTCACGGCGCGCAACATCACGCTGACCGCCGGCGACAACGGGCTCGGCGAGCCCGGCAGCGTGTCGGGCTTCGGCGGCATCGGCCTGGCGGCGAACTTCCTCGAGATCGACGTCGACGCGGCGGGCGGCTCGCTCGGCGTCCTGCGCGCGTTCGACACCGCCGCCGACGACGACAGGACGCAGGGCATCTACCTCGACGAGGTCGTCGGCGACATGAAGGTCCACACCGTCCACACCGAGGGCGACGCCGCGCTGACGACCGGCAACGTCGCGCTGCGCAGCCGCGCCGGCTCGATCGTCGACGCGCGCAACGGCGGCGCGGGCGACGCGGCCGCCGACGTCCTCGGCCAGACGATCGACATCGACGCCCAGGGCGGCTCGATCGGCGACGCCGGCGGCGCCAACGACCTGGAGATCGACTCGCGCCGCGGCTCGACCCCAGCCGACCTCGACGACGCCGGCGACGACGTCGCGCTCGAGGCGTCGGCCTCGATCTTCGTCACGGAGACCGACGCCGAGCTGCGCCTCGTGCTCGCGCACGCGACGACGGGCAACATCCGCCTGACGGTCCGCGAGTCCGCCGACCTCGACGAGCACCTGCTGCTCATCCGCGACGGCTCGGCGCGCTTCGCCGAGGACGACACGACGGCGCCGGGCAACGACCTCGACGCGCCGCGCGCGATCCCCGCCGGCCAGATCTTCGCCGAGGCCGGCAGCGTCCTGCTGCGCGCCGGCGACGACGTCGCGACGCATCAGAACAGCCGGATCCTCGCCGACCTGTCGATCGACGTGTTCGGCGACTTCGGCGACCTGGACCTCCATCACGGCACGACGATGACGCTGCGCGGCCAGCTCATCGCCGACTGCGTCGTGACGCCGGGCGCGAGCACGGGCGAGCCGGTCGGCACCTGCGCGCCGTCGCAGGCCAACCCCGTCGCCGGGCGGATCACGCAGATCTGGGGCAACAGCGAGGTCGACACGTTCCAGTTCGGCGACCCGAGCGGGATCTCCGGCGCCACGACGCCCGGCAGCGACGGCTACGTCTTCATCGGCTCCAAGACGCGCGTGCGCGGATCGGCCAGCGCGATCACCGCCGGCGACCTCGGCCACGACCCGTCGCTCGCCGACGGCGAGGACGTCTTCCTCGTCTACTACCTGCAGTCCGCCGACGTCGTGACGAGCCCCGGCGACCTCGCGATCGACGACGGCGCCGGCCATTCGCTGACGCTCGACGGCCAGGCGGACTCCGACACGTACGTGATCTTCACGACCGGCAGCCAGGGCGCCAAGCGCAACTACCTCGTCAACGTGCTCGACACCGGCGCGCCCGACGACGGCGTCGACGAGCTGACGATCTACGGCCTCGACAACCTCGCGGCCGACTTCAACGGCTACGTCCCCGCCACGACGACGCGCAACAAGACCGACGACATCTTCCTGCTGCGCGCCGTGAAGTGCATCGACACCGAGAGCCCGTTCACGGCGACGGCGAGCGCCGCCGGCGTACCGACGCAGTGCGTCTCGCCGAGCGAGACGGCCGACAGCCCGGCGTTCGTCGCGCTGCTGGCGGGCAACGGCGATCCCGACGGCGGCCTGGGCCTGTACCGCGACCGCACGCAGGGCAACGAGCCGTTCGCCGGCGTGCAGCGCGTCAACTACGACGCCGCGCTCAACGGCCGCCTCAACGTCTACGGGCTCGGCGGCAACGACGCCTTCTTCGTCGACGACAACTCGGCGATCACGACGCTCGACGGCGGCGCCGGCTACGACACGTTCCAGATCGGGCAGATCTTCGGCCTCAAGCGCGACAACAGCGAGGGCGCGCTGCTCGCCAACGACACGTTCCCGAGCCTGATCGCGACGACGCGCGGCTGGCTGAGCCCCGGCAGCCACGCGCCGATCGTCGCCAGCGGCGGCACGGGCAACGACGAGTTCGTCGTGTACTCAAACCAGGCCGAGCTGCGCCTGGAGGGCGACGACGACAACGACCTCTTCGTCGTGCGCGCGTTCGCGCTCGCGGCCACCTGCTCGAAGAGCACCGACAACGACGCCGACTGCGACTTCGCCGACATCGACTTCGCCGCCGACCCGCTGACGGGCCTGTTCCCGGCGGACTCCAACGGCGACGGCGTCTGCACGACCGCCGACGCCGACACGTTCACCGGCTACCGGCGCGACAACAACGGCGACGGCGTCTGCAACATCGCCGACGCCGACGCCACGCCGGGCGATCTGAACTGGGAGGACGACGTCATCCCGCTCGACGCCGACGGCGTCGCGCGCCCGAAGATCGGCCTGGGCTTCTCCGTCGGCCGGCCGCTGGACATCCGCACCGGCGGCGGCGAGGACGAGGTCCAGTACAACGTCAACGCGCCGGTCTCCGTCGACGGCGGCACGGGCTTTGACAAGCTCGTCATCCTCGGCACGGAGTTCGCCGACGACATGGTCATCACGTCGAAGGGGATCTTCGGCGCCGGCCTGAACGTCCGCTACGCGAACGTCGAGATCATCGAGGTCGACGGCCTCGAGGGCGACGACGAGTTCTTCGTCCAGTCGACCGCGTTCGGCGTCGCCTACCGCGTCATCGGCGGGCTCGGCAGCGACACGATCAACGTCACCGGCGACGTCGTCGAGGACATCGTCACGCGCGAGCTCGAGGGCGTCAGCGGAACGATCGACCATCGCCTGAGCTCGATCCTCGACCGCCTCTACGACGGCCTGCCCGTCGACGGCCTGGACTACAACCTCGCGACGCCCGACGCCGGCCTCGTCGTCATCGACGACGAGGGCCCCGAGGGCACGTCGGTGCGCGAGGGCGGGTCGGTCTCGGTGCCCGAGATCGACTCCTACTCCGTGCGCCTCGCGGTGGCGCCGACGAGCACGGTCTACGTCACGGTCTCGGCGGCGCGCTCGCCGCAGGAGGAGGCCGACGACACGTTCGCCAACCCGGAGCCGCCCGGCAGCATCGACTCGCTGCCCGACGGCCGCGCCGACACCGTCTGGCTGTGCGCCGGCGCGGCCGGGTCGTGCGTGGCGCAGGCGGACTTCAAGCGCTTCCGCTGGGTCGGCGGCGTGCTGCTCGACGAGGCCAACCGCGCGCTCGTGCTGACGTTCACGACCGCCGACTGGGACCAGCGCCAGTTCGTCCACGTGCTCGCCGTCGACGACCCGCGCGCCGAGGGCGACCGCGTCATGACGATCGCCCACAGCGTCATCTCCCAGGACGCGCGCTTCGACGCCACGGCGGTGCGCAACGTCGAGGTCTCGATCCGCGACAACGACACGCCCGGCGTCTACGTCACGAAGGTCGCGCCGGGCACGGTCTCCGAGGATGGCCGCACGCTCGTCATCGAGGGCTCCGGCGTGCCGTACACCGGGCGCCGCGACGACCTGCTGGTCGCGCTGCCCAAGCAGCCCGACGCCAACGACCACATCCGCGTCAAGCTCGTGCTGGACTCCGCCAGCCAGCAGGCGATCACGCTGTCGAGCCCCGAGCTCGGCGGGCGCTTCCAGCGCTGGGTGGTCGGCAGCTCGACGTACTACACGATCGACTTCGACGCGACCGACTGGGACGTGCCGGTGCGGATCGTCGTCGAGGCGCGCGACGACGGCGCGCCGGAGGATCCGCAGACGGCGACGATCTCGTTCACGCGCGACGACGACGCGACCGACGCCGACGGCGCCAGGACGATCGACCCCAACGCCAACTACGTCTTCCCGAACCTGCGCTCGGGCAGCGCCATCACCGACATCGAGGTCATCGACGACGAGACCGCCGGCATGGTCGCGATCGAGAGCGCCGGCGGCACGCTCGTCGTGAAGTGCGGCGACGCCGCCTGCAGCGTCCCGGGCGCCACCGACGACTACGCGATCCGCCTGACGAAGCGCCCGCTCGGCGCCGTCGAGGTCGCGATCCTCACCGACGGCATGGTCGACGTGAAGTCGATCGGCGGCGTGGCGGTGACGATCGCGAGCCTCAAGACGATCGGCGGGCTCGTCGCCTCGCGCCAGTTCCTCGGCAACCTGTCGATCTCCGCCGACGGCTACACCGTGACCCGCGCCAACGGCTCGGACCTCGGCAGCTTCGTCGACGAGGGCTTCGTCGCCGGCCAGCACATCCGCTTCACGCTGGACGCCGTCACCTACGACGCCTACGTCGCGACCGTCGCCGGCGCGGTCACCGACGACGCGCTCGCGCTCGCGGGTGCCCTGCCGGCGGCCGTCCGCGGCCAGACGTTCGGCGCCGGCGCGGCCGTGATCAGCGCGCTGGCCAACGAAGGGCTCTTCGAGGGCGCCGCGACGTTCGACGTCGCCAACCGGCGCGTCGTGCGCAGCGACGCCAAGAGCTTCCTCGCCGACGGCTTCCTCGAGGGCCAGTACGTCGAGCTGTGCACGACGAGCGGCCCGGCGACCTGCGGGCGCTTCAAGATCGCCGTCGTCCGCGGCGACAACGCGACGAAGGACGACAAGCTCGAGTTCACGTCGGTCGGCGCCTTCGCGTTCGGCGCCGCGGCGAGCGTGCGGATCGTGCGGCTCGCCGCCGTCGCGACGTTCGACGCGTTCAACTACCACGAGGAGCAGTCGGTCGTGCTCGTCGCCGACGTGCACTACGCCGTGCCGATCTCGCGCCAGGGCGTGAAGGTCTTCCCGGTCTCGACGCACCAGCTCTCCAAGCTGCGCGGCCCGCTCGCCGTCGAGGGCGGCGTCTCGGGCGCCGACCGCTCGCTGAAGCTCGGCCTGAAGCTGCCGGGGGAGAAGGACGGGCCGCTGTTCGCGATCGGCACGCAGCCGCCGGAGTCCAAGCAGATCGACGTGCTGAACGTCTTCGACGACGCAAGCCAGCAGGATCGCCGCGGCACGCTGACGTCGACGACGCTGTCGGGCCTCGGCCTGCCGGCCGACCTGGACTTCGGACCCGCCTACTCCAGCGGCAACCCGCAGACGTTCGGCGAGCCCGCGATCTTCCCCGGCGGCATCAGCTTCGGCACCGTCCAGTTCGTCGACGGCAGCTTCACGACCGACGGTGCGAAGACGACGATCGAGGTCTTCAACCTCCTGCTCGGCAGCGGCAACGACGCGCTCGACATCCAGGGCACGCTGGATCCGGACGTCGCGGTGAAGCTCGTCGGCACGGTGAAGGTCGCGCCGATCGCCGGCGGCATCGCGCTGACGCGCCCGCAGCCGTTTGACTGGAAGGCGCAGGGCTTCCTCGTCGGCCAGCCGGTCCAGATCTCCGGCCTCGCCGGCGCGTGGACCGTCGCGAGCTTCGCCGACGACGACCCCGACGACACGCAGGTCAACACGGTCATGAACCTCGCCGGGACGGTCGCCGGCGCGTCGCAGGCCGTGCGCACGGTGACCGCCTCCGACGTGCCGGTCACGGCGCGGGTCGCGGTCAGCATCGCCGGCACGGCGACGGGCGGGGTCGTCACCCGCTCCAGCGGCAGCTGGATCGCCGACGGCTTCATCGCCGGCCAGCTCGTGATGATCGACGCCATCCCGGGCTCGTGGCGCCTGGAGGAGCTGACCGCGACGACGCTGACGCTGCGCCGCGGCCCGGCGCTGCAGAGCAGCGGGCTGACGACGCGCACGATCTTCTGGCCGGGGCCGCACGGCGGTCTGACCGTCGTGCACGGCGGCGGCAACCGACCGCTCGACGTCACGTTCGCGATGACCGCGACGCCCAGCACGCTCACGCGCCAGGACGGCCTGTCGTGGGGTCGCGTCGAGCTCGGCGCCGGCTTCGCGGTCGGCGACCGCGTCGCGATCACCGCGGAGGGCCCGTCGACGCGGACGATCGCGGGCTTCGGCGGCGGCCTCGCGGACTGCCCGTACGCCGATCCGTTCCCCGGCTGCGGCGTCGGCGCCATCCTGCAGCTCGCCGCGCCCGCGCTGTCCGGCGTGTCCGGCACGAAGACCGTGCACGTCGCCGAGCCCGACAGGGCGATCGCGACCGGCCTCATGAACACCGCCGTCGCGCCGTCGGGCCCGCTCGGCCTGCCGACGTCGACGCTGCTGTGCGCGACCTGCTCGTTCACGAGCGCCGCCGCCAACCACGCGCCGTTCAAGGTCGGCATGCAGGTCTACGTGTCCGGCGTCGCCGGCCCGTTCACGATCTCGGCGCTGACCGCCACGTCGATGACGCTGCAGGGCGCGGCGCTCGAGCCCACGCTCACAGGCATCCTCGACGCCCCGGTCAGCCGGACGGTGTTCGGCTACGACGTCCTCTTCGACGGCGGCACGCGGATGGGCGGCGACCGCATCACGCTCTGCAACCCGCTCGCCGCCAAGCCTTGCGGCGCGGTCCTCGGCGGACCCGCCAGCCCGCTCGTCGTCTATGGCGACACCTCACAGGACGGCGCGTGGTACGGCGGCCGACCGTACGACACTCGCGGCTACGAGTTCGCGCTCAAGCCGTTCGACCCGTTCTACAAGGTGCCCGACGAGCAGAACGAGGACGACGAGTGGGTCTTCCCGGTCGGCGACCCGTTCGACTTCGCGGGCAACGACGTCATCGACGGCCGCTATCTGTTCGCGACGCTCGGCTGCGCCGACGCCGCCTGCTCGAACCTGCCCTCGGTCGGCTTCACGGCCTACGGCGGGGCGGGCAACGACACGATCTACGGCAGCCAGGCCGGCGACCACCTCGCCGGCGGCTCCGGCGACGACGAGATCCACGGCGGTCGCGGCGCCGACCACATCTACGGCGACTCGGGCGTCAACGTCGACATCCTCACCCGCGCGCTGTCGATCGCCACGACGAACGCGAGCCCGCGCCCGACGCTCGACCCGGCGAGCGTCGCGGGCGACCAGACGCTGGCGCCCGTCGCGCAGCCGAACGCCGACCTCATGACGGCGGGTCGCGACCTGCTGTACGGCGAGGGCGTCGGGACGGTGACCGGCGGGCCGCAGGCGGCGTACGACGACGTGATCTTCGGCGACCACGGCGCGGTCGTCCAGCAGACGGCCGATCCGAACCAGCCCGACAGCCGGCTGCAGAAGATCCAGACGACGCTGCTGGCGTCGATCCGGCGGATCGAGTCGCGGGCGTTCCAGAACGGCGGCGACGACGTGATCTTCGGCGGGCTCGGTCGCGACACGATCGTCGGCGGGGCGGGCCACGACATGGCCGACGGCGACGAGGGCGACGACCTGCTGTTCGGCGATCAGGCGTTCCTCGCGCGGCGCGTCGTGGAGGTGCTCGTCGGCGGCATCGCGCAGACGAACGTGACGACGCTGCAGGACACGACGAGCCTGCGCTTTGAGGCGCTGTGCGGCGGGCTGCTGTACAGCCGCACGGATCGGCCCAACGATTGCGGCGGCGCGGTGGGCGCCGACACGAGCGGGGTGCTGCTCGTCAACGGCGTGGCGATGCGCTACCGCGACCCCGACAGCGGCCTGGCGGGCGACCTGGACCTCGCGCCGTGGTGGGCGGAGTACACGATCGCCTTCGACGACGACTACGCCGACGGCGACGAGTTCCACAGCTTCGACGTGCAGCTCAGCGTCGACGACCCGGCCAATCCGGCGGCGAAGGGGCTGGGCAGCTTCGGCAACGACTATCTCGCCGGCGGCGCGGCGCACGACGTGCTGTTCGGGCAGATGGGCAACGACGTCGTGCAGGGCGACGGCGGCATCGAGGACGCGTTCGCCGCGATCTCGCATGTCGGTGCGTCGCGCACGCCGGATGGCTGCGCCGGCCTCGCGGGGGCGAGCCTCGTGTGCGACTACGTCGGCGACCTCGACGTCGTCGCGTCGTTCGAGGCGGCGACGGACGGCGAGGACTACGTCGAGGGCAACGCCGGCCGCGACGTGATCTTCGGCGGGCTGGGCCAGGACGACCTCGTCGGCGGCAGCTCGAGCTTCTTCGGCCTGAACGCCGTCAACGACGCGCTGGCGGGCGCGGCGACCGCAGGGGCGGATCTGCGTCCCGACGGTGCCGATCTGATCTTCGGCGGCGCGGGCGGCCGAATCGGCCGCAACGACGACTCACACCTGGGCGGCGCGGACGTCGATCACGCCCGCGACGCCGACACGATCGCGGGCGACAACGCGAACATCGTGCGGATCGTCGGCACGGGCGGCGTCGATCTGCTGCCGACCGCCAAGAAGTACGTCACGTTCGCGTATGACACCTACGGCGCCGCGAAGCTGGTGGTGCGGGGTGTGGTGTTGTTGGATTACACGGCGGGTGGGCCTGATGTTGATCCGCAGGCGTTTGGGTTGGTGGCTGGTGGCGGGCCGTGTGGTGGTGCGGCGGCGTCGGGGTCGTGTAGTACGCCGTTGGCGTCGTGTGCGGGGTCGGCGAGCAGGTATGTCGATGTTGGTGGTGCTGATGAGCTGCATGGCGAGTCGGGTGATGACTCGGTGTATGGCGGGTGTGGCAACGATGTGTTGTTCGGTGATGGTCAGGATGATGATCTGATCGGTGGTTGGGGTAGTGATTGGATCTCGGGCGGGACGGGTTTGGATGGGGTGCTTGGGGATGACGGGCGGATCTTCACGAGTCGTAACACGGGGTGTGCGGTGGCGTCTGGCGCGGTCTGCACGCAGTACGCCGAGGCGTTGTTCGGGGTCTTTGCGTTGCGGACGGTCGATCCTGATGTGAAGACCAGTCAGGGCGATGTGCTCAATGAGTACATCTATACGCCGGGCAAGGTGCAGCAGGCGCTCATCAACGTTGTTGGGGAGCTTGTCAAGGCGGTTGATATCACGCCGTATAACCTGGGTCCGAACGTTGATGGTCGCGGTCATCTGGTGCTTGATCTGCCGTTGTATGACGCCAATAACTCCGATGACGTGGTGTTTGGTGGTTGGGATGACGATTTCTTGCATGGGGCGTCCGGTGATGACGCGATCGGTGGCGGCGAGGCGCTGGCGGTCTCCTTTGTGCAGCACTTCAACGCGTCGGGGGTCCCGGATGGGTTGATCCGCAGCGACTGGACGCGGCCGTATAACGCGGGCAACCTGTTGTTGTTCGGTGCCGATAGCGATCCGTGGAACAGTCCGAAGCCGACCCAGCAGCGCTTGGGCGAGTTTTATCTGTATGACGAGTACGATCCGCGCCGCGCGATCCTGTTTGACCCGAGTGGATCGAAGTGGGCGTGCGCGGCGTTCTCAAACAGCGGCAAGGACTGCGTCAGCGAGCCGCCGCGACCAAGCGCGCGTTTTGTGCTGGATCTGACGGCCGACGAGGGCCGCACGGTTGTTGGTTGCAACGCCTATGCCAACAACGGCGACTGCATCGCGACGGGGCCGGCGTTCAGCGACGGCGACGATGTGCTGTTCGGTGATCTGGGCAACGACTGGCTGGTCGGTGGCGGCGGCAGAGACGATCTGTATGGCGGGTGGGGCAACGACCTGCTGGACGCCGACGACGTCTCGACGACGAACGGGTCACGCAACGATCTGCCCGACACGCACGCCTTCTATGAGGATCGTGCCTACGGCGGCGCGGGCCTGGACATCTTGATCGCCAATACCGGTGGGGATCGCTTGATCGACTGGGTCGGCGAGTTCAACAGCTATCTGGTGCCGTTCTCGCCGTTTGGGATCGCGACCGTCAGCCGTCAGGTCTCGCCGTTCTTGCCCGAGTTTTTGTATGCGCTGTCGGCCAGCGATGGTGCCGATCCGACGCGCGACAGCGACACGGGGTCTGATGTCACGCGGCCGGGACGCAACGGCGAGTTTGAGGGCGAGCTTGGCCTGATCACCCAGAAAGACCATGGCTACTGGCAGCAGCAGACCGGCGGGCCGACCGATCCGCAGCCGGGCAACGTCCCCGGCGGTCGGCGCGACACGTTGCGCGGCGCGGACTTCAACAACGGGTCGATGAGTGCCTTTGCGCCCGACAGCGGCAGCTGGGACGTGTCGGGTGGCACGCTGAACGTGTCGGCCGCGTCGCTGGGTCAGGACGCCGCGGCGGTGTTCCTCGTCGATGACTACCTGCCGATCTACTATGAGATCGCCGCGCAGGTCAAAGTCCAAAAGCCGACCGGTGGCTGGAAGGCAAACGCCTATCTGATCTTTGACTACTTCTCGGCGACGGACTTCAAGTTCGCCGGCATCGACGTGTCGACGAACAAGCTCGTCGTCGGTCATCGCAGCGCGGCGGGCTGGATCGTCGACAAGCAGACCCCCAAGAACCTCAAGGCCGACACGTTCTATGAGCTGCTCGTCGCCGTCAACGGCACGACGGTCACCGTCACCGTCGACGGCGCCAGCGCGTTTTCGCACACGTTCGCCGCGCGGATCATCGACGGGGAGGCGGTCGGCCTGAACAAGGGCTTTGTCGGTGCCGGCTCAAACACCTCGCGCGGGGTCTGGGACAACATCGCCGTCAAGGCCCTGCCGCCGCAGCTGACGCTTGACAGCCTCGAAGACTTCAACGACGGCGCCGCGCAGCAGTTCACCGCCGATCACGCCGGCGCGCCGTGGAGCGTCAGCGCCGGACGCTACACCGCGACCGCCCCGACCGGCACGACATCGATCCAAGCCGATCGATCTCGGCGTCAACTCGCTGCTACCGGACTCCTACCTCGAATTGCAGGCCACGCTGCGCAGCACCGCGTCGGCGGTCTGATCTTCGACGAGTACGCCCCGGACCGCCTGAAGTTCGTCGCGCTGGACATCACCACCCAACGGGTCCTGATCGGACACATCGAGCCCAACAACGCCTGGGTCATCGACGCCTCGATCGCCCGCACGCTGGCCGCCAACACCGACTACCAGCTCGGCGTGATCCTCAAGGGCACCACGATCAGCGTCACGATCAACGCCGCGTTCGTACTCAGCCACGCCTTCAACGCCCCGATCGTCGACGGCCACACCGGCGTGCTGACCCGCAACGCGACCACCTCACTGGACAGCATCCGCATCCGCACCAACGACCCCCAATTCGCAGCCACCGCGCAAACGGCAGACAGCGCGCCGAGCGATCCGCACGACGACCGGCCGCTGACCCAAGAGCACCTCGACGCGGCGCTCGCGCAGGCGTCGTCGGCCTGGCTGGCCGCCGAGCCCGGCGCCGACTTCGGCGCGGTCACGATCGCGGTCGCCGACCTCCCGGGGCTGCTGCTGGGCCAGACGATCGGCTCGCACATCACGATCGACCCGACCGCCGCCGGCTGGGGCTGGAACGTCATGTACGCCGACGACGCGCCGCGCATGGACCTCGCGCGCGTCGTCATGCACGAGCTCGGCCACGTCCTGGGCCACGCCCACACCGAGGCCGGGCTCATGGTCGAGACGCTGACGGCGGCCGGACGCGCGCCCCCCGCGATCTGGTCCGTCGACCTCAGCGACCCCGTCTCGCACGACATCTCGCTCGCCGTCCGGGGCGCCGACCTCGTCCTGACCGCCAACGGCGCCAGCAGCACCCGCGCGCTCGCGCTCGTCTCGAGCGTCGACATCACCGGCGCGGCCGGCCTCGACGACACGCTGACGCTCGTCGGCTCGATCCCCGTCCCCGTCCGCTTCGACGGCGGCGTCGCGGGCTTTGACACCCTGCGCATCGAGGGCGACCACGACACCCTCGTCTCGACCGCCGCCGGGCCGGACTCCGGGACGATCCTGCTCGACGGCGTGCTCATCACCTACGCCGGCCTCGAGCCGATCCCGACGCCCGGCGCGACGCTGAACGTCACGATCAACGGGACCGCCGGCGCCGATCAGATCGTCGTCGAGATCGGCGGCGCGGGCATCCAGATCCGCAGCGCCAACAACACGTTCGAGAGCCAGTCGTTCGGCTCGATCACGGGCTCGCTGACGATCAACGGCGGCGGCGGCACCGACTCGATCACGTTCCTGACGGACATCGACCTCGGCGGCGCGACGCTCGTCGCGAACGCCGAGAGCGTCGCGCTGTCGCCCGGCACCACGCTCAGCGCCGGCAACATCACGCTGAACGCCAGCGCGCAGCTCGGCACGCTGGGGACGCCCGACACCACCGTCGCGCCGACCGTCAGCGCCACGCTGAACGTCGCCGGCGCGAACATCACCGGCGCGAACGTCACGCTGCTCGCGCAGGCGACGCTCATCTCGAACGTCACGAACGTGCTGGCGTTCATCCCGCTCGCCACGCTCGTGGCGGGCGTGACGGCCGAGGTCGCGATCACCGGCACCTCGACGATCACGGCATCGGGCTCGTTCACGGCGCGCGCGATCGCGACGGTCAACGCGACCGTCACCGCCAACGCCGTCGCGATCGCCGCCGCCGAGGTCGCCGTCGCCCAGCCCTCGATCGCCAACACCGCTCGCAGCCGCCTGTCGGACAGCGCGACGGTCAGCGCCGGCGGCGCGGTCCTGATCGACGCGATCACGAACACGACCGTCACGTCGCTCGCCAACGGCGTCGTCGCCGCGACGCCGGTCGGGACGACGACCGCGATCCCCGTCGTGACGATCACGACGGAGGCGCTGATCGAGAACGCCGCGCGCGTCACGCAGTCGGCCAGCATCGACGTCCAGGCGACGGCGAACAGCACGATCACGACGACGGCGGTCTCGACGGCGCCGGGGGCGGCGCTGAACCCGGCGACGCTCGCGGCGATCGGCGCCGCCACCGCGGCGGGCCCGCAGACCAGCGCCGCGGCGATCGCCATGACGACGCTGATCGCCACGACCCGGGCGGCGGTCACGACGAGCGGCACCCTGACCTCGTCGGGCGCCGTCTCGCTGCTGGCGACCTCCAACCACACCGTCACGACGACGGCGAACGCGACGCCGACCGCGAGCGCGGGCACGAACAACGGCTTCGCCGTCGGCCTGAACGTCACGACGATCACCGACGAGGCGTTCGTCGCCGGGTCCGTGACGATCGGCGCCCCGACGCTGAACATCGCGACGGGCGGCGGCAGCACGCTCACGCTGCTGTCGCAATCGGGCGCCGCGGGCCTGGGCACCCTGAACCCCGGCGCGAACGCCGCCGCGCTCGCCCTCGCCACCGGCGTCAACGCCAGCGACGCCTACATCGCCGCGGGCGCGACGCTGAACCTGCCCGGCGGCGCGACCGACGTCCACGTCCACGCGCAGAACACGACCGTCATCTCGACGAGCGCCGAGCCCGACGGCCGCGCGGTCACCGTCAACGGCTTCGGCGTCGGGCGCTCGGTCGCCGTCAACGTGGCGGTCAACACGACGCAGGCCGCCGTGCGCAGCGGCGCGACGATCAACGGCGCCCGCAACGTCAGCGTCGTCGCCGACGGCAACCAGACCGGCCTCGTCACCGCCTACGCCGGCGCGCTGGCCGTCGCCGACGCGAACTCGCAGACGCTCGCCGGCGCGCTGTCGAACAACAGCAGCGTCGCGCTCGTCGCCGCCGGCGCGTCGATGAGCCTCACCGGGACGCTCGTCGTGACGGCGAACCACGTCGCGACGAACATCGTCCGCGCGCGCAGCGACGCGGCCGCGTCGTCGTCGGTCCCCGGCGCGCAGGCGCTCGCCACACCGATCGCCGTCAACCTCGCCAACGACACCGCCACGGCGACGGTGGCCGGCACCGTCACCGCTGCCGGCGACGTGACGATCTCCGCCGACGCCGACGTGCACAACCAGGCCGAGGCGATCGCCGGCGCGGCCGGCGCCGACGACATCGCCACGACCGCCAACGGGATGGTCGCCGCCGAGATCGCGTTCCTGGGCAACCGCTCGAACCTCGTCTTCGGATCGGCGCCGGCGCCGATCACGGCGAACCCGAACATCGGCAGCTTCGCCGGGCAGGTCTCCGGCAACGCCGCCGGCATCGGCGCCAACCTGGCGATCGCGTTCGCGACCGCCAGCCTGACCGGCACGGTGACGACCGGCGGCACGCTCGAGCTGCTCGCCACCGGCGACGTGGACTCCAACGCGCTCGCCAGCGCCGAGACCGTGACGAACATCGGCGGCATCGCGGCGGCGCTCGCGCTGAACCTGCAGGCGGTCAACACGATCGCGTCGATCGCCGGCGCCGCCACCGCCGCCCAGATCCGCATCCGGAGCGCCACCTCGGGCGACGGCGTCCATACGTTCTCGGCCTCGGCGGTGTCGGGCGCCGGCACGACCGCCGTCGGCGTCGCCGGCGCGATCGCGGTCACGCAGGCGCTGGGCACGAGCAACGCCGTCGCGGCGAACGGGGCGACGCTGACGCTGACCGGCGGCGGCGACGTGCTCGTCCACGCCGACGCCTCGATCGAGAACCTCGCCGACGCCACGCCGGCCGTCGCGATGGGCACGACGATCGGCATCGGCGGCGCGATCGAGCTGAACTCGAGCACGTTCGCGACGCTCGCCGAGATCCAGGACGCGGCGCTCACGGGCGCCGACGACGTCACGGTGCTCGCGACCGGCGACTACGAGACGACGGCGGACGCGCACGCCGGCAGCGCGAACGCGACCGCGATCGGGGCGGCGATCGCCGGGATGGTCACGAACAACACGACGATCGCGAGCCTGCGGGCCGGCAGCACGACGCCGAGCATCACGGGCAGCCTCGTGGTCTCGTCGGTGCAGACGTCGACCGCCGCGCACGCCGCCGACGCCCGCATCCTGGCGGGCGACGTCGGCGTCGGCGCCGCGATCGCGCTCGGCATCATCCAGGGCGGCGCGCAGGCGCTCACCGCGCGCAGCATGAGCGTCGGCGGGTCGGTCGCGATCACCGCGACGACGCACTCGACGCTCGACGCCGACGCGTTCGCCAGCGAGGACGGGACCGGGCCGGGCAGCCTGACGTTCATCCTCGACGCGGCGCTCGGGGCGACGATCGAGATCCTCGGCAGCCAGCTCGGCGGAACGCCGCCGCCCGTCGCGTTCGATCCCGTGAGCGCCGTCGACGGCCCCGGCGACATCCTCAACATCACCGGTCACGGCTTCGTCACCGGCGACGCGGTCGTCTACCGCAACGGCCCCGACGACGAGCTCATCCTCAGCGGCCTGCCGCTGATCGACGGCGGCACGTTCTTCGTGCGCCGCCTCAGCGCCGACGCACTGTCGCTGCACCTGACCTACGAGAACGCCGTCGACGGGGTCGCCGCCCTGGACCTGCAGCCCGCCGCCGACTCCGACAACCCGCACACGCTGCAGCTCGTCATCCCCGCCGCGATCGGCGGCCTCATCAGCGCCGGCCGGCTGGGGACCGGGGCGGGCGCCGTCGGCGCCGCCGCCGCGGCGGCGCTGAACATGGACTACAACGCCTCGCTCGCCGCGATCGCCCCCGGCGCCGTCATCACCGCGGCCGGCACCGTGAGCGTGCACTCGATCATGGACGGCGACGCCACGGCGAACGCCGACGCGTCGACCGTCGACACGGCGATCGGCCTCGGCATCGCCGCCGCGGTGAACGTCAACGGCCAGCTCAACCAGGCGTCGATCGGCGGCACGGTCACGGCGCCCTCGATCCAGGTGCGGGCGCTCGTCGGCGGCGACGGCGTCACGACGTTCGAGGCGAGCGCCGTCTCGGGCGGCGGCGGCGAGGCGCAGCTCGGCGTCGCCGGCGCGTTCGCCGCGAACTTCAGCGTGCCGCTGCCGGGCGCGCCGCTGCGCGTCCCGATCCCCGCGCTGCCGGCGCTGCCCGCGCTGCCGCCGCTGCCCGCGCTGCCGGCGCCGCCGGCGCTGCCGCCGCCGCTGCCGCCGATCCCGCCGCCGCCGCCGCTGCCGGCGCTGCCGGCGCTGCCGGCGCTGCCGGCGCTGCCGCCGATCGTCTTCCCCGTGCCGTCGGGCGGACAGCACGTGGCCGTCGTCCAGTCCGGCGCGGTGCTGACGCTCACCGGCGGCGGCGACCTGCTCGTCGAGTCCGGCTACGCCGGCCGCTACGACGCCGTCGCGACGTCCGGGCCGCAGGTCTCGGCGCTCGTCGGGGTCGGCCCGTCGGTCGCCGCCAACGCGATGACGCAGCTCGTGCTGGCCGAGATCCAGGACGCGACGATCACCGGCACCGCCGTCAGCGGACCGAGCCGCTCGGACGTTCGCGTCATCGCCACCGCCGACCACGCGTCGACCGCCGACGCGACGGCGGGCGCGTCGACCTCGGTCAGCGTGCCGGCCGCGGTCGCGCTGAACTACGGCGACCTCGACACGATCGCGCGCACGACGACCAGCACGAGCGCGTCGAACCTCAGCGGCGACCTGCTCGTCTCCGCCGACCACGCGGCGACCTCGACGCACGTCGCGACGAGCGACAGCGGCGCGCCGGTGGCGAGCCTCGGCGGCGCGCTGGCGCTCGGCTACTCCGAGGGGGGCGCGCGGGCGTCCAGCGCCATGAGGGTCAACCTCCCGACGGGGACCGTCAGCATCCTCTCCGACAGCGACACGCTGCTCGACGCGGACGCCGTCGCCGGCTCCAGCGGCGCCGCGGGCGGCGGCGGCGGCGCCGACGTCGTGTCGGAGTCCGTCGAGGCCCAGATCGAGGGGCTGCTCGCGCTCGCCGGCCTGCCGGAGATCCCCGAGGACGTCATCCGCGTGCTGCAGCGCGCGAGCGCCGAGACCGCCGACGGGCAGATCGGCATCGCCGCGGCGATCGCGGTGAACCTCGACTACGGCGTGTCGATCGCGGCGCTCGGCGCGGGCGGGGAGGTCACGACGAGCAACGCGCCCGTCGTCTCGGCGGCCGGCGACATGGACGTCGACGCGTTCGCCGACGCCAACGCGGTCACGTCGGGGGCCGGCGCGGGCATCGCGGTCGCGGTCAACGTCGACGGGCAGCGCGTCGAGGGCGCGATCGGCGGCGCCGTCACCGCTCCCTCGATCACCCTGGCCGTCCTGCCCGACGGGGTCAACGCGTTCACCGCACGGGCGCTGTCGGGCGCGGGCGCGGCGGACGTCGGGGTCGCCGGCGCGTTCGCGATCAACATCTCCGGGGACCCGCTGGCCGCGCAGGATCTCGAGGATCTGCTGAACCCCAGCGGCGGCGGTCAGCACAACGCGCGCATCCTCGACGGCGCCGTGCTGACGCTCACCGCCCCGACGGACCTCGACGTCAGCGCGACGTACGTCGGCCACTACGACGCGACGGCGACCGCGACGCCGGGCGCCGGCACGCTCGGCATCGGCCCGTCGGTCGCCATCAACGCGGTCAGGCACACGACGCTCGCCGAGATCGGCGCCGCGCTCGTCGTCGGCGCGCAGAACATCAACGTCGCCGCGACGGGCACCTACACCTCGGACACGAGCTCCGTCGCCGGCGCGCACAACGACGGCTCCGTGCCGGCCGCCGTCGCGCTGACGGCGACCTACAACGACACGATCGCGCGGATCCGGCCGGGCGCGCAGCAGAGCCTCGTCCCCGGCGACCTCACCGTGACCGCGACCCACACCGCGACGACGAACACGACCGCCGACGCGCATGTCGGCGGGGCCGACGTCGGGGTCGGCGCCGCGATCGCCGCCGGCGGGCCGCTCGGCGGCGCGATCGCCGACGGCGGGGCGAACATCGACGCCGGCGGCAACGTCACCGTGCTCGCCGACCCGACGTTCGACGTCCAGACCGACGCCTTCGCATCGCTCGCCGGCGCGTCGCTCAGCGGCCTGACCGCCGACGAGTCGCTCGTCGGGCAGGTGCGGCGGCTGGCCGCGATCGCGGGCGTCGAGCCGATCCTGTTTCCGTCCGTCGATCCCAACCCGCTGGCGCAGGTGCGCTTCGACGCGCTCGCCGACGTCGACGGCGCGGCGGACACGATCACCGTCGACACGCCGCACGGCCTGGACACCGGCGACGCGGTCGTCTACCACGACAACGAGGACGACACGAGCGTCGGCGGGCTCGTCGACGCGACGACGTACTTCGTCCGCGTCGACCCGCTGCACCAGGCCCGCCTGACCCTGCACGCCACGCGCGCGCAGGCGCTCGCCGGCAGCGGCGCGCTGGACCTCACGCCGGTCGCCGTCCCGGAGGACCGCCACTCGCTCGTCGCCGAGCGCACCTTCAACCCGGCAAGCGCGCTCGACGCGGGCGCCGACACGCTCGCGCTGGGACCGTTCGCCGGCCTCGCCGACGGCGAAGCCGTGCGCTACTTCAACGGCGGCGGCAGCGACCTGGCGGGCGTCCGGGACGGCGGGCTGTACTACGTCGCGGTCGACGGCGAGGACTCCGGCGCGGTGTCGGTGCGCCTCTTCGAGAGCCGCACCGACGCGCTCACGGGCAGCGACCCGATCGACCTCGAGCCGGGCGCGGGCAGCGCCCACCGGATCGTCAGGACCGTCGACGCCTACCACTCGCTGCGCCTGGAGCTCGACCCGCGGGCCCACGTCGACGGCGCCGCGAACACGATCGTGCGCCTCGACCACGTCCTGCGCACCGGCGACGCCGTCGTGTACCGCCGCAACGGCGACGACGAGGCGATCGGCGGGCTCGTCGACGGCACGACGTACTTCGTGCGCGTCGAGCGCGATCCGGTCACGGACCTCGCCACCGCGCCGTTCACGCTGCACGCCATCCGCGACGACGCGCTCAACGACGCCAACCCGATCGACCTGGCCGCGACGCCCGACTCCGACGTCGATCACGTCCTCGAGCCGACGCGCGTGTTCGACCCGGCAGCGTCGGTCGACAGCGCCGCCGACACGATCGACGCCGGCGCCTTCGCGACCCTGCGCGACCTCGACACGGTCGTCTACCACAACGGCGGCGGCACGAGCATCGGCGGCCTCGTCGACGGAGCCATGTACCGCGTGCTCGTGCGCGACGGCGGACGCGTGGCGCTGCTGTCGTCGGCCAACCCGTTCGACGTCGCGAACCTCGACGCGTCCGTCGCCACCGGCAGCGCGCACCGCCTGGAGCGCGTGGCGGCGGTCTCGCTGGACCAGGAGAGCATCCCGTTCATCCGCTTCGGCGCGGCCGCCGCCGTCGCCGCCAGCGCCGGGCGCCCGGCGGGCATCGCCACGATCGGGCCCGGCGCGAGCGTCGTGGCGGGCGGCGCGGTGACGATCACCGCCCTGATGGACTACGACTCCGACGCCGACGCCGACGCGCTGGCGATCGATCCCTTCCTGCCGGCGGCCGTCGGCGTCGCCGCGGCCGCCAACTACAGCGCCGCGCAGCACGTCGCCTCGATCGGCGACGCGTTCGTGAGCGCCGACTCCGTCCTCGTCCACGCGATCGGCGCGGGCGGCGCGCCCTACCTGCTCACCGCCGACGCGGGCAGCGCCGCGCTCGGCCTCGGCGGCAACATCGCCGGCTCGGTGGCCGTCAACGCGGTCGCGAACACCACCCGCGCAGCGATCGAGCGGGGCGCGTTCGTCATCTCCGCCAGCGGCGTCGACGTCCTCGCCGGCGTCGTCGAGGTGCTGCCCGGGATCTTCGCCGCCGCCGGGACCGTCGACTCGACGACGCGGGCCGGCGACATCGCGCTCGGCGTCGTCGCCGCGGCCGGCGCGGCGGTCGCCGGCAGCGCGACGCTGCCGGCCTTCGAGGGCCTGGCGGGCGACGTCACCGAGGCCGCCGTCGTCGGCGCCGTGGTCTTCGCGCCCGACGGCCTCGAGGTTCGCGCGGAGATCGATCACGACTTCGACGACCAGGCCGTCGGCGGCTCGCTCAGCACGCTCTTCGCGGCCTCCGTCGCGGCGGCGTTCAGCTACGCGAACAGCACCGCGCGCGCGCTCGTCGACGGCTCCGGCGTCCTCGCGGCCAACGGGCCGGTCAACGTCGTCGCCGACACGACGAACAGCTACTCGCCCAACGCCTTCGGCCTCGCGCTGGCAGGGGGAATCGCGGTCTCCGGCACGCTCGAGGCGAACATCATCGCGAACACCGCCGAGGCGGCGATCCGCGGCAGCGGGTCGGTCAGCGCCGACAGGGTGACCGTCAGCGCAAGCGACCTGTCGACGCTGAGCGCGTCGACCGGCGGCGTGACCGGGGCGTTCGGCGCGGGCGCCGGCGTCGGCATCTCGGCGAACGTCATGTCGAGCACCGTGCGCGCGGAGATCGCCGGCTCGACGGTCGTCGCCGACGCCGGCGACGTCGCGATCACCGCGACCTCGGCCCCCGTGCTCGACGCGCTGGCGGTGGGCCTCTCCGCCGCCGGGCTCGTCGCGGGCGTCGGCTCGATCGCCGTCAACCGCACGGCGAACGTCACCGAGGCGCTGATCGGCGCCGGCGCGAGCATCGCCTCGACGCACGACGTGCTCGTACGGGCGTCGGACAGCGCCGACCTCGAGGCCGACACCGTCGCGCTCGCCGCCGCGCTCGGCGCCGGCGTCGGCGCGTCCTACGCGGCCAACCTCACCGACAACCGCACCCAGGCGCGCAGCCAGGGCGCGGCGAACGCCCCGAACCTCATCGACCTGTGGGCGCGCACCGACCAGCGCCAGACGGCGTGGGCGATCGCCTTCGGCGCGGCGGGGATCGTCGGCGCCTTCGCCGCGATCACGCAGAACGAGTCCAGCAGCCAGACGCGCGCGCACTCGGCCGACGCCGGGACGCCGACCGCGCCGCTGCTGATCGCGCCGACGATCACCGCGCACGCGACCGACACGTCGCAGCTGCACGCGACGTCGGGCGGCGCGGCGCTCGGCGGGCTGGCCGGCGTCGGCGCGGCGATCGCCACGACGACGACGAAGACCGTCGTCGAAGCCGGCTACCGCGGCGCCCTCGTCCGGCCCGACACGCAGCTCGTCGTCAGCGCCGGCACGGCGCTCGACGTCTCCTCCTACGCGATGGGCCTCGCCGCGGGCGGGCTCGTCGGCGCGATCGGCTCGATCACGATCAACGACCTCGACAACACGACGCAGGCGTTCGTCGACGACGGCGCGGACGTGCTGGCGCCCGGCCTGCGCGTCGTCGCGTCGGAGACGACGAGCGCGGACGCGGACTCCTCCGGCGCGGCCGTCAGCGGCCTCGCCGGCGCCGGCGCGTCGTACGCGACGAACACCGTCAAGGGCACCGTCCGCGCGACGATCGGCGGCGGCACGGTCCTCACGCCCGCGAGCGCCGTCGACGTCGAGGCCACCAGTCTCTACACGCTGGTGGCCGATGGCGCCGGCGCGGCGGCGGCCGGCTTCGCCGCGGCCGTCGGCACGATCACGAGCAACACGCTCGAAGGCACGACCGAGGCCTCGATCGCCGGCGGCGCCAACGTCGACGGGCCGACCGGCGTGCGCCTGCTCGCCACCGACACGTCCTCGCTGGACGCCGACTCGGGCGGCATGTCGGCCGCCGGCTTCGCCGACGTCGGCCTGTCCTACGCGGCGAGCGTCGCCAAGCGCGACGTCAACGCGCTCGTCGACGGCGAAACGACGAACGTCCACACCGGCGCGCTGCTCGACGTCGACGCGATCAGCGCGCCGTCGCTGACGTCGGAGGCCAGCTCGTTCGCGGTCGCCGGCGCGATCACCGTCAACGGCGCGATCTCCGCCGTGCACACCGGCGGGACGGCGCACGCGGGGATCGCCGGCGGCACCGTCGACGCCGGCACGATCGACGTCGACGCGGCCGCCTCGGCCCCGACGCTGCAGGCCGAGTCCAACGCCACCGCGGCCGCGGGCTTCGCCTCGGGCGGCTTCATGATCTCCGAGAGCCTCATGGAGCAGGGCGCGCTGGCCGAGGCCACGGGCACGATCGCGACCGGCCAGCTCGACGTGACCGCCCAGGCCACGCGCAACGGGTCGGCGGAGGTCGACCTCTTCCAGATCTCCGTCCACGAGGGCGCCGCCTCCTACGAGGCCGAGAAGACCGGCGGCACGACCGAGGCGCGCATCGGTGCCGGCGCGGTCGTCACGATCCGCGACGGCGGGAGCGTGAACCTGTCGGCGACCTCCAACGACACGGCCGACCCGCTGTTCGAGAACCTCGCGCTCAGCCCGCTGCGCTTCGCGACGCTGGCGTCGGGCGCCTTCGCCGAGTCCGACACTCGCGTCGCCGTCGGCGGCGAGGTGCACGCCGCGTCGGTCAGCGCCACCGCCGTCGCGACGAAGACCGCGAACGCGATCACGCACCTGACGAAGTTCGCGGTCGCCAGCGTCACGGGCATCGGCATCAGCGATCTGAACACCCTGCTGCCGGCGGAGCTCGCCGTGCCGTTCGAGCCGTCCTTCAACGGCGACACGACGGCGCAGGTCGGCGGGACGACCGAGGCGCTGCTGCGCGGCGCCGGCAACGTGCAGACCACGGGGGCCTTCGTCCTGACCGCGACCTCGACGATCCTCGCCGACGCCGTGCTGCTCGTCGACGGCATCGCGATCGTCGACGTCTCGACGGACGGCACGCGCGCGACCGCCGGCGGGACGACGCGCGTGCAGCTCGAAGAGGGCGCGGACGCCGACGTCGACACGCTCACGACGGTCGCCTCGGCGAACGTGACGGCGCTGACGATCGGGACGTTCGTCGGCGTGACGGGCGTCGGCGTCAGCGTCGCCAAGTACACCGCCGAGACGACGCACGACGTCGAGGCGCGCACCGGCCCGGGCGCCGGCGGGCCGGCGAGCGGCGCGCAGGGCAGCCTCGTCGTGCGCAACGGCGCGCTGCTGCTCGACGCGCAGTCCACGATGAGCGCGACCGTCGGCCAGGGCGGGCTCGACGTCGCGTTCCTCGACATCACGCTCGTCGACCCGAGCGCGACGGCCGCGGGATCGACGCGATCGATCCTCGGCGGCTCGTTCACCGTCGACGCCGACGCCGTCACCGCGAAGGCCAGCTCCCAGGCCACCGCCACGTCCGCCCAGCTGAGCGTCCAGGTCGGCGCGATCCAGATCGACCTCACCGAGCGCGCGGCCAAGACCGACCACAGGACCGAGGCGCTCGTGAAGACCGGCGCCGTGCTCGCGCTCGGCGACGCGGCGCTGTCGCTCGACGCGGACTCCGACTCCAACGCGGTGATCGCGACCATCACGCCGCTGGACCTCGGCGCGGTGAGCATCGAGGCGATGTCGTCGACCGCCGACGCCGGCGGCGAGACGAACGCCGGCGTCCAGCAGGGCGTGACGATCACCGCGGCGAGCCTCACCGCCACCGCCGACTCCGACAGCGACGCCGACATCGTCGAGTTCGCCGTGAAGATCGCGGCCGTCGACATCCAGGTCACCAAGCCGATCGCGAAGACGAGCCACACGACCGCCGCGTTCGTCGGGCCCAAGGCGGGCGAGGCGACCGACGGCAACCTGCACAGCACGATCACGCTGAGCGGAGCGCTCGAGCTGCACGCCACGTCGGACAACGACGCGAGCATCGCCGGCCTGAGCATCGAGATCGCCGCGATCTCCGTGCGCTCGCTGAACCCGGAGGTCACGACCGGCGGCGCGACGCGCACGAACATCGGCGGCGACGCCGCGATCAGCGCGTCCGGCGTGCTCGGCCGCGCGACGTCGACGAACACCCCGTCGCTCGTGTCGGTCGGCTTCATCGTCAACGCGATCGGCGTGACCGTCAACAACACGAAGCTGCGCACGTCGCACGACACCGAGAGCTACGTCAGCCGCGACGCCGACTTCGCGCTGTCCGGCGCCGGCATCGTCGACCTCGGCGCGACGTCGACGAACGACGCGTCGCTCGTGAACGTCGCGTTCAACCTCGGCGCGATCGCGATCGACGTGCTCCAGCAGGAGGTCGAGGCCGGCGGCTCGACCCGCGCCTACGTCGCCGAGGGCGCGACGCTCACCGCCGGCGGGCTCGTCCTCAACGCGGACTCGACGAACACGGCCAACCTCGACATGGCGTCGATCAGCCTCACGGCCGTGTCGGTCGACCACATCACGCCGGTCATCCGCACGACCCACGTCACCGAGACCTACGTCGGGCCGCGCCCCGGCACGCCGGTCGACGCGGGCCTGAACGGGTCGATCAACGTCGCCGCCGGCACGATCGCGGCCACCGCCACGTCGCGCAGCCACGCCGACATCGGCGCGTTCAACGCCGACATCAGCCTCGTCCCGATCGTCTCGATGCTGCCGACGCTGCGCACCGAGGGCGCGACGCGCGCGGCCGTCGGCGGCAGCTTCACGCTCACCGCCGCGTCGGTCGACTTCAGCGCCCACGCGGTCGAGGCCTCCGCCGACGCCGACACCGTCTCGATCGCCGTCGGGCTCGTCCCGTTCACCGACGAGAACACGCTCGTCGTCGTGTCGCACACGACCGAGGCGCTCGTCGCGCCGGGCTCGGCGGTCACGGTCGTCGGCGGCCCGCTGACGCTCGCGGCCGAGTCCTCGGCGCTCGCGACCGCCGCGAGCGTGTCGGTCGAGATCGGCCTCGTGCCCGTCACCGCGATCGACGTGACGACGAAGATCCAGTCGGCGACGCGCGCGTTCGTCGGCGACGGCGCCACGGTGCTGACGCAGAGCGGCAACCTCAACCTGCTCGCGACCGCCACGGCGACGGCCTCGTCGCGGGCGGTGAGCGGCACCGGCGGCCTCGTCAGCGTGCCGCGGGCCGACGCCGAGGCGATCGCCGAGCCGACCGTCGAGGCGTCGATCCGCGCCAACGCCGTGATCGTGTCGGCGGCGAGCGTGCGCGCCGAGGCCACCTCGCGCCGCGCCGAGGCCGACGCGAGCTCGTCGGCGTTCGGCGGCGGCCTCGTGAACGTCGCGGCGGCGAGCCCGGTCGCGCGCTCGCGGCCGACGGTCATCGCGACGATCGCCGGCGGGGCGACCGTCGACGCCGCGCAGGACGTCATCGTCAGCGCGACCGCCGCGGCGATCGGCGATCCCGGCCTCAAGGACCACGTCGACGCCGCCGACGTCGCGACCGGCGACGACACGATCGCGTTCGAGCAGCACGGCCTGATCGGCGGCGACAGCGTCGTCTACCACCCCAACGGCGCCACGGCGATCGGCACGCCCGCGGGCCCGCTCGCCGACGGCCGGACGTTCGGCGTCGTCGTCGTCGGCGACAGCTTGCTGCGGCTCGGCGCCGCGTTCATGGCGACGGCCGCGCCGAGCCCGGGCGACGTGTTCGCGCCCGGCGCGGGCGTCGACGCGACGCGCGACATCGTGCGCTTCGGCGTCCGGCACCACTTCCAGACCGGCGACGCGGTGCGCTACGACCCGGCCGGCGGCGGGCTCGTCAACGCGGGCCTGAACGCGACCGACACGTACTTCGTCCGCGTCGTCGACCCGTTCACGATCAAGCTGGCGCTGACGCAGCCCGCCGCGACCGCCGCGCCGGCCGGCTTCAGCGCGGCGGCGGTCGACAACGCCGGCGACCACCTGACGCTCGCGGGCTTCGCCGACGGCCAGGCCGTCACGTACCGCGCGCCGGCGACGACGTACATGCAGACCGAGGGCATCGACGCGTTCTTCAACACGATCCGGCTCGTCCGCGACGGGCAGGACCACGGCCTGAGCACCGGCGACCGCGCGACGTACCGGCGCGCGTCGGGCACGAGCATCGGGATCGCCGACGGCGCCGTCGTGTACGTCATCCGCGTCAGCGCGACGACGATCGCGCTCGCGGCCTCGGCGGCCGACGCGGGGTCGGACACGCGCATCGACATCAGCCACAGCGGCGCCGACGCCGATCGCCACGCGCTCGTGCGCCGGACGATCGGCCTGACGACCGGCGTGACGTACTACGTCGTCAACCACGGCGACTTCGGCGCGAACACGTTCCAGCTCGCGAGCTCGGCGGGCGGCGCGCCGCTGGCGCTGACCGACGTCGAGGTCACGGGCACCCACACGCTCGGCGTCGAGGGGATCGAGCTGACCCCGGCGACCGGCACGCACAGCCTGTTCGTCGACTTCACGTCGCCGGGCGGCAACGGCCAGCTGCTGCGCGGCCCCAACGACGTCTCGCTGCGGACGATCGCGCCGCCGCCGGGCGACGGCGTCTCCTCGGCCTCGGGCAGCGGCGGCGGCGGCGGATTCGTCGGCAGCGGCGACCCCGACGGCACGACGTTCATCACGCACGACGTCCGCGCGAACGTCGCCGGCGCGATCGTCAAGGCCGGCCACGACATCGCGATCAGCTCGGTCTCCGACGCCCGCGCCAGCGCCTACGGCACGAGCGCGTCGGGCGGCTTCGTCCAGGTCGGCAACGCCGACGCGAAGCTCGACGTCACGAACACCACGCGCGCGTTCGTCGGCGCCGACGGCGGCGGGGGCATCGACGCGACCGGCGTCTACCTGCTCGCCGGGCGCCTCGTCTCGATCCACGCCACGTCGTCGCTGAACGGGCACGTCGAGTCCAACGCAAACGGCGGCGGCTTCGTGTCCGATTCGGACGCCGACAGCGTCCTGAACGTCGGCGGCGCCACGCAGGCGGTCGTCGGCCTCGCCGCCGACGTCTACGCCAACGCCGTCAGCATGCGGGCCAGCTGGACGCAGATCGACGTCGACGTCGAGTCCACGGCGAACTCCGGCGGCCTCTTCGGCGGCGCCGACGCATCCAACAGCGGCACGATCGACCCGAGCGCCGAGGTCATCCTGCGCGGCGCCGGTGCGACCGTCGTCGCGCTCGAGGGCGCCGACATGCTCGCGACGATCGACGACGTCGACGTCGACCAGGACTCGTCGGCGACGTGCGTCTGCATCGGCCCCAGCGACGGCAACAACGACCACATCTCGGCGAGCCTCGTCGCGCGGGTGCAGGCGCAGAGCGCCGCCACGCTGACGGCCGGCCCGCGCGTGCTGCCGGGCGCGGGCGTGCCGCCGATCGACGAGACGCCGCTTGAGAAGCCCGCCGGCTTCACGCACCTCGCCCTGTACTCGACGGCGGCGACGTCGACGTCGGCCAGCGACCACGCGCTGAGCGCCGGCACGCGCGAGATCGACTGGAACGCAAACCTCGTCGTGCTCGCGGGACCGATCCCCCGCCTGCACGTCTCCGGCGCCGGCACGATCGTGCGCGCGATCAACGTCACGATCAACGGCGGCCAGAACGCCGTCGGCAGCGCAGTCGATCCCGACGACGACGGCGCCTTCAGCGTCGACGACATCGTCAACGACGACCCCGGCCAGGTCCTCTTCGACGCCAACACGATCGTCGGCAGCGCCAGCACGTGGGACTTCCGCGACTCCTTCGACCGCGTGCAGATCCTCAACGAGTCCTCCAAGAGCCCCACGCTGAACGGCGTCGACGTGCTGAACCGCACGGTCCAGCCGTTCGTCGAGCTGCGGCTGCCGGCGCCGCCCGGGCTGACGTTCAGCGTCGTGCGCTCCGTGCGCCCGACGCTCGTCGAGGTCGACAGCGCCGGCCCGGCGCTGCGCGTCAACGGCACGATCGAGAACCCGATCGGCACGACGTCGATCGTCGTGCCCGACGGCGACGTGCTCGCGACCAACGCCCGCGACGTGCCCGGCGGCGGCGGCCGGATCTCGCTCATCCGCACGAACATCCTCGACATCGAGACGCCGAGCGGCGGCGTCGGCACGGGCGCGCACCGGATCAACGTCGACGTCGTCGACGCCGCCGGCCTCCCGCTCGCGACGACGGTCCGCACGACCCGCGCCGACGCCGTCAACGACACGATCTTCCTCGGCCGCCACCAGTTCTTCACGGGCGAGCTCGTGCGCTACACGACCGCCGGGACGGCGATCGGCGGCCTCACGAGCGGCAACTACTACAAGGTCGTCGTCTCCAGCGACGGCCAGGGCATCATGCTCGCCGAGATCGCGAGCCCGAGCACGCCGATCGCGCTTGACCCGGCGCCCAGCACGGCGACGACCGAGCACTCGATCACGCCCGTCCAGCGCTTCACGGTCACGTCGCCGCAGAACATCCGGCTCGACGTCAAGGGCCGCCTGCGCGACCCCGGCGTCGTCCCCGTCGAGAGCTACCGGATCGTCCTGGACGCCGTCGTCTCGGGCGCCGTCACCGACATCCTGCTGCAGGCGAGCGTCGACGAGACCGCCGGCAGCGGGTCGTCGGCCGGGATCCTCGTGAAGTGGCCCGGCGCCGCGCCCGCGACCGGGCAGCCGTACGCGTCGTTCTTCAAGCCCGACGGCGCGACGCCGAGCCGCGACGTCGGCGCCTTCGGCTCCGGCCCGGGCACGGCGATCGAGAGCACGTACGACGTCCGCGCGGTCGACGCCGCCGGCAACCGCACGCTGCCGGGCATCGTCTCGCAGACGAACATCGTCATCGCGGCGGCGAACCCGTCGCCGAGCGCGACGCTCGTGCACGTCTTCGGGATCCTCGAGATCGTCGGCGACACGCACCCCGAGGGGCCGGCCGACGAGCACCACGTCGACATCCTCACCAACGGGGACATCACGATCAACGAGAAGACCGGCGACCTGCGCGTCGGCGCGATCGTCTCGACGGCCAGCGACGTCCTGCTCTACGCGCCGCGGATGATCGTCGACGCGCTCGACGACGCCGGCAGCGCCGGCCCCGACGTCGCCGGCGAGAACATCTCGCTGTGCGCCGCCAGCGGCCTGCAGCTGTTCGGCTCGATCGCGAGCCCGAGCTGCATCGACGCCGACCTGCCCGTCGGCGGGATCGGCCGTCCCGACAACTGGCTGGAGACCGACGTCGACATCATCCCGACGGCCGGCGGCGCCGCGCTCGGCGTCCTGCGCGCCTTCGACATCACCGTCGAGGAGCTGCAGACGCAGGGCATCTTCATCAGCGAGGTGCACGGCGACCTCAACGTCCACACCGTGCACTCCGTCCGCGACGTCGCGCTCAACACGCTGCCGAACTCCGGCTCGATCGTCGACGCGCGCAACGGCGGCGCCGGCGACGACGCCCCCAACGTCCTCGCCAACACGATCGACCTCGACGCCGCCGGCGGCAGCATCGGCAACCCGGCCGGCACGAACGACCTCGAGATCGACTCCTTCCGCGGCGCGACGTGCCTGCTGCTCGACGACGCGATCACGCTCAGCGCGACGTGCGACGTCGGCCTGGAGGCCGACCACAGCATCTTCCTCACCGAGACCGACGCGGCGCTGAACCTCGTCCTCGCGCACGCGCTGCAGAACATCCGCCTGACGGTCCGCGAGAGCACCGATCTCGACGAGCACCTCAACCTCCTGCGCGAGGGCCAGGCGCTGCTCTTCGAGAACCCGCCCGACCGCCCGCGCGCCGTGCTCAAGGGCCAGATCTACGCGCAGGCCGGCTTCGTGGCGCTGCGCGTCGGCGACGACGTCACGCTCGATCCGCGCTCGGAGATCCTGGCCGGCACGACGATCGACATCTTCGGCGACGACGCCAACGCCGACCTGAACCTCGCCAGCACGGCGAACGTCGACCCGACGTACGGCACGAACATGACGATCCGCGGGCGCATCGTCGCCGGCTGCGTCGTCGTGTCGTCGACGGTCTGCGACCCGTCGACGGCGAACCCGCTGCACCTCGCGCAGATCTGGGGCCACACGGACGTCGACACGATCGCGTTCGGCGACCCGTCGGGGATCGGCTTCGGCACGACGCCCGGCGACCCCGGCTACGTCTTCATCGGCTCCAAGACGCGCGTGCACGGCGGCCAGAACGGCTCGTCGACCGACGAGCCCGACGGCGAGGACGCCTTCACGGTCTGGTACCTGCAGTCCGCCGACGTGCTCGCCGCACCGGCCGGACTCGCCGGCGGCCCCGGCGCCGGCCACAGCCTGACGCTCGACGGCCAGGCCGAGACCGACTACTACACGATCTACACGACCGGCAGCCACAACTCGGTGCGCAACTACGTCGTCGACGTGCTCGACACGGGCGCCCCGAACGACGGCGTCGACGAGCTCGCGATCTACGGCTTCGACAACGCCGACCCCTTCTTCAACGGCTACGTCCCCGGCACGACGACGCGCAACGCGACCGACGACATCTTCCTGCTGCGCGCGGTGAAGTGCATCGACACCGAGGGCCCGTACGGCGTCACGGAGGCGAGCGCCGGCGTCCCGACGACGTGCACGTCGCCGTCGCAGACGGCCGACCGCCCCGCGTTCGTCGCGCTGCTGGCCGGCAACGACGACGCCGACGGCGGCCTCTCGCTGCACCGCGACCGCGATCCGAGCACGTACCCCAGCGCCGCGGTCCAGCGGATCGGCTACGACACGGCGCTCAACGGCCGCCTCAGCGTCTACGGGCTCGGCGGCAACGACGCGTTCTTCGTCGACGACAACTCGGCGATCACGACGCTCGACGGCGGCGCCGGCTACGACACGTTCCAGATCGGCCAGATCTTCGGCTTCAAGCGCGACGAGGACGAGGGCGCGCTGCTGGCGCACGACACGTTCCCCGAGCTCATCGCGACGACGCGCGGCTGGCTGAGCCCGGGCACGCACGCGCCGCTCGTCGCGACCGGCGGCACCGGCAACGACGAGTTCGTCGTGTACTCAAACCAGGCCGAGCTGCGCCTGGAGGGCGACGACGACAACGACCTCTTCGTCGTGCGCGCGTTCGCGCTCGCGGCCGTCTGCGACACGAGCGCCGACGCCGACGGCGACTGCGACTTCGCCGACATCAACATCGAGGCCGACCCCGACACCGGCACCTTCCCGGTCGACACGAACGGTTCGGGCACCTGCGACGCGGCCGAGAACCCCGGCTACGACGGCGAGGGCTGGACGGGCTTCCGGCGCGACAACAACGGCGACGGCGTCTGCAACAAGGCCGACGCGCACATGACCGGCGCGCCGACGGCGACGACGCCCGCCGACCCGGCGATGTGGGAGGACGACGTCATCCCGCTGGACGCCGACGGCGTCGCGCGGCCGGTCATCGGCCTGGGCTTCTCGACGGCGCGGCCGCTGGACATCCGCGCGGGCGGCGGCGAGGACGAGGTCTCCTACAACGTCAACGCCCCGGTCTCCGTCGACGGCGGCACCGGCTTCGACAAGATCGTCGTCCTCGGCACCGAGTTCGCCGACGACATCGTCATCTCGGTCAAGGGCATCTTCGGCGCCGGGCTGAACGTCCGCTACGACAACATCGAGGTCGTCGAGGTCGACGGCCTCGAGGGCGACGACGAGTTCTTCGTGCTGTCGACGCGGTTCGGCGTCGCCTATCGCGTCATCGGCGGCCTCGGCTCGGACACGATCAACGTCGCGGGCGACGTCGTCGAGGACATCGTCACGCGCGAGCTGGAGGGCGTCAGCGGCACGATCGACCAGCGCGTCACGTCGGCGCTCGACGAGCTCTACGACGGGCTGCCCGTCGACGGCATCGACTACAACCTCGCGACCCCCGACAGCGGCCAGATCATCATCGACGACGAGGGCCCCGAGGGCACGTCGGTGCGCGAGGGCGGATCGCTGTCGGTGCCGACGACCGACCGCTACTCGATCCGCCTGGCGAGCAGCCCGGGCACGTTCGTGTACGTCACGATCTCGGTCGCCCGCTCGCCGCAGGAGGAGGCCGACGACGCCTTCGCCAACCCCGAGCCGACGCCGACCTCCACCTCGCTGGATGACGGCCCGGCCGACACCCTCTGGCTGTGCACGCCGGGGCCGGGCGGCGACTGCTCGGACGTCGCCCACTTCAAGCGCTACAAGGTCGTCAACGGCGTGGCCGTCGACGAGAACCAGCGCGCGCTCGTCTTCACGTTCGACGCGGTCACGTGGGGCACGCGCCAGTGGGTCTACGTCCTGGCCGTCGACGACCCGCGCTCGGAGGGCGACCGCGTCGTCGTCGTCCAGCACACGTCGATCTCCTCCAACCCCGACTTCGACGCCGTCGCCGTGCGCAACGTCGAGGTCTCCGTGCGCGACAACGACACGCCCGGCATCTACGTCACCGAGATCACGGCGGGCTCGTGCGCGCTGGCCTGCGAGGAGGACAAGCGCACGCTGACGATCGAGGGCGCGGACTTCATGGGGACGTACACGGGCCGCACCGACGAGCTGCTCGTGCAGCTGCAGAAGGACCCGGGCGCGCTCGCGATCCGCGTCAAGCTCGTGCTCGACGCCGCCAGCCAGGCCGCCATCCAGCTCGACAGCCTCGACCCCCGCTTCGCCAAGCACGCCCACGTCGACGCCAACCCGCTGCTGTCCTACACGTACTACACGCTCCAGTTCACGGGCCTGCCCAACGACTGGCAGACCCCCGTGCTCGTGACGGTCAGCGCTCGCGCGGACGCCGCGTGGGAGGACCCGCAGACCGCCGTCATCACGTTCGTCCGCGACGACCGCAGCGCCGTCGGCACCGTGCTGAAGGCCGACGGCACGGTCGACTACGCCGCCAGCGAGCTGCCCTCCGACGGCGTCGCGACGTCCGACCCGACCGGCCGCTACATCTTCCCGAACCTGCGCTCCGGCAGCGGGCGCACGGCGGTCGAGGTCATCGACGACGACAGCGCCGGCGTCGTCTCGATCGAGAGCGGCACCGGCACGATCGTGCAGAAGTGCGGCAACGACCCGTGCACGATCCCCAGCGCGACGGGCAGCGACTGGTACACGATCCGGCTGACGAAGCGCCCGACCGGCGGCGTCGACGTCGCGGTCCTCACCGACGGCATGGTCGACGTCGTGCAGATCGGCGGCGCGCCCGTCACGCCGGCCGGCTACGCGGTCATCGGCGGTCCTTTGCCCTCGCAGCTGTTCCTCGGCAACCTCGCGATCTCCGCGGACGGCCTGACGCTCACGCGCGCCAACGGCAGCGACCTGACGAGCTTCGTCGACGAGGGCTTCGCGCCCGGCAACGCCGTGCGCCTGTTCGTCGCCGGGATCGGCTCGGTCGACGTCGCGATCGCCGCCGGCGCGACGGCCGTCACCGACCTCACGATCACCCTGGCGAGCGCGCTGGCGCTCGCCTTCCGCGGCCACGTGGGGACGCTCATGACCGACACGCTGAGCTACCTGACGCTCAACGGCTGGTTCGAGGGCGCGCTGTCGTTCGCGCAGCCGTCGGCGACCGGCGGCTGGCAGATGATCCGCGCGAACGCGTCGAGCTGGCTCGACGACGGCTTCCTCGAGGGCCAGTGGGTCGAGGTCTGCTCGTCGGCTGGCGCCGGCGCCTGCGCCGCCGGCTCGACCGGCCGCTTCAAGATCGCGATCATCCGCGGCGACAACGCGACGAAGGACGAGAAGGTCGAGTTGCGTTCCTACGTCGACCTCGACGGCATCTTCCACCTCGTCGACGACCTCTCGGCGTTCGCCGCCGGCACCTACCTCGTGCGCCGCATCGCGCCCGTCGCGCACTTCTCGACGACGGACTGGTTCCTCGAGCAGCAGGTCACGCTGCAGGCCGACGTCGGCTACGTCGTGCCGATCAGCCGCCAGGGCGTCAAGGTCTTCCCGGTCAGCACGCACGGGCTGTGGAAGCTGCAGGGCCCGCTCGCCGTCGAGGGCGGCGTCTCGGGCGCCGACCGCTCGCTGAAGCTCGGCCTGAAGCTGCCCGGCGAGAACGACGGCCCGCTCATCAAGATCGGCACGCAGCCGCCCGAGTCCAAGCAGATCGACGTCCTGAACATCTTCAACGACGGCTCGCAGGCGGACGGCGAGGGGACGATGACCTCGACGACGCTGTCGGGCCTCGGGCTCGCACGGGACCTCGACTTCGGCCCGACGTACTCCAGCGGCAACCCGCAGACGTTCGGCGAGCCGGCGGTCTTCCCCGGCGGCATCGGCTTCGGCACGGTCCAGTTCGTCGACGGGACGTTCTCGACCGACGGCGCGCGCAGCTCGATCGAGGTCGTCAACGTCTTCGGCGGCAGCGGCAACGACGAGCTCGACGTCCAGGGCACGCTCGACCCCGCCGACCCGGTCACGCTCACCGGCACGATCGCGATCACGGCGACGGCCGCCGGCATCGACCTCACGCGGCCGCAGCCGTTCGACTGGAAGGCGCAGGGCTTCCTCGTCGGCCAGCCGGTGAAGCTCTCCGGCTACCCGGGGCTGTCGTGGACGGTCCTCGGATTCGCCGACGACGATCTCTCCGATACGCAGGACAACACGCGGATGATCCTCGGCGGCCCCGTGCTGAGCCCGGCCCAGATCGCCAACCCCGTCTACGCGACGTTCCTCAGCGCCGGCCCGCTGCCCGTCACGCTCGCGCCCGGCGCCGGCGGCGGCAGCGTCACGCGCGCGGCGGGCTCGTGGCTCGCCGCCGGGTTCGTCGTCGGCCAGCGCGTCACGATCAGCGGCCTGGCGGGAAGCTGGCGCGTGAAGACCGCGACCGCGACCGTGCTCGGCCTCGAGAACGGCGCCGTCCTGCCCGCGAGCGGCCTGTCGCGCACGATCGCGGTCGTCGTGCAGACCGTCGTCGCGGGCGACGTGCCGGTGCAGGCGACCGTGCCGATCACGATCGCCGGCGGCGCGTTCGGTGGCTACGTCACGCGCACCGACGGGCTGTCATGGACGTCGGCGGGCTTCCAGGAGGGCCAGCTCGTGATGATCCAGGGGATCACCGGCTCGTGGCGCCTGCGGCGCATCGAGGGCCCCAACCTCCAGACGCTGCGCCTCGAGCGCGGCTCGCTGCTGCCGACGATCACGACGCCGACGACGCGCAGCGTCTTCTGGCCGGGTCCGCACGGCGGCCTCACCACCGTCCACGGCGGCGGCAACACCGCGCTGCGGATCGAGTTCGAGATGGACTCCGCGGCGAGCTCCGTCACGCGCCTGGACGGCCACAGCTGGATCGACGCCGGCTTCTCGCTCGGCCAGCGCGTGCAGGTCGAGGGCGACGGCCGGACGCGCGCGGTCAGCGGCTTTGAGAACGCGCCGTGCCCGTTCCCGAGCGACCCGTTCCCCGGCTGCGGCCTGGACAGCAGGATGCTGCTCTCCGCCGACGTGCTCGGAGATCTCGTGAACCCGGGCGCGAACGTCCCGCGCGCCGTCCACGTCGCCGACGCCGAGCCGGTCAGCACGACGGCGGCGATGAACGTCACCGTGCAGCCGGCGCTCATCGCCGGCGACCTGCCGACGAGCACGCTGACGTGCGCGACGGCCGGCTGCTTCGGGGTCGTGGCGCCGAACGGCACCGTCTTCAAGGCCGGCATGCACGTGCGCGTCTCCGGCCTGGCCGGCCCGTGGACGGTCGCGAGCGTCAGCGCGAGCGCGATGGTGCTGCAGGGCGCCGCGCTGCGCCCGACGTACGCGATCGTCGGCGACGTGAAGGTCTTCACGCCGGTCGTGCTGACGGTGTCCGCCGTCGACGCGAACTTCGACGGCGGCGTGCGGATGGGCGGCGACACGATCGTCGTCTGCAACGCGACGCCGCTGGATCCGTCCAAGCCCTGCCGCGGGCCGCAGGGCACGGACCGGCTCGCCGGCCCCGAGTCGCCGCTCGTCGTCTACGGCGACACGACGCAGGACGGCACGTGGTACGGCGGGCGCCCCGACGACATCAAGGGGATGGAGTTCGGGCCCAAGCCGTTCGACCCGTTCTACAAGGTCCCCGACGCCGAGAACGAGGACGACGAGTGGGTCTTCCCGCTCGCCAACCCGTACGACTTCGCCGGCCACGACGTCATCGACGCCAGCAACCTGTTCGCGGACGTCGGCTGCGTCGCGGGCGCGTGCCCGCTGCCGACCGTCGGCTTCACCGCCTACGGTGGCGCCGGCAACGACCTCGTCATCGGCAGCCAGGCCGGCGATCACCTCGCCGGCGGCTCCGGCGACGACACGATCCTCGGCCTGCGCGGCGTCGACCACATCTACGGCGACTCGGGCGTCAACGTCGACGTGCTGACGCGCGCGCTGACGATCTCGACGACGAACGCGAGCCCGGCGCCGACGCTCGACCGCCGTCTCGGCGCGAGCGATCAGACGATCAAGCCGGTGCCGTCGGCCAACGCCGACCTCATGATCGCCGGGCGCGACGTGATCTACGGCGAGAGCCCCGACAGCGCGACCGTCGCGCAGCCGGGCCTGACGTACACGACCGGGCGCACCGTGCACGCGGTCCACAGCTCGACCGGCGGACCGCAGGAGGCCTACGACGACGTGATCTTCGGCGACCACGGCGCGGTCGTCCAGCAGACCGCCGACCCCAACGCACCGGACGCGCGCCAGCAGAAGATCCAGACGACGGCGGTCGCGTCGATCCGCCTCGTCGAGTCGCGCGCCTACGACAACGGCGGCGACGACGCGATCTTCGCCAACCTCGGGCGCGACGTCGTCATCGCCGGCGCCGGTCACGACATGGCCGACGGCGACGAGGCCGACGACATCGTCTTCGGCGACAACGCCTTCCTGCTGCGGCGCGTCTCCGAGGCGCAGTTCCCGCTCGCGACGAACTACGCCGGCCCCGTCGACACGACGAGCGGCCGCTTCCAGGCGCTGTGCGGGACGCTGCTCTACAGCCGCACCGACCGCGCCAACGCGTGCGGCTTCGGCAACCCGGTCGGCGCCGACAACAGCGGGCTGCTGCTCGTCAACGGCGTCTGGCAGCCCTACCGCGATCCGGACAGCCCGGGCGTCGACGCGTTCCCGTGGTGGGCGGAGTACCTCGTCGACTTCGACGACGAGAACCTCAGCCACCAGTTCCACAGCTTCGACGTGCAGCTGTCGGTCGACGATCCGGCGAACCCGCTCGCAAAGGGCGCGGGCAGCTTCGGCAACGACTACCTCGCCGGCAGCCAGGGCCACGACCTGCTGTTCGGGCAGATGGGCGACGACGTCATCCAGGGCGACGGCGGCATCGAGGCCGCGTTCGCCGCCACGTCGCACGCCGGCGCGTCACGCTCGCCCGACGGCTGCACCGGCGCGGCGGGCGCGAGCCTCGTGTGCGACTACAGCGGCGACCTCGACATCGTCGCGTCGTTCGAGGCCGCGACCGACGGCGAGGACTACATCGAGGGCGGCGGGGGCGAGGACATCGTCTTCGGCGGCCTCGGCCAGGACGACATCCTCGGCGGCAGCTCGGACCTCTTCGGGCTCGTCGACGAGACGCTGAGCCTCGTCGGCCTATCCCTGACGATCTCCGGCCAGGCCGGCGTCTGGAAGATCACGAAGCTCGCGGGCGACACGCTGACGCTCGCCGGCCCCGCGCTGCCCGCCAACACGGCGACGCGGACCGTCGAGCTCGTCGGCGCGAACCGCACGCTCGTCGACGCGACCGTCGTGCTCGGCGACTCCGCCGACGGCGACACGCTGCAGGTCGCCGGCTTCAGCTGGGCCGGCCTCGGGGCCATCGCGGGCGTCGACCGCCGGCCCGACGGCGCCGACCTGCTGTACGGCGGCGCCGGCACGCGAGGGGACCGCAACGCCGACACGAGCCCCGTGGCGGCGGCCCTGAGCCACGCCCGCGACGCCGACACGATCGCCGGCGACAACGGGCGCATCGTGCGGATCGTCGGCACGAACAACGTCGCGCTCGCCCCGGCGACGGCGGCCGACCAGCGCTACGAGCGCTTCGCCTACGACACCTACTCGGCGGTCGCGACGTACGACGCCGACGGCAAGCTGGTGGTGCGGGGTGTGGTGTTGTTGGATTACACGGCGGGTGGGCCTGATGTTGATCCGCAGGCGTTTGGGTTGGTGGCTGGTGGCGGGCCGTGTGGTGGTGCGGCGGCGTCGGGGTCGTGTAGTACGCCGTTGGCGTCGTGTGCGGGGTCGGCGAGCAGGTATGTCGATGTTGGTGGTGCTGATGAGCTGCATGGTGAGTCGGGTGATGACTCGGTGTATGGCGGGTGTGGCAACGATGTGTTGTTCGGTGATGGTCAGGATGATGATCTGATCGGTGGTTGGGGTAGTGATTGGATCTCGGGCGGGACGGGTTTGGATGGGGTGCTTGGGGATGACGGGCGGATCTTCACGAGTCGTAACACGGGGTGTGCGGTGGCGTCTGGCGCGGTCTGCACGCAGTACGCCGAGGCGTTGTTCGGGGTCTTTGCGTTGCGGACGGTCGATCCTGATGTGAAGACCAGTCAGGGCGATGTGCTCAATGAGTACATCTATACGCCGGGCAAGGTGCAGCAGGCGCTCATCAACGTTGTTGGGGAGCTTGTCAAGGCGGTTGATATCACGCCGTATAACCTGGGTCCGAACGTTGATGGTCGCGGTCATCTGGTGCTTGATCTGCCGTTGTATGACGCCAATAACTCCGATGACGTGGTGTTTGGTGGTTGGGATGACGATTTCTTGCATGGGGCGTCCGGTGATGACGCGATCGGTGGCGGCGAGGCGCTGGCGGTCTCCTTTGTGCAGCACTTCAACGCGTCGGGGGTCCCGGATGGGTTGATCCGCAGCGACTGGACGCGGCCGTATAACGCGGGCAACCTGTTGTTGTTCGGTGCCGATAGCGATCCGTGGAACAGTCCGAAGCCGACCCAGCAGCGCTTGGGCGAGTTTTATCTGTATGACGAGTACGATCCGCGCCGCGCGATCCTGTTTGACCCGAGTGGATCGAAGTGGGCGTGCGCGGCGTTCTCAAACAGCGGCAAGGACTGCGTCAGCGAGCCGCCGCGACCAAGCGCGCGTTTTGTGCTGGATCTGACGGCCGACGAGGGCCGCACGGTTGTTGGTTGCAACGCCTATGCCAACAACGGCGACTGCATCGCGACGGGGCCGGCGTTCAGCGACGGCGACGATGTGCTGTTCGGTGATCTGGGCAACGACTGGCTGGTCGGTGGCGGCGGCAGAGACGATCTGTATGGCGGGTGGGGCAACGACCTGCTGGACGCCGACGACGTCTCGACGACGAACGGGTCACGCAACGATCTGCCCGACACGCACGCCTTCTATGAGGATCGTGCCTACGGCGGCGCGGGCCTGGACATCTTGATCGCCAATACCGGTGGGGATCGCTTGATCGACTGGGTCGGCGAGTTCAACAGCTATCTGGTGCCGTTCTCGCCGTTTGGGATCGCGACCGTCAGCCGTCAGGTCTCGCCGTTCTTGCCCGAGTTTTTGTATGCGCTGTCGGCCAGCGATGGTGCCGATCCGACGCGCGACAGCGACACGGGGTCTGATGTCACGCGGCCGGGACGCAACGGCGAGTTTGAGGGCGAGCTTGGCCTGATCACCCAGAAAGACCATGGCTACTGGCAGCAGCAGACCGGCGGGCCGACCGATCCGCAGCCGGGCAACGTCCCCGGCGGTCGGCGCGACACGTTGCGCGGCGCGGACTTCAACAACGGGTCGATGAGTGCCTTTGCGCCCGACAGCGGCAGCTGGGACGTGTCGGGTGGCACGCTGAACGTGTCGGCCGCGTCGCTGGGTCAGGACGCCGCGGCGGTGTTCCTCGTCGATGACTACCTGCCGATCTACTATGAGATCGCCGCGCAGGTCAAAGTCCAAAAGCCGACCGGTGGCTGGAAGGCAAACGCCTATCTGATCTTTGACTACTTCTCGGCGACGGACTTCAAGTTCGCCGGCATCGACGTGTCGACGAACAAGCTCGTCGTCGGTCATCGCAGCGCGGCGGGCTGGATCGTCGACAAGCAGACCCCCAAGAACCTCAAGGCCGACACGTTCTATGAGCTGCTCGTCGCCGTCAACGGCACGACGGTCACCGTCACCGTCGACGGCGCCAGCGCGTTTTCGCACACGTTCGCCGCGCGGATCATCGACGGGGAGGCGGTCGGCCTGAACAAGGGCTTTGTCGGTGCCGGCTCAAACACCTCGCGCGGGGTCTGGGACAACATCGCCGTCCGGTCCTGCCGCCGCAGCTGACGCTTGACAGCCTCGAAGACTTCAACGACGGCGCCGCGCAGCAGTTCACCGCCGATCACGCCGGCGCGCCGTGGAGCGTCAGCGCCGGGCGCTACAGCGCGACCGCCGCGACCGGCACGACATCGATCCAAGCCATCGATCTGGGCGTCAACTCGCTGCTACCGGACTCCTACCTCGAATTGCAGGCCACGCTGCGCAGCACAGCTGTCGGCGGTCTGATCTTCGACGAGTACGCCCCGGACCGCCTGAAGTTCGTCGCGCTGGACATCACCACCCAACGGGTCCTGATCGGACACATCGAGCCCAACAACGCCTGGGTCATCGACGCCTCGATCGCCCGCACGCTGGCCGCCAACACCGACTACCAGCTCGGCGTGATCCTCAAGGGCACCACGATCAGCGTCACGATCAACGCCGCGTTCGTACTCAGCCACGCCTTCAACGCCCCGATCGTCGACGGCCACACCGGCGTGCTGACCCGCAACGCGACCACCTCACTAGACAGCATCCGCATCCGCACCAACGACCCCCAATTCGCAGCCACGGCCCAGACCGCGCAGACCGCGCCGTCGGCCGGTGGCGGCGACGCGCTCGCGCTCGACGACGCGACGCTGCAGGCCGCCCTGCAGCGCGCCCGCGAGGCCTGGCGCGCGCTCGCCCCGGCGGCCGACCTCGACGCCGCGACGGCCGTCGTCGGCGACCTGCCCGAGCTCATGCTCGGCCAGGCGATCGGCGCCAGGATCACGATCGACGCGACCGCCGCCGGCTGGGGCTGGAACGTGCTGCATCGCGCTGACGGCGCGCCGCGCATCGACCTCGACAGCGTCCTGCGCCACGAGCTCGGCCACGTCCTGGGCCTCGAGCACGACCCTCGCAGCGGCCACCTGATGTCCGCCGACATCGCGCCGGGACAGGTGCGCCTCGTCGCCGGCGACGAGCCCTCCGGCGCGCCCCCGCCGGGCGCCGCGGCCGCGACCGGCGAGCCGGCGCAGTCGCGCGCCAGCGGATCGAGCGTGCTCGGCTTCGTGATCGGCGGCAGCGGCGTCAGCGAGCTGGACTTCGGCGTCGTGCAGCTCGACGAGGCCCTCGCAGGCGCGCCGGCGACGCTCACGATCACGGTCGGCAACCTGCTCAACGAGATCGTCGCAAACCTGACGGCGACGCTGACGACGAACGACGGCAGCGTCTTCAGCGTCGTCGACATGCCCAGCTCGCTGGGCCCGCTCGGCAGCGCGACCGGGACGCTGCGCTTCACGAACCCCGCCAGCCACGGGACCTTCGCCGGCACGCTGCGGTTCGACGGCGAGCGCGGCCTCGCCGCCGTCGCGTTCTCGCAGGACGTCAGCGTCGCCGCGCGGGTGACCGCCTGGCGGCTGTCCGGGGGGACGCTCGAACTCGACGCGACGTTCCTCGGCGGCTCGGGGCCGGACGCGCTGGACCACACGCTGCGCTTCAACGCCGACGGCACCGCCGACCTGATCGGCGCCGCCGGCGTCGACGACGTCGTCGACCGGCTCAGCGTGCTCGACGGCGCCACGCGCTGCACCCAGCTCGCGACCTGCGCGCCGCTGACCGGCGGGATCGCCGTCACCGCCGCGCCGGGGCAGCCCAACGCCCTCACGCTCGCGGTCGACGCGTCGACGACGCGGCTGCCGGTCGCGGTCGGCTACGCCGGCGGCGGTGACGACGAGCTCGCCGGACCGGCGATGGACCGCACGCGCTGGCAGCTGACCGGGCCCAACGCCGGCAGCCTCGTCGGGCTCGACGCAACCGGCGCCCCCGACGGCAGCGCGCTGACGTTCACCGGCGTCGGCGACCTGCGCGGCGCGGCCGCCAGCGCCGACACGTTCGTCGTCGGCGCCGCCGCCGCGCTGAGCGGGATCGTCGACGGAGGCCTGTCGGCGATCAGCGGCCTGATCGACAGCCTCGCGATCGTCGGCCTCAGCGGGGGCGCGTGGAGCGGGCTCGTCGCGACCGCGACCGACACGGTCCGCACGACGCTCGACCACAGCGGCACGGTCGAGCTCACCGGCGGCAGCGGCGGGGCGCTGGACAAGCTCGTCTCCTACCGCAACCTCGAGCCGATCTCGGTCCTCGCGCCGGTCGCGAACGTCACCGTGCTCGGCAACCTCGACATACCGGACGCGCTGCTCGTCACAGCCGTCAGCCTGGCGTCGGTGACGTCGACGCTGATCGGCGTCACGCTGCCGTCGGGGCTTCCGAGCGAGCTGATCCTCGTCGGCGGCACGAACGCGACGATCGAGTCGGTGATCTTCGCCCCCCCTACGGGGGCGCTGACCGTTGACGGCCGGGGAGCCGGCACGGACCCGCTCGGCCCGCTCGGCGGCGTCGAGCTCGACGTCGTCGGCGTCATCGGCCACATCGACCTGCCCGGCGCCGACCTGACGATCCGCGCCTCGGTCATCGCCGTGCTCGGCGTCGACCCGCTCGGCGTCGCCGGGCCGAGCCCGACGCTCGCCTCCGCGGTGCCCGCGCTCGCGACGCTCGGGCCCGACTCGCCGCTCGCCGCGCTCGTGCCGCTGCTGACGACGGTCGCGGCGATCACCGCCGTCGCCGGCGCGCTGCTGCCCGGCGGGGCGGCGACGACGACCGTCGTCGACACGACGAGCCCCGGCGACAACGGCGCGATCGCGCTCGAGGCGAGCTCGACGGGGCTCTTGCACGAGCTGCTCGGCGCGCCGCCCGACGCGAGCGGCCTCGCGCTGCCGCTCGACCTCGCGGTCGCGCTCGCGCTCGTCGTCGGATCGATCGTCGACGGCGGGCTCGTCGCGATCGACGCCCAGGCGAGCGTGCCGCTCGTCTCGGCGACGTCGACCGCGGCGCCGGCGGTCGCGACCGCCGTCGCCCAGACGATCGTGCTCGCCGCGCGGATCGCCGCGCGCGACGCCGCGCCGCCGGCGTCCGACAGCCTGCTGCTCGCCGCGCTGGCCGACGCCGCCGGCAGCGCGAGCGGTGCCGGCCTCGGCACGCCCGCCGACGCGGCGATCGCCGCCGCGGTCGTGCTCGGCGTCGCCGGCACGACGATCGTCGCCTCCGAGCTGCTCGCCGAGGACGCGGGCAGCGCCGTCGGCCCCGTCGGCGTGCGCGCCACGAACGGCGCGGCGCTCGCCGCGCTCGCCGACGCCGGCTCGGCCGCGGGCGGCGCGGTCGCCGTCGGCGTGCTCGCCCAGATCACGACCGCGACGCTGACCGACACCACCGTGCGCGCGACGACGCTCGACGTGCGCGCCGGCGCCGGCGGCACGCTGGCGGCGACGGCGACCGGCTCGAGCGCCGGGACGAGCGCGCCGAACGGGCCGCTGCTCGCCGGCGCGCTGAGCGCGCTGGCCCTGTCGACGGTCCTCGGCGTCGCGGACCTGCTCGGGAGCGGCGGCCTCGACGACGGGACGACGGCCGCCGCGCTCGCCGTGGCGGCGCTCGTCGCGACGACCGTGGCGAGCCTCAGCGGCGGCAGCGTCGTCGCGACGACCGCGGCGACGATCGAGGCGCGCACCGCGACGGCGGCGAGCGCCGTCGCCGACGCGAGCGCCGCGACGAGCGCGACGGGCGTCGGCGTCGCGATCGTCGCGCCGGTCGTCACGACGACGGCGCTGCTGGCGGGCGCGCCGACGCTGACCGCGCCGAGCATCACCGTCTCGGCGCGCAGCGAGACGGCGCCCGGGGCGCCGCACCGCGCCGACGCGACGTCCGGCGCCGGCGCCGCCGCCCCCGCCGGCGCCGGCGCGATCGCGCTCGGACTCCTGACGACCGCGACGACCGCCGCGATCCTCGGCGCCGCGACCGTCGTCCCCTCGGCGCTCGTGCCGACGACCGACCTGACGCTCGACGCCGCCTCCGAGGTCGCCGGCGTGGTCGCCGCCCGCGCGACGGCGCCGTCGGTCCTCGGCCGCGGGCCCTCGCTCGCCGTCCAGGTCGCGCTCGACGCGGCGCGCGCCGCGCTCGCCGACGGCGCGACGCTGAGCGGCGCCCGCGACCTCACGCTCGCCGCGCTCGCCGACCCGGCGACGCAGACGAGCGCCGAGGGCGGCGCCGCCTCGGCCGCCGTGCCCGTCATCTCGACGGCGACCGCGCTGTCGATCGTCGGCGCGACGGCGGAGCTCGGCGCGGGCCCGGCGCTGAGCCTCGACGGCGCGCTGCACGCGACGGCGATCGCGACGCCGACGGTCGTCACGAGCGCCGACGCGGCCGCCGGCGGCGGCGCCGGGGCCGTGCTGGCGCTGACGGTCGCCGCCCACGACGCGACGGCGGCGACCCGCCGCGACATCGCCACGCTGGGCGGCGGCAGCGCCGGCGACCTCGTCCTGCACGCGATCACGCACCCCGTCGTGACGACGACCGCGGCCGCCTCGCCGTCGGGACTCGACGCCGGCGCCGGCGGCGCCGCCGCGCAGCTCGCCGACCTCAGCGCCCTCGCGCAGGCGGTCGCCGCGACCGGCGCGATCGCCCTGCCGGCCGGCGCGCTCGCGGCCGCCGCCGGCGCGCCGGGCGCGCTCGTCGACGCGGGCGCTCCCGGCGCCGCGGCGGCGCTCGCCGCGACGATCGCGGTCACCGCCGCGCACGCGCTCGCGCCCGACCCGCTCGCCGCCGCCGGCATCGGCCTGGCGGCCGGCGGCGAGCTGCGCGTCCTCGCCGACGGCGACACCGACAGCGCGGCGAGCGCCGACGCCGGCGGCGGCAGCTCGATCGCCTCGGCGGTCGCCCTGAACCTCGCGCTCGTGACCGTCGGCGCGCTGCTGGACACGACGTCGGCCATCACGTCCAACGGGCTCGAGGTCGCGGCCGGCATGGCCGGCGCCGCGCACGGCGCCAACGCTCAGCACGACCTCGCCGCAAGCGCGCTCGGCGGCGTCTCGACGAACGATCCGGGCCTCGCCGCCGCGTTCGCGCTGCAGCTGTCGACGGTCACGAGCACGGCGCTCGCCGGCAACTCCGCGCGGGGCCCGCCGACCGCGGCGAACGTCGCGACGAACCAGTCGCTGCCGGCGACGATCGCCGCCAGCTCGACGACCGCCGCCAGCGCCGACGCGCTCCCGTCCGGCAGCGGCAGCGACGGCAGCTCGATCGCCCTCGCCGTGGCCGCCAACCTCACGACCGCCGCGCTGCGCGGACTCGAGCTCGCCGGCACCGGCCCCGTGACGATCTCCGCCGTCGGCAGCCACGCCACGGCCGCCACCGCCCAGCTCGACGGCGCGACCTCCCCGATCCTCGGTGCCGCGACCGCGCTCGCCGCAGCCCTCGACACGACGCTCGCGCACGCCGCCGCGCCGATCAGCGCCAGCGGCGGCCTCGTCACGATCTCCGCGACGGGCGACGCGACGACCGCCAGCGACGCCAGCGGCGCGACGACCCCGACCGCCGGCGCCGGCAGCGCGGCCGCGCTGACGATCGCGCTGGACACCGTCGAGGCGCTCGCGCTCGCCGACGTCCCCAACGCCACCGGGATCGAGCTGACCGCGACCTCGGCCCCGCGCAGCGACGCGACCGCCGCGGCGAGCAGCGCGGGCGCCGCGGGCGGCACCGCGGCGGGGCTGCTGGCGAGCGTCCACGCCGTCGCCGGCGCGCTCGCCGCGCTCCTGGCGCCGGCCGCGCTGCCGGCGCTCGCGCTGCCGGCGCTGCCCGGCGTCCCGCCCGCCCCGGCCGCCGCGCTCGCCGTCGACCTCGCGGTCGCGACGACGACCGCGGCGGTCCAGCCCGTCGAGACCCCCGACGCGGCCGTCACCGCGCTGGACGCGGGCAGCGGCGGCCTGCGGATCGCCGCGCTGGCCAACGCCGACGCCGCCTCCGCCGCCTCCGCGGCGGCCGCCGGCGGCGCGGCGACCGACGCGCTCGCGCTCGCCCTGACCCACGCGACGATCGCCACGACCGCGCTCGTCGGCCGGCACGCGACGCTCGCCGGAGCCGCCGTCGCCGTCGACGCCGGCGTCGAGCCGCTGCCGGGCGAGCCGCCCGCGGCGCACGCGCTGACGAGCACCGCGACCGCCGGCGCCGCCGGGACCCCGCGCGCCGCGCCGGGCGCGATCGCGCTGACGCTGACGCTCGTCACGACGCAGGCCGTCGTCGACGGCGGCGCGACCGTCACCGCGCCGGCGGCGCGATCGCGATCCGCTCCGCCGCGGCGCCCGCCGCGGCGGCGACCGCGCTGCCGGCCGGCGGCGCCGGCACGGCGATCGCGGCCGCGATCGCCGTCAACCTGACGACCGCCCTGTCGCGCGCCGCGAGTTTGACCGGCAGCGACGTCACGATCGCCGCGACGGCGGCGCCGACGACGACCTCGCAGGCCACCGGCGGCGCGGTCAGCGCGGCCGTCGCCGCCCCCGCGACGGCGCTGACGGCGGCGACGAACACGACGCTCGCGGCGGCCTTCCCGTCCTCGATCGTCGCGACCGGCACGGCGACGATCGCGGCGCAGTCGGACTCCTCGAGCACGTCCGACGCGACCGGCGCGCCGGGCGCGACGGCGACGCAGGGCGGCGCGCTCGCGCTGACGGTCGCGCTCGACACGACCGTCGCGACGTCGGTCGCCAACGTGCAGGGACCGTCGGTCGACGTGCACGCGCGCAGCGCGAACGACAGCGACGCCGCCGCGACCGCCGGCGCCGCCGGCGTCGACGGCGCGGCGAGCGCCGACGGCGCGCTCGCCGGCTGGCTGGCGCTGCTCGACGCGCAGCCCGATCTGCCCGCCGGCGTCCTGCCCGACCCGACCGCGCTGAACCTGCCCGAGGCGATCACCCCGCCGCAGCTCGTCGGCGCCGCGCCGAGCTTCAGCATCGGCGGCCAGCCGCTGCCGTCGCTCACGCTGCCCGACGGCGGCGGCGGCGCGGCGGCCCTGTCGACGCCGGCCGCGCTTGCGCTGAACGTCGCCGTCGCGACGACCATCGCGGCGGTGCCCGACGGCGCGATCACGACGGCCGGCCCGCTCGACGTCGTCGCGACCGGATACGCGACGCCGGGCGCGCACGCCGACGCGTCGGCGCTGTCGTCGCCGGCGAGCGGCGCCGCGAGCGCGATCGGCGTCGACGTCGCGCTCGTCAACCTCCACGCGCTCGCCGGCGGCGCGATCACCGCCGACGGCGTCGGCGTGCGGACCGTCGTCGCGCAGGACGCCGCCGGCACCCCCGGCGGCACGACGCAGCCCGTCGCCGAGGCGTACTCCGGCGCCGGCGCCGACCCCGGTCTCGCCGGCGCCTACGCGCTGTCGCTGTCGGTCGTCAGCTCCGTCGCGGCGCTGCTGGCGGGCAGCGTCGACGGCGGCGCCGGCGGCGTGCTCGTCGCCGCCGACGCCGCGACCGTGCCGTTGACGACCGCGTCGGCGACGCACGATCCCGGCCACGTCGGCAGCGGCGCGGTCGCCGCGCTGACGATCGCCGTCAACCTCACCGTCGCCTCGTCGGCGGCCGACATCCCGGCGACGACGACCGGGCCCGTGCGCGTGCTCGCCGCCGAGGACGGGGCCGACGCGCGCACGCCGACGTACACGACGGCGGCGAGCGCGGTCCCGGGCGTCGTCGACGCGACGACCGCGACCCCGGCGATGGCGATCGCCGTCGCCGTCAACACGACCGTCGCCGCGCTCGTCGGCGGCACGATCTCCAGCGGCGGGACGGTGACCGCGACGGCCGCGCCGGCGGCCTCGACGACATCGCTGGCGACCGGCCGCAGCGGCGGCGGCCCCGACGTCGTCGCCGCCGCCGGCGGCCCGCTCGCGCTGACGCTCGCGATCGACACGACGCTCGCCTCGTCGCTGGCGACCGTCGCGCCGGCCGGGGCGGTCACGGTGTCGGCGATCTCGCACGACGACAGCGACGCGCGCTCGGTCGCCTCGAGCGCCGGCGTCGTGCGCCCGCCGAGCGGCCCGGTGCCGACCGCCGACGGCCAGGCCCGGCCCGCCGTCGCCGCGCTGCAGGAGCTGCTCAGGGCGCCGTCGAGCGTGCTCGACGGGCTGCTTCCCGCGATCGCCCCGATCCTGCCGGCGCAGCTCTCCGTGCCGGCCGTCGGCGTCGATCCGGCAACCTCCGTGCCGTCGATCGGCGCGGTCGCGCTGCCGGCGATCGCCGCGCCCGACGCCGCCGGCGGCGCGACGTCGCTGCCGGCACCGGCCGCGATCGCGGTCAACGTCGCACTGTCGACGACGATCGCGGCGGTTCCCGCCGGCAGCGTGACGACGAGCGGCGCGCTGGACGTGCTCGCCTCCGGCCGCGCGACGCCCGAGGCCCACGCCGACGCGTCGGCGCTCGACGATCCGGCCGGCGGCCTGGCCACCGCGGCGGCGGTCGACGTCGCGGTGATCAGCCTGACGGCGCTGCTCGGCGGCACGGTCAGCGCCAACGGGGTCAGCGTCCGCACCTCCGTGCAGGACGCGACGGGACTTCCGGGCGGGACGACGCGGCCGGTCGCCGAGGCCTTCTCGGGCGTCGGCGCGGCCGGCACCGGGGTCGCCGGCGCGTTCGCGCTGTCGCTGTCGGCCGTCTCCTCGACGGCGGCGATCCTGCCCGGCAGCGTCGCCTTCGGCGCGGGCGACGTCGTCGTCTACGCCGACGCCGACGCGCGCCCGCTGACGCTTGCCTCCGCGACCCAGGACGGCGCCGCCCCGGCGAACCCGATCACCGGCCAGCACCCCGACGCGACGCGCCTGCACGGCGTCGGCGTCGGCGCGGTCATGGCGATCGTGATCGCCGTCAACACGACGGTCGCGACGTCGGCGGCGACGCTGACCGGCGCCGGCGACGTCTGGATCCTCGCCGCCGAGGAGGCGACCCTCGCCGACACCCGCACGCCGACGTACGTGACGAAGGCCCACGCCGTCGCCGGCAAGCTCGGCGACGACGCGCTGTCGCCGGCGGTCGCGATCGCGCTGGCGGTCGACACGACCGTCGCGGCGCTGCCCGGCGGCAGCGTGACGCCGGCCGGCAACGTCGTCGTTCGCGCCGCGCCCGACGCCGCCACGCGCTCGGACGCCGCCGGCCGGACCGACGCCGACGCCGCCGTCGCGATCGCCGGCCCGCTCGCCCTGACGGTCGCGATCGACACGACGCTCGCCTCGACGACGGCGACGATCGCGCCGACCGGGATCGGCGCGACCGTCGAGGTGTCGGCCGTCTCGCACGACGTCAGCGACGCGCGCTCGGTCGTCGGCGCGGGCGGCAAGGGGGTCGCTCCCGCCGGCGCCGGCACGCCGACCGTCGACGGCCAGCTCGACGCCTGGCTCGGGCAGCTCGGCGGCCTGCCGCAGCCCGCCGACCTGCTCGCCGGCCAGCTGCCGGCCGGCGCGCTCGCCGACGTCCTGCCGGGGCAGCTGCTGCCCGCCGGAGCGGGCCTGCCCGCGCCGCTGCCCGGCGCCGTCGCCGGCGGCGGGCCGGGCGCGCCGACGGTCGCCGGGATCGCCCTGCCGCCGATCGCCGCGCCCGACGCCGGCGGCGCGCCGCGGTCGCTGCCGGTCGCCGCCGCCACCGCGCTGAACATCGGCGTCTCGTCGACGATCGCCGCCGTGCCGGCCGGCGGGATCGCCGTCGACGGCCCGCTCGCCGTCGTCGCCGCCGGCCGGGCGACGCCGGCGGCGCACGCCGACGCGTCGGTGCTCGACGCCGCCGGCGGTGCCGACGGGCTGGCGACGGCCGTCGCCGTCAACGTCGGCGTCGTGCACCTCGTCGCGCTGCTCGGCGGCGACGTCGCGGCCGACGGGGTCGTCGTCAGGACCGAGCTGCGCGACGGCGCCGGCATGGGCGGCGGGGTCAGCGAGCCGCTGGCCGAGGCGTTCTCCGGCGTCGGCGGCGCGCCCGTCGGCAGCGCGGGCGCGTTCGCGCTGTCGCTGTCGGTCGTCACCTCGACGGCGGCGACGCTGCCGGGCCTGCCCGGCGACGCGATCGACGCCGGCGCCGGCGACATCGTCGTCTTCGCCGACGCCAACGCCGCGCCGGTCGCGCGGGCGTCGGCGACCGCGGACCACACCGGCGCGCCGACCGGCCGCACCGGCGTCGGCGCGAACGTCGCGATCGTCATCGCCGTCAACGTCACGCTCGCCGCCTCCGGCGCGAACCTCGCGACGAGCGGCGACGTGCGCGTGCTCGCCGCCGCCGACAGCTCGGCCGTCCCCGCGCCCGGCACGCGCGCGCCGACGTACACGACGCAGGCGCAGGCGATGCCCGGCGCCGTCGACGCGACGACCGGCTCGCCCGCGGTCGCGATCGCCGTCGCCGTCAACACGACCGTCGCGACGCTGTTGCCGACCGGCGCCGTCGGCAGCGCCGGGGCGCCCGTCGCCCACGTGCTCGTCCGCGCCGCGCCGGTCGCCAGCACGGCGTCGAGCGCGAGCGGATCGGGCGACGCCGGCGTCACGCCGCTCGGCGCCGCGGTCGCGATCACCGCGGCGCTCGACACGACGCTCGCGACCTCGCTCGCCGACATCCGCGCCGCCGCGCTGCGGGTGCTCGCCAGCAGCGGCGACGCGAGCAGCGCCACGGCGCTCGCCGGCGCGGGCGGCGCGGCGCCGGCCGGCAGCGCCGGGATGCCGTCGGCCGGCGCGCAGACGCAGGGCTGGCTGGACCGGATCGCGCCCGCGCTGCCGAGCGACCCGGCGAGCCTCGTGACCGCCCTGCTGCCCGCCGGCAGCGCGCTCGTCCCCGTCGACGCCGGTCCGCTCGTCCCCGGCGCGCCGGCGCCCGAGCCCGGCACCGTGCCGCTGACCGGCGGCCTGCAGCTGCCCGCGCTGCCGGCGATCCCGCCGCTCGACGACGCCGACGTCACGCCCTACGGCGCCGTCGGCGCGGCCGCCGCGATCGCGCTGAACATCGGGGTCTCGACGACGACCTCGAGCATCCTCGCCGGCACGATCGTCGTCACCGACCCCGACCAGCTCGAGGTCCTCGCCGAGGCGAGCCCGGACGCGGGCTCGCACGCCGACGCGAGCGCGCTCGGCGGCGCCGCCGGCGTCGCGGCCGCCGTCGCGGTCAACGTCGCCGTCAGCGCGATCATCGCCGTCGTCGGCGGCGTCGGCGTCGACCTCGACGCCCCCCGGCTGTCGGTGCGGGCGAAGATCCGCGGCGCCGGCGACCCCGCGCTGACGCCCACGGCGACGGCGCGCTCCGGCGTCGGCGACGCCGGCGTCGGCGTCGCCGGGGCGGTCGCGATCAACGTCGCGACGGGCGTCATGGCGGCCCTGATCGCCGACCTCGCGACGCTGCGGGTGCCGGGCGACGTCGACGTCAGCGCGCGCAACCGCACCGACTCCGACGCGCTCGCGACGGCCGCGCTCGCCGGCTCGAGCGGCGTCGGCCCGTCGGTCGCGATGAACGTCGCCACGCAGATCACGCTGGCGGCGATCGTCGGCGGCGACTTCACGCCGACCGACCAGGCGAACATCCGCGTCCACGCGACGTCGCTGCACGACGAGACGTCGACCGCCGTCGCCGGCGCCGGCGGCGACATCGTCGTCGCCGGCTCGGTCGCGCTGAGCCTGCTCAACAACCAGACGTTCGCGCTCGTCCTGCCGCCCGCGACGATGACGGCGCTGACGGTGCGCGGCGGCGGCGTGCTCGAGGTCGTGGCCGACCACACGACGCACGAGCTGACCGAGGCGCGCGCGAGCGTCGCGGGCACGCCGGCGGGCGCGGGCGCGGCGCTCGCGCTCGGCGTCGTGCTCGACGGCGGCCACGCCGTCCTGGCGCGCTCGGCGACCGCGCCGACGGTCACGGTGCGCGCCGACACGCTCACGCCGAGCCGCTCGAACGCCGTGGCGCGCGACGTCGGCCCCGGCTTCGGCGCGAGCGGCTGCGACTCGGCGACCGGCGCCGGCTGCGTCGACGACCTCGTCCTCGACACGCTGCAGGCGCTCAGCGACGTCGTCGACGTCGCGACGCCCGACGCCGTCCCGAACCTCGGCGCGCTGCTCGGGATCGTCGCCGCGCTCGTCACCGAGGGCCCGACCGACCCGCAGGCGCTGCTCGACGACCCGGCGGGCGCCGGCGACGTCGTGCGACCGCTGCCGACGGCGGTCGCGGGCGCGACGATCTCGCTGCCGCAGCTGCGCCCGATGGCGCTGATCGCCGACCTGCTCGGCGCGATCGACGTGGCGCTGCCGAGCTTCGGCCTCGCCGCCGCGACGGCGATCAACGCGCCGGTCGTCATGACGACCGCGCTGCTCGGCGGGATCGGGCCGATCGCCGTCGTCGGCGACACCGTCGACGTGCACGCCACCGCGCGCCACAGCGCCGAGGTCGACGCCGACGCGACGTCGGTCGGCTCGGGCGCCGGCGTCGGCCTCGCCGTCGCCGCGAACGTCGGCACGAGCCTGACGGCCGCGCTCGTCGGCTTCGCCGCCGAGGTCACCGCGACGATCGGCGACGTCGACGTGCGCGCGCTCACGCGCGGGCCCGACGGCTCGTGCGTCCCGCCGCCGCCCTCGCCGCCCGATCCGCCGCCGCCGTGCGCGATGCTCTACGACGCCGAGGCGTTCGGCGGCGCGCTCAGCACCGCCGCCGGGATCGGCGGGTCGTTCGTCGTCAACGCCGCGACGCCGAGCACGCTCGCGCGCGTCGCCGAGCTCGCCAAGGTCGACGCGGCGCGCGACGCCAACGTGCTCGCGCTGTCGACGACCGACCTCGAGGCGCGCGCCTGGGGCGGCGCGCTCGGGCTCGCCGCCGGCGCCGCCGTCGGGATGGCGATGAACGTCCTGACGACGACGGCGATCGCGCAGGTCGGCCTGGCGGCCGAGATCGTCGCCGCGCACGCGATCCACGTGCAGGCCGACAACCCCGCCTCGGTCGACGCGCAGGGCTTCGGCGGCGGCGGCGGGCTCGTCGCGGGCATCGCCGGCTCGCTCGGCGTCAACGTCGTCAGCGCCGTGACGATCGCCCAGGTGCTGCTGCTCGCCGACCTGCGGCAGACCGCCGCGGCGCACCCCGACCCGAACCCCGGCATCTACGTGCTCGCCAACTCCGCGACGGTCGCCGACGCGCTCGTCGGCGCCGCCGGGCTCGCGCTCGTCGCGAGCGTCGGAGCGGCCGCGAACGTCGGCCTCGTCTCCAAGCTCACGCTCGCGCTGCTGAGCGGCACCGCGACCGCCGCGCGCGACGTCGTCGTGCGCGCCGAGTCGCGCGAGACCTCGCTGGCGATCGCGGTCGCCGGCGGGCTCGCGCTGGGGCTGTCGATCGCCGGCACCGTCGAGATCTACATCGTCGCGCCGCAGACGCTGGCGATCGTCCTCGGCACGAACGCGCTCGTCCCCGACACGGTCGTCACCGCGCAGGGCAACGCGCTCGTCTCCGCCCACGACGAGAACCAGATCGCGCTGTTCTCGGGCGCGCTCGGCGCGGCGCTGCTGGCCAGCGTCGGCGCCGCGGTCGAGAACGTCACGATCGCCAAGACGACGAGCGCCTTCGTCCTCAACGCCGAGCTGACCGCGCGCGCGCAGGGCGGCGCGATCGTCGCGATCGGGGAGACGCGCGACCACGACGGGCCCGACGCCGTCCTGTACCACGGGCTCGTCGTCCAGGCCGTCGCGCACGACGACGTCGTCCAGCTCGCCTTCGCCGACGGCGCGGCGCTGCTCGCGGCGGTGCAGGGCGTCATCACGGCGCTGGCGATCGCGAACGTCACGACGGCGTTCGTCGCCGCCAGCCGGATCAACCCGCTCGACGACGCGACGAACGTCGCGCAGGTCGTGCGCGTCTTCGCCTGGGACGACACGTTCGCCGCCGGGATCGCGAACGCCAGCTCGTCGGCGGCGATCGCCGCCGCCGTCGGCGCGGCGATCGACGGCGCCGTCGTCGTCAAGACGACGCAGGCCTTCATCGGCCTCGCCTCGACGGTGAACTCGCACGGCGACGTCGTCGTCAAGGCGCTCTCGCACGAGCTGCTGATCTCGCTGGAGCGCGCCGGCGCGGAGGGCGGGCTGGCGGCCGTCGCGGGGTCGGTCGGCGTGCACGTCCTCACCGTCACGACGCGCGCGTTCGTCGACGGCGCGCTCGGCGCCGCCGCCGGGCTGCTGCCGGTCGCGCTGCCGACGCCCGCGCCCGTCACGCCGCCGGGCCTGACGACCGTCGCCGCGCGCAACAACGTCCTCGTCGCCGCCGACGAGGCGCTCGCGCTCGACGTCGTCTCCGGCGGCGTCGCGACCGGCGTCCTGTCGGTCGGCGCCGCGCCGCAGGTCGCCGTCGTCGTCAAGCTCACGCAGGCCTCGATCGGCGCCGGCGCGACGATCGTCGCCCACGGCCTGCGCGGGACGGCGACCGTCGCCGACGGCACGTTCGCGCCCGGCACGGTGCCGCCCGGCGCGCAGGACACGCAGACGTTCGACAACCCCGGCAACGCCGGCTCGTCGACGATCGACGTCGTGCGCAACTTCATCGCCAGGGTGCTCGACGTCAAGGTCGCGCCGCCGGGGCCGCTGACCGGCGCCGGCCAGCTCAGCGACGACACCTCCAACGCCTCGCCGACGGGCGGCGCCAACGACCCCGCGCTCGTGGGCCGCCACACCGCGACCGCCGGCACGACCGCCGTCCGCGGGCTCGCCGTGACGGCGAGCAACCGCGACGCGATCGCGACCGTCGCGCTCGCCGGCAGCGGCGGCTACGCGGTCGCCGCCGCCGTCAGCGGCGGGCTCGTCGTCATCGCGCAGACGACGGTCGCGAGCATCGACGGCCTCGCCGCCGTCAACCCCGGCGGGCCGGCCGACCCGACCGCGCACGCCGACGCCGCGGTGCTCGTCGCCGCCGGCAGCGACCTGTTCCGGCTCGGCATCGTGCTCGGCGGCGCGGCCGGCGGGCTCGTCGGCGCGAACGTCGGCGCGAGCCTGACCGCCGCCGTCATCGCGACCTCGGCGACGATCGCCGACGGCGCCGACGTCAGCGCGCGGCGCGACGTCATCGTGCGCGCCGACAGCGCGCAGAAGGTCATCGGCGTGACCGTCGGCGGCGCCGCCGGCGGGCTCGCCGGCGTCGGCGGCGGCGTCGGCCTGACGCTCGTCGTCTCGACGACGCAGGCGCGGATCGGCACGACGGTCGCGCCGCTGGACGGCGTCGCGGTCGCGCCGCTGGCCCCGGCGAACGTGCGCGCCGGCGCCAGCGTCCTCGTCGTCGCCGACGACCGCACGCTCGTCGTGACGATCGTCGGCAACCTCGTCCTCGGCGGCCTCGTCGGCGCCGGCGCGAGCGGCAGCGTCGCGATCCTCAAGAAGGCGACGCTCGCCGCGATCGACGTCGGCGCCCGCGTCAGCGCGCTCGGGCTGGCCCCGATCGACGGCGTCATCAGCGACGCCGGCGGCGCGCCGGGCAGCGGCTTCCGCGGCGTCGCCGTGCAGGCGACCTCGAGCGAGGACGCCTACATCGTGACGCTGACCGGCACCGGCGGCGGGCTCGTCGGCCTCGCCGGCAGCGTCTCCTTGACCGTCGTGGACTCCGACACGACGGCGCGGATCGGCGCGCTCGCGCAGGTCAACGCCGGGCTGTCCAACGCGACCGACGCGCACGCAGAGCAGACCGTCAGCGTGTTCGCCGCCAACGACACGCACGCCTTCGCGTTCGCCGGCGGCGCCTCGTTCGGCGGGCTCGTCGGGATCGGCGGCGGCGTCGACGTCGGCATGATCCTCAACGACACGCGCGCCGCGGTCGGCGACGGCGCCGTCGTCGCCGCGCGCGCCGACGTGCGCCTGCACGCGCTCGCCGACAAGAGCGTGCAGTCGATCGCGATCAGCGGCGGCGCCGGCCTCGCCGGCCTCGCCGGCTCGGTCTCGGTGTGGGCGATCGGCGCCCCGCTGATCCCGCGCTACCTCGTCGAGCAGGCCAACGAGGACGGCTCGCCGGCCGCGCCGGCGTCGGCCGACGCGATCGACGTCGACGAGCTCGACACGACGATCGGCGGCGCCGCGGCGACGATCGACGACATGCGCGGCCTCGCCGACGGCGACACGATCATGAGCCTGCTCAGCGCCGGCGTCGACTTCGCCGCGCTGCCCGACCAGCTCGCCGCCGTGCTCGGCGCCGGCCCGCTGAGCGCGCTGACCGGCGCCGCGACGGGCGCCGTGCAGCGGATCACCGCAACCGTCACCGGCGCCGCCTCGCCGGTCGCGCTGCTCGCCGCCTACCTGGACCCGCTCAGCGCGCTCGGCGCCGACACGACCGCGCAGATCGGCGCCGGCGTGACGGTGAGCGCGGGCGGCTCGATCGTCGTCAAGGCCTCCGACCAGCTCGACGCGACCGCCGTCGTCGGCGCGGGGGCGGCCGGCCTCGTCGGCATCGGCGCCTCGCTGTCGGTCCTGCTGATCGGATCGGAGACGAACGCGACGATCCTGTCGGGCGACATCCGCGCCGGGCCGGGCAGCGGCGCGGTCACCGTGCAGGCCGAGCGCGACAGCCTCGTCCTCGGCTTCTCGCACGCCGGCGCGAGGGGGCTCGTCTCGCTCGGCGCCCAGGTCCTCTTCGTCGACGACGCCAGCAGCCAGCGCGCGCACGTCGGCGACGCGACGACGATCCACTCCGCGCACGAGGTCGTCGTCCACGCGCGCAGCCGGCGCACGTACGTGCCGCTCACGCGCGCGGTCTCCGCCGGCGCCCTCGCCGTCGGCGTCTCGGCCGCCGTCGTGCTCGCCGGCGGCGCCACCGAGGCGACGATCGGCGCCGCCGCGATCGGCACGAGCGCCGGCGCGAGCGTCGGCTCGGTCCGCGTGCGCGCCGAGGCCGACGTGCTCGCCACGCCGGTGACGTTCGGCCTCTCCGCGGGGCTGCTGAGCCTGACCGGGACGCTGTCGGTCGCCGTCGTCGACCACGCCGTCACGGCCGCGATCGACGGCGCCGGCCTGCGCGTCCGCGGCGACGTCGCCGTCGAGGCGATCTCCGACGGCGAGCTCGTCGCGACCGCGACCGGGGCGACGATCGGCGTCGTCGCCGCCGGCGCCTCGATCGGCATCGCCAAGCTCGACCCGACCGTCGCCGCGAGGCTGACCGTCGCCGGTGAGTCCAGCGCGCTCGGCGACGTCTCGGTCATCGCCCGCCACCGCCACGACGCGACCGACGGCCTGCCCGGCTTCGGCGCCGGCGCGATCGTCGCGGCCGGCGCGGCCGGCGCCGTCGCCGCCGTCGGCGCGGTCTCGTTCGTCGCGGCGAACGGCACGACGACCGCGACGCTCGGCGGCGCGGCGGCCTCGCGGCTGCACGCCGGCGGCGACGTCGAGGTGCTCGCACAGGCCGCGAACGCCGCCAGCGCCGGCAACGTCGCGCTCGCCGGCGGGCTGATCGGGATCGGCGCGAGCTTCGCGTTCGCGACCGTCGAGGCGACGACGCAGGCGACCCTGTCGGTCCCCGAGCTGCTGGCGGCGAGCGTGCGCGTCGCCGCCGACAGCCCCGACGCCGCGCACGCCGTCACGTTCGCGGGCGCGCGGGGGATCCTCGCCGGCGGCGGCGCGATCCCGAAGATCACGCACGTCTCCGACACCCGCGCCGAGATCGCCGACGGCGTCGAGATCGCGACGCTGGCGGCGCTGCCGGTGACGGTCGCGCGCGGCCGCGTGCTGCCGCCGAGCGGCGTCGCCGGCAGCCTCTTCATCGTCGAGCCGGTCGCCGACGTCTATCGCTGGAACCCCGGCTTCGCGGCGCTGCACGTCGCCGCCACGAGCCTGCCCGGCGCCGACGACGAGCTGCCGGCGGGCGGCGCCGACGACGAGCTGTTCCTGCTGACCGCTCCGACCGCGTCGCTCGCCGCCGGCTACTACCGCTACGACCTCGCCGGCGCCGCCTGGGTCTTCGAGCAGCTCGCGGGCGCGCGCGTGCACCTCACCGTCGACGACGGGGCGAACCCCGCCGGGCTGTACGCCTACGGCGGCGCCGGCTTCGTGCGCGAGGACGTCGACCCGGGCTTCTGGATGGCGCAGTCGGTCATCGAGCTGGCCGCGCTGCCGGCGATCGGCCCGACGCTGCCGCCGAGCCCGGCCGACGGCGACTTCTTCTTCCGCACGGCGCCGGGGCAGGTCGGCCTGCACCGCTACGCCGGCGCCATCGGCTGGATGCGCTGGACCGACGACGCGGTCGTCATCCACCGGCTCGGCGACGGCGCCCTCATCGCCTACGACGGCGCCGGCGCGTACACCGCGCCGCTGACCGTGCCGAAGGCCGCCGACCTCGCCGACTGCGCGCCGGCGGCCGGCTTCTGCGAGCTGCGCGCGCCGTCGCTCGTCTTCGCCTGGATCGGCGGCGGCTGGGTCCCGGGCCCGCTGCCGGCCGGCGACGAGGTCCCCACGCTCGGCGAGTCCGACGCGACGTACGCGCCGTCGGGCGGTCTGTTCGCGCTCACGCAGCCCGACGCGCTCGGCCGACCCGACGGCGTCTACGAGCTGCGTCGCGGCGCGGTCGAGGTGCGCGCCACGGCCGCGCCGAGCATCGACGCGTCGTCGGTCGGCGTGAACGCCGGCGCGCTCGCGGTCGGCGTCTCGAAGGCGACCGTCGCGAGCACGCCGACGGTCGTCGCGCGGATCGGCGCCGGCGCCGGCGTCGCCGCCGCGCGGCTCACCGTCGCGGCGACGCTGCAACCCGACCTCGTCGCGACCGCGACCGCCGCCGCCGGCGCGCTGATCGGCGTCAACGCGTCGCTCACCGAGGCGACGCTCGACGGCGACGCGCGCGCCTTCGTCGACGACGACGCCACGCTGTCGATCGAGGGCGAGACCGCCGTCAACGCGACCGCCGAAACGCGCCAGCACGCGATCTCGACGAACGTCGTCGTCGGCCTGCTCGCCGCCGGCGCCGCGCTGGCGACCGCGGCGGCGCAGACGACGACGCTCGCCTACCTCGCCGACGGCGTGCGGCTGACCGGCGGCAGCCTCGTCGTCGCCGCCGTCGCCGACGACGAGACGCTGGCGGTCACGACGGCCGGCTCGGGCGGCGTGCTCGCCGGCGCCGCGGCCGCGCCGACGACGACGACGAACGCCCGCACGCACGCCTCGCTCGGCACCGTCGACGCGAACGGGACGCCGTCGGCGACGGCCGGCGACGTCGACGTCGACCTCAGCCGCCGCGGCAGCGGCACGCTGACGCTGCGCGCCGACCACGGCGCCGACTTCCAGACGCAGGTCGTCACCGCGGCGGCCGGGCTGCTGGCCGGCTCGGGCGCGGTCACCGTCGACGCGGTCACGAGCGACGTCAGCGCGCGGATCAGCGGCGCCAGCGACGTCACCGCGCTGCGCGTGACGACCGCCGCCAAGAACCGCGCCGATCGCTCGGGCCTCGGCGTCGACGACGTCGTCGGCACGACCGGCGGGCTCGTCAGCGGCGCCGGCGTCGACAGCACGATCACGCTCGCGATCACGACCCTGACCGACGTCGCCGACGGCGCGACGATCACGGTGCTCGGCCCCGAGACCGACGCCACGACGCTCGCGCTGACGGCCCGCAACGAGCTCGAGGTGCAGCACACCGCGACGTTCGCGACCTGGGGCGCGCTGTCGGGCGCCGGCGCGGACATCACGATCACCGTCACCACGCTGCGCGCGATCGTGCACGTCGGCGCGGCGCAGCTGCACGCCAACGGGACGATCGCGCTGTCGGCCAACAGCACCGGCGACATCGCCGCCCAGGCCAACGCCCAGACCTACGGCGCGGCGACGGTGCTGACCGGCACGACCGAGGCCCGCGTCGTGGCCGTCAACACCGTCGACGTCGGCGCCGGCGCGCAGCTGCGCACGGCGGGCGACGTCGACCTCACCGCCGGACGCAGCGCGAGCGAGAACCCCGTGACGGCGGCCGACCGCTGGCGCGTGCACTCCTACTGGGACGGCTTCGCCGGCTCGCTGATCCCGATCAGCTCGATCGACGCGGTCTCCTTCATCGAGATCCTCAACACCGTCTACGTCGGCGACGGGGCGCAGATCTTCAGCGATCGCCGCGTCAACCTCTTCGCGCAGGAGCTCGCGCTCGCCGACGGCACCGGGCAGGCCAAGCAGACGAGCTGGGTCAGCGCCGTGCAGGACGCCTTCAACGCGCTGCTGGGCGGCGACGGAACGGCCGGCTACATCGGCACGGCCGTGGCCCAGGCCAAGGGCGTCGTCGACGTCCGCGGCGACGTCTGGACCGGCGCCAAGCGCAACAAGGCGATCGTCGTCGACTACCGCGACGGCGACCCGAGCAGCGGGATCCTCACCGTCAGCGTCACGAGCAACGGCGTCACGCTGAGCAGCGACCTGCCCGAGTCGGGCCTCGTCGAGGTCAACGGCGTCGTCTTCGAGACGGGCCTGCGCACGCGCCTCAACGACGCCCAGGCCGAGCTCGCCAGCGCGATCGAGCAGCTGCAGCTCTACGGCGCCAACAACCCGACGCTGCGCGAGTTCTACGCCAACCGGATCGCGACGCTCAGCGCGCAGCTGCAGGCGCAGGGCCTCGCCGAGTGCGTCAACGGACCGACCGGGCCGCAGTGCGTCTTCCTCGGCGACGACGTCTTCACCGTCACCGTCGGCCACATCTCCGCGCAGCCGGGCATCATCGACGTGCGCACGAGCGTCCTGCAGGGCAGCGCGCGGCTGACGGCCCCGCGCGACGTCGCCGTCTCGATCACGAACACGACGATCGCCTTCCTCGCGCTGATGGGGATCGAGATCCCGGCGGTCGAGGGCGGCGTCTACCTCAACGGCAACCGCGTCTCGGCCGCCGAGGACCCCAACGCCGAGATCGAGGAGTCCAACGGCAGCGAGGTCGAGCTGTCCAACGCCCAGGACCCGCTCGAGCTCATCGCCGATCTCGGCGCCGGCGCCGTCGCCTTCACGATCCCCGCGTCGGACCGCGTCGACCCGAGCGTCGTCGTCATGAACACGGGCTCGATCCCGCCCGGCCTGCTCGCGCCGTACCCGGACCTGACCGTGCTCGCCGCGCCCGGCCGCGGGATCGTCAACAACAACGGCAGCGTGACGCTGCAGACCAACCCGGCCGGCACCGGCAGCGTCATCATCAACAACCGCATCGAGGCCAAGACGCTGACGATCGTCGCCGGCGGCGACCTGTACGTGAACACGACGAGCACGTACAACACCTCCGGCCAGCCCGACGGCCAGACCGGCGACGCGACCGTCGGCGGCTACGGCTCCAGCGACGGCTCGACCGCCGCCGGCGTCGCGCCGGCCTGCGTCGGCCGCAGCGCCCCGTCGCAGGTCGGCCAGTACACGTGCGGACCGCCGACCGACGCGCCCGCGTCGTGCTCGACGACGTCGACGGCGACGGGCAGCGTCTACTTCTGCCGCTGGCCGGACGGCACGAGCCCGCAGCTGCGCCCGAGCCTCGTCGCGTCGATCCACGACCCCGGCGACGGCGCGGCCGCGACGATCACCGGCGGGCGGATCTTCATCAGCGCCCCGATCATCAACGTCAACGGCGTCATCCAGAGCGGCCGCGACGAGTACGTCCTGCGGATCGGCGGCTCGACCCCCGCCGGCCAGGCCGTGCTCGACGAGGCGCTCGCCCTGACGGCGAACACCGGCCTCAAGGAGCTCGTCCAGAGCAACGCCGCCAACCCCGCCTTCCGGGTGCTGTTCGACACCGACCACGGCTCGACCGGGCGGCGCTTCGTCGTCGCCCCGATCGCCACGCGCGGCGGCTACGTCGAGCTGCACGGCACGGTCCTGAACACCGGCGGCGGCGCGATCCGCGTGCTCGGCGGCTCGCCGCGCGTCGTCATCGACAACGACTCCGGCCTCGACGTCATCCTGCAGGGCATCGACCTGACGCGCCAGGGCGCGGGCGTGCTGCTGATCGGCGACACCGCGCTCGGCAGCCCCGACCTGCCGTCGCAGGCGCCCAACACGGACCCGACGACGAGCTCGCCGTACGTGTCGCTGTACCAGTGGACCCCCAACGGCGTCCAGGTCAGGACCGACAACGGCGGCGGGCCGGTCGCGCACACGATCACCGCGACGGCGACGCGCACGCTCGGCGGGCGCGACGTCGAGGTCTTCGACGTGCCCAGCTACCTGCCCGACGGAAGCTACCGCTTCGGCTGGGAGGCGAACACCGGGATCGGCGTCACGAAGGTCGTCACGCTGACGTCCGACACGTGGTTTGGCTTCATCCCCGGCAGCAGCGAGATCACCCACTGGGACCGCGTCTCGGTGACGAGCCAGCCGACGATCCCCGAGCCGGCCGGGCGCTGGTTCTACCGCGAGCCGCCCGACCCCGGCGTCGTGCGCGTCCCGGCGGGCCCGTACGGCGCCGACGACGAGTACACGTACCGCCAGGAGGTCATCCCCGGCCCGGTCAAGCGCACGCAGAAGGACAGCTCGCGCTGCAAGCACCGCGTCTTCGGCATCTGCGTGACGACGACGTACATCTCGGTCGTCACCCAGGTCGAGACGTACACGATCACCAACCAGCACACGATCAGCGCGCACCGGCCGATCCCGATCACGTTCCTCGGCCACCCGGCGGGCGCGATCGACGTCGACTCCGACGCCGACGTCATCGTCACCGGCGCGATCGAGAACCCGACCGGCACGACGCGCATCCACGCGCCCAACGGCGCGATCGAGGTGCTCGCCGGCCGGATCTCCGGGCGCGTCGTCGACCTGCTCGCGCGCGACGCGATCGGCTCCGCGCCGGCGCCGCTGCCGACGCGCATCTCCGCCTTCGAGATCGCCGGCAGCTCGGCCTCCTCGCTGCCGGTGCGCCTGAACACCCCGCCCTACCGCTTCGACACCGGGCCCGGCGCGCGGACCGTCGCGACCGGCCAGACGGTGCTCGTCTCCGACGGCTACGACGCCGCGCGCGGCGTCGCCGGCCAGGCCTACGAGCTCATCGGATCGACGGCGAGCTTCGACCTCGGCACGACGGACTACCGCGACACGAGCCGCTGGCTGCCCGTCAGCGCGCTCGCGACGACGTTCATCAGCGGCGCCGGCGTCGTCAAGCTCGTCTGGGGCGACACGGTCCGGCTCGACGACGGCTTCCCCGGCGCGCGCGGCGCGGCCGGCCGCGTCTACCAGTACGTCGGCCCGACGGAGATCCCCGGCCACCCGGTCGCCGCGACGAACCTGTACGCGACGAACTACCGCGACACCGACCTGTGGACGCCGCGGACGGCCGCGACGAACGACGTCGTCCGCGACGGCGCCGACGTGTACTCCTACATCGGCCCGGCCGCGGCGCTGGACCTCAGCGCGCAGGACTACTCCGACCGCGCGCGCTGGATCCCGATCCTCGAGCGCCCCGGCCTGAGCGTCGTGTCGACGGCCGGCGGCGTCTTCGTCAACGACGCCGGCGGCGAGACCCCGGTGCGGACGATCAGCGCCGGCGCCGGCGACGTCCTGCTGACCTCCGAGGGCGCGCTCACCGTCGCCGACGGCAGCGGCGCCTACGGCACGATCTCCGGGCGCAAGCTGACGCTCGTCGGCGGCGGCGCGATCGCGGCGGCCGACGGCAGCTCGCCGAACCCCGGCGGCGTCGGCGCGATCGGGCGCCCGCTCGTCGTCCAGACGGCGAGCAGCATGCAGGCGACGCTCGACGTCCGCGCGCGCGGCGACGTCGCCGTCACGCAGCCCAGCGGCGACCTGTACCTCAACATGCTCGACGCCGGCGGCGGCGACGCCTTCGTCGAGGTCCAGGGCGGCAGCCTGTTCAACGCCAACACGAGCCGGATCACCGACCCGCGCACCTACGAGGAGCTGTCGCAGAGCGTCTACGAGTCGCTCGGGCTGCTCAACCCCGACGCCGTCGCCGACCAGCAGCACGCCTTCGCCGACGGCCGCGCCGCCGAGTGGGAGGCCTACTGGAAGCTGCGCGCCCAGCTCGACGCGACCGCCACCGTGCGCCTGACCGCCGCCGAGCGCGACCGCGAGATCGCGCTGCGCGCCGCCGCCGGCGCGACCCAGGCGCAGATCGACGCGGCGATCTTCACGCTCGAGGCGGCCCGCACCGACCAGTACGAGACGCTCGACGCGCAGTTCCGCGCGTACTTCCTGCGACCGGACGTCGCGCAGCCGTTCCCGACCGCCTTCGTCCGCCAGGTCGCCTTCGCCGACGGCGTCGTCGCGACCGACGCGACGACGCTGCGCTCGGCGCTGGCGACGTTCACCGCCGCCGACGTCGGCAGGGCGATCACGATCGGCGGCGTCGCGAACACGATCGCGAGCGTCGTCGACGCGCACACGATCACGCTCGCCACGCCGGTCGCCGGCGACCGCAGCGCCGCCGACGCGACCGTCGCGATCTCGCGCCCGACGCTGCACTCGGCGAGCGCGACGTTCTCGGCCGCCGACGTCGGCCGGCCGATCGTCGTCGACGGCGAGGCGAACACCGTCGCCGCGCTGATCGACGCCCAGACGATCGCGCTGACGCGCGCGGCGCGCTCGGCGAGCGGCGCGCGCTTCGCCTTCGTCGCCGGCGGGCCGACGCTCGCCGACGGGGTCGTGACCGCCGGCACGACGACGCTGACCTCGCCGAGCACGACGTTCGTCGCCGCCGACGTCGGCAAGGCGATCGCCGTCGGCGGCGTCGCCGCGGCGATCGTCGCGCTGCTGTCGGCGACGAGCGTGCGGATCGCCGACGGCCCGGCGGCCGGCGCCGCGGTCGCCTTCACGTACCGCCCCGGCGCGAGCGGGACGCAGGCGTTCTCCTACGAGGCCGGCGGCAGCGACGCGCTCGTCACGACGACCGGCTCGGGCCCCGGCCGGGTCACCACGCTGCGCGCCGCCGGCGGCGCCTTCAGCGCCGCCGACGCCGGCCGCGCGATCACCGTCGACGGCGTCTCGAACACGATCCTCGCCGTCCTCGACGCGCGCCGCATCACGCTCGTCGACGAGCAGACGTCGGTCGCGACGCACGGCGACGGCGTCGTCACCGGCGCGACGACGCTGACCTCGCTCGCCGCGACGTTCACCGCCGCCGACGTCGGCAAGGCGATCGCCGTCGGTGCGATCACGACGACGATCGCGAGCGTCGTCGACGCCAACACCGTCACGCTCGCCCGCGCGCTCGCCGACGCCAGCGGCCTGACGCTGTCCTACGCGCGCAGCGTCGCCTACGCCTCCGTGCGCGAGCTCGGCGACGCGATCGTGACCGCCGGCGCCTCGCGGCTGGGGTCGGCGTCGGCGACCTTCGCGGCGACCGACGTCGGCAAGGCGATCGTCGTCGGCTCGGTCGCGAACACGATCGCCGCCGTGCTCGACGCGAACACCGTCCGACTGGCCGTCAACGCCGCCGCCGGCGGCCCGACGGCCTTCGCCTACAACCCGAGCGCGACCGACGGCGACGTCGCCGCGCTGAGCTCGAACCTCGCCTCCAGGGCGCGCACGTTCGTCGACGCCGACGTCGGCCGCACGATCGTCGTCGACGCGACGACGACGACGATCGCGGCCGTCCTCGACGAGCACACCGTGCGCCTCGCGGCGGTCCTGCCCAGCGGCGCGGCGGTCGCCTTCAGCATCGACGGGGACGGCTACGCCGACGGCGTCCTCACGATCGGCCGCACGCGGCTGCGCTCGGCGTCGGCGTCGTTCGTGCGCCAGGACACCGGCCACGCGATCCTCGTCGGCGGCGTCCGCGCCCGCATCGTCGAGGTCGTCGACGGCCAGGAGGCGCTGCTCGACGGCGGTCCCGGCACGGCGACCGGCGTCGCGTTCTCCTACGAGCCGGCGTTTGACTACGTGCTGTCCGCGCAGGAGGCCGGCAGGATCGCCGCCGGCGTCAAGGTGTGGACGCCCGACCAGCTGCAGAACCTGCTCGGGGCCGGGCTGCTCAAGCCCGTCACGAGCACCGTCGCGGTCTTCGGCGAGGCGATCGTGCGGGCCCGCGACGTCACGCTGATCGCCGGCGGCATCGCGCCCGGCGGCGCGGTCGGCCGCCACGACGGCGAGCAGCTCGTCGCGCTGGACGGCCACACGTTCACGCCCGAGGAGAACGTCCTGCTGACGAGCGCCGAGCGCACCGACATCGCGTTCCTCGGCGGCCGCGCCCACGACGTGACGGTCGACGTGCTCGGCGGCGCGAACACGATCGCGCTGACCGGCGGCCGGACCTGGGCCGAGCTCGGCGTCGGCGCCGACGTGCGCATCCGCGTCGTCGGCGCGACGCTGAGCCAGCCCGACGGCTTCGCGAACTACCGCGTCGCCGCCGTCGCCGGCGCGGTCGCGACGATCGACGGCTCGACGGCGCTCGTCACGCAGCTCGGCGCAAGCGTGCGGATCGTCCCGATCGTCGACCCGACGATCACCGCGACCGTCGCCTTCGCCGCCGCGAGCGCGACGAGCGGCGCGACGATCACCCGCCTGACGGGCAGCGGCTGGGGCGCGATCGAGGCCGGCTCGACGATCACCGTCGGCGGCAACAGCCCGAACGCGACCGGCCCGGGCTCGCCGAGCGGGGTCAGCTTCTACACCGTCGCGAGCGTCGCCGGCAACACGCTCGAGCTCGCCGCCGGCGACGTGCTCGCGACGACCGCGCCGGCGCCGGCGATCGCGATCCGCCCGCTCGTCGTCGACCCGACGTTCGTCGCGATCGCCGCGCCGCTGGCGGCGACCGTCGACTTCACGAACGAGGGCTTCGGGCCCGGCGGCCGCGTCGGCGACACGATCACCTGGGCCGGCGGCGACTTGCGGGCGCTGTTCGCGCCCGGCGACGTCATCACCGTCACCGGCACCGACCGCAACGCGACCGCGAGCTTCACGCCGTTCCACGTCGTCGCCGTCAGCGAGCACCAGCTGCGCCTGGCGACGAACGACGTGCTCGTCGACGAGGCCGGCGTCGACGTGCAGATCACGCGCGGCGCGCAGCCGACGGTCTCGCACATCGCCGTCGCCAAGGTCACGCCGGTGAACATCGCCGCGACCGGCGTGCTCGACGTGACGGCGAACGGCAACGTCCTGATCGGCTCGCGCATCGACCTCAGGGTCGGCACGGTCCAGACGCCGGGCCAGGTCCGCCTGAAGACGGCGGCGAGCATCCGCAACGCCGGCGGCTCGTCCGCCGGCGCGGCCTGCGCCGCTGCCCCGCCGCGCGTCAACGCCTGCACCGGCGACCTCGTCCTCGAGGCCGGCGGCGGGCGGATCGGCACGCCCGAGCTGCCGTTCCTCACCGACTTCGTCGACGGCGCCGTCGACGGCGCGCTGACCGCGCGGGCGAAGCTCGGGGTCCACCTGCACAACCGCACGAGCGCGCCCGACCCGGGCGCCGGCGACCTGCGGATCGAGTCGGTCTACTCCGAGCAGGGCGTCGTCCGCCTCGAGGCCGACGGGTCGATTCTCGACGCGCTCGCCAGCGCCTTCACGAAGGTCTTCGCGCCGACGATCCAGCTGCGCGCCGGCGGCACGATCGGCGCCCCCGGCGACCCGCTCGAGGTGCTCGCCGACCTGCTCGCCGCCGACGGCCAGGGCAGCGTCTTCCTCGACCAGATCGCGCTGGGCGCCAACCGCAGCGTCATGCGGATCAGCCAGGTGCGCTCCGAGCACGGCGACGTGACGCTGCGCGCCTCGTCGATCCGCGACGCCGCCGACGTCAGCCCGACCGACGCCTTCGCGCCCGGCGGCGACGACATCGACGTCGTCGCCAACTCGATCACGCTCGACGCCTCGAGCGGCACGATCGGGATCGCCGGCGAGGACCTGCGGATCGCGACCAACCACGACCTCGACGCCGGCGACGCGGGCTTCCCGGGCACGCTGACGTCGTTCAGCGGCCTGTCGAACACGTACGTCGTGCAGCCCTTCGGCGACCTGTACCTGCACAGCGTCGGCACGACCGGCGCCGACCGGATCGCGTTCATCACCGCGCCCGACGGGACGTCGGGGCGGATCCTCAACGGGCGCGGCGACGGCGGCGTGAACGTCACCTCCGGTCGCGCGAAGCTCTTCGCCGCCGGCGACATCGGCAGCCCCGCCCGCTACCTGACGACCGGCTCGGGCCTCGCCAACGCGACGCCCGCGACCCTCCAGGGCCGCTCGACGACCGGCAGCGTCTACATCGTCAACCACGGCCCGGTGTCGGTGAACTGCGTCAGCGAGAGCGCCGCCTGCGACCCCGACGGCATCCTCGCCGGCGGCGCGGTCGACCTCGTCGCGATCAACGCCGGCTCGGGCGGCGCGACCGACGGCGCGATCACGCTGACGCGCGACATCACGGCCGGGCAGTCGGTCACGCTGACGTCGGGCACGGCGGCCGGCAACGTCAACGACGTGCGGATCCTCGCCGGGCGCTCGATCACGACGACGGGCGGCGGCGTCACGATCGTCGCCGGCGCCGGCATCGTGCTCGAGGCCGGCAGCTCGATCAGCGCGCCGGACACGATCGCGATGCTCGCCGGCGAGAGCGCCGACGGCGGCTCGATCTTCGCGACGACCGCGACCGTGACCTCGACGGCGGCGTCGATCGCGGCGACCGCGCAGCGCTCGGCGGGCGGCGCGCTCGGCGACGTCGTGCTGCATGCCGGCAGCGCCTACGATGCCGCGCAGGACGTCGCGCTGGACGCCGGCGGCGACGTCGTCGTCCAGGACGACGCGCACGTCCTCGCCGGACGCGACGCGACGCTGCTCGCCGGCGACGCGATCACGATCAGCACGAGCTCGAGCGTCTCGGCGGGCCGCGACGCGACGCTCACCGCCGCCGGCGGCGACCTCGTCGTCGCGATCGGCTCCGCCGTCGCCGCCGGCCGCGACGTCGCCGGCCACGCCCACGCCACGATCGCGCTCGCCGAGGACGGCCAGATCGTCGCGCTGCGCGACGTGACGCTGACGACGGCGACCGACGACGTCCTGCTCGGCCTCGCCGCGACGCCGGCGCTCGTCCGCGCGATCACCGGCGCGGTGCTGATCGCCGCCGCCGACGACGTGCGCAGCTGGCCGACGGCGATCGTGCTCGCCGCGCAGCGCGTGACGATCCGCGGCGACCGGCTGGCGATCGACCCCGCCGGCACGATCATCACGCTCGAGGGGGCGATCTCGGCGCCGCTGATCGAGGTCTTCGGCAACGTCCACGACGACACGATCGTGCTCGACCACGTCCTGCTCGGCGGTCGCACGCGCGTCTACGGCTCGGCAGCGCCGACGCCGGCCTCGACGCCGCAGGATCCCGACGTCTTCGCGCCCGAGGGCGACGGCGACGACACGATCGTCGTCGTGCGGCTGCCGACGATGGACGACATCGGCGCCGGCAACACGGTCACGATCGACGGCCAGTCGGGCTCGAACACGACGACGATCCACACCTGGGGCAGCCAGGGCACGCCGACGAACTACGTCATCAACGTGCTCGGCACCGGCGCGCCCGACAGCGGCGTGCAGACGCTGACGGTCGTCGGCGTCGACAACGGCCTCAACGGGATCGACCCGGCGACCGGCCTGCCGTACCCGACGAACGACATCTTCCTGCTGCGCAGCACGCCGACGATCGCCCACGAGTCCGATGCGCGCCCGCGCATCTACCAGGGCACCGGCGACAACAGCGGCAGCGTCGTCTCCGCCGACCCGTACTCGGCGGGGCCGGCGTTCGTCGCGCTGCTGCACGCGACCGAGCAGCAGGCCGCGCCGGACCCGACGCTCGGCGTCGTGCAGACCGGCGCCTTCGCCGTCGAGCGGATCAACTACGACAGCTCGACGAGCCGCCTCAACGTGCTCGGCGTCGGCGGCAACGACCTCTTCGCCGTCGACGACAACAGCGCGATCACGACGCTCGACGGCGGCATCGGCGACGCCCGCTTCCAGATCGGCCAGATCTACGGCCTGCAGCGCAGCGCCGCGCCGGCGCAGGGCGGCCTGCTGCCCGACGACGAGTTCGCGTTCGCCACCGTCGCGACGACGCGCGGCTGGCTGAGCCGCGGCACGAGCCGGCCGCTCGTCGCGCACGGCGGTCACAACGACACGTTCGTCGTCTACTCCAACCACGCCCCGGTCGCGCTGCTCGGCGGCACCGGCGACAACCTGTTCGTCATCCAGGCGTTCGCGCTGGCGCGCGTCGACGACGCCGGCGAGCTCGTGCTGGCGCCGGGCTGCGGCGCGATCTCGGCGCCCAACTGCCTGCCGCTGCCCCAGCTGACGAGCGGCTTCTCGACCGCCGCCGACACGAAGGTGCGCACGGGCGCCGGCAACAACCAGGTCGTCTACAACATGAACGCGCCGGTCTCCGTCGACGGCGGCGACGGCTTCAACAAGCTCGTCATCCGCGGCACCGAGTTCGCCGACCACATCGTCGTCACCGACGAGGGCGTCTTCGGCGTCGGCATCGGCGTGACGTACCGCAACATCCAGCTCATCGAGGTCAACGGCCTGGAGGGCGACGACACGATCGACGTCCTGTCGACCCAGCCCGAGGCGGTCGTGCGGATCATCGGCGGGCTCGGCTCCGATCAGGTCAACGTCGCCGGCGACGTCAGCGGCAGCGTCTTCTCGCAGGACCTGCGCGGCTCGAGCGCGGCGATCAACCAGCTCGTCATGTCGACCGACCGCGCCTACGCCGCCGTCGTCGCGCAGGGCGTGCGGCTGTCGGTCGCGCAGGCCGCGCAGGGCGCCGTCGTCGTCTCCGAGGGACCCGACGGCACGCGCGTGGCCGAGACCGGCGCGGGCCCGATCGGGACGACCGCGAGCTACACCGTGCGCCTCGCCCAGGCCCCCGCGCCGGGCGACGTCGTCTACGTCACGGTCTCCGCGCAGCAGGCGACGATGCGCCAGCAGCTCAACCTCGACGGCGAGGGCTTCGGCGACTCGGTCTTCGTCGCGCGGGGGGCCGCCCCCGATCCGGGCACGACGCCGCAGGACTCGGACTTCTACGACCTGCGCCACGTCAACGGCGTCCTGACGGCCGTCGGGCGGCGCTCGCTCGTGCTCGTCTTCGACGCGTCGAACTGGGCCGCCGAGCAGGTCGTGACGGTCGGCGCCGTCAACGACGAGCGCGCCGAGCGCGACCGCGTCTACCACGTCGGGCACTCGGTCCTGTCGGGCGACCCGTTCTTCGACAACGCGACGGTCACGAACGTCTCGGTGACCAAGCGCGACAGCGGCCGGATCGCGCTCGTCACGACGCAGCTCGCCGCCGACGACACGACGCCGGACACGCGCACGGTCGTGCTCGCCGGCGACGCCACGACGGCCATCGCCGACGCCTACGAGCTCGCGCTGGACCGCGCGCCGAGCGGGCCGGTGACCATCGCGATCACGCCCGCCGACGCGACCGTCGCGCTGGCGAGCGCCGACGCGCGCTTCAGCGTCGTGGCGGCGCCGCACGGCACGACGCCGGGCTCCTACCGCGTCGTCCTGGACCCCGCCGTGACGCTCGCGCCGGTGCGGATCGTCGTGCGCGCCGTCGACCAGGCCGCCGCGTTCGACCCGCACGACGTGCGGATCACGCACAGCGTCGTCGCGGCCGGCTCGGCGCCGGAGTACGCCGCCGCCGCCGACAACCGCCTCTACGCGCGCGTCATCGACGACAACGCGCCGGGCGTGCTCGTCGACGCGCCCGGGCACATGATCGTCACGCGCTGCGCCTCGGCCGGCACGGCGACCGACTGCACGCTGCCCGGGCCGGGCGGCTCCTACGCGCTGCGGCTGACGGCGGCGCCCGCCGCGGGCACCGTCGTCACCGTCGCGTTCGTCACCGACGGACAGACCGACATCACCCCCGGCGGGCGGATCGCGCTGGCGCCGGTCGGCGTCGCCGGCCACGGGCTCTACGACGGCGCGGTCGCCTACGACGCGGCCGCCGGCACGCTGCGGCGCGCCGACGGCTCCAGCTGGCTCGACGACGGCTTCCTGGAGGGACAGCTCTTCCAGCTCGGCGGCGGCGGGCCGCTGTTCAAGATCCAGGCGCTGACGGGCAGCGACCCCAGCCGCGTCGACATCCTGCGCGTGACGGCGCGCACGTCGCTGGGGACCGTCCTGCCCGGCAGCGGCGTCGCCGACGTGCAGCTCGTCCAGTGGGCGGCGGTGACGCAGTTCGACGCCGGCGACTGGTGGCAGCCCGTGACCGTGCCGGTGCTCGCCGACCCGACCTACGAGCTCGCGCCGGGCGCGCTGAGCACGATCTCGTTCCCCAAGGCGCCGCACCTGCTCGGGGCGATCCGCGGGCCGCTGCTCGTCGTCGGCGGCGCGCAGGCCGGCGACCAGTCCTTCAGCCCCGCCGTGATGCTGCCGATCGAGCGCAACGGACCGCTGTTCGGGATCCGCGAGCAGCCGCCCGAGGCCCATCAGCTCGACGTCCTGAACATCTTCAACGACTCCGCCGAGGCCGACGCGCGCGGCACGCTGAGCGCGACCGGCCTGAGCGGATTCGGGATGGGCGGCGACCTCGGCTTCGACCGCACGGCGTTCGGCGAGCCGACGCTGTTCCCGGGCGGGATCTCCTGGGCGCAGATCGGCAGCGACCCGGCGACCGGCGCGTTCGTCCGCGACGCCGGCCTGTCGACGATCGACGCGCTCAACGTCTTCCTCGGGCAGGGCAACGACCGCCTGACGGTCACCGGCACGCCGGTGCCCGGCTTCGACGTCGAGCTCGACGGCTCCGTCGGCCCGCGTTCGGAGCACGGCGGCCTGACGGTCGTGCACGGCGGCGGCGCCGCGAAGCTGCGGGCGGCCGGGCGCGTCGACACGACCGCGACGACGATCACCCGCCGCGACGGGCTCGCCTGGGCCGAGCACGGCTTCGCCGCCGGCCAGGAGATCCTCGTCGACGGCACGCCGCGCGGCCGGATCGTCGCGCTGCAGGGCGCCACGATGACGATCGCCGGCGACGCGCTGTCGCCGGCCAGCGACGTCGAGCGGACCGTCGCGGTGTTCGGCCCGCCGGTCGCCAGCCGCGCGAGGTACTCGTTCTCGGGCTCGACGATCTCGCGCCTGGACGCGCAGACCTGGGCCGGCCTGGGCTTCGCCGTCGGCGACGCGGTCACGCTCGACGGCGTCCGGATCGGCACGGTCGCGTCGCTGCTGCTCGGCGGCATGAGCGTCGCCGGCGCCGCGTTCGGGCTGCTGCCGACGACGCGCGAGGCGAACGTCGCGGTCTTCGACCCGACGCTCGACAACGTCCGCACGGGCGGCAACCTCATCACGGTCACGGGCGGGGCGGGCGCCGGTCCGAGCGGCGCGATCCCGGCGCTGAGCGGCGACTTCGAGGTGACCGCGCACACGCTGCGCACGGGCGGCGCGCGCTGGCGCGACGCCGGCTTCGCGTTCGGCCAGGTCGTCCGGATCGGGCTGCAGGCGCTGTGGACCGTCGTCGCGCTCGAGGACGACACGCTGACGCTGTCGGGCCCGGCGCTCGCCGCGGGCACGCTCGTCGGCGAGACGGTCATGGGCTTCGCGCCGTCGCCGCTCGTCGTCTTCGGCGGGACCTCGCAGGACGGCGTCTGGTACAGCGGCGACCAGGCGACGCCGAGCGCGCGCGACTTCGCCGGCAAGCCGTACCCGAGCACGCTCGGCAACGGGACGCCGCGCTTCGTCTTCCCGGTCGCGACGGCCTACCGCCTGCACGGCAACGACGTCGTCGACGCCAGCGGCCTGTACGCCGCCGCGCACGCCTCGCAGGTGCCCGAGTTCGGCCTGACGATCTACGGCGGCGCCGGCGACGACACGATCCGCGGCAGCCGCGCCCGCGACCTGCTGTTCGGAGGCGGCGGGATCGACGCGATCACCGGCGCCGACGTCGCGACGGGCGACGTCAGCGACGTCAACGCCGGCGTCAACGTCGACGTCGTCACGCGCGCGCTGGCGTTCGCGACGTGGAACCGCAGCCACTGGCCGACGGCCGACCCGCTGCGCGAGGTCCACGGCCTCGTGCCGCAGATCCTGCGCCTGTCCAACGACCTGTTCGCGGCGATCAACGGGACCGTGCCGCTCGTGCCGACCGTCCCGCCGGTGACGGTCGCGGCCGGCACGACGCCGCCGCCGAAGCCGTCGATCCGCCTGGACGCGCGCGACGAGGCGGCGCGCGACGACGAGACGTGGACGACGCACAGCCGCCACCCGCGCTTCGTCGTGACGCCGGCGCTGCTGACCGCGCTGCCGTACTTCGCCGACGGCGAGATCGGCCTCGAGGTGCGGATCTACCTCGACGGCGAGCTGGTCACGCGCGAGCCGCTCGCCGACGGGCGCTACACGGTGACCGTCGAGCTCGTCGACCGCTACGGCATGGTCTCCGAGCCGGCGACCGCCTCGCGCGAGCTCGTCGTCGACGGCACGGCCGGCGGCGGCGGGGGAGGCGGCGAGGAGCCGGCCGCGAGCGACCCCGGCTCCGGCGAGCTGCTCGGGATCGTCACCGAGACGACGCAGATCACGGTGCCGGGCGGCGTCGAGACCGGCAGCCTGCCCTACGCGACCGAGCTCGCCCCGTGGGTCTCGCCCGCGACGGTGCTGCTGCAGAGCGCGACGGCGCAGCCGACCGCCGACCTGCTGCAGGCGATCGGCGCGACCGGCGTCGGCCCGCCGCCGACCCCAGTCCAGCTCGCCGAGGGCGTCGTCTCGCCGATCGACCTCGACCCGCTGATCGTGGCGCTGCGCGACGCGCTGGCGGCGCGCGAGGCGCTGCCGCCGCTGCCCGCGCCGCTGCCGCCCGCGCCCGACCCGGTGCGCCTGCCGCCGCTGTCCGCGCCGCTGCCGCCGCTGCCGCCGGGCCTGCCCCACGATCCGCCGAGCGATCCGCCGCCGACGGACGGGATCGGGCTCCCGGGCCTCGACGACGGCGTTCCGCAGGAGATCGAGATCGAGAAGGAGATCGAGGTCGGGGTCGGGGGCGGGAGCGTCGTCGTGCGGGTCCAGTCACAGACCGAGCTGCACCCCGCCGGGCTCTGATCGCGGCGGCCCGGCTCGGCGCGAGCGCCGCGGACGCGCGACGCGCCCCGCTCAGCGAAACAGCTTCAGGCGCACGGTCCTGATCGTGCTGCGCTCCTCGCCCGCCGGGCTGATGAAGGTGACCTTCAGGCGCAGCGTGCGTGCCCGGTCGCGCCGCAGGCGCGCGAGCAGGCGCCGCGCGCCGCGGCCCGGCGTCGGTCGCAGCGTGCGGCGTCCGCTGCGCGGGCGGCGGATCGTCGAGGTCGTCTTGAGGATCCGGAACGTGCGCACGCGCGTGGCCGGCCGCGCCGTGCGCGAGCCCTTCGTGCGCACCGCCCGCGTGCCGATCGCGGTCAGCTCGTAGACGAGCTTGCCGCGCGCGAGCACCGTCCAGCCGACGCGCAGGCCCGTGCAGCGCTTGCGCGTGCGGCAGAACATCCTGCTCGACGCGACCGAGCTCGGCACGGTGATCGGCCCGTCGCCGATGTCGTCGTCGACGATCGTCGCGGTGGCGCTGGCGTCGCCGAGCGTCGCGTTGGAGGGGTCCGACAGGGTGAGCGTGAAGCTGTGGTTGCCCTCGACCTTCGTGTCGCCGTTGACGGTCGTCTGGACCGTCTTCGTCGTCTCGCCGGGCGCGAACACGAGCCGTCCGGCGGCCGGCGCGTAGTCGGCGGGCGCGGTCGCCGTCGCGTCGGCGGTCGCGTAGGAGACGCCGACCGTCCGGCTGGGCGGCGCCGACAGCGAGACGGTGAAGGCGAGCGGCTTGGTCCCCGCGTCGCCCTCGGCGGCGTCGACGTCGGCGACCGACAGGCGCGGCGCGGTCGCCGGCGTCAGGTCGTCGTCGCTGATCGTGACCGTCCCGACCGCCTTCGCGAGCGTCGCGTTCGTCGGGTTGGACAGCGTGACCGTGAACGTCTCGTCGTCCTCCGGGCGCTCGTCGGCCCCGATCAGGATCGTGATCGTGCGCTGGCGCTGGCCGGCGGCGAAGGCCAGGACGTCGTTGACGGTGCCGTAGTCCACGCCCGCCGTCGCCGTCCCGTCGCCCGTCGCGTAGGCGACGCCGACCGTGCGGCCGCTCAGCTCGCTCAGCGAGACCGTGAGCGTGACGCTCGACGTGCCGACGCTGCCCTCGTTGACCGTCGCGTCGTCGATGCGCAGGCTCGGCAGCTCGTCGTCGTCGGTGATCGTGGCCTGGCCGCTGGCGTCGGCCAGCGTCCCGCCGGTGGGCTCGGTCAGGCTGACCCGGAAGCGCTCGTCGGCCTCGTCGATGACGTCGCCCAGCACGGGCACGACGACCGTCGCCGTCGTCGCGCCCGCCGGCACGGTGACGATCGTGCCGGCGGCGAGCGCCGTGTAGTCGGCCGGGGCGAACGCGGTGTCGTTCGCCGTGGCGACCTTGACGCTGACGGGCTGCACGCTCGCCGCGCTCAGCGTGACCGTGAACGTCGCATCCGTCGTGCCGGCATTGCCCTCGACGACCGTGACGTCGTTGACGACGATGGTCGGGCCGTCGTCGTCGAGGATCGTGCCGCGCCCGGTCGCGTCGGCGAGCGTCGCGTTGGCGCCCGCGGGCAGCGCGAGGTCCAGGAAGAACGTCTCGTCGAGCTCGTCGATCGCGTCGGTCTGGATCGTGACGCCGACCGTCAGCGTCGTCACGCCCGCGGCGAACGTGAGCGTGCCGGTGCGCGTGACGTAGTCGGTCGGCGATCCGATCGAGATCGCGGTCTCGTCGCGCGTGGCGTAGTCGACGGTCACCAGCTTGCCGCTCGCCCGCGAGAGCGTGACCGTGAAGACGAGCGTGCGGCTCGTCCCGGTGCCCTCCGCGATGCTCGCGTCGTTGACGCTGACCGAGGGCGGCGGGTCGTCGTCGACGATCGTCCCGAGGCCGCTGGCGTCTGCGATCGACGCGTTCTCCGGTGCGCTGAGCTGGACCTGGAAGGTCTCGTCGATCTCGTCGACGACGTCCCCGTTGACCGCGACGTCGACCGTCGTCGACGTCGCGCCGGCCGGGATCGTCAGGGTCGTCAGCGTGACCGGCGCGTAGTCGGCGGGCGCGACGGCGGTGCCGTTCGTCGTCGCGGCCTTGACCGTGACCGCCGAGCTGCTGGCTGCCGACAGCGAGATCGTGAACGTCGCGTTCGTCGTGCCGGTGTCGCCTTCGGGGTTCACGACGACGTCGTCGATCGCGAGCGTCGGCACCTGCGCCGGCGCGAGCGCGGGCGCGCCGAGCAGCCCGGCGGCGAGCGCCATCGATCCAAGCGCTCTCCGCAAGGAGCGCCTGAGCATTCGGCTCGCCGGCCTTCGATCCGTCCCGTCGCGGTGCACGCGCAAGCGAGCATCGCCGACCGGGATCAGGTGCGTCAAGTCGTGACGGTGGCGTAGCGACCGTGCGATCGGTGACGGTTGGCATTGGCGCGCGGCTCCCGCTGCGGTTACGGTGCGCATCCATGCTCCAGTTCTCGATCCATCGCGTGACGCTCGCGATCGTCGCGATCGCGCTGACGCTCCCCGCGTCGGCCGCCGCCCAGACGCTCTCCAACCCGGTCGATCAGTGGCTGCCGAGCTCCGCCGGCGCCAGCTGGACCTACGTGTGGGACAGCGCCCACTCGCCCAAGCCGACGCGCGAGCGCTACACCCTGTCGCGCCGCGACGGGCTCGCCTTCCGGCTGGACTGGACGACGGCGGGCCTTGAGAACCCGAGCGACGCCGTCGGCTCCGAGGGCCAGGTCGAGTACCGGCGCACCGATCTGGGGCTCGTCAACACGAACTGGGCGAGCACGCCGCCGCCGGGCCAGTTCCCGATCCTCTGCGCGAGCGCCGATCGCTGCGCGAACAGCCTCGCCGGCGTGCACTACATGCTGATCTGGGGCAACCGGTCGCCGGTGCTGCTCGAGCCGCTGCTGCGCGGGGCGCGCTGGAACTCGGTCGGCGGGGTCGGCAACGACGTCTCGTCGAGCAGCCGCTACGTCGGCGCGACGCGGATCAAGGTGCCGGCCTTCCCGCGCTCCGTCCCCGCGGCGAAGGTCCAGACCGAGATCACGCAGGCCGGGGCGCTCGGCGACCCCTACGGCAGCGGCGTGCGCATCGTCTACTGGGTGCGCGGCGTCGGCCCGGCCCGGGTCATCTTCCGCCACGCCGGCGGCGAGGTCAGTCAGGCCGAGCTGACGGCGACGAGCCTGACGGCCCGCATGCTGCCGCCCGACGCCAGCTACCTGCCGCTCAACCGCGGCAACAAGTTTCGCCTGCGGTGGCGCAACTCCAGGCACATGCGCCGCTGGTCGACGCAGGACTTCACCGTCGCCGAGGTCGTCAACAACACGGCCCGCGTCGACGTGCGCAACGTCGCCGGGCCGATCCGCGTGCGCGGCTCGTACGTCTTCTCCACGCGGCTGACCGGCATCACGAACGTGTCGGGCGCCACGCGCGCCGCGACCCGGGCGCGCTTCCCGGCGCTCGGGCCGCGCTCGGCGCCCCGCACGCAGCGCCGTCACTTCTTCACGCCGCTGGACCTCATGGTCTACGGGTTCAACCCGGTCCTGCCCGCCGGGGCGGCGCGCGGCGACAGCTGGCGCGGCACGACGCGCAGCCGCGACTACGCCTCGTTCGGCGTCACCGGCACGAGCGAGGTGCTCGGCACCGCCCGGCTGAAGACCCGCCTCGGACGCCTGCGCGTGCTCGTCGTGCGCTCGCGGCTCACGCAGCGCGGGGTCCGCTTCGGCAGCGGGACGCGCACGAGCTACTTCGCGCCCGGGCGCGGGCTCGTCAAGCTCGTCTTCCGCCACCGCGACGGCAGCGTCTCGACGGTCGACCGCATTCGATAGCCGCCCGTGCGCACGCTCGCGATCGTCGTCTGCGCGCTCGCCTCGGCGATCGCGCTGGGCGCCTGCGGCGAGAGCGACCGCGACAGGGTCGCGGCGTACGTCGAGCAGGTCAACGAGGTCCAGCGCCGCGCGCAGCCGGCGTTCGAGCGCGCCAGCGAGATGTACCGCGACTACTCGCAGAGCCGGCTGCGCCCGGTGACCGCCACGTACGAGTTCGGCGAGGCCGAGCGAGCGATCCGCGACGCCCGCCGCCGGCTCGGGCTGCTGCTGGCGCCCGCGCCGGCCGCCGTCCTGCATCGCCGGCTGCTCGGGGTCTTCGACGCCAACGCCGCGCTCGCGAGGGAGACCACGCTGCTGGCGCGCTACCTCCCGCGAGCGCAGGAGGCGGTCGCGCCCCTGCCGGGCATCAGCTCGCGCCTGCGCCGGCGCCTGGCGAGCACGTCGAGCCCGCAGCGCCAGTCGCGCGCGCTGCTGGACTACGCCGGCGGCCTCAGCGGGATGCTGCTCGCGCTGCGCCGGCTGCAGCCGCCGCCGATCCTCGCCTCGACGCACCGCGCGCAGATCACGCGGCTGACCTCCGCCCGCACGCTCTCGCATCGGCTGCGCGCGGCGCTGCGCGAGCGTGACGCCCGCCGCGTGGCCGAGCTGCTGCTGCGCTTCCGCAGGCTCAACGCGGCGCGCACGCGCGAGCGGGTGCTCTCCAACCGCGCGATCCGCGCCTACCGCGAGCGCCTGCGCGCGCTGACGATCGCCGCACAGGACGCGCAGCGCGAGCGCAACCGGCTCGAGCGCGAGCTGGGCTGACGGGCGGGCGCGGCGGGAGCGCCACCGGCAGGTTGGCGTTCGTGCGACGCTACTTGCGTGACCCTGAGCGGTTGGTACCGGCGATGATCCGCCGCCTCGCCACGACGGCCCTGCTCGCGATCGGACTGCTCGGCGTCGTCCTTGCCGCGTCGCTGCCGGCCGACGCGCGCTCCAAGGCCCCTCGCCTGACGGGACTGCGCTGCGTGCCCACGACCGCCGCCGCCTGCCGCCACGGCGTCCGCGTGACGGTCGGCAGGCAGGTGCAGCTGCGCGGGCGCGGGCTGCGCCCCGGCATGCGGGCGACGTTCCGCTGGAGCCGGGGCGCGCTCGCGACGAAGCTGGCGCGCGGCCGTGCGGGCTGGACGGTCCGGGTGCCGCCGGGCACCGCCGCCGGCAAGGTCGCCGTCTACGTCCGCGACCGCGCCGGGCGCAGGTCCAACACGCGCAGGATCACCGTGTTGCCGGCCGCTCCGCGCCCGGCGGCGACGGCCGCGCGGCCCGCGCTGCTGCCCGCGGCCTTCGCCGGCAACGGCATGTGGATCTGGTATGTCGCCAAGAGCGAGGGCGGCAACCTCGATGCGATCGCGGCGCGCGCCAAGGCGGCCGGCATCACGACGCTGTTCATCAAGAGCGCCGACCGCGGTGCGGTCTGGAACCAGTTCACGCCGCAGCTCGTCGCCGACCTGCACGCCCGCGGCCTGCGCGCGTGCGCCTGGCAGTTCGTCTACGGCGAGGACCCGGCCGCCGAGGCGCGCGCGGCGCTCGCCTCGATCGCGCGGGGCGCCGACTGCTTCGTGATCGATGCCGAGACGGCCTACGAGGGCCGCTACGCGTCGGCGCAGCGCTACATGGAGGCGGTCCGCGCCGCCGTCGGGCCCGACTACCCGATCGGCTTCACGTCGTTTCCGTACGTCGACTACCACCCGCGGCTGCCGTACTCCGTCTTCCTCGGCCCCGGCGGCGCCCAGGTGAACATGCCGCAGGTCTACTGGAAGGCGATCGGCGGCTCGGTCGACGCCGTCAGCGCCAAGACCGTCGCGCAGAACCGCATCTACAAGGCGCCGATGGCCCCCATCGGGCAGTCCTACGACGGCCCGCGCGGCGCCGACCTCGTCCGCTTCCGCGCGATCTGGGCGGGCTACGGGGCGGGCGGGCTGTCGTGGTGGAGCTGGCAGGCGTCGACCGCGTCGGACTGGCAGGCGCACGCCGCGGCCGCGCCGGCACCGCTGGCCTCGCCCGACCCGGGCTGGCCGCTGCTGCGCAGCGGCGCGCGCGGCGACCAGGTCGTGTGGATGCAGCAGCACCTCGCCTCGGCCGACGACGCGGTGGCGCTCGACGGGACGTTCAGCGCGGCGACGAGGTCGTCGCTGCAGCGCTTCCAGCGCGCGCGCGGGCTGCCCGCGACGGGCGAGACGGACGCCGCGACCTGGCGGGCGCTGCTCGCCGTGCCGCTGCGGCCCGTGCGCTGGACGGCGGCGACGTAGGGCCGCGCGCAGCCCGTTCGCAGCGAACCCCGTTCGCGCCGGCGGTCGCGCATCGCGCCGCCGCGAGCGTGACCGCCTACGCCGAGGTCGGCGATCGCCCCGAGCGCCGGCGCCCGGCCCGCGGCGCGCCGCCGCCCCCGCCGCCGCCCGCGCCGCCGCCCGCGCCGCCGCTCGACCTCGCCGCCGCCAGCAGCAGCCCGCCCGCCGCGATCAGCAGCGCGCCGCCGGCGATCTCGATCGCCAGCCCGGCCCCCGCGCGTGCGCGCGCGTCATCGTAGGCGAGCGACTCGGGCAGCCGTCCCGACCCGCGCGTGTCGGGCAGGTCGATCGCCAGGGCGATCGCGAGCACCGCGCAGCCCAACGCCACGAGCGCCGCCGACGGCGCCCGCGCGCCGGGCAGCGCGAGCAGCGTCAGGACCGCCGCCGCGACCGCGACGAGCACGAGCGCGTAGCCATGGTTGGCGCCTGCCGTCGAGCTGCGCTTGACGACCTCCAGCGAGCCGACCGTGACCTCGAAGACCGTCGTGAACTCGGCGACCACGAGCAGGATCAGGGCCGCCAGGGCGAGCCCCGCCGCGGCCCGCCGGACCCTCATGAAACCCGGCCGGAGGCCAGAGGCCCTTTGCTATAGTCCACGACCGTTCCTTGGGCCGCTGTGCTCATCCACGCTCGCCCATGGACCGTAGTGCGCAACACGATGGATTCCTCGACCACATAGCGCGAGAGGCCCGACCGACATCGGACGTGCGCGCGGGCCCGAGGGGCCCGTTTTTTTTGGTCGTGTCCGAAGAGAAGAGAACCAGCCGATATGCCACGTAAGCACTCGCTCGAGAAGACCCGGAACATCGGGATCATGGCGCACATCGACGCCGGCAAGACGACGACGACCGAGCGCATCCTCTATTACACGGGCCGGACGTACAAGATCGGCGAGGTCCACGAGGGCGCGGCGACGATGGACTGGATGGAGCAGGAGCAGGAGCGCGGCATCACGATCACGTCGGCCGCGACGACCTGCGAGTGGCGCGAGCACCGCATCAACATCATCGACACGCCGGGCCACGTCGACTTCACCGTCGAGGTCGAGCGCTCGCTGCGCGTCCTCGACGGCGCGATCGCCCTCTTTGACTCCGTCGCCGGCGTCGAGCCGCAGTCCGAGACCGTCTGGCGCCAGGCCGACAAGTACGCCGTGCCGCGCATCGCGTTCATCAACAAGATGGACCGCATCGGAGCGGACTTCACGGGATCGCTGGAGACGATGGAGACGCGCCTGGGCGCCAACGCCGTCCCCGTCCAGATCCCGATCGGCGCCGAGTCGGAGTTCAAGGGCATCATCGACCTGCTCGGCATGAAGGCGATCGTCTACAAGGACGACCTCGGCAAGGAGCAGGACGTCATCGAGATCCCCGCCGAGTTCGCCGCCGCCGCCGCCGCGGCGCGCGAGGCCCTCGTGAGCAAGCTCTCCGACCTCGACGACGACATCGCCGAGCTGTACCTCGCCGAGCAGGAGGTCCCGATCGAGCAGCTCAAGGCCGCCATCCGCAAGGCGACGCTCGCGATCGACATCACCCCCGTCTTCTGCGGCTCGGCGTTCAAGAACAAGGGCGTGCAGCCGCTGCTGGACGCCGTCCTGGACTACCTGCCCTCGCCGCTTGAGGTCAAGCCGATCGAGGGCACCCTCGTCGACCGCCACGGCGACGACGGCGAGCCGATCGTGCTCGAGCCCAACGACGAGGATCCCTTCGCCGCGCTCGGCTTCAAGATCATGGCCGACCCGTTCGTCGGCAAGCTCACCTACTTCCGCGTGTACTCCGGCAAGCTCGAGGCGGGATCGAAGGTCCTCAACGTCTCGACCGGACGCCAGGAGCGCATCGGGCGCCTGCTCGTCATGCACGCCAACGACCGCGAGGAGGTCGACGCGGTCTACGCGGGCGACATCGCCGCGGCGGTCGGCATCAAGAAGGTCGTCACCGGCGACACGATCTGCGACCCCAACCGGCCCGTGAAGCTCGAGAACATCGACTTCCCCGAGCCGGTCATCAAGGTCGCCGTCGAGCCCAAGACGAAGGCCGACCAGGAGAAGATGTCCGTCGCGCTGGGCCGCCTCGCCGAGGAGGACCCGACCTTCCAGGTGCAGACCAACGAGGAGACCGGCCAGACCGAGATCTCCGGCATGGGCGAGCTGCACCTCGAGATCCTCGTGGACCGCATGAAGCGCGAGTACAAGGTCGAGGCCAACGTCGGCCGCCCGCAGGTCTCCTACCGCGAGACGATCCGCGGCACCGCCGAGAAGGTCGAGGGGCGCTTCGTCAAGCAGACCGGCGGCTCGGGCCAGTTCGGCATCGTGTACATCAACATCGAGCCCGCGCCCGGCGAGGGCTTTGACTTCGTCTCGAAGATCAAGGGCGGCTCGGTTCCGTCGGAGTTCATCCCGGCCGTCGAGAAGGGCGTCGAGGAGGCGCTGGGGACCGGCGTCAAGGCCGGCTACCCGATGGTCGACATCCGCGTGACGCTCGTCGACGGCAAGTACCACGACACGGACTCCTCGGAGATCGCGTTCAAGGTCGCCGGCTCGCTGGCGTTCAAGGAGGCGGCGCGCCGCGCCAAGCCCGTCCTGCTCGAGCCGGTCTTCGCCGTCGAGGTCGTGACCCCCGAGGACTTCCTCGGCGAGGTCATCGGCGACCTCAACCGCAGGCGCGGACGGATCGACGGGCAGGAGCGGCGCGGCAACGCGCTCGTCGTCACCGGACGGGTCCCGCTCAGCGAGATGTTCGGCTACGTCAACGACCTGCGCTCCAACACGCAGGGCCGCGCGAGCTACACGATGCAGTTCGACGGATACGAGGAAGTGCCGAACCACATCGCAGAGAAGCTCGTCGAGCACCGGTTGGGCGAGTCGCAGGCCGCCTGATCAAGCAGATTCGATAGTTTCATCAAGTTCATCGACAGACGTAGAGGAGCGAACCGAAAGTGGCAAAGGAGAAGTTCGAGCGCGACAAGCCGCACGTCAACGTGGGCACCATCGGTCATATCGACCACGGCAAGACGACGCTCACTGCCGCGATCACGACCGTGCTCGCCGAGCATGGCGGTGGCGAGGCCCGCAGCTTCGCCGAGATCGACAACGCTCCCGAGGAGAAGGAGCGCGGCATCACGATCGCCACCTCGCACGTCGAGTACCAGACCGACAACCGCCACTACGCGCACGTCGACTGCCCGGGGCACGCCGACTACATCAAGAACATGATCACCGGCGCCGCGCAGATGGACGGCGCGATCCTCGTCGTCTCCGCCGCCGACGGCCCGATGCCGCAGACGCGCGAGCACATCCTGCTCGCCCGCCAGGTCGGCGTGCCGTACATCATCGTCTTCCTCAACAAGGCCGACATGGTCGACGACGACGAGCTGCTCGAGCTCGTCGAGCTCGAGGTCCGCGAGCTGCTCAGCTCCTACGACTTCCCCGGCGACGACATCCCGTTCGTCATCGGCTCGGCGCTCAAGGCGCTCGAGGGCGACGACGACGCCAAGGCGAAGATCATGGAGCTCGCCGCGGCGCTGGACAGCTACATCCCCGAGCCCGAGCGCGCGCTCGACAAGCCGTTTCTCATGCCGGTCGAGGACGTCTTCTCGATCACCGGCCGCGGCACGGTCGCGACGGGCCGCATCGAGCAGGGCATCGTCCACACGGGCGACCAGGTCGAGATCGTCGGCATCCACCCGCAGTCCTCGACGACCGTCGTCACGGGCGTCGAGATGTTCCGCAAGATCCTCGACGAGGGTCGCGCGGGCGACAACGTTGGCTGCCTGCTGCGCGGCACCAAGCGCGAGGAGATCGAGCGCGGCCAGGTGCTGTGCAAGCCCAAGTCGATCACGCCGCACACCAAGTTCAAGTCCGAGGTCTACGTCCTGAAGAAGGAAGAGGGTGGACGCCACACCCCCTTCTTCACGGGCTACCGGCCGCAGTTCTACTTCCGCACGACGGATGTCACCGGCTCTGCCCATCTGCCCGAGGGCGTCGAGATGGTCATGCCGGGCGACAACGTCCAGATGGAGATCGAGCTCATCCAGCCGATCGCCATGGACGCCGGCCTGCGCTTCGCCATCCGCGAGGGTGGCCGCACGGTCGGTTCCGGCGTTGTGACGGAGATCATCGAGTAAGGAGCGCGCCGGCTTAGAAGCACATTCGGGGGCGGGCCCGGCGATCCGGGTTCCCGCCCCTTGTGCCGCTCAAAAGCAACGCATACGCACCAATGGCTACGACCACTGAGAACAAGATCCGCATCCGCCTCAAGGCCTACGACCACTCGGCCATCGAGACGGCCGCCAAGGAGATCGTCGACACGGCGACGCGGACCGGTGCGACCGTGTCCGGCCCGGTGCCGCTGCCGACCGAGAAGAACGTGTACTGCGTGATCCGCTCGCCGTTCAAGGACAAGGACTCGCGCGAGCACTTCGAGATCCGCACGCACAAGCGGCTCATCGACATCCATCAGCCCACGCCGAAGACGGTCGACTCGCTGCAGCGGCTCGACCACCTGCCCGCCGGCGTGGACATCGAGATCCGGCTCGCCACGTAACCGATGCCCGCGATCCTCGCCAAGAAGCTCGGCATGACGCAGCTGTTCCTCGAGGACGGCACGGTCGAGCGCGTCACGGTCCTGGAGGCCGGGCCCTGCCCGGTCACGGGCGTGCGCACGCACGAGCGCGACGGCTACGAGGCGCTCCAGCTCGCGTTCGGCGCGGTCAAGGAGAAGTACCTCACCAAGCCCGAGCTCGGCCACCTCCGCAAGGCCGACGCTCCCCCGATGCGGCTGCTGCGGGAGTTCCGCGACGAGGCCGGCGAGCACGTCGTCGGCGAGACCGTCACGGTCGCGGCCTTCGCGGTCGGCCAGCGCGTGAAGATCGCCGGCACCTCGAAGGGCAAGGGCTTCCAGGGCACGATCAAGCGCCACAACTTCGCCAGCGGCCCGAAGTCGCACGGCTCGCACAACGTGCGCGCGCCGGGCTCGATCGGCGCGTCGGCCTGGCCGGCCCGCGTCATGAAGGGCATCCGCGGCCCCGGCCAGATGGGCAACAAGCGCGTCACGCAGCGCGGTCTGACGATCGTGCGCCTCGACGCCGAGGACAACCTCATGCTCGTGCGCGGCTCCGTGCCGGGTCCCCGCAACGGCCTCGTGGAGGTGCGCAGCGATGGCTGATGCCAAGGTGCTTGGCGCATCCAAGAAGGCCAAGCTCGACGAGCAGGCGTTCGGCGCCTCCTTCAACGAGGCGCTCGTCCACGAGTCCGTCCGCGCCGAGCTCAACGCCCGGCGGCAGGGCACGCACTCCACCAAGACGCGCGGCAACGTCCGCGGCGGCGGCGCCAAGCCGTGGCGCCAGAAGGGCACCGGCCGCGCCCGCGCGGGCTCGTCGCGCTCGCCGATCTGGACCGGCGGCGGCACGATCTTCGGCCCCTCGCCGCGCCACTACACGTTCAAGGTCAACCGCAAGGAGCGCCGCGCCGCGCTGCGCTGCGCGCTGTCGGTGCATGCCGCCCGCGACTCGATCGCGGTGCTCGACCCCAAGCTCTTCGACACGCCGGCGACGAAGAAGGCCGCCGCGCTGCTCGACGACTCCGGGCTGAAGACGCCGATCCTCGTCGTGCTGGGCGACGACCAGGAGCGGGCCGCCCTGTCGTTTCGCAACCTCACGCGCGTCGTCGTGCTGCCGGCCTCGATGGTCGGGATCGCCGACCTCATCGGCGCCGCCTCGGTCGTCTGCACGCAGGAGGCGCTCGACGCGCTGACCGCGCGGGCCAAGGGCGAGCGCTCCGCGGCGCAGTCCCGGGAGGTCGAGGCCTGATGGATCACAGCCAGGTCATCATCCGCCCCGTCGTCTCCGAGAAGTCCTACGTCCTCGCCGGGGCCAACAAGTACGTCTTCCGCGTGCATCCCGATGCGCACAAGACGCAGATCCGCCAGGCCGTCGAGGCCCTGTTCGAGGTCTCCGTCGTCGGCGTGCACACGATGAGCGTCAAGTCCAAGCCCAAGCGCCGCGGCGCGATCCACGGCCGCACGCGCTCGTGGAAGAAGGCCATCGTGCAGCTGCGCGAGGGCGACTCCATCCCGATCTTCCAGGGCCTCGAGTCCCTCGAGGACTGATCTGCCATGGCCATTCGCAAGCCCAGGCCCACCAGCCCCGGACGTCGCTTCTCGACATACCCGGACTTCGCGGAGATCACGAAGGACCGGCCCGAGAAGACGCTCGTCGAGGGGCTCACGAAGTCCGGCGGCCGCAACGCCCGCGGGCGCAAGACGGCTCGCCACCGCGGTGGCGGCGCCAAGCGCCTGTACCGCAAGATCGACTTCAAGCGCTGCAAGGACGGCGTCCCGGCGAAGGTCGCCGCGATCGAGTACGACCCCAACCGGTCGGCCTACATCGCGCTGCTGCACTACGTCGACGGCCAGAAGGCCTACATCCTCGCGCCGCAGCGCCTGCGCGTCGGGATGACGGTCTCCTCCGGCGCCGACGCCGACATCACGCCGGGCAACTGCCTGCCGCTGAGCCGGATCCCGATCGGCACGGTCATCCACAACGTCGAGCTGCAGCCGGGGCGCGGCGGGCAGCTCGCGCGCTCGGCCGGCACCGGCGTGCAGCTCATGGCACGCGACGCCGGCATGGCGACGCTGCGCCTGCCCTCGGGCGAGATGCGCCTCGTGCACGACACCTGCCGCGGGACGGTCGGGACGATCGGCAACGCCGATCACCAGAACGTCAAGATCGGCAAGGCCGGCCGCAAGCGTCACATGGGCGTGCGCCCGCAGACGCGCGGCACGGCGATGAACCCGGTCGACCATCCGCACGGTGGCGGCGAGGGCTCGACCACCGCCGGTCGCCATCCGGTGACCCCATGGGGCGTCCCGACGCTCGGCTACCGCACCCGCAAGAAGAACAAGCCTTCCGACCGCTACATCGTGCGCGGTCGCAAGCGAGGGAAGAAGAGGTAGGCAGTGAGCCGTTCGTCCAAGAAGGGGCCCTGGGTCGAGGAGCGTCTCATGACGCGCGTCGAAGCCCTCAACGCCTCCAACTCAAAGCAGATGGTGAAGACCTGGTCGCGGGCATCGACGATCTTCCCGGAGATGGTCGGGCACACGATCGCCGTCCACGACGGCCGCAAGCACGTGCCCGTGTTCGTGTCCGAGTCGATGGTCGGCCACAAGCTCGGGGAGTTCGCGCCGACGCGCATGTACCGCGGCCATGCCGGAAGCGGGAAGGTCCGCTAGCCATGGCCGACGAGAAGGATCCCAAGCAGGACGAGGGCGCGGCGAAGCCCAAGCGCCGCGTCGCCGCGCGCCGCAAGCCGAAGGCCGCCGACGCGGCCGCGACCGAGGCCGCGGCCGCGGCCGAGACGAAGACGACGGCCGCCAAGCCGGCCGCGAAGCGCAAGCCGGCCGCCGCCAAGGCCGAGCCCGCCGCGCCGGCCGCCGCGCCGAAGGCCGACGCGGCCGCCGCGCAGGAGAAGACCGCCCCCAAGCCGGCCCGCCGCCCGCGCCGCAAGGCCGCCGACGCGCCGGCCGAGCCCGTCGCCACCAAGCAGCGCGCCGCGCGCCGCCCCGGTGACGCGCCGCCGATGGTCCGCGCGCACGCCAAGTACGTCCGCACGTCCGCGCGCAAGGCGCGCCTCGTGTGCGACCACATCCGCGGCAAGTCCGTCGTCGAGGCGCGCGCGATCCTGGCGCACGCCAGCCGCGACGTCGCCCGCGACTGGTCCAAGCTGCTGGAGTCCGCCGTCGCCAACGCCGAGCACAACCACGAGCTCCTCGGCGACGAGCTGCGCATCCACGCCATCAAGGCCGACGAGGGGCCCACGCTGAAGCGCTTTCGCCCGCGCGCCATGGGCCGCGCGACGAAGATCCTCAAGCGCACGAGCCACCTCTCGATCACCCTCACACCGACGGACGGGGAGTAGCCAGATGGGTCAGAAGGTTCATCCCGAGTCGATGCGCGTGGGGTACATCCACGACTGGAAGTCCAACTGGTTCAACGAGAAGCACTTCGCGGACTATCTGGCCGAGGACGTCGCGATCCGCAGCCACATCACGGGCAAGCTCTCGCACGCCGGCCTCTCGGACATCACGATCCGCAAGGACGCAAACGAGGTGGAGGTCAACATCCACACCGCGCGGCCCGGCATCGTGATCGGCAAGTCCGGCTCGGAGGTCGACGCGCTGCGCAAGGACCTGCACCGGATCACGCGCAAGCAGATCAAGGTCAACATCCTCGAGATCAAGCGCCCGGAGCTCGACGCCAAGCTCGTCGCGCAGTCGGTCGCCGAGCAGCTGCAAAACCGCGTCGCCTTCCGGCGCGCGATGAAGCGCGCGCTGACGAGCGCCATGCGCTCGGGCGCCAAGGGCTGCAAGATCCAGGTCGGCGGCCGCCTCGGCGGCGCCGAGATGGCGCGCACGGAGAGCTACTCCGACGGCCGCGTCCCGCTGCACACCCTGCGCGCCGACATCGACTACGGCTTCTTCGAGGCCAAGACGACGTTCGGCCGGATCGGCGTGAAGTGCTGGATCAACAAGGGCGAGATCATGCCCGAGGGCTACTCCGGCGCGGACCTCACCGACATGGAGGGTCCCTCCAGCCAGCAGCAGGGCGATCGCGACGGCGGCCGCGGGCGCGGACGCGGTGATCGCGACGGTCGCGGCGGCGGCGGCGGACGCGGTGGCGGCGGCGGACGCGGCGGCGGCCCCGGCGGTCGCGGCGGCGGCGGCGGTGGCGGTGGTGGTCGCGGCGGCGGCGGTGGCGCCGGCGGCGGCGGGACCGCGCGTCCCGGCTTCGGCCCGGGCGCCCGTGGAGGAGGTGGCCGCTAGTGCTGTCTCCCAAGCGCGTCAAGCACCGCAAGCAGCACCGCGGCCGCAGGGCCGGGCTGTCGCGCGGGCAGACCTCGATCCAGTTCGGCGAGTACGGCCTCAAGTCGCTGGACGCCGGCTGGCTGACGAACCGCCAGATCGAGGCCGCCCGTATCGCGATGACCCGCAAGATCAAGCGCGGCGGCAAGGTCTGGATCAACGTCTATCCCGACAAGCCGTTCACGAAGAAGCCCGCCGAGACCCGCATGGGCTCCGGCAAGGGCTCGCCCGAGGGCTGGGTCGCGGTCGTCAAGCCGGGCCGCGTCATGTTCGAGCTGGCCGGCGTCCCCGAGTCGCTGGCCCGCGAGGCGATGCGCCTCGCCGGACACAAGCTGCCCGTCAAGACGAAGTTCGTCATGCGCGAGGACACCCCCTCATGACCTCCAAGGACCTGCGCGACCTCTCCGAGAAGGAGCTGCTCGAGCACGTGGCGACGACCCGCAAGGACATCTTCGGGCTGCGCTTCCAGCACGCCACCGGCGAGCTCGAGAACACCGCCAGCATGCGCACCGGCAAGCGCGACCTTGCCCGTGCGCTCACCGTCGCGCGTGAGCGCGGCATCAAGATTCCCAACCGGAAGTAAGCGATGGCTGACGACGAGACCACTGAGATCGAAGAGACCGCCGGCGAGGCGGCGACGGCCGACGCCGCCGCACCCGAGGCCGCGGCACCCGCGCAGCCCAAGCGCACCTCCAAGGAGGAGCGCGCGCGCCGCGAGCACGCGGCCAAGTCGCAGCGGCCCGCGCGGACGGCCGAGCAGCGCGACGCCGACCGGCGCGCGCTGCGCCGCTCCAAGGCGGCGGCGCGGACCCGGCGCCGCGCGCAGGAGAAGGCCAAGCGCGCCGCCAGCGGCGCGCCGGCCCGCCAGGGCACGCCGGCCGCCGCGCCGAAGGCGTCGACGCCGCAGGACCGGACCGGCACGGTCGTGTCGTCCAAGCCCGACAAGACGATCGTCGTGCGGATCGACACCGCCCGGCGCCACCGCCGCTACCAGAAGATCGTGCGCTCGAGCACGCGGCTGCACGCACACGACGAGGCCAACGAGGCCAACGAGGGCGACGTCGTCCGCGTCGTCGAGAGCCGGCCGCTGTCGCGCACGAAGCGCTGGAAGCTCGTCGAAGTGCTGGAGCGCGCCAAGTGATCCAGAACGAGACACGCCTCAAGGTCGCCGACAACACCGGCGCCCGCGAGATCCTCTGCATCCGCGTCAAGGGCGGCTCGCGCCGCCGCTACGCGTTCGTCGGGGACACGATCACCGCGACCGTCAAGCAGGCCAACCCGCAGGGGACCGTCAAGAAGGGCGAGGTCGTCACCGCCGTCATCGTGCGCACGAAGAAGTCCTTCGGCCGCACCGACGGGACCTACATCGCCTTCGACGAGAACGCGGCGGTCATCATCGACGCCCAGAACAACCCGCGCGGGACGCGCATCTTCGGACCGGTCGCGCGCGAGCTGCGCGACCGCAACTTCATGAAGATCGTGTCGCTCGCGCCCGAGGTCCTGTAGCCATGCCCGCACGGATCGTCAAGGGCGACGAGGTCGTCGTCATCAGCGGCAAGGACCGCGGCAAGCAGGGCAAGGTGCTGCGCGTCGAGCCGCGCAAGGACCGCGTCTTCGTCGAGGGCCTGAACATCATCAAGCGCCACACGCGCCCGCGCCCCGGCTCGATGGAGCCGGGCGGCGTCATCGAGCGGGAAGGTCCGATCCACGTCTCGAACGTCGCGCTGCGCGATCCGAAGGACAAGAAGCCCACGCGCGTCAAGACGATCGTCGAGCACGGCAAGCGGATGCGCGCGTCGGCCAGGACGGGAGCGAAGTTCTAGATGCCCAGCCCGACCGCCGCACCACCCGCGCGCCTGAAGGTGCGCTACCTCGAGGAGATCCGTCCCGCGCTCGTGCAGCGCTTCGGCTACACCTCGGTCATGCAGGTCCCGAAGATCGAGAAGATCGTGCTGAACATGGGCGTCGGCGACGCCAAGCAGGACTCCAAGGCGCTCGAGGCCGCCCAGGAGCAGCTCGCGACGATCGCCGGCCAGAAGCCCAACGTCCGCCGCGCGCGCAAGTCGATCGCCAACTTCAAGCTGCGCGAGGGCATGCCCGTCGGGCTTGCCGTGACGCTGCGCAACGAGCGCGCCTACGAGTTCCTCGACCGGCTCATGTCGGTTGCGATCCCGCGGATCCGCGACTTCCGCGGCCTGAAGGCCAACGCCTTCGACGGCCGCGGCAACTACTCGCTGGGCATCCGCGAGCAGACGATCTTCCCGGAGATCGACTACGACTCCGTCGACACGGTGCGCGGGCTGGACGTCACGATCACGACGTCGGCGAAGTCCGACGTCGAGGCGTTCGCGCTGCTGGAGGCGTTCGGGATGCCGTTCACCAAGGAGAACCGGCCCGACCAGGCAGAGCAGGCCGCGCGTCAGGCCGCCGCCGAGCAGGCGGCGCGCCTCGAGGAGGCGCAGGCCAAGGCGCGGGCCGAGCAGGCCGCGCTGGAGCAGCTCAAGGAGGAGAACCCGGAGGCCTACGAGCGTCCGGTCGAGGAGCCCGCCGTGGAGACCCAGGAGGAAGCAGACTAAGATGGCCAAGACGTCCCAGCGGGTGCGCCAGGCGCGCCCCGCGAAGTACAAGTCCCGGGAGTACACCCGTTGCCGCCGCTGCGGCCGGTCCCGCGCCGTCTATCGCAAGTTCGGCCTCTGCCGGATCTGCCTGCGCGAGCTGGCCCACGACGGCTTCATCCCGGGCATGACCAAGTCTTCGTGGTAACAGGCCCGACCGAGAGATACCGACCGTGAGCGCAAGCACAGACCCCATCGCAGATTTTCTGACCCGGATTCGCAACGCGATCCAGGCCGCCCACGAGACGGTCGACATCCCGTCGTCCCGGCTCAAGCACGAGTGCGCGCGCATCCTCGCCGAGCAGGGCTACATCGAGGGCTTCGAGCGGCTCGCGCCCGACGCCGAGCGTCCCGGCGAGACCCTCCGCGTGCGGCTGAAGTACACGGCGGACCGCCGTTCGGCGATCTCGGGCCTCAAGCGCGTCTCGCGCCCGGGACGGCGCACGTACGCCGGCTCGCAGGAGATCCAGAAGGTGCTGGGCGGCATGGGGACCGCCATCGTCTCGACCTCGCGCGGCGTCATGACCGGCCACGAGGCCCGCTCCGCGGGCGTCGGCGGCGAAGTCGTCGCGCACGTCTGGTAGCCGCCATGTCGCGAATCGGAAAGAAGCCCATCCCCGTGCCGAGCGGCGTCACCGTCTCGATCGAGCCCGAGCTCGTGCGCGTCAACGGCCCCCGCGGCGAGCTGTCCGAGCGCGTGCACCGGGCGATGACGGTCGCCCAGCAGGACGACCAGCTCGTCGTCACGCGCCCGACCGACCGCGGCGAGCACCGCGCGCTGCACGGCCTGACGCGCTCGCTCGTGGCCAACATGGTCGAGGGCGTCACCACCGGCTTTCAGAAGACCCTGGAGATCCAGGGCGTCGGCTACCGCGCCCTGCTCAAGGGCCGCGATCTCGAGCTCGCGCTCGGCTACTCGCATCCGGTGCCGATCAAGGCGCCCGACGGCATCGAGTTCGAGGTGCCCCAGCCCACGCGCGTGATCGTGAAGGGCAACTCCAAGCAGCAGGTCGGCGAGACCGCCGCCAACATCCGCAAGCAACGCCCGCCCGAGCCCTACAAGGGCAAGGGGATTCGCTACGAGGGCGAGTACGTGGCCCGGAAGGTGGGCAAGCGCGCATGAGCGTCAAGACCAAGCCGCAGAGCCGTCTCAGGCGCCGCCGGCGCGTGCGCGCCAAGGTCTCGGGGACCGCGGAGCGTCCGCGCATCTCCGTCTTTCGCTCCAACCGCGGCGTCGCGGCGCAGCTCGTCGACGACGTCGCCGGGCACACGCTCGCCGCCGTCGCCTGGACGGAGCAGTCGCTGCGCGGCAAGCCGCCGATGGAGCAGGCCGGCGCCGCCGGCCGGCTGCTCGCCGAGCGCGCCAAGGCCGCCGGCGTCTCGAGCGCCGTGTTCGACCGCGGCGGCTACCAGTACCACGGCCGTGTCAAGGCCTTCGCAGAGGGCGTCCGCGAAGGAGGACTGACCGTATGACATCCCGTCATTGCTCGACGATCGCGCCGGTGGTCGGCGATCGGTGGTGCTCGCGATGAGTGCCCCAGTCGTCGATCGCAGCGTCAACCAGGCCGGTCTGGACCTGCAGGAGCGCGTCGTCGAGATCAACCGCGTCGCCAAGGTCGTCAAGGGCGGCCGCCGGTTCTCCTTCACGGCGCTCGTCGTCGTCGGTGACGAGCGCGACGTCGTCGGCGTCGGCTACGGCAAGGCCAACGAGGTCCCGCTCGCCATCCAGAAGGGCGTCGAGCAGGCCAAGAAGAACCTCTTCCGCGTGCCCAAGCACGGCGCGACGATCACGCACACGACGACCGGCGTCTACGGCGCCGGGCGCGTGTTCATGAAGCCCGCGTCCCCCGGTACCGGCGTCATCGCCGGCGGCGGCGTGCGCGCGGTGCTCGAGCTCGCCGGCATCCACGACATCCTGTCCAAGTCGCTGGGCTCGCAGAACCCGATCAACCTCGTCAAGGCGACGGTCGCCGGTCTGCAGGGCCTGCGCCGTCCCGAGGAGGTCGCCGAGCTGCGCGGCCTGTCGATCAACAAGGTGCTCGGACTCGGCGGGGACTTCGAGGGCGCGGTCGAGACGGTCGCGGGGGTCGACGGTGGCGCCCCCGACGCGCCCGCCGGCGATGAGGCCGCCGCCGAGGCGCCCGCCGTCGAGTCGCCCGCCGCTGCCGAGCCGCCGGTCGCCGAGGCGCCCGTCGCCGACGCGCCCGCCGCCGAGGAGCCCGCCGCCGAGGAGTCCGAGTCGTCGTGAAGATCACGCAGTTCAAGTCCAAGAACGGCTCGGACCAGCGCCAGCTCGACACGCTGCGCTCGCTGGGCCTGCGCCGCATCGGGCAGGTCGTCGAGGTCCGAGACACCCCCCAGTCGCGTGGCATGGTGCACCGCGTCCGCCATCTCGTTCGCATCGTCGAGGAGCAGTCATGACCCCGTCCGAGCCGCAAGGCATCGACCCCCAGGAGATCGGCCTGCACTCGCTGAAGCCCGCGCCGGGCAGCCGCAAGGCGCGCAAGCGCGTGGGCCGCGGCCACGGCTCGGGGACCGGCAAGACGTCGGGCCGCGGCCACAAGGGCGCCGGCGCGCGCTCGGGCTCCAAGACGCGGCCGGGCTTCGAGGGCGGGCAGATGCCGATTCACATGCGGATGCGCAAGCTGCGCGGCCCGCACATGAAGAAGTCGATGCCGTTCGAGCCCTTCCGCACGCACACCCAGGCCGTCAACCTGCAGGATCTCGAGCGTCGCTTTCAGCCCGGCGACGACGTGACGATCGAGGCGATGAAGGCCAAGGGCCTGTGCTCGCGCAAGGAGGTCGCCGTCAAGGTGCTCGCCAAGGGCGCGATCTCCAAGCCGCTGACGGTCCACGCGCACAAGTTCAGCGCCACCGCACGGGAGGCCATCGAGGCCGCCGGCGGCAGCTGCCGGACCGTCGCCGACTGAGCGGCCGGGAACCGCTCACCACGCGCACCGAGCGCGGGTCCGCGCCGCCCGGCGGACCTGCGCCCGCGGTGCACTAATCTCAGCCGTCGTGCTCGCCACGATCCTCACCGCGTTCAAGGTCGCCGAGATTCGCAAGAAGCTCGCGATCACGGCGTTCATCCTCGCCCTGTATCGCCTCGGCACGCACGTCCCCGTCCCGGGGATCAACGTCGCGGCGCTGCAGTCGCTGCAGGACTCCTTCAGCGGCTCGAACATCCTGGGCTTCCTGAACCTGTTCAGCGGCGGCGGGCTGTCGCGCTTCGGCCTCTTCGCGCTCGGGATCATGCCGTACATCACGGCCTCGATCATCCTGCAGCTCTTGACGGTCGTCGTGCCGTCGCTGGAGAAGCTGCAGAAGGAGGGCGAGGTCGGCCAGCAGCGCATCACGCAGTACACGCGCTACCTGACCGTCGGCCTGGCGTTCGGCCAGTCGATCGGCTACGTCTTTCTCTTTCGCTCGCAGGCCGCGGCGGCGGGCCAGCCGCTCGTCGACAACTTCAACGTGGCGCGCGTCCTGCTCATCGTGCTGTCGTTCACCGCGGGCTGCGTGCTCGTCATGTGGCTCGGCGAGCTCATCACGCAGCGCGGGATCGGCAACGGGATCTCGCTCATGATCTTCGCCTCGATCGTCTCCGGCCTGCCGCGCGGCGTGCAGGCGTGGGCGACGAGCTCCGATCCGGTCTTCAAGGTCATGATGCCGTTCATCGCGCTGGGCGTCATCGCCGCGATCGTCTTCGTGCAGGAGGGTCAGCGGCGGATCCCCATCCAGTACGCCAAGCGCGTCATCGGCCGGCGCATGACGCAGGGCGGCCAGACCTACCTCCCGCTGCGCGTCAACATGGCCGGCGTCATCCCGGTCATCTTCGCGGCGTCGATCATGGCCTTCCCGCCGACCGTCGGCCAGCTGCTCAACAACAGCTTCGGGCGCGACTTCGCGGCGTTCTTCTCGCCCAACGGGTGGGCCTACATCGTCGGAGAGTCGATCTTCATCGTCCTGTTCTGCTACTTCTACACCGCGGTCACGTTCAACCCCGTCGACCAGGCCGACAACCTCAAGAAGTACGGCGGCTTCATCCCCGGGGTGAGGCCAGGCCGGCCCACGGCGGAGTTCCTGGACCGCGTGCTCGCGCGGCTGACGTTCCCCGGCGCGCTGTACCTCGCCGCGGTCGCCGCGATGCCGACGATCCTCATCAATCAGACGAGCGCGAACTTCTTCTTCGGCGGAACCTCGATCCTGATCGTCGTCGGCGTCGCGCTGGACACGATGAAGCAGCTCGAGGCCCAGCTGATGATGCGCAACTACGAGGGCTTCTTGAAGTAGGACGAGCGGGCCGCGCGATCACGTCGCGCAGTAGGCTCCGCCCCGCCCATGTCCAGTGAGCTCAACCTCATCCTGCTTGGTCCGCCGGGAGCCGGCAAGGGCACCCAGGCCGAGCGGCTGACCGACGACTTCAACCTGCCCTACATCGCGACCGGCAACATCCTGCGCGCCGCCGTGCGCGACGAGACCGAGCTGGGCAGGAAGGCCAAGTCGTTCATGGACGAGGGCGGGCTCGTGCCCGACGAGGTCATCACCGGCGTGATCCTCGAGGCCCTGGGCCGCGACGACGCGCGCGACGGCTTCCTGCTCGACGGGTTCCCGCGCACGCTGCCGCAGGCCGACGCGCTATCGGAGGGGCTGGAGTCGGCCGAGCGCCGCCTCACCGCGGCGATCCTCATCGACGTGGTCGACGAGGAGGTCACCCGGCGGCTGTCCGGCCGCCGCGTCAGCGTCAAGACCGGCCGCGTCTACCACGTCGAGTTCGACCCGCCCAAGCACGAGGGGCGCTGCGACATCGACGGCTCGCGGCTCGTGCAGCGCGACGACGACAGGCCGGAGACGATCGCCAGGCGCCTGGTCGTCTACCACGAGGAGACCGAGCCGCTCGTCGACTACTACGAGGAACGCGGCCTGCTGCGGCGCTTCGACGGCTCGCGGACGCCCACCGAGGTGCACGACCACATCCGCGCGACGATCGCCACGCTGCGTCTCGAAGACGAGCTGTAGGACCCGCAGGCTTGATCGTCAAGAAGACGTCAGAGCAGATCGACAAGATGGCCGCGGCGGGCGACATCCTGATTCGCACGCTCGCGCTCGTCGAGCGCAAGATCCGCCCCGGCGTCACGACGAAGGAGCTCGACACCGCGGCGGAGAAGTTCATCCGCTCGCAGGGCGCGACGCCGGCCTTCAAGGGCTACCGCGGCTTTCCCGGCTCGCTGTGCATCTCGCCCAACTCGATGGTCGTGCACGGCATCCCCGGCTCCTACACGCTGCGCAAGGGCGACATCCTCTCGGTCGACTGCGGCGTCATCCTCGACGGCTGGGTCGCCGACGCCGCGCGCACGTTCCCGGTGGGGGCGATCTCCAAGCCCGCGCGCAAGCTGCTCGACACGACCGAGCGCTCGCTGTTCGCCGCCGTCGAGCAGTGCCGGCCGGGCAACCGGCTCGGCGACGTGTCGCATTCCGTCCAGGAGGTCGTCGAGGCCGAGGGCCTGTCGGTCGTGCGCTCGCTCGTCGGCCACGGCATCGGCCGCGACATGCACGAGGACCCGCAGATCCCCAACTACGGGCCGCCCGGCAAGGGCGTCAAGCTCGAGGAGGGGATGGTCTTCGCGATCGAGCCGATGGTCACCGCGGGCCGTCACGCGGTCCGGATGGCCGAGGACCACTGGGCGATCTACTCGCAGGACGGATCGCTCGCCGCGCACTTCGAGTTCACGATCGCGGTGACCGCGCAGGGGCCGCGCGTCCTGACGCCCTGGCACGAGCTGGCGGCCTGAGCGGCTTTGCTACCCTGCTTGGTCGCGCCCGCGGCGGGATTTCCGTGTCCTGCGCGCTCTTTCTCTCGTCTGCAAGAAGGGACTCATGAAGGTACGACCGTCGGTCAAGCCGATGTGCGAGAAGTGCAAGATCATCCGCCGCCACGGCGCGGTGCTGGTCATCTGCTCCAACCCACGTCACAAGCAGCGTCAGGGGTAGCTGGATGGCTCGAATCGCAGGCATCAACATCCCCCTCAACAAGCGCGCCGAGATCGGTCTGACCTACATCTATGGCGTGGGGCGAGCCAGCGCCAACGAGATCCTCAACGCGACGAACATCGAGCCCGACCGCAAGGTCCGCGACCTCACCGAGGACGAAGTCGCTCGGCTGCGCGAGGCGATCGACGACCGCATCGTCGAGGGCGACCTGCGCCGCGAGCGCTCGCAGAACATCAAGCGCCTGATGGAGATCGGGTGCTATCGCGGCTTGCGTCATCGCCGTAACCTGCCCGTCCGCGGGCAGAACACCAAGACGAACGCCCGCACGCGCAAAGGGCCAAAGCGCATGCAGGTTGCCGGCAAGAAGAAGGCCACGAAGAAATAGAGGACATTCCCGTTGCCTGCTCCAAAGCGACCCCAGCGTGGCCGACGCAAGCCGAAGCGGAACATTCCGATCGGCCAGGCCCACATCAAGACGTCCTTCAACAACACGATCGTGTCGCTGTCTGACAAGGACGGCAACGTGATCGCGTGGGAGTCCGCCGGCGGTGCCGGCTTCAAGGGTTCGCGCAAGTCCACGCCGTTCGCCGCCCAGGTCACGGCCGATGCCGCAGCGCGCAAGGGCATCGACCAGGGCCTGCAGAAGGTCGAGGTCTTCGTCAAGGGCCCCGGCTCGGGCCGCGAGACCGCGATCCGCTCCCTGCAGGCCGCCGGCCTCGAGGTCACGGGCGTCAAGGACGTCACCCCGCAGGCGCACAACGGCTGCCGTCCGCGCAAGCGGCGGAGGGTCTAGCGCATGGCTCGTGACACCGCAGCAGCCTGCAAGCAGTGCCGCCGCGAGGGCCAGAAGCTCTTCCTCAAGGGCGAGCGCTGCCTGACCGACAAGTGCGGCGTCGAGCGCCGGGCCTACCCGCCGGGCGACCACGGCCGCGGGCGCCAGAAGCAGTCCGAGTACCGCGTCCAGCTGCGTGAGAAGCAGAAGGCACGGCGCTACTACGGCGTGCTCGAGAAGCAGTTTCGCATCTACTACGACAAGGCCTCGCGCCAGCCCGGGATCACGGGCGAGAACCTGCTGGCGCTGCTCGAGGCGCGCTTCGACAACGTCCTCGTGCGCCTGGGCTTCGCGGCGTCGCGCCGTCAGGCCCGCCAGCTCATCCGCCACGGCCATTGGACGATCAACGGACGCCGCGTCGACATCCCCAGCTATCAGGTGCGCGACGGCGACGTCATCGCCGTCAAGGCCGGCACGCCCGTCGAGCCCCTGATCCGCGACGCCACCGAGCTGACCGCACAGGTCCCCGCATGGCTGCAGGCCGACCATGACTCCCTGACCGCGAAGGTGCTGCGCAAGCCCGAGCGCAGGGAGATCGCTGCTCCGGTGCAGGAGCAGCTCATCGTCGAGCTGTACTCCAAGTAACAGCCGTTCCGAGTAGCGCTGGCTCGTGCGCGCAGCGATGCGGCGCGCGGCCGCCCCCCAAGTGACACCCCGACGTTAGGACCCCGATGCTCGACTTCCAAGTCCCCCGAATCACCAGTGAGACGGTCGAGGAGAATCGTGGCTCGTTCACGATCGAGCCCCTCGACCGTGGTTTCGGCTACACGTTCGGCAACTCGCTGCGGCGAGTCCTGCTGAGCTCGCTCGCGGGCGCCGCCGTCACGAGCGTTCGCATCGAGGGGGTCGCCCACGAGTTCTCCACGATCAAGGGCGTCAAGGAGGACGTCACCGACATCGTCCTGAACCTCAAGGGCATCGTCTGCCGGATGCACTCCGACGCGACCGAGGTCGAGGCGCCGCTCGTCGTCAGCGGCCCCGGCGAGATCACCGCCGGCGACATCGACCTGCCGTCGGGCGTCGAGATCCTCAACCCCGAGGTCCACGTCGCGACGATCGAGAAGAAGACCAAGCTCGAGCTGTACCTGACGGTCGGCCGCGGTCGCGGCTACCGCCAGTCCGAGGACAACAAGTCCTCCGACCAGCCGATCGGCGTCATCCCGATCGACTCGATCTTCTCGCCGGTGCGGCGCGTCGCCTATGGCGTCGAGCCGGCCCGCGTCGGTCAGCGCACCGACTACGACAAGCTCACGCTCGACATCGAGACCGACGGGTCGATCGACCCGCAGGCCGCGCTGCGCGAGGCCGCCGAGATCCTCATCGCACAGCTGGCGATCTTCACCGACGCCGACCGCATCGAGGAGCTGCGCGCGGGGGCGGGCGGCCAGATCGAGGGCACCAACGGGCACGGCGCGCTCGGCGGCGTCGGTGGCGCCGGCGCGTCCGCCGGTCCGATGCACGACATCCTCATCGAGGAGCTCGAGCTCGGCGTGCGGTCCTACAACTGCCTCAAGCGCGCGGGGATCCAGACGGTCGGCGACCTCATCTCCAAGTCCGAGGGCGAGCTCAACGCGATCCCGAACTTCGGCAAGAAGTCGATCGACGAGGTGATCGAGACGCTGCACAACCGCGGCCTCGATCTCCGCGACGACTAGACTGCAGCTCCGCTCATGCGCCATCAGAAGACTCGAAACAAGCTCAGCCGCGATTCCGCGCATCGCAAGGCGCTGCTCATGAACCTCTGCAAGGAGGTCATCGAGCACGAGCGGATCAAGACGTCCGAGGCCAAGGCCAAGGCCGTCAAGCCCGAGCTGGAGAAGCTCATCACGCTCGCCAAGCGCGGCGACCTGCACGCTCGCCGTCAGGCGCTCTCGACGCTCGGGCAGGACAAGTTCGTCGTGCACACGCTGTTCGCCGAGGTCGCGCCGCGCTACGCGGGGCGGCCGGGCGGCTACACGCGCATCCTGAAGCTGGGCCCTCGGCGGAGCGACTCCACCGAGATGGTCTACCTCGAGCTCGTCTAGCTCCCGTCCGGCAGCGGTCGCGTGGCCTGCGGCGGCCCGCAGCGGCGGGTCGCAGCGCCGCGCCGGCGCGATCGTGCGTCCGGCGAACGTCCTCGCGCCGTGGCTGAACGCGCGCGGGCGCGGCTCGAACTAGGGTGGCGGGCCGATGACGAACGAGGAGGCGCACCGGCTCGCGCGTGAGAAGGGCGTCTCCACTGCGCTGTACTGGGCGGCGAAGTCGTTGCTGCTGCCCTTCATGCGCCTGTACTTCCGGATGCGCATCGAAGGCGCCGACCGGATCCCGCGGACGGGGGCGGTCATCATCGCCCCCAACCACAAGAGCTTCTGGGATCCGTTCTTCATCGGCATCTCGACGAGCCGCAAGCTGCGCTTCATGGGCAAGACGGAGCTCTTCGAGCGACCGACCGGCCGGCTGCTCGTGCGGCTCGGGGCCTTCCCCGTCCGGCGCGGCGAGGCGGACGAGGACGCGCTGCAGACGTCGCGCATCATCCTCGCCCAGGGCGGCGTGCTCGCGCTCTTCCCCGAAGGCACGCGGATCCGCGACCCCGACGAGCTCGGGCGCCCGCGCAGCGGCGCCGGCCGGCTCGCGCTGGAGGCCGGCGCGCCGCTCGTGCCGGCGGCGATCTCCGGGACCGAGCGGCTCTTCGTCGGGCCGATCCCCAAGCCGCGCCGGGTGTCGATCTCGTTCGGCGAGCCGATCGAGGTCGACCGCCTCGAGGCCTCGCGCGAGGCCGCGCGCGAGCTCATCACCGACGCGCTGTGGCCCGAGGTGCAGCGCGAGTTCGGCCGGCTGCGCCGCCACCGCGGCCTCGTCGCCGCGGGGCTCGCCGCGGTCGGGATCGGCGCCGGCGCCGGCGTCGCGACGCACCGCCACCGCGGCCCGCGTCCGTGGTGGAGGGCCGGCGTGCCCCGAGCCGTGCGCGGGCGCTCGGGGCGGGGCGCGGCCCTCAGGCGCGCGGTCGCTCGCCGCAGCCCGGGCCGCCGCCGGCGCGTGATGCGCCGCCGCCGGCGCCGGCGGCCGTGACGACCACCGGCGCCCGGCGCGGGCCGGGCGGGCCGCCGGCCGCGGAGCCGCGAGGGTGACGAGCCGCATGCTCCTCGAGTACGACGGCACCGCGTTCGCCGGCTGGGCGCGCCAGCCCGGCCAGCGCACCGTCCAGGAGCAGGTCGAGGCCGCGCTGCGCACGGTCCTGCGCGACGAGCGGCTCGGCGTCGTCGTCGCCGGGCGCACCGACCGCGGGGTGCACGCCTGGGGCCAGGTGTGCTCCTACGAGCACGAGGCCGTCGACCCGCGGCGCCTCAACGCGCTGCTGCCCGCGGATGTCGCCGTGCTGGACTGCAACCCCGCGCCGGACGGGTTCTCGGCGCGTCACGATGCCCTCGCGCGGACGTACTGCTACCGCGTGCTGCATCGTCGCGCGCGCTCGGTGTGGCAGCGCGACCGCGCGCTCTGGCACGGCTGGGAGCTCGACGTCGCCGCGCTGGGCCAGTGCGCCGCGGCGCTCGCCGGCACGCACGACTTCACGGCGTTCACGCCGACCGACGGCTACCACACGCGCTTCGAGCGCACGGTGCACAGCGCCGAGTGGCGCCAGGACGGCGACCTGCTCGAGTTCTGGATCACCGCCGACTCGTTCATGCGCCAGATGAACCGCATCCTCGTCGGGACGATGCTCGAGGTCGCGACCGGGCGGCGCCCGGCCGAGGACTTCGCCGCGCTGCTGCGCGGCGCCCCGCGGCGCGACGCCGGGCCGACCGCGCCGCCGCACGGGCTCGCGCTCGCCCACGTCGCCTACCCGCCGCAGCCGTGACGCCCAGGCCGCGGACTATGCTCGAACGGTCGCGATGAGGGTGCTGCTGACCAACGACGACGGGATCGAGGCGGACGGGCTGCAGAGCCTGCGCCGCGCGCTGCTGCGCGTGCCCGGCATCGAGCTCGTCACGATCGCGCCCGACGGCAACCGCTCGGCGATGGCGCGCTCGATCACGACGATGCGCCCGCTCTGGGTCGAGGAGGTCGCGTTCGACGACGGGACGGCGGGCTACGCGACCGACGGCACCCCGGTCGACTGCGTGCGCCTGGCCAACCTCGGCCTCGTCGACGGCTTCGAGGCCGAGCTCATCGTCTCGGGCGTCAACCACGGCGCGAACCTCGGCGACGACATCACGTACTCCGGGACGGTCGCCGCGGCGCTGGAGGGCGTCATCCTCGGCCTGCCGGCGATCGCGGTCTCCCAGCAGTCGGCCGCCCGCGAGATGGACTTCCGCCTCTCCGAGCGCTTCGACTTCGACGAGGGCGCCCGCTTCGTCGCCCGCGTCGTGGAGGAGATCGACGACGTGCCGCTGCCGACCGGCACGCTGCTGAACGTCAACTGCCCCGCGGGCGACGCGACCGGGGTGCAGGTCACGCGGCTGGGCAAGCGCATCTACCGCGACGAGCTGACGCTGACCGACACCGAGTCCGGCGCCGATCGCCCGCGCCGGCGCTACTGGGTCTACGGGCGCGACCACGGCTTCCACGACGAGCCGGGCACCGACCTCGCCGCCGTCGCGGCGGGCGAGATCTCCGTCACGCCGCTGCACTTCGACCTCACCGACTCCGCGGGGATGGACGCGCTCGAGCGCCACGACCTCGGCCGGCTGCTCGCACCGGCTGCCCGGGAGGTCGAGTGAGCGCCGAGCGCGCGGCGCAGCTGCGCGAGCAGCTGCACCACCACGGCTACCGCTACTACGTCCTCGACGACCCGGAGATCGGCGACGACGACTACGACGCGCTGCTCGACGAGCTGCGCGCGCTCGAGGCCGCCGACCCGCGGCTCGTCACCCCCGACTCGCCGACGCAGCGCATCGGCGGCGAGCCCGTCTCCGCGCTGCCCAAGGTCGAGCACGAGATCCCGATGCTGTCGCTCGCCAACGCGCGCACCGAGGAGGAGCTGCGCGCCTGGGTCGCCCGGATGCGCGCGCACCTCGCGCGCGAGGGGATCGAGGACCCGGCGTTCGAGTTCGTCGCCGAGCCGAAGATCGACGGCCTGGCGATCTCGCTGCGCTACGAGGACGGCGTGCTCGTGCGCGGCGCCACCCGCGGCAACGGAGAGATCGGCGAGGACGTGACGCACAACCTGCGCACGATCCCGACGATCCCGCTGCGCGTCGCCGGCGCGCCCGCGGTGCTCGAGGTGCGCGGCGAGATCTACATGTCGCTCGCCGACTTCGCGGGGCTCAACGAGCGCCGCGCGCAGGCGGGCCTGTCGACGTTCATGAACCCCCGCAACGCCGCCGCCGGGACGATCCGCCAGCTCGACCCGCGCCTGGCGCGCGAACGGCCGCTGTCGATGTGGTCCTACGGCGTCGGACGCGTCGACGGGCTGGCGTTCGAGAGCCATTGGGAGGCGCTGGCGTGGCTGCGCGCGCACGAGTTCCGCGTCAACGCCGACGTCACGCTGCTGCGCTGCGAGGACGAGGTCGTCGCGCAGTGCCTGGCCTGGCAGGAGCGCCGCGGCAGCCTGGACTTCGAGATCGACGGGGTCGTCGTGAAGGTCTCCGACCTCGAGCTGCAGCGGCGCCTGGGCGTCGTCGGCCGCGATCCGCGCTGGGCGATCGCCTGGAAGTTCCCGCCGACGACGAAGGTCACGACGCTGCGCGACATCATGTGGAACGTCGGCAAGTTCGGCGACCTGCACCCGTTCGCCGTGCTCGAGCCCGTCCACGTCGGCGGCGTGACCGTCAAGCTCGCCACGCTGCACAACGAGGAGGACCTCGCCCGCAAGGACCTGCGGATCGGCGACGAGGTCATCGTCCTGCGCGCCGGCGACGTCATCCCGCAGGTGCTGTCGCCCGCGCCGCACGCCGTCGAGCGCGTTGGCCGCGGCGAGCCGCCGCGCCCGCCCGCGCGCTGCCCCTCGTGTGGCACGCCGACCGTCAAGCCCGAGGACGGCGTCTTCACGACGTGCCCGAACACGGTCTGTCCGGGGCGCCAGTGGCAGCTGCTCAAGCACTACGTCTCGCGCGGCGCGATGGACATCGACGGGCTCGGCGAGAAGCAGGTCGCCCAGCTCCAGCAGGCCGGGCTCGTCACGACGGCCGCGGACTTCTACCGGCTGACTGCCGAGCAGCTCACCGAGCTCGACGGCTTCGGCGAGATCTCGGCGACGCGGACCGTCGAGAACATCGCCGCGTCCCGGCGCCAGCCGCTCGGGCGGCTGCTGTTCGCGATCGGCCTCGAGGAGGTCGGCCTCGTCACCGGGCGCAACCTCGCCCAGCGCTTTCGCACGATCGACGCGCTGCTTGCCGCGAGCGCCGAGGAGATCGAGCAGACCGCCGGCGTCGGCCCGATCATGGCGCGGCGGATCAGCGAGCAGCTCGCCGACGAGCAGATGCGCGCGCTCATCGAGGACCTGCGCGGCGCCGGCGTCACGATGGCGCTCGCGGGCCCGCCGCCGGGCACGGGGCCGCTCGCGGGCAAGACGTTCGTGCTGACCGGAACGCTGCCCGACCTCACCCGCGAGCAGGCGACCGAGCGCATCGAGGCGGCGGGCGGACGGGTGACGTCGAGCGTGTCGAAGAAGACCGACTACGTCGTCGCCGGCGCGTCGCCGGGGACGAAGCTCGAGAAGGCCGAGCGGCTCGACGTCGCCGTCATCGACGAGGCCGGCCTGCTGGGGCTGCTGGGCTGAGCCAACGCGCCGGCCGCCGGGTCAGCCGGCGGTCCGCGGCACCGCGCCGCCGGACGCCCGCGGCCGGGCCGGCGCGCTCGTCAGCCGGGCGATCGCGGCCGCGATGCGGTCCTCGCGCGCCTTCGCCGCCCAGACGTTGGCGCGGTTGAACATGAGCGCGAAGCCGATCGTGCGCCCGCCGCGCGCGCGGCAATAGCCCGCCAGCGCGCTCACGAGACGCAGGGTGCCGGTCTTGACGCGGCAGCGACCGGCCGCCGCCGTGCCGCGCATGCGCGACTTCACGGTGCCGGTCCGGCCGGCGACGGCGAGCGAGCGCCGCATGCTCGGGCCGACGCCCTTGTGCTCGCTCATCCGCTCCAGCAGCCTGACGACCTGCATCGGCGTCGCGCGGTTGCGGCGCGACAGCCCCGAGCCGTCGACGATCCGCGGACGCACGCCGAGGCTCCCGAGGGTGCTGCGCACGACGGCCGCACCCGCGCGCGTCGTGCCCGCTGCGCGGTAGCGCCTGCCGAGCTGCTTGAGGAGCATCTCGGCCGCGAAGTTGTTGGAGGGCACGTTGACGTAGCGGGCGAGGTCGCGCACGGGCATCGAGGGCAGCGCCGCGACGACCCTGGCCCCGGGCGGGGCGCTCCCGGCACGGCTGCGGCCCGTCGAGCGCACGCCGATCGATCGCAGCACCGCGGCGAAGCGGGCGGCCGCGATCCGCGCGGCATCCAGCCGGGCGCGGCCGCGGTGGATGCCGCGGTCGTAGGCGAGCGCGCTGAGGACGCCGCCAAGATCGCCGTCATAGCCCTTGCAGCACGCCGCGCGGCGGTCGTCGAACGCGCTCTCGTCGCCGACGACCGATCCGGCGATGCGGCGGATGCCGGCTGCCGCCACCGCGCGGGCGAGCACCTTCGCGCCCGCGTCGGCGAGGAACGGGTCGCCGCCGCCGACGAGGACGAGGTCGCCGCGCAGGACGCCGCCGGGCGTCACGATCGCGCCGGGCGCCGCGACGGCCTCGGTCGTCAGCGTCGACCACGGGCCGAGCCGCAGGAGCGCGGCCGAGGTCGTGAAGAGCTTCTCGACCGAGGCCGGGATCCGCACCTGCGTCGCGCGCCGCGCGTAGATGACCCGCCCGCTGTCGAGGTCGCGCACGTAGGCGCCCGACGACGCCGGCGCGCTGCGCATCTCGCTCGCGATCCGCGCCTGCAGGTCGGAGACGGTGTACGTCGCGGCGAACGACGGGGCGGTGGCGCCGAGCGTCGCCGCCAGCACCAGCCCCGCTACGAGCAAGCGGTGCATCGGGAGTACACAACAACCGGGCGCGGCCGAAGGTGCGCCGGGCCGGACGAATCGGCGCTGCGTTCGCCGTAACCGGCGAGGACCTGCGACGTAGACTCCGGCGATGGGCAAGGTCGTCAAGCTCGAGCCCCAGGCCAAGGACCGCGGCGATGCGAAGAGCCGCCCGCGAGCCAAGCGCTCGAAGACCGCGCTCGTGCTGGGCGGCGGGGGCTTCACGGGCGGCGTCTACGAGATCGGCGCCCTGCGGGCGATCGACCTGCTGACGGTCAACCGCACGGTCAACGACTTCGACGTCTACGTCGGCACGAGCGCCGGCGCGTTCGTCGCCGCGATGACCTCCAACGGCGTCACGCCGGAGGAGATGATGCGCGTCGTCGACCACCAGCGCCCGGCGCCGTTCCCGGACCTCGATCTCGGCAACCTGCTGCGCCCGAACCTCGCCGGCTTCGCGCGCAGCGCGCTGTCGCTGCCGTTGCGCTCCGCCCAGCTGCTGCGCGGGATCGCCGGTCAGCTGGGCCAGGTCTCGGCGATGGACCTCGTGCTGGGACTCGCCGAAGGGCTGCCGTCAGGCGCCTACTCGGGCGCTGGGGTGGAGCGCTACCTGCACTCGGTCCTGACGAGCGACGAAGGGCGCAGCGACGACTTTCGCCAGCTCGACGCCGAGCTCTACATCCCCGCGACGGACCTCGACACGTGCGAGCGGATCGTCTTCGGCAGCGAGGGCTGGCAGGACGTGCCGATCTCGACGGCGGTGCGCGCCTCGACGGCGCTGCCGATGGTCTACTCGCCGGTGAAGGTCCGCGATCGCGAGCTCGTCGACGGCGGGGTCGTCTCCACGACGAACCTCGACATCGCGGTCGGCGCCGGCGCGAAGTTCATCGTCGTCGTCAACCCGCTCGTGCCCTACGTCAACGACTTCAAGTCGAAGATCCGCACGCTCGGCGGCACGCGGACCAGGCGCGTGAGCGACATGGGCTTCCCGCAGATCGGCTACCAGGCCTTCAAGATGGTCGCCTACCAGCGCCTGCACGAGATCGCCCGCCAGTGGGAGCAGCGCTACCCCGGCGTCGACATCGTGCTCATCGAGCCCGAGCCCGACGACGAGCTCATGTTCCAGACGCCGATCATGAACTTCGCGTCGCGCGTCGAGATCGCCCGCCACGGCTTCCAGTCGGTCACGACCCAGCTCGCGTTCGGCTACCCGCGCTTCAAGGAGATCTGCGGCCGCCACGGCATCGAGATCTCCGCGACGCGCGTGCGCAAGGTCATGAAGCACTTCGAGGCCGAGGAGGGCCGTACGCGCGCCTGGCGCAAGATCCTCGAGCAGACGACCGGCGCACTGCTGCGCCAGTCCGACGACCACGCGCGGAGCTGATCGGGGCAGCGGGGCCCTGTCGGCCCCTTGACGTCGCGCGCCCGCGGCGGGCGCGGGCGCGAGCGAGAAGTCGGTGGCGGACGCCTAGAGCTTGACGGGCTCGGCGCGCTGCTCGGCGTCGAGGCTCGTGAGGAAGAGCGTCTTGTCGATCCTGCCCTGGAAGATCGGTACCCCCATCTCCATGCACTTGGAGATCACGTCGCGTCGGTCGAGGCCTGCTTCGCGAGCGAGTTCCGTCGGGGTGAGGTGATTGGGCATCGGCAGAGACCCTCCTAATGTGGGTTAGATCACCCATGTCTTGTACCACCCCGGGTGGACGGGCTCAACGCGGATCGTCAGATGGGGTTCGCAACGTCGACGAATTCGTGGCTGATCGCGAAGCGCTCGGCGAGCAGTTCGCCGAGCCGCCGGACGCCGAACGTCTCGGTCGCGTAGTGGCCGGCGGCCAGGAAGTGGATGCCCTCCTCGCGCGCGTGCGTCATGACCCGCTCGGCCGGCTCGCCCGTGAGGAACGCGTCGTGGCCGCCGGCCACGGCGTCGCCGAGGTAGTCCGAGCCGGCGCCGGAGACGATCGCGATCGACCGCACGCGCTCGGGGCCGGCGAGGAAGCACAGCGGCGGGCGCCCGGTCAGCCGCTCGACGCGCTCGACGAGCTCGGCGGCCGCGATGCCGTCGCCCTCGAACGTGCCCGCGACGCCGATCGCGGCTGCCTTGTGCCGCGCGAACGGCGTGAGCTGCGCACAGCCGAGGCCGCGGGCGATGAGCGCGTTGTTGCCCACCTGCGGATGCCCGTCGAGCGGCAGGTGGTAGGCGGCCAGCGCCATGTCGTGCTCGAAGAGCAGCTGCAGGCGCCGCTTCGCCGACGGGCTGAGCGCCAGCGGGGCGCCCGACCAGAAGAGCCCGTGGTGGACGAGGACGAGGTCGGCGGACCGCTCGGCCGCACGCTCGAACAGCTCGGCGCTCGCCGAGACCCCCGTGACGACGACGCCGATCCGCTCGGGTCCGGGGACCTGCAGGCCGTTGGGGCCGTAGTCCTCGAACGCGGACGGCGTCAGCAGCGCGTCGAGGTAGTCGATGATCTTGTCGAGCACGCCGCTGAACGCTACAGTTCAGCGGTCAGAGCAGGGACCCAGCACGGCACGATGCCAAGCTGGGACAGGTGTAACAGGGAACGATACGGGGGAATTCTCTTGGCCTTGGCCGTCGTCACCAGGCCCGCTGTAGATCAAGGCACGGAAGATCACGATCTCGTCGCCGCCGTCCGCGCAGGGAGCGACAGGGCGTTCGAGCTGCTGTACGTGCGCTATCAGCCGCGCATCGCCGCGTACATCGGCACGATGGTCCATGACCACGCCCGCGTCGAGGACATCACGCAGGACGTCTTCATGTCGGCGCTGCGCCGCATGCGCGCCACGGAGCGCGAGATCATCTTCAAGCCGTGGATGTACGAGATCGCGAAGAACGCGTGCATCGACGCGTTTCGCCGGTCGCGCGCCGCCAACGAGGTGTCCTTCGACGCCGACGACGGGATCTGCCCCGACGATCACGGTCGCCTTGCGCAGCCGGGTCCGACGCCCGATTCCGCCGTCGAGGGCAAGGTCGCGATCGACAACCTGTGCGGCGCGTTCGGCGGCCTCTCGCAGGTCCATCACGACATCCTCGTGCTGCGCGAGTTCGAGGGCCTGTCGTACGTCGAGATCGGCGAGCGCCTGGGGATGAGCAGGCCGGCCGTCGAGAGCACGCTGTTTCGCGCGCGCAAGCGGCTGACCGAGGAGTACGAGGAGCTCGTCAGCGGCGAGCGCTGCGTCCGCGTGCAGGCGATCGTCGACGCGTCGGGCGACACCGGCCTGCGCGACCGGCGGCGGATGGCCCGTCACCTCGCGCACTGCCAGCCGTGCCGGCGCTACGCGCGCGCCCGCGGGATGGACCTCGATCAGGTTCCGCGGACGGGGGCGGCAGCGGCCGCCGCGCGCGTCGCCGGGTTCCTGCCGCTGCCGGCGTTCGTGCGCCGCCGCTGGGGCTCCGGCGAGGAGGTCGCGCCGCTGCTCGCCCGCAGCGAGGGCTCGCTCATGCACTGGTGGACGCAGGCCGCCACGGTCGTCGATCCCGGCCTGGCGTCGAGCTGGACGAAGGCCGCGGCGACCGCCGCCACGGTTGCGATCGCCGGGGTCGGCGCCGGCACCGCGCTCGCGCCGCAGTCGCCGTCGGAGCGGTCCGCGGCCGGCGGGTCGCTGCTGGATCGGGGCGGGCCGCTGCGCAGCGCCGGCGTCGGCGGCCCGGGCCTCGAGGAGAACCTGCCGCTGGGGTGGAGCGTCGGCGTGAGAGTCGACCGCGGGACGAGCGTCGGCCGCAGCGGACCGTCCTCGTCGTCGCCGCGACCGGACTCGACCGCGGGCGAGCCGCTGACGCGCCGCGCGCCGCTGCGTCCACAGCCTGCCGCGGCGGAGCCGGCGGGAGGCCAGCTCGTGCCGCCGGGGCGCAGCCCCGCAGCGCTGGCCGACCAGGCGGGCCGCCAGCTGTCTTCGGCGCCGGACGTCGGCGCCCAGCCCGTCGAGCTGCCGGCCGGATCGCGCGACCCGCAGGGCACGCGCGATCAGTCGGGGGGCGTGCTCGGCATCGTCACGAGGCCGGGGACGCCCGCCGAGCAGCCCGCGACGCGGGAGACCGGTCCAACGCCCTCCGTGCAGTCGTCCCTGGACGGGGTCGAGGGCAACGCGACGGCTCCCGGCGTGGACGCGTCCGCCGGGAGCTCCGGCGCCCCCGCGGCGGCGGTGACGCAGCTCGATGGCCTCGCTCCCACGGTGTCCGTGAAGCTGCCGTCCACCACGCTGCGCGTGAGCCTTGGCTGACGCTCGCGGCGACGACGACCTCGAGCCGTTCACGGACACCGCGCTGTACGCCCTGGGCGCCTACTTCGCCGACCGCCACCCCGATCTCATGGACGACGTCGTCCGCCAGGCACAGCGCATCGAGGACGCCGGCGTCGCTCGCTACGCTGAGAACGAGGGCGTCTCCCTGGAGAACGCCCTGCAGACCCTCATCACGGGCCTCGCCGTCCGGTACTACCGGGCGGTCGCAGGATCGTCGTGAGATACTCGCTGGACATCGGGGCGTGGCGCAGCCTGGTAGCGCGCTCCGTTCGGGTCGGAGAGGTCCCCGGTTCAAATCCGGGCGCCCCGATTTGTAGAGCAACCGAGAAGTAGCGGGAAGACCGAGAAGTTCCGCAGCAACGTCCCTGCGAAGCCCTGCGAAATCGCGAGAAGCGGTTTGCAGGAGTTTCGCAGCGTTTCGCGATCCGATCGAGTGATTCTCGCGCCGAGCTCGTCGAAGTCCTCGAGGATCTCGACAACGTCGGCCGGCTCAACGCCGGCATGGTCGCGATGCGGATGCGTCAACGCCGCAACGACCGCGATGGCGCACGCCACACACGACCCAGCCGGCGTCGACCCAGTCGCCGTGAACTGCGCCTGGCGCGCCCGGCGACGCCTCCAGCGCTGGCGCGACCTGCACCAGGTGCGCGGCAAGCCGCGCGACCGTCACCAACATCGCCGTCGCGCGCGAGCTTGCGCACCTCTGCCGGGAGATCACGCGACCCTGAAACCCCCAGCGACAACCCGGTCGGCCTGTCGGGGCTGGCCGCCCCGCCGCGCACCATGGCTGACGAGACGACTGTGAGTACCCCGCACGCGGGGCGCGCTCGATCATCAGACGGTCAGCCAGCGACGAACAACGGTCCAGCGGTACCCAGCCCGCGAGTATCAGTCAGATCAGTCGCCGCGCAGCGGCGGCCAGCACCGAGAACTCGGCCCACACCCACCACCGGCCGCACCAACGGCCCGACCACACACGCCCACTTGACAACCCGCCCCGGATATCAGTCGTCGATGCCGGGTAGGGCGAGCCGCGGTAGCGGCCGCTGATGAATCCGTTCGAGTTCCTCGAGGTCAGCGCGGTCGGTGATGCGGTTGGCGAGGCGTTTGAACGCGACCAGGTGCGCCAGCCCGCTGATCAGCACCTCCGTGCCGTCGATCACCCGCGGTTCGGCGTCCGCCTTGACGCTGGCGAGGTCAAGCGGCGGCGGACCCTCGAGCAGCACATCGACGCGACCAACGCGGGTGTTGACCTGCCAGCCCTGGTCGGGCATGGCAAGGCCCGCGGTCAGAACGGTGCCGTCCAGTCGCGTTGCGTCCAGCGCGGCGAGCGCGTCGGTGACTTCGCGACGGACAGTTGCGGAATCGGCGACGAGCACGTGGACATCGCGCGTCGCGCGGACGTAGCCGTGCGCGATCACCGCCCATCCGCCGATCACGACGAAGTCGACGCCCGCGTTGTTGAGATGCGCCAGGATCGCGCCGTCGTCGCGCCGCACGTCAGTCAGGCCGACGCAGCTTGGCAGCCAGTTCGACCAAGTGGTGGCCGCTGTCCAAGCGCTCCTGCGGGCTCTGACTGCGCGCGATACGCCGGTCAAGCTCGCGACCCTCCTGCGCGCCGGCGGCCCAATCGGCCGCCCGGCGGCGCAGCGCCTCCGCCGCGCGCATCGTGCTGTCGCTCTGGTCCGACGTGTCCGGCACCCCCCAGATGGTACGCCCAGGTGATTGCCTGTGCCGATGCTCAAACGCGGGCGAGCACGCCCCGCGCCGGTACCAGCATGCGATGCGTGCGGGCAGGTGGTGCACCGATCGTCGCCGGCCGTTGACCGCCGTCGCCCTGCCGGCCGGGCTGGCACTCGTCGCGATCGTCGTCCACGACACGTTCACCGTCGTGTCCCGATCGGGCGCCGCGGGGCGGTTCAGCCGCTGGGTGGTGCGGGGCCGTCTCGGCCGCCGTGCGCGGCATGAGCGGCGACCGCGGACTGCCGTTGGCGGGTCCCTCGCGCTCGTCGCCGTCATGTGCTCCCGGGCCGCGCTGCTCGTCGTCGGGTGGGCGCTCGTCTTCCTGCCCGCTCGTCGACGGCGACGCCGACGCCGGGCTGGCTGCAGATCCTCAGCCCGCCGGAGGCGCTGATCGGTCTCGGACTGCTCACCGCCTCGGTGGCGTGGCTGCTGCAGACCTACCCCGTGCTCTCGCGCAGGCGCGCGCTGGCCTACGAGATCCACCTGCTCGTCGACACCGAGCGGCGCCTGGCGCTCGAGGTCCCCGACATCGACCCGGGCGCCGCCTCGAATCTCTACGGCGAGCTGGTGGCGCGGCTCGGCGTCGTCGAGCGCGACCTCGTCGACTACCCGATCGTCGGCTACTTCGTCGTCGGCGACGCGCGCTTCTCGCTGACGGCGGCGATCCCGCATCTGGCTGATCTCGCCGACCGTGGCGCCGCACCCGACAGCCCGCCCGCGGTGCACCTGCGCGCGGCGATGCTCCAGCAGGCGATCGAGGACCTGTCGGGGAGCACGCGCGCCGCCTGAGCGGCTGCGCCGCGCTGCGGAGCGCCGCGGCGCAGCGCCGATAGGATCGCGGCGGCATGGCACCTCGCCGCCGATCTCGCGCCGGGCGCGGCGCGTAGTCACACCGGCCGCGCATGCAGATCGGCTTCGAAGAGGCGCTCACCGCGCTCGGCCTGATGCTCATCGCCGGGGCGGTCATCTCCGGGCTCGTGCACCGCACCGTCCTGTCGCTGACCGTGCTGGCGACCGCCGTCGGCGCACTGCTGAACGTCATCGGCGTGCTCGAGCTCGAGCCCGGCGCGCACGTGATCATCATCGTCGTCGAGATCGTCCTGCTGCTGACGCTGTTCGGCGACGGGCTGCTCGTCGAGCAGGAGCTGCTGCGCCACCACTGGAGCCCGGCGGTCCGCGCGCTCGTCGTCGCGATGCCGCTGAACGCGGGCCTGCTGGCCTGCGCGGCGAAGCTTCTGTTCGGCGAGCTGAGCTGGACCGAGGCGTTCCTGCTGGGCTTCATCCTGTCGCCGACCGACCCGGTGATCACGTCGGCGATCGTGGCCTCCAAGCGGGTGCCGCAGGTCGTGCGCCACACGCTGAACCTCGAGTCCGGGCTCAACGACGGCCTGGCGCTGCCGTTCGTGCTGCTCTTCCTGGCCCTGTCGCAGGGGCCGGGCGGCTCGGTGCTCGACGTCGGCGGGTCGCTGGCGCTCGAGAGCCTCGTCGGCCTTGCCGTCGGCGTCGGCTGGGGGCTCGCCGCGGGGCTGCTCATCGGCCGGCTGCCGGAGTGGGCGATCGAGGCGCGCTACGAGGGCCTCGTCCTGCTCGGGACCGCCGCCACCGCATTCGGCACCGCCCAGCTCGCGCACGGCAACGGGCTGATCGCGGCGTTCGTGGCGGGCGTCGTCCTCGCGCTGCTGCGCAACGAGGCGCCCGACGTCTTTCACCGCCGCAACGAGAACATCAACAACGTGCTGCACCTCGTCGCGTTCGCGATCTTCGGCGCGCTCGTCGTCGCGATCGGGTGGAGCGGCTCGCCCGGCGCGCTCGTCGCCTTCGTCGTCTTCGCGCTCGTCGTCGCGCGGCCGGGGTCCGTCCTGATCTCGTTCGTCGGCGTGCGCCTGCCGCTCGCCGAGAAGCTCTTCATCGCCTGGTTCGGCCCGAAGGGGATCGCGTCGATGCTGTTCGCCCTCTTCGTGCTCGACTCGCTGGCGCCCGACCGGACGCTGCTGTTCGAGCTGGCGGCGTTCACGATCCTCGGCTCGATCGTCGCCCACGGGCTGACCGACACGGTCGGCGCCGCGCGGATCGAGCGGCGCGTCGAGCAGCGCGACGCGACGGCGCCCGGCGGCGAGCCGCAGCCGCCGGCCTGAGCCGCGCGCTCGGCGCGCCAGCGCTGCGTCGGCGGGGAGCGCCGCGCTTCACGCGCGCGCCGCGGTGTGCCATCGTGGCGCGTCATGTCCAGCGCGGATCTCGTTCTCGAGGGCGGCGGCATGAAGGGCCTGGGCCTCGGCGGCGCGGTCATCGCGCTGATGGCGGCCGGCTACGCGTTCGAGCGGGTCGCCGGATCGTCGGCCGGGGCGATCGCGGGCGCGCTCGTGGCGGCGGGGATCGACCGCGAGGAGCTGCGCGACGCGCTCGCGCGCCTGGACTACGGGCGCGTGTCGGACCGCGGGCTGCCACGGCTGCCGTTCATCAGCGAGGGCGTCTCGCTGCTGCACTCCGGCGGCGCCTACGAGGGCGACTACATCCGCGAGTTCGTCCGCGTGGAGCTCGAGCGGCTCGGCGTGCGCACGTTCGGCGACCTGCGGCGCACGGACGGCGGAGCCGACCCGAACGTCCCCGCCGAGCGCGGCTACCGGCTCGTCGTCATGGTCACCGACATCACGAACGGGCGCCTGCTGCGCCTGCCGTGGGACTACGCGCAGCTCGGCCTCGATCCCGACGAGCAGCTCGTCGCCGACGCCGTGCGGGCGTCGAGCTCGATCCCGCTGTACTTCGATCCCGTCGTCGTGCGCCACGGCGCCACCGGCGAGCCGATCAGGCTCGTCGACGGCGGCGTGCTGTCGAACTATCCGCTCCAGGCGTTCGACCGCACCGACCTCGCCGCCCCGCGCTGGCCGACGCTCGGCGTGAAGATCCTGCCGGGCCTGCCCGCGGGCAACGCCGAGCTCTTCCCGGGGATCATGCTGCCGTCGCTCGCGCCGATGAAGCTGCTCGAGCAGGTGCTCGCCACCGCGCTCGTCGGCAACGACCAGACCTACCTCGAGCGGCCGTGCGTGCGGCGGCGCACGATCAGCGTCGACACGAGCGCGGTCGGCCTCGTCGAGTTCGACGCGTCGCCGAAGCAGCGCGCGACGGTCATCGCCAACGGCGCCGACGCGGCCGAGCGCTTCCTCGCCGAATGGGATTGGGAGGAGTACCTGCGCGCCTGCCGGCCGCCGGCTACGGGCGCGGCGGCATCCGGGTGAGGTCGCTGACCGGCCAGGCGAGGTCGGTGCCGCTGGGGAAGCGGATGAGCGCGCGGTAGTCGTCGAGCATCCCGAGGACCGTCGCCTCGACGATCTCGATCTCCCCGGTGAGCGGCGCCATCCGCATGAACGCGACCCGCTCGCCCTCCTCGAACTCCTGCGGCGGCTCGAGCTCGTCCGTCATCGCGGCCCTCGCCGCGCCGGCGTGCCCGCGACGCGCGCGACGCCGCGCCGATGACGCCGAGGGTGACGGGTCCGGTGAGCCATCCCGCACATGATGCTCCGCGCGGCGGCGAATGACCACGCCGAGCGCCGCCGTCACTGCTCGCCGCGCCCGTGCACGACCACGACGGCGGCCTCGGCGGTCCCGATCCGCAGCCGCATCCGCCCGCCCGAGAGCCTGCCGCGCTGCGGCGCGAACCCGGGCCAGCTGCCGTCCGCGGCGACCGCGCGGCCGTCGATCCGCACCTGCGGCGCGTCGAGCGTGCGTCCCGCGCCGCTCGGGTCGACCGGCGCCATCCGGTGAAGCTCGTAGCGCGCGCCCGGCGCGCGGACGTCGACGGCGAGCGGGCGACCGGACAGGTTGAGCACGAACAGCCGCCGCTCGCCCGCGCCCGCCGTGGCCTGCCACGCCCGCACGCGCGCGGCCGGGTCCGGGCCGGGCGCGACCGCGAGCGGCCGCAGCCCCCGGGTCCGCTGGGCGAACCCCGCGAAGAGCAGCATCGCGTAGTACGGCGGCGCCGCGCTCGGCGCGCCCATCGCCGGCGACGGGTCGTAGCGGACGGCGTTGTAGAAGGCGTTGCCCTCCTCGGGGAAGAAGAAGGCGCGCACCTCGGCGTTGTGCAGGTTGATCCCGGACGCGCCGACCGCGCACGTCGCGTTGGCGCCGGGCGCGTCCGGCGGCTGCGGGCAGGCCGCCTCGAACATCGCCGCGAGCGCCCAGATCGCGCTCGCGGCGACGTTGCTGACGCCGTCGACGCCGCGGCCGGCGGCGGTGTTGGTCTCCTGCAGGCGGTAGCCGAGGCCGTGCCGCGCGGCCTGCACGGCGTGGGCGTAGACCTGGAAGGCGAGGTTCGACAGGCGCTCGTCGGACAGCAGCCGCTCGATCGTCGCGCAGCGGTACTCGTCGGAGGCGCAGCCGCGCGCGAGCGGATAGAAGTGGTCGGTCGCGCGGTTGCCGGCGAGCGCGCGCCGGCGCTCGGCGTCCGCGGCGGGCACGATCGCGTCGAGGATCGCCGGCCAGTCCCAGAAGAAGCGCGTCGGCACCGAGCGCGCCTGGATCGCCTGCCAGGGCGCGATCGGCTCGCTCGTGCTCGGCAGGCTCATCGCGAACGGCGCGGTCACGCCCGCGTCGCGGTGCGCCGCGAGGTCGGCGAGATAGCGGGCGAGGTCGAAGCCGTACGTGAGGTCGGGCTCGTTGCCGAGGCCGATGCCCGCCACCGTGCGCTCGGCGCCGGCGAACGCGGGCAGCACGCCCCGGCTCACGAACGCCCTGGCGTGCTCGGGGCCGGCCCAGGGGCGCCTCGGACCCGGCGGGGCCAGCGTCGTGCCGAGCACCGTGATCCAGCGCGCCGCCGCGCGGGCGCCGCCGTCGCCGGACGGCGCGTTGGCGTCGTCGAGCGTGCGCCGCACGTCGAGCACGTCCTGGGGGGTGATGACCTGGTTGGAGTTCGCGGCCGTCGCGTCGAACGGCATCTGGTCCTGCGAGCTGCCGCCGATCCGCAGCTCGCCGGCGCCCAGGTTGCGCAGCAGGTTGGCGAACACGGGCCGGGCGGCGTCGCCCATGTAGCGCTCGACGAGCGACCACTCGATGCTCAAGCCGACGAAGCGCGGCGCCACGCCGCCGCCGCCGCCTCGGCGGTCGAGCGCCACGGTCGCGTCGGGCGGCGCCGGCGGGGCGGGGCCGTCGGCCCGCGCGGCGGGGCATGCGAGCAGCACGGCGGCCGCGACGGCCGCCGCGCGCCTCGTCGACCCCGGACCGAGCCCGCCCACCGTCTTCCCCTACCCGGACGGGGGGTGGACGCATGCGGCTCGCCCACGACGATCTCGTCGTCGGTCCGCCCGGCCGGCGGTTGGAATCGTCGCCGGCGGGCCATCATGGATGGATGCGCGCCTTCGCCTGCCCGACCTGCGGCCGCCTCGTCACGTTCGAGAGCATGGTCTGCCTGCACTGCGCCACCGCCCTGGCCTTCGACCCGCGCGAGCGCGAGGTCGTCGCCGCCGGACGGCGCGGCGGGCGCTGCGCCAACGAGCGCCTGGCCGGCTGCAACTGGCTGGCCGCGCAGGCAGGCGCGCTGTGCGCCGCGTGCGAGCTGACGCGGACGCGGCCCGCCGCCGACGATCCGGACGGGCTCGCCGCGTTCGCCGCGGCCGAGGCCGCCAAGCGGCGGCTGCTCTTCGAGCTCGGCGAGCTCGGGCTGGCGGTGCGCGGCCGGCACGAGGGGGCGGGCGGCCTGGCGTTCGACATGCTCTCGAGCACCGCCGAGCCGGTCAGCACCGGCCACGCGGACGGCGTCATCACGCTCGACCTCGCCGAGGCCGATCCGGCGCGCCGCGAGCAGCGCCGCGCCGACCTCGGCGAGCCCTACCGCACCGTGCTCGGCCACCTGCGCCACGAGATCGGCCACTACTTCCAACCGATCCTCGCCCCCGAGGGGTCGGCCGAGCGCGAGCGCTGCCGCCGGCTCTTCGGCGACGACCGCGCCGACTACGCCGACGCGATGGCGCGCCACTACGAGGAGGGCCCGCCCGACGGCTGGCCGCAGCGCTACGTCAGCGCCTACGCGACGATGCACCCGTGGGAGGACTGGGCCGAGACGTTCGCCCACCTCCTGCACATCCGCGACGGCCTGCAGACCGCGGCGGCGCACGGCCTGCGCGTCGACGGACCGGCGATCGCGACGTCCGACGTCGCCGCGCTGCACGCCGACCCGGTCGCCGACGGCGACATGCGCACGCTGCTCGACGCCTGGCTGCCGCTCACGTATGCGCTCAACGCGATGAGCCGCAGCCTCGGCGAGGGCGATCTGTACCCGTTCGTCATCGCCCCCGCCGTCGTCGAGAAGCTCGCGTTCGTCCAGCGTCTCGTGCGGGCCGCCTGACGGTCACTCGTCGTTGACGACGAGACCGCGCAGGACGCGGCGCGCGCGAACCCCGATCGGCTCGTCGGAGCCCTCGTCCAGCGGGCCGTCGCGCACGCCGGGCCACGCGGCGGCAGCCTCGGCGCCGAGCAGGAACGCGATCGAGGCGAGGAAGACGAAGAACAGAAACGCGATGACGGTCGCGATCGGGCCGTACACCGCGCCGTAGGACGCCACGTTCTCCAGGTAGAACGCAAAGCCGGTCTTCACCGCCTCGTAGAGCAGGGCGCCGATCAGCGCCCCGGGGACGCAGTCGCGCAGGCGGCCGCCGGGGCGCGCCGGCAGGAAGCGGTACAGCGCCAGGAAGAGGGCGAACGAGAGCGCCACCGGCGTGATCTGGCCCAGGGCGAAGACGATCCGCGGCAAGAACGACAGCGCCGGACCGATCGCGTCGGAGAGCTCTTGCGCCGCGTCGACGGCGAGGCGCGTCGTGAGCGTGAGCGCCAGCGACAGCCCGATGACGACGCCGACGCCGAGCACGAGGAGGATGTCGAGCAGCTTGCCGGCGAGCGCGGGGCGGCGGTCGTCGACCGCCCACGCGCGGTTGAGCGCGTGGCGCAGCGCGCCCATGAGCCCGCTGGCGGAGAACATGAGCCCGGCGACGCCGATGACCCCGAACGTCCCGGCGTCGCCCGTGACCTGCTCCAGCGAGTCGGCGATGTCGCGGCGGCCGCTGTCCTCGCGCAGCGGCAGGTGCGTCATGAGGAAGTCGATGACCTCCTGGCGCGCCTGGTCGTCGGCGGCGACGATCCCGAACAGCGCGACCATGCAGATGGCGAGCGGGAACGTCGCAAACAGCGCGTAGTAGGCGATGCTCGCCGCGAGCTGCGCGCCGCGATCCTGGAGAAATCCGGCGATCGTGCGCTGGCCGAGCAGCGCGGCCCGTCGCGCGGCGTGCCCGGCGCGCTCGCGCCGCGAGCCGTCGCCCGGCGAGCCGTCGCGCCGCGAGCCGTCGCCCCGCGAGCCGTCGTCCGGCGAGCCGCCGCGCCGCGAGCCGTCCTCGCCGGTCGTCCTGCTCATCCGCGCTGCGGGCGCCGCACGGGCCCATCATCACAGGTGCTCCGAACGCGCGGTCTGCGCGCGCCGGGCGCCGGGCTACGCGGGCGGCTCGGGCACGAGCAGCACGGGGCGTCCGGCGTGGCGCAGGATGCCCTCCGCGTTGCTGCCCAGCAGCGCGGCGGCGATCCGCGAGCGTCCTCGCGTGCCGGTCACGAGCACGGCGGCGTCACGCTCGTCCGCTGCGGCGATGATCGCCCCGGGCACGCTGTGCGCGCTCTCGAGCGTCAGGTGCTCGCACGGCCACCCGTCCTTCGCGAGCGCCGACGCGCCCGCGCGCGCGTCGTCGGCGGCGTGCCGGCGCGCCGCCTCGTCCAATCGCTGGCCGCCCGTCTGGGCGATCTCGTCGGGAATCGCGACGAGCGCGACGCCGACGGCGTAGGAGGCCGGCATCCACGCGGTGGCGACGAGCGCCGGGCGGCGGCGCAGGAGCCCGGGGGCGGCCGCGAGCGCGCGGTCGGCGGGAGCCGAGCCGTCGTAGGCGAAGACCGCCGGCGCGCCGGCGGCCGCTGGGCCCGCGCCGGCCGGGATGACGAGCAGCGGCCGGTGGCTGCGGTGCGCGAGCGCCCGCGCCTGGCGCCCGAGCGAGCCCGGGCGCGTGGCGGGCGGGTCGCCGGCACCGGCGACGATGGCGGCCGCCCCGAGCTCGTCGGCCTGCTCGAGGATGACCCGCCACGGCGCGCGCTCGTCGGAGACCAGGCGCGCGGCGGCGTCGAAGCCGTGTGCGCGCAGCACCTCGACCGCCGCCTCGGCCGCGTCGCCGGCCGCCCGGTGCGCCGCGGCACGCAGGTCGGCGTGGAGGTCGTAGAAGGCATCCATGATCGCGTCCAGCGGGGCGCTGATCGGAGGCGGCGCCCAGGTGGCGAGGACGATCGCGGGGCGGTCGCAGCGCAGCAGCGACGCGGCAAGCTCCGCGAGGCCGGCGGCGGCCGGCGCGTCGGTGCCGGCGCACAGCAGCAGCGGGCCGGGTCGTGCTTCGGCGGCGGGCTCGGTGGTCATGACCGGACCGTACGGCGATCATCGCCGTCGCGCGTCCGTGGTTCACCGCAGCGTCGCTTTGCGGGGCCGCGGATTCGCGCCGGGCCGCGCGCCCGGGACCGCTGACCGCGCGGGCGCTGCGCCGGATCGGCTACGCCAGCCAGTACGCGGCCAGCACCGAGTACACGACGAGCTCGGTGACGAGCACCGCCGCGCCGAGCGTGTCGCCGGTGCGCCCGCCGACGGCCCGCCGGGCGAGCAGCGCCACCGCCGCGGCGGCGACGACGGCGCCGGCCGCCGCGGCGAGCCCGGCGACGATGCCGGCGGCGGCGATCGCGAGCGCCAGCGCGACGGCCGAGCCGATCGCCAGCGCCGGCAGCGCGGCCGACCAGGACGCCCCGAGGCCGTCGGGTCGTGCCGGGGCGACGTAGACGAGCTGGGGCAGCGCGGCCCAGCGGCTGAGGGCATGGCCGCAGACGAGCGCGCTCGCCGCCTCGGTGGGCGAGAGCTGCGCCAGCGTCGCCGCGGCGAGCAGCACGAAGGCGACGAGCGCGAGCACGCCGTAGGCGCCGATCTGCGCATCGCGCATCGCCGCCAGCCGCCGGTCGCGGTCGCCGTGCACGCCGAGCCCGTCGGCCGTGTCGGCGAGCCCGTCGTGATGCAGCGCGCCCGTCGCGACCGCCGAGACCACGAGCGCGAGCACGGCGCCGTAGAAGCCGCCGAGCAGCGCCTCGCCGAGCGCGAAGGCGACCGCCGCCGCGACGCCGACGAGCGCGCCGACGAGCGGGAACCAGGGTGCCGCCGCGCGCTGCGCGCCCTCGTCGAGCTCGCGCCGCCCGATCGGCACGATCGTCAGCAGCCCGCCGGCGGCGCGTGCCTCGTCGAGCAGGCTCACCGGCGCTCGTCCACGCCGGCCTCGGCGAACGTCGCCATCTGCGCGTGCAGCAGCCCGGCGCGCTCGATCAGCGGCAGGGCGATCAGCGCGCCCGACGCCTCGCCGAGGCGCATCCGCAGGTCCAGCAGCGGCTCGAGGCCGAGCTCGGTCAGCACGAGGTCGTGACCCGGCTCCGCCGAGCGGTGGCTGGCGAAGAGGCCCGCGGCGGCGGCGGGCCGCATGCGTGCGGCGGCGAGCGCGGCGACCGTCGTCGCATAGCCGTCCAGCACGACCGGCAGCCGCCGCTCCCAGGCCTCGAGGACAGCGCCCGCGAGCGCGGCCAGCTCGAGGCCGCCGGCGGCGGCGAGCATCGCCTGCGGGGAGCTCTTGGCGCCATGCAGCGCCGCCGTCGCGTCGACGAGGGCGCGCTTGCGAGCGAGGCCCGCGGCGTCCTGACCGGCGCCGCGGCCGGCCGTCCGGTCCGCCCCGGCGCCCGTCAGCAGCGAGGCGAGCAGCGCCGCCGTCGTCGTGTTGCCGACCCCGATCTCGCCGAGCACGAGGCAGTCCACGCCGTCGCCGGCGAGCTGCGCGGCGAGCGCCGCGCCCGCCGCCAGCGCGGCCCGCAGCTGCTCGGACGCGAGGCCGTCGCCGGTGCTCATGTCGGCGCTGCCGGCGGTGACCTTGCGGTCAAGCACGCCGGCCGGCGTCGGTCCCCGCAGGCCCACGTCGGCGACGAGCAGGCGGTGCCCGCCGTCGCGCGCGAGCACGCCGATCGCCGTCTCGCCGCGTGCCGCGGCCGCCGCGACCTGACCCGAGACGCGGCCGTCGAAGAGGCTCGTGCCGTGCACGGTGTGCCCGTGGTCGGCGGCGCAGACGAGCACGCCGGCGCGGATCCGAGCCGGCGGCGGGCCGCCGCAGGCGGCCGCCCAGCGCTCGACGACGGTCTCCAGCGCGCCGAGGCTCCCCGCCGGCTTGACGAGCCGGTCCGAGCGGTCGCGGGCGCGGATCGCCGCCTGCCGGTCGGGCGTCCGGGCGCCCGGCGGCCCGGCCCGCGCGGTCCCGTCGCCGCTTGCCGCGACGCCGTCGCTCGCCGCCCCGTCGTCGCGCCAGCGCTCGTCCATGACGACCTCCTCGAGCGCGGTCCGCGCCGCCCACCCGCTCGCCTCGAGGCCCGGCCGCACCGGCCGCTCGTCGGGCCAGCCGATGCACAGCCAGGCGATCGGGTCGACGCGCTGCGGGATGCCGAGGATCGAGCGCAGGTCGGCGAAGCGATAGAAGCTCACCCAGCCGACGCCGAGCCCCTCGGCGCGCGCCGCCAGCCACAGGTTCTGGATCGCACAGGCCGCGCTGTAGACGTCGGTCTCGGGGATCGTGCCGCGCCCGAGGATCTCCTCGCCCGGCTCGCCGTGATCGCAGCAGACGCAGACGCCGAGCGGCGCCTCGACGATCCCCTCGATCTTCTGGTCGAGGAACTCGCGGGCGCGCGCGTCGAAGCGACCGGCCTGGCGCAGCCGCTCCCGGGCGGCGACGTCGCGGACGGCGATCCGCGGCTCGCTGCCGCGCACGACGATCAGCCGCCAGGGCTGCATGAGCCCGACGGACGGCGCGCGATGGGCGGCCGCCAGGACGCGCTCGAGCACCTCGCCGGGCACCGGGTCGGGCCGGAAGCGGCGGATGTCGCGGCGCTCGGCGATGACGCGGTGCACGGCCTGGCGGGCGGGCGCGTCGAAGCGCCACCCGCGCGGGTCGGCGGCGCGCTCGGCAGCCCGCGAGCGGTCGTGCCCTGGGGGCGTCGCCGGCCGGTGCAGGCGCGTCGCGTCGCTCATGCGTCGCGACACGCTAGACGACCGCGGGGCGGCGGGGCGTGCGGCCGGCGCGGGTCGCGGCGCGCCGCCGGAGGATCGGGATGGCGGCCGGCCGCGCCGCGCGCTAGGGTCCGCACGTCAGCGCGGAGGGCGAGGAACCCGGTGAGATGCCGGGACGGTAGCGCCACTGTGTCGGGGCTGAGGCCCCGCGAGTCAGGAACTCGTCCGCCGCGGCACCTTCCCAACGGGACGCACCATCCCCAGGAGGCTCCACCGATGGATCCAGCGCCAACCGTCCAGCCCCTCCCGCTTCGCGAGCTCATGCCGGCCCTCATGCTCGGCGCGCTGCTGATGCTCACGATCTACCTCGTCGCGTACGACCAGGGCGCGATCTCGCAGGCCGGGTCGACCCTGCACGAGCTCCTGCACGACGGGCGCCATCTGCTCGGCGTCCCCTGTCACTAGCTCGCAGCGCGGCAGCACTCCATGGTCTGGACCCTCGTTCGCAGGGGCCTCGTCGTCGGTGCGCTCGCCGGCCTGCTCGCGGGCGCGTTCGCGTTCGTCTTCGGCGAGGCGAGCATCCAGGACGCGATCGACATCGAGCGCACGGCGCGCGCGCACGCCAGCCTGACGCCGGTCCCGCTCGCCCACGTCGGCGACATCGTCTTCAGCCGCGCCGAGCAGCGCGGCGGGCTCGTGCTGGCGACGGTCCTGTACGGCATCGCCGCCGGCGGGCTGTTCGCGATCGCGTTCGCGCTGCTGCGCGGCCGCGGCTCGCCGCGCAGCGACTGGGAGCTCGCGACGCGGCTGGCCGGCGCGATCTTCGTCGCGATCGTCCTCGTGCCGTTCGTGAAGTACCCGCCCAACCCGCCGGCGGTCGGCGACCCGGACACGATCGGCGCGCGGACGGCCTCCTACCTCGTGCTGCTCGCCGGCTCGGCGCTGGCGATGCTGGCGGCCGCCCGCGTCATGTGGTCGGTGCGGCCCGAGCGGCCTCCGTGGGTGCGCCCGCTCGCCGGCGCCGGGACCTTCGTCGCCGTCGCGGGCGGCCTGGCGCTCGCGCTCCCGGGCGTGCAGGAGATCCCCGAGGGCTTCCCGGCCGCGCTGCTCTGGGAGTTCCGGCTCAGCTCGCTGGGGACGCAGGCGGTGCTGTGGGCGACGCTCGGCGTCGGCTTCGGGATCGCGACGCACCGTGCCGCGGCCGTGCGGGCGTGAGGCGCCTGCTGCTCATCCGGCACGGATCGACCGGTGCGGTCACGCGCGCCGCCTTCCCGGTCGACGAGCCGCTCGACGGCGCCGGGCGCGCCGCGGCCGCCCGCCTCGCCGGGCGGCTCGGGCGCGGCGACGCCGTCTGCGGTCCGCGCTGCGCGCGCGCCAGACCGCCGCGGCGGCGGGCCTGGAGGCCGCCGTCGAGCCGGCGCTGCGCGAGTGCGACTTCGGCGGCTGGCGGCCGCACGCTGGCCGAGGTGCACGCCGCCGAGCCCGCCGCGACGGCCGCGTGGATGACCGATCCGGACGCCGCGCCCCACGGCGGCGAGTCGACGAGCGCGCTGCTGCAGCGCGTCGGCGCCTGGCTGAGCGGCGAGGCGCTGCGCGACGGGCGCGCGATCGCGATCACGCATGCGGGCGTCGTGCGCGCCGCCGTCGTGCATGCGCTCGGGGCGCCGGCGGGCGCGCTGTGGCGCGTCGACGTCGCCCCGCTCGCCGTGACCGAGCTGCACGCGCACGACGGGCGCTGGACGGTCGCGCGCGTCAACGCCCCCGTCGCGCCGGACGCCGGAGCGCCGTCGTGAGCGCGGCGGGCCTGGCGCTCGGCTACGGCGCCGATCTCGCCCTCGGCGATCCGCGCCGCTGGCACCCGGTCGCGGGCTTCGGCCGGCTCGCCCTCGCCCTCGAACGGCGCGTGTACCGCGCCGGCCGCGCCCGCGGCGTCCTCTTCACCGCGGCGCTCGTCGCGGGCGCCGCGCTCGCCGGCGACCTGCTGGCGCGCGTCCTCGGGCGCCGCGCGGCGCTCGCCGTGCTGACCTGGGCGGCGCTCGGCGGACGCTCGCTGCGCCGCGAGGCGGAGCGGATCGCGGCGCAGCTGCAGTGCGGCGACCTCGAGGGCGCGCGGCGCGCGCTGCCGTCGCTGGCGGGCCGCGACCCGGCGGGGCTCGGCGCGGACGAGATCGCGCGCGCCGTCGTCGAGTCGGTCGCCGAGAACACGAGCGACGCGGTCGTCGCGACGCTGC
>CAVRMD010000010.1:0-109041 GCA_963722455.1 uncultured Solirubrobacteraceae bacterium
TGGAAGTGCGCCGGTACGCTATTCCCAATGAGAGCATCGATCGACGCGGTCGGGCGCCTCGTCGTCCCAAAGCCGCTGCGTGACGCGCTGGGACTCGTGCCCGGTTCCACGGTCGACATCTCGCGGTACGGCGAGGGGCTGCAGCTCATCCCCGTCGGTCGGACGGCCCGGCTCGTCGAGGAAGCGGGGGTCCTGGTGGCGAGCGGGGACACCGTGATCGACGACGACGTCGTCTTCGGGTTGATCGACGCGGCCCGTCGTTGACGGCGCTCGCGATCGACACGAGTGTCGCCGTCGCACTGCTCGTCGCCTCCCATCGCGCACATACGGTCGTCAGCGACTGGTGGGGCGGCCGCGAGCTCGCGCTGAGCGGCCACGCGCTGGCCGAAACCTACTCGGTGCTCACGCGACTGCCCGGCGACGTGCGGCTGGAGCCTGCCGATGCCGCGCGGCTGCTCGCCGCCCGTTTCGCCTCGCCGTTGCTCCTCGGACCCGAGCTGGCCACCCGGGACGCCCGCGCCAAGAACACCTACGACGCCGTCGGGGTGCGCGTGGTCGTGGTGGCCTGACGGGCTGATGAGCTGCTGCGCCGCGGGATCCCGCTGCGCCTCGAGCCGGCAGACGATCTGCGAAGCCCGCCGGACGGCGCTGAAGATCCCCGAGCTATGCGGGTCCGGCGACGGCGAAGCCACGGCGGCGCGCAGCCTCGACGAGGTGTCGATCGGCGCTGGCGACGACGGTGACCTGGCCGGCGATGGCCGCGGCGAGATGGACAGCGTCGTAGCCGCGCAGGCCCTCGTGCTCGGCGATGTCAGCGGCCGCTCGCACCAGCTCGGTGTCGACGACGACGACGGTCATCTGCTCCCAGAGCAGCTCGAGCTCCTCGTTGGCGGTCCGGAGGGCGGCTGCGGTCAGACGCCTGTCTCGTCGCACGGCGGCGAGCGCCGCGCGTGCCTCCACGAAGCCGATCTCAGCGCAGAGCGCGAACGTCGAGTCAACCCACAGTCGTTCGGACTCCGCGGTGAACGCCTCGTCGTGGATGAGCAGCTTCATCACGATCGACGTGTCGACGTATGTGATCACCGCCGCTGGTCGGCGACGTCGTCGTCGACGGATCCGCCGCCCGTCAGGCGCACCCGCCGGCCCGGCGGTCGGCGCGTCGTGGCCGCCGGCGCGCGCACGATGCCGGCGTCCACCAACGCGGTCACCCGGTCGACGTCCGCGCCGACGGGAATCAGCCGTGCGATGGGCCGGCCGTGTTCGGTGACGATGATCTCCTCGCCCGCCTTGATGCGATCGAGATGCGCGCTGAGCCGGTTCTTCAAGTCGCGTACGCCCACGCTGGCCACGGGAGAAGATGTAGCTCTAGCCATGGCGTGATTGTAGCCACAAGCGGAACGCTCGAACGTCGCCGCTCATCTCCCAGCGGCGACGGCGGCGAGCAGCTCGTTCGCCTCGTCGACGTCGAAGGCCGCCGGGTCGAAGTCTGCGGCGCTGTCGATCCCGAGCCAGTCCAGCAGCTCGTCGTGGCGGTCGTGGCTCGGGTCGGCGAGCGCTTCGCGCAGCTCGGCGTAGCCCCACGTGCCGCCGCAGTCCTCCGGCGGGCAGCGGCTGCAGCCGGCGACGCAGGCCGGGTAGCACGCGCCGGCCTCGGCGGCGAGCACCTGCTCGAGCACGATCGCGTGCTCCCAGCCGTCGCCGAAGTCATAGCAATAGGCGATCCGGTCACCGGGCGCGCGCAGCAGCTGCCCCAGGCGCGTCGCGCGCTCGTCGCGGTGATCGAGCTCGGGATCGGGCGGCCCGTAGTCGACGCCGCCGGCCGTGAAGGCGTGCAGGTGGCAGTCCTGCCAGCCGAACGCCGCCTGGATGACGTCGTGCAGGCGGTCCAGGCGCGCATCGGCGGGAACGAGCACGCGCCGCCAGACCGCCGGCTTGGCGACGCCGAGCAGCGTGACCTTGAGCTGCGCGATCGCGTCGCCCGGCTGCGCGTCGCCGGTGACCCGCCGCATCGCGGCCCGGCCCCGCTCGGTCAGCGCGACCGCGTCGCCCTCGCAGCGCAGGGCTCCGAGCCGCTCGAGCTCCTCGAGCGCGTAGCGCAGGTCGCGGTCGTTCATCCGGCGCCAGATATCGTGCTGCTGCTCGGTCCCGCCCAGGATGTAGGGCGCGGTCACGACGTCCCACGCCAGATCGCCCGCCGCGGCGACGGCGATCGGTCCGCCGGCGCGGTAGGCCCGCAGCAGCACAGCGTCGATCGCCTCGCGGAAGTGCCGGCGCATCAGCGACTCCGCCCAGCCGTCGACGCAGAGCGCCTCGCCGAGCAGCGGGAAGGCCTCGAACATCCGCTCCCACAGCTCGGCGGGCCGCTGCAGCAGGCCCGCGTGCTTCTTGACGGGCACGAGCCGTCCACGGTTGACGCGCACCAGGCGGCATGCCTTTCCCCACTCGACGACGAGCGACAGCGCCGGCAGCTCCGCGCTGCTCGTGATCCGCTGCTCGATCAGCGCGCGCTCCTCGCCCGTGCCGAGCAGCACCGCCAGCTCGCGCGCGTCGGCGAGCTTGATGCGTCCGGTCTGCGTCAGCGCGCGCCCGTCGCCGACCCACGCGAGGAGCGCGCGCAGCTCGCGCGGCGGGGCGGGCTCTCCGCCCACGCTCGTCATCGGTGCGGCGGTTGCGGCGGTGGCGCTCGTCATCGATCTGTCACCTCTCGGTCATCGCGGCCAGATGCCGGGCACCGTAGAACGGCCGCCGGACCGACTGCTCCGGGCGCGAGCCCGACCGATCGCCCGCTCGGCCGCGGCCGGCGTGCCATCCTGCTCGACGATGCCCACCGGCGCCCCACCGCAGCTGCGCGACGCGATGCAGCGCGCGCCCGCCGACGAGCGCGCGCTGCTCGAGCTGCGCCTCGAGTGGCCCGCGCTGGACGACGCGCGGGCGCGGATCGCGGCACGGCTGCGGGTCTTCCTGCTGACCTGGGATCCGCTGGGGTGGCACGAGCGACCGCCGGTTGCGCGCGCGACCGCGACCGGCGACGGCGACGGCTTCGAGGCCGTGCTCTACGTCCCGCTGCACTGCCTGCCCCAGGCGGCCGCGACGGAGGAGGAGATCCTCGCCGTGCTCGGCGACCTCGCCGGGTCCGTGCTGAGCGTCGGGGCCGGCTACGAGCAGGCGCTGTCCGCCGGCGCCTACCCGCAGCTCGCCTACCGGGGCAAGGCCCCGGGCCTGCTGTCGCGGGTCGGCACGCTGTCTGACCTGCCGGCGCCCGCGCCCGTGCTCGTCTCGGGAAGCTGGGAGCCGATCGGCCTCGGCGCGATCCAGGATCTCGTGCAGGAGGAGTTCGGGCCGGTCGACCTCGATCGCTCGCCCGTGCGCCTGGCGCCGGTGGACGAGCCCGACGCCGGGTGTCCCGCCTGCGCGGGCGGGCAGTTCGGCTTCCCCGCCGAGCTCGCCGACGCGCAGCAGACGATGTGCCCCGCGCACGACGAGCAGGCCGCGACGCTGACCGACGAGCGGCTGCAGCGCGCGTGGGACAGCAACCACGACGGGATGGACGCGATCCTGGGCAGCTCCGAGCTGCTGGGCGAGCCGATGTTCGGCCTCTCGCTCGCGCTGCTGAGCCGGCTGGAGGACCTCACGCGCCGCGACCCGACCGAGCGCCTGTCGCCGGCCGAGCTCGCCGCCGACGCCGAGCTCGCGCTCGCGCTGGCCGAGCAGCTGGCGGGCGAGCCCGAACGGGTGGCTGCGCTGGCGTCGTTCGAACTGCTGCCGCCGGACTGGATGATCGAGCTGCCGATGGCGCTCGCGTCCGGGGGCCTCGTCGACGAGGCCGTCGCGGTCGGCGATGCCTTCGCCGAGCTGGACCCCGACAACGCTGGGATGTTCGCTGCCGATGTCGCCCTGATCCTCGCGCAGGCAGGACGGTCCGCGGACGCCCGGATGCGCGTGGAGGCGAGCCTTGAGGGCGACACGGCCGACGTCTGGGCGCACATCCGCGCCGGCGCCGTGCACGCCGAGCTCGACGACCCCGCGCGCGCCGAGCAGGAGCTGCGGACCGCGCTCGTGCTCGCGCGCGGCGCCGGCGACGCCGAGGACGTCGCGACGGTCCTGGGGCGGCTCGCGGAGCTGCTCGCCGGGCAGCCGGGTCGCGAAGACGAGGCCGGCGAGGCCGAGCGCGAGGCCGAGCGCTGGAGCGACGCCGCCTACGGCGGGACCCGGATCGTCGTCAAGGTGGGCCGCAACGACCCCTGCCCGTGCGGCAGCGGACGCAAGCACAAGCGCTGCTGCGGGGCGCGCTGAGGGCGATCGCGCTGACCTCGGCGCCGGGGCGAGCAGCGCCGGTGTGGACGCCGACGGGCGGACCGCCGGTCGCCCCGGAGCATATGTGCACACATTGGCTGGTAATGTGGTCACATGGCCGATGTCGGCATCCGCGAGCTCAAGCAGCACCTGTCGGAGTACCTCGAACGAGCGTCGCGCGGTGAGCTCGTTCGCGTGACCGACAGGGGGCGTCCGAAGGCGATGCTCGGCCCGGTCCCGGGGCGCGTCAACGTCGAGGAGGGCATCGCCGCCGGGTGGATCAAGCCCGGCTCCGGCGGCGCGCTGCGCGACGTGCCCCGCGCGCGTGCCGGCAAGCGCGCGCTGGACGTGCTGTCGGAAGATCGCGGAGCATGAGCCTCTATGTCGACTCGAGCGCGTTGCTCAAGCGCTACGTCGACGAGCCGGACTCCGACCTGGCGGATCGCATCCTCGCCAGCGACGCCTCGCTGCTGACCGCGCGCCACACCATCGTCGAGGTGCGCCGCACCCTCGCGCGCCTGCTGGGGGAACGTGACGCGGCCGTCGCCCGCGCGGCGTTCCTCGAGGACGTCGCGCTGCTCGGGATCGTCGAGCTCGATGCCGTCACATGCGAGACCGCGGCGAGCATCGCCGAGCTCACCGGGGCGCGGACCCTGGAGGCGCTGCACCTGGCCGCCGCCCAGCGTCTCGGCGGCGCGGCGATCGGGTTCGTGACCTTCGACGTTCGCCAGGCGAACGCGGCGCGGACGCTGGGCATGACGGTACTGCCCGGCTGAACCGGCGGGCGCGCTCGACGCCAGTCCCGGGCATGCGCCGGCCCCGCTCGGGGGCCATGCTTTCGCTACAGCGCTGCGCGCGCTCGTCGAGCGAGATCAGGGTCTCGCCGTGGGCGTGCGCCTCGAGCGCCGCGGGGCGCTGACGCCCTCCAGCGCGCGCGCCGCGGACGCGTGCCGGACGTGCCACGCCGATAGCGTGGCGAGGCCCGTGCTCGTGTCGGCGGTCAGCGCCGGCCTCGCTCGATGAAGGCGCGAACCTGCTCGTCGCCGATCGAGTCGGTCTGCTCGGCGGCGAACCGGATGCCCGTGCGGGCCGTCCTCGACGCGCATCCGCGAGGGGACGGCGACCTCCAGCCGCCCGTCCACCGCCTGCAGCCCCAGCTCGCTGCCGGCTGTGAATCCGAGCTCGTCGCGCAGGGCCTTGGGCACGGCGAGCCGACCGGCTGCGTCGATGGTGGTCCTCATGGCAGGAGGCTACCGTCGCCATGGGGCCTCGCCTGCGGGCGGGGCGGGCACCGGCGGCTCAGCCGGGCACGGGCGTCGGGCTGATCGTCAGCTTCACGACGACCGTGCGCCCGGCGATGCGCAGCCGTGCGCGCCTTGCGTTCGTGAGCGCCTGCGTGACGTCGCCGGAGGTCTCGAAGCGCAGCTCGCCGCTGGCGCCGGCGCGCGGCCCGATCGCCTTCAGCAGGGTGCCCGCGGCGCTCGCCGCGCTCGGGTCGTTGACGACGCGCGCGTCGCCGACGACGAGCGTCGGGATCTGCGCCTTGACGGTCGTGTCCTCGCGGTTGGTCACGCGCACGCGCACGACGACGCGCGCGCGCCGGCGCGCGCGACCGCGCTGCGTCCGCGCCGGGAAGAGCACCGCCGATTGGATCTGCACGCGCGGCACGAGGCGGAGTGCGGCCGACGCGGTCGTCGTGCTCGGGTCGCGCTGGGTGGTGCTCGTCGTCGGCCTGCGCGTCGTGGCGGTCGTGCTCGAGCCGCGCGTCGTGGCGGTCGTCGTCGCGGTCGTGGCGGTCGTCGTCGGCGCGAGCGGGGGGACCTCCTCGTCGCTGCCCGTCAACTCGGCCAGGACGATCCCGAGGCCGGCGCCGACGGCACCGGCGAGGAGCACGACGCCGAGGAACTTCAGCACGCCGCGCAGGATCGTTCGTGGCGTCGGGCGCACGCGGAGAGTATGCCGACCGCGTCGCGGAGCCGGTCGCGCGTGCCGTCCGCGCCGGCGGCTAGCGTCCGCCGCCGATGACGGCTCCTGGACGCAATCGGCCCTGCCCGTGCGGCAGCGCCACGAAGTACAAGAAGTGCTGCGGCGCGGGCGAGGTCGTGACGCGCGGCGGCGCCCGCAAGCCGGTGTTCGCGCCCGGCGACGAGCGCGACCCGGCGTACTGGCGCGCGCTGAAGGCGGCGCGCAACCGCTTCGCCTTCCCCGGCACGGCCTGGGAGGACCCACGGACGACGGCCGCCCTGCTGGGCCTGCCGCAGGGCCCGGGGTTCGACGCGCGCCGGCCTCCGCGCGACGAGGACTTCGACTGGCTGATCGAGCTGCTGGAGCGCCGCGCGGGCGCGGGGACGGCGGACGTCTGGCTGCGCCGCGGCCCGTCCGGCGACGAGCTGGCCTTCGCGGTGCCGTTCGACCAGGAGCTGCTGCGGGCGATCAAGCGGCTGCCCGGCCGCCGGCTGGACCACGCCGAGCGCGCCTGGATCGTGCCCGCCCGTCGCTCGCTGGCGGCCGCCGTGCAGCAGCTCCTCGACGGCCATCCCTGGCTGGCGGTCGACGACGGCGTGGCGGACTGGCTGGAGGTGCACGCGCTCGCGTGGTCTGCGCTGGCGACCGTCGTCGAGCACGAGGACGAGCCGTATCTCGTGATCGACACGCTCTACGGCATCGTCCCGCCGCAGCTGCTGACCGCCGCGGCGGTCGCCGATCGCGGCGTCCTGCTGCTGCGCGCCGACGGCGCGGTCGCGGCGCTGCTCGGCGACCAGCCGGGAATCGAGTGCGACGACCCGGCGCGCGCCGCGCTGGCCGCGCTGCGCGACGGCCGCCGCCCGGCCGGCGCGACGCTCGCGCTCGGGCGCGACGAGGAGGGCGCGGAGCGCTTCGAGCTGCGCACCGACTGGAGCTTCTGCGCGGCGGACGCGTTCGCGCTGCTGCCCGAGGCCGGCGTCGCGTACGAGCGTGACGAGCCGTGCACGTACACCGTCCAGGCCGAGGTGCGGGCGCTGCCCGCCGACGCCGCGCTCGCGGTGGCGCTGCGGACGTGGCTCGACGACCATCCCGCCGTCGAGATCGACGGTGAGGCAACGCGCAGGCTCGCGGAGCTGGAGGCGGAGCTGGCGCATGCCGAGGCGACGATCGCGCTGTCGCTCGCCCACGACGCCGAGCTGCACGTCGACGGCCTCGGCGGCGAGCTGCGGCCGTTTCAGCGCGCCGCCGTGCGCTACGTGCTCGCGCAGCGGCGCACGTTCCTCGCCGACGAGCAGGGTCTCGGCAAGACGATCGAGGCGCTCGCGGCGCTGCAGGCAGACGGCGCCTTCCCGGCCGCCGTCGTGTGCCCGGCGAGCATGAAGCTCGTCTGGCTGCGCGAGTGCGAGCGCTGGCTGCCCGGCCGCCGCGTCGCCGTGCTGCACGGCCGCGACCCGGCCGGCTGGCAGGCCTGCGGCGCCGATCGCGCCGAGATCGTGCTCTGCAACTACGACATCCTCGAGGCGCACGCCGAGCGCCTCGCCGGGCGCGGGCTGCGCGCGGCGGTCTTCGACGAGTCGCACTACTGCAAGGACCCGCGGCGCAAGCGCACGAAGGCCGCGATCGCGCTGGCCGAGACCGTCGCCGCCGACGGGCTGCGCCTCGCGCTGACCGGCACCCCGATCCTCAATCGCTCCAAGGACGTCGTCGCCCAGCTGCGGCTCGTCGGCCGGCTCGCGGACTTCGGCAGCGGCGCCGGCCTGGGGCGCCGCTTCCGCGGCGCGCGGGCGCTCGACCGGCTGCACTGGAACCTGCGGGCGCGCTGCTACGTGCGCCGCACGAAGGCCGACGTCCTGCCGCAGCTGCCCGCCAAGCGCTTTGCGAGCGTGCCGGTCGAGCTCGACAACGCCGCCGAGTACCGCCTCGCCGAGCAGGACGTCGTCGCCTGGCTGCGCACGCAGCCGCTGGACCTGCGCACGCTTGAGGCGAAGGTCGCGGCGGCGCTGCGCGCCGAGCAGCTCGCGCGGCTGAACTACCTGCGGCGGCTGGCGGCGCTGGGCAAGCTGCACGCCGCGGTCGCCTGGATCGACGACTTCATCGCGTCGGGCGAGCCGCTCGTCGTCTTCGCCCACCACCGCGCGGTCCAGCGCGCGCTCGTCGAGCGCTTCCCGGGCGCCGCGCACGTGCTCGGCGGCGACGACCTCGCCGCGCGCGCCGCCGCGGTCGACGACTTCCAGCGCGCCGACGGGCCGCTGCTCGTCGTCTGCTCGCTGCAGGCTGCCTCGCAGGGGATCACGCTGGTGCGCGCCTCCAACGTGGCATTCGTCGAGCTCGACTGGACGCCGGCGCGCCACGACCAGGCCGAGGATCGCTGCCACCGCATCGGCCAGCGCGACGCGGTGACCGCCTACTACCTGCTCGCCGCCGACACGATCGACGAGCACATGGCGGGCGTGCTCGCGCGCAAGCGCGGCATCATCGACGCCGTCACCGACGGGCGCGGGGGCGACGACGCCAGCGCGCTCGACGCCGTCGTGCGCGCGCTGCGCGAGGGGGCGGGCGAGATGCTGCGGGCGGCGGCGTAGGCGCCGGCTCGCTCAGCCGGGCGGGCGCCCAGGGGGCGGGCGCCCTTCAGCGGTCCGGCGCCCTGGCGGTCCGGCGCGCTTCAGCGGTCCGGCGCGCTCAGGCGGCCGACGATCTGCGCCGCGTGGCGGGTGTACGCGCCGAGGTCGAAGACGACGTCGAGGTCGAGCCCGAGCTCGGGCTTGGCCTCGAGCAGCTCGCGCAGCGCGATGCGCTCGTCCCACGCCTTCTGCGCGGACTGCTGCACGACCCGGTAGGCGTCGTCGCGGCTCATGCCGCCCTGCACGAGCGCGAGCAGCACGCGCTGGCTGTAGAGCGCGCCGTAGGTCAGCTCGACGTTCTCGCGCATCCGGTCGGCATGGACGACCATGCCGCGCACGACGCGCAGGGCGAGCGACTGCAGGTAGTCGAGCAGGATCGTCGAGTCGGGCAGGATGACGCGCTCGGCGCCGGAGTGCGAGATGTCGCGCTCGTGCCACAGCGCGACGTTCTCGACGGCGGCGCTGGCGTTGGCGCGCAGGACGCGCGCCAGGCCGGTGATGCGCTCGGTCGTGATCGGGTTTCGCTTGTGCGGCATCGCGCTGGAGCCCTTCTGCCTGCCCGTGCGAAACGGCTCCTCGACCTCGCGCACCTCGGTGCGCTGCAGGTGGCGGATCTCGGTCGCGAAGCGCTCCAGGCCGGCGCCGGCGAGCGCGATCGCCTGCAGCAGCTCGGCGTGGCGGTCGCGCGCGACGACCTGCGTGGAGACCGGCTCGCGCTGCAGGCCCAGCCGGTGCAGCACGTCGACCTCGAACTCCGGTGACGTCGAGGCGTACGTCCCGACGGCGCCGCTGACCGCGCCGACCGCGGCCTGCGCGAACGCGCGCTGCAGGCGATCGACGTTGCGCTGCGCCTCCGTCGCGAAGCCCGCGAGCTTGACGCCGAACGTCGTCGGCTCGGCGTGGACGCCGTGCGTGCGCCCGACGCAGACGGTGTCGACGTGCTCGCGCGCGCGCTCGCCGAGCGCCGCCGCCAGCTCGCGGGCCCCGGCGACGACGATCTCGCCGGCGGCGCGCAGCTGCAGCGCGAGCGCCGTGTCGAGCACGTCGCTGGAGGTCAGCCCGAAGTGGATCCAGCGCCCCGCGTCGCCGGCCGAGGCGCTGAGCACGTCGACGAAGGCGGCGACGTCGTGGTCGGTGATCGCCTCGCGCTCCTGCACCGCCTCGACGGTGAAGGTCGCGGCGCGGATGGCGTCAAGCTCCGCGCCGGTCGGTCCCTCCATCGCCTCGCAGGCGGCGACCTCGACGCGCCGCCACGCCTCCATCCGAGCCGCGTCCGTCCAGAGTGCGCCGATCTCCGGGCGCGTGTAGCGGTCGATCATCGACTGAGTATCGAGCCTGGGTGACGCTGCGTGCCGTCACGCCGCGGTCGGGGCCGGGACGCGCTCGCAGGACCGGCCCGACGTGGCGTCCGACGCCGCGCAGCACGTAGGCGTCGCGCACGACCGAATGGCGAAACAGCGGCGACAGCAGCTGCAGAATCGCTGGGCTGACGTATCGACGCCGGCGAGGTGTGCTTCTCATACCGCCTGATACGACGCGCGGGCTCACTCACTGACAGCGTTCTCTCACTTCGGGACCGGAATGTCGATGTTGCACGGGGTTATCGGTGAAAGAAGCCATCCTCAGCTGCGCAGGATCCGCAGCGCCAGGGCCGGCCGGCCGCGCGCTCGGGGGCCAACCGCACGCCGGCGCCAGGCAGCGCCCGGCGTACGCGCGCATCGAAGGAGGCGAGGCTGGCGCCGCGCGCATGCGCGGTGGCGATCGCGACGAGCCTGATTTCGAGCGCGCGGAGTGCGCCGAGCGTCGCGCGCAGCGTCCGCTCGTCCTCCGCCGGCCGGCCGAGCGTCTCGGCGTAGTTGACGAGCGAAGCAGCAGGGCGGCCTCGGCGATCACGACGTCGGTGTCGAGCACGCAGCGTGACCTGGTGCTCGCTCGAGATCCGAGGCATGCCTTTTTCGTAGCGCAACGGCCGGTCGAGCGGTGCCTACGCCCGCAGGATCCGCAGCGCCAGCGCCCCGGCGTTCTTGGCGTTGTCCAGCCCGACGCCCGCCACCGGCACGCCCGGCGGCATCTGCAGCACCGAGAGGATCGCGTCCAGGCCGCCCATCGCCGACAGGCGGCTCGAGAGCGGGACGCCGATGACCGGCAGGTCGGTGTGGGCGGCCGCGACGCCGGGCAGCGCGGCGGACAGCCCGGCGCCGGCGATGATGACGCGCAGGCCGCGCAGGCGGGCGTTCTGGCAGTACTCGGCGACGAGCTCGGGCTCGCGGTGGGCGGACATGACGCGCACCTCGTGCGCGACGTCGGCTTCGCGCAGCACCTTCGCGGCGCCGTCCATGACGTCCATGTCGCTTTTCGAGCCCATGACGATGCCGACGAGCGGCGCGTCGACGCCGATCTCCTCGAGCTGCACGGCGGTACCTGTCTGTGTTCCCGGCTCGGCCTGCCCGCTCATCCGGTCTCCCTTTCCACTGCGCGCAGGGCGATGTCGCTGCGCAGCTGGCGCCCCGCGAAGTCGATGTCGTGGGCGGCAGCATAGGCAGCGTCGCGGGCGGCGGCGGGCGTCGCTGCCAGCGCGGTGACGTTCAGCACGCGCCCCCCCGCGGTGACGATCGCGCCGTCGCCGTCGCGCCGGGCGGTTCCCGCGTGCGTGACCTCGATCCCCGGGTCGACGCCGTCGAGGCCGCTGATGACGTCGCCCGTCGACGGCGACGCGGGGTAGCCGGCGCTCGCGAGCACGAGCGTGACCGCCCAGCCGTCGTCGAACGCGAGCTCGATCCCCTCAAGCCCGCCCGGCCGCGCCGCGGCGCGCAGCAGCTCGTAGGCGTCCGAGCGCAGCCGCGGCAGGACGGCCTGCGTCTCGGGGTCGCCGAAGCGCACGTTGTACTCGAGCACCTTCGGCCCGTTCGCGGTGAGCATGATGCCCGCGTAGAGGACGCCGTGAAACGGGGTCCCGCGCGCGCGCAGCAGGTCGACGATCGGCTGGTGGACGAGCGCCGCGAACCGCGCGACCTGCTCGGGCCCGACGCCCGGCACCGGCGAGTAGGACCCCATGCCGCCGGTGTTCGGCCCCTCGTCGCCGTCGAAGATGCGCTTGTAGTCCTGCGCCGGCGCGAGCGGCACGGCGCGCAGCCCGTCGCAGACCGCCAGCAGCGACAGCTCCTCGCCCTCGAGGTGCTCCTCGACGACGACGCGCCCGGCCCCGAAGCGCCGCGCGACGAGGAAGTCCTCGAGCGTCGCGCGCGCCTGCGCCTCGCCGGTCGCGATGACGACGCCCTTGCCGGCGGCGAGCCCGTCGAACTTCAGCACGACGGGGTAGCGCTCGATCGCCGCCATCCCGGCCTGCACGTCGTCGACGGCGCACCAGCCGGCGGTCGGCACGCCGGCGTCGCGCATGACCTGCTTGGCGAACTCCTTGGAGCCCTCCAGGCGGGCGGCCGCGGCGCTCGGGCCGAAGACCGTGATCCCGCGCTCGGCGAGGGCGTCGGCCAGGCCGGCGACGAGCGGGACCTCGGGTCCGACGACGACGAGGTCGCAGCCCTCCTCGGCGGCGGCCCGCGTCAGGCCCGCGACGTCGTCGGCGGCGACGTCGACGAGCCGCGCGTCGGCCTCGATGCCGGGGTTGCCCGGCGCGCAGAGCAGCTCGGGCGCGCAGGCCGAGCGCTTCAGCGCGCGCACGAGCGCGTGCTCGCGGCCGCCGGCGCCGACGACGAGGATCTTCGGGGCGGATGGGGTCACGGGCTAGTGGGTCATCCAGGAACGTTCGACCGGAAACCCGGGATGCCGGCGCCGACTGGCAAGGACGCAGGACCGAAGGTGTGGCTCTGCCACATCGAGCGTCCGAGGACGCCGCCAGGCGGTGATCGGCGCCCGGGGTTCCGGGTCAAACGTTTGTGGATGACCCACTAGACGAAGACCACGGCGAGGCGCCCGTCCGCGCGGCTCATGAGGCGCAAGTCGGCGCTGTCCCGGGTGAACACGGCCGGCCCTCTCAGATCGACGCGATGAAGTCGTCGATCGGCAGCGCCGGCAGCGTCTCGTAGTGCGAGGTCCCGCGCGAGCCGAGCTCCAGCGAGACGCGTGCCATCGTCAGCTCGTCGGGCGCCTCGACGATGCTCACGAAGTCAAAGCGCCCGAGCGTGCTCCACTGCGCCTTCACCGTCGCTCCGAGCTGCTCGACCTCGCGGTTGACCTCCTTGATGCGCTGCGGGTTGTTCTTGACCGTCTGGACGCCCTCGGGCGTGAGGGTCGCGAGCATGAGGTACGTCGGCATGGCGCCTCCCTGGGGCGAGCTGGCTGTCGGATCGTTGTATCCCATCCCCGCGACCCGCGCGAATCATCCTCGCGATCGGGTACGGTCGCGCGGCGATGCCTCGTCTGCCGACAGCCGTCCTGGCAACGCTGCTCGTCACCGCGGCGGCGGCGCCGGCCGCCCGCGCCGCGACGCTGACGACGAACGCCCGCTGCGTCCAGGAGCTGCAGGAGGTGATCATCGCGGGGGCCGGCTTCGCGCCGCTCAGCGCGGTGTCGATCACGCGCAACGGCAGGCCGCTCGGCACCACCCAGGCCGACGCCAACGGCATGTTCCGCAACAAGATCGACACCCCCGAGCTGCCGCGCGACGTCCGCGAGCGCTTCTACCAGCTCAACGCCACCGACATGGTCAACAGCGCGACGGCGACGTACCGCGCGACGCGGATCTTCTCGACCTTCCGGCCGACCCGCGGCAACCCCGCGACGCTGCGCGTGCGCTTCAGCGTCAACGGCTTCGGGCTCGCCCGCCGCAGATCCTCGGTCTACCTGCACTACGTCCGGCCCAACGGCAGGGCGCGCCGCACGATCCGCCTGGGCACCGCCCGCGGTGTCTGCGGGAAGATCACGCGCACGAAGCGCCGCCGCCTCTTTCCGTTCGGCGCCGAGCGCGGCCGCTGGATCCTGCAGTTCGACACGCGCAGAAAGTACGAGCGCGCGACGAGCCGGCGGCGCACGCCGTGGGTCCGCAAGCCGGTCGTGATCTTCGCCGGGCGGCGATAGGTCGGGCTTACAATCCGTATGTGAGCGTCGATTCGGGCATCCTGGTCGGACGCGATCGCGAACTGTCCGAGCTGCGCCGCGGACTCGAGGGCGCGCTTGAGGGACGCGGTCGGCTGTTCATGGTCGTTGGCGACCCGGGGGTGGGCAAGACCGCGCTCGCCGACGCGATCGGCACCGAGGCCGTCTCCCGCGGCGCCGCGACCCTGTGGGGCCGCGCCTGGGACGGCGGCGGCGCGCCCACCTTCTGGCCCTGGCTTCGCATCCTGCGCCGGCTCGCCGCCGAGCGCGACATCGCCGAGGAGCTCGCCGCCCTCGGCCCGGAGGCGATCGCGCGCCTCACGCGCCTCATCCCCGGCCTCGCGCGCGCCCCCGAGCACCTCGACGCGCTGCCGGCCGACGCCGACCTCGGCGACTCCGACACCGCGCGCTTCCAGCTCTTCGATGCGATCACCTCGCTGCTGCGCGCCGCCGCCGCGAGCGGTCCGCTCGTGCTCGTGCTCGACGACCTGCACGGCGCCGACCACCCGTCGCTGCTGCTGCTGGACTTCCTCGCCGTGCACGTGCGCGACTCGCCGATCCTCGTCGTCGGCACGTACCGCGAGGCCGAGGCGCGCCTGGACGCGCAGCTCGCCGCGACGCTCGGTGACATCGTCCGCCACGGCCAGCGGCTGCCGCTGCGCGGCCTGCGCGAGAAGGACGTCGCCGAGGTCGTCACCCGGGTCGCGGGGCACCGCCCGCCCGATCGCGTCATCCGGGCGATCCACCGGGCGACCGAGGGCAACCCGTTCTTCGTCGACGAGGTCGTGCGGCTGCTGAGCGCCGAGGGCCACCTCGACGACGCCGCGCAGGTCGCGACGGTGCGGATCCCCGACGGCGTGCGCGAGACGATCCGCCACCGCCTCGAGCCGCTGGGCGACCACACCCTGCGGCTGCTGTGCACCGCGTCGGTCATCGGCCGCGAGTTTCGCCTCGACACGCTGCAGCGCGTCAGCGGCGCCGACGCCGGCGAGCTCGACCGGGCGCTCGGCGAGGCCGTCGGCTGCGGCGTCATCGCCGAGCTGCCGTCGGCGCTCGGCGCCTACTCGTTCTCGCACGGGCTCATCCGCGACACGCTCTACGACGACCTCGGGCCGCAGCGCCGCGGGCAGCTGCACCGCGAGGTCGGGCTCGCCCTCGAGGAGCTCTACGCCGCCGACCCGGAGCCGCGCGTCGCCGAGCTGGCACACCACTTCTTCGTCGCCGCGCCCGCGGGCGAGCTCGTGCGGGCGATCGACTACTCCGTCCGGGCCGGCGAGCGGGCGCTGTCGCTCGCCGCCTACGAGGAGGCGGCCGGCCACTTCGAGCGAGCGTTGCAGGCCTTCGGGCTGCAGGAGCGCGCCGACGTGCCGCGCCGCTGCGACCTGCTGCTGGCGCTCGGCACCGCGCAATCGCGCGCCGGGGACTCCGAGGGCGCGCGCGGCACGTTCCTGCGCGCGGCCGGACTCGCGCGGACGCTCCGCTCGGCGGACCGTCTCGCGCGCGCGGCGATCGGCTACGGGGCGGGCATGGGCGGCTTCGAGTTCGGCCGCGTCGACGACGGGCTCGTCGCGCTGCTGACCGAGGCGCGCGAGGTTCTCGGGCCGGCCGACAGCGTGCTGCTCGCGCGGGTGCTCGGCCGCCTCGCGACCGAGCTGTACTTCTCCGACCGCGCCGACGAGCGCGTCGAGCTCTCCGAGCAGGCCGTCGCGATGGCGCGCCGGATCGGCGACCGCGCGACGCTCGCCTCGGCGATGAGCGCGCGCTTCCTCACGCTCTGGGGGCCGGAGAACTCGGCCGAGCGCCTGCGAATCGCGTCCGACGTCGTCGCGCTCGGCGAGGAGGTGCGCGACCGCGAGCTCGTGCTGCGCGGCCACGTCTGGCGGATCGTCACGCTCATGGAGCTCGGCGACTGGGTCGGCGCCGACATCGAGCTCGCGGTCCACGCGCGCCTCGCCGAGGAGCTGCGCGACCCGCTGCACCTCTGGTACGTGCCGCTCTTCCAGGCGACGCGCGCCGTGCTCGACGGCCGCCTCGTCGAGGCCGAGCGCTGCGCCGGCGAGGCGTTCGCGGTCGGGCGCCGGGCGCAGGCGCAGAACGCCGCCCAGCTCTACGCGGTGCAGCTCTTCGCGCTGCGCGCCGAGCAGGGCCGCATGGCCGAGGTCGAGCAGTCGCTGAAGGAGTTCGGCCGCCGCTACCCCGCGGCGCCGGTGTGGCGCGCCGCGGCGGCGTTCGCGCTGGCCGTGCTGGGGCGCACCGAGGACGCGCGGCGCGCGTTCGAGGCGCTGACCGGCGGCGGCATCGCGGGGATCCCGCGCGACGGCGAATGGCTGTCGACGGTCGCGCTGCTCGTGCGCACCGGCGCGCGGATCGGCGCGGCGCGGCGCACCGGCGAGCTCGGACGGTTGCTCGAGCCCTACGCCGACCGCGCGGTGATCGCCGGCCGGGGCGCGATCTGCCTGGGCCCGGTGGCGCGCTTCGTCGGCCTCGCCGCGGCGATGGATGGGCGCTACCCCGAGGCGGTCGCGCACCTGGAGGACGCGCTGGAGACCGCGCGGCGCTGGGGCGCCGAGCCGATGGCGGCGGCGATCCGGCTCGAGCTCGCCGAGGTCCTCGAGCGTTCGGACGGCGCGTCGCCGGACGCCGCGCTGCGCGCGCGGGCGCGTGCGCTGCGCGCCGAGGGGCTCGAGGCCGCCGACCGGCTCGATCTCGTCGGGCTGGAGGACCGCTACGGGGCGGGGGCTGGTGGTGGTGGTCGGGCTGATGGCGGGGCTGGGGCTGGTGGTGTTGGTCGGGCTGGTGGTGGGGCCGGGGCTGGGGTGGTGGTGGGGCTGGGGCTGGTGGTGGGGCTGGGGCTGGTGGTGGGGCTGGGGCTGGTGGTGGGGCTGGGGCTGGTGGTGGGGCCGGGGCTGGTGGTGGGGCTGGGGCTGGTGGTGGGGCCTGGGGCTGATGGTGGGGCTGGGGCCGGGGCTGGGGCCCGGGCGGTGGCCGGTCCGGGCTGGGTCGAGCCCGCCGGCGGGCGGACGGCGGACGCCTCTCGTGCGGAGGCCGCGACGACGGCGTTCTACCGCCGCGGCGACATCTGGACGATCGGGCCGCCGTCCAAGCCGATCCAGCTGCGCGACGCCAAGGGCCTGACGCACATCGCGCGCCTGCTCGCCGCGCCGCGCGTGGAGTTCCACGCGCTGGACCTCGTCGGCGGCGCGAGCGGCCAGCGCGGGAGCACGACCCGCGCGGCGCTGGCCGCGTCGGGGGGCGAGCTCGAGGTTCGCGCGCGCGGCGAGGGCGACGCGGGCCCGGCGCTCGACGGCCAGGCGAAGGCGGCCTACCGCTCGCGCGTCGCCGAGCTCGAGGCGGAGATCGAGGAAGCCGCGTCCTTCAACGATCCCGAGCGGGCCGAGCGCGCGCGCACGGAGCTCGAGTTCCTCGCGCGCGAGCTCGCCGGCGCGATCGGGCTGCATGGCCGCGATCGCAAGACCGGCTCGGACGCCGAGCGCGCGCGCGTCAACGTGACCCGGTCGATCCGCACCGCGCTCAAGCGCGTGACCGAGCACGACCCGGCGCTCGGCCGCAGGCTCGGCGCGGCGATCAAGACCGGCACGTTCTGCGTCTACGACCCGCCGCTGAGCGAAGAACCGCTCTGGGACCTGACGGGACCGTAGGGTTGGGCGGCGTGGCGCGGCGGTTCGCGCGCGGTTCGTGGCCCTCCGCCACGGCGCGGCGGTTCGCGCGCGGCTGCGGCCCTCCAAGGGGGTTGTGGACGTTGCGTCGCTGTCGGCGACGCAACGTCCATCACCCCGTTCGGCCGGCGGTGAGCGCGCTGATTCGACGCAGGCGTGGTGCGCGATCGTCACGATCGCGCGTTGTCGTGTGACGCCGGCGCTGCGAGCGTCTCGGGCATGCTCGACGGCGAGGGACTTTGGACGTTGCGCGGCGATCCTCGACGTAACGTCCACGACCTCCCGAGCCGCGCGCGTCGCTCGGAGCTCGACCAGGTCATCGCGCGGCTGGCGTACCGCCAGCACGGCGTCGTCGCGCTGCGCCAGCTCGTCGAAGCGGGGCTGTCCGGGAGCGGGGTACGCGACCGGGTCGCGCGCGGGCGGCTGCACCGGCTTCATCGCGGCGTCTACGCGGTCGGTCATGCGCGGGTGACGCGTACGGGGCGGTTCCTCGCGGCCGCGCTCGCATGTGGGCCGGACGCGGTCGTCTCACACCGCTGCGCTGGCTGGCTGCTGGACCTGCGCACGCGCCTGTCGGTGGGCGTCGACGTCACGGCTCCCCGCGCCGCCGGGCGCCGCCGACCGGGCATCCGCGTGCACAGTGGCGCGACGCTCACGGCGGCCGACGTCACGGTCGTCGACGGCGTCCCCTGCACCTCGGTTCCGCGCGCGCTGCTCGACATCGCCGAGACGGCGACCACGCGCGAGGTCGAGCGCCTCCTCGATCGCGCCGAACAGCTGCGGATGCTCGACATGCGCGCCGTCGACGACGTGCTCGCGCGGGCTGGCGGGCGCCGCGGGGCGGCCTCGCTGCGGGCCGTGCTCGCCGGTCACCGGGCGGGCAGCACGCTGACGCGCAATGACCTCGAGGAGGCGTTTCTGGAGATCTGCCGCGGCGCCGGGCATCCGCCGGACGGCGTCAACGTCTGGATTGCGTACCCCGACGGCAGCGGAGCCGAGGCCGACTTCCTGTGGCGCTCGGCGCGGCTGATCGCCGAGGTCGACGGCCGCGACGTCCATGCGACGCGCCACGCATTCGAGCACGACAGGCGCCGCGACCAGCGGCTCATGATGCTCGGCTGGCGCGTGGCGCGCTTCACGCGCCGCCAGGTCCTCGAGGAGCCGGCCGCGGCCGCCGCCGCGCTCGTCGCGCTGCTGGGGGGCGCGACGACCACATGACGTCAGGGGCCCGGTCTCATCGGCGGCGACAACGCGTCGCCACCGGCACCCCGACGCCCCGGCGCGCCGGCCGCCCGCGCCGTCGGCTACGCCGCGATGTCGGCCGGTGCGCTGGCCCTGACGAGCACGAGCTCGCCGTCGGCTACGCCGCGATGTCGGCCGGTGCGGTGGCCCTGATGAGCACGAGCTCGCCGTCGGCGGCCTCGGCGCGGACGTGGTCGCCCTCGCCGAACTCGCCTTCGAGGATCGCCAACGCGAGCGGGTCGACGAGCTTCCGCTGGATGACGCGCTTCAGCGGGCGCGCGCCGTAGACCGGGTCGTAGCCGAGGTCGCCGATGAGCTCGCGCGCCTCGGGCGTCAGCGTGAGCGTGATGCCGCGCTGGTCGGCGAGCCGGTCGATGACGCGCCGCGCCTGCAGGGCGACGATCTCGCCGATCTGCGAGCGGTCCAGCGCATCGAACTCGACGATGTCGTCGAGGCGGTTGATGAACTCGGGGCGGAAGTGCAGCTCCGCGCCCTCGCGCCCGCCCGGGATGTTCGACGTCATGATGAGCACGACGTTCTTGAAGCTCACCGTGCGGCCCTTGCCGTCGGTCAGGCGGCCGTCGTCCATGACCTGCAGCAGCGCGTTGAAGACGTCGGCGTGGGCCTTCTCGATCTCGTCGAGCAGGACGACGCCGTAGGGGCGCCGGCGGACGGCCTCGGTGAGCTGGCCGCCCTCCTCGTAGCCGACGTAGCCGGGGGGAGCGCCGACGAGCCGCGACACGGAGTGCTTCTCCATGTACTCCGACATGTCGATGCGGACCATCGCGTCCTGGGTGTCGAACATGAACTGCGCCAGCGCGCGGGCGAGCTCGGTCTTGCCGACGCCGGTCGGGCCGAGGAAGAGGAAGCTGCCGATCGGCCGGTCGGGGTCCGACAGGCCGGCGCGCGAGCGGCGCAGCGCGGTGGAGACGGCGCCCACCGCCTCGTCCTGGCCGACGACGCGCTGGTGCAGGCGCTGCTCCATCCGGACGAGCTTCTCGACCTCGCCCTCGAGCATCCGGCTGACGGGGATCTGCGTCCAGCGCGCGACGACCTCGGCGACGTCCTCGGCGGTGACCTCCTCCTTGAGGAAGCCGGGCGGGCTCGCCGGATCGTCGGAGCGGGCCTCGGCCTCGGCGAGCTCGCGCTCGATCTCCGGGATCTCCCCGTAGCGCAGCTCGGCGGCGCGCTGCAGGTCGGACTCGCGGGTCGCGCGCTCGGCCTCGCGGTGGGCCTGCTCGAGGCGCTCCTTGAGGTCCTGGATGCGCGTGATCTTCGCCTTCTCGGACTGCCACTGGGCCTTCATCCCCGAGCTCTGCTCGCGCAGCTCGGCGAGCTCGCGCTCGAGCGCGGCCTTGCGCGCCTTCGAGGCGTCGTCCTTCTCCTTGGCGAGCGAGGTGAGCTCGATCTCCAGCTGCATCGCGCGGCGCTCGAGCTCGTCGATCTCCTCGGGCAGCGAGTCGATCTCGATGCGCAGGCGCGAGGCGGCCTCGTCGATGAGGTCGATCGCCTTGTCGGGCAGGAAGCGGTCGGCGATGTAGCGGTGGCTCAGCGTGGCGGCGGCGATCGTGGCGGAGTCCTGGATGCGCACGCCGTGGTGGACCTCGTAGCGCTCCTTGAGGCCGCGCAGGATCGCGATCGTGTCCTCGACGCTCGGCTCGCCGACGTTCACCGGCTGGAAGCGGCGCTCGAGGGCGGCGTCTTTCTCGATGTGCTTGCGGTACTCGTCGAGCGTCGTCGCGCCGACCGCGCGCAGCTGGCCGCGGGCGAGCATCGGCTTGAGCAGATTGGCGGCGTCGACGGCGCCCTCGGCGGCGCCGGCGCCGACGATCGTGTGCAGCTCGTCGAGGAACAGCACGACCTGGCCGCGCTCGTCGGAGACCTCCTTCAGGACGGCCTTCAGGCGTTCCTCGAACTCGCCGCGGTACTTCGAGCCGGCGAGCAGCGAGCCGATGTCCAGCGAGATGACGCGGCGGTCGCGCAGCGACTCGGGCACGTCGCCGTCGGCGATCCGCTGGGCGAGGCCCTCGACGATCGCGGTCTTGCCGACGCCGGGCTCGCCGATCAGGACGGGGTTGTTCTTCGTGCGCCGGCTGAGCACCTGGATGACGCGGCGGATCTCGTCGTCGCGGCCGATGACGGGGTCCAGGTCGCCGGCGCGCGCCTCCTCGGTGAGGTCGCGCCCGTACTTCTCGAGCGCCTGCATCTTCTCCTCGGGCGACTGGTCGGTGACGCGGTGCGAGCCGCGGACGTCGGCGATCGCCTGCAGCAGGCGCTCGTGCGTGGCGCCGGCGGCGCGCAGCGCCTGGCCGGCGGGCGAGTCGTCCTTGGCGAGTGCGAGCAGCAGGTGCTCGACGGAGACGTACTCGTCCTTGAGGTCGCGCATCTGGCGCTCGGCCTGGCGCAGGACGGCCATGAGCTCGGGAGCGGTCGTCGGCTCGGCCTCGCTGGACAGGGTGGGAAGCGCGTCGAGCGCCGCGTTGACGTCGCCGCGCAGCGCGTCCGGCGAGACGCCGATCTTGCCGAGGACGGGAGGGACGATGCCCTCGTCCTGCTCGAGCAGGACGGCGAAGAGATGGGCCGGGGTGACCTGCGAGTGGCGCCTCGCGGGAGCCAGGGCGAGCGCGGCCTGCAGGGCCTCCTGGGTCTTGATCGTAAAGCGGTCGGCTTGCATGAATCTGAGTGTAGCCGACTTAGATTTGTTTCCTCAAGGGGGATGCGGTGCGTCAGCGGCGCTCGATCGGGATCGTGAACGGCTTGATGTCCTTTGCGCGCACGAGCGCCGAGCTCTTGGCGCCCTCGTATCGGACGATGTCGGCACGGACCTCGTCGCGCTTGCCCTCCAGGGCGGCGATCTCGGCCTGCAGCTCCTCGCGACGGCGCTCGAGGGCGACGACGCGGCGGCGCGTGCGCTCGAGCTGCTCTTCGAGCTCGAGGACCTTCTCGACGCCGGCGAGGTTCAGGCCCAGCTCGGCCGTCATCTGCTGGATGCGGCGCAGGCGCTCGACGTCCTGGTGGGAGTACAGGCGGGTGCCCTTCGGCGAGCGCTTGGGCTCGATGAGGCCGCGCTGCTCGTACATGCGCAGCGTCTGCGGGTGCATGTCGGCGAGCTCGGCGGCGACGGAGATCATGAAGACGCCCCGGTCGGAGGAGACCTCGATGCGCGTCGTCGTGCGGCGGCGGGCGGTCATCGCACCGCGCGCGCCCCGGCGGTCGGCTCGGCCGCGCGCGCGCTCATGCGCTGAAGAGCCTGGCGCGCGGGTTGCCGTTGAACACCTTGGCGAGATCGTCCACCGCAGCCTCCTGTTCGGCTGTGAGCTTGTCGGGCAGGTCAAGCGCGAAGCGATAGTGGATGTCGCCGCGGCCCGCCTTGCCGAGGCGCTTGGGTCCCTCGCCGCGCAGGCGCTGGACGCTCCCCGGCCGGGTGCCCGCGGGCACGCGCAGCGTCTTGCGGCCGTCGAGCGTGGGCACCTCGATCTCGGCGCCGCGCAGCGCCTCGGGCAGCGTGAGCGGGACCTCGACCTCGACGTGGTCGCCCTTGCGGGTGAAGACGGGGGAGTCCTGGACGTGGGTGACGACGTAGAGGTCGCCGTCCGGCCCGCCGTTGCGGCCCGGCTCGCCCTTGCCGGCGAGGCGAATCCGGCTGCCCTCGCGCACGCCCGCGGGGATGTTGACGCGGTAGCGCTTGACCGTCCGCTTGCGGCCCTCGGCGCCGCAGGTCGGGCACGGCTGCTCGATGACCGTGCCGGCGCCCAGGCAGCGCGAGCAGGCCTGCGACATCGAGAAGAGGCCCTGGCCCTCGGTCTCGATGCCGCGCCCGTTGCAGGCGGGGCAGACCTTCGGCGCGGTCCCCGGCTTGGCGCCGGTGCCGGCGCACGTCGGGCAGCGCTCGAACGTCGGGACCGAGATCGGGACCTGCGCGCCGTGGATCGCCTGCTCGAAGCCGACGGAGATCTCGGCCTCCAGATCGCGCCCGCGCGACGCGCGACTGCGCGCCTGGCCGGCTCCGCCCGGCGCCCGGCCGCGCGCCTGACCGAACAGGTCGGAGAGGATGTCGCCGAAGCCGCCGGCGTCGAAGCCCGGCTGTCCGCCGCCGCCGCCACCCCGGCCCATGTTCGAGAACGGGTTGGCGAGCGCCCGGTCGTACTCCTTGCGCTTGTCCGGATCGCCGAGGACGTCGTGCGCCGTCGAGATCTGCTTGAAGCGCTCCTCGGCCTTGGCGTCGTCCGGGTTCTTGTCGGGGTGGTACTTGCGGGCCAGCTTGCGGTACGCCTTCTTGATCTCGTCGGCCGTCGCCTTGCGCTCGACGCCGAGCACCTTGTAGTGATCCTGGACAGCCATCGTTCACCTACCCCGCGACGACCACCCGCGCGGGCCGCAGGATCGAGTCGTTGAGGCGGTAGCCGGACTGCAGCACCTCGACGATCGTGCCGGGCTCGGCACCCTCGACCGGCGTCTGGGCGACGGCCTCGTGCTGGACGGGATCGAAGCGCTCGCCCTTGGCGGCGTAGCCCTCGATGCCGGCCCGGGCGAACGCCGAGGACAGGTCGGCCTGCACGAGCCGGATGCCCTGCGTCATGTGGTGCTCCTCGTCGACCTCGGACGCCTCGACGGCGGCGAGCGCGCGCTCCAGGCTGTCGAGCGCCGGCAGCAGCTCCCTGGCGAGACGGCTGACGCCGCGCGCCTCGGCGGCGCGCACGTCGCGCGTCATCCGCTTGCGGAAGTTCTCGAAGTCGGCCTGGGTGCGCTGGGCGAGCGAGAGGTACTCGTCGGCCTTGCTCGCGAGCTCGCGCAGGTCGGCGTCGAGGCCGGACTGCGGGTCGCCGTCGTCGGTCGGATCGGCCGCGTCGGTCGCAGCGCCGGGCGCGGGGTCGTCGCCTTCCGTGGCCGGCTGCGCGCCGGCGGCAGGCTGCGGGGCGGCGGGATCGCCGGCGTCCGCCGGCGGCGCGGGGCGGCGGGATCGCCGGCGTCCGTCGGCGGTTGCGCGCCGGCGCGATCACCGGCGTCCGCACGCGGCCGCGCGCCGGCGGGATCACCGGCGTCCGCCGCCGGCTGCGCGCCGGCGGCAGGCCGCGGGGCGGCGGAGCCTCCTGCGCCGGCGCCGGCGTCAGCCGCTGGGGTCGCGCCGGCGCCGGACGCCGTACCGCGCGGCCCCGCGGCGCCCGCCGCGGGACCGCCGGGGGCGAACGCCGGCTGCGCCGGCGGGGCGGTCGCGCCGGGCGCGGCCTCCCGCTGCACCTCGTGATCGTGGGCGCTCACGACTTGGCGTCCTCCTCGACGACCTCGGCGTCGACGACGTCCTCGTCGCCGCCGCCGGCCTCGGCGTCGGGCCCGGCGCCGTTCTCGGATGGCGCCTCGCCGGCGGCACGGGCCTTCTCGTACATCGCCTCGGAGACCTTGTGGAAGGCCGACTGCAGCGCCTCGGTCTTGGCCTGCAGCTCGGCGGCGTCCTCGGACTCCAGCGAGTCGCGCAGGTCCTTGATCAGGCCCTCGATCTCGGTCTTGGAGGACTCGTCGATGTTCTCCTCGAGGTCCTTGAGCTGGCGGTCGGCCTGGTAGGCCGCGTTCTCGGCGCCGTTGCGCGCCTCGGCGAGCTCGCGCAGGCGCTTGTCGTCGTCGGCGTGCGCCTCGGCGTCGGTGACCATCCGCTTGATCTCGTCGTCGGACAGCCCGGAGCCGGACTTGATCTCGATCTTCTGCTCCTTGCCGGTGCCGAGGTCCTTCGCGGACACGTTGAGGATGCCGTTGGCGTCGATGTCGAAGGCGACCTCGACCTGCGGGATGCCGCGCGGCGCCGGCGGGATGCCGGTCAGCTGGAACTTGCCCAGCGACTTGTTGTACTGCGCCATCTCGCGCTCGCCCTGCAGCACGTGGATCTCGACCGACGGCTGGTTGTCCTCGGCGGTCGAGAAGACCTCGCCCTTGCGGGTCGGGATCGTCGTGTTGCGCTCGATGAGCTTCGTCATGACGCCGCCCTTGGTCTCGATGCCCAGCGTCAGCGGGGTCACGTCGAGCAGCAGGACGTCCTTGACGTCGCCGGCGAGCACGCCCGCCTGGATCGCGGCGCCGATCGCGACGACCTCGTCGGGGTTGACGCCGCGGTGCGAATCCTGCCCGGTGAGCTCCTTGACCTTCTCCTGAACGGCGGGCATGCGCGTCATGCCGCCGACGAGCACGACGTGGTCGATCTTCGCCGCGCCCTTCTCCTTGGCGTCGTCGAGCGCCTGGCGCACGGGGGCGACGACGCGACCGAGCAGGTCGCTCGTCAGCTCGTTGAGCTTGGCGCGCGTGAGGCGCACGTCGAGGTGCTTCGGACCGGACGTGTCGGCCGTGATGAACGGCAGGTTGATCTGCGACTCCTGCGCCGTCGAGAGCTCGATCTTCGCCTTCTCGGCGGCCTCGTAGAGGCGCTGCAGGGCCATCGGGTCCTTCTTGAGGTCGATGCCCTGGTCCTTCTTGAACTCGTTGGCCAGCCAGTCGACGAGCGCCTTGTCGAAGTTGTCGCCGCCGAGGTGGTTGTCGCCGGCGGTCGACTTGACCTCGAAGACGCCGTCGCCGATCTCCAGCACGGACACGTCGAACGTGCCGCCGCCGAGGTCGAAGACGAGGATCGTCTGGTCGGACTCCTTGTCGAGGCCGTAGGCCAGCGAGGCGGCCGTCGGCTCGTTGATGATCCGCTTGACGTCGAGGCCGGCGACCCTGCCGGCGTCCTTCGTCGCCTGGCGCTGGTCGTCGTTGAAGTACGCCGGCACGGTGATGACCGCGCCGTCGACGGTGTCGCCGAGGTAGGCCTCGGCGTCGGCCTTGAGCTTCTGCAGGATCATCGCGCTGATCTCGGGCGGGCTGTACTGCTTGCCGCCCGCGTCCACGCGCGCGTCCCCCCCGGGGCCGGCGACGACCTTGTAGGGGACGATCGACTCCTCCTCGCGCACCTCGGCCTCCTTGCGGCCCATGAAGCGCTTGATCGAGAAGACGGTGTTCTGCGGGTTCGTGACGGCCTGGCGCTTGGCGACGGTGCCCACAAGGCGCTCGCCGGACTGCGCGAAGGCCACGACGGAGGGGGTCGTGCGACCGCCCTCGGAGTTCTCGATGACGGTGGGCTCGCCACCCTCCAGCACGGCCATGCAGGAGTTCGTGGTGCCCAGGTCGATTCCGATGGTCTTGCCCATGGTGGAGGGTCTCCTTCGTTGCTGCCTAAGAAATCTGCGTCTGAGTGTAGTAGATCTGCGCGCGTTGCCCGCAGGGCGCGAGCGCGTGCGCGCCAGGCCGCCCCGGGGTGGGCGCCGCGCCGGCGCTCACCAGCCGCCGCGACCGTGCTCGCGGGCGAGCAGGACGGCGCGGTCGGGGAGGTCGAGCGGGGGCGGCAGGCGCCGCGCACCGCCGAGCCGGGCGTCGAGCAGCGCGCCGGCGCGCTCCAGCGGCCCGCCCGGCGGGGGCGGATCGGGATCGAGCCCGGCCGCGAGCTGCAGGATGCCCCGCAGCATCCGCGCCGGCGAGAGCTCCGCGCGGGCGCGGTCGCGGACGGCGGCGACGTCGTCGGGGCCGACCGCCTCGATCGCGCTCCACACGTCTTCGGCGGCCAGCGCGGGGCGCGAGCGCCAGCCGAAGTTCTCGGCCGCGACGGCGTCGAACGTCGCCGGCGTCACGAGCGGGCCGAGCTGACCGCGGGGATCGGAGAGCGACTTCGCCGCGACGACGCGGCGGCCCATGACGAGCGCCTCGACCGCCGCCCGGCCGGTTGCGACGACGACGTCGGCGGCCGCGGCGGCGGCGAGCCCGTCGGGCGCCGTGCCGTGCAGACGCCAGCTGCCGGCCGGCAGCCGGCGCGCGAGCAGCCGGCGCACGAAGCCCGCTGCCGGACCGCTGCCGTGGACGTCGAGGACGACGGGGCGGCCCGCCGCGCGGCCCGCGCCGGCGAGCTCGACCGCCGCGCGGACGTTGTTGAGCTTCTCGGGGGCCAGCCGGCAGACGACCGCGACGCGGCAGGCCGGTCCGTGGGAGACCTCGCGCGGCGCCGGCGGCGCCGCGACGCCGTTCGGCACCGCGCGGATCGCGGCGTCGGCGATCCCGAGCAGCCGCGCGTTGGCGCGGGCCTGCACCGCCGAGGTGCCGTAGAGCGCGACGCGTCCGCTGGCGGCCAGGAGCCCGATCGCCTCCGGCAGGCGCCGTCCGCCGGCGAGTCCGAAGCCCATGCGGTTGCGGTCGCCGCGACCGTGCAGGCCGAGCACGACGGGGACCCGCGCCGCGAGGCGCGGCACCGTGCGCAGCAGGACGGGCTCGCACGCGAGGACCGCGCAGGCCTGTCCTGCGGCGGCGTTCTCGACGATGCGGTCGACCGCGCGGTCGCCGAGCCCGGCCCAGTCGACGACCTGCAGTCGCGCGCACGCGCGTGCGCGCGGTGCGAGCGGCCCGGGGCCGGCGAGCATCGTCGCCTCGCCGCCGGCGTCGCGCAGCGCCTCGGCGAGCGTCACGAGGCGCGTCTCCACGCCGCCGAGCGCGAGCGTGGGCCGCAGCAGGAGCAGCCGACCGCCCGCGGCGTCGATCATGTCGGGCGGCCCGCGGCGTCGATCATGCCGGGCGGCCCGCGGCGTCGATCATGCCGGGCGGCCCGCGGCGAGCGGCGTCGCCGGATTGCGTACCGGGCCGGCGCGCGCGACCGAGCGTGAGGAGGGACGGTGCACCGCGTGCGAACCTAGAGCAGCGGGCGCCGGTCCGGCGAGGCATTAGGGTCAGCGGCGATGACCGACGGCGAGCTGAGCCCCTCCAGCGCCGGCCCGAACCTCTGGGTGGGCGCCGGGGTGCAGATCGGCGAGGGCACGCGGATCGGCGCCAACGTCGTCATCCACGCCGGCACCGTCGTCGGGGCGGGCGTGACGATCCAGGACGGCGCTGTGCTCGGCAAGGAGGCGCAGCTCGCGGCGCACTCGCGGGCGCCGCGACACGTCGAGCAGCCGCTCGTCGTCGCCGCGGGCGCCGTCGTCTGCGCTGGCGCGGTCCTCTTCCGCGGGGCGCGGATCGGCGCCGGGGCGATCGTCGGCGACCAGGCGAACGTCCGCGAGCTGGCGAGCGTCGGAGCGGGCTCGGTCGTCGGGCAGGGCAGCGCGATCGGTCCCGCCGCGCGGATCGGCGCGCGGGTGCGGATCCAGACCGCGGTCTGGCTGACCGGGCGCAGCGTCGTCGAGGACGACGTGTTCGTCGGCCCGGGGACGATCTCGATGAACGACGACACGATGGGCCGCCACGGCCCGGATCTGGTTCTGCGCGCTCCGCTGCTGCGCCGAGCGTGCCGGATCGGGGGCGGCGTGCTGCTCACGCCGGGCGTCGAGGTCGGCGAGGAGGCGTACGTGGCGGCCGGCGCGGTCGTCACGGCCGACGTGGCGCCGCGCGCGTTCGTCGTCGGCATCCCCGCGCGCGCTCGCGCGACGGTGCCCGACGAGCAGCTGCTGGAGCGCTGGCGCTGACGTTCAGCCCGAGCCGGCGGCGGCCGCGAGCTGCGCGGGCGGCAGGTTCAGCATCGCGCGCGCCTGCGCTGCGGTGGCCGGCGGGCGGCCCGCCAGCCGGCCAATCCGCACGGCGCGTTCGACGAGCTTGGCGTTCGTGGCCGGCGCCCTGGAGGCGTGGTCGAGGTAGGGGCTGTCCTCCAGCCCCGTTCGCACGTGACCGCCCATGAAGATCGCGATCCCGGTCATCGGCAGCGCGAAGGCGCCGATGCCCGCGCCGGCCCAGCACGTCCCCGCCGGCAGGCCGGCGACGAGGTGCGCCAGCGACGCGCCCGTCGCGGGCGCCGTGCCCTCCGAGCCCAGCAGCAGGTTCGCGTACAGCGGCGCGACGAGCACGCCGCGCGCGAGCAGCTCGTGCGCGACGTACGCCATCCCGCTGTCGAAGATCTCGAGCTCGGGCTTGATGGCGCGCTCGCGCATCCGCGTCGCGAGCGCCACGATCGTCTCGGGCGCCGTCACGCTCGCGGTGTCGCGGAAGTTCATCGATCCCGGGGTGAGGCTCGCCATGTCGGGCTTCGCGGACCCCTCGAGCGCGAGCACGTCGCCGCGGTGCGCGACGTCGCCGTCGTACCGCCCGCTCGTCGTGACGCAGACGACCACGCCCGGACAGCGCTCGCGCAGCGCCGCGATGACCGGCGCGTAGGCCTCGCGCCGCCACTGCGGGCGCCCGGCGCCGTCGCGGGCGTGGAGGTGCAGGAGGGTGGCGCCGGCGGCGAAGCACGCCTCCCCGTCGGCGACGATCTCCTCGCTCGTGACCGGAAGATGCGCGACGCGCGCCTTGGCGGTGACGGCTCCGGTCAGTGCCGCGTTGACGATCAGCGGCGGGTACGGGGTCAGGGGATGGGGGCGATGCGGTCGCAGTTTGTGCCCGGCTCGGCGGTGTGACACGGTACCGCGACGCCGGACCCGAGCCGATCGGGCGCGGCGCGCGACGAACGAAAGGACGGACGTGCGGAGCCTCATCACCGGCGGCGCCGGCTTCATCGGCTCGCATCTCGCCGAGAAGCTGCTCGCACGCGGCCACCGCGTGCACGTCCTCGACGATCTCTCGACGGGCTCGATGGAGAACATCCGCGCCCTCAAGGACGATCCGCGCTTCGGCTACACGATCGACACGTGCGCGAGCACCCAGCTCGTCGCCGAGCTCGTCGACGAGGCCGACGTCGTGTTCCACCTGGCCGCCGCCGTCGGCGTCGACCTCATCGTCGAGAGCCCGGTGCGCACGATCGAGACCAACGTGCACGGCACCGAGGTCGTCCTCGCGCAGGCCGCCAAGAAGCGCCGGCCGGTGCTCGTCGCCTCGACGAGCGAGGTCTACGGCAAGTCGACGTCGTTTCCCTTCGCCGAGGACGGCGACCTCGTCCTCGGTCCGTCCACGACCGGGCGCTGGTCCTACGCGTGCTCGAAGGCGATCGACGAGTTCCTCGCGCTGGCGTACTGGAAGGAGCGCAAGCTGCCGACGGTCGTCGCGCGGCTGTTCAACACCGTCGGCCCGCGCCAGACGGGGCGCTACGGGATGGTCGTGCCGACGCTCGTCGGCCAGGCGCTGTCGGGGCGCCCGCTGACGGTCTTCGGCGACGGCACGCAGACGCGCTGCTTCTGCCACGTCGACGACGTCGTGCGCGCACTGGCCGACCTCATGGCGCTCGGCGAGCCCGCCTACGGCGAGGTCTTCAACATCGGCTCGCAGGAGGAGGTCTCGATCCTCGAGCTGGCCGAGCGCGTCCGGCGCCTGACGCGGTCGGACTCCGAGATCCAGCTCGTGGCCTACGACGAGGCGTACGAGGCCGGCTTCGAGGACATGCCGCGCCGCTACCCGCGGATCGACAAGATCGAGGCCGCCGTCGGGTGGCGGCCGACGCGCTCGCTGGACGAGATCCTGGGCGACGTCGTCGGCTACCAGCAGACCGCGGGCGCGGTCGTCCGATGAGCGACGATCGATGTGCGGGATAGCCGGGATCGTCGCCCCCGCGAGCGCCGCGAGCGCCGCGACCCAGCGTGCCGCGGCCGCGGCGATGATCGAGCGCCTCGGGCACCGCGGGCCGGACGACGCGGGGATCGCCGGCGGGCCGGGCTGGGCGCTCGGGATGACGCGCCTCGCCGTGCAGGATCTCTCGCGGGCGGGCGCGCAGCCGATGACGCGGGGCGCGCTGACGCTCGTCTACAACGGCGAGATCTACGACGCCGCGGCGCTGCGCGCCGAGCTCGCGGCCGCGGGCTACGCGTTCGGCTCGCGCTCTGACACCGAGGTCGTCCTGCACGCCCTGCACCGCTGGGGCATCGACGCGCTGGCCCGCCTGAACGGCATGTTCGCCCTCGCGCTCGTCGACGAGCGGCGCGGGACGCTGCTGCTGGCGCGCGACCGCTTCGGCAAGAAGCCGCTCTTCGTGGCGGACGTCGGCGGGCGGCGGCTGTTCGCCAGCGAGCTGACGGCGCTGCTCCCCGTCGCCGGCCGCGAGCTGACGCTCGACCGCGACGCGCTCGCGGCGTACTTCGGGCTGCAGTACGTCCCGGCGCCGCGCGCGATCTTCCGCCAGGCGCGCAAGCTGGCGCCCGCGAGCTGGCTGCAGATCGATCTCGCGACCGGCCGCGACCTGCGCTCGGGCACGTTCTGGAGCCTGCCCGCCAAGCGGCCCGGGAGCGCCGCGGCGACGCCCGAGGAGATCCACGAGGCGATCGGCGCCGCGACCCGCCGCCGGCTCGTCGCCGACGTGCCGGTCGGCGCGTTTCTCTCCGGCGGCACGGACTCGAGCCTCGTCGTCGCGGCGATGCGCGACGCCGGCGGCGACGTGCGGACGTTCTCGATCGGCTTCGAGGACCCGCGCTTCGACGAGTCGGCCTACGCGCGGCGCGTCGCCGAGCACCTGCAGACGACGCACACGCACCACCGGCTCGGCGCCGCCGAGGCCCTGGCGCTCGTGCCGCGCCTGGCCACGGCCTACGACGAGCCGTTCGCCGACAGCTCGGCGATCCCGACGATGGCTGTCGCCGCGCTCGCCCGGCGCGACGTCACCGTCGCGCTGTCGGGCGACGGCGGCGACGAGCTGTTCGGCGGCTACGCGCGCTACGCGGCGGCGCGCGTCGTGCGCGCGGCGCGCTGGGTGCCGGGCGTCGTGGGGCGGCTCGCGGCGAGCGGCGCCCGGCACGCGCACCCGAGCCGGCGGGTCGACGCGCTCGCCGGGATGGCCGCGTGCACGAGCTCGGGCGCGGCGTACCAGCAGCTCGTGTCGGTCTGGCGGGGGCCCGAGCTGCTGCGGCTCATGCCGGGGGCGCAGCGCGACGACTCGGTCGCGCGGGCGTTCGAGCGCGCTCCGGGGCGCGCCGTCGAGCGGATGATGCGCGCCGACGCGCGCACCTACCTCGTCGACGACATCCTGCAGAAGGTCGACCGCGCGACGATGGCCGTCAGCCTCGAGGCCCGCAACCCGCTGCTCGATCCGGCGGTCGTCGCGCTCGGCCTGCGCTCGGCGGACGTCGCCGCGGCCGGCGCCGGCGCCAAGCCGCTGCTCAAGGACGTGCTGCGCCTGCGCCTGCCCGACGCGCTCGTCGACCGGCCCAAGATGGGCTTCGGCGTCCCGGTCGGGGACTGGATGCGAGGCGAGCTGCGCGAGCTCGTCGAGGACCTCGTGCTCGGCCGCCGCGAGGCCGAGTACGACGTGGCGACCGCGCACGCGGTGACGCGCGCTCATCTGAGCGGGGCGCGCGACGCGACGCCGCAGGTCTGGAGCCTGCTCAGCTACGAGCTGTGGCGCGCGCGCTGGCAGGCCGACGCGGGCCTGCGCGCCGGCGCCGCGATCGCGTCCGGGGCGCTGCGCTGAGCGGCCGCCCGGAGCTCGGCCTGACCTACCGCCCGGCGCTGGACGGCATCCGGGCGGGCGCGGTCCTCGCCGTCGTCGCCTACCACGCCGGCGGGCTGCTGCCCGGCGGCTTTCTCGGCGTCGACGCGTTCTTCGTCCTCTCGGGCTACCTCATCACGACGCTGCTGCTGCGCGAGCGCGCCGCGACGGGGCGCATCGCGCTGGCCGAGTTCTGGGCTCGCCGCGCGCGCCGGCTGCTGCCGGCGCTGCTGCTCGTCGTCGCCGTGACCGCGGTCGTGACCGCGGCGATCGCCCCGAGCGAGACGCTCGCCGCGCGCCGCTCGGACCTGCTCTCGACGCTGCTGTACGTCGCCAACTGGCACTTCATCGCCACCGACCAGTCGTACTTCGCCAGCTACGCCGGCGTCTCGCCGCTGCGCCACGTGTGGTCGCTGGCGATCGAGGAGCAGTTCTACATCGCCTGGCCGCTGATCGTCGCCGCCGCGTGCTGGGGGGCCACGAGCCGCGAGCGGCTGACGAACATGCTGTGGCTGACCGGCGCCGGCGCCGCCGTCTCGGCGCTCACGATGGCGTCGCTGTACGACGTCGCCAACCCGAGCAGGTCGTATTTCGGGACCGATGCCCGCGCCCATCAGCTGCTCGCCGGCGTGGCGCTGGCGATGTTCGCCCAGGCGCGGCCGCAGGCGTTCGGCGGGGCGCGCGCCCGGCGGCTGGCGGCGCGCGCGTGGCCGGCGGTCGCGCTCGCGCTCGGCGTCGCCTTCGTCACGTTCGAGGACCAGGCGCCGTCCTACTACCACGGCGGCTCGGTGCTCTTCGCGCTCGCGGTGGCGGCCGCGATCTGGATCGTCGAGGTCGCGCCGGGCGGGGCGCTCGGGAGGGGCCTGTCGCTCGCGCCGCTGCGCTGGATCGGGCAGATCTCCTACGGCCTGTACCTGTGGCACTGGCCGCTCATCGTGTGGATCGGGGACGCCGACCCGACGGCGGACCCGTGGACGACGCACGTCGCCGAGATCGCGCTGACGTTCGCCGCCGCCGTCGTCTCGTTTTACCTGCTCGAGCGGCCGATCCGCGAGGGCCGCGCGCCCTGGCTGGGACGTTCGCGCCGGCGCCTGGCGCTCGCGACCGTGATCGCCGTCGAGCTCGTCGCCGCGCTGGCGGTGCTGACGACGATCGTCGACGAGGGCAACACGGCGGTCGCGCGCGGCCTCGCCGACCGCAGCGACGCGGAGTGCCCGCCCGGCAGCCCGGCGGTCCTGTCGCTGTCCTGGTGCGTGCGCGTCGCACCGGCGAGCGCGGCCGAGCCGGTCGTGGCCGTGACGGGCGACTCGACGTCGCGAGCGCTCGATCCGGGCATGCAGGCGCTCGCGGCAGCTCGCGGCTGGGGCTACGTGCAGGCCGGCCAGGGCGGCTGCTCGGCGCTCGCGCTGGCGCTGCCCAACTCGACCGAGCCGCGCGACCGCGCGGCGAGCCGGCGCTGCGCGGCGGCGGTGCCGCGCCTGCAGTCCGCCATCGCCGCGCGCCGGCGACCCGACGTCTGGATCGTCTCAGACCGCATCCCGATCGGCGCGCCGATCCTGCACGCCGACGGTCGCCTCGTCGGGCCCGGTCGCGAGCGCGACCGGCGCCTGCGCGCGGCGCTGCGCGGCGCGCTGGCGCGCCTGACGGCGGGCGGGGCGCAGGTCGTCGTCGTGACGACGCCGCCCCCCGGCGAGCCCGCCGACTGCGCGGCCGCGAACCCTCCGGCGTCGTGCGCGGCGCCGGGGCCCTCGGCGCTGGACGGACCGACGCGGGCGCTGCGGCGGCTCGTGCGGTCGGTGGTCGCCGGCATGCGCGGACGGGCGGCGCTCGTCTCGATCGACGACGTGCTGTGCCCGGACGGGCGCCGCTGCCCCGCCGTGATCGACGGCGTGCTGGCCCGCTATGACCAGATCCACTACACGTCGGCGTTCAGCCGCCGGATCGTCCCGCGCATCGTCGCGCGCGCGGAGCGCGAGGGCATCAGGTTCGCCCGCCGTCCGGCTCCGCGTCCCTGACGAAGACGAACTGGTTGCAGCCCAGGCCGCCCGCGCAGGTCTTCAGCGCCTGCAGGGTGAAGCCGCGCTCGCGGTAGAAGCCGAAGATCGCCTCCGGCGCGGCGACCTCGAACGGGTAGCCGCCGGCCCAGTCGACGAGGTCGTGCCAGCGGCTCATGCCGCGCTCGCGGCGGTACCGCGTCCAGCCGCGCACGTACTCCTGCGGGCGCAGCCGCAGCGTCGAGAGGAGCGCGAAGCGCAGCTCGCGGGGGCCCATGACGGCGACGACGAACGGCGCCCGCAGCGCGCCGGGCAGCCGGTTGTACGTCCGCTTCACCGCCGACCAGATGCGGCTCTGCAGGCCCTGGTCGTTGTAGATCGAGATGAACAGTCGCCCGCCGGGCGCGACGAGCGGGCAGACGTTGTGCAGCGCGCGGCGCATGTCGCCGGTGTGGTGCAGCACGCCCCACGAGTACGCCACGTCGAAGGCGCCGAGCGTCCGCAAGTAGTCCTCGTCGAGCGCGCTGCCAGGCTCGATCGTCCAGCGCTCGCCCGCGCTGGAGGCGTACCTGCGGCGCAGCTCCTCGGCGCAGGCGACGCTGCGCGGATCGACGTCGAAGGAGTGCACGCGCCCGGCGCCCAGCCGCAGCGCGGCCAGCGAGAACAGCCCGCTTCCGCTGCCGACGTCGACGAAGCTCGCGCCGTCCAGGCGATCGACCCCGAGCATCTCGCGCAGCGAGCGCTGCGCCTCCTCGATGCGCGCCTCGTCCACGACGCTCAGAAAGCGAGCCCAGTTCGCGCCGAAGGCGAAGCGCTCGCCGGGGGCGGCGGCGGTGGTCGGAGGTCCGCACACCGGTCAGCCGACCAGGATCTCGGCGGTGCGCGACGGTCCGTCGGCGCGCAGGTACACGTGGCCGGCGTCCGAGCCGCGCGACCGCCAGATCGAGCCGGGCGAGGTCATCGTGACGATGACGAAGCCCGGGACGAACGGCAGCTCGTGCGCGACCGGCGTGTCCTGCGGGCCGACGGTGACGAGCAGGCGGCGGCTCGGGACGGCGTGGCGGCTGGGCGGGCCGCCCGCCCGCCACGCGCCCGCGTCGAGGTTGCCCTCCAGCGAGTTGCCGGCCACGAGGTTGTCCTCGGCGCGGTTGACGAGATAGACGCCGTAGCGCTGCGGTCCCCCGGCCGCGGTGCAGCGGTTGGACGTCACGACGTTGGCGCTCGAGCGCGACTGCGCGCCGCCGTCGCCGTAGAGCACGATGCCCGAGCGCCGCCAGCCGGCCTGCGTCGCGCTGCCGTTGGCGTTGCAGACGTTGGCGTCGCAGACGACGCCGACGGTGTTCTCGAGCAGGATCCCGCTGTGGCCGTTGGCGCGCGCGACGTTCGCGCTGACGGTCGTTTCGTGGCAGCGGTGAAGGTGGATGCCGTTGTGGCCGTTGGCGCGGCAGACGTTCGCGCTGACGACGCCGTCGCGGGCGCCAGCCAGGCGCATGCCGTCGCGGAGGTTGTCGGCGCACGCGTTGGCGGTGATCGTGTTGTCGTGCGGCGCACCGGACTGCCCGTCGGCGTCCAGCAGGATGCCCCACCCGTTGTGGGTGCAGGTGTTCGCGCTCACCGTGTTGTCGTGCGCGCCGTCCTGCAGCAGGATGCCGGCGCCTCCGTTGGCGTGCGCGACGTTCCCCGCGACGGTGTTGAACGCGCAGTCGCCGGTCGCGTTCCACAGGTAGATCCCATGCGTTCGCGCGCCCGTGACGAGGTTGCCGACGATCCGGCAATGCGTGCCGCCGTGCAGCTCGATGCCGACCTTCGGATAGATCGGCCCCCCCGCCGCCGGGCCGCCGAAGACGTGGTTGGCCTCGACGAGCAGCTCGGTCGCGGAGAAGCCGACGACGGCGTAGCCCGAGGCGTCCTGCACGACGCAGTGCGCCACCCGGCCGCCGCGGCAGCCGAAGAACGCGACCGCGTTGCAGGGGATCGACTGGCCGGCCGCGTTGGCGTCGATGCGCAGCGCCTCGATCGTCACGAAGTCGGCGGTGATCTGCAGGATGTTGGCGTCGAGGCCGTCGCGGGCGCGGACCAGCGTGCCGTGGCCCTCGCCGACGATGCTCACGCCCGCGCGCGGCTGCATGCGCCGGGCGATCGTGTAGACCCCGCCGCGCACGGTCACCCTGCTGCCCGCGGGCGCCGCGGCGACGGCGGGCTCGAGCTCGCGGTAGTCGCCCCCGCCCGCGGCATCGACGACGAACGTCGGCGCGGGCTCGGCCCCTGCGGCGCCGGGGGCGCCGAGCAGCCCGATCGACAGTCCGCCGGTCGCCAGCGCCGCCCGCCGCGACAGCGGCCGACCCGGTGCGCGATCGTCGCGTTCGCGCCGCATAGAGGTCCGATCGTAGCCGTGTGCGGGGCCCGTGTTGCCAGTAGGCTCGGGCGCCGTGATCGCTGACCCCGCGACGGTGCTGCACGTGCTCGTGGGCCTGCCGCTCTTCCTCGCGATCCTCGCGCTGGGAGGCGGCGTCCTGACGGCGCAGGCGGCGCGCCACCACCTGCTCAAGCCGGTGCTCGCCGGGCTGGCGCTGCGGCTCGTCGTCATGGCCGGCGCGCACATCGCCTCGGTGCTCGCGGGCGGGCACGGCTTCTTCTTCCTCGACGACAGCGGCTACGACGCCTACGCGCGGGCGATCTCCGGCGCCTGGGCCGGGGGCTCGATCATCAACCCCGGCGCCGTCGAGTACGCCGGCTCGATGTCCGCCGGCTATCCGGTCCTCGTCTCGTCCGTCTACCTGCTCGTCGGCCCGGTCGTGTTCGCGGCCAAGCTCGTCAACGTGCTGCTCGGCGGCGCCGTCGTGCTGGTCACCGGGCTCCTCGCGGGGCGGCTGCTCGGCGAGCGGGCGAAGGTCGCGACCGCCTGGGTCGCGGCGCTGCTGCCGACGCTCGTCTGGTGGTCGGGCCCGATGATGAAGGAGGCGCTCGTCGCGCTGCTGCTGACGGGCGGCCTGCTGCTCGCGCTCTCGCTGCCGCGCCGGACCGCGCTGATCGGTCTGCTGGCGATCGTCGTCGGGCTGCTGTCGACGCGCATCCAGGCGGCCGCGGTGCTCGTCGCGACCGTCGCCGTCGTCGGCATCGCGGCGGCCTCCGAGGCGCGCAGGCGGCGCGTCGTCCTCGTCGTCCTCGCCGGTGGCTGCCTGCTCCTGCTCGGCGGCGTCGCGCTCAACGGCGGCAGCGCCGTCAAGCTCGTCGAGGGCGTCCTCGACAACGGGGCGCGGATGATCAGCGTCTACGACGCCGCGCACCCGGGATCGCTGCCCTACGACATCGGGGCGTCGCTGCTCGGGCCGCTGCCGTGGGTGTTCAGCTCCACGACGTACAACTGGGACCTCGCGCTGTATCCGGGGGTCTGGGTCCTGTACGCGCTGTACCCGACGATCGTCGTCGGCGCCTGGCGGCTGCGCCGGCGACCGTGGGTCCTCGCGTACCTCGCGCTGCCGATCGGCGCCTTCGTCGTCGTCAACTCGATCTTCGCGGGCCTGGCGATCCGCCAGCGGGTGACGATCGAGCCGCTGCTCGTGCTGCTGGCGGTGGCCGGGGCCGACTCGTGGCGGGCGGTCGCGCGCCGCGGGGCGTTCGCGATCGCGCTCGCGGCGCCGGTCGCCGCGCTGCACGTGCGCTCGCTCCCCACCGGCGCGGCGATCGCGGGCGCGGCGATCGCGCTCTGGCTGCTGGCGGCCCGGCTGCCGGCGACGCGCAGCGAGCTCGTGCAGCGCAGCGAGCGCGCGCCGCCGCTGGACCTCGACGTCCGCGGGCGCGGCGCGTGGGCGGCGCTGCGGGGGCTGCGGCCGCGGCTTGCGCCGGCGCCCGCGCCGACGGATCGTGCGGCGATCGGGCGCGCCGTCGATCGCGGGCGCCATGCCCGTGCGGTGCTCGCCGTCGCCGCCGCGCGCGTGCTCGGCGCGGCCGGCGCGCTGCGGCGCGCCGCGCCGACCGCGGCGATCGCGCGACGCCCGGCGCCGGACGTCGTCGTCGCCCGCGCCGGCGGGGCCGCCGCGAGCGTCGCGGCGAGCTCGACGGGGGCGGCGGCCGTACTGCGCGGCGCCGCGCCGCCGGGCCGGCGCGCGCGGGCTCCCGACCGGCTCGGGCGGGCGCTCGCCGCGCTGCGCCGCGCGCCGCCGCGGGCGCGGCGCGCGCGGCCTCCAGAGCGCGTCGCGGCCGCGACCGCGGCGGCGCGCGCGGTCGTCTCGGGCGCCGCCGGCGGCGACGCTCCCACGGGCCGATCGGGCGACTCGGCGTGACGGCCCTCGACGCGTCCGAGCCGGGCCGGCGCGCGGGCGGGCGCCGGGCGGCGCTGGCCGCGGGGGCGCGCGCGTACGGTGCGATCGCCGGCCTGCTGCTCGTCGCCGCGCTGCTGTCGGCGCTCGTCGTCCCCGGCCTGCGCACGCACGGCGACGTCGCCGACGTCGTCGTCGAGGCGCTCGGGACGGGCAACGCGCCCGACGGCACGCGCCGCGTCGGGGCCACCGTCAACGTCGACGGCTTCGTCGTCGGCCCGGGAACGACGGCGTCGGTCTCGCTGCCCGTGCAGTTCGCGACGCCAGCCGGCCAGCGATCGATCCTGCGCCTGTGGGTGTACGGCGGCGCCGGCGTCGACGCCGACGTCTCGCTCGAGGGTCCGGAGGGCGCGCTGCGGCGGTTCGGGCGGGCCGGCTACTGGGAGGGCCGCGCCTTCGACGTGACCGAGACGGTGCGCCGCGGCACCGCGCGGGTGCGCGTGACGGCATCCAACCGCGGCAGCGCCGATGCGCTGTTCTTCGACCAGGCGGTCGTCACGATCGCCGGACCCGACGCGACGCCGGCGGCCGGCGGCGCGCTCGTCGCGCTGTGGCTCGCCGCGCTCGTGGCGCTCGGCCTCGCCGCGGGCCGGCGGCTGTCCGCCCACTGGATGCTGCCGGTGGCGGCGGGCGTGCTCGCCCTCACCGCGTGGCCGGTGATCACGGCGCAGTCGCTGGCGCCGCTGCCGCCCGACGCGGCGGCGCTGTGGACTGCGGCGCGCGGAGCGGACCTCCTCTCGTTGCACGGCGGCCTGCTGTCGGGCTCGTTCGGCGAGCTGTCGCCGCTCGCCGTCCAGCTGCTGCACGCGCTCACGCTCGTCGTCGGCGACGGCGGCGCCGGCGCGAGGATCGCGGGCCTTCTGCTGAGCGTCGGCGCGCTGTGCGCGATCTACGCGGTCGGCCATCGCGCGGGCGGCCGGCTCGCCGCGATCACCGCCGTGGGCGTGGCGCTCGCGCTCGACGAAGTTCGCCACGTCGCCGTGACCGGCACGGCGCTGCCGGCGCAGCTGCTCGCGGTCGCGCTGCTGCTCTACGGCCTGCACATGTGCCTCGCCGAGGCGTCGCCGTACGCCGTCGGCGCGCTCGGCGCGTTCGGCGCGCTCGCGTTCCTGGCCGACCCGCTGTACGCCGCGGGGATCGTGCTGGCGATCGTCGTCGTCGTCGCGGCGCACGGCATCGACGGGCGGCGCTGGCAGGCGCTGGGCGCGGGGCTGCTCGTGCTGTTCGTGCTGATCCTGCCCAACCGCGTCAGCGTGGCCGACCAGAGCGGCGGGAACCTGCTCGGCGACACCGACCGCCGGGCGACGTACGCGCGCAACGTCGAGTTCGCGGGCAAGGGCCATGGCGCTGGGTCGGTCGCGGACGTCGCGCGCAACCCGTTCGGCGGCAGGCCCGTCGGCCTGGCGTCCTACCTGTTCGCCGAGCACAGCACGGCGGTCGTGGCGGGCGGCTCGCTGACGGCGGCGCGCGACGGCCTCGAGGCGCTCGGCCGGCGCGAGACGAGCGGGATCTTCGGTCTGCTCGCCTTCGCGGCGGCGCTGCTGGGCGCGGCATTGCTGCTGCTCGTGCCGCGCCTGCGGCTGCTCGTCGTGCTGCCGCTCGGGCTGGCGGCGCCCGGGCTCTTCCTCGCCAGCCGCGGGGTCGGCGACCCGCTCGCGGCGGGCGTCGCGCTCTGGCCGGCGCTGTTCGTCGCTGCGGGCGTCGCGGCATACGTCGCCCGCGATCTGCTCGCCGCCCGCTACGGCGCGCGGCTGCGCGGCCTGACGGCCGCGCTGCGCCGCGGTCCGCGCGCGAGCGCATGAAGATCGCGATCGTCATCGGCAGCCTCGACCGCGGCGGCTCGGAGCGCCAGGTCGTCGAGTTCGTCCGCGCGACGCATCCCCGGCACGCCGAGTGCGTCGTGATCTGCCTCGGCGCGGAGGGCGTGCTGGCGCCGCGGGTGCGCGAGACCGGCGCGCGGGTGCTCGCGATGGGCATCGACCGGCCGCGCTCGGCACGTGAGGTCTACGCGCTCGCGCGCCGGCTGCGCCGCGAGCGCCCGGACGTCGTCTACGCGTTCTTGTTCTGGGGCTACACGCTCGCGCTCCCGCTCGCCGCCCTCGTCGCGCCCGGGGCGCTGCGCGTCGCGGCGCGACGGTCGCTGCCCGGGGCCGACGTGCCGCGACGGCGGGCGTTCACAGCGCTGCGTGTCCTCGCCGACGCATCGGCCCATGCCGTGATCGCCAACAGCGTCGCGGTGCACGACGCCTGGTGCGCCCGTGCGCCGCGGCTGCGCGAGCGGCTGCACGTGGTGCCCAACGGGATCGAGCTGCCGGCGGACGGGCCCGGCGCCCAGCGAGCGGCGGGCGCGCCCGTCTCGATCGTGTGCGTCGCCAACCTCATCCACTACAAGGGCCACGACGTCCTCGTCGAGGCGGCCGCACGGATCGGCGGCGATCGGCCGTGGCGGCTGTCGCTCGTGGGCGAGGGCCCGCAGCGAAGCTCGATCGAGCGCGCCGTGGAGCGCCTCGGGCTCGGCGACCGCGTCCGGCTGCTCGGCCTGCGCGCCGACGTGGACGCGATCCTGCGCGACGCCGACATCGCGGTGCTCGCGTCGCGCACGGAGGGCCTTCCCAACGCCGTCATGGAGGCGATGGCGCGCGGGCTGCCGGTCGTCGCGACGGACGTCGGCGGGGTCGCCGAGCTGCTTGGCAGCGGCGCGGGGACGATCGTCGCGGTCGACGATCCCGACGCGCTCGCCCGCGCGCTGCGAGCGCTCGTCGAGGCGCCGGATCTGCGCCGCCGCCAGGGCGAGGAGGGCCGCCGCGTCATCGGCGAGCGCTTCTCGCTGGAGGCGATGCGCGACCGCACGCTGGCCGTGATCGACGCCGAGCGGCGCGCCCGCGCATGAGCGTCGCGCTGCGATGAGGCGGCTGCGCGGCGCGGTCGGGCGGGCCGGAGGCTCGGTGACGGCGGCGACGGCGGTGGCCGGCGCCGCGCAGGCCGCGCTGTACGCGATGGGCCTCGTGACGAGCGTCCTGATCGCGCGCGCGCTCGGGCCCGGCGGCCGCGGCGAGTACTACCTCGCGGTCACGTCCGGCACGGTCGCGCTCGTGCTCGTCCACCTGAGCATCGAGACGGCCAACGTCTTCTCCTACTCCGAGCGCGGCCGCAGCCTGCGCGCGCTGTCTCGCAACGCGGCCTTCATGGCGCTCGTCGCCGGACCCGCGGCCGTCGCCGTGCTGCTCGTCTTCTACGCGCTGGCCGCCGGCTCGCTGCTGCGCGACGTCGGCTTCGGCGGCTACGCGATCGTCGTCGCGAGCGTGCCCTTCGCGCTGCACCTGCTGTGGCTGTCGAACATCTTCGCGCTCGCCAAGCGGCTGCCGCAGTCCCAGCTCGCCGGCCTGCTCGGCGCGGTGCTCCAGCTCGCCGCGATGGCCGCGCTGTACGCGCTTGGATGGGTCAGCGTCGAAGCCGTCCTGGCGCTGTACGCGGCGACGATCCTGATCGCGTGGGCGATCCACGTCCGGCTCGCGCGCGCGTTCGCGCCGGCGCGCCCGGGCATCGAGGGGGGGCTGCTGCGCGAGGTGCTCGGCTACGGGCTGCGGCTGCACGCCGGGTTTCTGTTCGTCTACCTGCTGCTGCGCATCGACGTCTTCCTCGTCCAGCACTACCTCGGCACGGCGGACGTCGGCATCTACTCGCTGGCGGTGCTGCTCGGCGAGCTGATCTGGCTCGTCGCGACGCCGCTGGCGGTCGCCGCGCTGCCCTTCCAGGCCGAGGTGTCGCGCCTGGATGCCGCCGAGCTCTCCTTCCGGGCCGCGCGCGTCAACCTGCTCCTCGGCCTGGCGCTCGCGCTGGCGTTCGTCGCCTCGCTGTGGTGGGCGATCCCGTTGCTGTACGGGCGCAGCTTCTCGCCGGCGTACGGCGTCACGCTCGTGCTGATCCCGGGGATGCTCGCGATGGCGTTCGTGCGACCGCTGCTGAACTGGCTGGTACGCGACGACCGGCCGCGGCGCTGGGTCGGCCTGGCGGGCGCGGCGCTCGCGCTGAACACGGTGCTCAACGTGGCCCTCATCCCCGCGCTCGGCCTCGCCGGAGCGGCGCTCGCGTCGACGATCGCCTACGTCGCGCTCGGCGCCGGGTACTGCGCCTGGGGCGTCGCGATGGCGCCGTTCGGCTGGCGCGAGGCGCTGCTCGTCGACCGCGCCGACCTCGCGGCGGTGGCGCGCGCGCTGGGCCGCGTGGCCGCCGCGGGGCGCCGCCGGCGCTGAGCCGACCGGACCGTAGACTCGCCGCTGAATGTGTGGCATCTGCGGATCCGTCGGCGACCGCACGCCGCGGCAGACGGTCGACGAGCAGCTGCGGCTCCTGCGCCACCGGGGCCCCGATGCGGCCGGGCGCTTCGCGCGCCCCGGCGCGACGATCGCGCAGAACCGCCTCGCGATCATCGACCTCGTCACCGGCGATCCGCCCGTCAGCAACGAGGACGGCTCGGTCGGGGCCGTGCTCAACGGCGAGATCTACAACTTCCGCACGCTGCGCGACGAGCTCGTGCGCGGCGGGCACCGGATGCGTACGACCGGCGACACCGAGGTCGTCGCGCATCTCGCCGAGGAGCTCGAGCCCGCCGAGCTCGCGCGCCGGCTGGACGGCATGTTCGCCCTCGCCGTCTGGGACGCCGGCCGCGGGCGCCTGATCCTCGCCCGCGACCGGGTCGGCAAGAAGCCGCTGTACTACTGCCGCCCGCGAAGGGGCGCGCTCGTCTTCGGCAGCGAGATCAAGGCCGTGCTCGCGCACCCGGACGTCGCCCGCGAGCTCGAGCCGCGCGCGATCCCCGCCTACCTGACGTTCGGCTACGTGCCGACGCCGTACACGTTCTACGCGGGCGTGCGCAGCCTGCCGCCCGGCCACGTGCTCGTGCTCGACGCCGGCCGGGAGCCGGTCGTGGCGCCGTACTGGGAGGCGCCGCTGCCGCGCCGCCCCGATCGTGTCGGCGGCGCGTCGGGCGCCGACGCCGCGCGTCGCGTGCGCGCGACGCTCGAGCGCGCCGTGCGGCGCCGCCTCGTCTCCGACGTCCCGCTGGGCGCGTTTCTCAGCGGCGGGATCGACTCCAGCGCGATCGTCGGGATCATGGCCCGCAGCTCCGAGCGGCCCGTCGACACCTTCACGATCGGCTTCGACGACCGCGACGGGTTCGACGAGCGGCCGTTCGCGCGGATCGTCGCCCGTGCCCATCGCACCGCCCACCACGAGCAGGTCGTCAGCCCCGACGTCGTCGAGCTCGTCGAGCGCCTCGTCTGGCACCACGACCAGCCGTTCGGCGACTCCAGCGCGGTGCCGACCTTCCTGCTGGCCGAGCTGACCCGCGGGCACGTGACCGTGGCGCTCTCGGGCGACGGCGGCGACGAGCTGTTCGCGGGCTACGAGCGCTTCGCCGCTGCGCTCGCGCTCGGGCCGCTGGGACGCGTCCCGCGGCCGGCGGCGCGGGCGCTGGCGCGCGCGCTCGCGCGCCGCGGCGGCAGGCTCGGGCGCTTCGCGGACGTCGCCGGCGAGGGGATGCCGGCGGCCTACCGCAGCTGGCTGAGCTATGTCCGGGAGCCGCTGCGCGCCCGCCTGCTCGCCGAGCCCGATCGCTGGGCGCTGGAGGACTACGAGCGCGTCTGGGCGTCGTCGGCGGGGGCGCGGCCGCTGGATCGCCTGCTGAACCTCAACCTGCGCACGTACCTCGTCGACGACCTCCTCGTCAAGGCCGATCGGATGAGCATGGCGCACGGCCTGGAAGTGCGCTCGCCGTTCCTGGACACTGAGCTCATCGACCTCGCGCTGCGCATCAAGCCGTCGGCGAAGATCCGCGGACCGCAGCTCAAGCACGTGCTGCGGCGGGCCGTCGCCGACCTGCTGCCGGCCGAAATCCTCAGGCGCCCCAAGCGCGGCTTCGGCGTCCCGCTGGATCGCTGGTTTCGCGAGGATCTCGCCCCCTACGCCGCCGCGACGCTCGGCGCGCCGGACGCCCGCGTCCGCCACCATCTCGCGCCGGCGGCAGTCGACGCGATGCTCGACGACCACGCGCGCGGGCGGGCCGAGCACGGGCAGGCGCTGTGGATGCTGCTGACGCTCGAGGTGTTCCTCCGCGGTGAGGGCTGGTAGGCGCCGGCATGCGCGTGCGCAGCGAGGGTGGCGGGGTTCGCCGCCGGCTGAGCGCCGGCGAGAGCGCCCGGCGCTGGGACGAGTACACGCTGCGCCACGCAAGCGGGCCCGAGTGGGTCGCCTGGCTGGCGGACGCGTGGTCCTTCCACGCGCCGGCGCTGTCGCGGATCACGGCGGTCGCGCCGCCGGGCGGTCGCGTGCTGGAGGTCGGCGCGGGCGGCGCGCCGTGCTCGCTGTGGCTCGCCGCGCGCGGCTACTCGTGCGTCGCCGTCGACTACCGCCCGCGGCTCGTCGCCGCGGCCCGGCGCAACGCCGAGCGGCTCGGCCTGCAGCTGCGCGCCGAGGCCGGCGACGCGTTCGACCTGTCGCGCTACGACGGCTTCGACGTCGCGTTCTCGCTGGGGATGATCGAGCACTGGGAGCGAGCGGACTCCGTGCGGGCGCTGCGCGAGCAGGCGCGGGCGGCGCGCTACGTCGTCGCGGTGATCCCGACGCGCAACACGCGCTTCACGGGCGAGATCACCGACGAGCGCTTCTACACGCCGCGCGAGCTGCGCCTGATGCTCCGCGAGGCCGGCCTGACGGGGGTGCGCAGCTTCGCCTACGGCCTCGCGCCGACGCGGGCGGCGCGCGTCGCGAGCCTTGCGCTGCCGCACGCCGCCCTGCGGCTCGTGCAGGACCTCACGAGCCGGACGGCGATGGGCCACGCCGCGATCGGGCGCTCGACGCCGGCCGGCGCTACGGCGCGAGCGGGCGGCGCCCGTCGGCGACCCAGCCGTGGTTGGCCAGCACGACGACGTCCCGCAGGCCGGCGCCCTCCATCGCCGCGCGCACCTCGGCGGCCGTGAAGCGACGCTCCAGCGGGGCGCTGAGGCGGTCGAACTGGTCGTTGACGAGGACGCCGAACGGATAGTCGGCGTAGGTCTTCAGCGGCAGCGCCGCCGCCAGGCGCGCCGCGCCGGGCCGCCCGCGCAGCGCGCGGTAGGGGGCGACGACCGCCAGGTGCAGCGCCGCCGCCAGCGGGTAGCAGAGGGCGTGCAGCAGCGGGTGGGGCAGCCGCACGGTCACGCGCCGCAGCGCCGTGACGGCGCGCAGGACGGCGCGCTGCCAGCGCTGCTCGGGGACCCAGTACAGGTAGACGTGCAGATGGCCGCCCGGCCTGACGTGGCGCGCGATCGCGCGCAGCGCCCGCTCCGCGTCGGGCAGATGGTGCAGGACGCCGATCGCCATGACGAGATCGAACGACGCCGGCGCGAACGGCAGCGCCTCGGCATCGGCCTGCACGGTGAGCACCGACGCGGGCAGGTTGCGGCGCGCCACGTCGATCGACGCGCCGAGGTCGACGGCCGTCACCCGCGCCCCCGCCAGCGCGGCGTGCAGGCTGTGGCGCCCCGATCCGGTCCCGACGTCGAGCACGCGCTTGCCGGCGAGGCTGCGCGGGGTGTGCGGGCGCATGTAGTCGGCGAAGTTGCGCGCCCACTCGTCGCGCAGCGCTCCGAAGCGCTGCCACTCGTAGGCGAAGCTGGCGGCGGTCCGCCGCGCGACCTGGTCCTCCGCCGGCGGCCGCGAGCCGGTCGCGAGCATCCGCGGCGTGCCGTCGCGCACCGGATAGCGCGCGCCGCAGCCGCCGCAGGCCAGCGCCTCGGACGAGACGAGCTGCAGCGGGCCGGCGCACGTCAGGCAGCGCAGCTCGCCGGCGCGCTCGGCGAGCGGCGATCGCGCGCGGGCGGTCACGTGGCCGCGAGGACGCGGTGCAGGTCGTGACCGGCGATCGTGCCCGACGGCAGCTCGAGCCCGGCGGCGACGGCGAAGCCGGTGAACGTGTGCCGGCCGGTCAGCCGCCGGGCGTCGGGCCGCGCGGCGATGTCGCTGCCGGCGACGCGCAGCGGATCGTCGTAGGCGCCGTCGGCCCAGTGCACGACGAGGTCGGGCAGCCGCGCGGGCGGCGCTGCGCCGGCCTCGTCGCAGACCCGCAGCACGTCGCGCACGATCGGCCTGCCGTCCTCGGTGCGCGCCGCCAGCAGCGCCGCGCAGAGCTCGTCGCAGGTCCCGGCGTAGTGCCCCGCGGGCACGATCCCGCGCGCCTCGCGCCCGGCGAGGTTGAGCCGGATCCATCCGTGCTGGTCGTGCGGCAGGGCGAAGGCCCGCGTGCGCTCCCAGTCATAGGCGCCCATCGCGGTCGGTCCCGCGACGGCGTTGAGCAGCGCCAGCGGCGCGCTGCGCCGCCACGCCGAGCGCGCCCACTCGGGCGCGTTGCGCTTGGCGGCCGCGAACGCCGTCCGGCCCGCTTCGCGCGGCCCGATCCGGCTCGGCCGCGGCGCCGCCGCGTAGCCGCGTTCGGCGAGCAGGGGACGCAGGACCGTCGGGATGCCGAAGGCCGACCGCATCCCGTGCAGCGAGAACACGGCGAGCCGCGCGCCGCGCGGGGACGCGTCGAGGATCTGCCCCAGGGCGGCGTCGGCGGCGCGGAAGACGTCGACGAGCGCACGGGGATCGAGATCGTCGCGCCGGCGCCCGGCGAACAGCGGGTCGTCGGGCTGCGCGGTGTGCCAGAGCAGGTGCGAGGAGTGGTGCATCTCCGCGAAGACGACGACGGCGAGGTCGGGCTTGCGCTCGCCGATCAGCCGGGCCGCGAGGTCGCCGCGCATGCGGGCGCCGGCGCGGGCGCGCCGCGCCGCGCCCGTGAGATCGCGCAGCGACGGGCGATCGTGTCCGGGCGCCGGGTCGTCGTCGAAGGGATGCCGTCCCGGATCGCGCTCGATCTGCGCCGCAAGCGCCGCCGGGCGGGTGGCGATCGACCCCAGCCGGCGGTCGTGCGACCCCCACTCGAAGACCTCCGCGCAGCCGTCGGTGCGCGCCAGCGGCAGGTAGGGCACGTCGATCGTCAGGACGCGCCGGCCCGACTCGGCGACGGGGCGCCACCAGTGCACGAGCCCCTCGCCGGTCTCGCGCCCTAGCCGCATCCGCCCGGGGTCCCAGCGCCAGATGTAGTGCGCGGCGTGGTCGCGGACCGAGCGGCCGGTCGCGAACGTCGGCCAGACCGACCCGCTGCCGACCTCGGCTCCGCCCGCCACGTCGCACGCCATGCCGCGCGCGGCAAGGCCGGCCAGCACCGGCATCTCGCCGGCCGCCATGAGCCGGCGCACGAGCACCGGCTCGGCGGCGTCGAACACGACCGCGATCGTCGGCGGTGGGCCTAGCGGGGCTGCCATCGCACCGGTCGGTCGCGTGGCAGCAGCGGAGCGGCCGCCAGGTCGCGCAGCCGGATCGCCGCACGCAGCGTCGCTCGCAGCGTCGCGGGGCTGGCGCGCTGCCACGCCCGGCGCAGGCGCAGCGCCGCCGTCGGCGCGGGCGCGAGCTCGGCGAGCGCCACGCCCGTCCACAGCGCCATGCCCTCGCGGTGGCGGCTGGCCCAGGCCGCCGCGCTGCGCGGCGGCGCGCCGGGTCGCGCGCCGCCGCCGGTCTGCTCGTGCAGCAGCGCCGTCCAGTCCTCCCCGCGGCGCTGCGCCTCGATGCAGCGCCACATGAGCTGTGCGCCGTCGTCGGACTCGCCATGCGCGGATGCCGTCAGCGAGCCGGCGTGATAGCGGTAGCGATAGAGCGCCTCGGGGAGCACGAGCACCGGCCCCTCGCGCACGAGCCGCAAGAAGAGGTCGACGTCCTCCCAGCGCTTCGTGCCCTCGCGGTAGCCGCCGACGCGCTCGAACGCCTCGCGCCGCATGCAGGTCGAGCCGTGCGGAAACGGCGGCAGCACCGGGTGGCCGACGAGCCGCCAGCGGTCGCGCGGGCGCACGCGCCGGCCGGCGCCGTCGATGCCCTCGCAGAGCGTGCCCACGGCGACCGCCGCCGGCTCGCGCGACAGCGCCGCGACCTGGCGCTCGAGGCGGCGCGGATGCGAGACGTCGTCCTGGTCGTGGCGCGCCACGAGCGGCGCGCGCGCCGCGCCGACCCCGGCGTTGCCCGCGCCGACGATCCCGAGCGGACGGGGATGCTCGACGAGGCGCACGCGGCGATCACCGGCCGCAGCCGCGCGGGCCGTCCGGCGCGAGCCGTCGCGCGACCCGTTCTCGACGATCACGAGCTCGAGGTCGGCGAGCGTCTGGCCCAGCACGCTGGCGATCGCCTCGCCGACGAACGGCTCCCCGTCGTAGACGGGCATGAAGACGCTGACCCTGGGAGCCGCCGCGGGCATTAGGCTCGATCGGTGCTCGGCGGCCGCGACATCGTGATCCTTTCGGGCATCGAGTGGGACGAGCTGTGGCAGGGTCCGCAGGAGCTCGCCAGCCGGCTGGCGGCGAACGGCAACAGGGTGCTGTACGTCGAGAATATCGGCGTCCGGGCGCCGCGGTGGCAGGATCGTCGCCGGGTCGCCGGGCGGCTGCGCTCGTGGTCGGCCGGCGCGCGCGGCGGCGGCGTGCGCCGGGTCGCCGAGCGCCTGTGGGTCTGCGCGCCGCTGCTCGCGCCCCCGTTCGGGCCGCGGGCGACGCGTCAGCTCAACCGGCGCGTGCTCGTCCCGGCGATCGCGCGCGGCGCGCGGCGCCTGGGGCTGCGCGACCCGATCCTGTGGTCCTACCTGCCGACGGACGCCGCGCGCCAGCTCATCGCCGCGCTGCGCTCGCCGCGCGGCGTGGTCGTCTACAGCTGCGTCGCGGACTTCGCCGAGCGGGCGGCCGACCGTCGCGCGCTCGAGCGCTCCGAGCAGGCGCTGCTGCGCGACAGCGACGTCGTGTTCGCGCTGCCCGGGCTCGTCGAGCGCTGCGCGCGCTACAGCGACCGGGTGCTCGTCGACGAGCCCGCCGTGAGCACCGAGCTGTTCGATCCCGACGCAGTGCCCGCGCTGCCGGCGCCGCTGCGCGATCTCGGCGGCGAGGTCGTCGTCGGGTACGTCGGCGGGCTGCAGCGCAACCTCGACCTCGTCCTGCTCGAGCGCCTCGCCCGCGAGCGCCCGGCCTGGACGTGGGTGTTCGTGGGCCCCGCCTACGTGCCGGTCGCGGCGCTGCGGCGGCTGCCCAACGTGCGGATCGTCGGTGCGCTGGAGCACGACCTGCTGCCGGCGGCGATCGCCGCCTTCGACGTCTGCATCTCGCCCCTGGCGATGACGGCCTACACGCGCTCGATGGTTCCCACGAAGTTCGGCGAGTACCTCGCGATGGGCAAGCCGGTCGTGTCGACGCCGATCCCCTACGCGGTCGGGCTCGCGCGCGCCAGCGGCGGGCTCGTCCTGACGGCCGGGCCGGGCCCGGCCGACGTCCTCGCGGCGCTCGAGCGAGCGGTGCGCCTCACGCATGAGGCGGGCACGGCGCAGCGCTGTCGCGCGCTGGCCGAGCAGCGCTCGTGGGCGCGGCGCATCGAGCAGCTGTCAGCCGCGGTGCAGGCCGCCGTCGAGCGCACCCAGCCCGCGGACGAGCGCGGCCAGCCGGCGCCCGTCGGCGATCCCGGGTAGCAGCTCGCGCGCCCGCAGCCGGCCCGCGCAAACGGCCCGCGCGGCCAAGAGCGCGCCGACCGCGTAGCTTCCGAGCGAGGCGAGCCCGGCGCCGAGCAGCCCCAGGCGGGGGACGAGCCAGACGTTGAGCGCGACGTTCGCCGCCAGCGCGGCGAGCGCCACGAGGTTCGCGCTGCCGCGACGCCCGAACCGCACGAGCCCCGCGCTCAGGGCCCGCCACCAGGCCATCGCGGCGACGGCGGGCAGCAGCGCCCAGAGCGCGTCCGTCGCGCCGCCGAACGCCTCGCCGAAGAGCACGCCGATCGCGATCGGGGCGCCGATCGCCAGCGGCGGCAGCGCGAGCGCGGCGATGAGCAGGCTCATCCGCGCCGCCGCCGCGGTGACGGCGAGCGCGTCGTCCTCGCGCGGGCTCCACTGCCGCTCCCGCGCGCCGGCGGTCACGGAGTCGGTCGCGAGCCAGACGAGCTCGGCGAAGATGACCGCGACCGCGTAGATGCCGACCGCACGGGAGCCGGCGAGCGCCGCCAGCAGCAGGACGTCGAGGCGCAGGTTGAGAAACAGAAACCCGAAGTACGGCGTCAGCCGGGCGCCCTCGCGCAGCTGCGCGCGCACGAAGCCGCCGGGCGGACGGCGCGGGCGGCCGGTCGCCGCCGCGTGCAGGGCGAGCGGCAGCGCCACGGTCAGCCAGAAGGCGGCGAGCACCGTCTCGACGGTCAGCGCGCCGGTCAGCGCCAGGACGACGATCGCCAGCGTGCGCGCGAGGTCTCCGATCGCGAGCGCGACGTTCGAGCGCCGCAGGTCGCCGCCGACGATCAGCAGCCCGCGCAGGAGCGCGAGCAGGACGCGGCCGGGCACGAGCCCCGCGACGATCGCGATCGCGAGGCCCAGGTCGAACCCGTCGAAGGCGCTGTCGCGGCCGGCCGTCCAGACGGCGACGACGAGCAGCGCGCCGGCCCCGCCCGTGACCGCCGCCACCCGCAGCGCGGCGCCGAGCAGCTCCGCGCGCGACCAGCGCGCGCGCGACCACGCCTTCGCCTGGGCCTGCTCGAAGCCGAGGTGGCCGAGCATCGCGGCGATCGTGCCGATCGTCATCGCGGTCGCGTAGAGGCCGTTGCCGGCGGGGCCCAGCCCGCGCGCGACGAGCACCGAGGCGGCGAACGCCGAGCCGTAGATGACGAGCCGCGACGCGAGCGTGTGGACTCCGAGCGCCGCCGTCGGACCGAGCGGGACGGGCGTCATGCGCCGGCGAGCAGGCGGCGATAGAGCGCGTCGACGTCGGCGACGAGCCGATCGACCGAGAACGTCCTGAGCACGTGGGCGCGCGGATCGCCGGGCTCGCGCTCGAGCACCGCGCGCACCGCGCGCGCGAAGCCAGCGACGTCGCCGGCCGCGACGAGCTCGCCGCAACCGGCGGCGACCACGCTCGCCGCCCCGCCGACGGCGGTGCTGACGACCGGGACGCCCGCGGCCTGGGCCTCGATCAGGCTGACCGGCGTGCCCTCGTTGTCGGAGGTCAGCACGACGACGTCGCTGGCGAAGCAGACGGCCGGCACGTCGCGCCGCACGCCCGCCCAGACGAGCCGCGCGGGCTGGGGCAGCGCGTGCAGCTGCTCGCGCAGCTCGCCGTCGCCGACGACGAGAAACCAGACGTCGTCGAGCTCGGCGGCCAGGCGCCGCGCGACGGCGAGGAAGCGGTCGACGCGCTTGATCGGGACGAGCCGCGCGATCAGCGTGACGAGCCGCGCGTCCGCGGGGATGCCGAGCTGCGCGCGCAGTCGCGCGCGGTCGCCGGCGCGCGCCTCCTCGCCGGCGTCGAAGCCGCGCAGGTCGAGGCCCAGGCGGATGACCTCGAAGCGCTCGGCGGGCGCGACGCCGAGCCGCACGAGGTCGTCGCGCACCTCGTCGGAGACGGCGACCAGGCGCGTCGTGCGCGCCGCGAGGAAGCGCTCGACGCGCAGGAAGAAGGCGGCCCTGCGCGGCGAGAAGTAGCCCGTCAGCGAATGGCCGTGAAACGTGTGGACGGTGATGCGCGGGCGCCCCCGGCCGGGCACGAGCGCGGCGAGGCGCCCGAGCGTGCCCGCCTTGGCGGCGTGCGTGTGCACGACGTCGGGACGAAAGCGGCGCAGCTCGCGCACGAGCGCGACGAACGAGGCGACGTCGCCGATGCCCAGCTCGCGCCCCATCTGGGCGATCCGCCGCGGGCGCACGCCGAGCTGCGCGGCGAGGTCGTCAAGCGAGCCCTCGCGCGGCCCCTCGCTGCCGCGGATGAGCAGCGTCTCGTAGCCCAGCGGCCGCAGCCGCTCGGTCAGCGTGATCGCCTGGATCGCGGGGCCGCCGATGTTCAGCCGCGCGATGATCCGCGCGACGCGGACCGGCGCGGCCGCCGGCGCCGCGTCGGTCACGCCAGCGGGACGGCGGCGGCCGCTCGCAGCTCGCGGTAGTGCTCGATCGTCCGGGTGAGGCCCGCGCGCAGGTCGACGGCGGGCTCGTAGCCCAGCAGCGCGCGGGCGCGCGTGAGGTCGGCCAGCGAGTGCTTGACGTCGCTGGCGCGGGCCGGCTCGTAGGAGACCGCCGCGTCACCTCCGATGAGCTCGCGCAGCTCGGCGACGAGCTCGTTCAGCGTCACCCGCACGCCGCAGGCGACGTTGAGCACCGCGCCGCTGACGTCCGGCGCGTCGATCGCCAGCACGTTGGCCAGGACGACGTTGTCGACGTGCGTGAAGTCGCGCGACTGCTCGCCGTCGCCGTAGATCGTCAGCGGGCCGCCGTCGAGCAGCGCCGTGATGAAGTTCGGGATCACCGCGGCGTACTGCGACGTCGGGTCCTGGCGCGCGCCGAAGACGTTGAAGTAGCGCAGGGCGACGGTCTGCAGGCCGTAGCCGATCCCGAACGAGCGGCAGTAGCCCTCCGTCGCCAGCTTGGCCGTCGCGTACGGCGAGATCGGCAGCGCCGGCAGGTCCTCGCTCTTGGGCAGCGTGGGGTTGGATCCGTAGACCGAGGACGACGAGGCGCAGACGACGCGCCGCACGCCCTCGTCGCGCGCCGCGAGCAGGACGTTCAGCGTGCCGACGACGTTCGTGGCGTTGCTCGTCAGCGGATCCTGGATCGACCGCGGGACCGACGGCAGCGCCGCCTGGTGAAAGACGACGTCGCAGCCGCGCACCGCCTTGTGGGCGCGCTCGTAGCTTTGGATGTCGCCCTCCACGAGCTCGACGTCGCCGCCGATCGCGGCGATGTTCGACCGCCGTCCGGTGGCGAAGTTGTCCAGCACGCGCACGTCGTGGCCCAGCTCGACGAGGCGGGCGGCGAGGTGGGAGCCGATGAACCCGGCTCCGCCGGTCACGAGCGCCCTCATGGGCCCCAGCGTCTCATAGAACGACGGCGCCACGCCAGGCCCGCCAGCCCGCCGAGCAGCAGCACGCCGGCCCCCCCGGCGGCGATCGCCGCCACCGCGCCGCCGCCGCTGTCGGGCGCCGGCGCCTGGGCGCGGACGGCGTCGGGCGTCGTCCGCTCGGGGTCCGCCGGGCCGCCGGTCGCCGGCGGCGGCGCGGGCGTGGTCGAGGACGCGCGGCCCGTGCCGGCACCGGCGGCAGGCGGCCGCACCCCCTCGCCGAAGAGCGGAGCCCGGCCGGCCGAGCCCGACGTCCGCGGGCCGCCGCTGGACGCCCGCTCGCGCGCGCTGTCGATCGGCAGCTCGTACTCGGTGCCCGCCGGAGAATCCGGATCGACCTGCGGATCGGCGCCCTGCGCCCAGCAGGCCGTCGCGGGCGCGAGCGCGAGGGCGACCGCGAGCGCGGCGAGGAGGCCGAGCGTCGACCTGTGGCGGCGGACCCTCATCGGACCGATCCAAGCAGGTCGGCCGAGCTGCGCGGATCGGCCGCGAGCTTCGCGAGGCCGGGATCGCGCGGGTTCAGGGCAGCGGCGCGCCGGTAGTCGGCCTGTGCCTCGCGCAGCCGGCCCTGGCGCACGGACAGGTCGCCGAGCAGCGCCCACGTGACGAAGTTGCGCGGTTCGCGGCGGGTCGCGTCGACGAGCACCGAGCGCGCCGCCTCGCCCTCGCCGAAGCGCGCGAGCGCCGCCGCCTTCGCGTAGTGCGCCGCGATCGACTCGCGGTCCAGCCGCAGGGCGCGGTTGGCCTCGACGAGCGCGCGCGCCGGTTCGGCGCCGAGCGCGGCCTCGGCGCGCTGCACGTAGCGCTCCGACAGCCCCTGGCGGCTGAGGCTCAGCGCCGCGACGGTGATCGCCAGGCCGACGAGGACCGCCGGCACGACGCGCGCCGGGCGCAGCGGCGCGCGCGCGCCGCCGGCGTCGCGCTGCGCCGGCGCGGCGGACCCGCGGCCGCCGCCGCCCCCGTCGGCCCGCAGCAGCACCGCCGCGCCCAGCAGCGCCACGCCGGTCAGCCCGGGCAGGAGGTGCATCCAGTCCACGCTCGCGTGCACGAGCCAGGTCGTCACGACGCCGAGCGCGGCGACGACGATCGGCGCGCGCCCGGCGCGTAGGCGCCGCCATGCCCCGGCCGCGACGAGCACGAGCGCGCCGGCGAAGAGCACCCCGCCGACGAGGCCGAGCTCGGCGAGCACCTGCAGCGGAAGGCTGTGCGGCTGGCGGATGTCCTCCGACGTCGCGCGCTGCGCGAAGTACGGCTTGTCGTATCCGCCGGCGCCGACGCCCAGCAGCGGATGGGCCTGGAACGCGTCGACCGCGATGCGCCAGTAGTCGTAGCGGTTGCCGGCCCCGGTCGCGAGGCGCGAGGCGGTCGGCTCGCCCTGCGGGCCGCCGAGCGTCACGAACGCGGCGTACTGGTGATCGAGGAACGCGCCGATGCGCTCGGCGGCCGCGACGCCGGCGATCGCGCCTCCGAGCGCGAGCGCGGCGACGCCGAGTGCGACCGCGCGCCGCAGCCGGATCGCGCCTGCCGCGGCGCGCCGCTCGCTGCCGACCGCCAGCGCCCAGGCGCCTCCCGCGGCGACGGCCGCGAGCAGCAGTGCGCCGGCGGCGCCGCGCAGCTCGTCGGGCGTCGCGCCGCCCGAGTAGACGCGCAGCAGCGGTCCGAGCGCGGGCGCCAGGCAGAGCGCGCCGAGGACGAGGGCGACGATGCGCCGCAGGCGCCCGGGCAGCAGGACGAGGACGAGGACGATCGACAGCGCGCCGGCCAGCACGGCGCCGCGCGACTGCCCGAGCACGGCAAGGCCCGCGAACAGCGTCGCGCCCGCCAGTCCCAGGCCGGCGAGCGGCGCGCCGCGCCCGCGCCGCTCGGCAAGCGCGAGGCAGGGCCACAGGGCGAGCACGAAGAAGCTCGCCTGGCCGTTGATGTAGCCCAGCGGCTCGTTGAGCCGCCCGCCCAGCAACAGCGACTCGTCGCCGCGCAGCATGCCGGCGAGGACCCAGCCCGCGACGAGCGCGGCGCCGCCCGCGAAGGCGCCGAACGCGAGCACCGAGCCGCGGTCCGAGCGCAGCAGCACGACGAGCAGGGCGAGCGCCGCGGCGTACACGAGCAGCCGGTTGCCCTCGGTGACCGCCTGCTCGATCGAGTCCGTCCACAGCGCCGAGACGAGCGCGAGCAGGGCGAGGACGGCGAGCGCCGCGGCAGCGGCGATCGCGCGCCGCGGCAGCGCGACCGGGCCGGCGATGAGCGCGGCGGTGAGCACGACGAGCGCGGCCAGGCCGGCCGGCACCCAGAGCGACGCGTCGTAGAAGCCGGCGGCGAACGGGCTGACGCCGAGCGCCAGCCCGAAGGCGGCGAGGATCGCGAGCGCCGGCCAGGCGAGGGCGCGACCGCCGGTGGACGGGGGCCCCGAGGGCGGCGGGTCGTCGACCGCGACGGCCGCCGGGGGGGCCGCCGAGCCGGGCCGGTCGTCGATCGCGACGGCCGCCGGGGGGCTGGACGAGCCGGGCGGGTCGTCGACCGCCGCGGTCGCGGGGGAGGCGGCGGCGCCGGTCGCGTGCAGCGGCGCGGACGCCCCCGCGATGGCGCTCGGCGAGGGGACCTGCGGCTCGCGGTCCAGGAGCGCGATCAGCGTCGCCATCGCGACGAGGTAGGCGAGCACGAGCCCGACGAGGAGCGCCGGGCCGCCCTCCGCGGCGAAGAGCGCGAGCACGGCGAGCATCGCCTGGGCGGCGCCGAGCGCGGCGACCGACGCGCGCGCCGTGCGCAGCCGCGCGCGCGTGCGATGGGTCAGGTGGTCGCGGCCGCCGGTCAGGATCGAGATGCCGCGCCGGCGCCGCGACACGACGACGAGGCAGGTGTCCAGCGCCGGGATGCCGACGAGCAGCAGCCCCATGACGAGCGCCTGCCACTGCGTCGCGGCGGACGAGGCGCCGAGCATGACGAGCGCGGCGACCGCGAACCCGAGCGGCATGCTGCCGCCGTCGCCGAGGAAGATGCGCGCCGACGGCCGCGACAGGTTGTGCGGCAAGAAGCCCAGGCACGACCCGCACAGCGCGGCGCCCGCCGCGACGAGCCAGACGTCGGACTGCACGAGGCCCATGACGGCGACGGCGGCCGCGACGACGCCGGCCATCGTGCTCGACGCGCCGTCCATGTTGTCGAAGAGGTTGAAGGCGTTGACGACCGCGACGACCCAGACGAGGGTCGCCAGCAGATCGACGCCCGCGCCGATGCCCAGCGACCAGCCCAGGCCCGCGGCCCACAGCACCGTCGCCAGCGCCGCCTCGATCGCGACGCGCGGCAGCGGGGCGACGGTGCGCCGGTCGTCCAGCGTGCCCACCGCCCAGAGCACGACGACGCCCGCGAGGACCGGCAGGGTCCGGCCCCAATCCGACGACAGCGCGAGCACCGCGACGACGAAGCCGCTGATGACGGCGAGCCCGCCGAGGTACGGCGTCGGCGCGGCGTGGCCCTTGTAGCCGACCGGCGCGTCGTAGAAGTCCAGATGGGCCGCGAGCCGCATCACCACGGGCGTCGCCGCGTAGACGATCGCCATCGACAGGGCCAGGCCGGCGATCAGGCGCGCCTCGAGCGGCATGTCACCCGCTCCCGCGAGGTGTCAGAAATGTGCGCAGGTGACAAGCAAAGCACGCTTGATCGGGCATGTCGCGCGCCAAGCGTGCCTAGACTCCGCGCACGCGATGGCCTGCCTGCGACACCACGCTGCCCGGATCGCCCGGGCCGCGCTCGTCACCTGCGCCGCGCTCGGCGCCGTCGCACCGGCGCACGCTGCCGAGAAGGCGATCTGGGGCCCGGCGACGACGCTGCCGGACGGGTCCTCGGCGTTCACGCTGTACCGCTCGCTGGGCGTCGACACGCTGCAGCTCGGGTTGCACTGGGCCGACGTGGCGCCCACGCGTCCGGCGCGCGCGACCGATCCATCCGATCCCGCCTACCGCTGGCCGCCGGCGCTGGACGGCGCCGCGGCGCAGGCCGCGAGGTACAGGATCCGGCTGGCGCTGCTCGTGACCACGACGCCGCCCTGGGCCAACGGCGGGCGCTCGCCGATCTGGACGCCGAGCGACCCGCGCGACTACGCCGACTTCCTGCGCGCCGCGGCGCGCCGCTATCCGACGGTGCGCCGCTGGATGATCTGGGGCGAGCCCAACCGCGCCGACCGCTTCCAGCCGAACTCCCCGAGCTCGGCCGCGGGGCCGCGTGCCTACGCGCGGCTGCTGGACGCCGCGTACGGCGCCCTGCGACGGGCCAGCCGGGGCAACCGCGTCATCGGCGCGATGACGTGGACGAGCGGGACGGTCAGGCCGCGCGCGTTCCTGCGCCGCATGCGCCTGCCCGACGGCCGGCCCCCGCGGCTGGACTGGTTCGGCCACAACCCGTTTCCGGCCCGCTTTCCGGACATCAGCGAGCCGCCGATCCCGGGCGGCTACCGCGACATCAGCGACAGCGACACGTTCCTGCGCGAGATCCGCCAGGTCTACAAGCGCCGCGTGCCGCTGTGGATGTCGGAGTTCACGATCCAGTCCGACCGCGGCTCGGCGACGTTCGCCACCTACGTCTCGCGTGCCGAGCAGGCGCGCTACGTCACCGCCGCCTACCGGATCGCCGACGACCTCGGAGACGATGCGCGGGGGCTCGGATGGTTCTCGCTCGTCGACGAGCCCGAGGCGCCCGGCAGCGCGCGCTGGGGCCTGCTCGCATCCGATCTGCGTCGCAAGCCCGCCTACTGGGCGATGGTGCGCGCGCCGAGCGTCGGCGGTCGCCCGGCGGTCAGGACCGCGCGGCGCGCGCGGCGCGGCACGCTCGCCGGCCGGGGCATCCGGGTTCGGGTGCGCCCGCGCCGCAGCGGGACGGTCGCCGTCGAGCTGCGGCAGGGCCGGACCGTGCTCGCCCGGCGGCGCATGCGCGCCACGAGCGGTCGCTGGCGTACGCTGCGACTGCGCGCGCGGGTACGTCCGGGGCGCTACGCGGTGCACGTCCGCGCGCCGCGCGGCGCGACGGTGCGCCGCACGCTGCGGGTCCGCTGACCTGCGCGGCGAAGGACGAGAAAGGGATTGTCAGAGCACCGACGATCGATGATTTCGGTTGACCGGGCTGGTATGACTTTGGGCCACTTGAGCGATACCGGCGAGCTCGTGACAGCTGCTGATCGATGGCGAGGAGACGGACGATGCGACGTACAGTGATGATCGGGGCAGCGGCGATCGCCGCCGGCGCGGTCCTGGCACCACAGGCTTCGGCACAGACGTACTACCCGGTGCCGCCGCCGCCCCCGCCGCCGGCCAGCTGCCCGGCGAAGTTCACCTCCAAGCTCTCGCTCGCCCGTGCCAGCACCGTCGGCGGGAAGATCGACGTGCTCGCGCCGATCACGTCGCGCGCATCGGGTCGGGCGGCCGTCGAGTACCACGCCGCGGGCCGCAAGACGCGCTTCACCACGAACGTCAACTCCGCCGACGGCCGCATCCGCTTCTCGCGCACCGTGCCCGCCGCGCAGGCACGGCTGGGCACCGGCATCCTGACGCTCGCCTATCCCGGTGACGCCGACACGCGCCCGCAGGTCGTCCGGCTGCGCGCCGCGCGCAACAAGGCGCGGCTGAACCCCAGCCGGCCGCAGATCATCGACGGCCGCGTCAGGGCGTCGGGCAGCGTCAGCTCGCGGGCGCGCGGCGTCGTGCGCCTGCAGCTCGAGTACCAGATCTTCTGCACGGTGCGGGTGCTGTACTTCCGCGGCCGGATCAGCGACGGCCGCTGGTCGATCAACACGGCGCTGACCCAGCAGCAGCAGCTGGAGATCGCCTTCCGGACCGGGACGGTGCACTCGTACACGCTGTTCACCGGCTACTTCGCGCGCCGCATCCGCGGCGAGATGCGCGCCTTCCAGGTCCTCGGCGACCGCTGACGCAGACCGACGCAGACCGACGGCGACCGACGGCGACGCAGCCTCGGGCGCTAGGGTGCGCCCGGCGATGGCGCAGCTGACGATCTTCGAGGTCCCCACCTGCTCGACGTGTCGCAAGCTGGCGGCGCTGCTCGCCGAGCGCGGCGTCGCGTACGAGGCGATCGAGTACCACCGCACGGGGCTGGACGAGGCGACGATCCGCGACCTGCTGGCGAAGGCCGGCGTCGGGCCGCGCGACGTCCTGCGCCGGCGCGAGCCGCTCGTCGCCGAGCTCGGCCTGCTCGACGAGGCCGTCACCGACGACGAGCTCGTCGCCGCGATCGCCGAGCACCCGCGCCTGCTGCAGCGGCCGATCGCCGTGCGCGGCGACCGCGCGCTGCTGGCTCGGCCGGTCGAGCGGGTGCTCGAGCTGCTCGACGAGCCCGCCTGACCGCGCTCGCGCCGGGCGTACACTCAGACGCGATGGTCACCTGCTCCTCCGTGAGCGTGCGGCCGGCGCTGCCCGACGACTTCGGTCCGCTGGCGCAGGTGCTCTCACGCGCCTTCTACGACGATCCCGTGACCGCGTGGTTCTATCCCGACGCGGACCGCCGGCTGCGTCACGGGCGGCGCTTCTTCGCCATCCGCCTGCGCCAGCTCGCGATCCACAACCTCGTCTACACGACCGCCGAGCGCTCCGGGGCGGCGCTGTGGGCTCCGCCGGACCGCTGGCGCGAGGGGTGGCGCCAGTCGCTCATGCAGCTGCCGATGCTGCCGGTCCTGCTGCCGCGGATCGTGCGGGCGACGGCCGCGGTGCGGGAGATCGAGCGCCACCACCCCGCCGCGCCGCACTTCTACCTGTCGGTCATCGGGACCGACCCGGACCAGCAGGGCGCGGGCATCGGCTCGGCCCTGCTGGCTCCGGTCCTGCGACGCTGCGACGAGACGGGCGCGGCGGCCTATCTCGAGTCCTCCAAGGAGGACAACCTCTCCTTCTACGCCCGCCACGGGTTCGTCGTGCGCGAGCGCATCGAGCTGCCCTCGGGGCCGCCGCTGTGGCTCATGTGGCGGGAGCCACCTGCCCGAACAGACCGCCGAGCAGCTGGCTGATCATGGCCGTGACGTTGCTGATGATCGCGCCGATCCCGCCCACGGCGGGCGCCGGCGAGCCGCCGCCCGGAGCGTTGCCGAACAGGCCGCCGAGCAGCGAGTCCAGCGTGCTCTGGAAGGTGCCCGGAAGACCCTGAGCGCCGTCGCCGACGAGGCCGCCGAGCAGGCTGCCGAGGCCGAAGACGTTGCCGCTGGCGGGCGACGTGGAGGTCGCGAACGGCAGCGAGCCGAGGATCGTGTCGATGAGCGCGGTGACGCTCTGCAGGACCGTCGGGACGATCGTGCCGACGGTCTGGGTGACCATGTCGAGGATCTGCGTCAGCGGACCCTGGACGGCGGCCGGCAGCAGCGGCACGAACGACTTGATCATGCCGAAGGCCTGGTCGATGAGCGACGACGCGCTCCCCAGCGACTCGGTGACCGTCCCGGCGACGCCGGTGGGCAGCTTGCCCGAGGCGAGCGCGTCGTTGAGGTTGACGATCTCGGTCGCGTCGCCGACGGCGAGCGCGGCGATGATCGACGCGAGCACCGGGCGGGCCTGCTCGGGCACCTCGCCGAGCAACTGCGTGAGGACGTCGATGACGCGCTGGCGGCCGGCGAGGCTGGGCGCGATCGCCTTGGCGACCTTGGCCTGCGTCTTGCCGCGCACCTGGTCGACGATCGCGGTGACGGCCTCGACGAGCTCGTCGTACTGCGCTCCCGCGAGGGTGAGCGAGCGGGCGGCGGCGGCCTTCTGCGAGCTCGTCCTCGCCCTGGCGGCCATCCGGCGCGCGGTCCGCGAGGCGGCGGCCGAGCGCGAGCGGGCGATCTTCAGCTGGCGGGCGACTCCTCTGGAGCTGCCGAGGCGCGCGTGGCGCTTCATCCGCTTGACGGCCTTGTCGGCCCGGCTGACGTTCTGCTTGACGCTCTTGGCGGCGGAGGCCTTGGACGTTGACTTCTTGGCCACCGCGGTTGTGGGCATCGCCACCAGCACGGCGAGCGCCGCGACGGCGGGGATGAGACGACGGGTGAACGACATGTGTGCCCCCTTCGGCAACTGGGCGGCCTCCGGGAGGCCCCTGGTTTTGCGCCCCCGCCTCGCGACGGGCTTGCCATTTCGATTTCCGGCTGCCCCTACCACGCTGGTGGGCCGTCGTTGTGATGCGGTACGTCGATCATGAGCTGAAGTTGGCGCGTTGGCGCTCGCCTAGCGGCGGCGGCCCTGCGCGTTGACGGCGCCCGCGGTCGCGCGACCGCGGCTGGCGGGCCGGCCCGCGGCGTTCGCCGCCGGCGCGCTGCTGCGGCGGGCGCCGGGGCGCGGGGCCGAGGCGGGACGCTGGGCTGCCGGGCGCTCGCGCGACGGCCGCGCGGCGGCGGGCCGGCGCCCGGCCGGTGCGGCGCCGGGACGCGTGGGCGCGGGCCGGCGCGCGCTGGCGGAGCCCGGCGCGGTGCGATCCGGGCGCTGCGCGCTGGGGCGGCGATCCGGGCGCTGCGCGCTGGGGCGGCGATCCGGGCGCTGCGCGCTGGGGCGGCGATCCGGGCGCTGTGCGCTGGGGCGGCGATCCGGGCGCTGCGCGCTGGGCCGGCGATCCGGGCGCTGTGCGCTGGGCCGGCGACCCGGGCGCCGCGCGCTCGGGCGCCGCGAGCTCGCCGGCCGGTCGGCGACGGGCGTCGCGGTCGCGGCGGGCGGTGCGGCGGCGGGGCGGGCGGCGACGGGGGCGGGGGCTGCCGTCGCGCGGGCGCGGGCGCGGGCGCGGCGGCCGGGGCTCGCAGCCTCGGGACGGCCGGCGTCGCACGCGTGACGAGCCTGCCGGAGCGCGCGTCGGCGCTGCCGGCAGCCGTCCGGATCCGCGCGCCGCGCGCCGCCTGCGCCTCGCGGCGCCGGACGGCGGCGAGGTCGATGCGCCCGCGCGCGTCGTAGGGCTGTGAGATCGCCGCGGCCGCCACCGGCGCCCGGGCGCCCGCGGCCTGCGCCTGCGACCCGGCGCTCGCGTCGCGCGCGGACCGCTCGACCTCGACGACGGCCGTGCCGCCCGTCGCGACGACGACGGCGACGGCGATGCCCTTGGCCGCGATGGGAAGGCCGGCCCAGCAGATGCCCGTCCCGGCGACGGCCGTCGTGGTGGCGCCCGAGACGACGCCCGCCCCGCCGCCCGCGCCGATCGCCGTGCCCGATCCACCGGCGAGCACGGCCGCGCCGGCGCTGCCCGCGCCGCCGAAGCCGAGCCCGGCGAGGCTGAGCGCGCCGGCGCCGACGAGCCACGGACCGAGCGCCAGCAGGTCGGACTGGCGGGCGCCCATCGCGCGCTCGAACGTCGCGCAGTCGTCGCAGAAGCGAAGGTGGGCGCGCACGCCGCGGGCGCGCAGGTGGCGCCGGTCGCCCTCCGAGAGGCAGCGCCGCACGCTCGCGCAGGCCGTCGCCCGGCCGTCGGCGGCGTCGTGCAGGGCCGTGCGGGCATCGAAGACGGCGCGCCGCGCGGCCTCGACCGAGAGGCCGAGCGCGCCGCCGATCTCGCCGTAGCTGAGCCCGCTGAGCTCGCGCATGACGAGCGCGCCGCGCTGGCGCTCGGGCAGCAGCCGCAGGTCGTCGACGAGCTGGGCCAGCCGGCCGCGCTGCTCGCTGGCGACGTCCGGACCGGGAACGGTCAGCACCGTCTCCGGATCGACGTCGGCGGCGGGCCGGCGCCGGCGGACGATCGCGATCGCCTCGTTGTGGGCGATCCGGTACAGCCAGGGGCGCAGGGGGCGGTCGTGCTCGCGCCGCGGCAGGGCGCGCAGCGCGTTCTCGAGCGTGCTCTGCGTGGCGTCGCGTGCGTCCTCGACGTCGAGCAGGATCGAGCGGCAGTAGGCCAGCAGCGGTCCCTGGTAGCGCTCGCAGAGGGCCGAGTAGGCGGCGGCGCTGCCGGCCGCGGCGCGGCGCGCGAGCGACTCGTCGCCCATCCGCGACCACGGGACGAGGCGCGGAGCCGGCGGTGTGAGGAGGGCGATCGCTTGCATCTGCTGCCTGTATCGGCAGCAGAGGACGGATGTTTGACCCCCGTACCCTTGACCGGGCAATGCTCGTCCACGCGTCGATCGGCTCGAACGTCGGATCGTTCTTCGACGCCGTCGGCTCGTTCCTCGACAGCCTCTCGAAGATCGGCTGGGGCTCGCTGCTGATCGGGGCGCTCGCGTTCGTCCTGTACCTCACGCTGCGCGCGCGCGCGTTCTTCCACACGCTGCGCGCCGCCTATCCGTCCGAGACGATCGCGTTTCGCCGCATCTGGGGCGCCTACATCGCCGCCTACGGCTTCAACAACGTCATCCCCGCGCGCGGCGGCGACATCGTCAAGCTCTTCCTCGTCAAGCGCTCGATCAAGCACGCGACGTACCCGGCCGTCGGCGCGGCGATCTGCGTCGAGGCGATCTTCGACGGCTTCATGGCGATCTTCGTGCTCACCTTCGCGTTCAGCCAGGGCGTGTTCCCCAAGCCGCCGGACTTCGCCAAGCTCGACGCGTTCGACCTGTCGTTTCTCGCCGGGCACCCGCGCTTCACGCTGTTCGCGCTCACGGCGCTGGCGATCGCCGCGCTCGTCGCGTTCGCCGTGCTGTCACAGCGCGTGCGGGCGTTCTGGTCGCGCGTGCGCCAGGGCGTGTCGATCCTCTTCGACCGCCGGCGCTATCTGCGCGAGGTCTTCGCCTGGCAGCTGGGGGGCTGGTGCCTGCGCGTCACCGCGTTCTGGTTTCTGCTCGAGGCGTTCAACGTCGGCGGGTCGGTGCACAACGTGCTGCTCGTGCTCGGCGTCAACGCGGTGGCGGCGGTCGTCCCGTTCACGCCCGGCGGCGCGGGCGTCCAGCAGGCGCTGCTCGTGAAGGTCTTCAGCGACGCCGCGCCCGGAGCGACGGTCGCCGCGTACTCGGTCGGCCAGCAGATCGTGATCGCCGCGACGACGCTCGGCGTCGGCTTCGGCGCGCTCGCCTCGATCTTCCGGATCGGCTCCTTCAAGGAGGCCGTCCGCCTGGGCAGGCAGGAGCGCGACGACGAGCGGGCCGCCGAGCGTGCGGCCGCGGAGGCGGCCGCCAACGAGGTCGTGCGCGAGCGCGGCTACTGAAGGCCCGAGCGCGCCTCGCGCACGAGCGCGACCGCGTCGGGGAAGACCGTCGCCATGACCGCTCGGATCTGCTCGGCCTGCTGCTCGATGCTGCCCTGGATGTTCACGCGGTTGATCGCCGCGACCGTCATCTCGACGGCGAGCTTGATCGCGTTGTCGGCCCAGACGAGACCCTGCTGGGCCTGCATCTGCTCGGCGAACTCCGCCATGCGCCTGCTCAGGTCCTCCGGGTCTCCGAAGAGTCCTCCAAAACCACCTTCCATGCGAGAAGAGTAGCTAGTGGGTCATCCAGGAGCGTTCGACGGGGTTCCGGGTGAAATGTTTGTGGCTGACCCACTAGCCTCGCCATCGATGCCGCAGATCGAAGGCGCCGGGGTCGGCCTGCACTACGAGGAGCGCGGCGACGGCGTGCCCCTGCTCGCCGTCCACGCGATGGCGTCCGACGCCGCCGCGTGGCTGCCGGCGCTCGACGCGCTCGCCGCCGCGGGCGCACGCGCGATCGCCTTCGACCGCCGCGGGTACGGGTCCAGCGGGGCGCCGGAGCCGTACGCGGCGACGACCGTGCAGGAGCAGGCGCAGGACGCCGGCGCGCTGCTGGAGGGGCTGGGCGCCGTCCCGGCGCTGCTCGTCGGCGAGGGCCTCGGGGCGCTCGTCGTCCTCGAGCTGCTCGTGCGCCGCCCCGATCTCGCGCGCGCGGCGGTGCTCTGCGACCCGCCGCTGCACGCCTTCGTGCCCGACGCGACGCGCGCGCTCGCCGAGGAGCGCGAGCTGCTCGAGCACGCGCTGCGCCGCGACGGCCCGCCGGCGGCGGTGCGCGCCTGGCTGGGCGAGGGCGTCGATGCAGCGCGGGCGCAGCGTGCCGCCGCGGCGCACGCCGGCTTCTTCGCCGACTACGCCGGGCAGATGAGCTGGTCGCCGTCGCGCCGCGAGCTGCGCGCGATCGGCGTGCCGGTCGCCGTCGTGACCGGGCCCGCGACGGCGCCCCACGTCGTCGCGGCGGCCGACGCCGCGGCGAAGCTCGTTCCCGGCGCGCGCCGGGTCGGCGACGGCGACGCGCTCGCCGCGGCGGTCGCGCTGCTGTAGCGCCTCAGCGCCGCCGCGCGACGACCGCGACGGTGCCGCCGCGGCCGGCGAGCCCGAACGCCGCCTCGGCCAGCACGGCGAGCGGAGCGAGCGGCAGCGCGGCGGCGGTGACGAGCGCGTCGCGGCTGCGCAGCGGGGCGTTGTGCTTGAGCGCGTGGTACAGCCACGACGGGATGCGCGTCGCGCGGCTGACGAGCGACACCCAGAGGCCGAACGGGTTGTGCTCGGCGAGCACGTGGTGCGTGGCGACCGGATCCAGCCCCGCGCGCCGCAGCAGCGCGTGCAGCCCGTCGACGGTGAAGTGGGTGCGGTGACGCGGCACGTCGAGGTGAAACCAGCGCCCGCCGCCGGCGCGCGCCTGCACGCTGGCGAGGTTCGGCACGCCGACGAGCAGCAGCGCGCCGGGACGCAGCCAGCCGGCGATCCGCGCGAGCGCGCCCGCCGGGTCGTCGAGGTGCTCGAGCACGTGCCACAGCGTGGCGGCGTCCAGCGAGCCGGAGGCGATCGAGGCCTCGTCGATGCCCGCCCGCTGCAGCTCGATGCCGTGGTCGTGGGCGCCCTGGACGCCGCGCGCCGACGGCTCGACGCCGGTCGCGTCCCAGCCGGCGGCGCGCGCGTGCGCGACGAAGCGCCCGCGCCCGGCGCCGACGTCGAGCAGGCGGCCGGGCGGGCGCCCGCCGGCGCGGGCGAGGAACGTCAGGCGGCGGCGGTCGAAGGCGCGCAGCAGCGGCGCGGCCAGCAGCGCGCCGCGCGGGGCGCCGCCGGTCTGCCCGTAGGCGTACGCGCCCGCGTCGTTGGCCTCCGCCGGGACCGCCGCGAGCGTGACGGCGGTGCCGCAGGCCGGGCAGCGGGCGAGCTCGTAGTCGCCCGGGATCGCGGGGTCCGAGCCGGGCACGGTGCGCCAGGCGGCGAGCGGTCCGGCGCCGCAGGCCGGGCAGGCGCCGGCCGCCCGGCCGGCCGGCCGCTGGGGCGCCGTCACCCGCCGCGGTCGTGGAAGTAGAAGCCCGGCAGCGCGGCGCGCGTGATCTGCGCGGTCATGTGCTGGGCGAGCTCGAGGTCGCCCGTGCGCACCGCGAGGTCGTCGAGCGTGACGATGCCCGTCAGCCGGCCCGCGTCGAGGATCGGCAGGCGCCGGATCCCGTGGCGGACCATGAGCTCGGCGGCCACCTCGACGTCCATGTTCGGCTCGGCCGTGACGACCGGCGAGGAGGCGTGCGCCTCGACCGGGTCGCCCGGATCGCGGCCGTCGGTCAGGGCGCCGATCGCGAGGTCGCGATCGGTCACGAAGCCGCACAGCTCGCCGTCGTCGCCGACGAGCACGACCGAGCCGACGTTGCGCTCGCGCATGAGCTCGGCGACCTGGCGGACCGAGGCTGCCGGCGAGGCGCTCACGACGCCTTCCGTCATGACGTCCCGGATGTCCACGACAGCAACATACACTTGCGCCGTGGCCGCGAACCCGGAGGAGACCCTCGCCGCCGAGGCACGCCGCCGAACGAAGGCCGGGGCCACCGCGATCGCGGCCGCGGTGCTGTCGTTGGCGGGGTCCCTCGTCGTGCTCGCATCCAGCGACGACTTCCCGACGGTGCGGCTGCTCGACGCGCTGCGCCAGAGCTTCGGCCCCGAGCCGGCGTCGGGCGCCGGCCTCGTCGCGCGCCAGGTGCACTACCTCGACGACCACCTCGCCCAGGTGCTCGCCGTCCAGGTCATCCCGGCGGTCGCGACGGCGCTGATCGGCCTCACGCTCGTGTTCCTGTACCTGTCGACGAAGGCGCGCAACCCCGAGCTCAACAAGATCGCCCTCATCGCCTCGATCGCCGGCGCCGGGCTCGTCGCGATCCCGGCGATCGTCGGCGCCGTCGCGCTCACGGTCGAGATCGGCGCGTTCGCGTCCTCGGCCACGCAGACCGAGCAGGCCGCGCGCGAGGCGCTGCGCTCGTCGACCGTCGGCGCGGCCTTCTCGCTCGTCCAGCTGGGCACGTTCGTCGTCGGCCTCGGCTTCGTCCTGAGCTCGCTGAACGCGATGCGCGTCGGGCTGCTGACGCGGTTCATGGGGGTGCTCGGGATCATCGTCGGGCTGCTGTTCCTCTTCCCGCTCGAGGGCCAGCTGCCGTTCGTGAAGATCTTCTGGCTGCTGGGGATCGGCGCGCTGTTTTTCGGCCGCTGGCCCGGCGGCATGCCGCCGGCCTGGGTGACCGGCGAGGCGCAGCCCTGGCCGACCCAGCAGGAGCTGCGCGAGCAGCGCAGCGCGCACCAGGCCGAGCGCGGCGCGCAGGGCCTGGGCGACGACAAGGAGGGCGCCAAGCCCCGCTGGGGCCGGCGGGAGCGCGCCGAGCCGCCGGAGACGCCGGCGCCCGAGCTGCCGCCGCCGGGCAAGCTTCACACCTCGTCCAAGAAGAAGAAGCGCAAACGACGATAAGCCGAGCCGGGGAGGTACGGTGCCCAAGATGACCTACGAAGAGGCGTGCGCCGCGCATTCGTGGCAGGTGCCGGACCGCTACAACATCGCCGCGGACGTCTGCGACAAGCATCCGCGCGACAAGCTCGCGATGATCCACGAGGACCCCGACGGCATCGTGCGCGAGGTCCACTGGGGCGAGCTGCAGGACATGGCCAACCGCTTCGCGCTGGCGCTGCTCGAGCAGGGCGTGCAGCCCGGGGACCGCGTCGCGATGCTGCTGCCGCCGACGCCCGAGACGGCCGCCGCGTTCCTCGGCACCTGGAAGGTCGGCGCGATCCTGCTGTCGATGTCGATCCTCTACGGCGACGACGGCATCCGCCACCGCCTGACGGACTCGCAGGCCGCGGTCGTCGTGACGAACCCGGCCAACCGCGGGCGCGTCGAGGGCCAGACGCAGGTCATGCTGCTGCAGCCCGGCGACCTCGACAGCGGCTCGACGGACCACGCGACGCTCGACACCTCCTGCGACGACCCGGCGCAGCTGTACTACACCTCCGGCACGACGGGCCTGGCGAAGGGGATCCTGCACGCCCATCGCTACATCCTCGGCCACGAGGAGTTCGTCTACTGCCACGACGTGCGCGACGGCGAGCGCTTCCACGGCATGGGCGAGTGGGCCTGGGCGGCCGGCATCTGCCCGCTCATCGGCCCGTGGCGCTTCGGCGCCGTCCAGGTCGTCCTGCAGCGCAAGGGCGGCTTCGACCCCCATGGCCAGCTCGCCTTCCTCAGCCGCCACAAGCCGGCGAACGTCTTCGCGACGCCGACCGCGATCCGCTCGATGATGGGCATCGGCGACGCCGGCACGCGCTACCCGCAGGACTTCCGCATCGTCTGCTCGGCCGGCGAGCCGCTCAACCCGGAGGCGATCCGCTGGTTTCGCGAGCAGTACGGCGTCACGGTGCTGGACTACTACGGCCTCAGCGAGTCCTATCCGCTGTGCGGGAACTTCCCCTTCATGGAGGTCCGCGAGGGCTCGATGGGCAAGCCGATGCCCGGCTGGGACGTCGTCATCCTCGACGAGGACGAGCAGCTCGTCGAGCAGGGCGAGCGCGGCGAGATCTGCCTGCGCGCGCGCACCAACCCGCACTATCCGCTGGGCTACTGGAACAACCCCGAGGCCGGCGAGGAGACGTTCGGCGGCGAGTGGTTTCACACGAAGGACGCCGCGTCGACCGACGCGGACGGCTATTTCTGGTACGAGGGCCGCGCCGACGACGTCATCATCTCCGCGGGCTACCGGATCGGCCCGTTCGAGGTCGAGTCGGCGTGCCTGGAGCACCCCGCCGTCGCGGAGGCGGCCGCCGTCGCCTGGCCCGACGAGCGGCGCGGCAACATCGTCAAGGCATTCGTCGTGCTCGCGGCCGGGTATGAGCCCGGCGACGAGCTCGGCAAGGAGATCTCGGCCTTCGTGCGCGAGCGCCACTCGGCGTACGCCTATCCGCGCGTCGTCGAGTTCGTCGACGACCTGCCCAAGACCCTGACCGGCAAGATCCGCCGCATCGAGCTGCGGGAGAGGAGCACGTCAGCGTGAGCGTCGATTCGCACCAAGCCCTGGCCCAGCGCCTGGAGGAGCTGCTGGAGGTCGAGTCCTTCGCCCCACCCGAGCAGTTCGCCCGCGACGCGCTGCTCAACGACCCCGAGGTCTACGAGCGCGCCGCCGCCGACCCGCTGGCCTGGTGGGCGCAGCAGGCGCGCGAGCTGGACTGGTTCTCGCAGTGGGACACGACGCTGGAGGACTCCGATCCGCCGTTCTACAGGTGGTTCGCCGGCGGCACGATCAACGCCTCGCACAACTGCCTGGACCGCCACATCGAGGCCGGCCGCGGCGATCGCGTCGCGTTTCACTGGCGCGGCGAGGAGGGCGAGGAGCGCGACATCACGTACGCCGACCTGCACCGCGACGTCCAGCGCTTCGCCAACGCGCTGCGCGACCAGGGGATCGAGCAGGGCGACGTCGTCGGGATCTACCTGCCGATGATCCCCGAGGTCGTCGTGGCGATGCTCGCCTGCGCGCGCATCGGGGCGCCGCACAACGTCGTCTTCGGCGGCTTCTCGCCGGAGTCCGTCAAGGAGCGCATGGAGGTCTCGCAGGCCAAGGCGCTCATCACCGCCGACGGAGCGCGGCGCAAGGGCAAGGTCGCCGCCGTCAAGCAGTCCGTCGACGACGTCGGCATGGGGGTGCAGACGACGATCGTCGTGCGCAACACCGGGATCGACTGCCCGATGGGCGACGGCGACGTCTACTACGACGAGATCATGGACGCGGCCGGCGCCGAGTGCCCGGCCGAGCCGCTGGACGCCGAGCACCCGCTGTTCATCCTGTACTCGTCGGGCTCGACGGCGAAGCCGAAGGGGATCGTGCACACGACGGGCGGCTATCTCACCGGCGCCGCGTACACCCACAAGGTCGTCTTCGACCTCAAGCCCGAGACCGACGTCTACTTCTGCTCGGCCGACGTCGGCTGGATCACCGGCCACACGTACATCGTCTACGGCCCGCTCATGAACGGCGCGACGTCGGTCATGTACGAGGGCGCGCCGGACTACCCGGACCGCGACATCTGGTGGGAGCTGTGCGCGCGCTACGGCGTCACGCTCTTCTACACCGCGCCGACGGCGATCCGCGCCTGCATGAAGTGGGGCGAGGACTACCCCGGGCGCCACGACCTCTCCAAGCTGCGCCTGCTCGGGACCGTCGGCGAGCCGATCAACCCGAAGGCCTGGGTCTGGTACTACCACGTCATCGGCGGCGAGCGCTGCCCGGTCGTCGACACGTGGTGGCAGACCGAGACGGGCGCGATCGTCATCGCGCCGCTGCCGGGGATCACGCACTGCAAGCCGGGCTCGGCGACGCAGCCGCTGCCGGGCTACGCCGCCGCGGTCGTCGACGACGAGGGCGTGCAGTGCCCGCGCGACCGGCAGGGCCTGCTGACGCTGACGCGCCCCTGGCCGTCGATGCTGCGCACGCTGTACGGCGACGACGAGCGCTACGTGTCGACGTACTTCGAGAGGTTCGGCCCCGAGACGTACTTCGTCGGCGACGCCTCGCGCGAGGACGAGGACGACTACTTCTGGGTCATCGGGCGCGTCGACGACGTGCTCAACGTCTCCGGCCATCGCATGTCGACGGCCGAGATCGAGTCCGCCGTCGTCTCGCATCCGAAGGTCGCCGAGTGCGCGACGATCGGCCAGGCCGACGAGGACACCGGCCAGTCGGTCTGCTGCTTCGTGACGCTCGAGGGCGACCTCGAGGGCACCGACGAGCTCGTCGCCGAGATCCGCGAGCACGTCGCCAAGAAGATCGGCAAGCTCGCGCGCCCGAAGCGGATCGTCTGGGCCGACGACCTGCCCAAGACGCGCTCGGGCAAGATCATGCGCCGCCTGCTGCGCGACATCGCCGAGGGGCGCGAGCTCGGCGACGTCACGACGCTGCGCGACCCCGAGGTCATGAAGCAGCTCGGCGACCGCGTCGCCGCGCGGCGCGACGAGGCGGACGCCTGACGGCGCGTCGCGCCCGATGCACATTCTCATCGTCGAGGACGACGAGCCGTTCGCCGCCGCGCTGCGCGACGGGCTGGCGGCGCGCGGCTACCGGACGAGCCGCGCGGCCACGGCCGCCGAGGCGCTGGACTGGGTGGACGGCCCGCGGGCGCCGGACCTCGTGCTGCTCGACCTCGGGCTGCCCGACGGCGACGGCCTGCAGGTGTGCGCGCGGATCAGGCGGCGCGGCCGGACCCCCGTCATCATCGTCACGGCGCGCGGCGATCTCGCGTCGCGCGTGCAGGGGCTGCGCGGGGGAGCCGACGACTTCGTCGTCAAGCCGTTCGCGCTCGCGGAGCTGCTCGCCCGGATCGAGGCCGTGCTGCGGCGCGCTCCGTCGGCGGCGCCCGCGCCGGCCCCGCTGGCCTTCGGCGAGCTCACGATCGACGTCGCGGCCCGCACCGTCGCCGTCGCGGGCGCAGCGGTCGCGCTGACGGCGAAGGAGTTCGACCTGCTCGCGGCGCTGAGCCGCGCGCCCGGCGCGGCGATCGACCGCCAGCGCCTCATGCTCGAGGTCTGGCAGAGCGACTACCCGGCGATCTCGCGGACGCTCGAGGTGCATGTCGCCACCTTGCGCTCCAAGCTCGGTCGCCCCGAGCTCATCGAGACCGTCCGCGGCTCGGGCTACCGGCTCGCGAGCGGCGCCGGCGCCGGTGCGGGCACCGGCGCCGGCGCCGGCCCAGGCACCGGCGCCGGCGCCGGGCCGGCGTAGGCGGCGGCCGCGATGCGGCGCCGCCTGCTGCTCGCGCTGCTGCCGCTGCTGACCGCGTTGCTCGTGGCCCTCGAGCTGCCGCTCGTGCAGAACGACGCGGCGCGCAGGACGCAGGATCTGTTCATCACGTGCGTCGTGGACGCGCAGCGCTTCGCCGCGCGGGCCGACGAGACGATGCGCATGCTCGCCGGCGGCGGGCCGCTGCGCGAGGAGCTGGGCGAGTTTCGCCGGCTCAGCGGCCGGACGGTCACGATCGTCGACCGCGAGGGCGAGCCGGCGCTCGGACCGAGTCGCCCGATCGCCCCGCGCACCGCGGCCGCGCTCGCCGGCGCGCTCGCCGGGACGACGCCGCCGCGGCCGGCGACGATCTGGCCCTGGCGGCGCGAGCCGATGGTCGTCGCGATCCCGATCGGGCAGAACACGAACACGGTCGGCGCGGTGGCGATCGAGGCGCCGACCTCGGTGCAGCGGGCGGCGATCGAGCGGCGCATCGCGGTTCTCGCCGCGCTCGGGATCGGCGTGCTGCTGCTCGCCACGCTGCTCGGCGCGGTGCCCGTCACGCGCTGGGTCCTGCGCCCGGTGGAGCGCCTCGGCGCGGCGGCGGCGCGGCTGGCCGGCGGCGATCTCGGCGCGCGCGCCCCGGTGCGCGGCGGTCCGCCCGAGCTGCAGGGCCTGGCGGCCGCCTTCAACCGCATGTCGGCGAGCCTGGAGGCGGCGATCGAGCGCCAGCGCGCGTTCGTCGCCGATGCCTCCCACGAGCTGCGCAACCCGCTCGCCACGCTGCGGCTGCGCATCGAGTCGCTCGCCGGCCGGCTCGAGGGCGACGATGCGCGCCAGCTCGAGCTCGCGCTCGACGAGAGCGACCGGCTCGGGCGCACGGTCACGCGCCTGCTCGATCTCGCGCGCGCCGAGGCGACCGCGGCCGAGCGCGTGGACTTCGATCTCGCCGTGCTGACGCAGCGGCGCCTGGCGGCCTGGCTGGCGCTGCTCGACGAGGCGGGCTGCGACGTGCGCCTGCCGGTCCGGACGCAGGCGCGCTGCCATGGGGCGCCCGACGCCGTCGAGTACGCGCTCGACGTCGTCCTCGAGAACGCCCGCAACTACGCGAGCGGCGCGCGCGTCGAGATCACGATCGCCGCGCGCGGCGACCGCGTGGAGCTGCGCGTCCGCGATCACGGACCGGGGGCGGCCGGCGACGACGTGCAGCGCATCGGCGCGCGCTTCTGGCGCGCCGCGCAGCATCGCGACGTCCCCGGGACGGGGCTCGGCATCGCGACGGCGCGGTCGCTGCTGGAGAGCACGGGCGGGACGCTCGACGTCGCGGCGGCGCAGCCGGGGCTGACGGTGACGATCGGCCTTCCGGCGGTCAGGGCAGCGACTCGCGATACCAGCGCTCGGCTCCCGGGTGCAGCCGCACCCGCTGCGTCGCATACCCCGAGCGAGCGTCCAGCCGGCCCGCCTCCGGGTGGGACTTCGTGAGCTCGCCGTGGCCGGCGAACAGCATGCGCGTCAGCCGGTAGGCCATCTCGTCGGGCATGTCGCGCAGCACGACGAGCAGGTTCGGGACGGTGACCGTCGTCACCGCTGAGCGCAGCCCGTACACCCGGCGCGGAACCACGCTCTCGGTGTACACGTCGCTGTGGCGCTCGCGCAGCTTGCGAGCCAGGCCGCGCAGATCCAGCAGCCGGATCGCCTCGCCGCGCTGCAGGTCGACGATCGCCTCGGTCGGCAGGCCCCCGCTCCAGAAGAACGCGTCGATGCTGCGCGCCGCGAGGGCGCGCGCGGACGCCGCGATGTCGAGGCGCGCGCGCCGCGGGCCGCGCGCCCCGTCGAGGCCCGACAGGGTGAGCAGGCGCTCGGCGATGAGCGCGGTGCCCGAGCCGGGCGCGCCGATCGAGACCGGCCGGCGGGCGAGGTCGGCGACCGCGCGGATCGGCGAGTCGTCGCGGACGATGATCTGCACGTAGTTGTCGTAGAGGCGGCCGAGCGCGCGCAGCGGCACGCGCCGCGAGAACCGTCCGCGCCCGCCCGCGGCATCGGCGGCGGAGTCGGCGAGGCTGAAGGCGAGGTCGGTGCGCCCGGCGGCGAGCCGGCGCAGGTTCTCGACCGAGCCGTCGGACGGCTGCGCGGTCGCGGTCAGCCGCGGGACGTGCGCGGTGATCGCCTTCGCGAGGCCCTGCCCGTAGGCCGCGTAGACGCCGCCCGGCGTCCCGGACGCGATCCGCAGCCGCTGCGCCGCGAGCGGGCTCTCGCCGCCGCCGCAGCCGGTCAGGATCGTCGGCGCCGCGAGGAGGACGAGCACGAGCAGGCGCACCGCGGTATGCAACCACAGATCCGGGTCCTGCGGTGAATCGCCGCGGTTCACCTCATATGTCGAGGAGCGTCGCCGGGCGACGAGCGCGCGGCGTCAGGCGTCAGGCGTCGGCGAACGGCAGCCGGTCGGCGAGATCGGTGATCTCGAAGACGCGGTGAACCTGCTTGGGTCCGCGCAGGATGGTCAAGCGTCCATCCGGCGATCGCTCGGAGGCCATCACGAGCAGGCGGATGCCGGTCGAGTCGATGAACTCGAGCTGACCGAGATCCACGACGATCGAGTCGGCGTCGCCTGCCTCGGCCTGACGCAGCTCCTCCTCGAGGCGCGGCGCGCCGTCGAGGTCGAGCTCGCCGACGAGCTCGACGAGGTGGACGTCGCCCTCGCGCTCGCTGCGCACTGCGAGGCTCCCAAGCTTGCTTGTCCGCACGGCGCGATCGCCGTCATCCCCCAGCATGGTCCCTCGATCTCCTCGGACGGCATCGGCTGGGAAGTCCCAACCTGCGACCTAATCTAGCAGCGCGGTCCTCGACCGGGCGTGCCTCGACGGACGGTGAACCACGCGCCGACTCACACCCCCTGCGCGGTGGCCGCGCGCCGGACCCGCTCGACGAGGGCGTCGAGATCGTCGGTGACGAGCAGCAGATCGAGGTCGCCGGAAGCGATCATGCCGTCGCCGGCCATCCGCTCGCGCATCCAGTCCACGAGGCCCGACCAGTACGCGACGCCCACGAGGATGACCGGAAACGAGTGGATCTTCTCGGTCTGGATGAGGCACAGCGCCTCGAAGAGCTCGTCCATCGTGCCCAGCCCGCCGGGCAGCACGACGAACGCGTTGGCGTAGCGCACGAACATGACCTTGCGGCAGAAGAAGTAGTGAAAGTCCAGCGCGAGGTCGACCCACTCGCTGGCCCCGCCCTGCTCGAACGGCAGGTCGATGTTCAGCCCGACCGAGCGCGCCCGGGCCTCGCGCGCCCCGCGGTTGGCCGCCTCCATCGAGCCGGGCCCGCCGCCGGTGATGACCGCGAAGCCGGCGCTGCCCAGCCGCCGCCCGACCTCGCGCGCGAGCTCGTACTGCGCCGTCCCCGCGGCGGTGCGCGCCGAGCCGAAGACCGAGACCGCGCGGTGCAGGCCGGCGAGCTCGCGAAAGCCCATCGCGAGCTCGTCGGCCATCCGCCGCACCCGGGTCGCATCGTTGATCTCGCTGATGACGGCACCCTGCTGGGCGCCGATCAGCTCCTCGTCGGGCGTCGCCGGACGGCGCGGGGTCGCCATCCACGCAGCGTAGTCGCGCAGCGCGCGACGACCGCCGCCGTCAGCGCCGCGCGTGCTCGGCGATCGCGTTCGCCGCGACGCCGAGCTGCGCGTGCCGTTCGTCGTCGCCCGCGGGATCCGACACCGTGTCGGCAAGCTCGAGCGCCCGCGGCAGCCGGCGGCTGGTCGTCAGCCGCCACTCGCTGACGGGCTGCAGCAGCCCGCGCAGGGCGAGCGCGCCGCCCACGTAGCGCGGCGCCCAGACGCGCGCCGAGCGGCGCTGCACGCCGTGCTGGATCGCGTCGACGGCCCGCGCGAGCGGCGCCGGGCGCGCCACGAAGGCGGGCATGACCGACGTCAGCGCCTGCGTCGACGGGTGCGCGAAGCTCGCGCGCACGAGGTCGGTGTCGATGAAGCCGAAGTAGGCGCAGCCGACGCGCGCCCCGCTGGGCGCGAGCTCGACGCGCAGCGCGTCCGTCATCGCCTCGACGCCGGCCTTCGACGCGGCGTAGGCGCCCATCAGCGGCGCGTGGCTCGCCGCCGCCAGGGACGAGACGTTCAGCAGGTAGCCGCGGTTTCGCACGATCTCGCCGAGCACGGCGCGGTTCGTGCGCCAGGCGCCGAGCAGGTTGACCTCGATCGTGCGCTCGAACTGCTCGCGCGGCATCGTCGCCATGCGGCCCATGAACTGCAGGCCGGCGTTGGCGATCGCCACGTCGATCGAGCCGAAGCGGGCGATCGCGCCGTCGACCGCCGCGACGAGCGCGTCGTAGTCGGTCACGTCGGCTTCAAACCAGGCGGCGCGCTCGCCGAGCCGGTCTGCGAGCGCGCCGAGCGCATCCGGCTCGAGGCCGACGAGGCAGACGTTGGCGCCGGCGGCGTGCAGCCGCTGCGCGGTGGCCGCGCCGATCCCGCGCGCGGCGCCGGTCACGAGGACGGTGCGCCCGGCGACGTCGTAGAGACGGCCTCCTGCGCCCGGCCTCGAGCGCGTGCGCCGCCTCATGCCGCGCGCGCCGCGGCGGGCGCCGCGGCGGGGAGCGCGGCGTGGTGGCGCAGCTCGTAGGGCCGCGTGTCGAAGCGCCGCGTCTTATGGCGGAAGCGAAACGTGTAGTCGGGCCACAGCGTGCGGTTGTTGCCGTCCGCGTCGAGGTACCAGCTCGCGCAGCCCGTCATCCAGACGGTGCCCGGCATCTTGGACTGGATCTGCTCGTTGTAGGCGGCCATCGCCTCCGGGCGCACCTCGAACGCGGCGATGCCCTGCTCGTCGACGACGCGCAGCGCGTCCATCACGTAGCGCAGCTGGGACTCGATCATGAACACCATCGAGCTGTGCCCGAGGCCGGTGTTCGGCCCGATGAGCTTGAAGAAGTTCGGCATCCCGGACATCGCCGCGCCGAGGTAGGCCTGGACGCCCTCGGCCATGCGCTCGGCGAGGGTGCGCCCGTCGCGTCCGCGCACGAGGGCGGCGGTCGGCGGGTCGGTGACGTGAAATCCGGTCCCGAGGATGATCGTGTCGACCTCGCGCTCGGTCCCGTCGGCGAGCTCGATCGTCGTGCCGCGGATGCCCCTGATCGCCTCGCTGACGAGCTCGACGTTCGGTCGGGCGAGCGCCGGATACCAGCGGTTGGACAGCAGGATGCGCTTGCAGCCCAGGCGAAACCGGGGCGTGAGCCTGCGCCGCAGCTCGGGGTCGCGGACCTGCCGGCGCAGGTGGGCGCGGGCGATCCGCTCGGCGCCGCCCATCAGCTTCGGATGCTTCGTGAAGCCGCCCACCATGCTCTCGCGGCTCCAGTAGACGCCCGCCCGCACGGCCTTCTGCGTGAACGGCAGCGCGCGATACAGCATGCGCTCCACGCGGGTCGTCGGGCGGTCGCCGTGGGGGAGGATCCACGGCGCGGTGCGCTGGAAGACGTGCAGCTGCCCGACGCGGTCGGCGATCTGCGGGACGAACTGGATCGCCGAGGCGCCGGTCCCGACGACGGCGACGCGCTCGCCGGTGAGGTCGTGGTCGTGGTCCCACTCGGCGGAGTGGAAGATCGTGCCCTCGAAGCGCCGCAGGCCGCGGATCCGCGGGATCTGGGGGTGGCTGAGCGGGCCGGTCGCGTCGATCAGCAGCTCGGCGCTCCAGGCGCCGCGCGTCGTCTGCACGCTCCAGCGCAGGCGCTCGTCGTCCCAGCTCGCCGCGGTCAGCTCGTGGCCGAAGCGGATCTTCGGGTACAGGCCGTGCTGCGCGGCGACGCGGCGCAGGTAGCCCCAGATCTCCGGCTGGCGCGAGTACGTCCGGCTCCAGGAGGGGTTGGGGGCGAACGAGAACGAGTACAGGTGCGAGGGCACGTCGCACTGGCAGCCCGGGTAGGTGTTGGCCTGCCAGGTGCCGCCGACCTCGTCGGCGCGCTCGAGCACGACGAAGTCCTCGATCCCCGCCTCGCGCAGCCGGACGGCGAGGCCGAGGCCGGCGAAGCCGGCCCCGACGATCGCGATCCGCACCCGCTGGGCGCCGGCGCCGCCCGCGGACGCCGCGGGGCCCGCGGGCGCCGCGACGGCGCTCATGACCCGTCGGATCGGCTCATGCTCCCCGCGCCCGCCGGCGAGCGCTCGCCGGCGGGGGCCGACGGCAGCGCCCAGTCGGGCAGCGCGTACTCGGGCGAGACGGGCTGCGGCTCGGGCTCGGGCGCGGGCAGCGACCACTGCGGCGGCGGCGTGGTGCGGTCGCGGCCGGCGGTCACGCCGACGCGGTGCAGCGCCCAGGCGATGAGGCCCAGCAGCGACAGGGTGATGAGCAGCACCGTCCCGTAGCCGGCGTACGTGATCGCCGTGCCCTGCACCTTGGCCTCGCGCTGCAGGAGCTTGCGGTCGGGCTGGAAGGCGCGCTCGAAGCGGGCCGGCGCCGCGACGCCGGCGACCGGGATCGCGTCGTCGGGCGGCGCGTAGATCGGCAGGCCGAGCATCGCGTTGCCCGTGTGCAGGCGCACGAGCGTCTTCCACTGGCCGTGGACGGGCACCGGCTGCGTCGTGCGGTACACGCCCTCCGAGACGCGCCGCAGGCGGTCGGTGATGAGCCCGCCGCCCTGCCAGGCCGTCACGGTCAGCCACGTGGCGTCCTTGGCGGCGTCGCGCGGCGCCAGCGTGACCGTCGCGTTGACCGTGCGCTGTGGCGCCGGGGCGACCTCGCTGAGCACGACCGAGCCGCGCAGGTCGGTGCTCTTGGCCGTGAACAGCGGGAACGCGATGAGCGCGAAGATGACGAGCGCCGCGGGGACGACGGCCGGGCGCAGGTTCGTCGAGTACGGGATGTCGTCGTCGAGGCGGGCGCCGATCCAGGCGCCGACGATCGACGCGCAGAGGGCCATCGCCAGGCCGAAGGCGATGACCTCGGGCAGGATCGCCTGGGGCCAGGGGATCGGCATCCAGACGTGCGACCAGCCCCACTCGGCGGCGAGGCCGACCGTGCCGATGAGCGCGCCGGCCGTCGCGCCGAACGCGAGCGGGCGGCGCGTCGAGACGAGCAGCGCGGCCGCCTCGACGCAGAGCCCCTCGGCGATGTAGAGCGGGAAGTGCGGCAGCGACTCGCCGAGCGAGTCGTGCACGAGCAGCGCCAGGCCGCCGCGCATGAGCAGAAAGAAGACGATGGCGCCGAGCAGCGCGCCGCGGCCGAGCCAGATCCGCGTCGCGACGAGCACGACGCCGGCGGCGAGCATGATGAGCATCGGCTGCAAGACGAGCTGGAACTGCGGCGCGCCGAAGTCGAACTCGCCCTGGAACGTCGACAGCCCGACGAGCAGCCCGCCCGGCAGCCAGACCTGGCGCAGGTGGCGCACCCAGGCCATCTCGAGGTGCGCGACGCCGGCGGTCTTCATCGCCCGCACGACCTCGGCCTGGATGATCGCGATGCCCAGCAGCGCCATGACCGCGCCGCCGATGAGCATGAGATGCGTCGGGCCCCAGAGCGTCACGTCCTGGCCGAAGAGGCGGTGCCAGACGTCGTCGAGCGGGAAGGCGACGAGCGCGAAGAAGCCGGTCGCGCACATGATCACGCCGCCCAGCGGGGCGTACCAGTCCTGCGTGATGCGGATCGCCGTCGGGCCGGGGCGGTCCTTGCGCTCCTCGCGCCCGAGGCAGATCGCGAAGAAGCCGGCCGCGAAGATGCCGTACAGGCCGGCGAGGATGAAGTAGTGGCCCGGGTTGCCGAAGAGGTTGACGTCGCGGCCCTTGTCGAGGTGCATCGACACGTCCCAGTACAGCCCGAAGACCGACGAGATGAGCGAGATGATCGCCAGGCCGCAGGGCAGCGAGGCCCAGGCGGGTTGCCCGGAGACGCGCTCGGAGAAGCGCTCGAACCAGCCCAGCGTCGGGATGAGCTCGCCGCGATGGCCGAGGCCGCCGAGCAGCAGGAAGATCATCCCGAAGCCGGCGATCCCGCCGGCCAGTCCCAGCTCCTCGGCGGTCGCACCGCCGGCGTTCGGCGCTGCGGCCGCGATGACGTGCACAGACGAGTAGAGAGCGCTCATGAGGGCGTCACCGTACCATGTAACGTCAAATGATGGCAAGGTCCCCCGGCGGGCCTCAGCCTCCGGCGGCCCGCGGGTTGCCGGTCGCCTGGCTGGGATCGCCGTCGGACTTCTCGCTCGTGGCCGGCGCATCGCCCTCGGGCGCGATGTCGTCCTCGGCGTGGTCGCGGGGGTCCACGCCGGTGCCCGGCTGGGCGTCCTCCGGGTAGCCCTGGCCGACCTCGCGCGGTGGTGTCTTGTCGTGTTCGCTCATGCCGGTGCTCCTACCCGGTTTCGGCGCGCCGGCGCTACAGGAGGCCGAGCGCGGCGCCGACGTCGCGCACGACGTGAAACAGCGGCGAGGGCACGACGCCCAGCACGACGGTCAGCGCGCCGAAGAAGACCGCGACCGCGACGACCTCGCCGCTGGCCCGCAGGCCCGTCGCGTCATCCGAGCCGCCGGCGAGAACCGGCTGCTCGCCGCCCTCCAGCGGCGCGGAGGCGGGCGCGTCGCCCTCCTGGGCGGGCGTCATCCAGATCGCGGCGATGACCTTCAGGTAGTACGCCAGCGAGATCATCGAGCCGACGACGATGAAGACCGCCAGCCACGCGTAGTTGCCCTCCACGGCGGCATCGATGAGATAGAACTTCCCGATGAAGCCCGCCGTCGCCGGGAAGCCGGCCAGGGCGAGCATCGCGATCGTCATCGGCCAGGCCAGCAGCGGCCGCGTCGCGCCGATCCCGTTCAGCGACGCGATGTCGTCGCCCAGCGGCGTCTCGCGCTCCCGCGCGACGATGACCGCGAACGCGGCGAGGTTCATGACGAGGTAGACGGCGATGTAGAAGACCGTCGCCTGCAGGCCGAGCCGGTTGGCGACGACGAGGCCGGCGAGCATGTAGCCGGCCTGCGCCACCGACGAGTAGGCCAGCAGTCGCTTCAGCGAGGTCTGGCCCAGGGCGCCGACGTTGCCGACGACGATCGTGATCGCCGCCAGGATCGCGAGCAGCGGCGCCCAGTCGATCGCGGCGCTGATGAGCGCGACGTCGAAGAGGCGCAGCGCGACGCCGAACGCCGCGGCCTTCGTCGCGACGGCCATGAAGGCGGTGATCGGCGTCGGGGCGCCCTCGTAGACGTCGGGCGTCCACTGGTGGAAGGGGGCGACCGAGGCCTTGAAGGCGAGGCCGACGATCGTCAGCGCGAGGCCGGTCAGCAGCAGGGGGTCGGAGACGAGCGCGCTGTCGCCGCCGAGCGTCGCGGCGATCCCCGCGAAGTCCGTCGAGCCCGTCGCGCCGTAGATGAAGGCCAGGCCGTAGAGCAGGGTCGCCGAGCCGAGCGAGCCGACGACGAGGTACTTCAGGCCCGACTCCAGCGACGAGGCGCGCCGCATCTCGGTCGCGCACAGCACGTAGAGCGGGATCGACAGCAGCTCGAGGCCGAGGAAGACCGAGACGAGGTTCTGCGCCGCGACGAGCACGATCATGCCCGCGATGCAGGTCAGCAGCAGCGCGTAGAACTCGCCGTGCGCGGCCTCGCGCGGGGCGACGTGGCGCCAGGACAGCAGCACGGTCGCGATCCCGGCCACGCAGAAGATGACCGTCAGGCTGAGCGTCAGCTCGTCGAGGCGCAGCGCGCCGGCGACGAGGTCCGCGCGCTCGCCCCACTGGCTCACCGCGAAGCCGATCGCCGCGGCGAGCGCCACGATGCAGACGGCCGGCACGGCGCTCTCGCGCACCGCCCGCGAGCGCATGAGGCCCAGCAGCAGGACGAGCAGCGCGCCCGCGAAGACGGTGATCAGCGGCGACAGGCCGGCCCAGTCGATCTTCGGCCCGGCGATCTGCGCGACGGCGGCGATCACGGCGTCACCTCCTCGCTCGCGGCGGACTGCGCGACGGCGCTCGCGGCCGGAGCGCTCACCGCCGAGACGGCGCCCTCGCTGCGCTTGAGCGCGAACTGCGGGTACAGCGCGATCGCGAGGATGAGCACGACGAGCGGCACGAGCACGAGGCCGTCGCGCAGCGTGATCTCACGCGACTCGACGCGCGCCCCGGTGCGGTTGTGGACCGTCGTGATGAACAGGCGCAGCGCGTAGACGGCCGCGAGCACGACGCCCGTCGAGGCGATGATCGCGATCGCCGTGTGGCCGGTGAAGACGCCGAGCAGGATGTAGAACTCGCCGACGAAGTTCGCCGAGCCCGGCATCGCGAGCGTCGCGAACGCGACGATGAGAAACAGCGTCGCCAGGACCGGCGCGCGCATCCCGATGCCACCCATGTCGCGGATGTCCTCCGAGCCGCCCGTGCGCGCGGCGAGCAGCGCGACGACGAAGAACGCGGGGGCGACGACGAGGCCGTGGTTGAAGGCCTGCAGCAGGCCGCCCTGCACGCCCTGCTCGTTGAGCGCGAAGATCCCGAGCGTGATGAAGCCAAGCTGGGCGACCGAGGAGTAGCCGAGCACGAGACGCGACTCCGTCGTCGTGAACGCCATCGCCGAGCCGTAGAGGATCGAGGCCAGCGCGACGAGCAGCAGCAGCGTCTGGAAGTGCGCGCTGGCATCGGGGAACAGCGGCAGGCAGATGCGGATGAAGCCGTAGGCGGCGACCTTGCTCAGCACGCCCGAGAAGACCGCGAGCACCGGCAGCGGCATCGCGCGATACCCGTCGGGCATCCAGCCGTGCAGCGGGAACATCGGCATCTTCACGAGGAAGGCCGCGGCGAAGAACAGGAAGATCCACTCCTGCGAGGACGTCGCGAGCGGGCGCTGCACGAGGTCGGAGAACGCGAAGGAGATCTGCGGATCGCCGACCGCCGCGAGCACGCCGGTGGCGACCGCCGCGGTGAGCATGAGCAGCGAGCCGACGAGCGTGTAGATGACGAGCTTCATCGTCGCCTCGACGCGCCGCGCGCCGCCCCACTGGCCGGTGAGGAAGAAGAACGGCACGAGCATGAGGTCGAAGAAGACGACGAAGAGCGCGAGGTCCTGCGCGAGCAGCGCGCCGAGCACGGCGGTCTCGGCGAGCGCGAGGTGCAGGTAGAACAGCCGCGGGCGCTCCCACTCGCGCATCGTCGCCCACAGCGTCGAGGCGAACCAGAGGATCGCCGTCAGCGCGACGAGCAGCAGGTTCAGCCCGTCGATGCCGAGCTTGTAGGAGATCCCCAGCTCGCCGATCCAGGTCTCGTCGGTGAGGTACTGCAGGCCCGGCGCCGAGGAGTCGAAGTCGACGAGGTAGGTGACGGCGTAGCCGAGCACGAGCAGGCTGCCCAGCAGCGCCATGCGGCCCGCCAGCCTGGGCGGGGCGAGCAGGCCCAGCACGCCGAAGGCGAGCGGCAGCCAGAGCATGATCGAGAGATGCAGCGTCATGCCGCGAGCAAGAAGTAGAAGGCGATGACGACGATCCCGATGACGACGAGCAGCGCGTAGTAGCGCAAGAAGCCGGTCTGCGCGGCGCGGACCGCCGACGAGCCGGCGCGCACGACGCCGGTCGAGCCGCCGACGAGCAGGCCGTTGACGAACACGCGCTCGAAGGTCTGATGCGCCCAGGCGCCGAACCAGCGCACGGGCCGCACGACGAGCGCGTCGATGATCTCGTCGAAGTACCACTTGTTGACGAACAGGCGGTGCAGCGGCGCGAGGCGCTCGCGGACGGTCGTCGCGATCTGCGGGTTCTTGACCCAGATGAGGTACGCGACGACGATCCCGGCGATGCCGGCGACCGCGCCGAGCACGAGGCCGAAGGCGATCAGCCCGCCGCTGGGGTCGCGCTCGTAGAGCTTGGAGTGCTCCTCGAACGTCGGCTCGAGGAAGTGGTCCAGGACGTGCGTGACCTTCGGGATCTGCAGGAAGCCGCCGACGACCGCCAGCAGCGCGAGCGCCCCCATCGCGAGCTTCATCGACAGCTCGCGCTCGGCGATGTGATGGTCGGGGCCGGGGAAGCCGACCTCGGTGTCCTCGACCTCGCCGTTGGCCGGGTTCGTGTGGACGTCGGCGTGGTGCAGGTGGCCCTGCTCGAGCTCTTGCGCCTCGGGGCAGGGCTCGCCGAAGAAGGCCCGGAAGATCATCCGGAACGTGTAGATCCCGGTCAGGAACGCGCCGAGGTAGCCGGCGACGTAGAGGATCCAGAACCAGCCGCCGCGGTCGGCGATGAGCAGCAGGATCTCGTCCTTGGAGAAGAAGCCCGAGAACGGCGGGATGCCGGCGAGCGCGAGGCCGCCGATCACCATCGCGCCGAACGTGAACGGCATCGCGCGCCGGAAGCCGCCCATCCGGTCGAGGTTCTGCTGGCCCGCCATCGCGGCGATCACCGAGCCGGCGGCCATGAACAGCAGCGCCTTGAAGAAGGCGTGCGTCATGAGGTGAAAGAGGCCGGCCGCGTAGGCGCCCGCGCTGACGGCCATGATCATGTAGCCGATCTGCGACATCGTCGAGTAGGCGATGACGCGCTTGAGGTCGGTGACCGCGATCGCGATCGTGCCGGCGACGAGCAGCGTCGCGCAGCCGATGATCGCGCCGACGTTCGCGGCGGCCGGCGCGAGCTCGAAGAGCGGGTGCATGCGCGCGATGAGGTACACGCCGGCGGTCACCATCGTCGCGGCGTGGATCAGGGCGCTGACCGGGGTCGGGCCCTCCATCGCGTCGGGAAGCCACGTGTGCAGCGGGATCTGGGCGGACTTCGCGAACGCGCCGACGAGCAGCAGGATGCAGCCCGCCGTGAGGTCGCCGTCGCCGGACTCGAAGACCTCGCCGGCCTTCTCGAAGGCGCCGAGGAAGTCCAGCGTCCCGACGTGCTTGAAGATGAAGTACGTCCCGAGCACGAGGCCGACGTCGCCGAGCACGTTGATGACGAACGCCTTGATGCCGGCGCCGGTCGCCGTCGTGCGCCGGTACCAGAAGCTGATCAGCAGGTACGAGGCCGCGCCGACGAACGCCCAGCCGATGATGAGCACGAGGAAGTTGCCCGCCAGGACGAGCAGCAGCATCGAGAAGACGAAGTAGTTGAGGTATGAGAAGAAGCGCGTGTAGCCGGCGTCGGAGTCCAGGTAGCTGATCGAGTACAGGTGGATCAGCGTCGAGACGCCGGAGACGACGAGGATCATGAAGACCGACAGCGGGTCGACGAGCAGCGACAGCCGGGCGTCGACGCCGAGCGAGTTGGCGTAGTCCCACGCGGTGCTGACGACCTGCTGGTGATGGTGGTCCTCGGCGACGAGCGCGAGCAGCGTGCCGATCGCGGAGGCGAACGACAGCGCCAGCGCGGCGGTGCCGAGGTAGCCGGGGCCGCGGCCGGGCAGCTTGGGTCCGACGAGCGCCACCGCGATCGCGCCCGCGAGCGGGAACAGCAGCGTCAGCCAGGCGAAGAGGGCCAGCGAGGTCATCCGCGCAGCTCCTGCAGCTCGTCGACGTCGATCGGCAGCCGGCGGCGGTGCATCGCGACGATGACGCCGAGGCCGACGGTCACCTCGCAGGCGGCGACGACCATGACGATGATCGCGAAGATCTGGCCGTCGTGGTTGCCGTGCATGCGCGCGAACGCGATGAGGGCGAGGTTGGCGGCGTTGAGCATGAGCTCGAGGCAGAGCAGGATCACGAGCGGGCTGCGGCGCGTGAGCACGCCGGCGGCGCCGATCGTGAAGATGAGCGCGGAGACCGCGAGAAACCAGCCGATGTCCACTAGTCGCCGTCCTCCGAGCCGGCGGCGGGCGCCTCGGGCAGCGGGCGCGGGCCGCCCGCGCCCTCGGCCATCGTGCCCGTGTACGCCGGTCGCAGGACGTCCATCGCGCTGTAGCGCGCCTGCTCCTCGGCCGCGGTGAGGCCGCCGCGGCGGCGGGCGAGGACGACCGCGCCGACGGCCGCGATGAGCAGCAAGAACGACGCGACCTCGAAGGGCAGCAGGAACTTCGTCAGCAGCAGCGTGCCGATCTCCGCCGGCGACCCGAAGCTGGCCGGCGCCGAGACGCCGCCGGTGTCGATGAGCTGCAGGCCCGACCCGAGCGTCGCGACGCACAGCTCGACGAACAGCGCGACGCCGACGATCGCCGAGACCGTCCGCAGGCCGCTGCCGGCGCGCGGCCCGAGCGGCTCGTCCTGCCCGCCGACGTAGGCGACGACGAAGACGTAGAGCACCATGACGGCGCCCGCGTAGACGACGACCTGGGCGGCGGCGACGAACTCCGCGCGCAGCAGCAAAAACAGCGCGGCCAGCGAGATGAGGTGCGAGACGAGCGCGAGCACGCTGTAGAACGGGTTGCGAAGGGCGACGACCCCGATCGCCCCCGCAACAGCCCCCAGCCCGGCCACGAAGAACAGCACCTCTCCCATGAACGGCGCAATCTATCGTCGCGGGCGCGATCGGGGAGGTCCGGGCTTCGCCGCGGCCGGCCCGGTCCGCGCGCGGCTCCGGGTTCGCGCGGGCGAGCGCGACGCTCGCTGCACCCGCCTGGGACACTGGCCGGCCGCCCCCGCGGGTAGCGCCAACGGCATGGGACGCGAATCGGCCAGCTACTTCCTCACGCTCGCGCCGGGCAGCGCGGACGGCGTCGTCGCCGCCCTGCGAGCGGGCGCAGCGCAGCCGGCCGGGTCCGGTCATTCGTGGATCGAGCTGCGCCTGCGCGACGAGCACCGCTACTGGATCGACGTGCGCCTGCATCGCGCGCAGCCGAGCCTGCTTGAGATTCGCATCGCGCTGACGAACGACGAGTGGTCGATCCGCGCGCCGCTCGAGCGGGCGCTCGCCGCGCTGCCGGCCGCGGCCGCCGCGCAGCCGCTGCGCACCGAGGACGGCGAGGAGCTCGGCCCGCCCGCGGGGGCCGGCTGGTCGGTGCGCCTGGAGCAGGACTTCGGGCGCCGCCGCGCCGAGTTCGTCGCGCGCGTCGGCGACTTCACGGCCCCGATCTCCGCCGACCACGTCTACATGTACGTCCACCAGACGCGCTGGAACCGCGACAACGACACCGAGCTGGAGTGGCACCGCGAGCGCGAGATCGCGAAGATCGAGGAGATGTGGACGGGCGAGCCGCAGCTTCCCGAGGACCATCCCGACAGGACCGAGGACGGCTGACCGCCGCCGGTCGGCGGCGCCGCAGCGGCGCGCCGCCGCGCCGCGCCGCTCAGCGCAGCCGGCGCACGATGCTGTGCGAGCGCCGCACCAGCAGCTGCGCGTTGCCGTGGAAGCGGGCCGAGATGCGCGCCCGCGAGCGCGGCCTGGCGCGCACGCGCAGGACCGCTCTCGCGCGGCAGGTGGAGCGCGAGATCCGCGCCGTCGCCCGGTACGTGCGCCCTGCGACGGCGATCGCGATCCGCAGCCGCCCGGAGCACGGCGCCGACCGCAGCCGGCTGAAGACCACGACGCGCGAGCGCTCGCCCGCGCGCCGCGACGAGATCCGCAGGCGCATGCGCCGGGGCAGGCGGCGCTCGGCGGCCGGCGGGGTGCGCGTCGAGCGGGTCGCGTCGACGAGCGGCAGCGTCACGTCGACCTGCGACAGCGCCACGCCGCCCGTCGAGCGCTGCACGCCGTAGACGTTCGAGCCGCCGCCGATCTGCAGCCGGTAGCTCGAGCGGCTCGTCGTCCGCAGGGCGATCGGCTCGAGCTCGCGCTCGACCGTGCGCGGGCGGCCGTCCAGGACGACCGGGATCGGCGTGACCTGGACGCCGGCGACGCGCAGGGCGCGGGCGTCGAGCAGCTGTGCGTAGAGGAAGGTCTGCGCGGGCACGGCGACGCCCCGGTAGCGCAGCCGCACCGTCGGGGCGCCGAGCACGTCGCTGCCGGCCGGCGGCGCCGGGGCCGGCAGCGTCGCGCCGGTCAGCATCGGCGTCGCGTGCGTGACGAGGCCCGAGCCGGCGCTGTCGGCGGGCGAGATCGCGATCGTCGCGGAGGCGCGCGCGGCGACGGTGCCCAGCGACGCCAGCGGGTAGTCGGGGCCCGAGCGCCAGCGGCCGTCGTCGGCGAGCCACTCGAACGTCGGGCCGGTCGCCGCGCCGGCGTCGCGCTTGAGGTAGCGCGCCAGCCAGGCGATCGCGGCGCGCCGGATGTGCAGGTCGCCGTCGTTGGGCGTCAGGCAGGCGCCGTGGCCGCCGCAGTACCACATCATCTTCACCGGCACGTCGTTGTCGCGCAGCGCGGTGAAGTTCGCGATCGCCTCTCCGAGCGGGAAGAGCGCGTCCGTCGCGCCCTGCAGGATGAGCGTCGGCGCCGTGATCCGGCCGACGAGGTCGCCGGGGCCGCGGGCGGCGAACCAGTCGCGGCTCGCCGGGGAGAGCCGGCCGCCGGCGACGCCCTCCAGGCAGGCGCGCTTGAGCTCGGGCGAGGCGCCCTGCAGGCGCAGGTCGATCCGGCCCGGCGGGAGCAGGGCCTGGGCGGCGAGGGCCGCGTCGCCGCCGGCGCAGATGAGCGTGAACCAGCCGTTGCGCGCCGAGCCGTCCTTGAACAGGCTCGTGACGAGCGAGTGCCAGCTGCCCTCCGGCACGATCGCGTCGATGCGATGGTCCAGCGCGGCGGCGACGAGCTGGATCGCGCCGCCGTAGCTGAACCCCGACATGCCCACCCGCGGATCGCCCGGCGCGTCGAGCAGCGCCTCCTGCTGCTGGGCGACGACGTCGACGAGCGCCTGCACGTCGCGCCCCTCGAAGGCGGGCGAGTTCAACTGGACCGTCCCGCCCGAGCTGCCGACGCCGCGCGGGTCCCAGGTCATGACGTTGTAGCCCTCCCGGCGCAGGTTGGCGAGCCCGACGACGTCGCTGTCGTTGAAGCCCACGTCGGTCTTGCCGACGCCGGAGTAGCCGGGCCCGACGAGCACGGTCGGCACGCGGACGCCGGCCGGCACGTTCGCCGCGCCGTAGAAATGGGCGGCGATCGGCGTGCCGTCAAACGAACGGACGGTGAGGTCACGCGCCGATGCCGCAGAGCACCACAGCAGCGCGCTCGCTGCGGCGCAGGACAGCACGACGGTCGGCCGGAGGCTGTTCACCGTCTCGCGAGTCTATGGCGCCCATCAACCCTCCGCCGACCGTTGTCGCTCCCGCGGGTCGCCGAGCCGTTGGGTCGGCCGGCCGCCGAGCGCAGCAGCGAGCGGGCCTACTCGCCCTCGCCGCGCAGCGGCGTGCGCTCCAGCGGCTCGTCGAGCAGCATCTCCTTCGTGAAGATGAGGTCGGTGCGGTTGTAGGCCGACATCTCGTAGTCGTGGCCCATCGTGATCGCGTCGAACGGGCAGGCGACCTCGCAGTAGCCGCAGAAGATGCAGCGCGCGAGGTTGATCTCGTAGACGGCGGCGTAGCGCTCGCCGGCGCTGACGCGGTTCTCCGGCGTGTTCTCGGCCGCGACGACGCGGATGCAGTCCGCCGGGCAGGCGGCGGCGCACAGCGAGCAGCCGACGCACTTCTCCAGGCCGGTGTCCTCGAAGCGGTGCAGGCGGTGACGGCCGCGGAAGCGCGGGTACACCGCGACCTTCTCCTCGGGATAGGAGATCGTCTTGGGGCCCTCGAAGAGGCGTGCCATCGTCGTCTTCATGCCGCGCAGCGTCTCGCCGAAGGCGCGGTACGCGCCGCCGGCGCCGCCGGCCTGCGGGGCGCGCTGGACGCTGATGACGTCGTCGCCGGGTGTCCAGGTCGTCGTCATCCTCAGACCCTACCTTCCGTCGCGTGCGCGCTCATGAGACGGCGACCACGACGACGGCGGTCACGAGCGCGTTGACCGTCGCCAGCGGGAGCAGGATCTTCCAGCCGAAGCTCATGAGCTGGTCGTAGCGCAGCCGCGGCAGGGTCGCGCGGATCCAGACGAACAAGAACACGAACACGAACATCTTGCCGAGGACGACGAACGGGTCCACGAAGCCCGGCGGGTCGATGCCGAAGGGCAGCTGCCAGCCGCCGAGGAACATCGTCACGGCGATCCCCGAGACGACGAGGATGTTGACGTACTCCGCGAAGAAGAAGGACGCGAACCTCGCGCCCCCGTACTCGGTGCTGTAGCCCGCGACAAGCTCGGCATCCGCCTCGGGCAGGTCGAACGGCGCGCGGTTGGTCTCCGCGAAGCCCGCGACGACGAAGATGAGAAAGCCGACGAACTGCGGGATGACGTACCACATCCCCGACTGCGCCCCGACGATCTCCGTCAGCGACAGCGTGCCGGCCATCATGAGCACGCCGAGCAGCGACAGGCCCATCGCGACCTCGTAGGAGATGAGCTGCGCGGCGGCGCGCATCGCGCCGAGGAACGAGTACTTCGAGCCGCTCGCCCAGCCGCCGAGCATGAGCCCGTAGAAGGCGATCGCGCCGAACGCGAAGACGTACAGCACGCCGATGCCGACGTCGACGCCGTAGAGGCCGACGTCCTGGCCGAAGATGTCGGCGACGTCGCCGAACGGCAGGATCGCGAACGCCGCGACCGCCGTGAGGATCGAGATGATCGGCGCCAGGGCATAGAGGAACGGGACCGCCGTGGACGGCTGGAAGGGCTCCTTCGTCGCGAGCTTGATGATGTCCGCCAGCGGCTGGGCGACGCCCATCGGACCGACGCGGTTGGGCCCGTAGCGGTGCTGGAAGCGGCCCAGCAGCTTGCGCTCGACGAGCAGCACGACGGGCACGATCTGCAGCGCGATCGCGAACAGGATCACGGACTTGAGGATCTGCACGTACCACTGCTCGGTGTAGCCGACGGCGGCGAGGGTGGAGCTCACTCGGGGCAGACCTCCACGAGCCCGCCGTCGAGCTCGCTCGCCGAGTGCTCGGCGATGCCCGCCTCGAGGAAGACCGAGCCCTCCGGCACCGCCGAGCGCAGGGCGACCGTCGCCTCGATGCGGGCGCCGTCGGAGCCGACGGTCACGCGGTCGCCGTGCGCGAGGCCGAGGCGCTCGGCGTCCGCCGGGCACAGCTCGGCGCGCTGGCGGGCGCGCAGGAACTTCAGCGCCGGCGACAGCTCGACCTCGGTCGCGGCCCAGATCGAGCGAAACGTGCCCAGGCGCAGCGCGCCGTTGGGCGTCGGCGGGTGCAGCGGGGCCTCGAGCCCGAACGGACCGCCGTCGGCCGGCGGCCACGCCGCCGCCGCGGGTCGCGCCGGCCAGCGCAGGCCGCGCCCGCCGAGCGCGTCGAGCGTCATGCCGGCGTAGAAGGGGACCCCCTCGAAGAGCTTCGCCGACGCCATCGGGCCGCTCAGCACCGCGTGGTCGTGCCCGAGGCGCTTGCTGAGGTCGGCGAGGATCGTCCACTCGGCGCGCACCGCGTCGGGCCGCGCGATCGCCGGGCGCAGGCGCTGCACGCGGCCGTCGGGGTGGGTGATCGTGCCTTCCTTCTCGGCGTAGGACTCGGCCGGGAAGACGACGCTCGCGTACTCCCACAGGCCCTCGCCGAGGAACGCGGCGTGCGCGATGACGCTCTCGGCGCGGCGCAGCGCGGCGCGCCACGTGCGGCGGCCGGGCAGGTCGCGCAGGGGATCGACGTTGAGCAGGTACAGCGTGCTCAGCGCGCCGGCGGCCGCCTGCACCGCGATCGCGTCGCCGTCGAGGCCGATCGGGCTGACGGGAGCCAGCCCCGGTGCGGCGTTGGGCAGCACGCCCGCCTCGCGCAGGCCGCGGCCGTTCGTGCCGGCCGGGATCTCGAGCAGCCCGGCGCCGTCCTGCCCGGCCGGGACGACCCGTCCGGCGACGTTGAGCAGCGCGCGCGCCGCGTGCTCGCCGCGCGGGCCGTGCGTCAGGCGCTCGCCCCAGAGGATCACGACGTCGCCGCCGGCGGTCCCGTCGGCCTCGCGCGTGCCGCCCGCCGTGGCGAGCAGCTGCGCCAGCGCGGTCACCTGCGCGGGATCGGCGCCGGCCGCCGCGGCCAGCTCCTCGACGAGGCCGGCGCCGCCGAGCGCCGCGTTGAGCGCCGCGCAGAAGGCCTCGGCCGCGCCGGGCGCGTAGCGCGCGACGGCGGCGGCGCCGGCATCCAGCGACGACGGTCGCGACGAGGCGACGGCGAGCTTGACGCCGTTGCGCCGCACGCCCTTGCGGATGCGCAGGTCGAGGATCGGCGCGTCGTCGACGGGCTCGCAGTCCAGGACGAGCACGACGTGGGCGAACTCGAGGTCGGGGACGGTCGCCTGCAGCGCCGGCGCGTGCAGCGCGGCGTGCAGCTCGCGCGCCAGCATCCCGCCCGAGCGCGAGTCGACGTTCGGCGAGCCGAGCGCGTCGCGCATGAGGCCCTGCAGCAGCCAGCCCTCCTCGTTCGTCGTCTCGCCGCCGGCGATCGCCGCGCTGTCGGCGCCGGCCGCCGCGAGCGCGGCGACGGCCTCGTCGAGCGCGCGCTCCCAGCTGACCGGCACGAGCTCGCCGTCGATCCGCACGAGCGGGTGCGTGACGCGCTGGTCGACGTGGACGGACTGGTAGGCGAAGCGGCCCTTGTCGCACAGCCAGCCGTCGTCGACGCCCTGGTGGTCGCGGGCGAGCACGCGCAGGACGCGCTCGTCGCGGACCGTGAACTCGACGTTGCACTGCGCCGGGCACAGCGTGCAGACCGAGCCCGAGCCCTCGACGTCCCACGGCCGCGCGCGGAAGCGGTAGGGCTGCGAGGTCAGCGCGCCGACCGGGCACAGCTCGATGATGTTGGCGCTGAACGGCGCGACGTAGGGATGGCCGTCGAACGTCGAGACGTAGGAGTCCGCGCCGCGCTCCTGCAGGACGAGCTGGTAGTCCTCGGAGATCTCCTGGCTGAAGCGCACGCAGCGGTAGCACAGGATGCAGCGCTCGCGGTCGATCGCGATGAGCGGCGAGAGCTCCAGCGGCTTGACGAAGTGGCGCTTGGGCTCGATGAAGCGCGAGCGGCCCGGGCCCCAGCCGAACGTGATGTCCTGCAACGGGCACTCGCCGCCCTTGTCGCAGACCGGGCAGTCCAGCGGGTGGTTGATGAGCAAGAACTCGAGGACCGCCTCCTGGGCCTCCTTGACGCGCGCGGTCTGCGTGTGGACGACCATGCCGTCGCGCACCGGCGTCGAGCAGGCGGTCTGCAGCTTCGGGATGCCCTCGATCTCGACGAGGCACATGCGGCAGGCGCCGACCGGCTCGCCGAGCTTGGGCTCGTAGCAGAAGACCGGGATCTCGACGTCGCCGAGCTTCGCGGCGTCGGCGAGCATCATGCCGGCCGGCGCGTTGACCTCGAGGCCGTCGACCGAGAAGGCGATCGTGTCGGGAGCGGGCCTAGGCATCCGCGGCTCCCTGGACGAGCACCGGATCGATGCCGCGCCCGCCGGCGAGGCTCCCGTCGCCGGCAAACGGGTTGCGCGCCCGCGCCTCCTCGATGTGGGCCTCGAACTCGTCGCGGAACTTCGCGACCATCGAGCCGATCGGCATCGCCATCGCGTCGCCGAGCACGCAGAGGCAGTTGCCGATGATCTGCTCCTGCACGGAGGCCATGATGTCGAGGTCCATCGGGGTCGCGAGGCCCTGGTCGACGCGCTCGAGCATCGAGACCGTCCAGCGCGTGCCCTCGCGGCACGGCGTGCACTTGCCGCAGGACTCGTGCTCGTAGAACTTCGCGAGCTTCAGCGCGACGTCGACGACCGGGACGCTGTCGTCGACGACGATGATCGCGCCCGAGCCGAGCATCGACTTGGCCTTGGCGAGCGAGTCGAAGTCGTAGGGGATGTCGAGGTCGTCGGCCGTCAGCACCGGCGACGACGAGCCGCCGGGGAACCAGAGCTTGACCTCGCGCCCGTCCGGCGGGCCGCCCGCCAGGCCGTAGATGATCTCGCGCGACGAGATGCCGAGCTCGATCTCGTAGTTGCCCGGGCGCTTGACGTTGCCGCTGACGGAGACGAGCTTGGTCCCGGCGCTCGTCTCGGTGCCGATCTTCGCGTACTCCGCGCCGCCCATCCGCAGGATGTGGGGCATCGTCGCGAGCGTCTCGACGTTGTTGATGACCGTCGGGCCCTGGTAGAGGCCCTGGTTGGCGGGAAACGGCGGCTTCAGGCGCGGGTTGCCGCGCTTGCCCTCCAGCGAGTCCAGCAGCCCGGTCTCCTCGCCGCAGATGTAGGCGCCGGCGCCGCGGTGCAGGACGAGCGAGAGGTCAAAGCCCGAGCCGAGGATGTTCTCGCCGACGAGGCCGGCCGCCTGCGCCTCCAGGAGGGCGGCGTCGATGATCCGCGCCTGCTCCTCGTACTCGCCGCGGATGTAGATGAACGACTTGGTGGCGCCGGCCGCGTAGGCGCCGATGATGATCCCCTCGATGAGCATGTGCGGGCACTTCTGCATGAGCTCGCGGTCCTTGAAGGTGCCCGGCTCGGACTCGTCGGCGTTGCAGACGAGGTACTTGTCGACCTGCGTCTTGGGGATGAACGAGATCTTCTTGCCGCTCGGGAAGCCGGCCCCGCCGCGGCCGCGCAGCCCCGAGGCCAGCAGCTCGTCGAGGACCTCCTGCGGCGTCATCTGCGTCAGCGCCCGCGTGGCCATCTCGTAGCCGCCGCGCTCGCGGTAGACGTCGATGGTGTTCAGGCCGGGCTCGTCGATCCCGGCGAAGAGGATCGTGGGGCTCATCGGTCGTCCTTCTGGGCGCTCGCCGCGCCCGGGTCGGTGCTCTTGCGCAGGCGCAGCTGCTTGCCGGGCAGCGGCGGCAGGCCCTCGCGGATCTGCTCGACGAGGATCGGCACGTCGTCGAGCGTGATCGGGCCGACGTAGACGCCGTCGACGGAGGCCATCGGCGCGATGTCGCAGGCGCCGAGGCACTCGAAGTGGCGCACGTTGAAGTCGGGGTCGGTCGCGGTCTCCTCGCGGAGGCGCTCGAACAGCTCGTCGGCGCCGCACAGCGAGCACGAGATGTTCGTGCAGACGTAGACCGCGTGGCGCCCGACCGGCGCGGTCTCGAGCATGTCGTAGAACGAGGCGACGGAGACGAGGTAGCCGGGCGTGAGGCGCATGACGCAGGCGGTCTGCTCGATCGCCTCCGGCGAGCACCAGCCGTGGTGGCGCTGCGCGGCGGCGAGCGCGGGGATCGCGGCGGAGCGGAAGTCCGGGTACTTCGCCATGTGCGCCTCGATCTCGGCGCGCAGCGCCGCCGGGACGGGCGTCGTCGCGGGGTCGGGGACCCGCGCGGGGTCCTTCTCGAGGTCGACGGCGTCGTCCCAGCCGGGGACGCGCGAGCCGTGCCCGAAGCGCGCGACGTCGCGGACGGGCGGCTGGGGGAGGTCGGCCGCGGGGTCGCGCTCGGCGGCCGGCGTGAGGACCCGCTCGCGCTTCTTGCGCCGGCCGATCACCGGTCGATCCCCCCGAGCACCGGATCGAGCATCGCGAGCGTCGCGATGAGGTCGGCGATGTAGGAGCCCTCGGTCATCGGGGCGGTCGCCTGCAGGTTGACGAACGACGGGTCGCGCATGTGCACGCGCGCGGGCTTGGAGGAGCCGTCGGAGCGCACGAAGCAGCCCAGCTCGCCGCGCGGGGACTCGATCGGGTAGTAGACCTCGCCGGGCGGCACGCGGAAGCCCTCGGTCACGAGCTTGAAGTGGTGGATGAGCGCCTCCATCGAGGTCGCCAGCTCGTGGCGCGGCGGCAGCGCGACCTTGCGGTCGTCGGTGATCCACGGCCCCTCGGGCAGGCCCTCCAGCGCCTGCTCGATGATCTTCACCGACTCGTAGATCTCGGCGACGCGGACGGCGTAGCGGTCCCAGTTGTCGCCCTCGGTGCCGACCGGGATCTTGAAGTCGAAGTGGTCGTAGGAGCAGTACGGCGTCGCCTTGCGCAGGTCCCAGGGGTTGCCGGCGGCGCGCAGCAGCGGGCCGCTGACGCCGAGCTTGAGCAGCTCGGACTCGGCGAGCGGGCAGACGCCGCGCAGGCGCTGCAGCGCGATCTCGTTGTTCGAGAGCAGCGCCTTGTACTGGTCCACGCGCGACGGCATCTGCGCGCAGAACTCGCGCACCTTCTCGGCGAAGCCGCCCGGGATGTCCTCCGCGACGCCGCCGACCTGGATGTAGCGCGTGTGCATGCGCTGGCCCGAGCTCTGCTCGAAGAGGTCCAGGATGAGCTCGCGGTCGCGGAAGCAGTACCAGAACATCGACATCGCGCCGATGTCCAGCGCGCTCGTGCCCAGCCAGACGAGGTGGCTCATGATCCGGTTGAGCTCGAGGTGGATGACGCGCAGGTACTGCGCGCGCGGCGGCACCTCGACCTCCAGCAGCGTCTCCGTCGCGCCGCAGAAGGCCATCGCGTTGAAGTAGTACGACAGGTAGTCCATCCGCTCGATGACGGGGATGGCCTTCCAGTAGGACTTGTCCTCGGCGGTCTTCTCGATGCCCGTGTGGACGTAGCCGATGATCGGCTTGAGGTCGCGCACGACCTCGCCGTCGAGCGTGACGAGCAGCCGCAGGACCCCGTGCGTCGCGGGGTGGTGCGGGCCCATGTTGAGCGTCAGCAGCTCACGGTCGAGCTCGTCGGAGCCGATCGGCTCGATCGGCGCGAGCGTGATCGACTCCTCCATCCGGCGGTACTCCGAGGCGGTCTTCGTGACGTCGGTGGGCGCGGTCATCGCGTGTACGCCGTCCCCTCGGCCTCGTCGATCGTGAAGAGGACCGGCTCGCCGCCGATCGGGAAGTCGCGCCGCTGCGGGTGGCCCTCGTAGTCCTCGGGCATGAGGATGCGGCGCAGGTCGGGATGACCCTGGAAGATCACGCCGAACATGTCGTAGACCTCGCGCTCCTGATGGTCGGCGGTCGGCCAGCTCGGGGTCACCGAGGGGACGACCGGGTTGTCCAGCGCGACGCGCAGCTTGACCGTCAGGCGGTCGGGCGCGCTCATGTTCAGCAGCTCGTAGTGCACGCCCAGGCGCGGCTCGTCGGGGTAGTAGTCGACGCCGTGCACGGACATCAGCGCGCCGAAGCCGCGGGCGCGCAGGTGCTCGAGCGTCGCCGCGATCGTGGCGGGCTCGACGTGGATCGCCGCCTTGTTGCGAAAGAACGTCGTCGCGAGCACCGAGTCGGCGTCGGCCTCGCGCAGCTCCTGGGCGAGGAGCTCGAGCCCGACGGCGTCAGGCACCGGCGGTGTTCCCCGGACGGAAGACGTTGATCGCGGTCTCCTGGTCGGCGGCGGGGACGATCTCCTCCGTGCCGTGCGCCTGATGGCCCTCGCGCCAGCCGATGTCGGGGTCCTCCTGGATCATCTTGCGCAGCTTGAGGATCCCGTGCATGAGCGCCTCGGGCCGCGGCGGGCAGCCCGGGACGTGCACGTCGACCGGCATGAACTTGTCGGCCGGCACGATCGCGTAGTTGTTGAAGACGCCCATCGAGCTCGAGCAGGCGCCCATCGCGATCGCCCACTTGGGCTCGAGCATCTGGTCGTAGATGCGCCGCACGACGGGCGCCATCTTGATCGACACGCGGCCCGACAGGATGAGCAGGTCGGCCTGGCGCGGGGAGGCGCGGAAGGCCTCGAAGCCGAAGCGCGCGACGTCGACGCGGGCGGCGACGATCGACATCATCTCGATCGCGCAGCAGGCCAGGCCGAACGTCGCGGGGAACAGGGCGTTGGAGCGCGCCCAGGCGACGGCCTTGTCCATCGTCGTCGTGAGCACGCGCTCCTCGACGTACTTCTCGAGCTCGTCGCCGTCGAGGTCGCCGCGCAGCATGTCGCGGGCGCGCAGCTGGCGCACGCGGAAGTCCTCGCCGGACAGGTCGGTGCTCGCCGGCGCGACGGCGAGCTTCTGGCGCTTTACCTCCATTCCAGCGCCCCCCTTCTCCAGACATAGACGAACGCTGCCATGAGCAGGGTAATGAAGACGGCGATCTCGATGAGCGCGAACGTCCCGAAGGCCTTGAGCTGGATGGCGACCGGATAGAGGAAGATGACCTCGATGTCGAAGAGGATGAACAGCATCGCGATGAGGTAGAAGCTGATCCCGAAGCGAAAGCCCTGCTGGACCTCCGAGGGAAGTCCGCACTCGTAGGGGTCGGTCTTGTGCGCGACGGCGCGGCGCGGCCCGAAGAGCTGGTTGAGCACGGCGAAGGCCAGGCCCACGACGGCTCCGAGGACGACGAAGACGATCGCCGGGAGATAGCTGCTCAGCACGAACGTCTTTCTATCAGCTATGTCCCCACCGCTCCCGACAGCCCATGGATGAGCGCACGATCGCCGAGATCGCCGCGTGGGCCACGCTGGCGGCCAACGCGCTGGCCGGCGCGGTCGCCGGCTGGCACTGGTGGCAGGTGCGCACGGGCGCCCTCGTCTGGCCGCTGCTGCGGGCCGGCCAGCTCGTCGCCGTCGGCCAGGCGATCGTCGCCGGCGTGCTGTTCGCCGCCGGCTACGAGCCGGCGGACGGGCTGTACTGGCTCTACGCGCTGCTGCCGGTCGCGATCGGCGTCATCGCCGAGCAGCTGCGGATCGCGGCGGCCGAGCAGGTGCTCGAGCAGCGCGGCCTGCCCGACTCCAAGGCCGTCGGCGCGCTCGAGCAGGCCCAGCAGCGCTCGGTCGTGCTGGCGATCGTGCGCCGCGAGATCGGCGTCGTCGCGATCGCGGCCGGCGTCGTCGCGCTGCTCGCCCTGCGCGCCGCGCTGATCGCCTAGTCGCCGGTGCTTCGGCGACGTTCCTGGCTGGCCGGCCGCGGGGCGCCGATCACGGGGTCGTCGGCTTCGGCTTGCGCTTGATGCGGTTGATGTTGAACGGGTCGATCCACTGCGGGCGCGTGTTCTTGGAGTAGCGCTTGGACTGGTCGACGAAGACCGTCCAGACGCCGTAGCGCACCTTCGTCGGCAGCGCCCGCATCCGTCGCGTCGCGATGCCGCAGGCGCTGCGCGCGAGCCCGATCTGCACGGTGCGGCGCGTCCGGTCGCCGTAGCGGAAGTGCGCGTAGACCATCTTGTTGGGGACGAAGCCGCGCGCGACGAACTTCACGCGCTGGCCGGGGCGCCTGGGGCTCGGCGTGCGCGACAGGCCGAAGCGGATCACGCGCAGGCGCTTGGGGACGACGATCCTGGCCGTGGGCCGCGCGTCGTCGGTGGCGGTCAGCGCGAAGCCCTGGACCGTGGCGCGCCTGGAGCGCAGGCCGGGCGGATGCACGACGACCCGGAAGGTGCCCTTGGAGCTCACCTTGACCGACACGAGCCGCTTGCGCTTGCGGCGCGTGGCCGTCGTCGTGTGCAGCGTGGCGGTCGTGCCGGGGGTGAACCCCGTGCCGACGACCGGCATCGTGCGCACGCCGTCGATGAACGGGACGCACTTCGCGGTGGCGATCGTGGCGGCCCGGGCGGGGGCGGTCGCGCAGAGGAGGGCCAGCGGGAGCAGGGCGAGCGCACGGCGATGGACGGGCAAGGAGACCTCCGAGTCGACGAACTGCGTGCTGCTACCTCCGGCCAGGCGATGCTAGCCGCGGCGCGCAGGGCGCGTGAGCGTTACCAAGCTCCTAGGAGACGATCGTCGTGTAGGCGCCGCGGTAGAAGACGAGCGGATCGCCGTCCTCGTCCGCGCCGCTGGCGATGACCGCGCCGATGCCGATCTCGTGGTCGCCGCCCGGCGCCAGCTCGCGCAGCTCGCAGGCGATCCAGGCGAGCGCGCGATCGAGCACCGGGACGCCGTGGCGCTCGCTCCAGCGGTGCTGCGTGAGCGCCTCGAACTTCTCCGGGCCCACGCGCTTGGAGGCGAACACCGCGGCCAGCTCCTCGTCGCCGGCGCGCAGGACGTTGACGCCGAAGCGCCGGCTGGCGCGCACGACGTCCAGCGTGCGCGAGCGGCGCTCGAAGCAGACGATGAGCAGCAGCGGGTCCAGCGACAGCGACGTCACGGCGTTCGTCGTCATCCCCGCCGGCCCGCCGGGGCCGATCGCGGTGACGACCGCGACGCCCGTCGAGAACCGCCCGATCGTGTCGCGAAAGGCGCGCGCGGGGTCGGCGGGCGGCGTGGTCACCGCACCTCGAGCGTGCCGTACTGGCCGAGGTCGTCGTGGTTGGCGATCGTGCAGATGAGCCGGTACGTGCCCGGCGTCAGCGTGACCTTGATCGGCTCGCCCGTCTCGCCGGGCTGCATCGTCGGCACGCGCCCGACCTGGACGGGCTTCGCGTCGCCGTCGAGGCGCTCGACGGCGAGGTTGTGGGTCAGGATCCCGGTGTTGCGGGTCACGAACTTCATCCGTCCGGCCTTGGCCACGATGCTCTGCGGGACGATCCGGTACTCGTCGAGCGTGAGTCGCAGGATCGGCCGATCGGTGCGCAGCGCCTCGCCGCCGCCGCAGCCGCCGAGCAGGGCGGCGAGGGCGGCGAGAGCCGCCGCCGGTGGGATCGAGCGCGACATCGCCCGAGGCATTGTTCCGTATGATCTGCGCCGCCAATGGCCCGACGCGTCCTGATCGTTGCCTGTCTCGCCGTCGCGGCCTCCTTCGGCGCCGGCTGCGGCTCGTCGGGCGTCAAGCTCGCCGCGGACGACCCCGACTACGCGGGCGCGGTCATCTTCGCCGAGCGCTGCGGCTCGTGCCACACGCTCGACGCGGCCGGCACGCACGGCTCCGCGACGAAGGTCTCCGACCGCGAGAACGTCGACGGCCCGAACTTCAACGACCGCGACGAGACCGTCGCCGACGTCCTGTACGCGATCCGCAACGGCGGCTTCTCCGGCGCGATCATGCCCGAGAACATCGCGACCGGCGACGAGGCGCAGCAGGTCGCCGAGTTCCTCGCCGAGTACGCGGGCAAGTCCAAGCCGACGCAGTAGCCGGCCCTCCGTGCTCGATCTCAGGCTGATCCGCCGCGAGCCCGACGCGGTGCGAGCAGCGCTCGCCCGCCGCGGGGGCGACGTCGCGCAGCGCCTGGACCGGGTCCTCGCGCTCGACGGCCGCTGGCGCGAGGCCGCGCAGGCGGCCGAGGCGCTGCGCGCCGAGCAGAAGGCGGCGTCCGAGCAGGTCGCCGCGGGCAAGCGCGGGGGCGCCGACGTCGCGGCGGTGCTCGAGCGGCTCAAGTCGCTGTCGGGCGAGGTCAAGGCGCTCGGCGAGCAGGCGCGCACGGCGGAGTCCGAGCTGCAGGAGGTCCTGCGCACGCTCCCCAACGTGCCCGACGCCTCGGCGGCCGAGCCCGACGACGAGGTGCTGCGGACCGTCGGAGCGGCGACGAAGACCGGCCGCGACCACCTCGAGCTCGCCGGCGAGCGAATCGACATGGAGCGCGGCGCGCGCCTGTCGGGCTCGCGCTTCGCGTACCTGCGCGGCGATCTGGTCATGCTCGAGCTGGCGCTCGTGCAGTGGGCGCTCGTCAAGCTGCGCGGGCACGGCTTCGAGCCGGTCGTCCCGCCCGTGCTCGTGCGCGAGCAGGCGCTCTTCGGCACCGGCTTCCTGCCCGACACCGAGCAGCAGATCTACCACCTGCCGGCCGACGAGCTGTACCTCGTCGGCACGAGCGAGGTCGCCCTGGCCTCGATGCACGCGGGCGAGATCATCGACGCCGACCAGCTTCCGCTGCGCTACGCGGGCTTCTCGCCGTGCTTTCGCCGCGAGGCCGGCTCGGCCGGCAAGGACACGCGCGGCGTCTTTCGCGTCCACCAGTTCGACAAGGTCGAGATGTTCTCGTTCGTCGAGCCCGGCGCGTCCGGCGCCGAGCACGAGCGGCTGCTGGCGATCGAGGAGGAGATCTTCTCCGAGCTCGAGGTGCCCTACCGCGTCGTGAACATCGCGGTCGACGATCTCGGCGCGAGCGCATCCAAGAAGTACGACGTCGAGGCGTGGCTGCCCGGCCAGGGGCGCTACCGCGAGGTGACCTCGACCTCGAACACGACCGACTTCCAGGCGCGCCGGCTCGAGGTGCGGGTGCGCCGCGAGGGCGCGAGGCCCGAGCCGCTGCACACGCTCAACGGCACCGCGGTCGCCGTCGGCCGGACGCTCATCGCGCTGCTGGAGAACGGCCAGCGCGAGGACGGCTCGGTCGCGCTGCCGGCCGTGCTGGCGCCCTACGGCGCGCCGGCCGAGCTGCCCGCCCCGGGCTGACCGCGCATGACGTGCGCGACCGCCGGCGGGCGCTCGTCGAAGATGTCGAACGTCGAGTCGAGGTTCGTGATCTGAAAGAGCCGCAGCACGGTCGGGTTCGTGCAGACGAGCGCCAGCCGGCCCTGCACCTGCGTCACGAGCCGCAGCCCGTTGAGCAGCACGCTGAGCCCGGTCGAGTCGATGAACTCGACGTTCGTCATGTCCAGCACGACCGACGTCTTGCCGCTGTCGATCGCGGCGGACAGGTGCTGGGCGAACTGCGGCGCGGTCGAGACGTGGATCTCGCCGCGCACGCTGAGGATGTGGGCGCCGTCGCCGGAGCCCTCCTCGGCGACTTCGAAATGGGGGACGACGGGAGACACTGCGGCTATCACACCGTGCGCGGAGCGACCTGTCAACGGCGTATCGTCTCCTATGTGACATCGGCTGATGACAACGACCTGACGATCGACGAGCTCGCGCGGCGCGTCGGCATGACCGTGCGCAACGTCCGCGCGCATCAGTCGCGGGGCCTGCTACCGGCCCCCGTGCTGCGCGGGCGGACGGGGTACTACGGCGCGGAGCACCTCGCGCGCCTGCAGCTCATCCAGCAACTCCAGGCGGATGGCTTCAACCTCGAGCTCATCAAGCGCCTCATCGACGGGGCGGGCGGCTCGAGCACCGAGGTGCTGCGCTTCCGGGCGGCGCTCTCGCGCCCGTTCGCCGACGAGGAGCCGGCGATCGTGTCGATCGCCGAGCTCATCCAGGAGTGGGGCACGGCCGATCCCGCGATGCTCATGAAGTCGCTGTCGCTGGGCCTGCTGCGCCAGCTGCCCGACGGGCGCTTCGAGGTCCCCAGCCCGCGCCTGTCCAAGGCCGGCCGCGAGCTGCACCGGCTCGGCGTCCCGCTCGAGCGCTCGCTGGAGTTCACCGCGACCGTGCGCGAGCACGCCGACCGGCTGGCGCAGATCTACGTCGACCTGTTCCTCGACACCGTCTGGACGCCGTTCGAGGAGGCCGGGCGGCCCGCCGCCGGCTGGCCCGACGTGCAGGACGCGCTCGAGCGCCTGCACCCGCTGGCCTCCGAGTCGCTGCTGGCGGTCTTCGGCATGGCGATGAAGGCCGCCGTCGAGCGCGAGTCGGCGCGCGCGATCAAGCGCATGGCGGGCGATCCGGCGCAGTCCGTGGCGTCGTGAACGAGCTGCCCGAGCTCGCCGGCCCCGCCGACCGCGCGCGCGATCCGCGCCGACGAGCGCGTCGGCGTTCGCCCCGTCGGGGTCATGCGCAGCCACGAGCGCGGGATCGACGCCAGCCGGCACGACAACCCGCTCATCGACCGGCTCGCCGGGGAGCAGCGCTGAGCGGCCCGGAGGTCCTGACGCGCGCGCGGCTGAACCGCGCGACGCTCGCGCGCCAGCTGCTGCTCGAGCGCGCCGCGGGCCTCGGCGTGACGCAGGCCGTCGCGCGGCTGGCGGGCATGCAGGCGCAGGAGCCCAAGCATCCGTTCATCGGGCTCTGGACGCGGCTGGCCGGCTTCGAGGAGGAGGCGCTGCGCGACGCCCTGCTGGAGCGCTCCGTCGTGCGCGCGACGCTCATGCGCTCGACGCTGCACCTCATGACCGCGGCGGACTACGCGGCGCTGCGCCCGGCGCTGCAGCCGCCGCCGTCGGTGGCGCTGCGCGTGCTCGGCGCGCGCTCGGCGGGCCTTGACCCCGAGCTCGTGCTGCCCGCCGCGCGGCGCCTGCTCGCAGGCGGGCCGCTCGGCTTCGACGCGATCCGCGCCGGGCTGCGGGAGCAGTTTGCCGACGTCGACGAGCGCGCGCTCGGCTACGCGGTGCGCACGCTGCTGCCGCTCGCGATGGTCGCCGAGGAGGGCGAGCGCTGGGGCTTTCGCCGCGTCGCCGAGTTCGCCCTGGCGGAGCAGTGGCTGCGCGCGCCGCTCGGCGACGGCGACGGGCGCGCGCTCGCCCGGCGCTACCTCGGCGCGTTCGGCCCGGCGAGCGGCGCCGACATGCAGGCCTGGGCCGGGATCGGCGGCTGCGCCGCGCTGCTGGACGCCATGCGCGACGAGCTCGCCGTCTTCGCCGACGAGCGCGGGCGCGAGCTGTTTGACCTGCCCGGCGCCCCGCGACCGCCCGCCGACGTGCCGGCGCCGCCGCGCTTCCTGCCCGAGTTCGACAACCTCGTGCTCGCCTGGGAGGACCGCTCGCGCGTCATCGCCGACGAGCACCGGCCCGTCGTGACGACGAAGAACCTGCGCGTGCGCTCGACGTTCCTGCTCGACGGCGTCGTCGCGGGGACGTGGACGATCGAGGTCAAGCGGCGGGTCGCGACGCTCGTCGTGGCGCCGCTGCGCGCGCTGCCGCGGACGGCGCTGCGGGCGCTGACCGCGGAGGGCGAGGCGCTCGTGCGCTTCGCCGAGCCGCGCGCTCGCGACCACGCCGTGACGATCGCCGCGCGCTGAGCGGCCCGCGCGCGCTACGCCGCGCTGAGCCCGTGCTCGACGACGAGCCGGCGCAGGCGGTCGACGTCGGGCTCGGAGGGCTTCGTCTGGTCGACGAACGCCGTGATCGCCGCGGCGAAGCCGGCCGGGTCGTGGTGGTGCGGGAAGTGGCCGGCGCCCTCGAAGATCCGCAGCCGGCTGCCCGGCATGAGCTCGTGGGCGCGGATGCCGTGGCGCACCGGGATGATCGGATCGCGGTCGCCCCAGACGATCATCGTCGGCACGGCGGCGGCCAGGTAGAGCTTGTCGATCGCGCTCACGCGCTGGCCCGCGATGTCGATCACCGAGCGCGCGGTATGGACGAACGCGCGCCGCGCCTCGATGTCCCGCAGCGACGCGAAGCCCGCTGCGACCTCCGTGACGTCGGAGCCGAAGCGCAGCCCGATGCCCTTCGCGAGCCCGCCGACCTTCGACGTGATCCCGACGAGCGGCCGCGACGCCAGCAGCGGGAGGACGAGCTCGGCGCCGGGCAGCGCGACGGCGCGCAGCACCGGCGTCACCTCGCGGCCGAGGCCGCCGCTGGCGACGAGCACGAGCCGTTCGACGCGCTCGGGGAACTGGTAGGCGATCTGCATCGCGATGCCGCCGCCGAGCGAGTGCCCGGCGATCGTGGCGCGCTCGTGGCCGAGCGCGAGCATGAGGTCGCGCAGCAGCGAGGCGTTGGCCCCGAGCGAGTAGTCCCCGCGCGGCTTCGCCGAGTCGCCATGGCCGAGCAGGTCGGGCGCGACGACCGTGAAGCGCCCGGCGAGGCTCGCCATGACGGGCTCCCAGCTCGCCGAGGAGTTCGTGATCCCGTGGACGAGGACGAGCACCGGCCCGTGGCCGCCGATGCGGTAGCTCAGGCGATGGCCGTGCAGGAGGATCTCGGATCGACGCATGGCCCGTGCGGGGTACCCGCGCGGCCCGCTGTCCAGCGCCGCGCCGGACGGATCGGCGGTCACGGGATCTGCAGGCCGGAGATCGCCCGCGCGATGACGAGGCGCTGGATCTCCGAGGTGCCCTCGAAGATCGTGTAGATCTTCGCGTCGCGGTGCCAGCGCTCGACCGGGAACTCGCGCGTGTAGCCGTTGCCGCCGAGGATCTGGATCGCGCGCTCGGTCGCCCAGACGGCGACCTCGCCGGCCTTGAGCTTGCTCATCGAGCCCTCCGCCGCCGTGAAGCGCTGGCCGGTGCGGCCCATCCACGAGGCGCGCCAGACGAGCAGCCGCGCGGCGTCGATCTCCATCTTCATGTCGGCCAGCGCGAAGGCGATCGACTGGTTCTCGATGATCGCGCGGCCGAACTGCCGGCGCTCCTTGGCGTAGTCCAGCGCGTACTCGTAGGCGGCGCGGGCGATGCCGATCGCCTGCGCGCCGACGGTCGGCCGGGTGACCTCGAAGGTCTGCATCGCCGCCTGGGAGTTCGAGCGCGCGCCCTCGCGCGCCCTGGCGAGCTTGGCGTCGAGCTTCTCCTTGCCGCCGAGCAGGCAGCTGCCGGGGACGCGGCAGTCGTCGAGGAAGACGTCGGCGGTGTGCGACGCGCGCAGCCCGTGCTTGCGGACCTTCGTGCCCATCGTCAGCCCGGCCGTGTCCGGCGGGATGACGAACGCCGCCTGGCCGCGCGAGCCAAGCTCGCGGTCGACGGTCGCGACGATGACGTGGATGCTCGCGATCCCGCCGTTCGTGGCCCACGCCTTCTGGCCGTTGAGGACCCAGTCGCCGGTGGCCTCGTCGTACTTCGCGGTCGTGCGCAGGGCCGAGACGTCGGAGCCCGCGTCGGGCTCGGAGACGCAGAACGAGGCGACCTGCGGCTCGTCGACGGTGCCGAAGCACTGCGGGATGAACTCGCCCATCTGCTCGGGCGTCCCGGAGCCGAAGATCGACGCGACGGCCAGCGACGTGCCCATGATCGCCATGCCGATGCCGGCGTCGCCCCAGAAGAGCTCCTCGTTGGCGATCGCCATCGTCAGCCCGGTCGGGTCGGCGTGCAGCTGGGCGATGCCCTCGAAGCCGTACAGGCCGATCTTCGCGGCCTCCCGGATGACCGGCCAGGGGGTCTCCTCGCGCTCGTCCCACTCGGCGGCGGCGGGGCGGACGACGTTCTGGGCGAACCCGTGGACCCAGTCGCGGATGTCGCGCTGGTCCTGGGAGAGCTCGAGCGAGAACGCGGGGGTCTCGGCGCCCTCGGGAGCCTCGGCTCCGACAGTGGTTGACATCGTGTCAGGCTATACGAGGGCCGGCCCGGCGGGGCGGCGGCGGCGCGACCGTGCGCGCGCCCGTCAGCCGCCGCGGCGGCGGCGCAGCTGGCTGGCGAGGAAGGCCCGGACCGTCGGCGGCTGCGGCCGGTCGGCCTCGATCGACTCCAGGCACGCGCGGCACAGGCAGCCGTCGTAGAACTGCGCGAGCGAGGCGCGCGAGGTCGGATGCACGTCGAGCTCGGCGCACCAGCAGGCGCCCGTGTCGATGCCGCAGTCGAACTCGCTGGAGCAGCGCGGGCAGACGGACGGCGTGGCGGTCATCGCCACATGGTGACGGTTGCGCCGGCGCAGGCGGTCGCCGCTGGCGCGGCGCTGCTCGCCGCACGCACGTTCGCGCCGCCGGTCACGGCAGCAGCTTGCCGGGGTTCATGATCCCGGCCGGGTCGACGCGCTCCTTGACGGCCCGCAGCGCCGCGACGCCCAGCTCGCCGATCTCGCCGGTCAGCCACCGCGCGTGGTCGCGGCCGACGCCGTGATGGTGGGTGATCGTCCCGCCGGCCGCGGCGATCGCGTCGCCCGCGGCGGTCTTCGCCGCCCGCCACTGCGCCAGCTCGGCGCCGGCCTCCGCGCGCGCCAGGAACGTGAAGTACAGCGACGCGCCGGTCGGATAGAGGTGCGAGACGTGGCACATGACGGCGGCCGGGGTGCCGCGCGCGCCGAGCGCCCCGCGCAGCGCGCCGCCGACGGCGCCATGCAGCTGCGCCAGCCGCGTCCACGACGTCGCCGTCTCGAGCGTCTCGACGAGCACGCCGCGGCTCATGAGCTCGTCGCGGACGTAGGCGCCGTGGAAGCGCCCCGTCGCCCAGGCGTTGCCGGGCGTCGCGCCGAGCGCGACCGCGCCGTGGCGGCGCAGCACGGCCCGCGCGCGGGCGCGGCGTGCCCTGACCGCGTCCGGCGGGCCGTCGAAGCCGACGATCGCCAGGCAGCCGGACCGCTGGCCGCGGGCGCGCAGGTACGTGCGCAGCGCGCGCTGGGCGATCGGCGCGACCGACAGCGCGAGCGACAGCCGCGTCTCCTCCTCGTCGGACAGGCGCACGAGGTCGGGCGCCGCGCCGGCCTGCTCGAGCTCGCGCAGGGCCTCGCCCCCCGCGGCGAAGCTCGGCAGGGCGTAGGCGTCGAAGCGCTCGAGCGCCGCTCGCGGCCGCACGCGCACGGTGACCTCGGTGATGACGCCGAGCACGCCCTCCGAGCCGAGCAGCAGCTCGCGCAGGTCCGGCCCGGCCGCGCTCGCCGGCACCGGCGCGGTCGCGAGCTCCCCCGCCGGGGTGGCGGCGCGCAGCGCCACGACGAGCTCGTCGATGCGCCCGTAGCCGGTCGAGGCCTGGCCGGCGGAGCGCGTCGCCGCCCACCCGCCGATCGTCGAGAACTCGAAGCTCTGCGGGAAGTGGCCGAGCGTCAGGCCGCGCTCGCCGAGCAGCCGCTCGACCTCCGGCCCGGTCGTGCCGGCCGCGAACGTGGCGAGCTGCGAGCGCTCGTCGAGCGCCGCGAGGCCGGTCATGCGCGCGAGGTCGAGGCTGATCGCCGCGACGCAGCCGCCGCGCAGCGCCGCGACGCCGCCGACGACGCTCGTGCCGCCGCCGAACGGGACGACGGCGACCCGTGCCCCCGCGCAGATCGCGAGCACCCGCGCGACCTCGCCGTGGTCGGCGGGGTAGACGACCGCGTCGGGCGCCGTGAGGCCCGCGCCGGCGCGCAGCGCCAGGAGGTCGGGATACGAGCGCCCGGCGCCATGCGAGACGCGCGTCAGGAGGTCGTCGCGCAGGTGACCGGGTCCGACGACGCCGGTCAGCCGGTCCTCGACGCCGGCCGGCAGGGCGGGCGCGGGCAGCTCGAAGCGCTCGAGCGCCGGCGGCGAGACGCGCGCGCCGGCGGCGCCGAGCTCGTCGCGCAGGAGGGTCGTGACGGCCGTGCGGAGCGGGGCGTCGTGTCCGTCGACGCCCCAGCCCCACCAGCGCATGCGTGGCGCGAGCGGGTCGGTCATGGCGACAGCACACCACGAACCGCCCGCTTGCGCTCCGCGCGACCGTTCGCTTGCTGCGCCA
>CAVRMD010000011.1:0-102157 GCA_963722455.1 uncultured Solirubrobacteraceae bacterium
GCGGCCACGCTCGCGCACCCGATCGCCGGCACGAGCGGCGCCAGGTGCTGCTCGTCGGCGTCGGCTGGGATCTGCCGCTTCCGCTCATCGAGACGAGCGCGCAGGTGCGCCTCACGCTGGAGACCGAGCTGCGCACGGTTCGCGACGAGCTCGCGCCCGACGCCCGCACGCAGGTCGCCGTCGACCCCTCTCCCGTCCACGCGCTGCGCAAGATCGCCAAGGCCGCGCACGCCGACCTCGTCGTCGTCGGCTCCCTGCATCGCGGCCCCTGCCTGCAGCGGCCGACCTCCGCCGACCTGGAGATCGCCCGCCCGACGCTCGAGGAGCTCTTCCTCACGTACTCGGCGTCCGAGAGGCTCGCCGGCGCAACGACGGCGCAGCGCGCACGCCACGGCGTCGATCGGCGTCGATCGCGACACGCTCACGACGCCCGTGCGCATGACGTTGGCGACCGAGCTCAGCGCGTCTCGCCGGACGTCGCGGCCGCGGGTGCAGGCGCGTGGCCGCATGAGGCAACCGACGGTACGCGCGCGCAAGCCCGCGACGATCGGGGTCCACCCGCGAGATCGCTGCGGAACTCCGCGCATCGCGGCCGAGAGGACTACGGATGACCGGCGGCCATCGTGGCGGCAGACTCGGTCGCGACATGAGCGAGCACCCGATCGTCGCATGCACCCGAGGACTCGACAGCGCCGACGCCGTCGGGCTCGGCGCGCTGCTTGCCGGTGCACTCGGCGAGCCGCTCGTCCTCGCAAGCGCCTACCGCTACGAGCCGATCAGCCTGACCGCACGGGCAGCGGGCTCGCCGGCGAACGCCCGCCGCGCGGGTGACGCCGCGGCCACGCTGCAGCGTGCGCGCGCGTTCGCCGGCCCCGACGTCGAGGTGCGCGAGCGCGTCGTGCCGGCCGATCGCCCCGGAAGCGGGATCGTCGAGGCGCTCGTGACGCTCGCGCTGGAGGTCGACGCGTGCGCGCTCGTGCTCGGGCGCGACACGCACAGCCACGTCACCCGCTCGCTCGTCCCGCGCGCGCCGTGTCCGGTCGCGGTCGCTCCGCTGAGCATGCCGCTGCCGAGGCCGCCGCTGGCGCGCATCGGCGTCGCCTACGACGGGTCGCCCTCCGCGCAGTTGGCCCTCGTGGCCGCCAGGAAACTCGCGCGCAGGACCGCGGCGACGCTCGCACTGCTTGCGGCCGGCCCGACGGCCGAGCACGCGATGACGTGGCTGCACATCGCACGGCTTTCGCTGGGCTTCAGGGTCGAGCACGAGCTGCGCCCGCTCGCCGGCGACCCCGCCACGGTCCTCACGCAGGCCAGCGGCGATGTCGACCTGCTCGTCTGCGGATCGCGCGGTCGCGGGCGCCCGCTGTCCGCCATCCTCGGCAGCGTCTCGGCGCATCTCGTCGCACGGGCGCAGTGCCCGGTCCTCGTCGTGCCGCCGGCCGCCTGGGGCAGCGAGCTCGGGCCGCTGGGCGTCACCTCGGCCGCGGCGAACGCGTAGTCCCGGCTCGGCGCGCGCCCGCCAGACGGGCCGGCGCGCGCCTCACGCCGTCAGCTCACTTCTCGTCCTTCTGGCTCTTGCAGCCCTTGAGGTCGACGTTGGCCTCCTCGCCGCGGTCGACGATGACCTCGGCACGCTGCAGCACGCTCCCGTCAGGCCGCGAGCACGTCAGGATCCACGGCTCGCGACGGCCGGGAACGGTCGTCGCACCCTCGCTCGTAAACCGCGTCAGCGTGAGCTCGTAGTCGTCCACGGCGGTCGCGTAGCGCACGACGGTCGCCTTGTAGGTGCCGACCGGCGGTGCCGCGAGCTCGATGCGCTCGGGCTCGCCCGCGAGGTTGCCCGACGAGCCGGGGGTCGAGCCGCTCCCGGTGCCGATCGGGTCGCACTGCGTCTCGCTGACGACGCGGCACAGCTCGAGGTCGTAGTCCTGGGGGCCGATGCCCCAGGCGAGGTCGAGCGTCAGCCGCTGGATCCCGTCCGCGGCGCCGACCGCGAACGTGTGCACGGCGCGCGCCGTCTCGGCGTCGACCTCGGACGAGGCCGGGTTGAGCTCGCCGCTGCCCGCGAAGACCTCCTTGGTCTCGGTGACATCGCCGGGCTCCTCGGCCGGCTTGAGCAGGAACGGGCGCGTCGAGGGGTTGACGTGCCAAACGAACTTGCCGTCGGCGGGCACGGTCAGCGTCGTCTCGAGGTGATCGTCGACGGCGAACGGCTCGGCCGTGTCAAGGCAGCGCGGGCCGTCGGTCGACGGCACGTTGAGCAGCAGCAGCGGGATCTCCTGCCGGCAGAACGGAGCGCCCCAGCTGGGGGTCTTGAAGTCCTTGCGCAGGCGCAGGATGCGGCCGGGCTCCGTCTTGCCCGCGATGACGGCGTGGTCGTTCGCGTTGGCCGCCGCCTCGCCGGTGCCCAGCAGCGCCTCTGCCAGTCCGCCGCCGCCGGCGGCCCTCGCCGCGTCGGTGTTGCCGGTCCACTCGTCGACGACGCCCGTCTCGTAGGGCATGTGGAACTCGCCGTCCTTCGGACCGATCTCGATCGTGTAGCCGTAGGCGCCCTGGGCGGCGTAGTTCCAGTCCTCGGTCGTGCCCGCGGTGTCGTACAGCTCGAAGCCGTACTGCGAGGTGTAGCCGGTCGCCGCGGCCATCGCGTCGCCGATCTCCTTGAGGCGCTTCTCGTCGGGTGCCTTGCCGCCCGTCGACGTGCCCGGCGGGCGCAACACGAGCGCGGCGACGTTGTGGATCGTGACGATCGTCGTGATCTGGCGGCTCTGCGAGTACTCGTGGACGGCGGTCGTCTCGGGCTCGGACCACGGGCTCGGCCCGCGGTAGCTCTGGCTCGTCACGTCGGCGGACGAGCCAGGCCCGCCCCAGAACTGGCCGTAGTTGCGGTTGGGGTCCACGCCGTGCTGCAGCTCGCACGGGGTCAGCGGGTTCGGGATCGCGCCCGCGCAGTTCTTGCGCCGGTAGCTGAAGATGCCGCCGGGCGGCGCGATGCCCTCCGCGAGGTGCAGGTCGACGTCGCACGGAGGATCGCCGGTCAGCAGGCACGTGCGCGCCGGCTGGCAGACCTCCGGCGGGCCGGGCAGCGCGGGCGTTCCGCCGCACGGGTCGACGAGGTTCGGGTCGACGCCCTGGCCCGGGTGGTCGCCGCCGCCGGCGAGCACGTCGGCCGGGTCGGCGGGAAACCCGCGCGAGGCGACGAAGCCGTCGGGGTTGATGAGCGGCACGACGACGACGCGCGCCTTCTCAAGCAGCTCGGTGATCCGCGGGTTCTTGCCGTCGCCCTTGGCGAGCATGATCGCGAACTCCATCGCGGCCTCCGCGGAGGGCCACTCGCGCGCATGGTGCAGCGCGACGACGAGGTAGACCGGGCGCCCGTCCTCGGCCGGGCCCTTGACGTCGTGGGCGATCTCGACGCCCTCGAGCGGGCGGCCCTGGTAGGAGTCGCGGGGCAGCCGCATCGACTTGACGATGTCGGGGTGCTCCGCGACGAGCCGCTTCATGTCGTTCTGGTAGTCGCTGAGCACGCGGTAGCTCGTGCGACCGCTGGGCAGCATCGGCGTCGCGCTGCCCTGGCTCGCTCGCTTGGCGTAGCCGGCGTCGGCGGCCTGGCTGCGGCGGAAGTGCTCCGTGAGGTCGGCGATCCTCGTCGTCACGTCGGCGAACCCGCTGTCGGCGAGCAGCGTGCGCTGCGCGGCGTTGGCGACGATGACGTCGGCGCGGCCGTCGTGGATGTTGTGGGTGACGTCGAGGCCGAGGTGAGACAGCCGCTCGAGGTCGGCGCGGCTGTCGTAGGCGACGCTGACGAGCTGCGGCGCGCCGCCGGCGGTGGGCGTCTTCACGCCGGCGAGAGCGATCGTCACCGTCGCCTGGCGGGCGTCGCCCGAGCGCCGGCAGGACTGGATCGTGAGCCGGTCGCCGGACCGCAGCCAGGTCTGCGCGATCTCGCGCGGGCCGGCCGAGAGCGAGCCGGCGAGGCGCCGGTTCTTCGAGTCGAAGAGGCCGAGGTCCCAGTCTCCGCCGGCCGGTCCCTGCAGCGTGACGGTCGCAAGGCCGCCGGCGGGGGCCGTGTAGGTCGTCGTTCCCACGCCGCTGCCGGCGCTCTGGCGCTCGTCGCAGCGCGCGCTCGTCGCCGCGGGCGCGAGGACGCTGCGCACCTGCTTGGGCAGGAAGGTCGGGGCCTCGGCGCGGGCGCGCTGCGGTGTGGCGACCAGCGCGACGGCGAGGGCGAGGAGCAGGGCGGCGAGGCCCGCATGGGTTCGGTCCATCGTGGGCAGGGAGAAACGATCCATTAGGTCCTGCAACGCGCAGACTTCAGCGAACTTGCGCGTTCAGCAGGATAGGATCGGGGTTGTTGGCGCGTTGGCGCTCGCGCGCGACCTCGACGCCACGCGGCTGCCGGGCTGCCGGCGCGATGGCATGCGGCCCCTCACGGCGCCGGGCGGTGCTCCGGCGGCGGGACCGGGGGCGGCTTCGCTCCGCCGGTCCCGGCCTCGCCGGGCGGCGCAGCGGGCTCGGCGGGCGCGGGCTTGGGCGCGGGCGCGGGGCTCGGGGCGGGTCGGGGGCTCGGGGCGGGTCGTGGGCTCGGGGCGGGTCGTGGGCTCGGGGCGGGTCGTGGGCTTGACGCGGGTGGTGGGCTCGGTGCGGGTCGCGGGCTCGGGGTCCGCGCGGGCTTCGGCGCAGGGGCGGTGCCACCGCCGGGGGCAGGCTTCGGCGCGGACTCGGGCCGGGCGGCGGGCGCCGCCGCGTCCGCCGGCCTTGGGTCGTTGTTGCGTGCGGGCCGCCCGGCCGCTGGGTCCGCGGTCGCCGGCGACGGTGGAGCCTCCGCGGGACTCGCGGGCACGGCTCGGGCAGTGACCGCCGCCCGCCGGCTTCTGGCTCGAACCGCCCGTGTGCCCGCGCGCCGCTCGGCGAGCATCGCCGCCGGCGAGACGTCCGGCAGATCGCCGGACAGCAGCGGCAGCGGATCGACGGCACAGGCCGAGCAGGCCGCCGGCCCGCGCCGCGCCTCGAAGTGCAGGTGCGAAGCGCTGCTGGATCCCGTCGAGCCGACGAGCCCGAGGAGCTGTCCTCGGCGCACGCGCGCGCCGACCTCGAGGTTCGGTGCGACGGCGCTCATGTGGGCGTAGCACGTGGCCAGATGCGGGCGGTGCTGGATGCAGGCGAAGTTCCCGTAGCCGTTGGACTCGGCGATCGACTCGACGAGGGCGACGCGCCCGCCGTCGGCGGCATGGATCGGCGTGCCGGCCGGGGCGAGGAAGTCGACGCCGTTGTGCCGGTGGCCTGGCCGGGGGCAGCCGAAGTAGCCGCAGCCGCCGACGACGCCGTCGACGGGCGTGGCGAGCTCGCCGCGACCGGGCAGCGGGATCGTGCCGAGCAGCCGCCACGCGCGGGCGCGCTCGAGGACCATCGCCGCGGTCAGCCGTCCGCCCGGTCCCGGGCCGTAGCGCCCGGCGAGCGCCCTTGTCGCCGTGGCGTCGAGGTCCGAGCGGGCGCCGCGCGCCTTCAGCCCCTCGGCGATCGCCATGACGACGTCGAAGTCGTCGCGCACGGACGGGTGGCGCCGCGCGCGGTTGGGATAGCCGTCGGGCCGCTCGATCCCGCGCATCGCGTAGCGATGGCGCAGCCAGCGGGCGTTCCCGGCCAGCGTCGCGGGCGCCTCGGCGAACCCGGTCTCCTGGTAGTGGACGGCCGCGACGAGGTAGCGCGACACGCCGAAGCCGGCGGACGCGAGCGTGTAGAGGCGCACGTACGGATGTGCGTCGAGCCTGCGCCGGCGTTCGCTGAGCGGGCGCCGCGCGCGTCGGATGTCGGTGCGCGTCGGCGTCCCCTCGAGGTCGACCGCGAGCTGACGGACGATCTCGTCCGGCGTGCTCTGTGCGAGCGGATTGTCGGCCTTCGCCCGCTGGCCGAAGGAGGTCGCGACCGCCAGCAGCAGGCACAGCACGGTAGCCCCCGCGAGCAGCGGGGGCAGCAGCACCCGGCGCAGCAACCGCCGAACCGGACGCAGACGATCACGTGACGACGCCTCCACCGGGCTGGCTCTTCCACGCGGCGGGGTCAGGCCCCTCCGTCTGCACGAGGATGCCCAGCGGCGCTGGGTCGGCGGCCGAATGCCCGCCGCCGAGCCGACGCGCTGCTATCGCCCGAGTCGCCGGAGCAGCCGCGGCCGCGGCAGCGGCCGGTTCGGGATGAGCCGCCCGAGCTCGAAGGCCCACACGGCGGGGCCGTCGAGCAGCCCCAGCAGCGCCCCGTCACGATCCCCGCGAGCCGCGGCGAAGGCTCCGCTGCGCCGCGCGGCGCAGGCTCCACACGGCGAGCCCGGGCCAGCGCCGGCGCGGGAGCGCGCCCGGCCAGCGGTGCGACAGCCAGGCGGCGCCGGCGCCGTGGCGGGCGCGCTGGGCGAGCATCCGGGGCACCGTCTGGCGGTTGTGGTGCACGACCGCGGCCTCCTCGCGCCGCTCGAGCGTCCAGCCGGCCGCACGGGCTCGGAAGCAGAGGTCGGCGTCGCCGCCGGAGCGCAGCCGCTCCTCGAAGCCGCCGACCCGCTCGAAGGCCGCGCGGCGGACGGCGGCGTTGGCGGTCTGGGCGAACGCCCAGCCGTCGTGTGCGAGCGTGACCTCCTGGCTCATCGAGGACTTCAGGAAGGCGTAGCGCGGGGCGGCGCGCGCCTCCGGCGGGGCATCCCCGTCGACGACCGCACCCGCGAGGATCCCGACCTCGTCGCCCGGCAGGCGCGCGAAGTAGCGCGCCAGGAGATCGGCGGGCGGCTCCACGTCGGCATCGAGAAAGACGATCCACGGCGCGCCGCCGCGGGCGACCGCCGCATTGCGCGCGTGGTAGGAGGTCTGAAGCTCGCCCGCACCGACGATCCGGACGTCGCCGTCCTCGCGGTCGCCGGCCCCCGGCCGGTTGTCCGCGATCATCACGCTGTCGCCGGGGCGGCGGTCCAGCGAGGCCAGCCGCGCCACGACGCGATCGAGCTGATCCTGCGAGCCACGGAACGGAAGCACGACATCGACGGCAGGGCGCGCGCTCACGCCCCCAATCTACGTCCGCCGCCGGCCCGGCGCGGTGCTCCTATACTGGCCACCCGTCATGGGGGCGTAGCTCAGTTGGTTAGAGCGCCGGCCTGTCACGCCGGAGGTCGCGGGTTCGAGTCCCGTCGCTCCCGCTGCACTCGAAAGCCCCGTAACCACGGGGCTTTCGCCGTTTGCAGGTACATCGCTACGCGGCATCAGCCTCGGCCTCCGTGTCCACCGCGTGTCCAAGCGGCTCGGCCATGCGCACGTCGAAGGCGTCAAGCAGCTCGCGCTCCTGGACATCCGCGCCGGTGATGAGGTGCCCGTAGGTCTGGTCGATCATCTTCACGCTCGTCCCCATGTCATGCGACGGGCCAGTGTGAAGATGTCCACGCCGGCCGCGAGGCTCCACGTCGCGTACGTGTGGCGCAGGTCGTAGATGCGCCGATGCTCGATCCCGGCCGTGGCCAGCGACGGCGTCCACAGCCGGTTGCGCCAGTTGTTGATCTCGATGCGCCCGCCCTCCGGAGCCGGGAAGACGATCCCGCGCCGGCGCGGCAGCCGCTGCAGCGCGTCGACCACCCGCGCACGAAGCGGCACCGCGCGCCGCGAACCGGTCGTCTTGCCGTACTGCTTCAGCCGTCCCTTGGCGAACCCGCGGCGCACCGTGAACACGCGTACCGACGAGGAAGATCACGCACACGGAGCCTGTCAAGCCCGATGAGACACTCCGTCTTCGAATTTCGTAAGCGGCGGCCTCCTTGGTGTCGGCTGGCTTGTTGATCCAGACGGCGGTTGGCAGCTTGGGCGGGGCGGGCGGTTTGCGGACGAACCGTTCGGGGTGCCGGGCGTAGGCGGCGTCGAGGACGACGGCGCGGGCGGCGTGCAGCTGGGGGGCGTGTCCGTGGTGGACGGCGGCGGGGGTCATCAGCCCGATCCCGGAGTGGCGGTGTGCGTGGTGGTACCAGTCGACGAACGCGCGGCAGTGTTCGCGGCCGTGCTCGATGTCGTTGAAGCGGGCGGGGAACGCGGGCCGGTATTTCAGGGTCTTGAAGCCGGCTTCCGAGTAGGGGTTGTCGCTGGAGGTGTACGGCCGGCTGTGGGTCTTCGTGACGCGATGCAGCGCGTTCAGCCACCGCCGGCGGAGGATCGACCGCTCAAATGCTTCCGGGTCCGCCATCGACAGCGCGCGCACCCCAGCGATCATTACCGACGGCCCGCCCCAGCGGCGGACCGGCCCGGCCGAACGATAGCCTTGACCACGTGGGTGCCCGCCAACATGTGAGCATCGATCTCGATGCAGACGTCGCCGCGATCTTGCGCGCGCACGCAGCCGAGGCGCACCTCAGCGAAGGCGAGATCGTCGACCGCGCGATCCGCGCCTACGACCTACGCTCCCTCCTCGCTCAGATCCGCGAGCGCAGCGACCTCGACGAAGATCAAGCACTCGCGCTCGCGCGCGAGGAACTCCAAGCGGCCCGCGCCGAGCGCGACACGGCCGCTTGATGCTGCGCGTTGTCGCGGACGCAAATGTGCTCATCTCCGCGGCACTCGCCCGCTCCCCGAACGCCCCCTCGGTGCTGACCCTGGACGCAGTGCTCGACCGCCGGCTCGAGCTCATCACCTCGCCGCTCCTGCTCCGAGAGATCGCGAGCGTCCTCGCACGACCCCGCCTGCGCAAGTACCTCTCCGCCGACGAAGCCCTCAGATTCGTCACCGACCTCGCCGGCCAGACGACCCTGCTCACCGATCCGCCCGCTCCACATCCAGCCGTCTGCCGCGACCCCGACGATGACTACCTCGTCGCGCTCGCGACAGCCAGCCACGCAGACGCGATCATCACCGGCGACGACGACCTGCTCTCGATCGACGACCAACTCGCGATCGACATCCTCACACCACGGCAGCTCATCGACCGGCTCGGCTGACCCGGGCCTTCCTTCGTTTCCTTCGTACCGCGTTTCCTGAGTTCCGCAGCTCGCGGGGTCTCTGGGCACGGCTGAGAACCGAGACCCCTTATGGAATGGGGGTTTCGGGTGCCGCGGGAGCGCGCAGAGTCGATTTCGCCTAGGTACACGCTTTTGCCAATAGCGCTCGGTTCGTCATGGCTCTGTGGTATAAGCGCTAGGTATGTACTTGCGGCGGACGCAGCGACGCACGAAGGACGGCGACGCGGTACCCGAGTTCCGCAGTTGGTGGGCACATGAGGCCTGTTCGCCGCCCGCCAAGCCGACGCGTCACCCGCGATCGGCCTAGATACACGCCTCAACGCCCCAGAACCCGACGTTCTACCTGCAAAACAGCTGGTTTCGAGTCAAAGTCTGCAACCCTAGCTGCGGAACCCAGGCGTTTCCCCGTTCGGATTTCACGACGGCTCGCGTGACGGTGCAGCCCAGCACCACCGCACAGGCGTGCTGGATCAAGGCAGAACCGAACATAGCTGCTACGCCAGACCCCCGGCGGCCTGCTGCGCGTCGATCACGGCGCCATCCGCGCCGAGCAGCACCTCGACGGCAAGTTCCTGCTGCGCTCAAGCGACCCGACCCTCAGCGTCGAGGACATCGCGCTGGGCTACAAGCAACTGCTGCAGGTCAAGCGCGGCTGGCGCGACATGAAGACCACCCTGGACCTGCGGCCCGTCCACCACCGCAAGGAAGACCGCATCCGCGCCCACGTTCAGCTGTGCTGGCTGGCGCTGCTGCTGATCCGGATCACCGAGAACCAGACCGCCGACACCTGGCGCAACGTGCGTCGCGAGCTGCAGCGCCTGCATCAGGGCACCTTCCGCGGCACCGCCGGCCTCGTCCACAAGACCAGCCAGCCGACCGCCGCCCAGCAGAAGATCCTCCGCGCGCTCGGAGTCGACCCGCCGCCCGCCTTCCCCGCGCTCGTCACCGCCGCCTGACCGGGCCGCAGACCCCGCGCGCGCCCGAGAAGCCCATTCTAGGCACACGCCCGCGCGCCTGGAACGGCAGTAAATCCCTGCAAAAACGCATAAACCTGGGATCTAGTCAGCCACCCAACTGTCGAACCCGGGCCATGAAGACATATCGAAACCCGCCGCTTGTGCGGGGTCCCGGCGACGAGGTCGTCGAATCCATCCTCCGCGAGATCATGGTCCGTGGCGACGTGCTTGCTGAGGCGAAGCGGCGTCGCAACTTGGTCTGCGAGCTGGCGATGAAACATGAGGCAGCCCGCGCCGCCTGGTACTCCGGCTCGGTCGCGCACGGCACAGCGAACTCCCCGCTTGGCGACGCGGACTGCGGCGTGATGCTCGACCGCCGTTTCGACGAGTTCCGCGCGTTCGGCCCGGATCCCCCGGCGGCGGCAAGGGTCCGGAGGCGTTCATCCAGGGCTTCGCCGACTGGATCCTCCCCCGCCTGCTTGAGGCCGACTGTCCGAATGCGACGGTCGACCTGACGGGCAACCGGTCGGTCAAGTTCATGTTCAACGAGCCCGTTGAGCTCGACGCCCTCGGGATCGTCGACCCGTACATTGACCTGATCATCGGCCTCGACCGACGCGACGCTCCAGGCGTGTGGATCCCGAACCGACGCCGGCGCGGATGGGACCCGGCGCATCCCCAGCGACACACCGAGCTGATGACGACGGGCGCACCCGACGAGCTCATCGTGCACCGCGCGCACTTGCTGCGTCTGTCCAAGCGGGCCGTCAAGCGCGACGGCCTGTACACGGATCTGCCGGCTGTGTGCTCCTGGAACCTCAGTGCTCTCGGTCTGGAGTTCATCGTGGAACGTTGCATGCAAATAGCGCGAACTCCCACCCCACCGCCCCACCCCTACGAAACGACCACCTGACAGCTCGGCGAGTCGTCGGGCTTCGTGTCCGCGTCCCCCGCCCAGCGGGCGACGAACGTCCAGGCGCCGGGCGCCTGCATGTCGACGCTTACCTGGTAGAAGCTCTGCTGGTCGGTCTTCGTCTGCTTGACGGTCACCGGGCCGGCCGGCGGCGTGACGTGCAGCTCGACGCCGACGAGCGCGTGAAGCGGCGACAGCGTGCCCGTGAACACGTAGGTCCCCGGCTTGCCTGCGGCCGGACAGGTCAGCGTGAGCTCGGACGCCGCGCGCGTGTCGACCGGCGCGGGCGGCGGCGGTGGGGCAGGCGGCGGGGGCGGCGTCACGGGCACGGGCGCCGGCGCGGGCGCGGGCAGCGGAAACGACGAGCGGGTCTTGACGCGCCTCACACGCGCGGCGATCGCCTCGTCGAGCAGCACGCCGAACGCCGCCGACCCCCGCTTCTGCGACCTGCGCAAGGAGCGCATGCGCATCAGCAGCCGCGACCTCAGCGCGCGCGTCGCGCGGCTCTTGTCGCGCGCGAAGTACCGGCGCCCGGCGCGCAGCGCGTTGCGGATCCCGTCGGCCGAGATCTTCGCCGCGCTGCGCCGGTTGGACCGCTCGCGCGCCTTCATCCGCGCGAGCGCCGTGCGCGGGCCGAGCTTGCGCAGCCTCTGCTGCTCGCGCACCGTGTCGCCGTCGTCGAGCGTGCGCCGAGCCAGCTGCGTCAGGGCGATCTGCGCGCGCAGCACCGACGGCCGAGCGGCACGTCGCAGCGCCGCCGCGCAGGACGACGTCGAGCAGCGCGCCGGGCGCGTGGCGCTGCGGACCGCGCGGCGCAGCTGGACGCGCAGTCCGCGCAGCGCGCGGTCGGCGCGGCGAACGTCTGCGCGGGCGAGCCTCGCCGCCTCGCTCGTCGAGATCGTCCGCGGCGTCGTCTCGAAGAAGACGGGGAACACCGCCAGCAGCGGAGCCGGGCACACGACGTGGCGCATGAACTCGGCGAACGAGTGGATCGTCCCCGGGTTGGCGCGCAGGATCTCCACCATCGCGGGCCGCCGGCCGCCGTAGCAGCGCGTCTCGACGTCGGTCAGCGCGTGGGCGACGTTGCCCTCGACCTCCATGTCGTCGGGCAGCCGGCCGGGGCAGCTCGGCGCAGGCGCGAAGGACCGCGCCCAGTACTCCGCCCAGCCCTCGTTGAAGGCGAAGCCGAGGCCGGTCTTGTCGCAGGCCGCGTGATTGCGCAGGTAGTTGTGAGCGACGACGTCGCCGAAGAAGTGCCCCGCGTCGCCGTCGTAGCCGTGGCGGACGCTGTGGCCGAACTCGTGGCGCGTGGTCGTGTCGCGCCCCGGGTCGCCCGACGGCGGGTAGCCGCCTGGCCACATGATCTCGGTGTGCGGCGTGAAGGGCACCCCGGCCGTCACCGCGTCGGCCTGCACGAGCAGGCCGCCCGACGGCGGGTTGCGCCCCATCAGCGCGCGGAAGTCGGCGTGGGCGAGGTGAAAGCCGCGCCAGACCGCGCACTTGTGCGCCTGTCCCGGCGTCGAGAGCCGCAGGCCGCCGATGAAGCGCGCGGCGACGTCGTTGCGCCGGCCGACCGAGTCGACCGACCAGTCGTTGATCCCCCAGAAGTCCTTCAGCCGCACCCCGGCCGCGTCGCGCAGGGCCATCCGGACGAAGTGGTTGTCGATGCCCAGCGAGTCGTCGCGCGAGCGCAGCTCGAACGTGCCGTCGGCCTCGTTCGTGACGCCGCGGTCGACCATCGACCCGACCCACTCGACCGGCCAGAAGTCGTCGCCGCGCTTCCACAGCTGCACCTCGATCCCGCCCAGCGGCATGATCGTGCCGCGGTCGTCGCACTGCCACTGGCCGCGGTAGACCGTCCGGCGCCCCTCGGCCGGAGCGGCGGCCGCGGCGAGCAGCACCGCGGCGAGCGCGAGGACGGCGAGCGAGCGCAGCGCCGCGCCGCGCGACGGCGCCGAGGCGAGCACAGCAGGGTCATTCGTGACGCGCATCGCGGCGACCTCCGTCGGGGTGCAGCCGACCCTACCCGGCGCGGCGGCGGCGCAGCAGAAATTCTGTGCGACGGCGAACCGCCGCCGCGCTCGCGCTCAGCCCTGCAGCGGGCCGTCGATGCGCGCGCGCAGCATCGCGATCTCGCACGCGGCGGCGCCCGCGTACGCGCCGCGATGCGCCGCGATGTCGTCGAGCAGGTCGGCCATGTAGCCCTCGTCGGCGTCGAGGCCCGCGATCTCGGCGAGCGCGCGCTCGACGTACAGCCGGCGCAGGTCATCCTGGATCTCGACGGCGAAGCGAAGGTGTCGTGCCGTGGTGTGCATGGTCGGACTCACTCACCATCGCGGGCGTGACGATCGACCGAACGCCGTTCAGCGCGACCGCACAGGTCGCGGCGACGCCAGGCTCAGAACGAGACGGTGAAGCGCGCCCCGCCCAGCGGGGACCGCGCGACGTCGACGCGGGCCGCGTGCGCGCGAACCTGCTGGCCGACGAGCGCCAGCCCGAGCCCCGATCCCGGCGCGGTCGTGCCGTCGGCGCGCACGAACGGCTCGAAGATCCGCTCGCGCTCGGCGGCGGCGACGCCGTCGCCGTCGTCGTCGACGACGAGCACCGGACCGTCGGCGTCGAGCGTCACCGCGACCGCGCCGCCGCCGCCGTGGCATGCCGCGTTCTCGACGAGGTTGTCGACGAGGATCCGCAGCCCGGGCTCCCAGCCGAGCAGCACGACCGGCTCGTCGGGCAGCGTCAGCGACCACGCGACGCGCGGATGGCGCGCGACCGCGGCCTCGTAGGACGCGGCGACGAGATCGGCGAGCTCGACGTCGACGTGCTCGAGCGGCGCGGCGTCGCCGCGCGCGAGCGCCTGCAGGCCCTCGAGCAGGTCGACGAGCCGGCGGTTCTCCGCGAGCGCGTCGCTGACCATCTCGGCGCGCTGGCCGTCGGACATCTCCGGATGGCGGCTGAGCGCCGACAGCGTCGCCTGGACGCTCGTCAGCGGCGTGCGCAGCTCGTGTCCGGCGTCGGCCGTGAAGCGCCGCGTCGCCGCGAGCGCGCGCTCGCGGTCGGCCGCCGAGCGGCCCAGGCGGGCGAGCATCTCGTTGAAGCTGGCGGCCAGCGAACGCAGCTCCGCGGGGCCGTCGTCGCCCGGCACGCGGCGGTCGAGGTGCTCGGTGCCGGCGATCTGGGCGGTCGCGGCGCGCAGCCGGCGCAGCGGGCGCAGCAGCAGGTCGGCGGCGAACCAGACGCCGAGCCCCGCGGCGAGCAGCGCGGCCGCGCCGAAGGCCAGCAGCCGGCGGTTGAGCTCGGAGAGCTTGCGGTCGATCGGGTCAAGCCGCGTCGAGACCTCCAGCCGCGCGAGGCCGCCGAGCGCGTCGAGGCTGATCGCGTACGTGCGGTAGCGCCGGCCGCCGACCTCGAACGTGTGCAGCCCGTCGCGGGCGGGCGGGCGGCCGGCCGGCGGCGTGCGTCCCGACGCCAGCAGCTCGCGGCGGTCCAGCAGCAGGCGCAGGGTCGTCCCCGTCGCCGACAGGACGTTGTCCAGGCGCCGGTCGTTGCCGGGCAGCTCGCGCTGCACGGCGGCCAGCGCCGTCTCGCGCGACAGCTCAGCGGTGCGCCTGAGGCGGTCGTCGAGCGCCGCGCGCTCGGAGCGGTCGACGTAGCGCGAGACGACGATCCCGGCGCCGGCGAGCACGACCGCGAGCACGATCGTGATGCCGAGGGTGAGCCGGCCGCGGAGGCTGCGCATCCCAGCAGGACATCAGACCTGCAGGATGAAGCCCACCCCGCGCACGGTCTGCAGGACCCGCGGCTCGCCGCCGGCCTCGAGCTTGCGGCGCAGGTAGCCGACGAAGACGTCGGCGATGTTCGTCCCCGGATCGAACGTGTAGCCCCACACCTCCTCGTGCAGCCGGGCGCGGCCGACGACCTCGTTGGCGTTGCGCATGAGCAGGTGCAGCAGGTCGAACTCGCGGCGCGTCAGCCCGAGCTCGCGCTCCCCGCGCCGGGCCGAGTGCGAGCGCGGGTCCAGCACGACGTCGCCGACGCTGAGCACGGTCTCGGCGGTCACCGGCCGGCGGCGCAGCAGCGCGTGCAGCCGCGCCGTCACCTCCTCCAGCGCGAACGGCTTGACGACGTAGTCGTCGGCGCCCGCCTGCAGACCGCGCACGCGGTCGTCGACCTCGTCGCGCGCGGAGAGCACGCAGACCGGGACGTCGTCGCCGCCGGCGCGCAGCCGGCGCAGCACCTCGAGGCCGTCGAGGTCGGGCATCGCGAGGTCCAGCAGGATGACCGCCGGCGCGACGGATTGCGCGGCCGCCAGCGCCGCTCGCCCGCCCGACGCGCGCACGACGTGAAAGCCCTCGAGCTCGAGTGCCGCGCCGACCGCGCGGCGGATCGCGGCGTCGTCGTCGGCGAGCAGGACGACCGGCCCGTCGCTGTGCTCAACCACGCCTGACGACCTCGCAGTCGCGGGCGACCCTGTCGATCCTGTCGGCGTACACGAGATCGCGCCCGCGCCCGCAGGCGATCGTGTCGCGGGCCTTGTCACGGGCGCGAATCGTGTCGCGGCCGTCGCCGCCCTCGACGACGTCGCCGGCGCCCCCGGTGGCGTCGATGCGGTCGTTGCCGGCGCCGCCGAGCAGCGCGTCCGGGCCCGCGCCGCCGTAGAGGCGGTCGTGCCCCGAATCGCCCGCGAGGACGTCCTCGCCCGCGTTGCCGTACAACCGGTCGTTGCCCGAGCCGCCGCGCAGATCGTCGTCGCCCGACCCGCCGCGCAGCCGGTCGTTGCCGCCGCGGCCCTCGATCCGATCGTCGCCGCCCCGGCCGCTGATGCTGTTGGGCTTGCTCGTGCCGACGAGGCGGTCGGGGCCGTTCGTCGCCTTGGCGCGCTTGGCGGCCATCGCCACCGCCGTCGATCCGGCGCCGGCCACGGCGAGGACGAGGACGAGGATCGCAAGTCGCCGGGGCACGGCCGCACACGATGACGCAGATCGTCGGCCGCCGGGGGCAACCTCGCGCGCTCTCATCGAGTTCTCACCACCGGTGAGGAGTGCGTGAGACGGCGGTGAGCGACCGGCGGCGGGCGTGCACAGTGGACCCTGCACACCACGACGGGAGGCTCCACGCTCATGAACCTCGGTAGAACCCAGCTCACGGGGGCGATCGCCGCCATCGGCCTCGCCCTCCCCGCCGCCGCGCTCGCGGCGACGATCGACGGCGGGCCCCGCAGCGAACGCCTGCGCGGCACGAACGGCGCCGACACGATCAGGGGCAACGGCGGCAACGACCGCATCCGCGGCCTGCGGGGCGCCGACCGCCTCGACGGCGGTCGCGGCAACGACCGCATCTTCGGCAACGCCGGCAACGACGTCATCCGCGGCGTCCAGGGCAACGACTGGCTCAACGGCGGCTCCGGCGACGACACGATCGTCGGCGACGCCAACGGCACGGGCGACCGCACGTCCTACGACCGCATCTTCGGCGCCGCGGGCGACGACACCCTGCGCGGCGGCGACTCCGCCGACCGCATCCACGGCGGCTCGGGCGACGACGTCTCCTACGGCGAGAACGGCCGCGACCGGATGGCCGGCGGAACCGGCGACGACGTGCAGGACGGCGGGCGCGGCAACGACACGATCTACGCCAACCGCGGCGTCGACGTCTCGCGCGGCGGCGACGGCGACGACGTCCTGTGGGCGCTCGCACGGCGCGACGTCCGGCCCGGCCCCGACGGCCAGACCGACACGATCGGCGACACGCTCGACGGCGGCAACGGCAACGACGTCCTGCGCGCCCGCGACGGCGAGGTCGACCGCATCACCTGCGGTCCGGGCCGCGACCGCGCGCTGCTCGATCCGGTCGACGTCATCACCGACGCGACGCCGGCGAACGCCAACGGCTCCTGCGAGGTCGTCCGGCGGCGGGCGCCGCGGGCGCGCGACGCGCGCGCCGAGGACCGCCAGGAGCGCCCGAAGGCCGAGCGCATCGGCTCCTGACCGAGCGCGGGTCCCTGGCGCGCAGGAGCGCCAACGCGCCAGGGACTGATCCGCTCGGCGGCGCGGCGCGATCTGCTGGCGAGAGGTCGGGGGCCTCCCCCAGCCATCACACGACGCCGCCGCACCCGTGCGGGCGAGAACGGAGCCGCATGACCGAGGTCACGAATCACCTGTACGACACGATCGACCGCCAGAACGGGCACGAGTCGGCGAGCACGCGTCGTACGCTCGTCAAGACGACCGCCGCGGCGCTCGGCTCGATGGGACTGCTCGGCATGGTGTCGACGGATGCGTTCGCCGCCGTGCGGACCAACGACGCCAACTCCGTGGAGAACCTGACGACCGTCGCGGCGACGGCCGAGGTCCTGGCGACGATCGTCAACACCGTCGGCGCGGAGAAGCTCGCCGGCAAGCTCGACCCCGTCACGCTGCAGAACGTCCGCGCGGCCGCGCAGCAGGAGAAGAACCACTACGAGCTGCTGACCTCGTCCGCCGTCGGCGGCAAGCCGGCCACGACGACGATCTGGGTTCCCGACGCGGTCTTCGCCTCCCCGAAGAGCCTGCTCACCACGCTCGTCGTCGGCGACCAGGTGTTCATCAACGCCTACCTGCTCGCGACGACGGTGTTCGCACGCCAGGGCACGCTCTCGGGGTCGAAGTTCGCTCGCTACTCGGCCGAGATCATGGCCACGGAGGCCGTCCACCGCGCGCTGGCGCTGCAGTCGCTGGGCCAGCTCGGCAACGACCGCGTCTACGCGAAGTTCACGCAGCGCGAGCAGGTCAAGGGCCTGCCGACGACCGGTGCGGGCGGCTTCTTCAAGATCCTCGACGCGGTGGCGATCCTCGAGTCGGCGGGCTTCGGATTCGGCAAGCCGGGCGCCCTGCCGGGCGCCATGTACGAGTACGCTCCCGTCGCGGCACGCACGCCGACGGTCGCCGGCGTGAACACGATCGCCATCTCCTGACCGGGACCCTAGAGTTGGCGCCTTGGCACTCTGGTGTTCTGCGAGATTGAACACCGTTCGCCTGCGCCTAACGCCCACTCCTTGACGACAGGCAAGGACAAGCCGACCGAATCACCGAGGTCCATGCACGATCGGACCTCGTCCTACCAGAAGAAAGGGCGCCTCTTCCCCGTGGTGCCCTTTCTTCTGTTCGGGATGCGTCAGGCGACCGCCGCCGCGTACACGTCCAGCGGATCGCGCACGTTCTTGAAGCTGCGCGCGCCGCGATCGGCGATCGCGACGCCGGCGCGCGCGATGCGCTCGCGCGTCTGCGCGCTCAGCAGGATCTCGCCCGGACCGGCGGAATCGGCGACTCGGGCCGCGACGTTGACCGTCGAGCCGTACCAGTCCTCGCCGCGCCGGACGGCCGTGCCGGAGTGCACGCCCATGCGCAGCGGGGGGCACCAGCCCTCAACCTCGAGCTCGCGGCGCAGGCGCAGCGCCAGCGCGACGACCTGCGTCGCGTCCTCGCCGTGGATCATGACCGCGTCGCCGAGGTTCTTGATGATCTCGCAGCCGCAGGCGTCCGCGAGATGCGCGGCCGCCACCTGGAACGCGATCGCGACATCGGCCGCGGCCTCGTCGCCCACGCGCTCGGTGAACGCCGTGTAGCCGACGACGTCGGCGAACAGGAACGTATGATCGGCAGCAGTGCTCATTGACCTGTGTGGCGTGACGAACGCATGAACGTCGTACACAGGCCCGGCGCAGCTCGTTCCCCGGCGACGAACGATCGCCTCAGCGCTCGACGACCCACGTCAGCGGCCGCGGCTCGCCGGGCTCGTAGACGCAGAACGCGCCCGTCCGCACGCGCAGCTCGAGCTCGCCGCCGAGCTGCGCGTCGTAGGCCGCGATCCGCTTGAGGGTCGCGCGCACCGCGCGGGTGACGTTGACGCGCGCGCGCTCGGCGTGCGAGCCGGGCTGGCGGTCGCGCCCGCCCAGCCCGACGGCCCGCGCCAGCTCGCCCCGCAGGAAGTCCAGATCCCGCCGGGCGCGCTGCGCGGCGGCCTCGTCGCGGCGGGTCTCGGCGGCGGCGAGCTCGTCTTCGAGCACCGCGATGCGGCTGCGGTACTCGGCCTTGGCCTTGGGATCGAGCAGCGGCCCGGCACCGCCCTGGATGCCGAAGCGGCCGGCTGTCTCCTGACCGCCCGAGCGCTCGATCGACCGGCCGATCGTCGCGGCGCCGTCGACGACGGCGACGAGGTCCAGGCAGTGCACCTCGGTTCCGGGCCGTTCGAGCAGCAGGGCAAGCAGCGCGATGCCGCGCCCATGGCTGATGTGCACGCTGCGGCCGCGGTACTCGATCGCCCACACGTCGCCGCGCCGCGCAAGCCGCGCCTGGACCGCGCCCGCGCCCGCGGCGGCCGGCGGCGGAGCTGAGGAGGGCGGCGCGGCCCGCTCGTCCGCCATCGCCGCGTCGAGCTCGTCGCGCAGGGGCGCGATCCGCTCGCCGCAGCGGGCAAGCGTCATCTGCTCGCAGGCCCGCTCGGCTTCGTCGAGCAGTTGCCGTGCCCGCTGCAGCGCCGTGGCGCCCCCGTCGCGCACGAGCACCGACGCCTCCTCGACGGCGATCCGCGCGAGCGCCGGCAGCGCCCCGTCACGCGTGGCCCGGCGGCGCGCGGCGCCCAGCCGCTCGAGCGCCTGGGCGTCGCGCCGGGCGACGCGGGCGAGGATCCCGAGCCACATCTCGACGGGCCCCAGGTAGGCCACGGTCGGCAGGACGACGTTGCGCCCCGCGAAGGGGGCCAGCTGCGCATGGACGTCCATCGCGCGATCGCGCAGGTCCAGCGCGGCGACCGTCTCGGCGAGCAGGACCATCGCTCCCAACCAGAGGTTGTCGCGCGGCAGCGCGGCGAAGTCGCCCGCGCTGAGGCGCTCGAACTCGAGGGCCGCCTCCTCGTGGCGCCCTGCGTCGGCGAGCGCGGCCGCGAGCGCCGCGCGCCAGCAGGGCATCGCCGGGGCGCCGGCGGCGTACGCCCGCACGTGCTCGCCCATCGCGCGGGGACCGTCGCGCTGCCACGTCAGGACGATCCGCTGGGCGGCGAGGGACATCGGAACCGCCGAGTCGGCGAGCTCCTCGGCGAGCGCGTCGACGCCCGCCAGCAGCTCCTCGGCGTCCGCGTACAGGCCGGCGAGCGCGGCCCGCCGCGCTCGCTGCATCGGTGCCAGCGCGGATGCCCGCCGGTCGCCGACCTCGCGCGCCAGGCGCCCCAGCGTCTCGACCGCGATGTCCGCCTCCGCGAGATCGTCGAGCTCGAGGAGCAGGTCGACGTGCCGGCTGCGCGCGGCGAGCGAGATCGTCGTCTCGCCGGTCCGCTCGGCGAGCGCGAACAGCTCGCGCAGCCAGACGAGCCCCTGCTCGGTCGCGTCGGGGCCGCAGGTCGCGAGCTGGGCCGAGCCGAGCGCGAGCGCGAGCGTCGAGTCGTCGCCGAGCCGGCGGGCCAGCTCGAGCGCCTCGCGGGCGAGCTTGGCGCGCTGCGCGGCGCTGTCTGACCAGTACAGCGCCACGGCGAGCGCCCCGAGCAGCCGCACGCGCATCGGATCGTCCGCGTCGCCGACCCGGTGCAGGGCTTCGTCGAGCAGGGCGACGTGGGCGTCGTCGACGTAGCCCGGCGCCAGGGCGAACGGGGCGTAGCCGAGCGCCGCCCGCGCGAAGACGTCGTCGGCGTCGATCGTCCGCGCTGCGGCGATCGCCGCGTCGAACGTCGCGCGTGCCGCCGGCCGGCCCGCACGCGCCTGCGCCGTCCCCAGCCCCAGCAGCAGCGTGGCCCGCCGCCGGCCGTCCGGCCCCATGAGCTCCAGCGCCTCCAACGCCCTGCGAAACAGATCGGCGGCCTGCTCGTAGGCCAGCGTGTCCAGCGCGCGCCGGGCGGCGCGCTCGGCGTAGTCGACCGCCTTGGCGACGTCGCCGCGCAGGGCGGCGGATGCGAAGTGGTGCGCGAGCTCGACGAGATGGGACTCGATCGCGCCGCGGTAGACGTGCTCGAGCGCCTCGCCCACGAGCCGGTGCGCGTTCAGCCGCGCGGCGACCGCCATCCCGGCCAGCAGCGTGTCGCGGGTCAGGCCGTGCGAGAAGCGGTAGAGGCCGAGCGCCCCGGCGACCTCGACGACGACGCCGAGGCCGACCGCCGCGTCGAGCGTGGCGAGCACCTGGTCGCGATCCAGCGGGGACGCGCGCTCGAGCGTCGGCAGGCCGAACGTGCGGCCGATGACCGCCGCCAGCTCCAGCGTCTGCAGCGCGGCGGCGTCGAGCGGCTCCAGGCGCCGGCGGATCGTCGCCCGCACCCCGTCGGGCAGCGGCAGCTCGCCGGGCGGATCCTGCAGCCTGCCCTCGGCGAGCAGCAGCGCGAGGATCTCGCGCGCGAAGAGGGCGTTGCCCTCCGTGACCGCGTGGACCCGGTCGGCGAGGCCCGCCACGGCAGGCGAGCCGCTGATGAGCTCGACGAGCAGCTGCACGTCGTCGCGCCCGAGGCCCCCCAGGACGAGCCGGTGACCGGCGCGGACGACGTTCTGCAGGGCCAGCTGCGCCTCCGCCGTACGGTCGGTGACGCGCTCGTGCATCGTGACGACGATCAGCGCGGGGAGGTCGCGCAGCATCCGCGAGACGAAGTCCAGCGCGACGAGCGAGCCCTCGTCGACGGCCTGGAGATCGTCGATGAGGATGACGACCGGCGCACGCTCGCCGCTGCACCGCAGCAGCGCGACCAGGGCGTCGAAGAGCGCGAAGCGCGCGATCTCCGAGCTCTCGTGGTCGGGCTCCGGGGGCCGCGCGCCCGGCAGGCGCTCGGCGAGCTCGGGGACGAGCCGCAGCAGCTCGCCGGCCGCGGCGCCCAGCCCCGAGCGAAGAGCGGCGGCGTCGAGCTCGCGCGCGAGGCCGCGCACCACCTCGACCCACGGCCAGTAGGCGGGCGCCGCCCGCCCCCATCCGCGCGTCCAGACGACCTGCGCGCCGTGCGCCGCCGCGTGCTCTGCGAGCGCGGCCGCCAGGCGCGTCTTGCCGACGCCCGGGTCGCCGAGCACGAGCTCGATCGCGCCGTGGCCGGCGCACGCGCGCTCGAAGGCGTCGCGCAGCTCGCGCAGCTCGCGCTCGCGTCCGACGAGCGGGCCCTCGCCCGCCGCCGGCACAGCAGTGGACACGTGGTCTTGCGGCAGGGGCTCCCCGCTTCCGGATTCGACGACCTTACGGAATGCCCGTACCCGAACTGCACTCGGGATTCAGAACTATGTCCGAATTTCCCACTCCAGGAGCAGCGAGGGGTCGGGCTCGTAGGCGCACGTCGTGCCGGTGCGGACGGCGCCGCGCAGCAGATGCCCGAGCTCGGGCTCATGCTCGGCGATGCGGCGCACCGCCGCCTTGATCGCACGCGTGACGTTGATCCGGGCCCGCTCGCCGGCGGCGCTCGAGCTCTCGTCGAGCTGGGCGAGATCGGCCGCCAGACGCTCGAGCTGGGCCCGGACGCGGTTGACGCGCTCGGGGTCGTTGAAGGCGCGCGCCTCGTCGAGCTCGTCCCTGAGCTCCCGCGCGCGCGCCCGGTGCGCCGCGGTGTCGGCACCCCCGTGATCGCCCCTGCCGGCGGTCGAGCCGGCGAGCTCCAGCGCGGGGATCGACGTCGAGGGCCGCGCCAGCAGCGCGGCCAGGTAGCGCAGGCCCTTGATGTCCTGCAGGTGCCTGCTGCGCGCGTCGTACTCCAGCAGCCACACGTCCTGCTGGCGACGCAGGGAGGCCTGGTGGGCGTGCGCGCGCACGGGCGCGCGGCGCGACCCGGGCGCCTCCTCGAGCCTGGCGAGCAGGTCGTCGGCGCGTGCGATGGCGCCGTCCATCTGCATGTCCGCGGCGTCGCCGGCGACGCGCTGCACGAGCGCGCGCCCGCGCTGGGCGTCGCCCGGCCCGTCGCGGCGGGCGAGCACCTCGGCGGCATCGAGCGCCGTCAGCACCACCGTCGGGCGGGCGCTCATCCGCTCCGCCGCCGAGCGCGCGGTCTCGAGGTGCCCGAGGGCGCGCTCGTCCTCGCCGATCGTCATCGCCAGCAGCCCGAGATAGCGCGCGACCGGACCGAGGTACGCCGCGCCCATCGACACGACGTTGCGGCCCTCGTAGGGCACGAGCAGCTCGTAGAGGCGGCGCGACCGCGGCCGGTCGTCGAGCAGCGTGCACAGCTCCGCGAGCAGCGACATCGCGACGAGCCAGAGCGCGTCGCGCGGGACGTCGTCGAAGTCCGCCGCGGCGAGGTGCTCAAGCTCCCGGCGCGCCTCGTCCTCGCGCCCGAGCTCGGCGAGCACGAGCGCCAGCCCGCAGCGCCAGCGGCGCATCGCCGGCAGCCGGTCGGCGTTGCGGCGCACGAGCGGCTCGAGGTCCAGATGGCGGCCCTGGGTGCGGCGCACGATCAGGATCTGCGCGTCGGCGATGATCGGCGCGATCGAGCCGGGCACCCCGCGCGACTGCGCGACCGCCTCGGCGGTGAACAGCTCCGCGGCGCTGAAGTCGCCGCGCAGGTGCGCCGCCATCGCGCGGTGCAGCGGGTCGTAGACGAGCATGCGCGGCTGCGCCAGACGGCGGGCCGTCGCACCGAAGGCCTCGATCTCCTCGTACGCGCGCAGCGGGTCGTCGAGCTCGAGCAGCAGGCTGATGCGCCACAGGCGCACCTGCATGGCCAGCTCGGCGTCGTTCGTGCGCTCGCACAGCTCGAGCGCCTCGATCGAGATCGGCAGCCCGCGCGGGACGGTGTCCGGCCCCCAGACCGCGAGGAACCCCTGCGCGAGCGCGAATGCCAGGGTCCGGTCGCCCAGCACGCGATCGCTGCGCGAGCCGCGTGCCGCCTCGCTGGTGTAGATCCCCCGCGCGATCACGAAGGCCTCGTCGACGAGCTGCTCGCGGCGGTCGCGCTGGGAGGACCAGTACAGCGACAGCGCCAGCTGGACGCGCAGGCGGCAGCGCAGCGCGTCGACCTCGGGCTCGCGCAGGGAGGGCTGCTCGGCGAGGGCGTCGACGCGGGCGAGCGCCTCCTCGAGCATGGCGACGAGGTCGGGCTCGACGAGCCCCGGGGAGAACGAGCCCAGCGTGCTGGCCAGCGCGGTCTGCGCGAGGCGCTCGGGGTCGTCGAGGCGCCGCGCGTGATCGGCGGCCGAGCGCAGGGCGCGCTGTGCACCGCTGACGTCGCCGGCGCGCATCGAGGCTTCGCCGAGCCCCTGCGCGAGCCGCCACGCACGCTGGTCGTCGGCCGGCAGCGACGCCGCCACCTCGATCGCCTTCGCGTACAGGCGGGCCGCCTCCTCGTAGGCGAACTGCTCCACGGCGCGCCGGGCGGCGCGTGCCGCGTACTCGACGGCGCGCTCGTCGGTGTTCTCGGTCGCCGCCTGCAGGTAGTGGTGGGCGACCTCCGCGAGGTGGGGCTCCAGATCGCTGCCGTAGGCATCCACGAGGACGTCGGCGACGAGGCGGTGCAGCCGCGCCCGGCGCGTCGCGCCGAGGCTCTGCAGCAGCGTGTCGCGGACGAGCGCGTGCGCGAACGCGAACCGCCCGGGCCCGCCGGCGGCGTCCACGATGCCCGCGCGCAGCGGGGTCTCGAGCCACTCCAGGACGACCCCGGCCGGCTCGTCGAGCACGCCGGCCAGCGTCTGCACCCCGAACTCGCCGCCGATCACCGCGGCCGCCGCGAGCGCCTGGAGCACGAACGGCGCCAGCGGATCCAGCCGGCGGCGGATCGCGTCGCGAACGCCGTCGGGCAGCGGCAGCGGCTGCTCGGCCGCGTCGGCGTCGTGCAGCCTGCCCTGGGCGGCGAGCAGCTGCACGAGCTCGTCGGCGAAGAAGGGGTTGCCCGCGCTGGACTCGTGCACCGCCGCGACGAGCCTGGCCGGGATCTGCCGGCGGTCGTCGGAGTCCAGGCCGCGCGCGCGAGCCGTCGCCAGCAGCCCGACGTCCCGGACGCCGAGACCCTCCAGCGGCAGCCGCGTCGCGGCCCGCGCGAGGCCGCCCAGCGCAGCGGCGAGGTCGTGGCGGGCGTGGGCCTCGGCGTGGCGGTAGGCGGCGATCGCGAGCAGCGGCATGTCGGGCAGCGCGCGCGCGACGAACTCGAGCGCCAGCAGCGACGAGGCGTCGGCCCAGTGCAGGTCGTCGAGCACGACGACGAGCGGGCGCCGCTCGGCGACGGTTCCCAGCAGCGTCGCGAGCGCGTCGAAGAGCCGGAAGCGCGCCTGGTCGGAGTTGATCTCAGACGGCTGGGCCGGCGGGCCGAACGCCGTGCCGAGCTCGGGCAGCAGGCCCGCGATCCACGACGCTCCGTCGCCGAGGGCGTCGCGCAGCGCGGCGTGGTCGACGCGCCGGATGAGCGCTCGCCCGACCTGGACCCACGGCCAGTAGGCCGGCGCGCCGCCGCCGTCCCAGCAGCTTCCCCAGGCCCAGGCCGCCCCGAGGCCTCCCGCGTGCTCGACGAACTCGCGGGCCAGCGCGGTCTTGCCGATCCCCGGCTCGCCGGTCAGCAGGATGAGTCCCCCGCGGCCGGCGACGGCGCGCTCCAGGCCGGCGTGAAGCTGCGTGAGCTCGCGCCCGCGGCCGAACAGGCTCGGACTGCGCTGGTTGCCGCTCATCACCGCCGCGTGCACAGCATTCCTCCCGCGGCACAGACTATCGGACCGCTTCCCGGCAGATCGTGCCGGGAAGCGCGGATCTCACCAGCCGGCGCTGCCGGGTCCGCCCTTGAACGGCCCCCGCAGGTCGGCGGTGATCCAGCCGCCGTAGAACCCGCCCGGCTGGGGCTCGACGCGCTCATCGTCCAGCCAGCAGGCATCCATCAGCGCCGGATGAAACGCGACGTGGTCGCGCAGCGCCGCGTAGCGCGCGACCGGGTCGGCGTACGCCCACGCGGCGCGCGGGGCGCGCCGCTGGCCGGCGACGACGTCGTAGAGGTCCGCGAGTCCCTTCCACTCACAACGAGAGCGTCCCGCCGCCGGCTGGATACATCCGGCGACGAGATCGGCCCGCGGGACGTAGATCGTCGGCGGGTGGCTCGTCTCCAGGACGCGCAGCGCGGCGTCCGATTCGGCGATCGTGACGCCGCCGAGCTCGATGCGCACGCGGCGCGTGCAGGGCTCGAGCGCCGGCGGGCGGGGATAGTCCCAGACGGATTCGCCGCTCACGCGGGGACCGCCGATGAGACAGGTACGTATCGTGCCGGTGCTGCCACACTCCTGGATTCGCTTTGCGGGCGCGTCGGGATCACCCGCGCGCCGCAACCCGTTCCTGTCCCGGAGATCCGCTTGTCCACGAACAGCTTCGACGCCCGCCAGACGCTCGAGATCGGAGCGCGCTCGGTCGACATCTTCCGCCTCGACGCCCTCCCCGAGCGCTTCGACGTCGCGCGGCTGCCGTTCTCGCTGAAGATCCTGCTCGAGAACCTGCTGCGCACCGAGGGCAACGGATCGGTGACGGCCGCGGACATCGAGGCGCTCGCCGGCTGGGATCCCGCGGCCGAGCCCTCGGACGAGATCGCGTTCTCGCCCGCGCGCGTCGTCATGCAGGACTTCACGGGCGTGCCGGCGGTCGTCGACCTCGCGGCGATGCGCGACGCGATGGCGACGATGGGCGGCGACCCGGCGCTCATCAACCCGCTCGTCCCGGCCGAGCTCGTCATCGACCACTCCGTGCAGGTCGACAGCTTCGGCAGCCGCAGCGCGTTCACCCGCAATGCCGAGCGCGAGTTCGAGCGCAACGAGGAGCGCTACGCGTTTTTGCGCTGGGGCCAGACGGCGTTCGACAACTTCGCGGTCGTCCCGCCGGACACGGGGATCGTGCACCAGGTCAACCTCGAGTACCTCGCCCGCGTCGTGTTCGTCGACGAGGGCGACGGCTCGCGCCCGCCGCTCGCCTACCCCGACACGCTCGTCGGCACGGACTCGCACACGACGATGATCAACGGGCTCGGCGTCCTGGGCTGGGGCGTCGGCGGCATCGAGGCCGAGGCCGCGATGCTCGGCCAGCCGATGCCGATGCTCATCCCGCGCGTCATCGGCTTCAAGCTGCGCGGCGCGCTGCCGGAGGGCGCGACGGCGACCGACCTCGTGCTGACCGTCACCGAGACGCTGCGCGAGCGCGGCGTCGTCGGGTCGTTCGTCGAGTTCTACGGCCAGGGGCTGGCCGCGCTCCCGCTCGCCGACCGCGCGACGATCGGCAACATGAGCCCGGAGTTCGGCTCGACGTGCGCGATCTTCCCGATCGACGCCGAGACGCTGCGCTACCTGGAGTTCTCGGGCCGCCCCGCGGAGCTCATCGAGCTCGTCGAGGCATACGCGCGCGAGCAGGGCCTCTGGCACGACGAGAGCTCGCCCGAGCCGGTCTACTCCGACACCGTGCAGCTCGACCTCGGCGACGTCGTCCCGTCGCTCGCCGGGCCGCGCCGCCCGCAGGACCGCGTCGCGCTCAGCGAGGCGCAGGCCGCGTTTCGCATCGCGCTGAAGGACTTCCTGCCGCACGAGGGCGAGGAGGACGCAGACGGTGGCGACACGATCGAGTTCGACGCGCTGTCGTTCCCCGCCTCCGATCCGCCGGTCTACTCCGACCGCGCCAGCCGGCGCCCGCCCGAGCACGCGACGGGCATCGAGCACGCCGAGGCGATCGCCGCCGCGCGGCTCGCCGAGCGCCTCGACGACCGCATCCCGATCGTGCTCGACGGCGGCATCGAGACCGACCTCGACCACGGGCGCGTCGTCATCGCGGCGATCACGAGCTGCACGAACACCTCCAACCCGTCGGTCATGCTCGCCGCGGGGCTGCTCGCGCGCAACGCGGTCGCGCGCGGCCTGACGAGCAAGCCGTGGGTGAAGACGTCGCTCGCGCCGGGCTCGAAGGTCGTCACCGAGTACCTCGACCGTGCGGGGCTGACGGAGCCGCTTGAGGCGCTCGGCTTTCATCTCGTCGGCTACGGGTGCACGACGTGCATCGGCAACTCCGGGCCGCTGCCGCGGGCGGTCTCCGAGGCGGTCGGGGCGCACGACCTCGCGGTCGTCTCGGTCCTGTCGGGCAACCGCAACTTCGAGGGGCGCATCAACCCCGACGTGAAGATGAACTACCTCGCGTCGCCGCCGCTCGTCGTCGCCTACGCGCTGGCCGGCTCGATGGACGCCGACATCGTCAACGAGCCGCTCGGCCAGGACCAGGACGGCAACGACGTCTACCTGCGCGACCTGTGGCCGTCGGGCCGGGAGGTCGGCGAGACCGTCGAGCGCGCGGTGCGCTCGGAGATGTTCCGCTCCTCCTACGGCGACGTCTTCGCCGGCGACGAGCGCTGGAACTCGCTCGACGTGCCGGTCGGCGACCGCTTCGCCTGGGACCACAGCTCGACGTACGTGCACCTGCCGCCGTACTTCGAGGGGATGCCGGCCGAGCCGGGCGCGGTGCACGACATCGAGGGCGCGCGCGTGCTCGCGCTGCTCGGCGACTCGGTCACGACCGACCACATCTCCCCCGCGGGCTCGATCAAGCCCGACTCGCCGGCCGGGCTGTACCTGCAGGACCACGGCGTGGCGCCGCGCGACTTCAACTCCTACGGCGCGCGCCGCGGCAACCACGAGGTCATGGTGCGCGGCACGTTCGCGAACATCCGCCTGCGCAACCTGCTCGGCGGCGACCTGCCCGAGGGCGGCTTCACGCGCAAGCTGCCCGAGGACGTGCAGATGTCGATCTACGACGCCTCGCTGGCGTACCTCGCGGAGGGCACGCCGCTCGTCGTCCTCGCCGGGACCGAGTACGGCTCGGGCTCCTCGCGCGACTGGGCGGCGAAGGGGACGCGCCTGCTCGGCGTGCGCGCGGTGCTCGCGCAGAGCTTCGAGCGCATCCACCGCTCGAACCTCATCGGGATGGGCGTGCTGCCGCTGCAGCTGCCGGCCTGCGCCGCCGACCTCGGGCTGACCGGCGAGGAGGTGTTCTCGATCACCGGGCTGGCGGAGCCGATGAACGCCGGGCAGCCCGTGCCGTCGGAGGTCGTCGTGCGCGCCGACGACCGCGAGCTGCGCGCGCGCGTGCGGATCGACACCCCCAAGGAGGCGGAGTACTTCCGCCACGGCGGGATCCTGCAGTACGTGCTGCGCCAGCTGCGCGACCGCTGAGCCGCGACGCGCGCTCAGCTCACGCGATAGCTGAAGCGGCCCTCGTCGTCGGTCAGCCGGACGGCGACCTCGCGCTTCGTCGTGCCGGTTGTCGCTCGGCACGTGAAGCGCTCGCCCTTGCGCGCCACGACGATCTCCGGGCAGCGCAGCGTGACGCGCGCGCGCTTGAGCTGGCGTGCGAGCTCGCGGCTCATCACCTTCTCGGCGTCGCGCACGTGCAGGAACGGCGCGGTGACCTCGACGCTGCCGTCGCCGTCGACCTGGCGCACGGCGACCTTGCCCTGCGAGCCGTCGCTGCCCTGCACGTCGCACGTGAAGCGGTCGCCCTTGCGGACGGGCACCGCCTCGGGACACCTCACCGACGCCACCCGGGCGCCGACGTCCTCGACGACCGCGCTGCGGACGAGGCCCTCGGCCTTGCCGCGATCGATGACGGTCGTGCCGCACGCCGCGAGGACGGCGGCCGCCGCGACGATCGCGAACGCGGACGCGCGGAGGGGGACGGGGCGCATCAGCGCAGCCTAGTGAGCGCGCCGCTCGCTGCCGGCCGCGCGGTCGCCGGCCGGCCGCTACGCGCCGGCGCAGCTCGCGCAGCGGCCGTGCACGACCGCCTCGACGCGCCCGGGCTCGAAGCCCAGGCTCGCGGCGGCGCGCTCGAGGCGCCGCGTGTCGAGGTCGGCGTCGAGATCGGCGATCGAGCCGCAGCCCGTGCAGACGAGATGGTGATGGGAGTCGATGCGCGGATCGAACAGCGTCGTGCCGGCGCGCTGGACGCGGCGCACCATGCCGAGCTCCTCGAGCAGGTCGAGCGTCGCGTAGATCGTCGGCAGCGAGACGTTCGGCAGGCGGTCGGCGACGGCGTCGAGCAGCTCGTCGGCGGTGACGTGGCGGTCGAGCTCGCGCAGCGCGCGGTGCAGGACGATGCGCTGCGGGGTAACCCGCATCCCACGCTCGCGCAGTGCGGTGGAGAGCTCGTCGGCCATGGGCTCCAGCTTAGGGCATCCTACTTAGGGGCTCCTTATTACAACTCACTTGTTGTTTTGCTATCCTACCGACCATGACCGCTGCCGACATCCCGCTCATCACCCGCTGGCGTTCGGCGAACGAGCGCGACAGGCTCCTGCAGGTCATCCAGCCCTCGCTCATCGGGCTGATCGACGGGACGATCTCGACGCTCGCGCCGATCTTCGCGACGGCCTACATCGCCGGCTCCAAGGCGGCGCTGCTCGTCGGCCTCGCGGCGGCGCTCGGCGCGGCGATCAGCATGGGCATGTCGGAGGGCCTGTCCGACGACGGCGTCATCACCGGCCGCGGCGCCGCGCTGCAGCGCGGCCTCATCACGGGCCTCGCGACGTTCGTCGGCGGCACCGCGCACGCGCTGCCGTTTCTCATCTCCGACATCGACACCGCGCTGACGGTCGCCTACGTCGTCGTCTCCTTCGAGCTCGTCGCGATCGCCTGGGTGCGCAAGCGCTTCCTCAACGTCGCGCTGCGCACGTCGCTGATCCAGGTCACCCTCGGCGGGATCATCGTCGCGGCCGTCGGCGTCATCATCGGCCACGCCTAGCGACTACGGTTGGGCGGTGCCCGACCTCCCGTTCGACGCCGTCCCGCTCGCCGCGACGGCGGGCATCGCGTCGGTCCTGACCGACCTCTTCGTCATCCTGCTCGCGGCCAAGCTCGGCGACGAGCTGTTCCGGCGCCTGCGCCAGCCGACGATCGTCGGCGAGATCCTCGCCGGGGTGCTCGTCGGCCCGGCCGTGCTCGGATTCGTCGAGCCCGGCGAGGTGCTCGAGGTCTTCGCCGAGCTCGGCGTCGTCTTCCTGCTGTTCTGGGTCGGCCTGGAGACGCGGCTCTCCGATCTCAAGGAGGTCGGTCCGACCGCGGTGAGCGTCGGCGTGCTCGGCGTCGTCATCCCCTTCGCCGGGGGGATCGCGGTCGGCGCCGCGCTGGGCGAGAGCACCGCCACGTCGCTGTTCATCGGCGCCGCGCTCGTCGCGACGAGCGTCGGCATCACCTCGGCGGTCCTCATCGACCTCGGCGTGCTCGAGCGGCGCGCGAGCCGCACGATCCTCGGCGCGGCGATCGTCGACGACATCCTCGCGCTGCTGCTCGTCGCCGTGGCGGCCGGCGTGGCCGCCGAGGGCGGCGTCGACGTCAGCTCGATCGCGGTGACGGCGGGCATCGCGCTCGCCTTCGTCGCCTTCGTCGCGCTGGGCGGGACGAGGCTGCTGCAGTCGCGCCCCGCGCTCCTGCACGAGCCGCGCTTCTCGGAGTCGCCGCTCCTGCCGGCCGTCATCATCTGCCTCGGCCTCGCGGCCTTCGCCGCCCAGATCGGCCTTGCCGCGATCATCGGCGCCTTCCTCGCGGGGATGGTCGTCGCCGAGACCCGCGACCAGCACCCGATCGAGGAGGAGGTCGCGCCGCTGTATGCCTTCTTCCCGCCGTTCTTCTTCGCCTTCATCGGCCTCGAGCTGTCGCTGGCGGCCTTCGGTGACCTCGACACCGTGCTCCTGCTGCTCGGCGTGACCGCGCTTGCGATCGTCACGAAGTTCGCCGGCGCCTACGTGGGCGCGCTGCGGATGGGCCGGCGCGACGCGGCCTTCGTCGGCGTCGGGATGGTGCCGCGCGGCGAGGTCGGGATCATCGTCGCCGGGATCGGCAGCGCGACCGGCACGATCGACGCTCGGATGTTCGCGATCATCGTCGCGATGTCGGTGCTCACGACGCTGCTCGTGCCGCCGCTGCTGCGCGTGCTGGCCAGCGGCCAGACCGCGCAGTAGCGGCCCGCGTCAGCGCGACGCGTTCGACGTCGGGATCTCGATCTTCAGGCGCTTGATCATGCGGTCGATGCGCTGGGCCACCTCGACGGGCTCGATCCCGAGCGCACCGGCCATCTCGGTCAGCGGCGTGCCCTCGAGCGTCATGCCGAGGACCGGAAGCTCGTCGGGCTGGAGCTCCTTGGCGGCCGCGTCGAGCAGCTCGCGGGAGATCGGCGGCAGCACCCGCTCGCCGCGCGCGACGCGCCGGATCGCGTCGTAGAGCTCGTTCGCGGGCGCCGCCTTGCTGACGAGGCCGTCGACGCCGGCCAGCAGCGCCGGGATCGTCAGCGAGGCGTCGGCGTACGCCGAGTACAGCAGCACGGCGGGCGCGGGCAGCTCGCGCTTGAGGCGCCGGCAGACGACGAGGCCGTCGTCCTGGGGCAGGTGGTAGTCCAGCACGACGACGTCGGGCTTCGTGCGCTTCAGCGCCGGCCAGAGGTCGGCGACGGACGCCGCCACGTCGAGCGGCACGAGGCCCGGCTCGGCACGCAGCACCGCCGTCAGCCCCGTGCGCATGGCCGGGTGGTCGTCGACGATGAGGATGCGGATCATGGCGTTGGGCCCTCCTCTAGCGATTGCGTGGGCAGCGACAGCGCGACGCGCGTGCCGCGCCCGTCCTCACACGGGCCGATCGAGAGCGCGGCGCCGATCGTCTCCGCGCGGCCGCGCATCGAGCGCAGCCCGTTGGAGCCCGGGCGACGGATCGCGGGCAGCCCGCGGCCGTCGTCGCAGACCTCGATCGTCGCGGTCCTCCCGTTGCGCGAGAGCACGACGTCGACGCGCGACGCCTCGCCGTGGCGGACGGCGTTCGTCAGCGCCTCGGCGCCGATCCTGTAGGCGTGCGCGGCGATGTGCGGCGGCAGCTCGCCGACGCTGCCGCGAACGGTGATCAGCGCCTCGGTGCCGGGCTTGAGCTGGGCGGCGCGCTCGTCGAGCATCCGCTCGACCGGGCGCCCCTCCAGCGGCATGCGCAGCTCGGCGACGCTCGTGTCCATGTCGGCGCCCGCCGAGCGCAGCTCGAAGAGCGCGTGGCCGACGAGCTCGGCCTGCGAGCCGCTCACCTGGCCCTGCAGCGCGCTGAGCACGAGGTGCGCGGCATGGACGCGCTGCTTGGCCGAGTCGTGCAGCTCCCAGGCGATCCGCTGGCGCTCGCTCTCGACGGCGAACCGCTCGGAGCGCAGGCGCTCGTCGCGCAGGCGCTCGAGCACGTCGGCCGCGTAGGCCAGCGCGAGCACGACGACGATCGGCACCATGAGGTGCGTCGCGATCGTCTCCAGGCGCACCGTGCTCTCCAGCGTGTTCGCATCGAGCTCGGTGTAGATCGCGATGCCGAAGTAGGCCATCGCGAACGTGACGCCCCAGGTCAGCGCGCCACGGAAGGACAGGCCGGTGGCGGGCAGGATGAGCGCCGTCACCATGAGCACGTAGAACGGGCTGCGCCAGTCGCCGGAGGCCGCGACGAGGGCCAGCGCGGCGAGCCCGTCCAGCAGCCACGCGACGCGCGACGCCTGCAGCTTGGGGAACGCGCGCAGCGCCAGCAGCGACACGACCGTGAACGCGCAGCCGGCCACGATGAGCGGCGTGTCGTGCGCGGTCACGCGGTGCACGATGAGCAACAGCACCGCCACCGACGCGGCCATGAGCCGCGTCATGAGCAGCAATGTCATCCAGCGCGAGGTCACAGGCGGTCGAGTAGGCGCTGGGCCATCGCCCTGAAGAAGTCCTCGCGCGTGACGATTCCGGTCACCTGGTCATTGTCGACGATCGGGATGATGAGCACGCGATGGTGCAGGAAGACCTCGGCGAGCTGGATGTCCGAGAAGTCCTCGCCGACGTCGATGTGGTCGGTGTACATGTGCTTCTCGACGAGCTCCTCGGCGCACGCGCCGCGCTTCTCCAGCGCCTGGTCGAGCGAATGCGGGACGAAGCCGGCGTAGCCGAGCGTCTTGAGATAGCCCGGAAAGAGCGCGCCGATGAACTCGCGCTCGCCGAAGATGCCCAGCAGCTTGCCGGTGGCGTCGACGACCGGCAGCGCCGGCACGTCGGCCTCGATGATCTTCGCCAGCGCCGCGCGCAGACGGTCGTCGTCGCGCAGCAGGGGGACGGCGCGGCGGACGGTGTCGGCAATGCTCTGCGGGCTCATCGTGATCCTCTCGACTCAGACATAGCGCACGGCGATGTACCCCGCCGCCAACAGCATCGACACGACCGTCGCCGGGACGCCGACCTTGAGGAACGCGAGAAAGCCGATCGGGCGCCCGGCGCGCTCGGCCATGCCGGCGGCGGCGACGTTCGCCGCGGCCGCGATCAGCGTCAGGTTGCCGCCGAAGCAGGCACCGAGCGACAGCGACCACCAATAGGCGTCGTCGCCGTCGCTGGCGCCCTGCAGCTGCTCCACGACGGGGATCATCGTCGTCGTGAACGGGATGTTGTCGACGAGCCCCGAGCCCAGCGCGGACACCCCGAGGATGCCGAACAGCTCGGCCGTCCGGTCGCCGTTGGTCACCGACCCGATCGCGTTGGCGATCTCGTCGATCGCACCGGTCTCCTCGAGCGCGCCGACCATGATGAACAGGCCGATGAAGAAGAACAGCGTCGGCCATTCGATGCCGCGCAGCGCCTCCTCGACGGACTGGCGCGTGAGCAGCAGCATCGCGGTGGCGCCCGCGAGCGCGACCGTCGCCGGCTCGACCCCCAGCAGCGTGTGGACGAAGAACGCGAGGATCGTCACGACGAGCACGGGCAGCGTGCGCTTGAGCTCGGCGATGTCCTCGATCGAGCGGCGGGCGTCGAGCTCGAGCACGCGCGTGCGCGCCTCGGGCGCCACCTGCAGGCGCTTGCGGAAGAACAGGTACAGCAGCCCGGTCACGACGAAGAACGCCAGGGCCGCGATCGGCGCGAGGTTGGCCGCGAACTCGCCGAAGGTCAGACCGGTCGCGCCCGCGATGAGGATGTTCGGCGGATCGCCGATCAGGGTCGCGGTGCCGCCGATGTTCGAGGTGATGATCTCGATGAGGATGAGCGGGAGCGGATCGATGTCGAGGGTGTCGGCCAGCAGGAACGTGATCGGCACCATGAGCAGGATCGTCGTGAGGTTGTCGAGGAACGCCGACAGCACGGCGGTCGACAGCGCGAGCGCCAGCACGACCGCGAACGGACGACCGCGGGCGAGCTGCCCGGCGCGGATCGCGAGGAACGTGTAGACCCCGGTCGGCTCGGTCACGCGGACGATGAGCATCATTCCCGCGAGCAGGCCGATCGTCTCGAAGTCGATCGCCTCGATCGCGTGCTCCTGATCGATCGTCTGCGTGAGGACGACGAGGACGGCTCCGACGAGCGCGACCTTCGTGCGATCGACCCGCTCGGAGGCGATCAACGCGAGCGCGCCGGCGAAGATGATGATGGCCGGAAGCATCGGGGGGTCATGCATCCTCGCAAACGCGGGCCGACCGCTCCGCAGTGGGTCAAAGAGCCGGAAGCCTGCCCATCGCTACGCTTGGCGCAATGTCACTGCCCGGAGTCCTGCGAGAGCTGCTGACCGCCGCAGGGCCCTCGGGCTACGAGACCGCGCCGGCGGCGGTCTTCGCGCAGGCCGGCCGCGGCTTCACGCAGGACGTGTCGATCGACGTCATGGGGTCCGTCGTCGCCCGCGTGAAGGGCCGCGCGGCCGGCGACGCGCCGTTTCTCGTCGTCGTTGGCCACATCGACGAGATCGGCCTCGTCGTCACGCACATCGACGACAACGGCTTTCTGCGCTTCGCCGGGGTCGGCGGCTGGGACCCGCAGATCCTCGTCGGCCAGCGCGTCGAGCTCGTCACGCGCGCCGGCCCCGTGTCCGGCGTGGCGGGCCGCAAGGCGATCCACCTCCTCAAGGAGGAGGAGCGCGACAAGGTGCCCAAGCTGCGCGACCTGCACATCGACATCGGCGCGAAGGACGCCGACGAGGCGCGCGGGCTCGTGCGCGTCGGCGACGTCGCGGTCATCGCGGGCGAGCCGCTGGCGCTGCGCAACGAGCGCGTCGTCTCGCGCTCGATGGACAACCGGCTCGGCGCCTTCATCGCGCTCGAGGCCGCGCGGCTCGTCGCCGAGGCCGGCGGAGCGCCCGGCGACGTCGCCGCCGTCGGCGTCGTGCAGGAGGAGATCACGTTCGCCGGCGCCCGCACGTCGGCATTCGCGCTGCAGCCCGACCTCGCGATCGTCGTCGACGTCACGCACGAGACCGGCTCGCCCGGCGTCGAGGTCAACGAGCACGGCAAGCACGAGTTCGGCTCGGGGCCCGTCATCGAGCGCGGCTCGATCCTCAACCCCGCGATCTTCGAGCTGCTGCACGAGGCGGCCGAGCGCGAGCAGATCCCCTTCACGGTGCAGGCATCGGCGCGCTCGACGGGCACCGATGCCGATGCCATCCACCTCTCGCGGGCCGGCGTCCCGACCGGGGGCGTGTCGGTCGTGCTGCGCTACATGCACTCCCCCGTCGAGATGGTCCAGCTCGACGACGTGCACGCCTGCGCTCGCCTCATCGCGGCGTTCGCGCAGGGCCTGAGCGCGCAGACGTCCTTCGCGCGGACGTAACGCCGGCGGGAGCGCGGCGTGCTGCTGCTCTTCGACATCGACGGGACGCTGCTGCGCGACGCGGCCGACGCGCACCGCGACGCGATCCACGAGGCGCTGCGCGTCGTGCACGGCGTGACGTCCCCGCAGCGGCGCGGGATGGAGGTCGCGGGCCGGACCGACGCCGACATCGCGCGCAGCCTGCTCGTCCACGCCGGCGTGTCCGCCGGCCAGATCGACGAGCGCGCCGACGACGTTCGGATCGCCGCCTGCGAGGCGTACGCGCGCCTGTGTCCCGGGGACCTGACGGCGCACGTCGTGCCGGGCATCGCCACGCTGCTGGGGCGCCTCGCCGAGCGCCGCGACGCCCGGCCGGCGCTCGTGACCGGCAACTTCGAGCCGATCGCCCGCCTCAAGCTGCGGGCGGCCGGGATCGGGCATCGCTTCGCGTCCGGCCAGGGGGGCTTCGGCTCTGACCACGAGGACCGCGCGCTGCTGCCGGCGATCGCGCGACGGCGGGCCGGCGGCGCCGGCGACCCGTGGCCGCGCGCCCGTACCGTCGTCATCGGCGACACGCCGCGCGACATCGCCTGCGCGCGCGCCGACGGCGTGCGGGTCATCGCGGTCACGACCGGGGCGTTCGATGCCGACCAGCTGCGCGGGGCGGACGCGGTCGCCGGCGACGCGCGCGAGCTCGGCGCGCTGCTGGAGCGCTGGCTGGGCTGAGGGTCGCCGGCGCGGGCGGCGGTCCGTGACGGATCTGCGTCGAAGCGCACGGGACGGCGCAGCAATCGCGCCGCCATGCGCGCGAGGGCGGCGTTTCGCCCGATCGTCGCCGAGGATCGACGAGGTGTGGCGCCTCATCTCGATCGGACTGCGGCCGGCCGCCGCGCTCATGCTCATTGTGCTCGCGCTGAGCGCGCCCGACGCGCTCGCCCAGGCAGGCCGCGGCAGCTCGGGCTTCGGCGGCGGGGGCGGCGGTGGCGGCGGCTTGAGCCGCGTGCCGAGCAGCGGCTCCGGCGCCGGCACCGGCGCCGGATACGGCGGTGCCTACGCCGGCACGGAACCCGCCGGCGACGCCGCGGCCGCGGACGAGGGGTTCTGGCTCGCGGTCCTGCTGCTGCTCGCGAGTCCGCTGCTGCTCGCCGGCGGGCTCGCGAGCCTCGTCATCGTCAGGTACAACCACGCCGCGCGCCGCCGGCAGCGCGAGCGCGCCGCCGGACCTCGTCTCGGCGACGACGACCGGACGTGGCGATGACGGCTCGAGCCTCCCCCACCAACCGGCCCCGGCGCGGCGAACCGTCGTCGGCGCGCGCGCCTGACCGCGCCGCGCGCCGGGGGGCGCTTGTAGGCTGGCCGCATGAGCAGCTCGACCCGCATCGGGATCCTGATCGCGACCGTCGCCGCGCTCGCCGTGGCCTTCGTCGTCCTGTCGCCGGGCGACGACGGCACCTCCGGCACCGCGAGCACGACGACCCCCGCGACCTCGACGACCCAGCCGACGACCACCGCGCCCGCGCCGGCCAAGCCCGCCGCGGTCTTCACGACGATCCGCGTGCAGGACGGCAAGCCCGTCGACGGCGTCAAGACGATCCGCGTCACGGAGGGAGAGAGGGCGCGCATCGAGGTCAGCTCGCCCGACACGACCGACGAGATCCACGTGCACGGCTACGACCTCACGCGCGATCTGAAGGCCGGCGGGCGCGTGCGCTTCTCCTTCGAAGCCGCGGCGGAGGGCATCTTCGAGATCGAGCTCGAGGGCACCGGCGTGCAGATCGGCAAGCTCGTCGTCGAGCCCTGAGTCAGCGGGCGGACGCCGCGGCCGCGGGGCCGCGGCGCGGTCTGAGAGGATGGCGCCCATGGCACGGATGACCGCGCTGGCAGCGCTGACGCTGGCCTGGCTGCTGCTCGGTGTGTCCGAGGCGCTCGCCCAGGCCGGCGGCGGCAGCTCGGGCTTCAGCGGAGGCGGCGGAGGCGGCGGAGGCGGCGGCTTCGGCGGCGGCTCGGGCGGGTCCGACGAGGGAGGCGGCCTCGGTGCCGTGCTGTTCGTCGCGCTCATCATCGCGGCCGTCCTGCTCGTGCCGGCGATCGGCAAGCGCCGGCGCGCCCGGGCGCGCACGGCCCGCGACGAGCGCGTCTCGACGGCCAGCGCCGAAGCGGCCGAGGACGACCCGGCGTTCGCCGCGGCGGCGGTCAAGCCGTCGGCCGCCGCGCTCTACGTCGACGTCCAGCGCGCCTGGAGCGCACGCGACGACGCAGCCCTGCAGGGGATGCTCGGCGCCGACCTGCTCGTCGAGTGGCGCCGGCGCCTCGCCGACTTCGAGCGCAAGGGCTGGACGAACGAGGTGTCGATCGTCCGCGGGCCGGAGGTGGAGTACGTCGCCCTCGTCAATCGCGACGGCACCGCCGAGGACCGGGTGACGGTCGCGGTCTCGGCGAAGCTCCACAGCGTCGTTCGCACCGCCGACGGGCGCACGATGAACTCCGACGCCGACACCGACGGCGACGGTCAGATCGAGGTCTGCGAGTACTGGACGCTCGCGCGCGAGGGCGACGGCTGGCGCCTCGTCTCGATCGAGCAGGAGAAGGAGGGCGCGCACCACCTGCGCTCGGAGATCGTGACGGCGCCGTGGTCTGACGACGCGCGGCTCGCCGACGGGTCGCTCGTCGAGCTGGCGGCCGCCGACGCCCCGCCGCCGGGCGTCGACCCGTCCGAGCTCGTCAGCGTGGAGTTCGACGGCACCGCGCGCGAGCAGGCGCTCGACCTCGCGCTCGCCGACCCGCGCTGCGCGCCCGACGTGCTCGAGGTGGCGGCGCGCCGCGCGATCGAGGCGTGGGCCGAGGCGGTCGACGGCGACGACGCGGCGCTGCTGACGGTCGCCACGCCGCAGGCGGCGCGGGTGCTGCTGTACCCGTACGGCCCGCAGAGCAACGAGCGCCTCGTCGTGCGCGGACCGCGGCTGCAGCGCCTGGCGATCGCCGCGCTGCACGCCGGCAGCGACCCGCTGCGGATGGACGTCGAGGCGCGCGTGCGCGGCCGGCGCTACGTCGAGAACCGCGACACCGCCGCGGTCGTGGCCGGCTCGAAGGACCGCGAGGTCGAGTTCGTCGAGCGCTGGGGGTTCGAGCTCGACGGCTCGGGCGAGCTGCCGTGGCGGCTCGTCGGCGGCGCCGCGGACGGCTCCGAAGGCTCCTGACGGGCGCCGTCCAGCGCGGACGGCTCCGAAGGCTCCTGACGGGCGCCGTCCAGCGCGGCGCGCTCGCCCGGCCGGCGCCTCAGGCGGGCGACCAGAGCCCGTCGGCGCCGAGATGGCGCTCGGTCGCGACGCGGCCGAGCTGCTCGCGCGCCTCGGCGTGGCCGATGTCGCAGACGACCGCGACCTCGCGCGTGGCGAGCGGCTCGCCGGCCCACTCGAGCACCTCGAGGACCGAGCCCGGCGGATCGCGCCGCAGCGAGCCGGGGACGAGGTTGGCGAGCACGACGTCGTAGGCCGCGAACGGCTGGAAGCCGGGCACCGCGAGCCGCACGCCGTCGGCGCGCCGCAGGATCTCGTAGGAGGGGCAGGTGTAGCGCCGGCCGCCGGACCAGTTGGCGAGCTTGTCGTCGAGCACCCGGGCCGCGGCGATCGGCTCGCGCGCGGCGGCGCGATCGTCCTCGAGGGCGCTCTGTACCTCGTCCTCGGCCATCCACGTGAGCAGCTCGTCGGGGTCCAGCCCCGCGTCGCCCGCCGCGTTGCGCACCGTGGACTGCTCGTCGAGCAGCTCGCCCGCGAAGTTGCGCACCCTGAACGCGCGCAGGAGCGCGTCCTGCGCCGCCGGCGCGCGCAGGCGCGCCGCGACGACGGCGCGGCAGGCGGGCGCGGTCGCCGCCGCCCGGGGGCGCACCGACGAGTCGATCGGCATGCCGTGATCGCGGGCGATCCGAGCCGCCCCGCGCGCCAGCTTCTCCGGCGTCAAGCCCTTGTCGAGGTACTCCTGCGGGTCGTCGGCGAGGACGACCATCTGGTGCGACCAGTCCAGCGCTGCGCCGTACAGCCACTGCAGGCGGCGGCGAAACGGCTCGGCGGACCAGGCCCAGGGACAGCCCGGGTCGGTGAAGTCGGTGATGTGCACGTCGGCCATGGTGCGTGTCTACCCGGCTCGGCGATCGTGCGCGACGGGGCGCTCAGGTGCGCGTGAGGCGCTTGTACGTGATGCGGTGCGGGCGGTCGGCCTCGTCGCCGAGCAGCGCGCGGCGATGCTCCTCGTAGGCCTCGAAGTTGCCCTCGAACCACGTCACCTGCGAGTCGCCCTCGAAGGCGAGCACGTGCGTCGCCACGCGATCGAGGAACCAGCGATCGTGCGAGATGACCACCGCGCAGCCGCCGAAGGCGAGCAGCGCCTCCTCGAGCGCGCGCAGCGTGTCGACGTCGAGGTCGTTCGTCGGCTCGTCGAGCAGCAGCACGTTGCCGCCCGCGCGCAGCAGCTTGGCGAGGTGCAGGCGGTTGCGCTCGCCGCCCGACAGCTTGCCGACCTTCTTCTGCTGGTCGGAGCCCTTGAAGTTCCAGGACGAGCAGTAGGCGCGCGAGTTCATCGTCTGGTCGCCGACCTTGATCTGGTCCATGCCGCCGGAGATCTCCTCCCAGACGTTCTTGTCGTCGGCCAGCGCGTCGCGCGACTGGTCGACGTAGGCGAGCTCGACGGTCTCGCCGACGCGCAGCGCGCCGGCGTCGGGCTGCTCGGCGCCGGTGATCATGCGAAAGAGCGTCGTCTTGCCGGCGCCGTTGGGGCCGATGACGCCGACGATGCCGCCGCGCGGCAGCTTGAACGTGAGGTCCTCGATGAGCAGGCGGTCGCCGAAGCCCTTGCGCAGCCCCTCGGCCTCGACGACGAGGTCGCCCAGGCGCGGGCCGGCGGGAATGTGGATCTGGACCTGGTCGAGCTTGACGTTGCGGTCCTCGGCGAGCAGCGCCTCGTAGTTGTTCAGGCGCGCCTTGGCCTTCTTGCGCCGGCCCTTGGGGTTCTCGCGCACCCACTCGAGCTCCTGCTCGATCGTCTTCTGGCGCGCCTTGTCGCCCTTCTCCTCCATCGCGAGGCGCTTGTGCTTCTGCTCCAGCCAGGAGGAGTAGTTGCCCTCGTAGGGCAGGCCGCGGCCGCGGTCGAGCTCGAGGATCCAGCCGGCGACGTTGTCCAGGAAGTAGCGATCGTGGGTGACGGCGACGATCGTGCCCTTGTACTCGGCGAGGTGGCGCTCCAGCCAGTCGACCGACTCGGCGTCGAGGTGGTTCGTCGGCTCGTCGAGCAGCAGCAGGTCGGGGGCGCGCAGCAGCAGGCGGCAGAGCGCGACGCGGCGCCGCTCGCCGCCCGAGAGCCTCGTGACGTCGGCGTCGGCGGGCGGCAGGCGCAGCGCGTCCATCGCGTACTCGATCGCCGTGTCGAGGTTCCAGGCGTCGGCGGCGTCGATCTGGTCCTGCAGGCGGGCGAACTCGTCGGCGGTCTCGTCGGAGTAGTTCGCGGCGAGCTCGTTGAAGCGCTCCAGCAGCGCCTTCGTCGCGCCGACGGCCTCCTCGACGTTGCCCTTGACGTCCTTGGTCTCGTCGAGCCGGGGCTCCTGCTCGAGCAGGCCGACCGTCGCGCTGGGCGCGAGCATCGCGTCGCCGCGGTACTCGGTCTCGATGCCGGCCATGATCTTCAGGACCGTCGACTTGCCGGCGCCGTTGTAGCCGAGCACGCCGATCTTCGCGCCGGGCAGGAACGCGAGCGTGACGTCCTTGAGGACCTGCTTGTCGGGCGGGTAGTCCTTCGACAGGCGGTGCATCGTGAAGACGTACTGGGCGGACATCGGGTGTCAGGGTAGCCCGTCGTCCCGGCCGGTCGCGCGCGCGGCGGGCCGTCACGCGGCGCGTGCCCGGCGGACGCGCGGCGGGCGCGCGGGCGGCCGGCAGTGCACGTCGGCATGCAGGCACGCGCGCACGAGCCGGGCGATCTCGCCGGGGTTCCAGGCGTTGAAGAAGTCCCCGTGGGCGCTGTGCAGCGAGCCCGACGACAGCCGCAGGCCGCGGCCGCCGCGGGTCGCGTAGGGCACGTTGAGGACGAGCTTTGGCAGCGCGTGCGGATGGCTCGCGGGGCATCCGCGCGTGCCGCGCCCCGCGCGCACCGCGTAGGCCATGTGCGACGCGTGATCGGGGCTGTCGAGCCGGCGGCCGTCCCAGCATTCGGGGAAGTGGATGCTCAGCCGCAGCCGCGAGCGCCGCGGGCACAGCGGCGCGCCGCCGACCATCCGCGGCCCGACGCCCGCGCCGGTGCAGCCCCAGCGCACGACGCGCGCGCTCTGCCGGCGGCGCGCGCTCGCGTCGCCGGCGACGACGCGCAGCCCGGCCGGGAAGGGCTCGATCGAGGACGGCGGGCGGCCCGCGGTGCGGTAGTACACGTTCGCGCCGCGCGGCGCGGCGATCCGTCCGCGCCTGGTCAGCGTCGGGACCCAGTAGCCCGAGCGATCCTCGCCGCGCCGGCAGCGCGCGGCGACGGCGTCGAGTGACTGCAGCGTCGTGTGGGCGTCGACCGACGGGTTGCCGAAGAAGTCGTGGCCGTGCGACGCGCCGGGCCGGCCCGGAACGACGATCGGGTCGTCTGACGCGCGGTGCGTGAAGTCGCAGGGGGAGTTGAAGAAGCCGATCCGGCCGGGGCGCTGCTCCTGCGCCGTGGCGCTCAGCGCGACCCCCATGCCGAGGGCGACGCCAGCCAGCGTCACGAGTGCGACGGCGGACCTTCTCGGCATCACGGCAGCCTCCTCGGGTGAACGCGGGACGCGTCCATCATCGGCAGCGGCGACCGTGAGCGGCCGCGCTTCTCACGGCCTTCTCACGGCCAGCGGGCAGCGGACCGATGAGCCCGGGCGGTCCGCGCGGTCTGAACCCGCGTGCAGACCCTTCACAGCGCGCCGCGCGCGCGAACTACCCTGGCGCCGATGCCCGACCTCGCGATCCGGCTGCGCGCCGTCCGCAAGCGCTTCGGCGAGATCCTCGCCGTCGACGGCCTCGACCTCGACGTTCCCGTCGGCAGCTGCGTGGGCCTGCTCGGCCCCAACGGGGCGGGCAAGTCCACGACGATGAAGATGCTCACCGCACAGGTCATCGCCAACGCCGGCGAGATCGAGGTGCTCGGCTACACGCTGCCCGGCCAGTCGAAGATCGCGCGAGCCGAGATGGGCGTCGTGCCGCAGCTCGACAACCTCGACACGACGCTCACGGTCGAGCAGAACCTGCGCGTCTTCGCGCACCTGTACCGGCTCGGTCGCGCCGAGCGCGGACCGGCGATCGAGCGCGCGCTGCAGATCGCCAAGCTCACCGAGCGCCGCGGCGCGAAGGTCGAGGAGCTGTCGGGCGGGATGCGGCGCCGGCTGCTCATCGCCCGCGGCCTCGTGCACCAGCCGCGCCTGCTGCTGCTCGACGAGCCGACCGTCGGGCTGGACCCGCAGGTGCGCCAGGAGCTGTGGGCGCTGATCGACGCGCTGCGCAGCGAGGGAACGTCGATCCTCATGTCGACGCACTACATCGAGGAGGCGCAGCGGCTCGCCGACACGGTGACGATCATGTCGCATGGCAGGGCCGTCGCGGCCGGCCCGCCCGCAAAGCTCGTCGCCGAGCACGCCGGGCGCGAGGTGCTCGAGGTCTACGGCCCGCCGGCGCGGCTGGCCGAGGTCGAGCGCGACGCGGCCGGCCTGGGGCTGCGCACGCGGCGCACGGGAACGAGCGTCGCGCTCGTCGGCGTCGAGCGCCACGACGGCGAGCTGCCCGACGGCGAGCGCCGGGCCGCCAACCTCGAGGACGTCTTCGTGCTGCTGACCGGCGAGGAGGTCGCATGACGTCCCGCGCCGGACGCGCGCGCGTGGGACGGCTGGACCGCCCGGCGATCGGCGGCGTCCTCGTGCGCGAGATGACGAACTTCAGCTCGTTCTGGCGCGCGACGACGTTCTCGTCGACCGTCGAGCCGACGATCTACCTGCTCGCGTTCGGCTTCGGCTTCGGCGCGCTCGTCTCGAAGGTCGCGGGCTACAGCTACATCGACTTCGTCGGCACCGGGACCGTCGCGACGGCGGTGCTGTTCGCCTCGGTCTTCCCGTCGATGTTCGGGACGTTCGTGAAGTACTCCTTCCAGCACACGTACGACGCGATCCTCGCCGCCCCGGTCGACACGGAGGAGATCGTCACCGGCGAGGCGCTGTGGATCTCGATCCGCGCGGGCACGTACGGCTGCGTCCCGCTGCTCGTCGCGATCGGCTTCGGCCTGGACCCGCGCATCGACATGCTCGTCGTACCGGCGATCGCGTTCGTCAGCGGGTTCGGCTGGGCGTCGTTCGGGATCATGATCGCCGGGCTGCTGAAGTCGATCGACAACTTCAACTACGTCACGAGCACGGTCATCACGCCGACGTTCCTCGTCGCCGGGACGTTCTTCCCGCTGGACCGCCTGCCCCAATGGGCGCAGGTGCTCGGCAACTTCAACCCCCTGCACCACACCGTCGAGCTCGTTCGCCACGCCGCCTTCGGCTGGCAGGGCTGGACGGATCTCGCCCATGTCGGCGCCCTGCTGCTGTTCGGGCTCGTCATGTGGCGCCTGGCGATCCGGGCGCTTCAGCGCAAGCTCATCACGTAGCCCGGCGCTACTCTCGAGGGTTCCATGCCGGCCGTTCTCGACATCGAGCAATCGCTGCTGCTGCTGGAGCTGCAGCCCCCGTTCGACAAGCGCGACGTGCAGCTCGCGCGGCGCCGGCAGGCGAAGGTCTGGCACCCCGACATCGCCCCCCCGGGCAAGCAGTTCGAGCACGAGCGCCACCTCAAGGCGATCAACGAGGCGGCCGACCAGCTCGAGCGCCTGGCCGAGGGATCGCGCGGCGGCAGGGTGTCGCGCAACGCGGTCAAGGTCAGCGCGGCGGCGGCCCGCGCGGCGCGCGCCGAGGAGGGACGGCGCGCCTACGAGGAGTCCCGACGCGCCCGCGCGCAGGCGGCCGATCGGGCGGCGAACGACCCCTTCGCCTCGCACGTGCCCGACCACTCCGTCGTGCACCGCTACGCGCGCTGCGTCGCCTACCCCGAATGGGGCGTGGGCAGCGTCGCCGGCATCTACTTCACCGGGGGCGGCGACGACATCCAGCAGTGGGCGCGCGTGCGCTTCCACATCGGGGTGCGCACGGTGCCGGCCGGCACGCTGCAGTTCGTCGACTTCTCCAAGCCCGACGCCGGCGCCGACCGCGTGGAGCGCTTCGTCACGGCCGCGCAGCACGCCACGCTGGAGGGCAACCACGAGCTCGCCGCGCAGCGGCTCATCTACGCGCGCGACGCCGAGCCGCAGAACGTCACGGTCCTGCGGATGCTGACGCTCGCGTTCTGGCAGGCGGGCGAGCTCAACGCCGCGGGGCGCGCCGTGCGCGACTGGGCGCGCGCCGAGGGCGACCGGCCGGCGCCGCACCGCTTCGCCGCCCGCATCTACGAGGACATGGGGGCGATCGACCTCGCGGCCGACGCCGCGCAGCGGGCGGTCGACCGCGGGCCGCGCGACGCCGGCGCCTGGGAGCGCCTCGGCCGCCTGCGGCTGCGGCTCATGGACCGCGCGGCGGCGATCGTCGCGCTGGAGAACGCCCGCGCGCTCGTGCCGTCGGTCGAGGGCCTGCTCGACCTCGCGCTGGCCTACCACCTCGCCGGCGACCTCGGCGCCGAGGTGACCGCGTGCGAGCAGGCGACGCTGCTGGACCGCCACAGCCCCGCCGCGTGGGCGCGCTACGCGCATGCGCTGGCGCGCACCGACCGCGTCAGCGACGCGATCGGCGCCTGCGACGCCGCGCTGCGACTCGCCGCCAACGACGAGGTCGCCGAGCTGCTGGCCCGGCTGCGCGACGAGCTGCCGCGCGTGCTGCCGGCGGCCTGAGCCGCCGGGGCACCTACGCCGCCAGCGCCTCGGCGGCGGCCTGGCGGTGGTGCTCGCGCAAGCCCTCCAGCTGCGCCTCGGCGCGGGCGGCGAGCGCGTCGATCTCGTCGGGGTCCAGGCGCTCGTCGTGAGCGGCGACGATCGCCAGCGACTCCCACAGGCCGAGCTTGCCCTGCACGCCCGCGCGCAGGCCCTCGAACTCCAGCAGGCGGCTGAGCGGCGAGTAGCCGGTCAACTCGTCGTTGGGCTTCAGCCGCCCGAGCTTCTCGCCGATCTTCGCGCCGGCGACCTTCACGACGGGCTTGCCGACCCCGAAGACCTCCATGATCTGCTCGAGCGTCTCGAGGTCCTGCTCGATCTCCTGCGCGAGGCGCATGAGGAAGTCCTCGTAGGGGGTGCCGGCGTTCTCGTCGGCGAGCCGGCGCGCGAGATCGCTGCCCGTCTCGGCGCCGGCGCGATGGTCCTGCAGGTAGGTCTTGAGGTAGTCGGTCGCGGTTGCGGTCATGGTCGTTCACCTACCCGCCGGGGCCTCGGGCCAGCCGGCGCGGGTAGGGGTCCGACGGCGTCGCTACGGTGCCGGGCGATGCGCCTGATCGTCGCCCGCTGCGAGGTCCGCTACAGCGGACGCCTGAACGCCGTCCTGCCCGAGGCGCTGCGCCTGCTCATGATCAAGGCCGACGGCTCGTTCATGGTCCATGCCGACAGCGGCGGCTTCAAGCCGAGCAACTGGATGACGGCGCCGACGGTCATCGAGGAGCAGCCCGAGCGCATCGTCGTGCGCAAGCGCGCCGGCGCGACCGAGGATCGCCTGGAGATCGACATCGCCGAGGTCGTCTCCGACGTGACGCACGACATGGGCGCGGCGGCGGCGCTCGAGAAGGACGGCGTCGAGCGCGACCTGCAGGAGGCGCTCGCCGCGGCGCCGCGGTTCTGCGGCGAGGGCTTCCGGCTCGTGCGGCGCGAGTGGCCGACGGACATCGGCCCCGTCGACCTCATGTGCCGCGACGGCGAGGACGCCTGGATCGCCGTCGAGATCAAGCGCGTCGCGACGATCGATGCCGTCGAGCAGCTGACGCGCTACCTGGAGCGCATCCGCCGCGACCCGGCGATGGCGTCGTGCCGCGGGATCCTCGCGGCGCAGTCGATCAAGCCGCAGGCGCGGGTGCTCGCCGCGGCCCGCGGGCTGGCCTGCGTCGAGGTCGACCTCGCCGTCCTGCGCGGCGAGCGCGAGCCCGATCTCACGCTCTTCGCGGCGTAGCCGAACGGCGCGTGGGATCGCTCGTCGCGGCGTGGGCGAACGCGCGTGAGATCGCTCGTCGCGGCGTGGGCGAGTACGCGGCCGGAGGGCGCCACCCGGGTGCCGTCGCGCGCAGCTGCGCGAGACGTGCGCACGTTCGGGCACACGCCGCGCACCCTGCTTGACGCGCGCGGTCTGGAAGTGATAGGCCTGCGCCATGGTCCCGACCGGCATCTCGGTCCCGCGCCCCACGGCCGACGCCACGCTCGCGCGCGGTCCGGTCACGGCCCCACCACGGTCCGCGACGACCCAGCCGCCCAGCCTGCTTCAGCGCTGCGCCGGCGCGACCTGCACGTGTGGCGGCACCTGCGCGAGCGCACCCGTCGCGAACGATCCGCTCACTCCGCTGTTGCGCGAGGCGGTGCAGGAGCGGGCGCTGCGGCGCAGCGTCCTGCAGGCGCCGCAGGGTCTGCTGCAGCGAGCCTGCACGCGCTCGCGGCTGGCGTCGCTGCAGAGCAGCATGCACAGCTGGTGTGACTCGGGCATCTCGTGCCGCGGCAACCTCGACTGCGGCACGATCGACGACCGCTGGAACGCCGGCCGGCGGTGCCTGTCGCTGCGCCAGCAGATCCAGGACGAGTGCTACGACGGCAACACCGACGCCGGACACGCCGAGCAGATCGCGACGGTCCGCAACGCGATCGACTTCTGCGACTACAAGTGGAACCAGCAGAGGTGCTGACCTGACCCAGCACGACGAGCCGGCCGTCCAGGATCCCGAGCGCGAGCGGCTGGCCGACGCGATCAACCGGGCGTTCGCCGACGTCCCCCGACCCGACCCTCCGCTGACGATCGACGTCGGGCCCTTCGAGCACGCCGTCGACGAGGCGCTCGACATGAAGCCCGCCGACGAGCTGACGCCCGCGGACGCGCTCGCGGTCCGGCTGGACCTGTGGGCGCTGACGCCCGAGGCCTGGCGCTACTACGTGCCCGCGCTCGTGCGGATGTTCCTCGTCGGCGACACCGAGGTCGATGCGCTCGCCGAGGGGCTGATCACCTCCCTGACGCCGACCGACGACCAGCAGGGCCGCGAGAAGCTCGACGAGCGCGTCGCCGGCCTCGACTCGGCCAAGCGCCAGGCGCTGGCCGACTTCGTCTGCTGGTTCGTGCGCGTCGAGGAGTACGTCCCGCGCGGCGCCGCGGCAGCCGGCTACTGGGGCTGCGACTGACGCCGCGAAGCGGGGGCTAGCGAGCCTCGCCGAGCAGCGTCGCCAGCAGCGAGCGCGCGCCGCCGCGATCGCGGTGCTCGCAGAGGTAGATCCCCTGCCACGTGCCGAGCGCGAGCCGGCCGCCGCTGACCGGCAGGCTGAGCGACGCGCCCATGAGCGAGGCCTTGACGTGGGCCGGCATGTCGTCGGGGCCCTCGAGCGTGTGCGTCCAGGCGAAGTTTTCGGGGACGGCCTCGTCAAACCACGTCTCGAAGTCGCGCCGCACGTCGGGCGAGGCGTTCTCGTTGAGCGTCAGCGAGGCCGAGGTGTGCTGGATGAACAGGTGCGCGAGCCCGACCTCGATCTCCCCCAGCTCGGGGAGCGCCGCGACGACCTCGGAGGTCACGAGGTGCACGCCGCGCGGACGGGCCTTGAGGGTGATCGCGCGCTGGAGCCAGGCCATCGTCTCCGCCCAGGCTACGCGCCGGGCGTAGCGGGCGGCGACGCGGGTAGATTCATGCGCATGTCAATTCCCGAAGGTACGCACAACATCGGACCCAGCAACGGTTCGCTGCGAGTCAAGACGGGCAAGGAAGGCGCCGCCGCGAAGATGGGGCACGACCTCGTGCTCGAGGTCGGCAGCTGGGAGGCGACGGTGCAAGGCGGCGACAGCCCCTCGATCACGCTCACCGCCGATCCCGGTTCGATCGCCGTCGTCGAGGGCACGGGCGGCGCCAAGCCGCTGAGCGACAAGGACCGCAACGACATCAAGAAGAGCATCGACAAGAAGGTCCTCGGCTCGTCGCAGGTCACGTTCACCTCCACCGAGGTGACCGACAGCGCCGCCAAGGGCGATCTCTCGATCGCCGGCAAGAGCTCGAGCGTGAACGTCCCGCTCAACGCCAGCGGCGACAAGATCAGCGGCGCCATCACGCTCAGCCAGAGCGAGTTCGGCATCAAGCAGTTCTCGGCCATGATGGGCGCGCTGAAGGTCAAGGACCAGGTCACCGTCGAGTTCGAGGGCACGCTCTAGCCGCGACCCCGGGGGCGCGGACACGGCGACGTAGGCTTGCGGCATGGACCGCCGCAGGCCGCCGTTGCTGTGGGAGCCCGACGCCGCCTTCGCGCAGCGCACGCGCCTGCGCGGCTACATGGACTGGCTGGCGGCCTACCACGGCGTCGACGTCGATTCCTACGGCGAGCTGTGGCAGTGGTCGGTCGGCGAGATCGAGGGCTTCTGGTCGTCGATCGCCGAGTACTTCGAGGTGCGCTTCCACGCGCCGCCGCAGGCGGTCCTGAGCGGCGGCGAGATGCCCGGCGCGCGCTGGTTCGCGGGCGCGACGCTCTCCTACCCGGAGCACATCTTCGCCGGGCGCGACGCCGGCGCCGTCGCGATCCGCCACGCCTCGGAGCTGCGCGAGCTCAGCGCGACGACGTGGGGCGAGCTGCGCACGCTCACGGCGCGCATCCAGGCGGGCCTGCGGGCGCGCGGGGTCGGCCCCGGCGACCGGGTCGCGGCGTACATGCCGAACATCCCCGAGACGGTCGCCGCGTTTTTGGCCACGGCCGGGCTCGGCGCGGTGTGGTCGAGCTGCTCGCCGGACTTCGGGGCGCGCTCGGTCGTCGACCGCTTCGCGCAGATCGAGCCGACCGTGCTGCTCGCCGTCGACGGCTACCGCTACGGCGGGCGCGACTTCGACCGCTCCGACGTCGTCGAGCAGATCCACCGCGAGGTCGGCGGCGCGCTCGTGCGGCTCGGCTACCTCGACGGCGGCGGCTGGGAGGCCGGCTTCCTCGGCGCGCGCGACGCCGCGCTCGCGCTCCAGCCCGTCGCCTTCGACCACCCGCTCTGGGTCCTGTACTCCAGCGGCACGACCGGCCTGCCGAAGGCGATCGTCCAGGGCCACGGCGGGATCCTGCTCGAGCAGCTCAAGCACCAGAGCCTGCACCTCGACATGCACGCCGAGGACCGCGCGTTCTGGTTTACGACGACCGGCTGGATGATGTGGAACTTCCTCGTCGGGGTGCTGCTGACGCCCGCGTCGATCGTCCTCTACGACGGCAGCCCGGCGGCCCCGTCGCTCGATCGCCTCTGGCAGCTCGCCGCCGACGCCGGCGTGACCTGCTTCGGGACGAGCGCCGCGTTCATCGCCGGCTGCATGAAGGCCGGCGTGCATCCCGCCGGCGAGGGACGCGACCTCAGCGCGCTGCGCGGCGTCGGCTCGACGGGCTCGCCGCTGGCGCCGGAGGGCTTTCGCTGGATCTACGACGAGCTCGGCGAGGGCACGTGGCTGTTCTCGACGAGCGGCGGCACCGACGTCTGCACCGCGTTCGTCGGCGGGGTGCCGCTGCTGCCCGTCTACGAGGGCGAGCTGCAGGCGCGCTCGCTGGGCTGCGACGTCCGGTCCTTCGACGAGGCGGGGCGCCCGCTCGTCGACGAGGTCGGCGAGCTCGTCATCACGCAGCCGCTGCCGTCGATGCCGCTGCGCTTCTGGGACGACCCCGACGGCGCGCGCCTGCGCGAGGCGTACTTCGCGGTGTACCCCGGCATCTGGCGCCACGGCGACTGGATCGAGATCACGTCGCGCGGCACGGCGGTCATCTACGGGCGCAGCGACTCGACGATCAACCGCGGCGGCGTGCGGATGGGGACGAGCGAGATCTACCGCGCGGTGCTCGCCGTCGACGAGGTCCTCGACGCGCTCGCCGTCGACGTCGACGGGTGGCTGGCGCTCTTCGTCGTCCTGCGCGACGGCGCGGAGCTCGACGACGCGCTGCGCGCCACGCTGGCACGGCGCGTGCGCGAGGACTGCTCTCCGCGCCACGTGCCCGACGACGTCTTCGCCGTGGCGCAGGTGCCGCGGACGCTGTCGGGCAAGGTGCTCGAGGTCCCGGTCAAGCGGATCCTCTCCGGCACCCCGCCCGAGCGCGCCGCCAGCCGCGACTCGCTCGCCAACCCCGCCGCGCTGGACTGGTTCGTCGACCTCGCGCGCGACCGGGCCGGGTGAGGCCCCGGCCCGGTCGGCAACGCGTCGTCGTCGCTGCGTCGCGGTCGTTCAGGCGGCGCTCGCGATGTAGTCCGGCACGCACCTCAGCACCGGGTTGAGCGGGTACGCGACCGCCTTCCAGCCCTTCGGGCAGCCGCCGGGCGCGATCGACTCGCGATCCAGCGCTGCCGCGATGTGCGTCGGGACGCAGCCGATCGCCGGGTTCACCGGGGGCCGCGGCCGGGTCCATCCCTCGGGGCATCCCGTCGGCACCGAGCGATCGGGTGCGACGGCGGCCGCGAGGAAGCCCGGGACGCAGCGCAGCGCAGCGGTGTTCAGCGGCGCGTACGCGGGCCTCCACAGCGCGGGGCATTTCGACGGCGGCCGACCGCCGTCTGCGCCGAGCGCGGCGACGATGAAGTCCGGCACGCAGCCGAGCGCCGGATTGATCGGATGGGTCGCCGGCCGCCACGTCGGCGGGCACCCGCCCGACGGGCCGGAGTCCGCCAGCGCGGCGGTCATGAACGTGGGCAGGCAGCCGAGCGCCGGATTCCACGGGTGCGTCGCCCGCGTCCACCCGGGCGGGCAGCCCTGCGGGGGCGATCCCTTGGGAGGCGCCGGCGTGCTGGCGACGAAGTCCGGCACGCAGCCGAGCGCCGGATTCAGCGGCGGGGCAGCCCGCTCGAACCCGGGCGGGCAGGTCGGCGGCGGCGCGGCCTGCGCCGACGTGCGCGACGAGGCACCTTCGGCCCGCACGGCAAGCGCCAGCGCGGCGAGCAGCCCGAGCGCCACCAGGAGCAGCGTGGCGCGCAGGGCGCCGACGCCGGGGGTGAGCGTATGCATGATGGTCCTTCCTTGGGGGGTTGGGAGGCTGCCGAGAAGACGACCGCGACTCGTCGGGTGATACGTCGTGTGCGGGTGCTCACACAGACCCGCGAGGATCGGCGCGGCGTCGCCTTGCGGCGACGCGGCGGCGCGGCACCGGCTACGGTCGCCGCAATGGGCAGCGGCCGGGGTAAGAGGAAGCGGCGTCGGCGCGCCGGGGTGACCGCGGGCGGCCGTGCGGCGCGCGGCGGCTCGGGATCGTCCGGCGACGGCGGCGCACGGACGCCGGCCCGCGGCGCGGCGCGGTATCGAGGGGGCGCGACGCAGGGCACGGCGCCGGCACGGCCACGGAGGACCGCGACGCAGAGCGCGTCCACGCCGGCCGCCCGCGGGGCGCGCCCGGACCGCGACCGCCCCTCGCGGCTGGACGTGCGGGATGGCGTGCCGCGGCCGGATGCGATCTGGGCCCCGTTCCCGCTCACGGAGCTCGGGATGGCCGTGGGGATCGGGCTGTTCGCGGTCGGCTTCGCCACGGGCGCGCCGGCGCTGCTGGCGACCGGCATCGGCGTGCTGACGGTCGTCGTCGCGGAGCTCAGCCTGCGCGAGCATCTGGCCGGCTTTCGCTCGCACAGCCTGCTGCTCGGCCTGCTGCCGGTGAGCGCGGTGCACCTCGGGGCCGTCTACCTGGGCGCGGTCGCGTGGCGCGGCCCGCCGGCGCTCGCGCTCGACCTCGCGCTCGCCGGCGCGCTCGCGTTGTGGCTGCGGCGGCGCTTCACGGCCGCGCGGGCGAGCGCGCGCGGCAGGTCGCGGTGAGCGCCCGAGCGGCGGGCGCATGCCGGCCGGGCGGCGCGGCGGGGACGGTCGTGCGGGCGAGGTCGCCGCGGCGGCGGTCGCCTACAGGACGATCTCGCAGTTGCGCGAGCGGTCGCCGGAGTCCTTCTCGACGCGGTCCCTGCCGGGACCGCAGTCGATGACGTCGCGGCCGCCGCCGACGGCGCGGATCGTGTCGTTGCCGGGACCGCCGTAGAGCCGGTCGCGGCCAAAGCCGCCGTTGAGCTGATCGTCGCCGTGCCCGCCGCGCAGGACGTCGTTGCCGCGCCCGCCTTCCAGCTCGTCGTCGCCGTCGCCGCCGGCGAGGCGATCGTTGCCGCTGCGCCCGAACAGCGAGTCGTCGCCGGCATCGCCGTAGAGGCGGTCCGAGCCGCCGGCGCCCTCGAGGAAGTCGCCGCCGCCGCCACCGCGAATGCGGTCGCGCCCGCGGGTGCCGAGGATGCGCTGCGGCCGCGAGCTCGCAGCGCACCTGCGCCGCGCCAGGCTGCAGCTCGTCAGCCGCTCGTAGCCGATCGCCTTGACGATCGTCTCGTCGTCGATCGGGACGCCGGCGGCCCGCCAGCGCGGCAGCACGGACAGCAGGCTGGGCGCCGCCGCGAGGTCCGCGCCCGTCGCCTCGATGCGCTCGCAGGCGAGAAACAGCGTCCGCGAGCCGCCCGCGCGAATCGTGTCGTCGGCGTAGCCCGACAGGATCACGCGATCGTTGCCCGGCCCGCAGTCGGCGACCTTGACCGCCGCGCCGACGTAGAGCACGTCATCGCCGTTGCCGCCGCGCATCGTCGTCCCGACGCGATCCGAGGCGGCCCAGAGGGCGTCGTCGCCGTCGCCGCCGTCGATCTCGCCCGAGCCGGCGTCGACGATGACGTCGCGCCCCTCGCCGCCGAACGCCTTGCGCCCGCCCGACTGGCCGGAGCCCGGCAGCAGCACGTCGTCGCCCGCGCCGCCGTCGAGTCCGTCGTTGCCCGTCCCGCCCGACAGCAGGTCGTCGCCGGGACCGCCGAGCACGCGCCGGTCGGTGCCGGCGTTGGCGATGACGACGTCGTCGCCGGGGCCGCCGTCGAGCAGCCGGTCGTTGCCGAAGCGCGACTCGCCGAGGAAGTCGTTGCCCTCGCCGCCGCGCAGGATGTCGTCGCCGTCGAAGCCGTCGAGGCGGTCGTTGCCGGGCCCGCCGTCGAGGCGGTCGTTGCCGGTGAAGCCGTACAGGTAGTCGTTGCCGTCCTCGCCGACGAGCTTGTCGTTGCCGGAGCCGCCGTCGAGCATGTCGTTGCCGTCGCCGCCGTAGAGCTGGTCCTGCGACGTGCCGCCGCTGAGCAGGTCGTTGCCGCCCAGGCCGCGCAGCACGTCGCGCGAGCCGCGGCCGCGCATGCGGTCCTTGCCCTCGGTCCCCGTCAGCGTGTTCGCGAACCGGTCGCCGGTCCGCGTGGCGGCAAGCGCGGCGGGGATCGTCGACGCGAGCAGCAGCGCGCATACCGGCGCCAGCAGCGCCCGCGCTCGTCGATGGCTCGTGCCCACCGGGCAACGGTAGACGCCGGGCCGCGCGGCGCGCGCCGCTACCAGCGCGAGCCCGATCCGGACCGCGGGCGCTACCGCTCGCCGGGCGTCTTGCGCGGGTACAGCGAGACGGGGATCAGCAGGTCCAGCGCGGTCTCGACGATCCGCGTCTGCTCGGCGACGTGGGCGGCCGGATAGCCCTCGCCCGGGGAGGCGCGCTCGGGCCGGCCGATGTAGCCGAAGCGCAGGCGCTCGGGGAGGATCTGCATGAGGCGCGGGAACATGTGCGCGCGAGCGCCCATGTTGCGCGGCTCCTCCTGCGCCCAGACGACCTCCCGGAGGTTGGGGTAGCTCTCGATGAGCTCGAGGATCTGCGCCTGCGGGAAGGGGTACAGCAGCTCGACGCGGCCGACGGCGACGCCCTCGATCTGCGGGCGCTTGGAGTGACCGACGAGGTCGTAGTAGATCTTGCCGGTGCACAGGACGAGGCGCCTGACCTGATCGACCGGCACGCGCGGCTCCGGCAGGACGGGGAAGAACTTCGTCTCGGAGAGGTGCTCGATGCGGTTCGTCGCCTGCGGCAGGCGCAGCAGCGACTTCGGCGTCATGAGCACGAGCGGCCGCTGCTTGGCGATCCGCGCCTGGCGGCGCAGCAGGTGGAAGTACTGTGCCGGCGTCGTGACGTTCGCGACGCGGATGTTGCCCTCGCTGGCGAGCGTGAGGAAGCGCTCGAGGCGACCGCTGGAGTGCTCGGGCCCGGAGCCCTCGTAGCCGTGCGGCAGCAGCAGCACGAGGCGCGACGTCTGGCCCCACTTCGCCAGGCCGCTCGTGATGAACTGGTCGACGATGACCTGCGCGGCGTTGACGAAGTCGCCGAACTGCGCCTCCCACAGCACGAGCGTCTCCGGCGCCTCCTGGCTGTAGCCGTACTCGAAGCCCAGGCAGGCGACCTCCGACAGCGGCGAGTTGTGCAGCTCAAAGGGCGCCAGCGCGCCCGGCAGCGACTGGATCGGGCAGATCGTCTGCCCGGTCTTGGCGTCGTGCAGGACCATGTGGCGCTGCGAGAACGTCCCGCGCTCGACGTCCTGGCCGGTGAGGCGAATCGGCGTGCCCTCGGTCAGCAGCGAGGCGAAGGCCAGCGACTCGGCGTGCGCCCAGTCGATCCCGCCGTCGGGACCGAGCGCGTCGGCGCGGCGCTCGAGCTGCTTGACGAGCTTGGGGTGGACGGTGAAGCCCTCGGGAACCTGCAGCAGCTCGCGGTTGAGCACCTGCAGCCGCGACGCGCTGACCGCCGTCTTGACGTCGGGCGAGGGCGTGCGGTCGAGCTTGTACTCGCCGGTCGGCTGCTCGACCTGGCCGACCTCCTCGGCGTGCTTGATCTGCGCCTTGAGCTGCTGGTGCAGGCGCGTGAGCTCGTCCCAGGCCTCGTTCTTCTGCTCCTCGACCTCCTGCGCGGTGATGACGCCCTGGGCGACGAGCTGCTCGGCCCACAGGTCGGCGACGCGCTTGTGGCGGCGGATCCGCGCGGCCTGCTCGGGCTGCGTGTAGCCGGGCTCGTCGGCCTCGTTGTGGCCGAAGCGCCGGTAGCCGATGAGGTCGATGACGACGTCGTGGCCGAACTCGCGCCGGAAGGCGAACGCCAGCCGCACCGCGGAGATGCAGGCGGCGACGTCGTCGGCGTTGACGTGGATGATCGGCACGTCGAAGCCCTTGGCGACGTCCGACGCCCAGCGCGTCGAGCGAGCGTCGTCGGGATCGGTCGTGAAGCCGACCTGGTTGTTCTGGAGCAGGTGCAGCGTCCCGCCGACCGAGTAGCCGTCGAGCGCCTGCAGGTTCAGGGTCTCGGGGACGACGCCCTGGCCCGGCATCGCGGCATCGCCGTGCAGCACGATCGGCACCGCCGAGTCCGTGTCGCGATGGGCGTGCGGGCCCATCCGCGTCGTCTGCCCGGCGCGCGTGGCACCGGTCACGACCGGGCCGACGAACTCCAGGTGCGACGGGTTGGACTCGAGGTTGACGAGGATCGAGGAGCCGTCGGGCAGCTGGTAGGAGCCCTGCGCGCCGTGGTGGTACTTCACGTCGCCGGTGCCGCCCTGCGGGATCGTCGTGACCGCCTCGAGCGTCGAGGCGCCCTCGAACTCGGCGAAGATCGTGTCGTAGGGGCGGCCGAGGTTGTGCGCCAGCACGTTGAGGCGACCGCGGTGCGCCATCCCGAGCACGACCTCGCGCCCGCGGTTGGCCGCGCAGAGCTGGATCATCTCGTCGAGCATCGGGACCGTCATGTCGAGGCCCTCGATCGAGAACTGCTTCTGGCCGAGGTAGGCCTTGTGCATGAAGCGCTCCAGCGCGTCGACCTCGATGAGGCGCTTGAGCAGGGCCTTCTGCTCGTCGCCGCCCAACGGCGACCGGTAGACGCCGGACTCGATCTTCTCGCGCAGCCAGGTGCGCTGGCGGTGCGAGGCGATGTGCTCGATCTCGTAGGCGATGGTCCCGCAGTACGTCTCGCGCAGGTGCGGCAACGCGTCGGCGAGCGTGGCCCCCGGCACGTGCATCCGCAGGATCTTCGCCGGGATCCGCGCCATGAGCTGCGGCGTCAGGTTCAGCGGCTCCGGGTCCAGCGCCGGGTCGCCCTCCGGCTCGCGGCCGAGCGGATCCAGGCGCGCGGCGAGGTGGCCGTGCGTGCGGTGCGCCTTCAACAGCGAGACGGCGGCCTGGACGGCCGCCAGCAGGTCCTCGTCGGGCGCGGCGAGCGCCACCGGCTCGGCGGTGGGGGCGGCGTCCGGCTGCGCGGCGGGCCCCTCGGCGGGCGGGGTCGGAGCCTTGAGCGCGGCGGCGTCGCGCGCGGCCGCGGCGGCGGCGACCGGTGCCGGATGCGCCGGCAGCGGCCCCGGCTGGGTTCCGAGCTCGGTGAAGAGGTCGTCGTAGAAGCCGTGCTCGCCCTGCAGGTACTCCTCGACGACCTTCAGGAAGCGGCCCGACTCGGCGCCCTGGATGACCCGGTGATCGTACGTCGAGGTCATCGTCATGACCTTCTCGGCGCCGATGATCGAGCCGACGGCGGCCAGGCCCGGCGGGTAGGCGATCGAGCCGGTCGCGACGATCGTCCCCTGGCCGGGCATGAGCCGCGGGACGGAGGCGATCGTGCCGATGGCGCCGGGGTTGGTCAGCGTGACGTTGGCGCCGACGAGGTCGTCGGCGGTCAGCGCGTTGTCGCGGGCGCGCGCGACGATGCTGCCGAACGCGTCGAGGAACTCCGGGAACGACCTGCGCCCGGCATCGCGGATGATCGGGACCATGAGCGTGCGGCTGCCGTCCTTCTTCTCGACGTCGACGGCGATGCCGAGGTGGACGGCGCCGTCGTCGACGCGATGCGGCTTGCCGTCGACGAGCGCGTAGTGGTGCGCCATGACCGGCATCAGCTCCGTCGCGGCGCGCGCGATCGCGTAGGCGATGAGGTGCGTGAAGGAGACCTTGTGGCCGACGCCCTTGAGCTCCTTGCGGCGCGCGTCCATGACGCCGACGGCGATCGTGCGAAACGAGGTCGCGGTCGGGATCTCGCGCGACTCGTCCATGTAGCGCGCGAGCGTCGCCGCGCCGCCCTTGAGCCGGGTGCTGCCGGCCGGGGTCGGCGGGGCCGGGGTGCGCGGGGCGGGCGCGGCCGGCGGTGGGGCGGTCCTGGCCGCGAGCACGTCGGCCTTCGTGATCCTGCCCGACGGGCCGCTGCCGGCGACGGCGGCGATGTCGACGCCCTCGGCGGCGGCGACGCGGCGCGCCACCGGGGAGGCGGGCGCGCCGTTGCCGGCGCCGGCCGGCGCGCGATCCCGCGCGGTGGGCCGGGCGCCGTCGGGCTGCGCGGGCGAGGTGGGCCGGGCGCCGTCGGGCTGCGCCGGCGGGGTGCGCTGCGCGCCGTCGGGCTGCGCGGGCGCGGTGGGCTGCGCGCCATCGGGCTGCGCGGGCGGGGTGCGCGCGGCGGCGTCCGGCGCCGCCGAGCGCCGGGCGCCCGACCCGTTGCTGCTCGCGGCGCCGGGCCGCAACCGCGCGATGACCTCGCCGACGGTGACGGTCTGGCCGGCCTCGGCGAGGATCTCGGCGATCGTGCCCGTCACCGGCGCGGGGAGCTCCATGTCGACCTTGTCGGTCGACAGCTCGACGACCGTCTGGCCCTCGTCGACGGCGTCGCCGACCTCGACGGCCCATTCGAGGATCGTCCCCTCCCGGACCGACTCGCCGCCCGCCGGGGCGACGACGTCGACGAGCTCGGAGGCGTGGTCGTCGAGCGCCGGCGGCGCCTGGTCGTCCGCCCGGACCTCCGCGGCGTCCGGGACCTCCGCGGCGTCCGGGTCCTCCGGGGCGGCGCCCGGGTCCTCCGCGGCGTCCGGGTCTTCCGCGGCGTCCGGGTCTTCCGCGGCGTCCGGGTCCTCCATGGCGGCGTCCGGGACCTCCGCGGCGCCCGGCGCCGGCGGGGCGCTCTGGCCGGCGGCCGGGGCGGTCGGCGCGTCGCCCGTCTCCAGCTCGGCGAGCAGCCCGCCGACGGCGACCGTCTCGCCCTCCGCGGCATGGATCTTCGCGAGCGTCCCCGACAGCGGGGCGGGGACCTCGGCGTCGACCTTGTCGGTGGAGACCTCGACGAGCGTCTCGCCGGCCTCGACGGCGTCCCCCTCCTGCTTGTGCCACTCCAGCACGGTGCCTTCGCGCACCGACTCGCCCATCGCCGGGAGCGCCACCTGAACTGTCGTGTTCACGCCCATGCCTCGCACCAACTCTAGAAGGTCGAGCGGCCGGTGGGGAGCATCAGCATGGGTCGGCCGCCCGCCGCGAGATGCGCAATCTGCCGGGACCCACCCCGCCGGACGCCCGCGGTTGCAGTCTCGCCTCAGTGCCCGCTCGGCCTCAGCCGGACCCGCCCGGTCTCGTCGCCCGTCGTCCCGTGCCCGCGCGCCTGACGGACGAACTCGTACGAGCCGATGAACGGTCCGATCCCGCCGAGCACCGCGACCGCGACCGCCAGGCGCAGGTCGATCACCCGCATCCGCAGCGCGACGATGCAGGCCAGCGACATCGCGATCCAGCCGACGCCGTGGGCCATGCCGAAGACCATCTCGAGGCCGGCCAGGCCGGGGACGAGCCAGACGACGAGCAGGACGGTGTAGATCGCCGAGTGCGTGAACGAGGCCCACTTCAGGCGCCGGAAGGTCAGCAGCCGCCTCATGCGGTGTGCGCCTCGAGCAGCGTCGCCATCCGGCGCAGCGGCTCGTCGGCCTCGTCGGGCCAGTCGGCGATCGCGGCCGGCCACCAGGCGAAGGCGTCGTGCTCGGGGTCCATCCGCACCTCGGCGCCGTCGGGCAGCCAGGCCAGCCCGACGACCATGACGAGCTGGTGGGGCAGGCGCACGAGCGCCTCGACGGTGACGCGCTCGGGCTGCACCGCCCACTCCTCCTGCAGCTCGCGCGTCAGCGTCTCGGCCGGGCTCTCGCCGAGGTCGACCGCGCCGCCGGCGCCGAGCGCCCAGCGCCCCGCCCAGGACGACAGCCACGGCGCGCGGCGTCCGGCCAGCCAGCGCCCGTCGGCCGCGCGCGTCACCGCGAGCGCGGCCATCGAGTGCGACGCGTCGCCCTCGACGAGGCGCAGCGCCCAGCGGGCCGGCTGCAGGTCGATGAGCAGCTCGTCGCCGTGCTGGGCGTGCGCGACGAACCGCGCGGAGAGGCCGTCGTGGCTCGGCGATCCGCGCTCGCGCAGCGCGGCGATCGCGGCGTCCGCCGCCTCGGCCTTGTCCACCGTCGGCTCGTAGTGCTGCTCCTGCCAGCGGGCGCGCACGCGCTCGGCCGGCCAGTGGCCGCGAGCGAGGATGGCCGGTGTCTGCATCCGTTCAACGATAGTTCGCACCAGCCGGCGGGCGGCGGGCGAGCTCACGCCGCGCGGGCGCGCCTGGCGTCCTCAGCCGGCGTGAGCCGGCTCGCGCTCGGTCAGCCCGATCACGAGATCGGCGGCGGCGGGCAGCTCGGCCAGCCGCGGGCCGACCGGCGGCGCCGCGAGCGCATGGATGAGCGCGTGCGCGAGCTGCGGGCGGCTCTTGGCGACGGCGACCATGCCGAGCCGCTCGTAGGCGCGGTTGTTGATGCGGATGTGGCCCCGCTCGGAGCCGTAGGAGATCACCCGGCAGTCGCACATGAGCGCCTCGAGGACCGTGAGGCCCGCCGTCGCGTGGATGAGCACGTCGGCCGCCGCGAGCAGCGTGACCATCCGGTCCGTGAAGCCCCAGATCTGGACGCGGTCGTCCTCGCCGTAGGCGCCCTGCATCAGCGCGCGGGCCTGCTCGTTGCGGCCGACGAGCACGACGACGGTGTCGGCGCCGTAGTGCAGCGCGGTGTCGGTCGCGCCCTGCAGGTCGCCCGCGGCCCAGCCGCCGCCGGAGACGACGACGAGCGAGCCGCGCGACGGCAGCCCCAGCTCGGCGCGCGCGGCGACGCGCTGCGGCGGATCGGTGAAGCCCGGGTCCGTCAGGCCGTGGACGGCCTCGATGCGCGCGTCCCGGCCGGCGATCCCGCGCACCTCGGGTTCGCTCTCGGGATGCGTCAGCAGGTGCAGGTCGACCCCCGGATGGGCCCAGTAGTGCAGCGCCGCGAGGTCGGTGATCGCGCTGACGACGGGGGTCGAGAGCGTGCCGGCGGCGCGCATGCGCCCCAGCAGCTCGGTCCAGATCGGATACGTCGAGACGACGGCGTCGGCCGGGTGCTCGCGCAGGTAGGCGCCGAAGCGGCGGCCGGCGATCCGCTCGATGAGGCGCGAGCCCACCCTGCGCGACGGCGCGAAGCGCGTGCCGAGCAGGTAGCCGGCGTCGAGGGCGACGTTCCCGGCGGTCGACTCCGGCGACGAGGCGCCGCCGATGATCGCCCGGGCGACGGGACCGGCGATCGGCAGGCCGTCGACGACGTCGGCGCCCGCGCCGCGCTCACGCAGCGCGGTGGCGAGGAACTCGGCCGGCATGTCGCGGCCGACCCCGATCGAGGCGGTGAGGATGAGCACGCGGGAGGACATCAGCGCACTATCGTCGCACGATGGGCAGGCGCAAGCACTGGGGCTGGGGCCACGAGGACGACGCCTGGTCGGTGGCCCAGCTGCGCGCCGCGGCGCCCGGCCTCGAGGAGCACCTGCGGATCGCGGGCGACGGCGAGGTGCGCGAGCCGGTCGCGCTGCGCGACGTCGTGCTGCGCGCGCCGCGCGTCGCCGCGCCGCCGGCGCTCGCGCCGATCTGCTCCGCCGACGTCCACTCGCGCGCGTCGCACGCCTGGGGGAAGTCCTACGCGGACGTCGTGCGCGGATTTCACGGGCGCTTTGACTTCCCGCCCGACCTCGTGGCGCGCCCGCGCGGCGAGCGCGACGTCGAGGCGGTGCTCGAATGGGCGGCGGGCGCCAACGTCGCGGTCGTTGCCTACGGCGGCGGGACGAGCGTGACCGGCGGGGTGACCTGCGACGTGCCCGACCGCTTCGACGGCGTCGTCTCGCTCGACCTCGGGGCGATGGACCGCGTGCTGCAGATCGACGACGTGTCGCGCGCGGCGCTCATCCAGAGCGGCGCGTCGGGACCGGGGCTCGAGCGCCAGCTGCGCGCGATGGAGCTGACGCTGCGCTTCTACCCGCAGTCCTTCGAGCTCTCGACGCTCGGCGGCTGGATCGCGACGCGCGCCGGCGGGCACTTCGCGACCGCCGAGACCCGCATCGACGACCTCGTCGAGTCGGTGCGCGCGATCACGCCGCGCGGCGCGTGGCAGTCGCGGCGCGTGCCGGGCTCGGGCGCCGGCATCTCGCCCGACCGGATGCTGCTCGGCTCGGAGGGCATCCTCGGCGTTGTCACGGAGGCCTGGGTGCGGGTGCGCCCGCGTCCGCTGGCGCAGTCGCTGGCGGCGGTGCGCTTCGCCTCCTTCGAGCGCGGCATCGATGCGCTGCGGGCGATCGCGCAGTCCGGGCTGCGACCGTCCAACTGCCGCCTCATCGACGCCGAGGAGGCGCGCATGACCGGCGCGGCCGACGGGACGGCGGCGCTGCTCGTGCTCGGCTTCGAGGGCTCCTCGGAGGCGGTCCTGCCGGTCGGCGAGCTGCTCGACCGCGGGCTGCACGTCTGCGCCGAGGCGGGCGGCGAGTGGGACGAGCGCGCGGTCCGGCGCCCGCGCTTCACCGGCGACCCGAGCGGCAGCGGCGACGCCGTCGGCGCCTGGCGCGCGGCGTTCTTCCGCGCGCCGTACCTGCGCGACGCGTTCGTGGCGATGGGCATCCTCTCCGAGACGTTCGAGACGGCCGTGACGTGGGAGCGCTTCGCGGCGCTGCACGCGGCGGTGACGGCCGCCGCCGCCGAGGCGATCGGTCCCGCCGGGCGCGTGACGTGCCGCATCTCGCACGTCTATCCCGACGGGCCCGCGCCCTACTTCACGGTCCTGGGGCCCGCGCGCCGCGGCGACGAGGTCGCCCAGTGGGCCCACGTCAAGCTCGCCGTCAGCGACGCGCTGCTCGCCGCCGGCGGCACGATCACCCACCACCACGCGGTCGGGCGCGACCACCGGCCGTGGTACGACCGCCAGCGCCCCGCCGCCTTCGCCGCCGCACTGGCCGCCGCCAAGCGCTCCGTCGACCCGGCCGGCGTGCTCAACCCCGGCGTGCTCATCGACGCCTGAGGGGGCGGGACGCAAGCCGTGGCGAGAACCGTCCCAGATGGGGACGCTGCTCGCCACGGCTCGTCGCGACCGCGCCAGCCGGGCGCTACGGTTAAGCGCAGTGCCGACGCCCACCGAGAAGATCGCCGCGAACCTGCGCGCCTTCCAGATCGCCGTCAACGCGCACGACCGCGAGAACCCGACGCACACCGCCTTCGGGATCGGTCTGGCGCACTTCGATCTCGAGCGGCTCGGCTTCGACGAGGGCGAGGAGGTCCTGCCCGGGATCACCGTCCACGCCGACAGTGGGGCGACGGGCAACTTCCGCGTGCTGTGCGACGGCGAGCACCTCGAGGAGAGCGAGGCGCAGGAGCGGGAGGTCGTCGACGCGGTCGCCACGCAGACGACGATGGCTCCCGCCGGCGCCCCGCGCGACGACGACGGCTGACCGCGGGCGCTCGGTCGCGGGGCGGCAGCCGCGCGCGGACGCGCGCGGCGGCGGCGCTCGGTCGCGCGGCGCCGCGCGAACGAACGCGCGCGGCGGCGGCGCCCTCCGTCAGGCGCCGAGCTCGACGGCGATGCCGTCGCCGGAGAAGCAGACGAGCCCGGCGATCTTCATCGCCTCGGCGCGCGGCAGCTCGTAGCTGTGCGCGGCGTCCCGCAGCAGCTCGCCGCCGGCGTGCACGTGCCACCAGACCGCGTCGCCGATGTAGGGGTCCGACGTCGTCGTGTCGCTCGGGCGCAGGTGGCCGGCCTCGACGTCGCCGCGGGCGAAGTAGGCGCGCACCGGCATGCTCGTCTCGAACACGAGCGTCGGGCGCGCCGAGCTGGCCAGCGGCTCGCCGGCGGCGGTCACGCTCGCGGGCCGCGAGCTGACGTGCACGTCGACGCGGTGGTAGGGGTCGCGCAGGCGCCCGGCGGGGACCGGCTCGTCCTCGACGAGCCAGCGGTCGAGGCGCTCGAAGTACAGCGACGCGTAGCCGCGCAGCCAGTCCGCGGCGGGCTTGGGCTCGGCGTAGAACCAGACGGCGTCCTCGATCAGCTCGTCGCCGGCGCGCAGCGAGTGGTACGACGCGTCGCCCTTGAAGGGGCAGTGCGTCACCGTCGCGCTCGGGGCGAGCAGGCGCTCGTCGAAGTCCGCCAGCGGGATGTAGGCGACGGGCGCGATCCCGGTCTCGTGCAGCAGCCGCGCGCCGACGGTGTCGAAGACGAGCCGGTCGCCGACGAATCCCCGCAGGCGGCGCGCGTCGGGCTCGAACAGGATCCGGTGGGCCGGCGACTGCAACGCGTAGTTGGACTGCCCCGGCCCGCCGCCGAGCGGTCCGCTTCCCTGCGTCAGGCTCATCGCGTACGCCTCCCGTCCGGCGTGGCGCCGGCCATCGTCATGCTGACTGGACCTCGAGCCGGCGGCCGAACGCGCGCTCGAAGAGATCGACCTCGCGCTGGGCGGCCCAGCGTTCGACCGCCGCCGCCCCGTCGGATTCCAGCTCGAGAAGGATGGTGGCGTCGTCGGCGGCGACGTGCGCCGCGCGCACGCTCTGGTCGCGGCTGCGCTCGAGGTCCTCGGCGAGGCGCAGCAGCAGCGACATGCGGTTCAGCCGCGCCTCGTCGCCGTCCCGCGCGAGCGGATGCAGCTCGCCGAACTCGGGCGTGCCCTTGCGGTGATAGCGCGCCGCCTGCGCGATGAGCGCGACCTCGCGCGGCTCGAAGCCGGGCAGCCCCGCGTTGAGGATGAGGTAGCGCGAGTGCTTGTGGTGGTCGTCGTAGTCGACCGACATGCCGATGTCGTGCAGGATGCAGCCCGAGAACAGCAGCTCGCGCTCGCGCCGGTCCGCATCGTGCAGCCCGACCTCGGCGAGCTCGTCGAACAGGCCCATCGCCAGCCGCGCGACGTGCTCGGTGTGGGCCGGGTCGACGTGGTAGCGCGCGGCGAGGTTCAGCACGCTCGAGCGCCGCACGTCGTCGAACAGCGGCGGCTCGCCCTCGAGGTAGGAGCTGAAGAAGATGCCCTCGCGCAGCCCCGCCTCGGTGACCTCGATCGCGTCGAAGTCGCCGTGCGCGAGCACGGCGTCCACGACGAGCGCGCCGGCGAGGATGAGATCGGCGCGCGCGTACTTGATGCCCTTGATCGAGCCGCGCTCGGCCGCCTTCATCGAGGCGAGCCGGTCGATGAGCGCGCGCAGCGCGTCGCGCGTGATCGCGAAGCCCTGCACGCCGGTCGACGGCAGTCCGGCCTCCGCCTGCACGGCGGAGGCGAGGTTGCGCAGCGTGCCGCCGAGGCCGACGATCCGCCGGCCGCTGCGCGCCAGCCACTGCGCGTCGCGCTCGAGCAGCGCGGCCACGTGGGCCTTCAGCGCCTTGCGCGCCTTCTTGGCCGGCGGGTCGTCCTCGGCGAGGAAGTGCTCGGTCATGCGGACGGCGCCGAGCGGCCACGAGCCCAGCCGCCCGGAGTGCCGGCTCAGGACCTCGACGAGCTGCAGCGAGCCGCCGCCGAGGTCGAGCACCGCGCCGTCGCTGAGCGTCGTCGAGTTGACGGCGGCGAGATAGCCGAAGTAGGCCTCCTCCTCGCGGCTGAGCACGCTGACCTCGAGGCCCGTCTCGTCGCGCACGCGGTCGAGGAAGACCTGCTGGTTGGCGGCGTCGCGGATGGCGCTCGTCGCGACGGCCTGGATGTCGCCGGCGTTGATGCCGGTGGCGGTGCAGAAGTGCGCGAAGACCTCGGCCGCCTCGAGCGCGCGCTTGAGCGGCGCGGCTCCGAGCTCGCCGGTCGCGTCCAGGCCCTCGCCGACGCGCACCGCGAGGTAGATCTCGTCGGTGCGCTTCCACCAGCCGTCGGCGGCCGTGAAGACGACGAGGCGAAACGAGTTCGACCCCATGTCGATGACGGCTGTCCGGTGTTCTGCCACGTCCGTGTCGGCTCAGCTCGGGACCACGCGGCTCATGGCCGGGGAGCTTAGAGGCGCGGATCGTTCGCGGGGCGAGGCGGGGCCGGGCACCGGCGCGGGCGCCGACCTCGCCGGCCTCGCCGACGAGCCCGGCGCAAGCCAACGGCTACGCGGCCCGCCGGACCTCGCGATCCTCCTCCACGTCGGGCTTCGAGCCGCCCGCGCGAACCGGCACGAGCTCGCGGTCGAGGATCTCCTTGACGTCGGCGGCGTGGCCCGCGACGCGTGCGCTGATCTGCGCGTCGGTGTAGCGCCTGTAGTCGCGCTCCAGGCGCAGGAGGTCCCTGCCGACGTCGTAGAGCTGCTCGCGACCGGCGCTCGTGATGCGCGCCGGCTCGCCCCGGCCGACGACGAACTGGTGGGCGAGCGCGAGCGCCGAGCAGCCGTCGCACTCCTCGTTGAGCGCGACCGCGACGTTCTGCGGGCGCACCTCGGCGGGGTTGCCCTGCACGATGACGACCTGGAAGGCGATCGCGATCGAGCGGCAGCCGTCGCAGCGCGAGATCGCCAGCGCGGAGTTCTCCTCGTCGACGACGTCGGTGTCGTTCTGGCGCAGCCCGAGCGCGAGATCGAGCCTCGACGCGTCGGGCGTCTGCGGCGCGAGCTCGACGTAGGCGGCGTTGTGCTTGGCGGCGGTGAACGTCGCGGCGTACGCGACGCCTCCCAGCGCGAGCGCGGCGGCCAGCGTGGCGAGCAACAGCTTGAAGCGGATCATGGTCATGGTGTGGGTGGTGGGGTCGGGGGCAGGGTCGTGGTCGGTGTCGTCGGGTCCGCCGGCACGGGGGCGGCGGGTACGGTCGTCGTCGTCGCGGGCACGGTCGTCGTCGTGGTCGGCACGGTCGTCGTCGTGGTCGTCGCCGGCTCGTCGGCGGGCCTGCGCTCCTGCTCGGGCGTCGTCCCCACGCTGCGGAAGTCGCCCCCGGTCTCGCGGACCGTCGGGGCGCCGCCGAGCTGCTCCTGGCGCTGGCGGGTGAGCGCCGGGCGCCCGGTCGGGATCGCGCCGATGGCGCGCACGCCGCTGACCACCGTGACCTTCTCGCTGGGCTGCAGCGGCCGGTACTCGCCGTTGGGCCACCAGGTGAACGCCGCGAGCCCGAGCCCGGCGCCAAGCACGACGCCGATGGCTCCCCGGCGCAGCGCGTCGCCCTCCGACCAGCTCAGCGCGCCGCTCACGACGCGCCGGCCGATGCGCCCCGAGGTGGCGACCATCCCGGCGATCGGCAGCACGAGCGCGGTCATCTGCAGCCCGCTCGCCGCGGCGCTGACGCCGGAGCCGTCGCGCAGCGCGGCGGAGAGCTTGTCGGCGAGGACGCCGAGCGAGTCGTAGGCGGTGGCGACGACGCGCGGCGCGCTCAGCAGGAGGATCACGAGCGCGAAGAGCGTCACGGGGATGAGCGTGAGGACGTACGCCGAGACCACCACGCGCACCCAGGGCTTGAGCTCGCGGACCTTCTCGTCGGGCTCGCGGCCGGGCACGAGGCTGCGCAGGATCGGCCGGATGCGGTTGAGGATGTCCGGCACGCCGGTGAGGTCGCTGACGATGTAGTAGCCGTCCAGCCGCAGCAGCGGCATGAGCTGCTGGAGCATCGCGAAGTTCTGCAGCACGACGATGAGCAGCAGCGGCTCGAAGCCGGTCGCGAGGTACAGGCCGAACGTCGCAAGCGCGAACAGCGCGTTGAAGTAGATGCCGCCGAGATCGGTGCGCAGACGGCCGGCCTTGCCGAGCCGGTAGGCGTCGGTCACGTCGCAGTAGAAGACGGGCCAGACGACGTAGATCCCCGCGCCGAGCACGCCCGGACGGGCGCCGCCGTAGGCGCAGGCGGTCGCATGGCCGCATTCGTGAAACGCCGTCGCGACGACGACCGCGGCGAAGAGGACGAGCAGCAGCCACGGCTGGTAGACGGCGGCGCGGGTCGCGCCGCCGATGCCGTGGACGCCGAACAGCCAGATGTCGACGCCGAGCAGCGCGATGATCGCGGCGACGACGACCGGCGCCAGGAAGAGCGGCTTGAAGAGCGTCGTGATGACGTTCGTGTGGCGCTCGGGCACGAGCGCGGTGCGGAACTTCAGGGCCAGCAGCTGGTCGGGCTTCTCGAGCTCCGGGCTCGAGCCGTCGGCCTCGGCGAGCACGCCGATCGGCCGCAGCTTGCGCTCGACGAGGAACTGGACGTTGCCGGCGCTGACCTTGCGCCCGAAGGCCTCGCTGACGCGGCGCGCGATCTCGCGCAGGTCGCGCTCGCCGTCGCACTGCTCGGCGACGAGGAACAGCAGCTGGGTGAGCTGGATCGTCTGACCGTCCCCGCGCCGGGCGATGTACGGCGCCTCCTTGAAGCCCGAGCCCTCGTACTCGCCGACGAGCTCGATGCCCTCGGCGAGCCGCGGGCGCTCCGCGCGCGGGCTGCGCTCGGTGGGCTCGGTGCGCGGGGCGCGCTCGGTGGTGGGTGCGGTAAAGGTCATCGGACACGCGCGGGGACGGCCACGACGGGCCGTCCCCGGGAGATGCGTGGGGGTGTCTCGGGCAGCTAGTTGGCCTGATCGATGTCGACGTCCTGCGTCGCCGTCGCCGTCGCGGTGGAGTTGTCGGACAGGACGTTCGCCGCGACGGCCGCGTTCACCGGCGCTGCGAGGTTGGCGTTGATGAGCGACATCGCCTCGCGGTCGGGCAGCTCCTCGCCGGCCTGCGCCTCCAGCTCCTCGGCGCTGAGCTCCTCGATCTCCTGGCTGTGGGTCTCTTCGGCCATGGTGGTTCCTCTCGGGTTCGGTTGGAAGGGGTCGGGTGCGGCCGGGCCGCTACTGGCTCTGGTCGATCGCGGCGTCCTGCGCGGCGTCGGCGACGGCCGTCGAGCCATCGGAGAGCACGTTCGCGGCGACGGCCGCGTTGACGGGGACGGCGATGTTCGCGTTGACGAGCGACATCGCCTCGCGGTCGGGCAGCTCCTCGCCGGCCTGCGCGTCGAGCTCCTCGGCGCTGAGCTCCTCGATCTCCTGGCTGCGGGTCTCGTCGGCCATCGCGCTAGTTGCCCTGGTCGATGTCGGCGGTCTGCGTGGCGGTGGCGGTCGCGTCGGAGTTGTCGCTGAGGACGTTCAGCGCGGCGGCCGCGTTGACGGGCGCCGCGACGTTGGCGTTGACGAGCGACATCGCCTCGCGGTCGGGCAGCTCCTCGCCGGCCTGCGCGTCGAGCTCCTCCGCGCTGAGCTCCTCGATCTCCTGGCTGCGGGTCTCGTCGGTCATGCGTCCTCCTTGGGGTCGTGGTCGTCCGCCTGCTGGGGCGGCGCGGGGGGCTGCGGCTGCTCTGCGCCGCCGGCACGCTGCACGACGCGGCTGTGGCTGACGACGTGCGTCTGCGAGCCGGCCGGCTCGCCGACGTTCATCGCGATCGCCGCGTTGACGTCGCCGATCACCGAGCCGCCGGCGTCGCGCAGCTGCCTGCGGATGAGGCGGTGGAGCTTCACGACGAGGTGAATGCCCGGGAGCGAGCGGTCGCGAATCACGGTGCCGGGGGTTTGGAAGTCCCCCGGTTCGGTGATGGCGCGCTCAGCGACCCGAACGCGCCGGAGTTCGGGCGCGCCGCGATCACCCCGGATCGCGGCGTGACGTCAACGCCGGCTGACGGGAGCGTCAACGCTCGGTGACACGAGGTCACACGCACACGACACCCAGCACGCGAAGCGAGGCGGCACGGCTCGCGCGCCAGCTCGCCGCGGCCACGGGGCCGAGCGAGTCGCTGCGTGCGATCACCGACCTGCGCAAGCACCTCGACGTGCTCGAGGCCGAGCACGTCGACGGGGCGCTCGCGCTCGGCTACTCGTGGCGCCTCATCGCCGACGCGCTCGGGGTCTCGCGCCAGGCGGCCCACCGCAAGCACGCCGGTCGGGCGGCGCGGAAGGCCCAGCAGCCCGAGCAGCCGCCGTCGCTGGCCGGCAACCGGCTCGTGATCCTCGCTCCCGTGCGCGTGGCCGTCGCGCTCGCCCGCCAGGAGGCCGAGTCGACGGCCGGCCCGCTCGTCGGCACCGAGCACCTGCTGCTCGGACTGCTGCGCGAGCGCAAGGGCGTCGCCGCGCAGGCGCTCGGCGAGCTCGGAGCGTCGCTGGAGAAGCTTCGCCACTGCGTGCGCATGAGCCTCGACCGGGCGCACGGCGATCCGGAGACCGAGGACCACGAGCCGCCGGCGTGGACCGCTGCGCCCGCGACGCGGCTGCCGTTCTCGCGGCGCGGGCGCCAGGCGCTCGAGCAGGCGCTGCGCGAGGCCGTCCGGCTGGGCGACGAGACGATGGGCGTCGAGCACCTGCTGCTCGCGCTGCTGCGCGACGAGCGCTCGCGCGCGGTCGACTGCCTCGCGCGCCTGCGCATCACCCCGCAGATGGTCGAGCAGGAGCTCGGACGGCTACGCGACGGCGCGCAGCCCGATGCTCAGCGGTGGCGCTCGATGAGCTCGACGCGGTAGTCGTCCGGATCGCGCACGAAGCACAGCAGCGAGCCGCCCTCGCGCACGCGGTAGGGCGGCTTCTCGGGCTCGATGCCCTGCTCGGCGAGCGCGGCGAGCGTCTCATCCATGTCCGAGACGGTCAGCGCGATGTGGTTGTAGCCGGTCCCGTGCGTGTACTCCGACACGCCGTGGTTGTACGTCAGCTCGAGCCGGTCGCCGTCGCCCGGCAGCCCCATGAACACGTTGATCGCCTCGTCGCGGATCGGCTTGCGACCCCGCTCCTCGAAGCCGAGCGCCTCGTAGAAGGCGACCGAACGATCGATGTCGCCGATGCGATAGCAGGTGTGAATGAGCTCGATTGCGGCCATGGAGCACACAGTACCCTGACCCTGATGCTCCTCGAACGCACCATGTCAGACGGCTTCTTGACGAACAGCTATCTCGTCGCGGGCGAGGCCGGTGGGCCCGGATTCCTCGTCGACGCGGGCGGTCCGATGGACCCCCTCTTCGAAGCGGCCACGCGCCACGACGTGCAGATCACCCACCTGCTGCTGACCCACCACCACCACGACCACGTCTGCGCGATGGACGACGTCATGGCCCGCTGCCCGCAGATCACCGTGCTCGCCCACCCCGCCGAGCAGCTGCCGGCGCAGGCTTTCGAGCCGCTGCGGATCGGCAGCCTGCACGTCGGCGCCGTCCACACGCCGGGCCACACCGCCGGGATGCTCAACTTCACCGTCCCGGGCCACGTCTTCACCGGCGACACGCTCTTCCGGCGCTCGATCGGCGGCGTCCGCGCGCCGGGCAGCACCTCCTACGCCGACATGAGGACGTCGATCATGGACACGCTCATGGCGCTGGACGCCTCGACCGAGGTCCACCCCGGCCACACCGAGCCGACGACGATCGGCGACGAGTGGGAGCACAACGCCTTCATCCGCGTCTGGCGCGGCATCGATCCCGAGGGCGAGGAGCAGGTGACGGTCTGGGGCGACCCCGCGACGCTCGTCGTCTGGGGCGACGACTACGACGGCGGGCACAAGGCCTGGGTGCGCTGGCCCGACGGGCGCGACGACATCGTCCCCGGCTCGCAGGTCGAACGCCGGCAGGCCTGAGCGCCCGGCCGCCCGGGCGCGACGCAGATGGCCAAGAAGGACGCAATCCCGACGTCGCGCCTGAGCCGCTCCTCGAAGGTCGGGCGGCTGGCGGCGACGCAGGCCGCCAAGCAGATGGGCACGCGCGCGACGAACGTCGCGCGCAGCGACGAGGCCGGTGAGCGCGCGCTGGCCAAGCGCCAGCTCGAGACCGCCGAGCAGATCGTCGCCGCGCTCGGGACGATGAAGGGCGCCGCGATGAAGCTCGGCCAGGTGATGTCGTTCCTCGACGTCGGCCTCGTCCCCGAGGAGTACCGCGAGGAGTTCCAGGCCAAGCTCGCCGAGCTGCGCGACGCGGCCCCGAAGGTCGCCTTCAAGGACATGAGGAAGGTCATCGAGGGCGAGTACGGCCGGCCCGTCGACGAGGTCTTCGAGACGTTCGATCCGGTCCCGATCGCCGCCGCCTCGATCGGCCAGGTCTACCGCGCCCGCCTGAGGCCCGAGATGGCCAAGGGCCTGGCGGGGCGCGACGTCGCGGTCAAGGTGCAGTACCCGGGCGTCGCGCAGGCCGTCCGCGCCGACATGCAGAACCTCGGGATCATCCTGCGGCTCATGAAGATGGTCGCGCCGGGCCTGGACCCCAAGGCGCTGGGCGACGAGATCCGCTCGCGCATCGACGAGGAGCTCGACTACGAGCTCGAGGCGCAGAACCAGCGCACGCTCGCGCGCATCTTCCGCGGCCATCCGTTCATCCTCGTGCCGGAGGTCGTCACCTCCCTGTCGCACGAGAAGGTCATCGTCAGCGAGTTCGTCGCCGGCCGCGGCTTCGAGGAGCTCAAGCAGCTTCCGCAGGCCGAGCGCGACCGCCTCGGCGAGATCGTCTACCGCTTCTACTTCGGCTGCATGTACCGCCACCACCAGTTCTCCGGCGACCCGCACCCCGGCAACTCGCTGCTGCTCGACGACGGGCGCATGGCGTTCCTGGACTTCGGCCTGTTCAAGCGCATCCCGGCGGCGGTCTCGGAGTTCGAGCTCGTGATCCAGCGCCTGGCGGCGGCGGGCGAGGGCCAGGCGCTCATCGACCACCTCCACGCCGGCGGCTTCATCGCCAAGCCCGAGTACTACACGCCCGAGGGGATCCTCGAGCAACTGCACGACATGACGTGGTGGTACCTCGTCGACGAGGAGATCGCGCTCACGCCGGAGATCGCGACCGAGGTCATGATCGAGATGTCCGACCCGCGCTCGTCGCACTTCTCGAAGATGCGCCACGAGACGCTGCCGCCCGACCACCTCTTCGGACGCCGGCTGGAGATGCTCACGCTCGCGGTCATGAGCCAGCTGCGCGCCAGCGGCAACTGGCACCGGATCGCGCGCGAGTGGATCTACGGCGACGGCCCGGTCACCGAGCTCGGCCGCCAGGAGGCCGACTTCTACGCGGCGCACCCGCCGGCGGCAGTCGTGCGCGGCGCCGCCTGAGCGGCGGTCCGGCGGTGGGTCTGACCCCGCGGCCCCGCCGGCCCGTGGCGGCCCCGCGGCCCCGCCGGCGCGTCGCGGCCCCGCGGCCCCGCCGGCGCGTCGCGGCCGCGCGGCGCCGGCCGGCCGTCGCGGCCGCGCGGCGCCGGCGGCCCGTCGCGGCCCGGGGGAGCGCGTGAGCCGGCGGCCGGCGGCGACGATCGCCGCGTTCGTCGCGGCGCTGCTCGCGGTCTTCGCGGGCGTCGCGCTGCTCGTCGCCCGCTCGCCGGCGGAGATCCAGCGCGCGGCGGACGACGCGGGCGCCCTGGCGCCGGTCGCGTTCGTGGCGCTCTGCGTCGGCCTGACGCTCGCGTTCTTTCCGTTCCCGCTCGTCGCGGCGGCCGGCGGGCTGCTGTTCGGCACGCTGGAGGGGACGGTCCTGTCGGTCCTCGGCGGCACCGTCGGCGCCATGCTCGCGTTTCTCATCGCGCGCTACGTCGCCTCGGACGCGGTCGGGCGGCTCGCCGGGCAGCGGCTGGAGCGCCTGCAGGCGGCGATCGCGCGGCGCGGCTTCGTCGCCGTGCTCTACGCCCGGATCTTCCCCGGCGTGCCGCGCGACGTCGCCAACTACGTCTTCGGCATCACGCGGGTCGGCGCCGGCGCGTTCACGCTCGCCACGCTCATCGGCATCGCCCCGCGCGCCTTCGCCTACACCGCGCTCGGCGGCCAGCTCGGCAGCTTGGACTCGACCGAGTCGATCGTCGCGATCGCGACGCTCGTGGGGATGGGCGTGCTCGGGATCGTGCTCGTGCGCCGCGACCTCGCGGCGCGCGCCTGAGCCGCAGGTGCCCAGCGACGCCGAGATCCTCGCCGCCGTCCGGGCGATCCCGCGCGGCCGCGTCACGACGTACGGCGACCTGTCGCCCGCCGCGCCGCGCCGCGCCGGCGCCGTGCTCGCCGCGGCCGGCGACCCCGACCTGCCCTGGCAGCGCGTCGTGCGCGCCGACGGGTCGCTGGCCAAGGGCGCGCGCCAGCGGCGCCTGCTGGAGGCCGAGGGCGTGCCGTTTCGCGGCGAGCGCGTGGACATGCGCGCCGCCTGGGTGCCGGCGGCGTACTGCGGCTGATTCTCACCGGCGCTCGCGCACGGATTGCTCGACCCCGATCCGGGGCGCAGGGCGATCGCCGCTCGCTTCTTGAGTTCTACGCCGGCTACAGCTGCTGCACCTGAAACAGCGACGTCGAGCCCGGCACGCCGCTCGGCAGGCCCGCCGTCACCGCGACGCGCTGGCCCTGCTCGCACCAGCCGAGCTCCACCACGCGCCGGCAGGCGTCGAGCAGCAGCTCCTCGGTGACCGAGTGCTTGCGCAGGTACTCCGCGCGCACGCCCCACATCAGGCCGCAGCGGCGGACCGTCTCGCGGCCCGGCGAGAGCGCGTAGATCGGCACGGTCGGGCGGTGCGCGGACACGAGCCGCGCCGAACGGCCCGACAGCGTGGGGACGACGATCGCGTCGAGCTCGAGCTCGCGGGCGGCCATGCAGACCGAGTAGGCGACGGTGTAGGACGGGTCGCGCGCGTCGCGGTGCACGCGCTGCTCGTTCCAGCGCCGGTACGGTGCCGCGCGCTCGGTCGTCGTCGCGATCGAGGCCATCATCGCGATCGCCTCGACCGGGTAGGCGCCGATCGCGGTCTCCTGGGAGAGCATGACGGCGTCGGTGCCGTCGAGGATCGCGTTGGCGACGTCGGCGACCTCGGCACGCGTCGGGCGCGTCGATCCGACCATCGAGTCGAGCATCTGCGTCGCCGTGATCGACGGGCGCGCGAGCCGGCCGGCGCACGCCAGCAGGTCCTTCTGCACGAGCGGCACGCGCTCGATCGGCAGCTCGATGCCGAGGTCGCCGCGGGCGACCATGACGCAGTCCGCCGCGCGGATGATCTCCTCGGCGCGCTGCACCGCCTGCGGCTTCTCGATCTTGGCGATGAGCGGCAGGCGCGTGTGCTCGCGCAGGAAGGCGATGTCCTGCGGCCCGCGCACGAACGACAGCGCGACCATGTCGACGCCGATCCGCTCGCCGACCGCGAGGTGGGCGAGGTCCTCCTCGGGGACGGTCGGCAGCTGGTCCAGCGGACCGGGGATGTTCAGGCCCTGGCGCGAGGCGACCGCGCCGCCGACCTCGACCTCGGCATCGATCTCGCAGCGCTCCCCGTGGACGGCGACGACCCGCAGGCGCACGGCGCCGTCGGCGAGGTACAGGACGTCGTCGGGCGCCATCGCGGCGACGAGCTCGGGGCGCGCCACGCACATCCGGCTGGCCGTCCCGACCCCCTCCCCGGCGCAGTCGAAGACGACGCGGTCGCCCGGCTTGAGGTCGACGTGGTCCTCCTCGAGCGGGCCGATCCGCAGCTTGGGGCCCGGCAGGTCCTGCAGGACCGCCACGGCGCGCCCCGCGCGGCCGGCCGCCGCCCGCACCCGCTGGGCGGTCTCGGCGTGCTGCTCGGCGGTCCCGTGCGAGAAGTTCAGCCGCGCCACGTCCATCCCCGCCGCGACCATCCGCGCGAGCGTCTGCGGATCGCGCGAGGCCGGTCCGATCGTCGCGACGATCTTCGTGTGGCGCTGCACCGTCCTCACGGTAGCGCCGGCCTCGCGGGCCGCCGCCCCTGCGACGATCCGGCGCGTGCCCGCGCCGCCCCCGACCGATCTCGCGCGCGTCGCCGAGGCCTCAGGAGCCGGGCGGCGGCGGCCGTGGCTCGCCGCGATCGGCGCGATCGGCGCGATCGGCGCGGCGCTGGCGCTCGCGCTCGGCGGCTGCGGCTCGCCGTCCGAGGACGCGCGCGAGCTCATGACGTCGGTCGTCGCCGACCTCAACGACTTCTGGACGACCGCCGACTCCGAGCTGGGCTTCACCTACCGCCCCGTGGCGCGCGACCGCGTGCAGACGGCCGACGACGATCCGGTCTGCGACGGCCGTCCGGTCGACCGCGAGGAGATCGACGGCAACGCGTTCGTCGACGCCGGCTGCCGCGAGGGGATCCTCGTCGCCTACGACCCGGGCTACGTCGAGGCATCGCTCGCGCGGGCCGAGGCGACGATGGCGCACGAGTGGGGCCATGTCGTCCAGGCCCAGGCGCGCGAGGTCGATCTCAGCGAGGATCCCGAGGGCCTGCCGATCGACGCCGAGCTGCAGGCCGACTGCTTCGCCGGCGCCTGGTCGGCGGAGCTCGCCCAGGCCGAGGTCCCGGCGCTGCGCCGCGACGTCGCGCGCTCCGGCGACCCCGACGGCGTCGAGGTCGACGACCCCCACGCCCACGGCACGCCCGCAGAGCGCGAGGTCGCCTTCGACGTGGGCTTCGACGGTGGGCCGCGGGCATGCGTCGAGGAGCTCATCGACGCGCTCCCGGACTGAGCGCGCCGGGAACTCGTGGGTCATCCAGGAACGTTCGACCGGAAACCCGGGATGCCGGCGCCGACTGGCAAGGACGCAGGACCGAAGGTGTGGCTCTGCCACATCGAGCGTCCGAGGACGCCGCCAGGCGGTGATCGGCGCCCGGGGTTCCGGGTCAAACGTTTGTGGATGACCCACTAGCGCCGCTTGATGCGCCGCAGCTCGAGCCGGTAGTCGCTGCTCAGCGAGCCCGTCGCGTCGGAGCGCACGTCGACCGCCACGTAGAAGCGGCGGGCGTGCGCGCTGCGGTTGGAGATCGTCACGCTCTCGGTCTTGCGGGTGGCGCGCCTGGAGCGCGCGACGTACCCGAAGCCGCGGCGAAACCACGTCGCGCTGGAGCGAAAGACGTACAGGTCGGGGTTGCCGTAGCGGGGGCGCACGCGGATGCGTGCCCTGGAGCGCGGCGGGAGGCGGACGCGGTAGACGTCGAGCGGGTCCTTGACCCTGTCGACGCCGGCGGAGAAGCTGCGCGTCCCGGCCCCCCGCCAGACGTCCTTGGCGGGCCGGCCGAGGACGCTGCCGTCGACGAACGCGATGTCGTCGTTGGGCTCGCGCGGATCGCGCGCCGGCGCGGGCTCGCGCAGGGCCTTGCGCATCTGGACGAGGCCGAAGCCCGTGGCGGTGTCGTAGCCCTGCGCGCCGACGTCGCGGGCCGACTCGCGCAGCACGTCGGCGAGCTGGCCGTTGGTGAGCTTGGGCCGCGCGGTCGCCAGCCAGGCGGCGGCCCCCGCGACGATCGGGGTCGCGAAGCTCGTCCCGCTGGCGAGCGTGACGCCGTCGACGGCGCCGTCCGCGGTGTCCAGCGCGGCGGGGATCGCCAGCGGCACGTTGACCCCCGGAGCGGACAGGTCGACGTACGAGTGGTCGCTGCTGAAGCCCGATGCCCTCAGGTCCGGGTCAAGCGAGGCGACCGCGAGCACGTGGGGAAACGCGGCGGGGTAGATCGACGGGTTGCCCGAGCCGAACTCGTTGCCGGCCGCGGCGACGACGAGGCTCTTGCGCGCATACGCGATCTCGACCGCGAGGAAGAGGGTGAAGCACCCCTGCTCGGCGCCGAAGCTCAGGTTGATGATCTTCGCGCGCGCCTTGGCGGCCTTCACGATCCCGTCGGCGGCCAGCGCGCACGTGATGTCGGGCGGGAGGCCGATCGACAGCACGCGGGCCGAGGGGAAGACGCCGAAGACGCCGAAGCCGTTGAGCGCGCCGGCGGCCGCCGAGGCGACCATCGTGCCGTGCGGCCCGAGCACCGGGCCGGGCGTGAGCACCGTCGTGTTGGCGGCGAGGTCGGGATGGGTCGTGTCGACGACGTCGTCGACGACCGCGATCACGGCGGAGCGCGGCCCCGGCGCCGGCGGCGCCAGCGACGGGTCGACGACGAGGTTGCGCGCGTAGCCGGCCGGCAGCGCGTCGAGCGCGCTCGCGCGCCGCATGGGCTCGTCGGGCTCGGCGAAGCGCAGCGCCCCGGCCGCGCGCAGGGCGCCCGCGAACGCGCGCGCCCGTCGCGTGTCGACGCGGTAGACGCCCTGGACGCGCAGCCTCGCGGCCCCGTGGCGGCGGGCGATGCGGTCCGCCGCGACGCTCGTCGGCGACGCGGCGACAAGCCAGGTCGGCGGCTGCGCCGACGCGGCGGCGGCGCCGCTGCCGGTCGCGGGCAGGAGCATCGGCGGAGCGATCGAGGCCTGCGCCGACGCGGGAGCGACGAGGCTCGCCAGGACGGCAAGGGCGGCGAGAGGCCTCATGTGCTGCTGAGGATACGGATGGCCTGACGGCCGCACGGCAGTTGCCGCGCGCTCCGCGCGGCGCGCCTACAGCGCGAAGCGCCCGTCCCGCATGACGGTCTCGCCGTCGGCCGTGAGGCGCCCGCCGGCGCGCAGGTCGCAGATGAGGTCCCAGTGCAGCGCGGACTCGTTCTTGCCGCCGGTCTCCGGATAGGAGCGCCCGAGCGCGAGGTGGACCGTGCCGCCGATCTTCTCGTCGAACAGCGTCGCCCCGATCGCGCGGTCGATCCCGAAGTTCGTCCCGATCCCGACCTCGCCGAGGCGGCGCGCGCCGTCGTCGGTCGCCAGCGCGCGCTGCAGGTAGTCGTCGCCGCGCTGCGCGGCAGCGGCGACGACGAGCCCGTCGCGGAACTCGAGCTCGACCTCGGCGACGTCGACGCCGGCCGGCGAGGACGGCACGCCGAAGCGGATGTGCCCGTTCGCGCTGGCCTCGTGCGGCCCGGTGAAGACCTCGCCGCTGGGCATGTTGCGCCGGCCGTCGGAGTTGACCCACGTGCGCCCCTTGACGCTCAGCGTCACGTCGGTCCCCGGCGCCTCGATGCGCAGCTCGCGCGCGCCCTTCAGCCGGCCGATGAGCCCGTCCTGAAACGCGCGCAGCTCGCCCCACGAGCGGACCGGGTCGGGCTGGTCGAGAAACAGCGCGCGCTCGACGAACGCCTCGAAGTCGGTCAGGCTCAGGCCCGCCTGCTGGGCGCCGGCCTGCGTCGGCCACAGCGTGGCGCACCAGCGCTTGCGCAGCGTCTGCTCGCGCAGCGGCTTGCGGGCGAACGCCGCGCGGGCGAGGCGCTCGGGGTCGATGCCCACGAGCGAGCGCGTGTTCTCGGGCGCCTGGATGGCGAGCTGGGCGTCGCACTTCCTCGCCTCGGCGAATGCGACGTTCGAGATCTGATCGAGATGGCGGTCGCGGGCGTGGCGGTAGAAGGACGCCGTCGCGCCCGGCACGTCGACGCGCAGCAGCGGCCACGCGTCGCGCCGCAGGATCGCGCGCTGGCACTCGAGCAGCAGCGGCGAGGCGAGCGTCGTCGAGCGCACCACGACCTCGTCGCCGGGCTGCACGTCCAGGCAGTAGCCGGCCAGCAGGTCGGCGAAGCGGACGGGATCGAGCGCCATCGGCCGGGTGGCGCTAGTGGGTCATCCAGGAACGTTCGACCGGAAACCCGGAATGCCGGCGCCGCTTGGCAAGGACGCAGGACCGAAGGTGTGGCTCTGCCACATCGAGCGTCCGAGGACGCCGCCAGGCGGTGATCGGCGCCCGGGGTTCCGGGTGAAACGTTTGTGGATGGCTCACTAGGCCCGCCAGCCGGCCTGCAGCGCGGCGAGCGGCTCGGCCGGGTCGGCTCCGACGAGGGTCGAGATCGCCTCGACGAGCCGCCGCTGCGGCTCGCGGTTGGCGCCCACGCCCATGACGCCGATCCGCCACAGCTTGCCCGCCAGCGGCCCGAGGCCGCCCGAGATCTCGATGCCGTGCTCGAGCAGCAGCCGGCGGCGGACGTCCGCCTCGTCGACGCCCTCGGGCGGCGTCACCGCGAGCAGCGGGTGCAGCTGCTCGCCGTCGGGCGCCAAGCGCTCGCAGCCGAGCACCCCGAGCGCGTCGCGCAGCGCGTTGTGGGCGCGGCGGTGGCGCTCCCAGGTCGAGGGCAGCCACTCGTCGCCGGCGACGATCCGCAGGGCCTCGCGCAACGCGTAGATCATGTTGATCGGAGCGGTGTGGTGATACGTGCGCGCATGCGACGCGCCGGTCGCGGCCGCCGGATTCCAGTACTCGAGGACGAGCGCGAGGTCGAGGTACCACGAGCGCCCCGGCTTGTCGCGCGCGCGCAGCTTGTCGAGCGCGCGCTCGCCGGCGGTGAACGGCGCCAGGCCGGGCGGGCAGTTCAGGCACTTCTGCGTGCCGGAGAACGCGGCGTCGACCCCCATCTCGTCGATCCGCAGCGGGTGGCCGCCGAGCGAGGTGACGCAGTCGACGAGCAGCAGCGCGTCGTTGTCGCGGCAGGCGTCGGCGAGCCCGTCGAGCGGCTGCGCGACGCCGGTCGAGGTCTCCCCGTGGACGACGACGAGCGCGTGCGTGCGGGCCTGCTCGGCGGCCGCGATGAGCTGCTCGGTCGGGATCGCGCGGCCCCAGTCGGCCTCGACGCGCACGACGTCGGCGCCGGCGCGGCCCAGCTCGTCGGCCATGCGCATGCCGAACAGGCCGTTGACGCCGCAGACGACGCGGTCGCCGGGGTCGACGAAGTTCACGACGAGCGCCTCCATGCCGGCGCTGCCCGTACCGGAGATCGGCAGCGTGGCGAGATTGGTCGTCTGGAAGACCTCGCGCATGAGCTCGATCGTCTCGCCCATGATCGTCGCGAAGGCGGGGTCCATGTGGCCGATCGTCGGCTGGGCGAGGGCCTGCAGCACGCGCGGGGGGACCGGGCTCGGCCCGGAGCCCAGCAGCAGCCGGGTCGGGATGTCGGAGGCGGGCTCGGTCTCGGTGCTCGTCGTCACGCTTGGTCCTCGTCTGTGGCCTGGGTGGTGGGTACGGAGATGATGGCGCTACGGCGCCTCGACGTCGGGGAAGTGGGCGGCGATGTGCTCGCGCATCACGTCGCGGATCCAGCGCTTCTCCTGCGGCGTCGCGATCCGGTAGCGCGCCAGCAGCTCCTTCTGGCCCTCGGTCGGCACGTCGTAGATCGTCCAGCGCTCGACGAGCCGCTCGAAGAGAAACTCGACGGCGCGGTGCCACGAGTCGTCGGTCGTCCGGCGCTGGTCGTGCAGGGTGCTGGCGTACTTGCGCCGCGTGAGCGGCGACATCGAGCCGCGCAGCGTGAGGACGTTGCCGTCGGCGTCGCGGTAGTCCGTCGTCGGCGCCGAGATCTTGCCCGCTACGCGGTTGCGCTTGCCCATCGCAAGGCACCCTAGCGAGCCGCTCACCGGTGCTCGGCACCCCATATCGTCCGCGCCCCATGCCCTCCCCGACCACCCGCCGCGAGCTCGGTCGCGGCGAGCGCATCGTGCCCGGCGTCTGGCGCCTGCGGCTGCCCCTCCCGTGGCCCGGCGTGCCGCACTGCAACGCCTGGGCGGTCGCGCGCGGCGACGGGATCGTGCTCTTCGACTGCGGGCTGCACGAACCGGGCTCCTTCGCCCAGCTCGAGCGGGCGATGGCCCAGGTCGACCTCAGGCTCGAGCACGTGCGGCTGCTCGTCTGCACGCACGCGCACGCCGATCACTACGGGCAGGCCGCGAGCGTCGTCGACGCGAGCGGCTGCGAGCTGTGGATGCATCCCGCCTACGACCACGTGCGCGCCGCCGTCGACGACCCCGACGCGGTGCGCGAGCGGCGCTTCGAGGTCGCCCTGCAAAGCGGCGTGCCGCTGCAGCCGCTGCGCGCGTGGTCGCAGTCCGCGCGCGGGCGCGGCAGCGGCATCGCGCGGCTGATCGCACCCGACCGCGAGCTGCGCGAGGGGGTCACGGTCGACACCGACCTCGGCCCCTGGACGGTCGTGGAGACCCCCGGCCACGCCCCCTCGCACGTCTGCCTGCACCAGCCCCAGCGCCGCATGCTCATCTCCGGCGACCACCTGCTCGGCCGCGTCTCGCTGTACTTCGACTACGGCTGGACGCCGGACCCGATCGGCGAGTTCCTCACCTCGCTGGATCGGGTGCAGGCGCTCGACGCGCGCCTCTGCCTCGCCGGGCACGCGCGGACGTTCACCGACGTCGAGGCGCACATCCGGGCCAACCGGGCGCTGGTGCGCCAGCGCCTTCAGACGGTCCGCGAGGCGGTCGCCGAGCACGGCCCGATCACCGCGTACGACATCGTGCCGCTGCTCTACGGCCAGGCGCTCTCGCAGCTCACCGCAAGCTGGTGGCTCTCCGAGACGCTCTGCCTGATCGGGCACCTCGAGCTGGCCGGCGCGATCGCGAAGGCCGGCGAGGACCCCGAGCGCTGGGCGCCCGCCTGAGCGGCGGCGGCCGTGCTAGGGCAGCTCGATCGATTGGCGGTGGTTGAAGACGTCTCCCGGATCCCAGCGTCGCTTGACCTGCCTGAGGCGCTCGTAGCCGTCCTTGTAGTAGAGGTACTGCCAGTCGACGAGGTCGACGTCGGGATAGTTGACGTAGCAGCCGTCCATGCACGCGTCGGGAACCGGTCCGCGCGGGCCGTACATCCGCTCGTACAGGTCGCGGATCCAGGCGAGGTTGACGTCGTCGTCGTCGGCGTCGATCCAGTACGTCTGGTACTGCAGCTTGAGGATCGAGGATCGCTGCGGGACCGGTGTGGCGTCGGGCTCGACGGCATTGACCTGGCAGCCGTAGGAATCGACCTGCACGAGCGCCTGCGGGTTGGGGTGCGCGGGCGCCGAGAGCGCGTCGTAGAGCGCTGCGATCTGCTCGTCGGGAAACGGCTCGAGCATGTACGCGGACTTGTACTTGCCGCGCTGGTTGGGACCCGAACCGTCGAGCAGCTGCGTCGCGTACAACCACGGCAGCCGCCGTGGCGTGACGGTCGGGGTCGGGCCGCTGTGGTAGCCGATCGAGCGGCTCGCCGGGACTGCTGGCGGAGCCTTGCCGGCGCCCATCGCGTCGACGAAGCGCTCCAGCAGCGACGGGTCGTCGCCGACGTACTGCGCGGCGCAGGTGATCTGCCCGCCGGCGCGCTGGAAGAGGTGCAGGAGCGCGAACAATCCGGAGTAGGGGCTGCCGACCGCGCTGTTGGCGGCGAAGAACTCGCCGTAGTTGCGCACGATCGCGGCGAAGCCGTCCGCATCGATGGCGTCCCAGTTCCACGCGAGCGTCACGAGGTGCGCCTCCGCCGGAGCCTGCGGCAGCTCGCGGAAGAGGAACCTCGTGACGACGCCGAAGTTGCCGCCACCGCCGCCCTGGTGGCCCCAGAGCAGCTCGCGCTCGTCGGGATCGGGTGAGTCGCGGCTCACGGTCACGATCTGTGCGCGGCCGTCACCGTCGACATGGACGAGCTCGACGCCATGCAGGTGGTCGACCGTCAGCCCGTGCAACCGGGCGAGCAGCCCGTACCCGCCGCCGGTGATGTGCCCGCCGGCGCCGACCGAGTAGCACGAGCCCGCCGGCAGCGCGACGCCGTAGCGGCGATAGAGCTCCCAGTAGACGTTCCACAGCGTGCAGCCACCCTCGATGTAGTACATGCCCGTCTGCGCGTCACGCCCGACGGCGTGCATCGGCGTGAGGTCGACGATCACGCCGGAGTCGTTGCCCGAGACGAAGTCCTCATAGCAGTGCCCGCCGCCGCGAACGGTCAGCCGCAGGCCGGCGTCGACCGCCTGCTGGACCGCCGCGCGGACGTCCTGCGGGGTCGCGCACAGCTCGACGTAGCGCGGCGTGCCGACCCATCGCAGGTTGAAGCCGCGCACGAGCGTGTCATAGCGCGGGTCACCGGATCGCACGCGCGCACTGTGACTCTCGGCCATCCCGTGCGAGCTTACCCCGGCGCTTCTTCGCTTGCAGGAACGGCGTATCCGCCGATCATCGAGCGCGTAAGTCGTGCTGACTTACGGCGGGCGGCGCGGCGCCATGTCTGCCGGCGAACCCCGACTTCGCCTGCCGTTGCCTGCGGGCCACAGGCCCAGTACGCTCGCTCGCGGACGCCTCGGACACGCGATGCACGACCTCAAGAGCGATGCGGGCAGCGAGCGAGCGCCCTCCGCGGCGCGGGACGGATCGCGTCGGCCAGCCGACCGGCCACGCCAGCGCCGGCGAGCGCTTCGCGACAGTCGGGTGGCGCCGCGCGGATCGACCGTCACGACGATCTCGGCCCGACGCTGCGGCGAGCGGTCCTCCAGCGGGCGCTCCTCTATCGAGGCATGCAGGCGTCGACTCCCGGCGCGTCGACGCCACTGCTCGGAAACGACAGCGGATTCCAGCTCGGTGTGCGCGACAACGAGTTCACGATGACCGCGAACAACGTCGACCCCGGCTCGGGCGGGATGTCGACCTCGAACGTTCGCCGCAACGTCCCGGACTTCACGGTCAGCACGTCCTACACGACCGTCCCCGGCAAGCACACGAGTGCGGCGCGCGCGACGCGGCGCAGCGCTGCGTAGAGCACTTCCTCGACCCGACCGGCTCCGCGAGAGGCGTCGCGGTCGACGTCGAGCTGAGCCGCAGCGCCGAGGACGGTGCGTGGTGGGCGGTGGTGCTGCCCTCCAAGGAGAGCAGGAGCGGGGTCACGAGCCCGGAGGTGGCGGCCTCGCTCGGCGCGGCCGGGCATGCGCTGCTCGAGCACCTGCGCAGCGCGCCCCCGTTTCGCTTCGCCGTCGTCGGCGTCGAGGCCTACGAGGCGATGACGTTCGGTGATCTCGTGCAGCAGGTCGCCGTCGATCCGGCGTCGCTGGACGGGCCGGACGGACTCGTCGTCAGCGATGACGCCCTGCCGGGCGCCGGGGCGGGGCCCGCGTTCGAGCCGTTCGCGGCGGGCTACGCATGGATCCCCTACGCGGGCGAGTCGTTCACCGCCTGAGGTTGCGCGGGCCGGCCTACTGCGCCAGCAGCAGCCCGAGGATGCCCAGCAGCCCGCCCGTCCGCAGGCCCGTTCGCAGCACCGCGGCCTCGGACGGTCCGAGCGAGCCCTCGCGCTGCGCGCGGTCGACCCCCGACGCGAAGGCCGCGATGAGCTCGTCCTGCGACGCGCCGGGCGGCGTCTTGCCGGCCAGCAGCAGCTGCAGCAGGTCCTCGCGCGTCATGCGCAGCGCGCAGGCGGCCCCGTCGAGCGTCGCAAGCGCCGCCTTCTGCGAACGTTCGACGGGCGGGCGCTCGCGCGGCGCGCACGGGTCGGCGACGTCGCGCGGCCCGAAGCCGGCGCCGCCCAGCGCGACGTAGACGGCGACGAGCGCCGCCGCAGCGGCCCCGGCCGCGGTCACGGCGACGGCCAGCCGCGGCGTCCCGGCGCCGTTTGACGCGGGCGAGCCCGCGGCGGGCGGAACGCCGCGCCCCCACCGCGAGGCGAGGTACGCCGCGCCCGCCGCCAGCAGCGCCAGCAGCGCCGCCGCGAGGAACGACCGGCTGAACGCCTTCGTCGCGCCGCGGTCGAGCTCGTCGTCGAGCTGGGCGCGCAGGACCGCGATCGCCGGCCGCTCGGACGGCTCGACGTCGAGGTCGGCAAACGCCTTGTCGAGATCGGGCAGCTCCTGGTCGCCGGCCGACTTGACCTGCGCGTCGAGCCTGCGCGCAAGCTCGATCTTCGAGGCCAGCGAGAGCGGCGCGTCGAGCACGTTGGACAGGCCCGCGCGTTCGGCCGGCGGGCGCACGCTGTTGAGGTCGGCGGTGAAGAGCGGCGTCAGCAGCAGCAGCCCGACGACGATGCCCGCATGGCGCGCGACCACCGTCCAGGCGGCGGGCCCGGCGATCGCCGCCGGGGCGGTCGCCGGGTCGTCGGCGCCGGCGTCGCCGACGGTGGCGCCGATCAGCGTCGCCAGCGCCAGCCCGAGCCCGAGCCCGATCGCCAGCTGCGGCGCCAGCGACCAGTACGCGTGCGCGCCCGGCATGAGCCCCAGCGCCGCGAGCCCGCCGGCGACGAGCAGCGAGCCGGCGACCGCCGGGACGAGCCCGTGGCGCGCGCGCGCCCACTGCCCGGCGAAGAGCGCGGCGATCGGCATGACGGTCACCGTCAGCGCCGCCTCGGCGGGCGAGTGGCGCCAGCCCTCGATGAGCAGGATGACGAGCAGAAACAGGGCCGCCGAGAGCGCCGCCGAGGCCAGCGCGAGCGCGACCAGCGGCATCGTCGCCGGGCGCTCGCCGATGACGTCGCCGCCGGCCGCCGCAGCGGGCTGCGGCACGCCGCGCGCGCCGAGCAGGGCGAGGATCGCGACCGGGGCCTGCAGCGCGAACATCGCGCGCCAGGACAGCGCCTCGGTCAGAAAGCCGCCGAGCGCGGGGCCGACCGCCGCGCCGAGGACCCCCGCCGCGGCCCACAGCAGCACCGCCCGGTTGCGCCCGGCCGACAGGACGAGCAGCTCGAGCGCGGCCGCGACGGCCACCGCGCCGAACAGCCCCTGCGCGGCGCGCGCGACGATGAGCACCGGCAACGACCAGGCCGCCGCGCAGGCCGCCGTCGCGAGGATGAAGAGCACGATCGCGCCGAGGAACGCGCGCGGCGCGCGGCCGCGGGCCGCGCGCGCCCCGCGCACCGCGGCGAGCGCGAGCACGAGGTTGAAGGAGATGAGCACCCACGCGACCGCGTTGACGCTCGAGTCGAACTCGCGCAGGATCGCCGGCAGGGCGAGCGTGACGACGGAGGAGTCGGCGAGGACGAGGCCGACGCCGAGCGCGAGCAGCAGCTGGCGGACCGTCCCGCCGGAGCCCGCGCTCGGGGTCGCGCCGCGTTCGTCGGGTGCGACGTTCGTCATCCGGGCTCGATGTCCAGACCCTCGAGCAGCACCGGCCGGCCGTCGCGCTCGTAGCGGACGTCGACGGAGTCGTTCTGGCGGTAGGTGCCGACGCCCCAGGCGCCGAGAAACCAGCGCCAGAAGCCGAGGTTGCCCTCCTTCTTGAGCTCGCGGCCGAAGACGAGCGCGCCGTCGCGCAGCTGGAAGTCGGCCCCGCGCTCCTGGTGCACGCCGTTGACGTACACGTCGAACGGGTCCCGGACGCCGGGCGGAAGCGGGACGATCGATCGGTCTGCCACGGCGGCCATTATGGTCGCCTGCACCGCACGGGGCCGCAGGGGCCGCACGCTCGAGCCCGAATCTCGACCAGGAATGGCGCGGGAACGCGCCCGCGCCCGCACGCTCCGGGGTCGTGTCAACATCACTCCGCAATCCTGATGAACAGCTCCGACGACCTCTCCTACCGTGTGCGCCGCTCCGACCGCGCCCGGCGCGTGCGCGTGCGCGTGGAGCCGTGCGGCGCCGTCGAGGTCGTGCTGCCCCGCCGCTCCCCCGCGAGCGCGGCGCCGGCGGCGGTCGCCGAGCTGCGCCCGTGGATCGAGCGGCGCCTGCGCGAGGCCGGCGCCGCGCGCGCCGCGATCGCCGCGCGCGGGCCGACGGTGCCCTACCTCGGCACGCCGCTGCAGCTCGAGTCTCAGGAGGGCAGGACGCGGGTGCATCGCGTCGGCGACCGGTTGCTCGTGCCGGCGGGCAGCGGCGGCGCGCCCGGCGACCCGTCGGCGGCGATCGAGCGCTGGTATCGGCGCGCCGCCGTCCGCGAGATCGCGCCGCGCCTCGACGCGGCGGCGCGCGCGCTCGGGGTCGGGTACGCGAAGCTGACGATCCGCGGGCAGCGCACGCGCTGGGGCTCGTGCTCGGCGACGGGCGCGATGTCCTTCAACTGGCGCCTGCTGCTCGCGCCGGAGCCGGTGCTCGACTACGTCGTGTGGCACGAGGCGTGCCACCTTCGCCACATGGACCACTCCCCGCAGTTCTGGGCGCTCGTGCGCGAGCACTGTCCTGATGCCGAGGAGCAGCGGCGCTGGCTGCGGCTCCAGGGGTCTACGCTGGTGCTCTAGTGGGTCATCCAGGAACGTTCGACCGGAAACCCGGGATGCCGGCGCCGACTGGCAAGGACGCAGGACCGAAGGTGTGGCTCTGCCACATGGAGCGTCCGAGGACGCCGCCAGGCGGTGATCGGCGCCCGGGGTTCCGGGTCAAACGTTTGTGGATGACCCACTAGTGCTTCCTGGGGAGGGGAGAGGACCGGTCGTCGGAGCGGTCGTCGCAATCGCCGCGCTGGCGGTGATCGTGCTCGTCCTCGTACTCGCAAGCGGCGGCGGCTATCGCGTCACGGCGGACTTCGTCACGGCCAGCCAGCTCGTCAGGGGCAACGCGGTCAAGGTCGCCGGCACGACGATCGGCTCCGTCGAGGATCTGACGCTCACCGGCGACGGGCAGGCGCGCGTGACGCTGAGCATCGACGCCGGCGGCTATCACCCGCTGCGGCGCGGGACCCGCGCGATCATCCGCCAGACGTCGCTGTCGGGCGTCGCCAACCGCTACGTCGACCTGCAGCTCGGCGGCGCGGAGGGCGCCGACATCCCCGCCGGCGGTCAGATCCCGACCGAGAGCACCTCGGCCGCCGTCGACCTCGACCAGATCTTCAACACCTTCGACCCGCGGACGCGCGCGGGCGTGCAGAAGACGGTCGAGTTCCTGCGCGACCTGCAGGCCGGCAACGAGGACGAGGCCAACGCCGCGCTGCGCTACCTCAACCCCGCCCTGTCGTCGTCCGCGCGCCTGTTCGCGCAGGTCAACCGCAACACCCCCGACTTCGAGCGCTTCATCGTGCAGACCGCGCGGCTCGTGACCGACGTCTCGGCGCGCGACGGCGAGCTGGCCAGCCTGACGCGCAACCTCGCGACGACGGCCTCGGCGCTGACGTCCAACGGCGAGTCGCTCGCGCAGGCCGTCGGGCTGCTGCCCGACGTCATGCGCAAGGCGAACACGACGTTCGTGAACCTGCGCGCCGCGCTCGACGACCTCGACCCGCTCGTCGACGACGCCAAGCCGATCGTGCGCGACAAGCTCATCCCGCTCATGGACGAGCTGCGGCCCTTCGCCCGCGATGCGCGGCCGGCGATCCGCGAGCTGTCGCAGACCGTCCGGCGGCCCGGCGCCGACAACGACCTCGTCGAGCTGCTGCGCCGCCAGCCGGCGATCGACGCGATCGCCAACCGGACCGCGCAGCGCAACGGCGAGCGGCGCCCCGGCGCGTTCCCCGAGACGATCAAGGCCTTCGAGGGCGCGACGAAGCAGATCGGCTTCCTGCGCCCCTACGCGCCCGACCTCATCGGCTGGTTCGACGACTTCTCGACCTCCGGCGCCTACGACGCGATGGGCAACTTCTCGCGCGCCGGCCTGCAGTTCAACGGCTTCACGCTCGGCCCCGCGCTCAACGCGCTGCCGATCCCCGCCGACCTGCGCAACCTCCTGCTCAGCGCGCAGGTCGTGATCGGTCGCAACAACCGCTGCCCGGGCTCGATCGAGCGCCGCGCGCCCGACGGATCGAACCCCTACAAGCCGTCGCCGGACTTCAACTGCGACGCGACCCAGGTGCCGATCGGGCCATGACCCGCCCGCTGCTCGCCATCGCCGTCGTGCTCGCCGTCGCCGGCGCCGCGACGCTCGTCGCGACCTCCGAGGGCACCGCCGACGAGCTGCGCCACACGGTCGTGCTCGACAACGCCTTCGGCCTCACCGAGGGATCGGACCTGCGCTCCTCCGGCGTCGTGATCGGCAGCATCGCCAAGCTCGACGTGCAGCGCTCGACGGCGCGCGCGCTCGCCACGATCCAGATCACGCGGCCGAGCTTCGCCGGCCTGCGCGAGGACGTCTTCTGCACCGTCCAGCCGCAGTCGCTGATCGGCGAGTACTACCTGGACTGCGAGCCCGGCACGAAGCCCGGCCCCGCGCCGCGCACGATCCCCGTCGAGCAGACCGCCGGCACGATCCCGCCCGACCTCGTGCTCGACATCATGCGCCGGCCGGCGCGCGAGCGCTTCGGGATCATCCTCACCGAGCTGGGCATCGGCCTGGCGGCACGCGGCGACGACGTGCAGACGACGCTGCGCCGCGCCGTGCCCGCCCTGCGCGAGACCGACAAGGTCCTGAGGATCCTCGACGCCAACCGGCGCACGCTCAACCAGCTCACGCGCGACGCCGACACGGTGCTCGCCGGGCTGGCCGCCAACCGCCGCGACGTCGCCCGCTTCGTGACCGAGGCCGGCGAGACGGCCCAGATCTCGGCCAGCCGGGCCGACGCGCTGGCCGCGACCGTCGACAAGCTGCCGAGGTTCTTGCGCGTGCTGCGCCCGACGCTCGCCGACCTCGGGACGACCGCGCGGCTGCAGACGCCCGCGCTGCGCGACCTGCGCCTCGCCGCGCCGAGCCTGACCGAGCTGCTGCGCAGGCTCGGGCCCTTCGCGGACTCCGCGCGGCCAGCGGTCCGCGGGCTGGGCAAGGCGTCGGACAGCGGCATCCCGGCCGTCAAGGCGGCGCGCTCCACCGTCTCGCAGCTCCGGGCGCTGGGCAGCCGCAGCACCGAGCCGATGCGCAACCTGCGCTTCGTCCTGGAGGACGTCAACGACCGCGGCCGCGCCGTCGAGCCCAACAGGCTCAGCCCGACCGGCGCCGGCTTCACCGGCCTCGAGGCGTTCTTGCAGTACTTCTTCGTGCAGTCGCAGGCGATCAACGTCTTCGACTCCAAAAGCCACCTGCTCAAGCTCAACATCCTCGTCAACGACTGCTCGAAGTACACGAACGCCGAGACCGCGGCGACCGACACGCAGCACACGGCGAAGTGCAAGCAGTGGCTCGGCCCGACGCAGCCGGGGATCACGGGCGCGGTCGCCCGCACGACGAAGACGAAGCCCGCCGGCAGCGGCGAGGACCGCGCGGCGGACGCGCCGGCGCCTGACGGCGCCGCGCCGGCGAGCCCCGGTGGCGCGCCGCCCGCGGCGCGGCCGCCGGCGCTGCTGCCCGACCCCGGGGACCTGCTCGACGACGTCCTGCCGAAGGTCGGCCCGAAGCTGCCGCCCCTGCTGCCCAGGGCCGGCGGTCGCGCGAGCGCCGACAGCGAGCGCAGCCTCCTCGACTTCCTCCTGGGGCCGTGACGATGCGCGGCCGCCGTCAGCCATCCGTCGCCTCCAACCCCGTCTTCGTCGGGGCCGTCACCGTGCTCGTCGTCGTCGCCGCGGTGCTGCTGGCCTACCAGGCCAACCAGGGGCTGCCGTTCGTCCCGACGTTCCAGCTGAAGGTCGACACGCCCGACGCGGCGCGCCTCGTCGTCGGCAACGAGGTCCGCGAGGGCGGCTACCGCATCGGTCAGGTCACCGCGATCGACCCGATCGGCGGCACGGACGGCAGGCTCGGCGCCGCCCAGCTGACGCTGAAGCTCGACCTCGCGGCGACCCCGATGCCCGACGACACGACGATCCGCATCCGCCCGCGCTCGGCGCTCGGGCTGAAGTACGTCGACCTGCTGCGCGGCGACTCCGGCACGGCGCTGCAGGAGGGCGAGGTGATCGCCACGAGCGCCAACCCGGTCGGGCCCGAGCTCGACGACTTCTTCTCGATCTTCGACGAGCGCACGCGCACGAACGTCGACCGCAACCTCGACTACTTCGGCACCGCGCTCGCCGGCCGCGGCGCGGCGCTGAACCGCACGCTGGGCGCGCTGCCCGAGCTGCTCGGCGACCTCCCGCCGGTCATGCGGACGCTCGCCGACCCCGACACGCGCCTGCAGCGGCTGCTGACCGAGACCGGCGACCTGACGCGCGTCCTGGCCCCGCAGGCGAGCACGCTCGCGCGCGGCTTCACGGGGATGGCGGAGACGTTCGAGGCGCTCTCGCGCGACCCGCAGGCGCTGCGCCGGACGATCGCGCGCTCCCCCGCCACGCTCGACGAGGGGATCCGCTCGCTGCCGCCGACCCGCCCGCTGCTCGCGCGCCTCGCCGCGATCTCCGACGAGGTGCAGGGCACCGCGCGCGAGCTTCGCCGCAGCGTGCCGGCGATCAACCGCGCGCTCGGCGCCGGCACGCCGGTGCTGCGGCGCCTGCCGGCGTTCACCGACGACCTCGAAGGCGCGCTGGACGCCCTGCGCGAGCTCGCGAACTCGCCGACGACCGACCTCACGCTCGCCGGCCTCACCGACACGATGAAGACGCTGAACCCGACGCTGCAGTACCTCGGCCCCTTCCAGACGGTCTGCAACTACTTCACGTACTGGTGGACGCACCTCGCCGACCACATCTCCGACGAGGACGCGACCGGCACCGTGCAGCGCGTCCAGGTCAAGAACGCGCCGCCCGAGCAGGAGAACTCGCTGACCACGTTCGGCCGCGCGCGGCCCGCCAACGGCGGCCACGTCGACCCGGTGCAGCACGCGATCTTCGGCGACGCCGTCGCCCTGCACGGCCAGGACTACGGCGCCGCGATCGACGCCGCCGGCGAGGCCGACTGCGAGTCCGGCCAGCGCGGCTACCCGGGCCGCCTCGCCGAGGGCTACCCGGCCGACCTGAACATCGCCGTCGATCCGCGCACGCCCGGGACGCAGGGCCCGACGTACAAGGGGCGCGCCCGCGTTCCCGAGGGCCAGTCCTTCGCCAACGAGCCCACCGGCATCGCCCCGAGCGTGGTGAACCCATGAGGCGCGACCGCGGACCGAGCGCGTTCGCCGCCGGCATCGGCGTCATCGTCGTCGCGGTCCTCGTGACGTACTTCGGCTTCACGAAGGACATCCCGCTCGTCAACGAGCCCTACGAGATCAGGGCGGCGTTCCGCGACACAAGCGGGATGAACGCCGGCTCGCCGGTGCGGATCGCCGGCATCGACGTCGGCAAGGTGACCGGCATCCAGGCCACGAGCCCCGGCGCCCGCTCGGCGACGGTCACGTTCGCGATCCGCGACAAGGGCCGCCCCGTCTACGGCGACGCGACGGCGAAGATCCGCCCGCGGATCTTCCTGGAGGGCAACTTCTTCGTCGACCTCGCGCCCGGCACGGCGCGCGCCGGCGAGCTCGACGACGGCGCCACGCTGCCCGCCGCGCAGACGGCGAGCGCCGTGCAGTTCGACCAGGTCCTCAGCGCGCTGAAGAGCGACACCCGCAACGACCTGCGCTCGGTCTTCCGGGAGATCGGCAAGGCCCAGGACGCCGGCGGCGCGCAGGCCTTCAGCGACTCGCTGCGCTACCAGCCCGGCGCCTACCGGTTCATCGCGATCGTCTCCGAAGCGCTGCTGGGCAAGCGCCCCGGCGACCTCGGCGACTGGATCCGCGACGGCGGCGTCACCGCCGAGGCGCTCAACGAGCCGCGCCGGCTGCGCGCGCTCGTGGCCGACTTCAACACGACCGCCGTGGCGCTCGCCAGCCGCGAGCGCGCGCTGCGCACGGCGGTCGGCGAGCTGCCGCGCACGCTGCGCGCCGCGACGCCCGCGCTCGACGCGCTCAACGCCGCCTTCCCCGCCGTGCGCAGCTTCGCGCGCGACGCGCGCCCCGGCATCCGCTCGCTGGGGCCGACGGTCGACGCCACGCTGCCGCTCGTCAAGCAGCTGCGCGGGCTCGTCCAGGACGACGAGCTGGGCACGCTCTCGCGCAACCTGCGCAGCGCGACGCCGCCGCTGGCGCTCGTCGCCAAGACGAGCCCGTCGGTGCTCGGCAAGCTGCGCGCGCTCGCGAGCTGCACGACGAACGTGCTCGTCCCGTTCGGCGACGACACGATCGTCGACGAGGACTTCCCGACGCACGGCCCGGTGTACCAGGACATGGCGAAGTTCCTGCCCGGCCTCGCCGGCGAGAGCCGCTCGTCGGACGCCAACGGCCAGTGGTTCAAGGTGCTCGGGACGGGCGGCCTGGAGACGCTCAACCTCGGCAACGGCGTGTTCGGCACGGTCGCCGATCCGATCCTCGGCGTCAACCCGCCGCCGATCCGCACCCGCCCGCCGCTTGAGCCCGACGTGCCCTGCGAGACCCAGCAGCAGCCCGACCTGCGCTCGATCCCCGGCGGCCCGCCGCCGAGCGTGAACACGAGCGGCGCCGCGTCGCGCTCGCGCGAGGCCAAGGCCCAGGCCGTCGCGGCCGCGATCCTGCGCCGTCAGCTCAAGGCCCAGGGACGCGACGTCAAGGTGCTCGACCGGCCCGCCACCGTGGCGGAGATCCGCCGGATCGCCGCCCGCAACGGGCTGAGCGGGCAGTTCGAGAAGGCGTTGAAGAGGCAGGGCAGATGAGCCGCGTCATCCGCAAGAACCTCGGGCCGTTCGCCGCGATCGTCGCGCTCGTCGCGATCGCCGTCGTCGTCGGCGGCTACATCCTCAACGAGCAGCGCCTGCGCTTCCCGCTCGTCGAGGACAAGCCGATGCGCGTCAACGTCGAGCTCGACACCGCGCAGGCCGTCACGCCGGGCCAGGGGCAGACGGTGCAGGTCGCCGGCGTCCAGATCGGCGACATCGGCGAGGTCGGCCTGAAGGACGGGCGCGCGATCGTCGGCCTGGACATCAAGCAGGAGTACGCAGACCTCATCCACCGCGACGCGGTCGCGTTCCTGCGCCCGCGCACCGGCCTGAAGGACATGTACGTCCAGATCTATCCCGGCAAGGACGGCGAGCCGGTCAAGGCGGGCTTCACGATCCCGATCGCCGCCTCGCTGACCGACGTCGACCTCGACGAGATCCTCTCCGAGCTCGACGCCCGCACGCGCGACTACGTCACGCTGCTGGCCAACGGCGCCGGCGAGGGCCTGCGCGGCAAGGGCAACGCCCTCGCGCGCCTGCTCAAGCGCTACGGCCCGACCGTGCGCGACCTCGGCCGGGTCAACCGCGAGGTCGCCAAGGAGCGCATCGCGCTGCGCCGCCTCGTGACGTCGTTGGCGCAGCTCAACGGCGAGCTCGCCAAGCGCCCGCGCGACCTGTCGCGGCTCGTCTCCGGAGCGGCCGGCACCTTCCGGGCGCTCGCGAGCGAGGACGACGACCTGCGCGCGGCCGTCGGCGAGCTGGCGCCGACGCTGCAGGTCGCGACGCGGACGCTGCACGACGTCGCGCCGTTCGCCCGCGAGCTCGGCCCCACGACGCGCGCGCTCGTCCCGGCGGTGCGCGAGCTGGAGACCGTCAACGCGTCGCTGGAGCCCTTCGCCCGCGAGGCGACGCCGATCGTGCGCCGCAAGATCCGGCCGTTCGTGCGCGCCTCCGTGCCGCTCGCCAAGGACCTCGCGCCCGCCGCGCGCGGCCTCGGGCGCACGTTCCCCGAGCTTGACCGCAACGCCGAGGTGCTCAACGACCTCGTCAACATGCTCGGCCACAACAAGGGCGGCCGCGAGGCGCCGGAGAAGAAGGACCGCGACGAGGGATACCTCTTCCAGCTCGGCTGGCTCACGCACCTGACGACGAACCTGCAGAGCATCGACGACGCCAACGGGCCGATGCGGCCGATCTTCCTGACCGGCACGTGCACGACGTTCGCAAGCCTCGTCAACGACACGCCGGCGGCGGAGTTCGCGCTGGGCCTGTCGCCGCTGCTGGCGACGGTCTGCAAGAACCCGTCGACGACCTCGACGAACGTCACGCGCGCGCTGAAGCGCGCCGGCCTCGCGAAGGGCGCCAGGTGAACACCGAAGCCCCCACGCTCGGGCGCCTGCTCGTCATCGCCGGCTTCGCGCTGACGTGCTTCTCGCTGCTGCTGTTCCTCTGGCTGGCGTTCGGCGGGCCGATCCCGCTCAAGCCGCAGGGCTACCGCGTGCAGGTCGCGTTCACCGACGCCGCGACGCTCGCCGACCAGGCCGACGTGCGCACCGCCGGCGTCACGATCGGCCGCGTCGTCGACAAGCAGCTCGCGCCCGAGGGCAACAGGACGCTCGCGACGCTCGAGCTCGACAGCAGGTACGCGCCGATGAAGGCCGACGCCCGCGCGATCCTGCGCCAGAAGACGCTGCTGGGCGAGACCTACGTCGAGGTGACGACCGGCAGCCGGGGCGCGCCCGGCGTCGCGGAGGGCGCGCGGCTGCCGGACGGCCAGGTCGCCAGGGCGGTCGAGTTCGACGAGCTCTTCTCGATCTTCGACAAGCCCACGCGCGAGGCGTTTCGCGCGTGGCAGGCGAGCGCGGCGCAGGCGGGCGCCGGCCGTGGCCGCGACCTGTCCGACGCGCTCGGCAACCTGCCGGTCTTCGCCGAGAACGCGCAGAGCGTCGTCGACGTGCTCGACGACCGCCGCGCGGCGCTGCGCGACCTCGTCAAGAACACGGGCAGGACGTTCGAGGAGCTGACGGCCAACGAGGCAGCGCTGACGACCCTCGTGCAGCGCAACACGGAGCTCTTCGACGAGCTGTCGGCCCGCCGCGAGGCACTCGCCGCGTCGATTCGCATCTTCCCCACGTTCCTGCAGGAGTCCAGGCTGACGCTGGCGCGCCTGCGCACGTTCTCGGTCGACACCGAGCCGCTGATCGGCGATCTGGAGCCGGTGCTCGACGACCTGCAGCCGACGCTCGTCTCGCTGCGCCGGCTGTCGCCCGACCTCGAGAACCTCTTCGCGAACACCGATCCGCTCATCGCGGCGGGCGACAAGGGCCTGCCGGCACTGTCGCGCGTGCTGGAGGGCCTGGACCCGACGCTGGCCGCGACCGGCCCGTTCCTGCAGCAGCTCAACCCGCTGCTGCGCTTCTTGGAGTTCAACCAGGCGAAGGTGTCTGACTTCCTCAGCATCGGCCCGGTCGCGCTCGGCGGGATCCGCGCCACGCCGCCGGGCAGCAAGAGCAACGGCCACGTCCTGCCGCAGGTCATCGTGACCGGCGCGGAGTCGCTGCCGGCGACGCGGCGCACGCCGTCCAACCGCGGCAACGCCTACCTCGAGCCCAACTCGCTGCGCGGCAAGGACACGCTCGTGCTGCCGAGCTTTGACTGCAACAACGCCGGCGGCGAGAAGCTGCCGACGAGCACGCCGGGCTGCAAGGTCCAGGGGCCGCTCGGCTTCCAGGGCAAGAGCCAGAGCTACCCGAACGTCGAGCCCGGCCGCAGCGGCGGCCGGCTGCGCGCGGCGGACGGGCGCTGAGGCGCCGCGCTCGGCGCGATCGTGGGACCACGGCGATGACGGCGAGCTGCCCGCCGCACCCCGGCGCGTGACCCGCGTCGGCGTCGTCGGCCACGTCGAGTGGGTGCAGTTCGCCGTCGTGCCGCGCGTTCCCGCCGCCGGCGAGATCGTCCACGCGAGCGACACGTTCGACGAGCCCGGCGGCGGCGGCGCCGTCGCCGCGGTCCAGCTGCGCCGGCTGGCGGGCGCGGCGACGTTCCTGACGGCGCTCGGCGACGACGAGGCCGCCGCGCGCACCGCCCGCCAGCTGCGCGACCGCTTCGGCGTCGACCTGCATGCCGCGATCCGCCCCGCACCGCAGCGGCGCACGTTCACGTTCCTCGACGACGCGCACGAGCGCACGATCACCGTGCTCGGCGAGCGGATCGTGCCGGCGAGCAGCGACCCGCTGCCCTGGGAGACGCTCGGCGGGCTCGACGCGATCTACTTCACCGGCGGCGACGCCGGCGCGGTGCGGGCGGCGCGCGCGGCGCGGGTGCTCGTCGCGACGCCCCGCGCGGGCGCGGCGCTCGCGGCGTCGCGCGTGCGGCTCGACGTGCTCGTGCGCAGCGCGACCGATCCCGGCGAGCGCTACGAGCCGGGGGCGCTGGACCCCGAGCCGCGCTGGGTCGTGAGCACGCGGGGCGCCGACGGCGGGACGTGGCGGGGCGAGAGCTCGGGCTCGTGGCGCGCGTCCCCGCTGCCGGGCGCGCCGGTCGACGCCTACGGCTGCGGCGACTCGTTCGCCGCGGGGCTCACCTTCGGACTCGGCGCGGGGATGGAGCTCGTCGCCGCGATCGAGCTCGCCGCGCGGTGCGGCGCGACGTGCCTGACGGGCCGCGGCCCCTACGGCGCGCAGCTGGCGCGCAGCTGAGCGCGACTCAGGCGCTCGGAGCGTGCACGCGCGGGGCCTTGGACGCGTCCCAGCGCTCAAACCAGCAGGCGCCCTCGCGGATCGAGAGGAAGACGTCGGGCTGCAGGCCGAGCGCCGCGAGGAAGTCCTCGCGCGCCTGCGCGGGGTCCTCGTCGCTTGCCGCCTCGAGGGCGACGCCGCGCTGCGGATCGTCGACGGCTGCCATGAGCATGTAGCGCGAGCGCCCGTCGTAGGCCAGGCCGACGTAGGACATCGCGCCCAGGCCCTCCTCCTCGCCCTCGGTCCAGGTCCAGCCGAAGCTCGCCGTGAGGTAGTCGGGATCGCGATCGATGACCGCGACGTACTCCATGACCGTCGGCGTCCACTCGTCGGCCGTCTGCTGGACGAGTCGCGGCGCCGCGGCGGGCAGCTCGCCGCCGCCCGGCTGCACGACCGTCACGCCGACGCCCTGAGCTCGCGACGCAGCGCGTCGAACGGGCTCTCGCGGCGCTTGGGCGCGACGAGCGAGCGGCGCACCCTGCCCACGTAGGCCTGGATCGAGCCGTCGCCGCGCACGTCGGCGCCGGCGCTCACCGCCGGGCGCAGGCGCGACGGTCCCGACAGCTCGCCGCGCGCCGCGACCTGGTCGCCGGGCTCGAACTCGCGGGCGAGGACCTTCTGCGTGCCGCGCCGCCCGGCGGGCCCCAGCGTCGTCAGCTCGCGCTCGAGGGCGTCGACCGCCTCGGCAAGCGAATCGTGCCGCGAGCGGACGACCTTCGGACCGACGCGGATCGTGACGCGGTACGACATGAGGGTGGCGATGGTAACCAGCCGCTCCGGCGGGGACGTCAGGGCCGGCGCGCTCGGACGCTCGCGCGTCGTGGCCGGAGGGGCGAGATCGGCGATCGCGCGGCGCCCTCCGCCAATCGGCCATGTCAATCGACACGAAGTCCGGCGGCGTATCGATGCAAACCGGATGCGAAGACGACCGCGCCCCCGACCGCCGCCTAGCGTCCCAACCGGGTTCCGATGCGCCGTCCCCTCAAGATCCGATCCTTCCGCGCGCTCGCGGCCGCCTACACGCTCAACGAGCTGTGCGACTGGCTGGCGACGCTCGCCCTCGCGGTGCTCGTCTTCGACCGCACCGGCAGCGCGCTGGCGACGACGGCGCTCTTCATCTCGACGAAGTTCCTGCCCTCGCTGCTCGTGCCGGCGCTGACCGCGCGCGTGGAGCGCTTCGCGGTCGCCCGGACGCTCGGCGGCCTCTACGCGGCCGAGGCGGTCGCCTTCACGGCGCTCGCCCTCAGCACGGCGGCCTTCTCGCTCGTGACGATCTGCGCCCTGGGGCTCGCGGTCGGCACGCTCGCCGCGACCGGACGGGCCGTCACGCGGGCCGCCACCGTCGCGCTGCTGACGCCGGCCGGCCTGCTGCGCGAGGGCAACGCCGCGCTCAACGTCGGCTTCTCGACGATGAACATCGCCGGGCCGGCGGCCGCCGGCCTGCTCGTGGCCACGCGCGGCTCCGCCGCCGCCCTCGTCGCCGCCGCGGCGGTCTTCCTCGCCCTGGCGATCGTCGTGGTCCGCACGCGCGGGCTGCCGTGCGGGGCGATCGACGACGCGCCCTGGCGCGAGCGCCTGCGCGGCGGCGCCGCCTACGTCTGGGGCCATCCCGTCGTGCGCCCGCTGATCGCCGCGCAGGCGGGCCTGCTCGTGCTGTTCACGATCGTCGTGCCGATCGAGGTCGTCTACGCCAAGCAGGCGCTCGGTGCCGGCGACGGCGGCTTCGCAGCGCTCGTGACGGCCTGGGGCGCCGGGCTCGTCGTCGGCAGCATCCTCTTCGCCCGGCTGGGCGACCGCCCGCTGGCCGGCGTCGCCGCCGTGTCGACGCTGGCCATCGGCGCGGGCTACCTCGGCATGAGCGCCGCGCCGAGCCTCGGCCTGGCGTGCGCGGCGGCCGTGCTGGGAGGAACCGGCAACGGGGTCCAGTGGGTCGCGGTCCTGACCGCGCTGCAGGAGGCCGTCAGCGACGCGATGCAGGCACGCGTCGCCGGCTTCTTCGAGGCGATCGCGACCGCCATGCCGGCGATCGGCTTCATCATCGGCGGCACGCTGACCGCGGCCGTCTCGCCGCGCGCGGCCTTCGCCGTCTCCGGCGCGGGCGTCGTCCTCGTCGTCGCGGCCGGCGCGCTCGTCTGGCGCGCGCGCAGCGACCGCCGCGTGCGCCTCGAGCCGTGGCAGCCGGCGGCGGCGCCGATCGCGGCCGCGCAGCCTCAGCGCTTGTCGATCGGCACGTAGTCGCGCGACCGCTCGCCGGTGTAGATCTGGCGCGGGCGCGAGATCTTCTGCTCGGAGTCGACGACCATCTCGCGCCACTGCGCGATCCAGCCGCTCGTGCGCCCGATCGCGAACATGACCGGGAACATCGCGACCGGCAGGCCGAGCGCCTCGTAGATGAGCCCGGAGTAGAAGTCGACGTTCGGGTAGAGCTTGCGCTCGATGAAGTAGTCGTCCTCGAGCGCGATCTGCTCGAGCTCGAGCGCGATGTCCAGCAACGGGTTGCGCCCGACGACCTCGAAGACGTCCTCGGCGGCCTTCTTGATGATCGTCGCCCGCGGGTCGTAGTTCTTGTAGACGCGGTGGCCGAAGCCCATGAGGCGCTGCTTGCCCTCCTTCACGCCCTTGACGAAGTCGGGGATGTTGTCGCGGTGCTTGATGCGCCGCAGCATCCGCAGGACCGCCTCGTTGGCGCCGCCGTGCAGCGGGCCGTAGAGCGCCCCGATGCCGGCCGCGACGGCGGAGTACGGGTCGGGCTTGGCCGAGCCGACCGAGCGCACGGCGCTCGTCGAGCAGTTCTGCTCGTGGTCGGCGTGCAGGATGAACAGGACGTCGAGCGCGCGTTCCAGGCGCGGATCGGGCTCGTACTTCAGCTCGGTCATCTTGTACATCATGTTCAGGAAGTTGCCCGAGTAGGACAGGTCGTTGTCCGGATAGACGTACGGCTGGCCCTGCGCGTGGCGGTAGGCGAAGGCGGCCAGCGTCGGCATCTTGGAGATGAGCCGGATCGTCTGGATGTCGCGGTTCTCCGGGTCCTCGATGTCGTTGGCCTCCGGATAGAAGGTCGACAGCGCGGCGGTCGCGCTGAGCAGCATCCCCATCGGGTGCGCGTCGTGGCGGAAGCCGCCGAGGAACTCCTTGACGTTCTCGTGCACGAACGTGTGGATCGTGATCTGGTGCTGCCACTCGGCCAGCTGCGAGGCGGTCGGCAGGTCGCCGTGCACGAGCAGGTAGGCGACCTCGAGGTAGCTGGACTTCTCGGCGAGCTGCTCGATCGGGTAGCCGCGGTACTCCAGCACGCCGTTCGTGCCGTCCAGATACGTGATCGCCGACCGGCAGGCCGCGGTGTTCATGAAGGCCGGGTCGTACGTCATGAGGCCGAAGTCGTCCTCGGCGACGCGGATGGCCCGGAAGTCCAGAGCTCGTACCGTTCCGTCGACGATCGGGATCTCGTAGGAGCGTCCCGTTCGGTTGTCGGTGACGGTCAGCGTGTCCTCGCCGCTCGGTCCCGCCGTCCCGTCGCTGCCGGGATGGCTGGCGGTGCTGATCGTTGTGTCGTTCGTATCGCTCATTTGGCCTTCGATTATGCACCCCCGAAGGCCGTTTCAAGCACGAACGTCATGTGAAGATCCCGCTACGCGAGAATCGTTCGCATGTGGTGGGCGGGAAGCGTCAGGCCGACACGTAGATGACGCTCGCCATCGTGACGAGCACGAGCGCCGTGCTGAAGGCCATGACGCCGCGGGCGGCGCCGGCGCTGGCCGGGAAGTCGGGCCGCTTGAAGCCGAAGACGCTGATGAGCACCGCGTAGACCGCGAGCACGCTGCCCAGGACGAAGAACGGCACCTCGGACTTGTGGCCCTCGGCGGCGTGCTCGGCGCCGGCCCCGGCGGCGTGCTCGGCGCCCGCCCCGGCGGCGTGCTCGGAGGTGGCGATGATCATGGCGAGCAAGCTCATGGCGGCGCGACCTTACCGGACCCGCCGGTCCCGCGCTGCGCGGGCTCGCGGGCTCCGGTGGCGGCGGGCGAGCACTGGTGGTCCTGCGCCACCCCCACCTGGGGCGCAGCTGCGCGGCAAGAGGTCTGCTGGCCGAGGGTTGGAGTTACAGCTCTGCGTGTGGCAACGCCGCCGACCTGCTTGCGACCCACTGAACGCCTACTAGAATGCGGCTGTTTGCAGGCGATTTGTCATG
>CAVRMD010000012.1:0-10538 GCA_963722455.1 uncultured Solirubrobacteraceae bacterium
CGCGCCACGGAGCCCCACACGCCGCATCCGCAGGCGCGCCTGGAGGCCGTCGCCGAGCTCAACCGCGCGGGGATCCCGACCGGCGTGCTCGTCGCGCCGCTCATGCCCGGGATCAACGACGCGCCCGAACAGGTGCAGGCGCTGCTTGAGGCCGCGGCGGATGCGGGGGCGACCGGGATCGGCGGGATCGCGCTGCACCTGCGCGGCGCGGTCAGGGGGATCTACATGGACTGGCTGCGGCAGTACAGGCCCGACCTCGTGGCGCTCTACGAGCAGCTCTACGCCCGCGGGGCGTACGCGCCGCCGGCCGAGCGCCGGCGGCTCGCGGCGCTGCTGCACCATCCCGGGGTGCCGCCGCCGAGCCGGTTTGGCGTGCGCGCGCAGGGCGGGGACGACCGGGCGAGGGCGCCCGGCGCCTCGTCAGGGCCGGCGCGCGCCGAGGACGTTCAGGCGACGCTCTTCTGATCGTGCGCGCGACCGTCCGGCCGGGCGCGACCGGCGCTGCCTCAGCGCTTGTCGAGCTGGCCGGTCTCGAACTGCATGGCGATGTCGTCGCCCCCGGACCTGCGCGTCACGCGCGCCGCGGTCTCGGGCGCGACCCCGCCGAGCAGCGTGCCGACCTTCAGGCCGACGGGCGCGACGTCGATCTCGCCGCGGTTGCGCTCGATCGCCCGCAGCGTGGCCTCGGCGACCTGCTCGGGGGTCTTCGTGCCGACGCCGAACGGCAGCTTGACGTGCGCGTCGGCGAACATCCCGGCGTCGCGGATGAACCCGGGGAAGATCGTCGACACGCCGACGCCGGTGCCGTGCAGCTCGGCGCGCATCGCGCCGGCGAAGCCGCGCAGGCCGAACTTCGTCGCGTTGTACAGCGAGCTGCCGGCGGTCGCCGTCTTGCCGGCGAGCGAGGACATGAACACGATGTGGCCGCTGCCGCGGTCGACCATGTGCGGCGCCAGCGCGTGGGTGAGGATGATCGGCGCGAGCAGGTTGACGTCGAGCGCGCGCTCGATCTGGTCGTCCGCATACGTCTGCAGCCGGCCGGACGCCGGGACGCCCGCGTTGGCGACGAGGATGTCGACGTGCGTGTGGGCGGCGGCCAGGGCCCGCACCGCGTCGACGTCGGAGAGATCGGCCGGCGCGACCTCGCCGCCGATCTCGCCGGCCAGCGCCACGAGCACGTCGCCCCGGCGGCCGGACAGCACGACGCGCGCGCCCGCGGCCGCGAGGCGGCGGGCGATCGCGTGACCGAGGCCACCCGACGCCCCGGTGATCAGGACCGTCCTTGCGCCGACGTTCATGCGCGCAAGACTACGACGCCGCGCCGCCGCGAGTCGTCCGCCGCGAGCCCCGACCCGCTAGGAGGCGAAGACGGCGACGGTCGCCGTGAAGCCGTGCAGGAAGTTCTCCCCGCCGACCGGGCCGATCTCGCCCGCCGCGAAGAAGCCGGCGGTCGGGACGTTGCCCAACGCCCCGGCGAGCGCCGTCGCGTCGTGGTCGGGCACGCCGAACATGCCGCGGCCGCGCCCGTTGCACGTGAACATGAGCGCGCCGGCGGGCGCGTCGGAGCCGAGCGCCTCGCGGCGCAGGGCAAGCGCGTCGAGCAGGTCGCGGTCGGCGGAGGCCGCGTCGCGGGCATGCACGCGCACGCGCTGGCCCTCGCGGATCGTCGCGCCGACGGCGATCGTGCCGGTCTCCGGGTCGCCGCCGAGCACGCTGCGCACGAGGAAGTCGCCGTGCTGCGTGTCGCCGAGCCCGCCCTCGACGACGATGCCCAGCAGCATGCCCTCGGACAGCATCTCGCGCTCGGCGTCGTCCATCCGGTCGAGCACCGCGCGCAGCGCGCCGAGCGCCGGGCGCCCGGCGAGCTCGCGGATGAGCCGCCCCTCGCCGGAGGTGATCTCGAGCTCGGGGCCGATCGGCGTCGCGCCCTGCGAGACGCAGGGCAGCAGCTCGACGCCGTCGAAGCGCACCCCGACCGCGCCTCCGGAGACGACGCGCTCGCCGAGGAACAGCGCCGCCTGGCCGCGCAGCGTCCGGACGCTTGAGATCCCGCCGAGGACCGGCACGCCCGGCGAGCGCTCGGCGAGCTCGGAGAGCACCGCGTCGGTCGGGAACGAGTAGGGGTCGGGCAGCAGGATCGCCCCGCCGGCGCCCTGCAGGTCGGGCACGCCGGCGATCGCCACGCCGTCCTCGACCTCGGTCACCTCGGCGTGGAACGTCGACACGATCCCGTTCTCGAACGCCGCCGCCCAGACGGTCACGGCGGTGCCGTCCTCGATCTCGCGGCCGTCGCCGACGACGCCGCCCGCCCCGCAGCCGATGAGCACGTCGGGCTGCAGCGTGTCGTGGACGCCCTCGAGCGTCGCCTCGGGCGCCGCGAGATGCGCGCCGGACGCGAAGACCACGGCCAGGTCGATGCTGCGCCCCGCCAGCTCGCCCGCGACCTTCGTGGCTGCCTCGACCGCCCCGGCCCGTGGATCCGACGAGGTCGACAGCCCGCACGCGATGCGAACGCTCATCGCCCTCGGACGATACTCGCACGGCGGCGGCCGCCCATACTGCGTTCGTGGTGCACCAGGTGCTCGCGCTCTTCGGCCCGACGGCCGTCGGCAAGACCGACGTCGCGATCGCCCTCGCCGAGCGCCTGCGCGCCGGCGGCGCGCAGCCGGTCGCCGTCTGTGCCGACGCGCTGCAGGTCTACCGCGGGCTGGAGATCCTCACCGGGGCTCCCGACCGCGCCCAGCGCGCGCGCCTGGAGCACCGCCTCGTCTCGATCCTGCCGGTCGACGCGCGCTTCTCCGTCGCCGAGTACGCCGAGCTCGCCCACGCCGAGATCGACGGGCTGCTCGCCGCCGGCGCCGTCCCGATCGTCGTCGGCGGCACGGGCCTGTACCTGCGCGCCGCGCTCGCCGAGCTGACGCTGCGCCCGCCGCCCCCCGAGGGCGCGCGCGAGCGCTGGCAGGCCGAGCTGCGCGCCCGCGGGCCCGAGGCGCTGCACGCGCAGCTCGCCGGCGTGGCCCCCTGGGCGGCGGAGGCGATCGCGCCGCGCGACCGCCACCGGATCGTCCGCGCGCTCGAGCTGCACGACCAGGGAGCGCTCGAGCCGCCGAGCGCCGACAGCCAGCTGTGGACGCGCGAGACGCGCCACCCGACGCGGCTCGTCGGCCTCGTGCGCGGCCGCGACGAGCTGTACGCGCGCATCGAGGCGCGCGTCGACGCGATGGTCGCCGCCGGCGCCGTCGACGAGGTGCGCCGCGCACATGCCGCCGGCGCGTCGCCGACGGCCCGGGTGGCGCTCGGCTTCGAGGAGCTGCTGACCGGCGACGTCGAGGCGATGAAGCGCCGCACCCGCAACTTCGCGCGCCGCCAGCTGACGTGGATGCGCAAGCTCGCGGGCGTGGAGGTCGTCGAGATCGGCGATCGCGGCGCCGACGAGGTCGCCGCGGCGCTGCTCGCGGGCGGTCCTTAGACTCCGCGCCCGCATGGCCTCCATCGCATTCGAGAAGTGGCAGGCGCTCGGCAACGACTACCTCATCTTCGAGCAGCGGGCGCTTGGGTTCGAGCTGACGCCCGCGCGCATCGAGCGCATCTGCGACGTCCACACGGGCGTCGGGTCGGACGGCATCCTGCTGCTGTCGGCGCCCGACGAGGCCGGCTTCGTCGCGCGCCTGCGCATCTTCAACCCCGACGGCTCGGAGTCCGGGCTGTCGGGCAACGGCGCCCGCGAGGCCGTCATGTACCTGCGCCGCCACGGCCTGGCGGACGCCGACCGCTTCTCGATCCAGACCGCGGCGGGGGAGATCCGCCCGCACATCACGGGCCCGGACACCTGCACGCTGGACATGGGCCGGGCGCGCACGCGCTCGGAGGACTACCCGAGCGGCAGCGACGACGGGGCGGGCGAGCTGCAGGCCGGCGGGCGGACCTGGCGCTTCCAGCACGTCGCGGTCGGCAACCCGCAGTGCGCGATCCACCATCCCGACGTCGCCGACCTCGACGCGCTCGACCTGGCCGCGATCGGCCCGGCGATCGAGCATCACGAGCTGTTTCCCAACCGCACCAACGTCTCCTGGTACGCCGAGATCGAGCCGGGCGTCATCCGCGCCCGGATCTTCGAGCGCGGCGTGGGGGAGACGATGTCCTCCGGGACCGGGGCCAGCGGCGCCGCGGTCGCCTACGCGCTGAGCGGCGGCGACGCGCCCGTCACGGTGCGCCTCGACGGCGGCGAGCTGCTCGTCGGCGTCGCCGAGGACCTGCACTTCGACCTCACGGGATGGGCCCGGCCCGTGTACCGCGGCGAGCTCGCCGACGACTTCTGCACCGAACTGGAGAACCTGTGAAGCCCAGCACCCGCCTCGACCTCATCCCGCCCTACCTCTTCGCCGAGCTCGAGCGCAAGATCGCCGCCAAGAAGGCGCAGGGCGTCGACGTCATCTCGCTCGGCATCGGCGACCCCGACCGGCCGACGCCCGCGCTCGTCGTCGACGCGATGGCACAGGCCGTCACCGAGCCGGGCACGCACCGCTATCCCTCCAACCGCGGGCGCCCCGAGTTCCGCGAGGCGGTCGCCGACTTCTACATGCGCCGCTTCGACGTCGAGCTGGACCCGGCGACGGAGATCATGCCGGCGATCGGCGCCAAGGAGTGCATCTTCAACCTCAACCTGGCGTTCGCCGACCCCGGCGACGCGGTGCTCAGCGCCGACCCGGGGTACCCCGTCTACACCGGCGGTCCGCTCATGGCCGGCGCCGACCCGGTGCTCATGGCGCTGCTGCCCGAGCACGGCTTCACGCCCGACCTCATGGCGATCTCCGACGCCGACCGGGCGCGGGCGAAGCTCATGTTCTTCAACTACCCCAACAACCCGACCGGCGCCGTCGTGCGCGAGGGCTTCTTCGAGCAGGTCGTCGACTACGTCGGCGCGACCGACATCCTGGCGGTCCACGACAACGCGTACTCCGAGACGACGTACGACGGCTACCGCGCGCCCTCGTTCCTCGCGACGCCCGGCGCCAAGGAGGTCGGGGTCGAGGTCTTCTCGCTGTCCAAGGGCTACAACATGACCGGCTGGCGCTGCGCGGCGATCGTCGGCAACGCGGAGGCGATCGAGCACTACTGGCGGCTGAAGACGAACATCGACTCCGGGCTCTTCGAGGCCGTCCAGCTCGCCGGCGTCGCCGCGCTGAGCCCGGACGCCGACGGCGACAAGGCCGAGATGAACGCGCTGTACCTGCGCCGCCGCGACCTCGTCGTCGACGCGCTGCGCGCGATCGGCGTCGACGTCACCCCGCCGAAGGGCACGATCTACATCTGGGCGCCGATCCCGGCCGGCTTCGAGACCGCCGCGGCGTACTGCGAGCACGTGCTCGACGAGGCGGGCGTCGTGATCTCGCCGGGCGGGGCCTACGGGCCCAACGGCGAGGGCTTCTTTCGCATCTCGCTGACGACGCCCGACGACCGGCTGGTGCAGGCCGTCCAGCGACTGGGTCAGCTTGCGGGCTGAGCGCAGCACCCCGATGCGCTCGACCGCTGCGACGCTGCTGCTCCTGCTCGGCGCCGCCGCGGCGCTGGCGGCGTGCGGCGTCTCGGAGGAGACGAAGGTGCGGGCGGTCGCCCAGGAGTTTCGCCGCGCCATCGACGCGGGCGACGGCGAGCGCGCCTGCCGCCTGCTGACGGCGCGCGCGCGCGACGCCATCCGGGACTGCCCGGCGAACGTCGCCAGCGTCGACTCGGGCGTCGCCGGCAGCGGCGCGATCACGATCTCCGCAGATCGCGCGACGATCGCGATCCGCCCCGGCGCCGAGCGCGGAGCCGCCGCCGGATCCGAGCCGGCGACGACGCTCGTGAAGGTCGACGGCGCGTGGCGCGTCGACGCCGTCGCCCGGCGCGACGAGAGCACGACGAGCGCGCGGGCGAGCGCCTACGCACGCTGCTGGCGCGCTGCCGGGGCGCGGATCGCGACGAGCGCGCGCGACCTCACGTTCGCCGCCGCCGACATGCCGGTCATCGCCGTGCGCGAGGACCGCGTGTCGGCCAAGGGCGGCGACTGGCGGATCTTCTACGCGCTCCCGGAGGGCGGGCGCGACCCGGGCCTCGAGGAGGTCATCGCCAACCCCGGCGCCGCCGCCGCGGTCGCCTACGTCCGGGACGCCGCGCGCAAGCCCGCCGTCGTCGCGCGTGCGCGCTCGTGCACGAGCGGCGCGTGACCCGCGTGCGAGGCTGAGCCGCATGCGCTACTGCGGCATCGACGTCTCCGCCACCGCCGCCAACCAGCAGCTCTGCACGCTGCACGAGCGCCGCGGCGTCAACGGCGGCGAGGTCGAGCTCGTCGCCACGTTCTACGTGCCGGGCACCGTCGAGGCGGTCGCGCGGACCGTGCTCGGCTTCGGCGGCGAGGCGGTCGCGGCCGTCGATGCGCCGTCGGGCCATCGCCTCGACCTGCTCGCCCCCGGCGCAGCGCTGCGCGCCGAGCTCGGCCTGCCCGACGGGCGCTTCGAGCGCCACCGCGTCTGCGATGCGCTGCTGTTTCGCCGGCGCCTGCCGCTGTACCCCGTGCCGTCGGCCAGCCAGGCGCTCGCCAACTGGGAGCGCTGGATCGGGGTCGGCTTCGAGCTCTTCGACGCGCTCGCGCCGCTGACCGTCTTCCGGCCCGACGCCGGCGGCACCGTGGCCGGGCGCATCGACACCGGTGCGCTGCGCTTCGGGCGCCTCTGCGAGACCTATCCCGATGCCGTGTTCTGCTCGATGATCGGCCATCGGCCGCCGCCGAAGCGCACGCCCTGGGGCCTGCAGCAGCGGATCGCGGCCCTGCGGCTGCGCGGCGTCGTCGACGCCGACGGCGGCCTCTGGCACCGCACGCTCGACGAGCTCGACGCCTGCGCGGCGGCCTATGCGGCCTACGTGCTCGCCAACGGCGGCGGCTGCTGGGTCGGCGACCCGCGCGAGGGCGTCATCGTGCTCCCGGTCGAGGAGCTGCTGGCCCGCTATGACCCGCTGCCGCCGCCGTCGCGCTCGCCGCTGGCCTGAGCGGCGCGCTCGCCGCTGCCGCCGCCGTCGCGCTCGCGCGGCTGAGCACCCCCGTTTCCGCACCCCTGGGCCGGGTAGGCGCGTAGGACCCGTCCGAAAGGAGGTGGGCCTTCGTGCTCACCATTTCGCCGACCGCCTCCGAGGCCATCGCAATGCTCGCGCAGGGCACCGCCGCGCCGGACGCCGCGGGCGTGCGCATCGCCGCCGGCGAGCCGACCGCGGAGGGCACGCCGCTGGCGCTCTCGCTCGTCGAGGGGCCTCAGCCGCAGGACGAGATCATCGTCGGCGAGCAGGGCACCGTGTTCGTCGAGCCGCAGGTCGCGCCGTACCTCGAGGACTCCGTCCTGGACGCGCAGGTCAACGACGGAGAGGTCGCCTTCGCGCTGCGCGACGGCGCGCCGCAGGCGCAGGCCTCACAGGACGGCGCCGGACCGCGGTAGCGGCGGTTCGAACCCCGCCGCGCACGTCGCGGCCACAACTAGACTTCGGGCGATGCAGCGATCGCGCCACGGCCGGACCGGCGAGCACGCGTCCAACGGCGACGCCGCCGCGGGGCGCGCCAAGCAGCGCGCGTACTGCATCGCCGCGCTCGAGCGCGGAGACGACCTCGCCGAGCTGCGCGAGCTGCTGCGCACGGCGGGCGTCGCGGTCGTCGGGCAGACCGTTCAGCACCGCGAGATGCCCCACCCGAACTCCTACCTCGGGCCCGGCAAGCTCGAGGAGGTCAAGGCGGCGGCGATCGCGGCCGACGCGAACGTCGTCGCCTGCGACGACGAGCTGAGCCCGCGCCAGGAGCGCAACCTCGAGTCCGCGCTGGGCATCCCGGTCGTCGACCGCACGTCGATCATCCTCGACATCTTCGCCGGGCACGCGCACAGCGCCGAGGGCAAGCTGCAGGTCGAGCTCGCCCAGCTGGAGTACAACATGGCCCGGATGCGGGGGCTGTGGACGCATCTGGAGCGCCTCGGCGCGAGCGCCGCGCAGCCCGGCATCGGGGCCCGCGGACCGGGCGAGTCGCAGATCGAGACCGACCGCCGGCTGGCGCGCAACCGGATCACCGCGCTGCGCCGCAAGCTCGTCGGCGTGTCGTCGTCGAGGGCGACGATGCGCGCCGAGCGCGAGCGCGCCCACCTCCCGCAGGTCGCGCTGGCGGGCTACACGAACGCCGGCAAGTCGACGCTGCTCAACCACCTCACCGGCGCCGAGGTCGGCGTCCGCGACCGCCTCTTCCACACGCTCGACCCGACGACCCGCGAGCTGCGCATCAACGGCCGCCCGTATCTGCTGACCGACACGGTCGGCTTCATCCGCAAGCTGCCCCACCAGGTCGTCGACGCCTTCGCCGCCACGCTGCACGAGACGCGCGCGGCCGACCTCATCCTGCACATCGTCGACGCCTCGGCCGACGAGGAGGAGATGACGGAGATGCTGCGCGCCGTCGACACGACGCTCGAGGCGGTCGGCGCGGGCGACCGCCCGCGGCTGCTCGTGCTCAACAAGGCCGACGTGCTCGACGACGACCGCCGCGAGGAGCTGCGCTTCGCCCACCCCGACGGGATGCTCATCTCGGCGTTCACGGGCGAGGGCATCGAGCAGCTCGGCGAGCGCATCGAGGAGGAGTTCCGCCGCTCGCTGCGGACCGTCGAGCTGCTGCTGCCCTACGCCGAAGGGGCCCGCCTCGCCGAGCTGCACGACGCCGCCGGCGACCTCGAGCGCACCGACACGCCCGACGGCGTGCGCGTGCGAGCCCGCCTGCCGGCGACGGTCGCCGAGCGCTACGCGCGCTACGCGGTCGACCAGACCCCGGCCTGACACGACGGCGGGTCGCCCGCCGCGACCGTCGCGGCGAGAGACCCGGTCTGAGCTGCGAACGGCTGCGGTTCGGCGCCGCTGAGGAGCGCCCGGCCGACGGGGCGTGAAGCCAAGGTGTAACCGCGGGGGCGGGATGGTGGGGAGGTGCGTCGCGGCGGACCTGGTCGACGGCGCGCTGGCCCAGTAGCGGGCAGCCGGGCCGCAGCGGCGACATGAGCTGAGTGCGATGATCGAAGCTCCAGCCAACCCCTCAGCTCGCCCCCGGCCCGGGTGCCGAGGAGCCGAGGTTGGTCGGATCGTCGTGGAACTTTGAGCGATGAAGAGTGGCGAGGTCGCTGTAGCCGATGATCCTGCGGAACTGCTGCTCGGCTTGGAGCATCCCGGCGGCGGTCCAGCGCTTGCGCATGTCGCCGTCATGCCAGCGCTTGACGTTGCGCTGGGTGTAGCGAACGTTCTCGATCATCGACTCGATCGGGTTCGTCGACGCGAGCGTCTTGGCGAGTTGCCGGTGATCCCGAGACGCATCAGCGTGAGCGTTCCGAGAGGCCCTCGCGCAGCGACGCGGCGGCGTCCAGCCACGTCCGGTCAAGCTCTGAGGCGAGCAACTGCAGGCGCTGACGGGCGAGTTCGGCGTCGGTCAGCGCCCACGCGCGCCGGATCCTGGCGAGGACCGCGGTGCGGTCGCCCTCGGGCAGCAGATCGGTCACGTTGCGTTCGTTGTGGCGCTGGCAGCGATGCACCAAGGCGTGCTCGCCGAAGACGTCCTTGATCGCCCGCCTGAGCGCCTTGCCGCCGTCGATGACGAACAGGATCGCCTGGTCGGGATCCAGGCCGCGATCGACGAGGTCGGCCAGCAACGTGCGCGCATCATCACCGCCAGGCGCACGTCGTCTAGCCGGCGGGACATGAGCTCCTCCAGCGCGGTCCGGGTGCGGGCGATGAACATGTCCGACACCGCGGTTTTCGACGGCGACGAGGCCACCCGCTCGACCTCGTCGCCGACGGGCTCACCGATCCTCGCGAACTTCCTGGTCGAGACGCGGCGAGCATCCGGTCCATCACCGCCCGCGTCAGCGGGTCGGTCGGCGAAGTACTCATACGTCGCGACCGGCAGCTCGCCCTCGTCGTCGGCCGAACGGATCGGCGGCCGGCGAACCTTCACACGCCGGCCGCCGAGCGTCATCGAGCCATCCTCATGGCCGTGACGCTTCGCCGTGCGGTCGGGGTCGTGCCTGCCCTTCGGTCCGACGACCTCGCTCACCTCGACCGCTGCGCCTCCAAGGACGGCATCGTGCCCTTCGACGCGCTCGTCGATCAGTTCATGACCCAGCACCCCTACCGCAACGCGCAACGCGTGTTCGTGATCATCGACAACGGCTCCGCGCACCGCGGCAAACGCTCGATCGATCGCCTCCAAGGCACCTGGCCAAAAGATCTACTTCTCCGTCGTCCAGCGCAAGGTCGTCACGCCCAACGACTTCGCCGACCTCGACACCCTCCAGGGCACCTGCTGGCCTTCGGGCGACGCTAGGCGCAGATCGCCGCCCCCTTCCAATGGAAGTTCACGCGCGACGACCTCCACAAACTGCTCGCCAAGACCGACACCCAGACCCTCGCCGCCTGAACCCACCGCCCGATACGTGCGCGAACTTCCGAGCCAGACCACTTAGCGTTGTCCGACGCGAAGTTGTGGTCGGAAC
>CAVRMD010000013.1:0-100963 GCA_963722455.1 uncultured Solirubrobacteraceae bacterium
CGCGGGCGCCTGGTACGACAAGCCGGTGCAGGGCTGGGGCGCCGGCTCCTTCGCGGTGACCCACAAGATGTACCGGCAGGTCGAGCTCAGCGTCGTGCAGCCGCACAACATGCCGCTGCAGTTCCTCGCCGAGACCGGCATCGTCGGGACGCTGCTCGTCTCGGGGGCGCTCGGCTTTCTGCTGTTCGCCGCGCTGGACCGCATCCGCGCGATGGGGCGCGGCCACGAGCGCGACATGGCGGTCGCGCTGTTCGCCGGCGCGCTCGGCTGGCTCGTGCACGGCCTCGTCGACTGGGACTGGGACATCCCGGGCGTGACGGTCCCGGCCCTGCTCTTCGTCGGCGTCCTCGTCGGCACGCCGTGGGCGCCGCGCGCCGGTGTGGCGCCGACTCGCACCGCGACCGGTCCGCGCGGCGCGGCGCTCGCGCTGGCCTGCGTCGCGGCGGCCCTCGTGATCGTCTCGGCGGCGCTGCCGCTCGTCGCCGACGACAAGGCGAGCTCGGCGCCCGCGGTGACGGCCTCGGCCGGTCCCGCCGAGCTCGAGCGGGCCGCCGCGCAGGCCGACCTCGCGGCGCGCCTGGATCCCGTCGCGGTGCGCCCCCTGTTCGCCGCCGCCGCGATCGCCGAGGGACGCGGCAGGCTGCTCGACGCGCGCCGGTACCTGCTCGAAGCCGTCGACCGCCAGCCCTACAGCACGTTCGCGTGGCAGCGGCTGCTGCAGCTCGCGCTGAAGACCGCCGACCGGCCGGGCGCGCGGGCCGCGACGCGGCGGCTGCTGGAGCTCGACCCGGTCGGCTCGGGGACGCTCGCGCTCGCCGGGCGCCTGGCGCTCTTCGAGGTTCCGGTGGCGGGCTCGCCGACCGCGACCGGCACGCCGCTCAGCCCGCGCTACGACGCGCCGAACGCCGCCGCGCCCGCGCCCGCGACCGGCCCGGCTGCCGGCATCCCGCCCGCCGGGCCCGCGGGCGGCGCGCCGCCCGCCGCCGCCGCTCCCGGCGCGCCGACGACCCCGCCCGCGCCCGGCACGAGCACCGGCAGGCCGCCGCCGGGCGACTGACTGGTGGCGCGGTGGCGCGGCGGGGCGGGGGGCGGGGGCGCGGGCGCGGGGGGCGGGCGGTGGGCGCGTCAGCCGGTGACGGCGACGCGCACGACGCCCAGCAGCAGCAGCAGCGCGGCGGTCGCCGCGACGAGTAGCAGCAGGATCCCGACGACGAGCTCGGAGGGCAGGCGATGGGTCTGCGCGCGCAGGCGCGAGCGCGAGCTGGGCAGCGTGCTGACGCGTGGCGACGCCGTCGCCGAGGGCGCCGGCGTGCGGCGCAGCTCGCGCGCCGGGCGCGGCGGGGCGCTGCTGCGCTCGGCCCGCGCCGCCGCGCCGGCGGGCTGCGGCTGCGGCTGGGCATCGGCCTCGCGGCGGCTTGGCGGGGCGGCCGGCTCGGCGCGTGCGGCGGCCTCGCGCTCGCGGCGCGCGGCCCGCTCGCGGCGCCGCTGCTCGACGGCCTCGCGCAGCGCCCGCTCCTGCTCGCGACGCAGCCGCTCGGCGTCGGCCAGGCGCTGGCGCTCTTCGTCGCGCCGGCGCGACGACCGCTGCTCGGCCTCCTGCACGTCCGCCGCGCGGTCGCGCTCGCGCTCGCGCTGGTCGGCCTCGCGCTGCTCGGCGCGCGCCGCCGCCTCCTCGGCAGCCTGGCGCTGCGCGGTCTCGGCCGCACGCGCGCCGGCGCGCAGCGCCGCCTCGCGGGCCTCCTCGGCCTGCTCGGCGGCCTCCTCGCTCGACGCGGCGAGCCTGCGCAGGCGCTGCTCGAGCGCCTTGCGGGCTGCGGACTCCGAGCGGGCCCGCCGCTCGGCGGCGGTCATCGCCTCGCTCGCCTCGTCGAGCTGCGCCTCGAGCTGCTCGCGCTCGCGCTCGTGCTCGTCGATGCGCCGGGTGGCGCGGCGCACGTCCTCCAGCGCGTCCTCGAGGTCGCCGCCGAGCGCGCTCTCGTGGGCGGCGAGCCGGTCGACCTCGGCGCGCGTCGTGCTCAGCGCCTCCTCGAGCTCGCGCATGAGGTCGGCGTCCTCCTCGGCGCGCTGGTCGGCGGAGTCGCGCGTTTGGGCGAGCAGCCCGTCGAGCCGCTCGATCTCCGCCGCGGCGTCGTCGCGCTCGGCGGTCACGCGCGCGATCCGCGCGCGCGCCGAGTCGAGCTCCTCGGCGAGCTCGACGAGCCGCGCGGCGCTCTCGTCGCGCTGCTCGGCGAGCTCGCGCGCGCGCGCCGCGAGCTGGTCGCGATCGTCGGTGAGCCGCTCGATGCGGGCCGTCGCCGCGTCGTGCTCGCCGGTGAGCTGCTCGATGCGGACGTGGGCGGCGTCGTGCTCGCCGGTGAGCTGCGCCAGCCGGGCCGCGGTCGCGTCGCGTTCGCCGGTGAGCTGGTCGATGCGGGCGCCGGCGGCGTCGCGTTCGCCGGTGAGCTGCTCGATGCGGGCCTCGGCGGCGTCGCGTTCGCCGGTGAGCTGCTCGATGCGGGCCTCGGCGGCGTCGCGTTCGCCGGTGAGCTGGTCGATGCGGGCCTCGGCGGCGTCGCGTTCGCCGGTGAGCTGCTCGATGCGGGCGCCGGCGGCGTCGCGTTCGTCGGTGAGCTGCTCGATGCGGGCCTCGGCGGCGTCGCGTTCGTCGGTGAGCTGCTCGATGCGGGCCTCGGCGGCGTCGCGTTCGCCGGTGAGCTGCTCGATGCGGACGTGGGTCGCGTCGCGTTCGTCGGTGAGCTGCTCGATGCGGGCCTCGGCGGCGTCGCGTTCGCCGGTGAGCTGCTCGATGCGGGCCTCGGCGGCCGCATGCTCGTCGGCGAGCGCACGCAGTCGCGCGGCCGTCTCGTCGCGCTCGGCGGTGAGGGCCGCGACGGAAGCGATCGCCGCGTCGCGCGCGTCGGCGATCTCGTCGAGCTGGGCGGCCCCGGCGAGCCGCTCGCGTTCGAGCCGCTCGATCTCCGTGCGCGCCGCATCGCGTTGCTCGGTGCGCGCCAGCAGCGCCGCGAGGGCGTCGTCGCGCTCGCTCGTCAGGTCGCCGATCCGGGCCCGCGCCTCGTCGCGCTCCTGCGCGATCCGCGTGACCTGGGCCCGCGCCGCGTCGCGCTCCCCGGCGAGGCGCTCGGCGTCGGCTCGCATGCGATCGCGCTCCTGCGCGACCGCCGCGAGGCGCTCCTCGGCGGCGTCCCCGGCAGCGCTCGCCTCGGTGAGCTGCGCCCGCAGGCCGTCGTGCTCGCCGCGTAGGCCGTCCAGCGCGGCCGAGACCTCGGCGTGCGCGGCCGACAGCGCGTCGACGCGGCGCTGCGCCTCGTCGTGCTCGGCGGACAGCCGCTCGATCTGAGCGCGCGCCTCGTCGCGCTGCTCCTTCAGCGCTCGTGCCTGCGCGCGCGCCTCTCGCTCGGAGCTCGTCAGCGCCCTGATGCGCTCGTCGACGCTGCCGTGCTCGCCCGTGAGCTCGGCGAGCTGCGAGCGCATCGATTCGCGCTCGGAGGTGAGCTCGTCGATCGCGGCCTGGCTGTCGTCTCGCGCCGCGCGGAGCGTCGCGAGCTCGGCCTCGGCCGCGTCGCGCCGCTGGGTGAGGCCGGCGATCTCGGCTCGCGCCGCGTCGTGTGCGCCGGCGCTGCGCGCGATCTGCGCCTGCGCCGCCCGCTGCTCCGTCGTCAGGCGGGTGATCTCGGCGAGCGCGGTCTCGTGATCGTCGGTCAGGCGGGCGATCTCCACGCGCGCGCTGTCGCGCTCCTCGTCGAGGCGGGCGATCTCGGCGTGGGCGGTCTCGCGCTCGTCGGTCAGGCGGGCGATCTCGGCGCGGGCGGTCTCGCGCTCCTCCTGCAGCGCCGCGATCTCGGCCCGGGCGCCGTCCGCCCCGTCGCGCATCCGCGCGATCTCCGCCTCGGCGGAGTCGCGCGCGTCGCCGAGGCGGGCGATCTCGGCCTGCGCGGCCGCATGCGCCTCGCGCAGCGCGGTGAGCTCGGCGCGCGCCTCGTCGCGCTCGGCGGCGAGCTCGCGCAGTTCGACGCCGGCGTCGTCGCGGCGTGAAGCGAGCGTCGCGATCCGGCGCTCGGACTCGGCGACCGTCGTGGCGAGCGCCTCGGCACGCTCGACGGCCGCGTCGCGCTCCGCGGTGAGCGTTGCGATCGCAGCGCTCGCCTGCGCTCGCTGCGCGGCGACGGCCTCGCGCTCGGCCGCCGCCTCTTCCGCGGCCGCGAGCGCCTCGGCGGACCGTGCCCGCGCGTCCTCGAGCTGCGCCGAGACAGCCTGCAGCTGGGACCGCATCGCGTCGGTCTGCGTCTGCAGCGCGCCGGCGCGCTCCTCGGCCGCTCGCGTCCGCGCCTCGGCGGAGACGATTCGCTGCGCGAGCTGCTCGCGATCGGCGTCGGAGGCCGCCCGCTGCTCGCGCTCCTGCGCGAGCCCCTGTTCGAGCTCGAGCGCTCGCCGCGCGGCCTCGTCGCCGCGCGCGCCGGCGGCCTCCAGCCCGGCCCGCGCGGCCTCGCGCGCCTGCACGGCGCGCTCGAGCTCCGCGGCCGTCTCACCCTCGCGCTGCTGCGCCGCGGCGAGCGTGCGCGCCAGCTGTTGCGTCTCGGCGTCGCGCCGCTCGAGCGTCTGCGCGAGGTCGTCGGCGCGCGCCGAGGTCGCGTTCAGCTCCCGTTCGAGCGCGTCGGCGCGCTCGCCGCTGTCGCCGGCCTGCGCCGACAGCTCGGCGATGCGTTCGCGGGCCTGCGCGAGCTGCCGTGCCACCGCGGCCGTCTCGGACCGCGCGCCGTCCAGCGCCGCCGCGCGCTCGCGCGCGTCGCCGTTGATCTCACGCAGCTGCAGCTCGAGGTCCTGGGTGCGCTCGGCGGCCTCCTCGAGCAGCGCCTCGCCGACCGCCGCGTCCTCGCGCGCGCCGGCGAGCTGCTCCTCGAGGTTCGCGCTCTGCGCGCGCGCGTGCTCGAGCGCGGCGGCGGTGCGCTCGGCCGTGGCGAGCGCCTGGTCGCGCTGCGTGCGGGCGCTGTCGAGCTCGTCGGCCAGCTCCGTCGCGCGGGCGCCCGCCTCGCGGAGCCTGCGACCGGCGTCGGCCTGCTGTGCGCGGACGTCCTCGAGCTCGCCCGCGAGCGCGGCGCGCTCGTCGCGGATCTCGGCGAGCTCGCGCTCGCGGCCCTCCTGCGACGCGGCGAGCTCGCGCTGCGCGTCGGCCGCGGCGGCCGACGCCGCCGCGAGCTGCTCGGCGCGCTCGCGCTCCTGCGCGCGCGCCTCGTCGAGGCTGGCGTTGGCCCGCTCGAGCTCGCGCTCGGCGGCGCGCAGGGCGGCGTCGAGCACGGCCGCCTGGGCGCGGGCCGACTCGCGCTCGCCGGCAAGCTGCTCGGACTGCCCGCGCGCGGCCTGCAGCTCGGCCTGCAGCTCGTCCTCGCGCTCCCGGCGCGCACGGGCTTCGCGCAGCTCCTGCGCGCGCTGGGCAAGCTGCTCGCGCGCGGCGTCGAGGTCGGCGGACCGCGCCTGCGCCTCGGACCGCGCGGCCGCGAGCTCGGCGGCATGCGCCTGGGCCTGCGCGCGCAGCTCCTCAAGCGCCTTGTTGCGCGACGCCGACTTCCAGGCGGTCTCCTCGAGCCGGCGCTCGAGCTCGTCGGCGGCGGCCGCGCGATCGGTCAGCTCCTGCACCCGCCGCTCGAGCTCGGCCACGTGCCTGCCGTCGGTGCGGCTCGACGCCAGCCGGCGCTCGAGCTCGGCGGCGCGCGCGGCCTGCGCGCGCAGCTGCTCGAGCTCGGCGGCGGCCAGCTCGGCGCGCCGCTCGGCCTGCTCGCGGGCGGCGGCCTCGTCGGCGAGGCGGGCGGCGGCATCCTGCGCCCCGGCGCGGACGTCGCGCAGCTGCCGGTCGGCGTTCTCGAGCCGCGCGATCTCCTCCATGGCCTGCGCGAGACGGGCGCGCTCGCGCTCGTGCTCGGCGCCCAGCTCGTCGAGCTCCGCGACGCGCCGCTCGGCCCGGGATGCGCGCTCGCCGAGCTCGTCGGCGCGCGCCTGAAGCTCCTCGGCGCGCTGCGCGGCGATCGACTCGAGCTGCGCGACGCGTTCGCGCTCGCGCTGCAGCTCGGCGGACGCCGCCGTCAGCTCGGCCTCGGTGCGCTCGCGCGCCTCGGCGAGCTCGGCGGCATGGGCGCCGGCGGCTTCCGCGGCGGCCCGCTCGCGCTCCTTCGCGGCGTCCTCGAGCTCGGCGATGCGGCTCGCCAGGCGCTGCGTCTCGGCGCGCGCCTCCTGCAGCCGGCCGGTCTCGGCCTCGGCGACGCCCAGCTCGTCGCGCAGCTCGGCGAGCTCGGCGAGCGCGTGCCGTGCCTGCTGCTCGGCGGTGCCGCGCTCGTCCTGCGCGGCCGCGAGCGCGGCCTCGAGCTCGGACACCCGCTCGGCGGACTGCTCGAACCGGCGGCGCTCGTCCTCGAGCTCGTCGACGCGCGCCTGGAGCGCCTGCACGCCCTGCTCGGCGCTCTTGCCGGTCGCGGCACGGCGGCGCAGGTGCTCGAGCTCGCGCTCGAGCGTGCGCAGGCGGCTCGTCGCGCGGTCGGCGCGCTCGGCGGCGGCGCGGCCGGCGACGACGGCCTCGTCGCGCTCGCGCTCGACGCGGCGCGAGGTCTCCAGCGCGCGTGACGCCTGCGTCGCGCGGGCGGTGGCGGCCTGCGTGGCCTCGTTGGCCTCCGCGAGCTTGGCGCGCGCCGCCTGCAGCGCCTGCGCGCGCTCGTCGGCGAGCGTCTCGGCGCCAGCCCGGGCAGCTTCGAGCGCCCTCGCCTGGGAGCGCGCGTGCGCGAGCTCCTCGGCCATGCCGGCCGCCGCCTCCTGCACCGACGCGAGCTCGCCGGCGGCGAGCGCCGCCTCCTGCTCGGCGGCCTCCTGCTCGGAGCGCGCCAGGTGCGCGGTCTGCTCGGCCTGCTCGATCTGCTCGCGGACCTCGGCGGCGTCGCGCTCGCGCGCCGCGCGGGCTTCGGCGGCGAGCGCGGCCTGGCGCTCGCGCGCCTGCTCGAGCTCGCGCTCGATCTTCGCCCGCGCCTCGTCGCGCGCCGCCTGGATCGCCGCCTCGGCGCGCCTCGCCGCCGACCGCGCCTCCTCGCGGGCGGCCTGGCTGCTCTGCGCGGCGAGCGCCTGCGCGCGCTTGGCCTCCTCCTGGGCGGCCCGGCTGCGCTGCTCGGCGAGCGCCTGCGCGCGCTTGGCCTGCTCCTGTGCGGCGAGCACCTCGCGCTCGCGGGCGGCCACCGCCTCCTCGAGCTGCCCGCGCGCGGCGAGCTCGCGGGCGACGCGCTCCTTGAGCTCGCCGCGGGCGGCCGCCGTCTCCTCGCGGGCGCTGCGCGCCTGCTGCTCGGCCTCGCGCTGCGCGCGCTCGAGCGACTCGACGCGCTCGCTGAGCTCGCGCGAGACGCGGTCGCCGCCGCGCAGCGCGGTGTCGACCTTCGCGCGCAGCTCGGCGACCTCGGCGCCGGCGGCGGCGGCCGCCCGCTCGGCGGCGTCGCGCAGCCCGCGCTCGGACTGCAGCCGGCGGTCGAGCTGCGCCATCGCCAGCCGGCGCTCCTCGGCGGCGCGCTCGGCCTCCTCGCGGCGGCGGCGCTCCTCGCGCAGCAGCGCCGGGTCGGCCGCGCCCGGCGGCTTCGGCGAGCGCGCCGCGGCCTCCTTCGGCCGGGGCAGATCGATCATCCCGCGGTTGGTCTCCAGCGCGAACGCGAGGTGGCCCTCGGCGAGCTGCGCGGCGGGGATCGAGAACGCGGCGCGCCAGGGCGGCGGATCGGGCCCGGCGAGCGGCGCCGCGTCGTCGGGACCCGGGAGCGCCGACAGGCGCCGCGACCGCCGACCGTCGTCGAGCAGCAGCATCGGCGGCGCGAGGCGCTCGCGGTGGTCGGCGCGCCAGCGGCCGGAGATGCGCAGCAGAACGGCGCCGCCGCCGGCGGCTACGCGCTCGAAGCGCTCGACTTCGAAGTCGGGGACGCGCCCGCTCAAGACCGCGGGGAGTCTAGGTCTGCGAGCGCTCGCACGGCGAGCGCCAGCACGCGCTCGGGGCTGTCGCCGGCGTTCAGGACGCGGATCCGGGCCGCGTCGCCGTCCGCCAGCTCGTCGTATGCGGCGGCCACCGTGGTGAAGAACTCGTGCTCCTCGCGCTCGAGCCGGTCGGCTGCGTCGGGCCGTCCCCGCTGGCGCGAACGCGCCGTGGCGGGGTCGATGCGCAGCAGCAGCGTGCGGTCCGGGAGCAGCCCGCCGGTGGCGAACGCGTGGAGCGCCAGGATCTCCGCGACGCCGAGGCCGCGGCCCGCTCCCTGGTAGGCCAGCGACGAGTCGACGAAGCGGTCGACGAGCACCCACGTCCCGGCCTCGAGCCACGGTCGCAGGCGCTCGTCGACGAGCTGCGCGCGGGCCGCCGCGTAGAGCAGCGCCTCGGCGCGTGGATCGCAGCGCAGCCGCGGGTCGCGCACGAGCTCGCGGACGCGCTCGGAGAGCTCGACGCCGCCCGGCTCGCGCAGCAGCTCGACGTCGCGCCCGGCGGCGAGCTCGGCGTGCAGCGCCGCCGCCAGCGTCGACTTGCCGGCGCCGTCGATGCCCTCGATCGTGATGAGCCGGCCGCGCATCGATCCGACGCTACCGTTCGGCGCCCATGATCAGCGGCACCGAACGCCATCCTCACGCGCGCGCGGTGCTCGGCGCGGCACTCGCGCCGGGCGGCCGGCCCAACCACGCCTATCTGTTCTGCGGGCCGCCCGGCAGCGGCAAGCGCACGGTGGCGCGCGCGTTCGCCACGGCGCTGCTCACCGAGGGGGCCGCCGATCCGCAGGGCGCGGCCGCCCGCGTCGAGCGCGGCGCGCATCCCGATCTCACCTGGATCGCGCCCGCCAGCGCGGCCGGGATCCTCGTCGGCGACGTCGACGAGGCGGTCGTCGTCGGCGCCGCCCGCACGCCCTTTGAGTCCGATCGCCGCGTCTTCGTCATCGAGGACGCCGACGAGCTCAACGACCAGGCGGCCAACAGGATGCTCAAGACGCTCGAGGAGCCGCCCTCGTTCGCGCACCTGCTGCTGTTGACCAGCCGGCCCGGGGAGGTCCTGCCGACGATCGCCAGCCGCTGCCAGCCCGTCCGCTTCGACGCGCCGCCCGCACACGAGATCGCCGCGCGCCTGGAGCGCCACGGCATCGATCCGCGGACCGCGGACGCCTGCGCGCGCCTCGGCCTCGGCGATGCCGCGCGGGCGCTGTCGCTGGCCCTCGGCGACGGCGCGGCGCTGCGCGCGGGCGCCGAGGCCGTGGCCCGCGGCGTCCTGCGCGACGAGATCGACGGACGGCCGTGGATCGCGCTGCTCGACCACGCGCGTGGCGCCGGCGCAGCGGCGGGCGAGGCCGTCGAGCGCGCGCTCGACGACGAGCTGCGGTTCGCGATCTCCAAGGATCACGCGCGGATGCGCCGCGAGGCCGCCGAGCGCGGCAAGCGCGCCGCGCGCCGCGCCCAGACCGCGGCGCTGCACGACGGCCTCGCGCTCGTCGGCCTGTGGCTGCGCGACGTCGCCTGCATCGAGGACGGCGTCGCGGAGATCGTCCATCACGCCGACCGCGTCGACGCGCTGCGCGAGGACGCCGCGCTGGCGCGCGGCGCCGCGCGCCTGCGCGACGCGCAGGGGCTCGTCGAGCAGACGCGGGCCTCGCTGCAGCTGCATCCCAACGAGGAGCTCGCCCTCGACGCGCTCGGCTCGCGGCTGGCCCGGAGCCTGCGGGCATCCGGTCCGCGATAGCGAGATCTTCACCCCGCCAGCCCGCTGAGCAGGGAGAACGTGGGGCGTGAGAGGAGCGCACGTCGCCGCGCCGGCCACGGTCTCGGCGCTCGGGCTCGTCGGCTGGCTCTGCGTCAGGCACGGCGACGACGTGCTCGGCGCCCTCGCGACGGTGTCGCCGTGGGGGCTCGCCGCGGCGCTCTGGCTGCACCTCGCGACGCTCGGCCTGCGCTCCGAGGCGTGGCGGATGACGCTCTGCTCGGTCCAGGGGCACGCCATCCCGCGCGGCTGGGTGCACGCCGCGAACGCCGCGGCGTTCGTCGCCGGCTCGGCGCAGAGCCAGGCCGCGCTGCCCGTGCGCGTCGCGGTGCTGCGCCGCGTCGCCGGTGACCGCGCGCCGCGCGCGGCGCAGATCTGCATGGCCGACGTGCCGATCTTCGCGCTCGAGCTGTGCGCGATCGCGAGCCTGCTGTTCGCGGCGGCCGTCACCGGCCTCGTCGCCGCCTGGGTCGCCCCGGTCGCCCTCGCGGTCGGGCTCGGCGTGCTCGTCGGTGCGCGCTGCGCGCCCCGGCGCCTGCCGCACTTCGCGATGCTGCGCGGCCTCGCGGTCCTCGCCGACCGCGGCCGGCGCCGCCGGCTCGTCGCCGTCGTCGTCACGCTGGCGGGCCTCGGCGCGGCGCGCGTCTGGGTGGTCCTGCTCGCCTGCGGCCTGCCGCACGGGATGGGCCACGTCGCCGCGACGTTCGCCGCACTCGGCGCCTTCGGGCTGCTGCCGCTCGGCCCCGGTGCGCCCGCCGGGGCGACGCTGGCCGCCGCCGGCAGCGCGGGCACCGCGGCCGCCGTGGCGGCCGGGCTCGTGTTCAGCGCGACGTCGATCGCCGCCGTGCTCGTCTACGCGATCGCCACGGCGGCGCTGACGCTCGGCGCGCGGCCGGCGCCGGCGGGGCGCAGGTCAGCCCGCGGCCCACTCCGCGATCGGCCCCAGGCGCGGCTCGCAGCCGTGCAGCTCGAACGCGCGAAAGCGCGAGAAGCGGCGGTGGCCGGGGCCGTGGAAGTCGGCTGAGCCGGTCGTCAGCAGCCCGAGGCGCGCGGCCTGCTCGCTGAGCAGACGGGTCTGCGCCGCGTCGTGCGTCGTGTAGAAGGCCTCGACGCCGTCCAGCCCGCTGGCGCCGAAGCGCTCCAGCGCCGCGCGGACGTCGTCGCCGCCGTCGAGGTCCCAGAACGGATGCGCCCAGACGGCGACGCCGCCCGCGGCGTGGATCGCGTCGATCGCCTCGACCACGGTCGGCGTCGTGCGCCGGGCGTAGGCCGCGCCCCCGCGGCAGAGATAGGCCTCCAGGAACGCCGAGCATTCCGTGAGCCCGTCGGCTCGCAGGCGCTCGCGATTGGCCGCGATGACGGCATTGGCGAGGTGCGGGCGCCCGACGGGCAGCCCGGCGGCGCGCCGCGCCTGGATCTCGCGCCGGTCGGGCGGCAGGCCCAGCTCGTCGAGCCGCTCGGCCATGCGGTCGATCCGCGCCGCGCGGTCCGCGCGCCATGCGTCCAGCCGCCCGGCGAGCGGCTCGTCGGCCGGGTCGATGCCGTATCCGAGGATGTGCAGGTCGTCGGCGACGACGTCGATCGTGGACAGCTCGACGGCCGGCACGAGCCCGATCCCGGCCGCGGCGGCCGCGCCGCGGGCGGCGCCGACCCCGGCGACGGTGTCGTGATCGGTGAGCGCCAGCAGCGTCACGCCGGCGGCCGCGGCGGCCTGCACGACGGCGGCCGGTTCGAGCGCGCCGTCCGAGCACGTCGAGTGCGACTGCAGGTCGAACTGCGGGGACCCGTCGTCGATCGGCACCGCGGCATGATGGCCGATCGCGGCGGACGGCGTCGCCGGGACGGGCGCCGACGGAAACTCGCCGGGCCCCGCGACGAAGCAATTGCATCACCTTCCGGTCTGAATCGAACGGGACTGAATCGAGGTGTTTCGGGACCTGCACGTGCGCCTAGCGTGACCACGATGACCGTGGCAGCGGCCTCAGTGCACGAACTCGCGCCGCGCCGTCGCGGGGGTCTGCGGTCGGCGCTGCCGGCGCTGAAGTTCGATCCGCCGCGCCCCCGTCCGGGTCACCTCAGGCGCGCGCGCCAGCTCGCCCGCATCGACCCGCAGGCGCGGCTGCTGCTCGTCTGCGCCCCGGCCGGGTATGGGAAGACGACGCTCGTCGGCCAGTGGGTCAGGCGCGACCCCGAGCGTGCCGTGGCGTGGATCCAGCTCACCGACGGGGACGACTCGCCGGCCGCGTTCTGGGCCGCGCTGACGGGCGCGATCGCCGCGATCTGCCCGGCCGTCGGCCGGCGCTCGCTCGCCGAGCTGCTGCGGGCCGAGCCGGACATCCACGCCGCGGTCCTCGTCCCGCTCGTCGAGGAGCTCCGGGCGGGCCACGCGGAGCTCGACCTCGTGCTCGACGACCTGCAGTGCGTCGCCGACGGCGACGTCCATGCGCAGCTGGGGTGGTTCGTGGAGAACGCGCCCGCCACGCTGCGCGTCGCGATCGCGACGTCGCAGCCGCCCGCGCTGCCGCTCGGCCGGCTCGGCGCGCTCGGCGAGCTCACCGAGCTGCGCGGCGCCGACCTGCGCTTCGGGGCGGGCGAAGCGGGCCGGCTGCTCAACGAGGTCTTCGAGCTCAGGCTCGGCGAGGACGATGTGAACGACCTGACGCGCCGTACGGGCGGCCGCCCGGCGGACCTCTACCTCGCGGGACTCGCGCTGCACCGCGCGCGCGACCGGGCCGGGGCCGTCGCCGCCCTCGTCGACGGCGACGCGATGGGCCCGGCGCAGCTCGCCGAGGCGCTGCTGCGCGGGCTCGGCGCCCCGACCCGCCGGTTTCTGCGCAGGAGCTCGATCCTCGACTCGTTCTGCGCGCCGCTGTGCGACGCGGTGGCGGGTGCGGCGGCCCCCGCCGAGCAGGTCCTGGCCGAGCTCCGCGGCCAGCGCCACATCCTCGAGCCGCTCGACCGCCGCGCGCGCTGGCACGCCTACGCGGCGCCGTTCGGCCAGCTGCTGCGCGCCGAGCTGCAGGCCACCGAGCCCGAGCTCGTTCCCGAGCTGCATCGCCGAGCGGCCGCGTGGCACGCGGGCGAGGGTCGCGTCGCGGCCGCGATCGACCACGACCTGCGCGCCGGCGACCGCGAGGCGGCGGCGGCGCGCATCGCGCGGTCCTGGAAGGCGCTGCACAACTCCGACGACCGGCCGCACATCCCGGTCTGGCTCGCCGAGCTGCCCGAGCACGAGGTCGGACGCGTGCCGGGCTTCGTCGTCGCGAAGGCGTGGATCGCCGGCCTGCACCGCGCGCACGCCGAGATGGACCGGCTCGTCGCGCTGGCGCGCGAGGTCGACGACGGCGCGGCGCTGCCCGACGGCTCCAGCAGCACGGAGTTCGCGCTCGCGCTCATCGCCGCCACGTTTGCGTTCGGCGACGTGGCGCACGCGCGCCGCAGCGCGCTGCATGCCGCGTCGCTGGCGCGCGGCGAGGCACACGGCGTCAGCCTCGCACTGGCGCTTGGCTGCTCGGCCTTCTGGGCGGGAGCGCCGGACCGCGACGCACGCCGCGAGCTCGAACGGGCGGTGCGCCACGGCGCGAGCTGCTCGCCGGATGCCGCCGCCGCCGCGGTGGCGCTCGCGCACCTGGCCTTCGTGGACCTGCGCTGCGGCGAGCTCGCGCGGGCGCGCGGCCACGTCGAGCGCGCGCGCTGGCACATGCGGCGCGCGGGCATCGAGGGGCATGCGCTCGCCTGCACGATCGCGATCGCGGAGGGGTGGCTGCGGCTCGTCGAGGGGCGTACCGAGGCCGCGGTCGCCGAGCTGGGGTACGGGCTGGCGCTGGCGCGCGCCTACGGCGAGCCGCTGTACGTCGCACAGGCCCTCGGGCTGCTGGCGGAGTGCCAGCAGGAGGAGGGCGATCATCACGCCGCCCGGCAGACGCTCGCCCGGGCGCACGCGGTCACCCGCCTCGAGTGCCCGGACCCCGGGGTGCTCCGTGCCCTCGTCGAGAGCGCCGCCGCGCAGCTGCGTCCGCGGTCGGCGACGGGGACCGTCGCGACGTTGGACGCCGACGCCGATCCCGACGCCGATCCCGACGCCGGCGCGGGGGACCGCCTCAGCGAGCGCGAGCTCGAGGTGCTGCACATGCTCGGCGGGCCGCTCTCGCTGCCCCAGATCGCCCGCGAGCTGCGCGTCGCGCACAACACGATCAAGACGCACACGCGCACGATCTACCGCAAGCTGCGGGCCGGCGGGCGCGCCGACGCCGTCGAGCGAGCGCGCGCGCTGCGACTGCTCTGAGCGGCGCCGGCGGCCGCGCCGGCGCACCCGGGTAGCCTGCCGGCGATGCGACCGCACGCCCTCGTCGCGCCCGACTCGTTCAAGGGCACGCACGACGCGCGCTCGGTGGCGAACGCGCTCGCCGCGGGGCTCGAGCGGGCCGGCTGGTCGACCGATCGCTGCCCGGTGGCCGACGGCGGCGAGGGCACGATGGCGCTGCTCGTCGACGCGCTCGGCGGGGCGCTGATCGCCGTCCGGGCGAGCGATCCGCTCGGGCGGCCGGCCGACTGCCACATCGGCCTCGTGGACGAGGGCCGGACGGCGATCGTCGAGCTGGCGCAGGCGTCGGGCCTGGCGCTCGTCGACCCCGGCGAGCGCGACGCCTGGGCGGCCTCCACGGCCGGCACCGGCGAGCTCGTCCTCGCCGCCGCGGCGACGGGCGCGGACGAGATCCTCGTCGCCGCCGGCGGCAGCGCGACGACCGACGGCGGCGCGGGGGCGATCGAGGCGATCCGCGCCGGCGGCGGCATCGGCCGGGCGCGGCTGGCCGTGCTCTGCGACGTCGAGGTCGCCTTCGAGGACGCGCCGCGCCTCTTCGGGCCGCAGAAGGGCGCCGACGCCGCCACCGTCGCGCGGCTCGAGGAGCGCCTGGACGCGCTCGCCCGGACGCTGCCGCGCGACCCGCGCGGGATTCGAGCGACCGGCTGCGCGGGCGGGCTGTCGGGCGGGCTCTGGGCGGCGTTCGGCGCCGCGTTGCGCCCGGGCGCCGGCGCCGTCCTCGACGCGCTCGGCGTCGATGCCCGCATGCGGGCCGCGCAGCTCGTCGTCGCCGGCGAGGGATGTGTCGACGAGCAGAGCTTCGCCGGCAAGGTCGTCGGCGAGCTCGCGCGCCGCGCGCAGCGCGCCGGCGTCCCGATCCACGCCGTCGCCGGCGGCTGCAGGCTCACCGACGGCGCGCTCGCAGCGGCGGGGCTGCGGCGCGTGTGGACGGCATCGACGCTCGACGAGATCGCGGCCGCCGGGCGGGCGCTGGGCGCCGCCGTGGCCGGGTCCGCGCTCTGACGCGGGGCGGTGAGCAGCGCGGATGCCGCTCTGACGCGGGGCGGGCCGGTGGACCGGGCCGTTGAGAGCCGGGTCCTACCCCCCGAGGAGCTCCCAACGGCGCCGGCCGGTCCTCGGTCAGGAGCTCGTTGGTCCTGACCGAGGTGCCCTCTGCGTCCCGACGGCCGCCTAGCGCGCCGAGAACGTGGCAGAGACAGAACGTCCTGTCAACCGACCGGCAGGCGCCGTCGCCGCCCGAGCTCGGCTCCGAGCGAGCCGCGCGCATCGCCGAGCGAGGCGATCGCCGACATGGCCTAGGATTGTCCGCCCTGCCGACGTAGCTCAGCTGGTAGAGCACTTCACTCGTAATGAAGGGGTCAGCGGTTCGAATCCGCTCGTCGGCTCTCGCGCAACCTGGGTTCCGAGCCTTTCTCCGCAACGCTAGCTGCGGAACCCAGGCAAGGCGGTGTCGATCTCGCGGGCCAGATCGTGCGGACGCAGTACCGCATCGCCGAGGCTGACACCGAAGCGATCACGCTCGGCGACGACGACGTGCAGCCACTGACCGCGATCACCGGTGACTCTCGCGACAGCTTCGTGCGCGAACGAGCCGTCCTGCTGATCGGCGCCGCACTCGCCGTCGGCGGCGATCGCGAGCGCCAGGCGACGCTGCTGCAGGCGCTCCTCGGCGACGAAGGGCCTCCGTGTACGGGCGGGGAGCTGATCTGATCTTGGGTGCGATCTATGACGGCTACCGGATCCCGCCGGAGGCGAGCGGAGCTCGCTGACGGGACCCGAGCGAGCAGCCCGTGCTCAAGGGCCTCTCTTGCGCAGTGCGGCTCATCTTGACATGCGATCGGCATGTACTTAGGCTGAATCACATGTCCACGATCCAGATTCGGAATGTGCCCGAGCACTTGCACAAGCAGCTGAAGGTCCGGGCCGCTCAGGAGGGGCGCACGCTGTCGGACTACGTGCTTGATGAGTTGCGGGTCGCCGCCGGTCGACCCACCATGAGCCAATGGCTCCGCGATGTCGATGCGTTGCCGGCGCCTGCGGAGGCGCCGACGCCGGCCGCGGAGGTCATCGCTGACGAGCGCCGCCGGTGACGCGCCTGGTCGCCGATGCGAGCGCGATAGTCGACCTGCTTGCGGGCGCGCCGCGCGCGGCGGCGATCCGTACCGAGCTTGCGGCCGTCGCCGAGCTTGATGTCCCCGAGCATTTCCACGTCGAGGCGATCTCGGCGCTGAGAGGTCTGCTGCGGCGCAGCGACCTTTCGCCTGAGCGGGCAGACCGCGCGCTGGACCTGCTGCTTACGCTTCGCGTGATTCGTCATCCGGTGGCGCCGCTCGCGCGTGCTGTGTGGGCGCTCCGCGAAGGGCTCACGGCCTATGACGCCGCGTACCTGGCGTTGGCGCGAGCGCTCGACGCTCGGGTCCTGACCACCGACCGCGGCCTGGCGGCCGCAGCACGCAGCGATCGCCGGCTCGTCGAGCTCTAGCTCCGCTGACGCGGGCGGACGCCGGCCGAACCCGCCAGCATCTGGCCGGCGGTCGGCGTCGACCGGTGTCCTTCGGTCTCGGCCTGCGGTTGCACGCCGTAGCTGAGCGGCGCCGACGTCCACCACGCGTGCACCAGCTCGCTCGGCGCGTTCCCTGGCGGGACACGGGGCCGCCGCTCGGCCGGCCTCTGGCCAGCCGCCACGTCTGCAGGGCGGCGGCCGGCTCGGGCAGCAGCGGCGTCCACCGCGGCGCGATCGAATCCGGCTGCGGCCACCCCACGGACCGGCAGCGCCGATCGCGCGCCCGGTGTGGACGTCCAACCAGGCGTCCACCGAGCGCGCCGCGCCCGGTCGCTGGCGCAATCGCCTGATCTCCAGGGTCAGGTAGGTTTTCAGGGAAGTTGTGCGCGGACGCGATCACGGGTGCGCGCGAGTGAGTGTGGTTACGTCCCTCGTAACGAAGGGGTCAGCGGTTCGAATCCGCTCGTCGGCTCTATGGCAGAGGACATCAAAGAGCTTTTGCTCGACCTACCGTTGATCGACACGCCCGATCGTCCCGAGGGGATGCTCGTGATCCGTCGCGCCGACGTGCCCGAGGATCGCCGCGCGGAGGCCGACGAGTTCGTCGCCGCCAACGGCGGCATGGTCGGCCACAAGCCGCTGCTGGAGGTCATCGGCGGCAAGACGCCCGCCGGCGGCACCGCGAGCGAGACCTTCTACGCCGTGCCGCTGACGGCGTTCGTCGACACGTCCTGACCGGGCGCTCAGGCCGCGTCGGCCTCCTCGACCATCAGGGCGACGAACTCGACGGTCGGCTGCGAGGCCCGCGACGCGGCCTCCTCGGACACGACGACCTCGTCCTCGTACTGCGGCGGCGCGGTCCCCGTGCGCTCGATGCAGCGCGACGCCGCGCAGCCCTCCGCCGTGCGGATCTCGCGCAGCGTGAGCGCCACGCGCCACTCGTGGCCGAAGTCGAAGACGTAGGCGACCCGCCGGCCCTCGCCGAGCCCGAGCCCGGACAGCGGCGTGCACGCGCTCTTGCCCGGCGGATCGAGCGACGCGGCGTGGTAGGGGTGGGTGTAGTGCTCGGCCTCCGAGGACCAGAACGAGCCGTCCAGCCAGAACGAGTACAGATGGTCGTCGTCCCACCCGAAGGCGGACTGCAGCGCGTAGTGCAGGTCCACGAGCGTGAGGTCGTCGCGCACCGCGATGGTCCGGCGTACTGCGTCAAATCCCACGAGCTCGGCCTCGAACACGTAGGTCTGCTCCGTCATCTCGCTCCTCTCGCCCATGTCCCTCGGCCGACGGTACGCGCCTGACCCGACGGAACCCTGTCTCAATGACTTGCCCGGGTCTGCCGTACCGTACCCTTCCCCCGCCGTCCCCGTGCCCACGTCAGATCCGAACATCACCACCAACGATCCGGCCCCCCTCGAACGTGCGCTGCTCGAGCGGCTGCGGGGCATCTGCGGTCAAGCCCATGTCCTGACCGACGCGGTCCAGCTGCGCACCTACGAGTCCGACGGGCTGCTGCAGTACCGCGCCGCGCCGGGAGCGGTCGTCCTGCCCGGCAGCGCCGACGAGGTGCGCGACGTCGTGCGCGCCTGCTCGGACGCCGGCGTGCCGTGGGTCGCGCGCGGCGCCGGCTCGGGCCTCTCGGGCGGCGCGCTGCCGGTCGCCGAGGGCGTCGTCATCGCCGTCACGCGCATGCGCCGCGTGCTCGACGTCGACCTCGACAACGGGCGTGTCGTCGTCGAGCCCGGCGTGACGAACACGGAGGTCGGCGCGGCGGTCGGGCCGACGCACTTCTACCCGCCCGACCCGTCCTCGCAGATCGTCTGCTCGATCGGCGGCAACGTCGCCGAGAACTCGGGTGGCGCGCACTGCTTCAAGTACGGCTTCACGACGAACTACGTGACCGGCCTGGAGGTCGTGCTCGCCGACGGCCACGTCGTGACGCTCGGCGGCGGCGAGCTCGACATGCCCGGCTACGACCTGCTCGGCACGTTCGTCGGCTCCGAGGGCACGCTGGGCATCTGCACGAAGATCACGCTGCGCGTCATTCCCCTGCCCGAGGCGATCAAGACGATGGTCGCGTTCTTTGCCACGACGAGCGCCGCGGGGGAGACCGTCTCGCAGATCGTCTCCGGCGGTACCGTGCCGGGCGCGATCGAGATGATGGACACGCTCACGATCCAGGCCGCCGAGCAGGCGGTCGGGGCCGGCTTCCCGACCGACGCGGGCGCGGCGCTCATCGTCGAGCTCGACGGCTCGCAGGCGGAATGCGACGCCTGCTTCGACGACGTCGTCGCGATCTGCGAGGCCAACGGCGCGACGAGCATCCGGATCGCGCAGGACGAGGCCGACCGCGCCGCGATCTGGAAGACGCGCAAGGCCGCGTTCGCCGCGATGGGCCGCATCGCGCCCAACTACTACGTCCAGGACGGCGTCATCCCGCGGACGAAGCTCCCGGAGGTGCTCGCCCGGATCGCCGAGCTCGCCGGCGAGTACGGCATGCGCGTCGGCAACGTCTTCCACGCCGGCGACGGCAACCTGCATCCGCTCGTCTGCTACGACGGCGAGGAGGAGGCCGAGCGCGCCGAGGAGCTCGCGGGCAAGATCGTCGAGGCCTGCGTCGCCGCGGGCGGCTCGATCACCGGCGAGCACGGCGTCGGCGTCGACAAGAAGCGCTACATGCCGAGCATGTTCGGCGAGCCCGACCTCGCCGCCTTCCAGCACCTGCGCTGCGCGTTTGACCCGCGCGGCCTGGCGAACCCCGGCAAGGTGATGCCGACGCCGCGCCTGTGCGGCGAGGTGCCCGGCCCGTACCGCCGCCATCCGCTCGAGCGCGACGGCATCGCGGAGCGGTTTTGACGGCGCAGGCCGTCAAGACCGTCGCGCCGCGATCGCCGGCCGAGGCCGGCGAGCTGCTGCGCGGCTGCGCGGAGGACGGCGTCGCCGTGCGCCTCCGCGGTGCGTCGACGAAGCCGTGGGGGGCACCCGGTGCCGACTGCGGCGTGGAGCTGACGTCGGCCCGGCTGGGCGAGGTCGTCGAGTACAACGCGGGCGACCTCACCGCCGTCGTGCAGCCCGGCGCGCCGCTGCGCGAGCTGCAGGAGCTCTTCGCCGCGCGCGGGCAGATGCTCGCGCTCGACCCGCCGCTCGGTGCCGGCGAGGCCGCCACGATCGGCGGCGCCGTCGCCGCGGCCGACTCCGGCCCGCTGCGCCACCGCCACGGCGCGGCGCGCGACCTCGTGCTCGGCGTCACGATCGCGCTGCCCGACGGGACCCTCGCGCAGGCCGGCGGCAAGGTCATCAAGAACGTCGCCGGCTACGACCTCGCCAAGCTCTACACGGGCTCGTTCGGCACGCTCGGGTTCATCACGCAGATCGCCGTGCGCCTGCATCCCCGGCCGGCCGGGCATGCGACCGCGACCGCGACCACCGACGACCCCGGGCTGCTGCAGCGGGCCGCGATCGCGCTTGCCCGCAGCTCGCTCGAGGCGCAGGCGCTCGACGTGCGCTGGGAGGCGGGGAGCGGCGCCGTGCTGGCCCGCTTCGCCGGGCGCTCGCCGTCCGCGCAGGCCGACGCCGCGCAGCGCCTGCTCGACGGCGTCGACGACCGCCTCGAGGTGGCGACGCGCGAGGACGACGACGAGCTGTGGGACGACCAGCGGGCCGGCCAGCGCTGCGCCGAGGGCGGCGCCGTCGTGCGCGTGTCCGGGCGCCCGACGGGGCTTGCCGACGCCTGCGTCGCCGCGCAGGTCGCGGGGGCGACGCTCGTCGGCCGGGCCGCGCTGGGGATCTGGTGGATCGCGCTGCCCGCGTCCGCGCCCGGCGAGCTCGTGACCGCGATCGCGCGGCTGCGCAAGGTCCTCGCCCCGTCGCACTGCGTGGTGGCCGACGCACCGGCCTACGTGCGCGCCCACCTCGACCCGTGGGATCACCCCGAGGACACGTCGCTCGTGCTCATGCGGCGCGTCAAGGAGCGCTTCGATCCGACGCGCACCTGCAACCCCGGCATCTTCGTCGGCGGCATCTGATGGCCGCGTTCGACGCCCACAAGCCGCCTCAGGTGGACCTCATCGAGGACTGCGTGCACTGCGGCTTCTGCCTGCCGACATGCCCGACGTACGTGCTCTGGCACGAGGAGATGGACTCGCCGCGCGGGCGCATCGTGCTCATGGGCGAGGGCCTGCGGGAGGGCAGCGAGCTGAGCGCCACGATGGTCGGGCACTTCGACAACTGCCTGGGCTGCATGGCGTGCGTGACGGCCTGTCCGTCGGGCGTGCGCTACGACCTGCTCATCGAGGACACGCGCCAGCAGGTCGAGCGCCGCCACCCGCGCACGCTGCGCGAGCGGCTGCTGCGCAAGGCGCTGTTCGCGACGTTCCCCCACCCCGGCCGCCTGCGCGCGACGATCCCGCTCATCGTCGCCCTGCGCCGCTCGGGGCTCGCGCGGCGCGTGCAGCGCTCACGGCTCGCCGCCCGCCTGCCGCTCGCGCAGACGCTCGCCGAGCTCGCACCGCCGGTCCGCCTGCGCGACGCGCTGCGGCGCCTGCCCGCGGTGACGCCGGCCGTCGGGGAGCGGCGCGGCACGGTCGGCTTCCTGCAGGGCTGCGTGCAGCGCGCGTACTACGGCGACGTCAACGCGGCGACGGTCGCCGTGCTGGCCGCCGAGGGCTTCGAGGTGCACGCGCCGCGCGCCCCGCGCTGCTGCGGTGCGCTCGGGCTGCACGCCGGCCAGGAGGAGGACTCGCTGCCGCTCGCCAGGGCGACGATCGAGGCGTTCGAGGGCTTCGACCACGTCGTCGTCAACGCCGCCGGCTGCGGCTCGGCGATCAAGGACTACGGCCACCTGCTGCGCGACGACCCCGAGTGGAGCGAGCGGGCGGCCTCGCTGGCGGCACGTGCGCGCGACGTCCACGAGCTGCTCGCCGCGGTCGCGCCGCGCGCCAAGCGCCATCCGGTCACGCGGACCGTCGCCTACCACGACGCCTGCCACCTCGCGCACGCCCAGCAGGTCCGCTCCCAGCCGCGCCAGCTGCTGCGCACGATCCCCGGCCTGACGCTCGTCGAGCCCGCCGAGTGGGAGCTGTGCTGCGGATCGGCGGGCATCTACAACCTCACCCGCCCGCAGGCGGCGCGCGAGCTCGGCGCCCGCAAGGCCGACAACCTGCTCGCGACCGGCGCGCAGGCGATCGCGGCGGCGAACCCCGGCTGCACGCTGCAGATCGCGGCGCACCTGCAGCGCAAGGGGCGCCCGCTGCCGCTCGTGCATCCGATGCAGCTGCTGCACGAGTCGATCCAGGGCTCCAAGCCGCGCCGGCGCCTGCCGCGCGCGCGCTGGCGGTGACGGGCTTCGAGGCGCGGGCGGGCGGCGGACGGCGGCCGCCGGATCGACCTGCGCCGGGGTCGCGCAACGTACTCCGCGGGCCTGCCGCCGCCGGCGCCGGCGCCGCCCGGCCGCTTGTACGGCAAGCTCGCCCGTCGCCGCTCGCCGGTCGCCGCGAGCTGGCGGCGGCGCTGGCGTGAGGCCCGTGGCAGCCGTGTGGCAGGCTCCCCGTCGGTGACGCGCGAGCTCTACATCTCCGTCGACGTCGAGCCCGACGGCCATGTGCCGGGATCGAGCTCGATCGTCTCGCTCGGCGCCTGCGCGGCCGCGCTGCGCGACGAGCGGGGCGCGATCCACCCGCTGGACGTCGCCGCCGAGGCGAACGCGTTCTACGCCGTGCTGCGCCCGATCAGCGACCGCTACGTCGAGAGGGCGCTGCGCGTGACCGGCTTCGATCGCGCGACGCTCGAGCGCGAGGGCCGCCCGCCGCAGGAGGCCCTGCCGGAGTTCGCCGCCTGGCTGGACGGGCTCGCCGCCGAGCACGACGCGCTCCCGGTGCTCGCGGCCTACCCGCTCGGTCTCGTCTGGAGCTTCACGCAGTACTACCTGCACGAGTTCGCCGGCCGCAGCCCGTTCGGCCAGTCGGCGCACCTCGACCTGAAGTCCGCCTACGCGGCCCTGACCGCGAGCTCCGTCCGCGACGCGATCAAGCGCCGCATGCCGAGCGCGCTGCTCGGCCCGAGCGACTCCAAGACCCATCACGCGCTCGACGACGCGAAGGGCCACGTCGACCTCCTGCTCGGCCTGCTGCGCTGGCACGAGCGCGCGGCCTCCTAGCCGATCACAGACGGCGCGGAGATGCTGCATGCGAGGCGTTCGCGCCATGGGTGAGGACGCCGGCGCTCGTCGCCGCCCCGCGGCTCAGCAGTCCGAGCTGCGCCGCGCGACCGAGCCCGAGCGCTTGAACGCCCTGATCCCGCTCACGCCGTAGACCGGCTCGTAGCCCTGGCTCGCGCTCACCGACGTGACGCGAAACGGCTCGCCGCCGTCGTCGACGGCGACCGTCGACGTGCGGCCGTCCTTGTCGCGCAGCGTGAGCTGCGCGGTCCAGGCGACGCGGCGGCGCTTCGTCGCCGCGTGCAGTTCGATGACCTGCGGCGCGGCCGGGTCCAGCGCGACCGCGAGCGTCGTCGAGCGCTTGCCGCTCTCGTCGACGTAGCGCACGCTCCCGGCCGACGCGTCGAGGTTGCCCTGCGCGAGGCGCACGGGCTCGACCATGCAGCCCGGCAGCGTCGTGAACCAGCCGCGCACCGGGCTGGCGTCGCTGACGACCCGGAAGCGGACGGACTGCAGCGTGACGGGGTCCTCGCCGGTGGCGCGCAGGCGCAGCCGGACGACCTGCGGGCTGCCGGCCATCGCGCCCTTGGAGAGCGCGCTGGACGGTCGCGTGATGAGCTTGTTGCGCGCCAGGCGCGAGAGCTCCGACGGGGAGGCGAAGCGCTTGCGTGCGACGACGTAGTAGGGCGCGTAGGGGTGCGAGCTCTTGAAGGTGCCGGACTTGAGCACGTCGACGCGCAGCGGTGCCGCGGCGACCGTGACGTCGTCGGAGAGCAGCAACCGGTTGCCCGCGTACGCCGCGCCCGCCAGAGCGCAGAGCACGCCGACGACGATGATCGCGCGGCGCAGCGCCTTCCTCAGCACCGGCGGCAGGCTAGATGATCCACGCGCGCGGCGCGCCGCCGCGCGCGGCGGGCGCACGCCGCGGTCAGGTGCGCTCGCCGGCCAGCGGGAGGACGACCTCGAAGCGCGCGCCGCCGCCCGCGGCGTCGCAGGCGCGCGCGCGCCCGCCGTGCGCGGCCACGATCGCCGCGACGATCGCCAGGCCCAGGCCGGCCCCGGCGCGCCCGCGCCCGCGCCCCGGATCGGCGCGCCAGAAGCGCTCGAAGAGCGCGTCCGGATCGCCGGGCGGGAGGCCGGCGCCGTGGTCGCGCACCGCGAGCGTCGCCTCGCCGTCGCCGACCTGCACCGACAGCTCGACCGGCGTGCCGGCAGGGGTGTGGACGAGCGCGTTGCGCATGAGGTTGGCGAGCACCTGGCGCAGCTGGCCGGGGTCGCCGTCGACGATCGCCGCGCCCTGCTGGCCCGCGCAGCCTTCGGCGTCACCCGCGCGGAGCTCCTCTGCGCGGACGCCGCGCAGGGTGATCGCGCGCTCGGGCGCCGTCGCGCGGGCGTCGGCGGCGGCATCGGTCGCGAGCGCGGCGAGGTCGACCGGCTCGCGGATCGGCGCGCGCACCTCGTCGAGGCGCGCGAGCGCGAGCAGGTCGTCGACGAGCACGCCCATCCGCGCCGACTCGCCCTCGATCCGCGTCATCGCCTTCTCGAGGTCGGCCGGCGCGGCGGCCGCGCCGAGCCGGAACAGCTCGGCGTAGCCGCGGATCGACTGCAGCGGCGTGCGCAGCTCGTGGGAGGCGTCGGCGAGGAAGCGGCGCAGGCGCTCCTCGCTGGCGCGGCGCTCGGCGAACGCCTCCTCCAGGCGGGCCAGCATCGCGTTGAGCGACAGCCCGAGGCGCCCGACCTCCGTGCGCGGCTCGGCGGGCTCGACGCGGCGCGAGAGGTCGCCGGCCGCGATCGCGCCCGCGGTCGCGCCGATCGCGTCCAGCGGCCGCAGCCCGACCCGCACGACCCACCAGACGCCGACGCCGAGCAGCAGCAGGACGGAGCCGAACACGAGCGCCTCGATGCCCAGCAGGCGCGACAGCGCGGCATCGACGTCCGCCAGCGGCAGCGCCGCGACGACGACGCCGCCGTCCGCCGTCGGCGTGGCGCGCACCCGGTAGCGCAGGCCCGACGATCCCTCGGAGCCGACGGTGAACGGGGCTCCGGTCTTCACCCGATCCGCCAGCCGGGGAGCGGGCGGGGCCTGGGCGCTGGACGCGAGCAGCGGCGTGACGCTGCGCACGGTGCGTCCCGCCGAGTCGCGCAGCTGGCCGTAGAGCGCCGACGAGACGTCCGGCGCCGGCCCGCGCGGGCGGGCTCCGCGCCCGCCCGGTCTGGCGTCGTCGGGGTCGGGGCCGGGTCCCTCGATCGCGCGCTTCGGCGCCGCGCCGCGCCTCGCGCTCCCCGGCTCGGCGATCTCCGCGGTCACGAGCCTGACCGCCTCGGCGGTCTGCGCGTCGATGCGGTCGTACTGGAAGCTGCGCTGCTGGGCATACGTGACCGCGCCCGCGACGATCAGCCCGACCGTCGTCAGCGCGAGGACCCCGACGACGAGGCGCGCGCGCAGCGACACCGGTCAGTTCCGCGGCGCGCGCAGCGCGTAGCCGACGCCGCGCACGGTGTGGATGAGCGGCGGTCCGTGCGGGTCGAGCTTCTTGCGCAGGTAGCTGACGTAGGTCTCGAGGATCCGCGAGTCGCCGTCGAAGTCGTACTCCCAGACATGGTCGAGCAGCTGCGCCCGGGTGAGGACCCGGCGCGGGTTGAGCAGCAGGTAGCGCAGCAGCCGGTACTCGGTCGCCGTCAGCTCGATCGGCGCTCCGCCGCGCATCACGTCGCGCGTGTCCTCGTCGAGCTCGAGATCCTCGAACGTCAGGCGCGAGGAGGACGGCGACGCGGCGCCGGTGCGGCGCAGGATGACGCGGACGCGCGCCACGAGCTCCTCGAGGCTGAACGGCTTGGTGACGTAGTCGTCGCCGCCGGTCGTCAGGCCGCGGATCTTGTCCTGCGTCGCGTCGCGCGCTGTGAGGAAGATGATCGGCACCGCGGCGCGCTGCGCGCCGAGCCGCTCGGCGACCTCGAAGCCCTCCATGTCGGGCAGCATGATGTCGAGCACCATGAGGTGCGGGGCGAAGCTGCGCACGGCCGCGAGCGCCTCGCGACCCGTGCCGGCCGACTGCACGTCGAAGCCCTGGAAGCGCAGCGCCATCGAGATGACGTCGACGATGTTGGGCTCGTCGTCGACGACGAGGACGCGGTGCTGCCCGGCGTCGGTGGGTGGGGCCCGCATGAGCTCATTGTCGACCCCGAAGCTGGGAGCCTGCTGAGAGCCGTCGCGGGCGCGGCGGGCCAGCCGCGCAGCGAGACGCCATCCGCCGGGCGGGCAGCGTTGTCCCGCCCGGCGGATCCTCGGCGTCTCGTCAGCTCTGGGTGGCGCCCGCGGGCGCTGGCGCCGGTGCCCCGGAGCCCGGCGCGAGCGAGCCCGGCCGCATGCCGTGCTTGCCGCCGCGGCGAGGCCGCAGGGCCTTGCCCTGCTCGATCGCCGTGAGCTTGCTGTCGGCGCGCTCGAGCATCGCGTCGGCCTGCTTGCGGGTGATGTCGCCGTCCTTGACGGCCTTGTCGGCGCGCGCCTTCAGCGCGGCCTTCACGGCCGAGCGGACGCCGGCCATCGTCTTGCCCTTCGCCTTGGCGAGGCTGGCGAGCGACGTGCCCGACTGCAGCTCCTCGTGCAGCTTGGCGGGCGTCGTGCCCAGCGCGTCGGCCAGCGGTGCGATGAGCCCGCCGGGGCCGGCGATGCCGCGACCCCCGGGGCCGCCGCGATGGCCGCGGCCGCCGCGATGGCCGGGGCCGCCGCGATGGCCGGGGCCGCCGAGCACGGTGCCGGCCGCCTCGCGCGCCTTCTTGATCTCATCCGCCTGCTTCTGGGTCAGCGTGCCGCGCTTCACGGCGCGGTCGATCTGCGCGTCGCGCGCGGCGGCGAGTGCCTCCTGAAGCTTCTGCGGCGTGACGTCCAGGCGCTTGGCGGCGTCGCTGAGGATCTCCTGCTCGGCCTTCTTGCGGTCGTCCTTCGTGACGGCTGCGATCGCCGCTCCGGTGCCGCCCGCGACAAGCGTCCCTGCTACCACGATCGCTGCGATCCGTCGTGTTCTCACGGTGGGATTCCTCCTTGGCTGGTGCGATCACCTTTCCAGCCCAACGTAAGAGCCAGCTACGAACTTCCTGAGAACGGCCCGCTCTTAAGCCCTCCTTGAGGCTCGCGCGCTGCACTGCTACGAGTGGTTTCGCCCGCGAACACTCCGCCTGCCGTCGACGACCTCACGACCGTCCACCAGATCGCGCCGAGCAGCGACGACGCCGGCGGCGCCGTGCTCGTCGACGGGCTCGACCCGGGCCGCTATCTGCTCGTCGAGGACGCGGCCCACGCGCTGGCCGCGGATGTCACGCACCTCGGTCGGGGCATGACCGCCGACCTGCGGCTCGACGACCACACGGTGTCGGCCCGCCACGCGATCGTCGTCGCCCGCGCAGACCGCGTGCGGATCCTCGACGACCGCAGCACGAACGGAACGGTCGTCAACGGGCGCCGCGTCGAGCAGGCCGATCTGCACGACGGCGACGTCGTCGTGCTCGGCCGCGTGGTCCTCACCTACCGCGAGCTGCGCTGACGCGCCGTCAGAGGTTCGTCGCAGCGTCGGGGTGCGACTGCAGGATCTCCTCGCCGGCCTCGCCGGTGCGCACGCGATAGGCCTCCTCGACGGGCACGACGAACACCTTGCCGTCCCCCACGCCGCCCGTCCGCGCGTGCCTGAGGATCGTGTCGACGACGAGCCGCACGTCGCCGGCCGCGACGACGCACTCGATCTTGACCTTCGGGCGCAGGTAGTTCGTCAGCTCGGCGCCGCGGTAGCGCTCGGTGATCCCCTTCTGTCGCCCGGAGCCCTTGACCTCGCTCACCGACAGCGAGGGAAAGCCCTTCGAGAGCAGATCCGCGCGGATGGGCTCGAACGCCTCGTGGCGGATATAGGCAATCACCATCTTCATGCGGGTCACCTCGTGGTCGGAGGGCGGGCCGGCCGGAAGCCGGGGTGCAACCCGGGGACTGCGCACCGTACTCCAGTCGCGCGGCCCCGGCGTGGATGGCGGCCCCTACACGGGGTCGGCGACGGGCAGCTCGATGCTGACGCCGTCGTCCCCCGGGCGCACGAGGATCGCGCCCTCGCCGGTGACGTAGGCCTCCTCGCCGTGGTGGATGATGTCCATCCCGATCGACTCCTCCTGGTCCGATCCGCGCAGCGGCATGAGAGCGCCGATCGCGCGCAGCAGGACGTACGTCATCCCGAACGCGTAGGCCGGGGCCGCGAGTGTCGCCACGACCTGCGAGCCGAGCTGGCCGGCGTCGCCGTACAGCAGGCCGTCGGCCGCGCCGTTCCAGGCCTGCTGGGCGACGAAGCCGATGAAGAGGATGCCGGTGAGGCCCGCGATGCCGTGGGCGGCGAGCACGTCGAGCGTCTCGTCGACGCGCGTGCGGGGTCGCCAGACGACGACGAAGTAGCTCGGGACCGCGACGACGACGCCGAGCACCATCGCCCAGGTCGGGCTGATGAAGCCGCCCGCCGGGGTGATGCCGACGCACCCGACGATGATCGCCGTGGCCGCGCCGATCGCCGTGACCTGACGGCCGCGGAGGAGGTCGAGCACGAACCACGTCAGCAGCGTGAAGGCGGGCGTCAGCAGGGTGTTCGTGAACGCCAGCACGCTCGCGTTGCCCGCCGAGAAGCCGCTGCCGCCGTTGAAGCCAAACCAGCCGAACCACAGCAGCCCGGCGCCGAGCAGCGCGTACATCGCGTTGTGCGGCAGCAGCGCCTGGCGGCCGTAGTCCTTGCGGGCGCCGACGACGAGCGCGGCGGCCAGCGCCGAGAAGCCCGACCCCATCTCGACCGGGACGCCGCCGGCGAAGTCCAGCGTGCCCTGGGCCTGCAGCCAGCCGCCGCCGAACGCCCAGTGCGCCAGCACCGCGTAGACGAGCACCGACCAGAGCGCGGCGAACACGAGAAACGCTCCGAAGCGCATGCGCTCGACGACGGCGCCGGAGACGAGCGCGACGGTGATGATGCAGAACGTCCCCTGGAAGGCCATGAAGAGCAGGTGCGGGATCGTCGTGCCGTCGCGCGCCTCGAAGCCGACGCCCGACAGGCCCGCGTGGCCGAGGCCGCCGATGATCGAGCCGTCGCCGTCGAAGGCGATCGAATAGCCGACGAGCGCCCACGTGACCGTCGCGACGGACATCGCGCCGACGCACATCATGAACGTGTTCAGGGTGTTCTTGGAGCGCACGAGCCCCGCGTAGAACATCCCCAGGCCGGGCGTCATGAGCAGGACGAGCGCCGTCGCGGCGAGCATCCAGGCGGTGTCTCCGGCATCGACGGTGCCGGCTGCGAGGAGGACCGTCATCACTTCACCGGGGTCACTGCGCCGTGGTCGGTCTCACCGGTGCGGATCCGCACGACGCGCTCGAGCGGGACGACGAAGATCTTGCCGTCGCCGACCTCGCCGGTCTGCCCGCCCTCGCAGAGCGCCTCGATCGTCGGCTCGACGAACTCGTCGGAGACGGCGATCTCGAAGCGGACCTTCTCCGACAGCCCCATCTTCACGGTCGTCCCGCGATAGGTCTCGACGCGCTCCAGCTCGCCGCCGTGACCCTGGACGCGGCTCAGCGAGTAGCCGCGGACGTCGGCGCGAAACAGCGCCTCCAGGACGTCGTTGGCCTTGTTCGGGCGGACGATGCCGATCACGAGCTTCATCTGCTCGACCTCTCCTCGTGTGTGGACGCCTGGGCGACTGCCTCGTGCAGGCTCCTGCGCGCGGGGCACCCGGGTCTTTGTCCGCTAGGCCAAAGATCGGACCGCGTCTATGGCCCGCGCGTACGAAGATCAGCCCGGCGGGCTGGACCGTGTGTCCAGATCGCGGGCCCGGGCCCATTCCGAAGCGAACTCCGCGCCGAAGACGACGACGTTGGAGGCCGCGTAGACGAAGATGAGCAGCGCCATCGCCGCGCCGAGCGAGCCGTAGATCGCGCCGAAGTCCGCCAGCTGGTCGAAGTACAGCTCCAGCGCGGCCTTGACGAGCGCGAGGCCGGCCGTCGCGACGAGCGCGCCGGGCCAGACGTCGCGCAGCGGGTCGCGGTGCATCGGCAGGACGCGGTAGAGAAACAGCATTCCCAGCGCTGTGAACGCGAGCGGCAGCAGCTCGCCCGCCCCGTCGAGCACGGCGGCCAGCAGCCAGCCTCCACCGGCCTCGTCGTCGAGGATGTCGGCCAGCCTGTGGGTGGCCGACAGCGAGACGCTGAGCGCGAGGATCGACGTGCCGCCGAGCACGAGGGCGACGTCGAGCGCCTTGCGCCGCCACAGCGGGGGGCGCTCCTCGATGTCCCATGCCTCGTTGATCGAATGGCGCAGCGCGCCCATGACGCCGCTGGCGGCCGCGATCAGCAGCAGCGTCGTGAGGAGCCCGAGGCTGCCGGCGCGGTCCAGCGCGTCGCCGACGGCGCGCTCCAGCTGCGGGCGGTCGCCGCCGTTGGCCAGCGGCACGCTGTCGAACACGGTGCGGATGATCCGGCTGCGCACGTCGGCGTCGTCGAAGACGAGCCCGAACGCGGCCGCCAGCAGCAGCACGAGCGGGATGAACGACAGCACGGCGAAGAAGCTGATCTGCGCGGCCGAGCGGTGGCCGCGGTCCTCGACGAACTCGACGATCGCGCGGCGCGTCGTGACGATCGTGCGCTGCGTCAGCTGGCGGGCATCGGGGCGGCGCACCGGCGCACCCTACGCGGCCGCGGCGCCGCGTAGGCGCGCCATGGCGAGCGCGAGCGCGCGCGAGCGCGCGCGTGGCGCCGCGGCGTCGCGGGACCGCTAGGACATCGCGCCGGTCGAGAGCGCGCGCGTGGCGCCGCGGCGGCGGACCTCGCGCAGCGCGACCGCCAGGCGCCGCACGCCCTCGTCGAGCAGCGCGGGCTCGACGAACCCGAAGGACAGCCGCATGCTCGCGCGCGCCGGCTTCTCGACCATGACCGCCCCACCGGGCAGGAAGGTCGTGCCCGCGCGCAGCGCCTCGACGTACAGCGCGCGCTCGTCGACGGGCGCGCGCAGCGTCACCCAGACGTGGTGTCCGCCCTCGGGCGCGGTCCACGTGGCCTCGTGCGCGAGATGGCGCTGCAGCGCCGCGAGCAGCGCGTCGCGGCGGCTGCGGTAGACCGGCAGCGCGCGGGCGAGCAGGCGGTCGTGGCGGTCGCCCCGCAGATAGCGGGCCGCGAGGTACTGGGGCAGCGCGGCGGTGTGGATGTCGCTGTCGATCTTCAGCTGCACGAGCCGGTCCAGCACCGGGCCCGCGGCCGCGAGCCAGCCGATCCGCAGGCCGCCCCCGACGGTCTTGGAGAGCGAGTCGACGTAGATGACGTGTGAGGGCGCCTGCTCGCGCAGGCGGCGCGCGGGAGCGGCGTCGAAGCCCGTCGAGGCATAGATGCCGTCGTCGAGCACGAAGAAGCCGCGGGAGCGCGCGAGCTCGACGAGCCGCGCGCGGCGCTGCGGCGACAGGTTCGCCCCCGTCGGGTTCTGGCAGCGCTCCTGCAGCGCCACGAGCTTGATCTCGTGGCGCGCGACGATCCGCTCGAGCGCATCGATGTCGGCGCCGTCGGCGTCCACCGGCAGCGGCAGCACGCGCGCGCCGGTGGCCTGCAGCGATGCGAGGATGCCGGCGAAGGTCGGCGACTCCACGACCGCGACGTCGCCCGGCTCCAGGAGGGCGCGCGCGACGAGGTCGATCGCCTGGCGCGCGCCGGTCGTCACGAGGATCTCGTCGGGGCTCGTCGCGTAGCCGGACTGGAGCCCGAGCTCGGCAAGGCGGGTGCGAAGCTCGGGCAGCCCCTCGACGGGCAGGTAGTCCGTCACGGCGCCGGGCTCGTCGCGCGCGAGCTGCGCCGCCAGCTCGGCGAGCTCCGAGGAGGGGCACAGCGCGGGGTCCGGAAAGCCCGAGCCGAGCGGGATCGCGTTGCCCACGAGGGGCGCGTGCAGCGAGTCGCGCAGCATCTCGTCGGCGTAGGAGAGCGGTCGTGTCGCGAGCATGCCGAGCTGCCAGTCGTGCGCGTCGTCCTCGTCGTCGGCCGCCGCGGGCTGCGGCACGTGCTGACGGACGAACGTGCCCCGGCCGACGGCGGCCGTCACGTAGCCGAGCTCGGCGAGGCGCCGGTAGACGCGGACCGCGGTCAGGTGGTTGATCGCGGCGCTCGCGGCGAGCGCGCGCGTCGCGGGCAGGCGCTCGCCGGGAGCGAGCTCGCCGGCGTCGATCAAGCCCGCGACGTGGGAGACGAGCTGCTGGGTGATGGACACCTCTCCGGCTCGATCGATGTCAATCATTCCAAGCTTGTGTGACATTGACATGGGCGAAAGGCATCGTACAGTAGTCCCAGGTCACGCACAACGGGGGAACACGATCACACATGTTGCATCACATCGAGCCATTGATTGACATCGTCTCGCTGGGCACGAGCTCGCGCGAGAGCCTCGTGCAGGACGCGGGAGTCTCGATCCGCGCTGCCCGCGAGAGCGACGCGGCGGCGCTGCGCGAGCTCGCCGAGATCGACTCGGCGGCACCGCTCGAGGGCGAGCTGCTCGTCGCGGTCGTCGACAACGCGATCTGGGCCGCGCTGGCCGTCGGCGACGGCCGCGTCGTCGCCGACCCGTTCCGGCCCTCGGCCGCCGCCGTGCAGCTGCTTCGCCTCCGCGTCGAGCAGATCGGCGCCGCCCGGTGCGGGGGCCGGCGGCGCGCGCTGCCGCGCTGGCTGGCCCGCCGCGTCAGGACGTAGGTCCTACTTGACGGTCAGCGTGCCCTCCATGCCCGCCTGGCGGTGCCCGCCCACGGAGCAGTAGAACTGGTAGGTCCCGGGCGCGAGGTCGGTCGTCACGGATTCGGATCCGTTGCTGATCACCTCCGTACCGGCGATCTTCTTGCCGTCCTGCTCGATGTTGAAGTCGTGCGGCACGGGCGACTCGTTGGCGAAGTCGAACGTCACGCCGCCGGCCTCGGCCTGCAGCGCCGACTGCACGAAGGCGAGCTTGCCGTCCGGGTCCGCGGCGACCGGGACGACCTGCGCCGACGTCGCGCCGGTCCCGCCGCCGGTCGTCGTCTGCTGTGCCGGCGGCGGCGGCGGGGCGGACTGCTCGGCGTCGTCGGATCCGCAGGCCCCGACCCCCGCGGCTGCCAGTGCCAGCGTCACGATGGCCGTCGCGCTCGTTCTCGTCATCTCGCGTCCTCTCGTCGCCGAACAGTGCTCGTTTGCCGATCTTCGCAGTCCGCGCGACGGCGGGAGCGAGAACCGCGCCCGCGATCCGCGGTTCGCGGTTCGCGCGGGGTGGCGCGCGGCGGGCCGCGTCGGTCAGGATGCAGGCGCACATGCGCCCGCCCGACCCCAGCCACGACCTCGACGCTCCGCCGGCCGCCGCCGCCGCCGGGCCCCGCGGGCCGCTCGCCGACGCGCTGCGCTACTGCGGGCGCCGGCGCCATCTGCGCCGCACGCTGCGGATCGCGCTCGTCGTCGGCGTCGTCCTGACGGCGATCAACCAGTCCGACGTCATCGTCGGCGGCGACGCGACGACGACGACTGCGGTCAAGTGCGCGCTGAACTTCGTCGTCCCCTTCGTCGTGTCGAATCTCGGGCTTCTCAGCGGTCGCCGGTCCGACGGCTGAGCGGCGCCCCCGGTGGCGGGCACGGCACGTCGGCCCGGGCGGCCATGTGACCCCTCGCGGCGGCGACTCTGGCAGTCTGTCGGACCGCATGCGCCTTGCGATCCTCCTCATCGCGGCCGCCGGGCTGCTCGCCGGCTGCGGCGGCGCCGACGGCGTCGAGCCGCTGGGCAGCGCGACGACGACGGCGCCGTCGCCCGGCGGCGAGCCGTCGACCGGGCCGGGCTCGGCGGGGAGCGCGGCGGCGTCGGGCAGGTACGTCGTGCTGACGTCGCTGCTGGGCAAGCAGCTCCCGAAGGAGCCGGGCTGCCGGTTCGCCAAGACGTTCACCGCCGACAAGCCCTCGTCGGCGTCCTACGACGGTGCGGGCACGCTCGTCGTCGCGTGTCCGAAGAGCGGCGCGGTGAGGCCGGTCGGCCAGATCGTCAACCGCAGGGGCAGCACGCCGTCGGAGCTCACCTGCCGCAACCCGGGCGAGCCCGCGCTGTACTGCGTCTATGTCCCCAGCACCAACCTCGGCATGTTCTTCACCGGAACCGACGTCGGGGTGACGCGCCGGCGCCTGCAGCACCTGCGCGACGCCGTCGCCAAGCTGCCGGCCGGCATCACGCCGCTGTCGGGCACCTCGGCTCCCTAGACGACGGGCGCCGACGGCGCGGCCTGCGCGCCTGCCACGATTCTCAGATGTCCCCGACCGCCCCCGTCAACTCGCTCGCCGCGCTGGAGCTGCTCAACGACGTGCTCGCGCAGGTCGACGCCGACCACGCCTCGGGTGAGTTCTACTCCCGCCTCGCCGAGGCGGTGTGCCGTCAGGGACACATGCGGCGCGCGGTCATCTTCCGCTACGACGACGCGCGGCGCCGGGTGCACGCCGCCGGGGCTCACGGGATGAGCCTCGATCGCTTCACGAGCGGCGAGATCACCGTCGAGTCGGCGCCCGTCGCGCGCCAGGCGCTGAGCGAGGACCGCGTCATCGAGGTGCTCGGCGCCGACGGCCACGAGATCTCCGAGGACTTCGCCGAGCTCGTCGGCGAACACCCGCTCGTCTACGTCCCGATCGTCGCCGCCGGCCGCTGGATCGGCGTCATCCTCGCCGAGCCCGAGGAGGGCGCGGCACCGATCGACGAGCACCGGCGCGATCTGCTGTGGATGCTCGGCAAGACGCTCGCGCTCGCATCGTCGTCGCGGATCGCGACGACGCACGGCGAGCGGGCGCGCGAGCTCGAGGAGCGCATCAACTTCGCGCGCCTGATCCACGAGGGCGTCGTGCAGCGGCTCTTCGGGGTCTCGCTCGTGCTGTCGTCCGAGCAGCCGCTCACGCCCGAGGCGCGCGCCCGCTGCGCGATGGAGGTGGGGGCCGCGCTCGGCGAGCTGCGCTCCGCGCTGCAGCGCCCGCTCGGACGCTCCTCGGCGCCGACCGGCACGACGCTGCGCCAGGAGCTCGACAGGCTGCGCTGCGAGCACGGCGACCTCGGGCTCGTCGTCGAGGGCCCCGTCGTCGACGTCCCCGAGCAGCTCGAGGCGCTCGCGCAGTCCGTGCTGACCGAGGCGGTGCGCAACGCCCGCAAGCACGCCGCGGCGCGCTGCCTCGTCGTGCGCACCCATACCAACGAGGGGACGCTCGTGCTGGAGATCGAGAACGACGGCGTCCCGGCCGATCGCAGCGGTTCGACCGGTGTGGGCCTGCGGCTCGCCGCGCTGGAGGCGCTGCAGGCGGGCGGGCTCGTCGAGTTCGGCGAGCGCTCGCCGGGAACGTGGGTCGTGCGCCTCGTCGTCCCGCTGCCGGACAACGGCGCCATCACGTGAAGGACGGCGACGCCGATCGGCTGTGCGTCCTCGTCGTCGACGACCACGACGTCGTGCACTGGGGCTTTCGGCTCATGCTCGGCGAGCTCGAATGGGTCGAGCGCTGCCTGTCGGCGCGCAGCGGCGACGAGGCCGTGGCGCTCACGCGCGAGCACCGGCCCGACGTCGCGCTCGTCGACCTGTTCCTCGGCGGCGAGTCCGGCCCGGAGGTCTGCGAGCGCCTGCTGACCGAGCATCCCGAGCTGCGCGTCCTGCTCATCTCCGGCGCCGGGCGGATCTCGCCGGCGACGGCGCGCGCGTGCGGGGCGAGCGGGTTCGTGCCCAAGGACTGGCCCGCCGCGGATGTCGCGCGGGCGGTGCGCATGGTCGCGCTGGGCATGTCGCTCTTCGAGCCGGGACCGGCCCCGCCGGGGGGCGCGCTGACGCTCTCCAGCCGCGAGCGCGAGGTCCTCGAGCGCATCGCCGAGGGCGCGACGAACCGCGAGATCGCCGGTGCGCTGCACCTCTCGCCGCACACCGTCAAGGAACACACGAGCGCCCTATATCGTAAACTCGACGCTCGCAACCGCGCGGAGGCTGTCCAACGTGCTCAGCGCCTTGGGCTCTTGAGCTGATCGCCTCCGACGATGTGCCGGGTCCCGTGGCCCGCATGTCTACCACCAGTTCTCGTTTGGAGACCTCCCTGACGGGTAGCGCCCACGCGGACGCATTTATCCCACGCTAATCCGACAAGAGGAGTCGCATGGCGACGCTCGACAATGTGGACTACGCGCTGTATCTGCCGCCCAAGAAGGTCTTGGGCGAGCTCGATCAGCATGAGGAATGGTGCGAGATCGAGATCGACGGCATGCGCCGTCGCATCCGCTTTCACGATTACGCGGAGATCTACAAGGTGCCGGGCCTCTACGAGCGGCTGTTCGCCGAGCAACTGGAATGCGAATCGCCCCGCGTCGTCACGGGGCTGCTCGGAGAGCAGCTGCGCACGGCCGGCGCGCACCCCGAGAAGCTGACCGCGCTGGACTTCGGCGCCGGCAACGGCATGGTCGGCGAGCTGCTGCAGGAGCTCGCCGTCGGCGAGATCGTCGGCGTCGACCTGCTGCCCGAGGCCGCGATGGCCGCAGAGCGCGACCGGCCCGGGCTCTACGAGCGCTACTACGCGCTCGACATGACCGATCTTCGGCCCGAGGACCGGCGCGATCTCATGCGCCATGACTTCGACGTCATGACCTGCGTCGCAGCGCTCGGGTTCGGCGACATCCCGCCGCTGGCCTTCGCCGAGGCGTTCAACCTCGTCGGCTCGCCCGGCTGGGTGGCCTTCAACATCCGCGATCGCTTCGTCGACGACACGAAGGGCTTCGGCGGGCTCATCGCGCGGATGTTCCGCGACGGCGTCCTGAGGGAGCGGGCCCGCACGCGCTACACGCACCGCATCTCGGTGGCCGGCGAGCCGCTCGAGTACGACGCGATCGTCGCCGAGAAGCACGCCGACGTCCCGCTGGACTGGGCGCGCGCGGCCGGATCCTGATCGGGCCGCGGGCCCCCGGCTGATCGGCGCGGCCCGGCCGCGGCGGGGCGCTACGCGGTGGCGAAGCGCCCGAGCGTGAGCTCGGGCCGCACGCCGGGCAGGTGCTCGGCGAAGATGCGGTGGTAGGCGAACTCCTCGAGCGTGCGCAGCGGCGGGTCGATCGCGTCGCGGCGACGGCGGAAGTCCGCGTCGCTGACGCCGTCCTCGATCGTGGTCGTGAGCGCGTCGGCGGCGCCGCTGCCGTCGCCGAACTCGGCCTTCTCGCGCCAGAGGATCTCGTGCGGAAGCCAGCCGGTGAACGCGCGGCGCAGCATCCGCTTCTCGAGCTCGCCCGGCGCCGAGAGCTTCCAGGCCATCGGCAGGCCGAACGCGAACGCGATCACCTGGCGGTCCAGGAACGGCACGCGCGCCTCGAGGCCGTGGGCCATCGTGACGCGGTCGCAGCGCTGCAGGTTGAGGTTGTGCAGCCCGTGGACGGTGCGCATGAGCTCCTCCTGCAGCGCGTCCGGGTCGGCGAAGTCGCGCAGGTACTCATAGCCGGCGAAGAGCTCGTCGGCGCCCTCGCCGGTCAGGACGACCTTGACGTGCTGGGCCGTCATCTCGGCGAGCAGGTAGTTGGGCACCGCGCTGCGCACGAGCCGCGGGTCGAAGTGCTCGATCGAGCGCACGACGTCGGGCAGGGCGCGGATCGCCTCGCGGGCGCTGTAGACGCGCTCGTGATGCTCGCTGTCGAGGTGGCGCGCGACGACGCGGGCGGCGAGCAGGTCGGCGCTGTCGCGCGTGCCGACGGCGAAGGTCTTCAGGCGCTCGCCGCGCTGCGCGGCGTGCCGTGCCGCGATCGCCGCGACGATCGCGGAGTCCAGCCCGCCCGACAGGAAGACGCCGACGGGGACGTCGCCCATCATCTGGCGCCGGACCGATCCGACGAGGATGCGGCGCGTCTGGGCGAGCGCCTCGTCGGAGGGCTCGGGAGCGTCGCTGTAGACCGCGCGCGCCGCCGGGGCGCCCTCGCCGGTCCGCGGCACGGCGCTGGCGAAGCGCTCCATGCCGCCCTCCGGGGTCCAGTGGCAGCCGGGCGCGAAGGCCTCGACGTACGGCATCCAGTCCGCCTCGAACGCCGCCATCTCCGACGCGAAGCGCACGAGCCCGTCGCGCCGCGCCCAGTACAGCGGCTTGATGCCGACGGCGTCGCGCGCGGCGATGAAGCGCCCGTCGTCGCCGGCGACGAGGAAGGCGAACATGCCCTCGAGCTCGCACAGCGCGGCCGGGCCGCGCTCGTCGAGCAGGTGCAGCGCGACCTCGTTGTCCGAGCGCGTCGAGAACGGGGCGGGCGCGAGCGTCGCGCGGACCTGCTCGTGGTTGTAGACCTCGCCGTTGCCGACGAGCCAGACGTCGCCGTCGGCGTTGACGAACGGCTGGCGGCCGCCGTCGACGTCGACGATCGAGAGGCGGCGGTGGCCCAGCCAGGCGCCGTCGATGCTCACCTCGCCCGCGTCGTCGGGCCCGCGGTGCACGAGGCGGTCGAGCATCCGCTCGGTGTCGGCGCCCGCGGACGCGCCGTACGCGGCGGCGATCCCGCACATCGCTAGGCACCCACCGCTTCGGCGGGGACGTAGGCGTGGGGCCGGCGGTCGTCGAGGTAGGACAGGCGCCCGCGCGCCGCGGCGACGACGCCGGGCGCGTCGACGCGGGCCATCGCGGTGCCGGCGCGCGTGCCGGTCCGGGCGAGCACCCGGCCCCGGGGGTCGACGACCTTCGCCTGGCCGGCGAAGCGCAGCCGTCCGAAGCGGCCGACCTGGTTGGAGGAGACCCAGACGACCTGGTTCTCGAGCGCGCGGGCCTGGTCGAGCAGGTTGAAGTGGCGCACCTGGAGGTCGCGGCGCATCCAGGCGGCCGGATCGACGCGGCAGACCGGCCAGGCGGAGAGCGAGGCGATCAGGCCGGCGCCGTCGAGCGCGAGCTGACGGGCCGCCTCGGGGAACGTCTTGTCGTAGCAGATGAGCATTCCGATGCGCCCGATCGGGGTGTCGAACGCGGCAAACCCGGCGCCCGCGGAGAAGGCGGAACGCTCGCCGGCCGGCACGTGGACCTTGCGGTGATGACCGAGGATCCCGTCGCCGTTGACACACACCGCACTGGAGTACGGCCCGTCCGGAGCCCGCTCAGTGTAGCCCACGCACACGACGATCTCCCCGGCGAGCCGGGAGACGCGGGCGATCTCCGCGCCGTCGCGCCGCAGCGCGGGCGGCGGCGCGCAGGGCAGCGGCATGCCCGGAATCGGCGGCTCGTAGAGATACCCGCCGAGCGCCGACTCGGGCAGGACGACGAGCGCGGCGCCCCGTTGGCGCGCGTCGCGGATGATCGCCGCGATCTGGTCGATGCAGACCTCGACGTCGCGTCCGAAGCGCGCCGCCACGGCCATGACGGCGGGTGCCTTGACCGATCGCGGTGCGCGCATGCGATCCACCTTGCGCGCGCGGGCCGGCCGGACGTATGGACGCTCGTCCAGGAAGTCGGTTTCTCGATGCGCCACCCGGTCGATCTGTACCCCGGCGGATCGAACGTCAACCCGGTGCCCGCCGCGCCCGGACCCCCCGGTCGGGGGGTAGCGGTGCCTCTCGTGGGGGGAAGTCGTTGGCCGCCCGGCCGCGCCACGGGAGCCTGCATGCATGGCTACGACCACCACACCACAGGACATCGAAACCACCGTCATCGAGAACCTCGTCTCGTTCGGGGCCGAGCCCGACGCCGTCACCCGTGAGGCCACGCTCGACGACATCGACGTCGACTCGCTGGACCTCGTCGAGCTGACGCAGGTCGTCGAGGAGGCGTACGACATCGACCTCGACGGCGCCGACTTCAAGTCGATCAAGACCGTCGGCGACGTCATCGACCTCATCGTGGGGCGCGTCGAGGGGTGACCTTGCGCGACGTCGTCATCACCGGAGTCGGGGCGGTGACGCCGCTGGGCGTCGGCGCCCGGACGCTGCACGAGCGCTGGACGGCCGGCGTGAGCGCCGTCCGCGACGGCGAGGCGCCGTGCGCCGAGTTCAGCGCGACCGACCACATGTCGGCCAAGCAGGCGCGCCGGGCGGACCGCTCGACGCAGCTTGCGATCGCGGCCGGCGGCGAAGCGCTGGCCGACGCCGGGTGGGAGGGCGAGCTGCCCTACGACCCCGAGCTCATCGGCTGCGTGCTCGGCACCGGGATCGGCGGCATCTCGACGATCGAGGGCAACCACGACCACCTGCGCGACGAGGGCCCGGGCTCCGTCTCGCCGCTGGCGATCCCGCTCATGATGAGCAACGCCGGCTCGGCCGCGCTGTCGCTGCGCCACGGCCTGCGCGGCCCCGTCTTCAGCGTCGTCTCGGCGTGCGCGGCGGGCAACCACGCGATCGGCACCGCGCTGCGGATGATCCAGCACGGCGAGGCCGAGGCGATCGTCACCGGCGGCGCCGAGGCGCCGCTGACCCCGCTGTCGCGCGCCTGCTTTGAGCGGATGGGCGCGATCTCGCCGAGCGGCGTCTCGCGCCCGTTCGACGCGCGCCGCGACGGCTTCGTCATGGGCGAGGGCGCCGGCGTGCTCGTGCTCGAGGCCGGCGACGCCGCGCGAGCGCGCGGCGCGCGGATCCTCGGGACGATGCGCGGCTACGGCTCGACCGGCGACGCGCACCACATCACCGCGCCGCACGCCGAGGGCCGCGGCGGGGCGCGCGCGATGCAGATCGCGATGCGCGACGCGGGCGTCGACGCCGGGCTCGTCGACTACGTCAACGCCCACGGCACGTCGACGCAGCTCAACGACCGCGCCGAGACGCGCGCGCTGAAGGCCGTCTTCGGCGAGCGCGCCGGTGAGATCCCGATCTCGTCGACGAAGTCGGCGATCGGCCATCTGCTCGGCGCCGCCGGCGCGGTCGAGGCCGTCGCCACCGTGCTGGCCCTGCGCGACCGCGTCGCGCCGCCGACGATCGGATGGGAGGAGGCCGACGAGGGCCTCGACCTCGACTACGTGCCCGGCACCGCGCGGGCGCTGCGGATCGGCGGCGGCCGGCGGCCGATCGCGCTGTCGAACTCGTTCGGCTTCGGCGGCCACAACGCGACGCTGTGCCTGCAGGCCGCATGACCGGCCCGCTGCTGTTGACCGGGGCGACGGGCTTCGTCGGGATGGAGCTGCTCGCCAGGGTGCTCGACGAGACCGACCGCGACGTCGTCGCGCTCGTGCGCGCCGGCGACGACGGCGCCGCGCAGGCGCGCGTCGACGCCATGCTCACGACGCTCATGGCGCCGGGGCGGCGCCCGCCGCGCGGCCGCGTGCGGGCGCTCGCGGCCGACCTCGAGTCGCCCGGGCTCGGCCTGTCGCCGATGGCGCGCGCGCGGATCGCCGGCTCGATCTCGGCGGTGGTGCACTGCGCCGCGTCGATCAGCTTCACGCTGCCGATCGAGGAGGCGCGGCGCGTCAACGTCGACGGGACCCGCGAGATCGTCGAGCTCGCGCTGCAGGCCCGCGAGCAGGGCGCGCTCGAGCGCTTCGTGCACGTCTCGACGGCCTACGTCGCCGGCGAGAGGACGGGGGTCGTCAGCGAGCACGACGCCGACGTCGGCCAGGGCTTTCGCAACACGTACGAGCGCACGAAGCTCGAGGCCGAGGAGATCGTGCGCGGCAGCGGGCTGCCCGCCTCGATCGTGCGGCCGAGCATCATCGTCGGCGACAGCGCGACCGGCTGGACGCAGGCCTTCAACGTCATCTACTGGCCGCTGCAGGCGTTCGCGCGCGGGCTCTTTCCCACCGTGCCGGCCGACCCCGGCGCACAGGTCGACATCGTCCCGGTCGACACCGTCGCCGACGCGCTGCTCGGGCTGCTGGGCGGACCGGTGCGGCGCGGCGCGTTCCACGTCGTCTCCGGCGACCGGTCGCCGACGAACGAGCAGCTGGCGACGATGGCGGCCGCCGCGTTCGGGACCGAGGCGCCGCGCTTCGTCGCGCCCGGCGAGGACGCGCGCGCCGAGCAGCGCGCGGGCGCCCTGCTGCCGTACTTCCGCGTGCGCTGCACGTTCGACGCGCGACGTGCCCGCAACCTGCTCGGCGCGACGCCCCCGGCCTGGGAGGACTACTTCCCCTCGTTGCTGCGCTACGCGCGCGAGGCCGAGTGGGGCAGGCAGCCGCTGCCGCGCTGGGGCGCGGCGGGCCCGCAGCGCGCCGCGGCGTAGGCGCCGCGCGAGCGCCGCCGTGCCGCCCGAGCGAGCTGTGGCGAATACCGTCCCCGCCTGGGACGGTAATCGCCACGGCTGCGCCAGCCGCGCTCAGGCGACCGACGGGGCGCCCTCGGGCAGCGCGGCCAGCGCGGCGTCGAGGTCCTCCTGCGAGAACTCGGGATCCTCGAGCGTGCCCGCGAGGTAGGCGTCGTAGGCGGCGAGGTCGAAGTTGCCGTGGCCGCAGAGCCCGAAGAGGATGACGCGCTCCTCGCCGGCCTCCTTCGCCGCCAGCGCCTCGTCGATCGCCGCGCGGATCGCGTGGGCGGGCTCGGGCGCCGGGATGATCCCCTCCGTGCGCGCGAACTGCAGCGCCGCCTCGAACGTCTCGTTCTGACGGAACGCGCGCGCCTCGAGCATCCCCGCCTTCAGCAGCGCGCAGACCATCGGCGCGTCGCCGTGGTAGCGCAGCCCGCCGGCGTGCACCGGCGGCGGGACGAAGCCGTGGCCGAGCGTGTACATCGGCATGAGCGGCGTCAGGCCGGCGGTGTCGCCGTAGTCGTAGGCGTAGACGCCCTTCGTCAGCGTGGGGCATGCCGCCGGCTCGGCGGCGACGAAGCGCGGGCCGTGGCCGGAGCGCATCTTGCGCCGCATCCAGGGGAACGTCAGGCCGCCGAAGTTCGACCCCCCGCCGACGCAGCCGATGATGACGTCGGGCTCCTCGCCCGCCATCTCCATCTGGGCGATCGCCTCCTGGCCGATGATCGTCTGGTGCAGCAGGACGTGGTTGAGCACCGAGCCCAGCGCGTAGTTGCAGGTGTCGTCCTGGGCGGCGACCTCGACCGCCTCGGAGATCGCGATGCCCAGCGAGCCGGTCGGGTGCTCGGCGCTCGCGCGGCCCGATGCGGTGAGGCTCGACGGCGAGCGGTGCACGGTCGCGCCCCAGGTCTGGATCATCGAGCGGCGGTAGGGCTTCTGGTCATAGCTCGAGCCGACCATGAAGACCTCGCACTCCAGGCCGAACAGCGAGCAGGCGAAGGCCAGCGACGAGCCCCACTGGCCGGCGCCGGTCTCCGTCGTGAGCTTCCGGATGCCGGCCCGGGCGTTGGCGTACGCCTGCGGCACGGCGGTGTTGGGCTTGTGCGAGCCGGCCGGCGAGCCGCCCTCGTACTTGTAGTAGATGTGGGCGGGCGTGCCGAGCGCCGCCTCCAGGCGCCGCGCGCGGTACAGCGGCGTCGGGCGCCACAGCCGGTAGACGTCGCGCACCTCCTCGGGGATCTCGATGTCGTGGTCGCCCGAGACCTCCTGGCCGATGAGCTCCATGGGGAAGATCGGCGTCAGGTCGGGCGGTCCGGCGGGCGCCATCGTCTGCGGGTTCAGGGGCGGCAGCGGCTCGCCGGGGAGGTCGGGGAGGAGGTTCACCCAGTGGGTCGGGATCGCGTCCTCGCAGAGAAGGAACTTCGTCGTCTCGGCCATGGCGCGACTCTACGGGCTGGTGGCGCGCGGGGATGCGGCGCGGCGCGGGGCGCGCGCGCCGGCCGAGCCGCCGGACGACGCCTGGACTCGCGCGGCGCCGGATCGCCACGCGCCGGCTACCCCTCGGCCGGCGCCTGGACCTCGCGCAACAGGTGCGTGTCGACGTCGTAGACGAAGCCGCGGACGCGGTCGCGGTGCAGCAGAAACGGCGAGCGCCGCACGCGCAGGATCGACTGCCGCACGTCGGCGTCGAGGTCGGTGAACGACTCGATCGCGAACGCCGGCGCGAGGCCGGTCGCCTCCTGCAGCTCGGCCCGGAAGCCGTCGTCGGTGATCGTCTGCATGCCGCAGTCGGTGTGATGGATGAGCATGACCTCGCGCGTGCCCAGGCGCCGCTGCGAGACGGCGATGGAGCGGATGACGTCGTCGGTGATGACGCCGCCGGCGTTGCGCAGGATGTGCGCCTCCCCCTCGCCGAGCCCGAGCGCCGCGAAGACGTCCAGGCGCGAGTCCATGCAGGTCACGATGACGAGCCGGCGGCGCGGGCGGACGTCGAGGTGCAGGTCCGGCAGCGACGCCGCGAAGCGCGCGTTGTTGGCCACGAGGTCGTCGGTGACACCCACGCCCGCCAGCCTAGGACAACCCGCGGTCCGCGCGGGGCCCGGCGTCAGTTCACGCTGGGGTCGATCGGCATCCGCGCGACGAGCGCGAAGTGCCCGCCCTTGCGCGCGAGCACGCGCCCCCAGAGCTCGTCGGCGTCGGGGTTGAAGATGTCGTCGACGCCCGCCGGCGCGACGAACCAGTCGTCGCGCTGCAGCTCGTCGTCGAGCTGGCCCGGACCCCAGCCCGCGTAGCCGGCGAAGATCCGCACGCGGCGCGTCACGCGGGCGAGGTCCTCGATCTCGTTGCCGTCGCCGACGAGCCCGACGTTCTCCAGGACGGTGATGCCGGCCAGCGACGGATCGTCGAACTCGGCGAGCACGAGCAGCGCGTCGGGCTGGACCGGTCCGCCGGAGTCGATGACGACGTCCTCGCCGGTGAGCTCGACGAGCTCGGGCGCCGACTCGCCCACGACGAACTCGCCGGGGCGGTTGAGCACGAGCCCGAGCGCGCCCTCCGCACTGTGCTCGCAGACGAGCACGACGGTTCGCGCGAAGTTCGGGTCGGGCAGCGTCGCGCCCGCGATGAGCAGGTGTCCGCGCAGGGAGTCGATCGTTGGTTTGTACCCGTTTCGGGCGCCCGCGGGTGCAGCCGGCCGGCCACGGAGGCAGATGACGCGGCGACGCTCGCGTTCGGGCCGCGCGCGGCGGGCGGGGGACGCCCGAGATGCGGGGGCGAGCGAGCCGCTGGTGGTACGCGCTGCTGGGGCTGCCCCTGCTCGGGCTGCTGTACCCGCCGCTGTACGCGCGCGAGGACCCCGCGATCGCGGGCTTGCCGTTCTTCTCCCGGTCGAGCCGAGCCGGTGGCGGTCCGAGCCGCGTCCGTCAGACGAGCAGGACGATCGCGACGGCGACGCCGTAGGCGACGACGGCGCCGCGCAGGACGGCGGCGGGCAGGCGCCGGGCGGCGCCGACGCCGAGCGCGCCGCCGGCCAGCGAGGCCGCGCCGACGATCGCCGCCGCGTCCCAGGCGATCGGGCCGAACAGCGCGAAGCCGGCCGCCGCGACGATCGCGACGAGCAGCGACAGCAGGCCCTTGAGGGCGTTGACGCGCTGCAGGTCGTCGGCCACCAAGACGCCGAGGATCGCCAGCAGGATGATCCCGAGCCCGGCGCCGAAGTAGCCGCCGTAGACGGTCGCCGCGAGGAGCGCCGCGTGCGGCGCCGCCGGCGAGCCGGCGCGCCCGCCGCGCGCGACCGCGGCGCCGACGCGCGGCTGGACGGCGAGCAAGGCGCAGGCCGCGAGGATGAGCCACGGCACGACCGCCTCGAAGACGCCCGCCGGGCTGACGAGCAGCAGCGCCGCGCCCGCGGCCGCGCCCAGCGCGCTCGTCAGGGCGAACGCCCGGATCCGCGCGCCCTGTCCGCCGAGCTCGCGCCGGTAGGCCAGCGAGCCGCCGACGTAGCCCGGCAGCACGGCAACGGCGTTCGTCACGTTCGCCGTGACGCTCGGGTAGCCGGCGGCCAGCAGCGCCGGAAACGAGATGAGCGAGCCGCCGCCGGCGACCGCGTTGACGGCGCCGGCAGCGAGGCCCGCGCCGGCGAGCAGAGCGGCGGTCGCGGCGTCCATCCGGCGTCGCCTACGCGGCCCGGGAGGCTCGCCGCTCAGCCATCGAGTTGCCCGACCGGTCGCGCGGGCACGCCGGCGACGGTCGCCCCCGCGGCGACGTCGCGCGTGACGACCGCCCTGGGCCCGACCGTCGCGCCCGCCCCGACCGTGACGCCGCGCAGCACGGCCGCGCCGAGGCCGAGCCGCGCGCCCGTCCCGATCGTGATCGGCGACGCGACGAGCGGCTGGACGCGGATCGGCAGCTCGACGTCGTCGACGACGTGGTCGAAGTCGACGAGCACGACGCCGTCGTGCAGGCGCGCGGCGCCGCCGATCGTGACGCGCTCGTGGCAGACGATCGTGCAGCGCTCGCCGAGCGTCGCGCCGGCTCCGATCTCGACGCGGCCGCCCTGCACGACGATCCGCGTGCGCTGCGCGATGGCGCAGCCGTCGCCGAGGACGAGCACGCCCGAGCCGTGCACCTGCAGCTGCACGTGCTGCCCGAGGCGCACGCCGCGCCCGGTGCGCACGCCGCGCCGGTTCGTGCGTCGAAGGCGCGCCATCGGCGGGATGCTACGGATGGCCGTCAGCGTGGTGGCCGCACCCGCTCGCGCGCGCGGCGCAGCAGGTCGCGGGTCAGCGCGCGGGCATGGGCCGGGGCGTAGCGCAGCGGGCGCCCGCGCCGGTCGGCGACGAGCGCCGAGGGCTGCGGGCCGCCGCCGAGCGCGCGCGCCGCGCGGTCGGCGATCTCGAGCTGCCCCAGCGCGGTCGGGTGCACGACGTCGGGCAGGACGAGCGTCCAGCCGCCGAAGTCCGCGAGGTCGGCGACGGTCGCGCCGTGGCGCTCGGCGATCCGCCGCACGACGAGGTTCGCCTGCGCGGGCTTCGGCGCCGCGGTCGGGCGGCCGAGGTCGAGCGGCAGCGTGAGCATGAGCAGCCGGTCCGCGCGCTGCGCGAGGCCGGCGGCGACGAGCTCGAGGTCGCGCTCGTAGGCGGCGACGTCGAAGGCCGGCGAGCGCACGTCGTTGACGCCGGCGTAGAGCGCCGCCAGATCGTGTCCGGGGCGCACGCGCGCAAGCTGCTCGCCCAGCACGTCGGCGGCCGTCGCGCCGTTGACCGCGTAGTTCGTGAAGGGCAGGTCGAGCGCCCTGGCGAGCCACTGCGCCCAGGACAGCGGCGTGATCCCGAGCGCCATCGACCCCTCGCCGGCGGTGATGCTGTCGCCGAGCGCGACGAGCCCGAGCCGCGGGCCGGCCGCCATGTCAGCCGGCCTTGCGCCCGGCGATCATGAGGTTGTAGAAGACCTTCGCCGGCAGGCGGCCTTCGAGCAGGGCGACGTCGACGCGCTGCAGCGCGAGGTAGCCGCGAAACGCGTACTGGCGCCAGAGCCAGGGGATGTCGTCGGGCCGGGCGGTCGCCTCGAGCGTGCGGTTCATCCAGCCGAACCAGTTGGCGAGCAGCTCCTCGCCGCGCACCCGCACGTCGGCGAGGCCGGCGGCCCGCGCCCAGGCCTCGAGGTCGTCGGGGTCGAAGGCGTGCACGTCGACGAACGGCTCCAGCGACTCGCCGTCGCGGTCGCCGGGGTCGGCCGGCCACGCGCCGTGCCCGTGGGGGCAGTCGTAGCCGTCGGCCGGCCGCGCGCGCACGAGCGCGCGCCACAGCGGCGCCGCGCGCAGGGCCGCGCGCTTGGGGTACGCGGCGATCCGGTCTCCGCTGCGCGACGGCTCGCCGGCGAAGACGAACTCGCCGCCAGGGCGCAGGACGCGGCGAACCTCCGCGAACGCGCGCTCGAGGTGGGGGATGTGGTGCAGGACCGCGTGGCCGAGCACGAGGTCGAACGCGTCGTCCTCGAAGGGCAGCTGCTCGGCGTCGCAGGCGACGGTCTGCACCTGCACGCCGATGCGCTGGGCGTTGGCTCGCAGCGAGTCGAGCATGCCCGCGGAGATGTCGGTCGCGACGGCCTCGCGGACGATCCCGTCCTGCAGCATGTTCAGCGTGAAGTAGCCCGTCCCCGAGCCGATCTCCAGCGAGCGCCCGTAGCGCGGCAGCGGCGTGCCGAGCATCTTGTGCAGCTTGCCGCGCACCTGGCGGCGGCCGACGTCGCCGTAGTCGACGCCCCACTTCGTGTCGTAGTGCACGGCCGCGGCGTCGTGATAGCGCGTGTTGACGTCGCGGATCGCCTCGGCGTTCGGGGGAGCTGCCATGGCGGCGGCAGTCTAGTTGGCGGGCGGGGGCGCGTGGCGCTCGTCACCACTTGCAGCCGCACGTCCCGGGATCGCCCTTGGGCCCGGGGTCGCCCTTGGGCCCCTGCGGCCCCTGCGGCCCGGCGTCGCCCTGCGGCCCGGCGTCGCCCTTGGGGCCATCCGGCCCCGCGGGTCCCATCGGACCGGGGATGCCCTGGATCCCCTGCGGCCCGATCAGGCCCTGCGGGCCCCGCAGCCCGCGCGGGCCGCGCGGGCCATCGCGCCCGTCGCGTCCGGACCGTCCCTGCGGGCCGCGTCGGCCGGGGTCGCCCTTCGGCCCGCGGTCGCCCTTCGGCCCGGGCGGGCCGCCGGAGGGGCCGCGCGGACCGCGGGGACCGACCGGCCCGGGCGGGCCGCCGGAGGGGCCGCGCGGACCGCGGGGACCGACCGGCCCGGGCGGGCCGCCGGAGGGACCGCGCGGACCGACCGGCCCGGGTGGGCCGGGCGCCCCGGTCGCGCCGCGCGTCCCGGCCGCGCCGGGCGCCCCGGCCGCGCCGCGCGTCCCGGTCGCGCCGGGCGCCCCGGTCGCGCCGGGCGCGGCGCCGGCCGGGCCGGTCGCGCCAGGCGCGCCGCGGGCGCCACGGGCGCCGCGCGGTCCGGCGAGCCCCTGCGGGCCGCGGTCTCCCTTCGGCCCCGTCAGCCCGATCGGGCCCATCGCCCCGGCCGCCCCGGCCGCACCGGCCGGTCCGGCCGGTCCGCGAGCGCCCGCCGGGCCGGCCGGGCCCGCGGGCCCTCTCAGCGAGTTGATGGCGGAGCCCGCGAGCGGCGGCAGGAACGCGAAGGTGACGAGGCAGGCGAGGATCGCGAGGCTCGCGAGTCCCAGCCACGCGCTCCGCGGGAGCCGGCGCAGGTTGTGGCGCGTGACGGCGGCGCCGGCGCGGTCGCCGAGCTGCCTGCGCAGGCGCAGCGCCTCGCGCAACGACGTGCGGGCCTCGGCATGGCGACCGAGGACGAGCGCGCGCGAGCCGAGCTGGTGCAGCGCCCAGGCCTCCCCGGCCCCGTCCCCGCAGCTGCGCGCGGCGGCGAGGGCGAGCCTGTCGATCGATCGCCAGGCTCCCCACAGGCCGCTGAACGTGGCGCCGGGGTCGGCGGCGCGCGCCAGGCGCAGGACCTCGGCGTGACGGCCGTCGGCGACGCCCGCGCGCAGCGTCGCGATGATCGGCTCGAGGTCGCCGCGCAGGGACTCGGGTCCACCGGCGCCGCGCTCGGCATGGTCGATGAAGTACGCCAGCAGCTCCCGGCGCCAGCGGCGGCCGGCATCGCTTGACCGCAGCTGCACGAAGGGCGGCGCCGCCGAGTAGCCGGCGCCGTTGGACCGGGCGAGGCCGCGCGCCTCGAGCTTGGCGAGCACGACGCCGCTCTCGGGCTCGCCGGTGAGCGCCGCGACGTGGTCGGTGTGCAGCGGCGCCCCGTCGAGCGCCGCCAGCAGCGCCAGCACGCGCTGCTCCTCGGGTTCGAGGTCGCCGGCGATCCGCTCGCTGATCTCGGGGGCGCCGTCGCGGCCGGGCGTCAGCGTGGCGAACTGCGCGGCGACCGCGCGCGGGTGGATGCCCCGCTCGCGGATGTGGGTCACCGCCTGGACGAGCTGCAGCGGATGGCCGTCGACCATCCGGCAGAGGGCGGCGAAGTCCCCACGCTCCTCGCTGCGAAGCGATCGCCCGAGGTGGCGCTCGACGAGCGCCAGCGCAGCGCGCTCGTCGAGGCCGTGGAGGGCGATCGCCCTGCCGTCGCTCCACAGCGTGCGCTCGCGCGAGCCGAGGACGAAGACCGATCGCGGCGCCATCGACAGCAGCTCCTCGAGCTCCTCGCGCTCGAGCTCGAGGTCGTCGAGCAGAAACAGCGCGCGCACCGGCGCGAGATGGCGGCGCAGCTCGGCCCGCGTCGGCTTGTGCCGGGCGTCGTGGTCGTAGACGAACTCGAAGAGCCGCTGCAGCAGGTCGTCGAGCCCCAGCTGTCCCGGCCGGTCGTAGACGACTCCCTGGCTGAAGCGGTCGTCGGCGCCATGCGCGATGTGACGCAGCAGGGCCGTCTTGCCCAGCCCCGACCGACCGCAGAACTGGACCGGCTCGTCGGCCGTCAGCGCCGCGGTCGCGCTGGCCAGCTCGTCGCTGCGCCCGACGAGCCGCGGCGCCGGGCGAGGCAGCACGAGCGCCGGCTCGCCGCGCAGCACGGGCGGCCGCGGCTGCTCTGCGGGCGCCAGCTGGTTGACGACGACGCCCTCGGCGAAGTGGTTCTGGACGATGTTGTTGCCATGCGCGATCTGGCTGTTGGAGAACGACCCGGAGATGGTCGCGGGCGTCGTCGGGGCCTGCGGTGCCGTGCGCCGCCTGCGCGTGAGCTCGAGCATCGCGATCGTGCATCCCTCACATCGGTGGGTGTCGAGAAGTCGGTCGCATCACCGAGCGGCGGGTGAAGGGGCGGTGATCCGCGCGGCCGGTTCGTAGGGCGCCCGCCCCGCCGCGGCGGTCAGGCCGCCAGCTGCTGCGGGCGGGGTCCGAAGAGCGCCTCGGCGAGCAGCTCGCTGCCGCTGCCGACGAGCTTGCCGACGAGCGGGCCGAGAACGACGCTGCCGACCGTGCCGGCGAACTGCGGCAGGTTCCTGCGAAACCAGTTGCCGACGCCTTCGGCCGTCTCCATGTCCGGCTCCGGTTCGTCCAGGAGGGCTCGCTCGAGCTTGGCGATGCGCTTCGTCGCGGCCTCGATCTCCTGCGACGGTGCGGCGCGCTGCACCTGCGTGCGGAGGTCCTCGAAGAGCCTGCGGGCGTGCTCGAGCTCGTGCTCGCCGAGCGTCGGGTGCCCGATCGTCTGATGCTGGGCGATGCCGTTGCCGATGGCGACCTGGCTGCCCGAGAACGAGCCGCTGATCGTGGTGGTCATGTTCGTGCTGTCGGTGCGCATGGTCATCCCCAACGTGATCGGTGAGCGCTCCGTGCCGGCCCCTGCTTCTGTGGTGTTGCAAGTATCGGCACGGCGCCGCCGCACTTTAGTGACAAACATCACAGGAAAACCGCTGCTGAATCTGACAGATGTGTGCGGCTGTGCACGCCGCGCGTCCGGCGACGTCTGCGGTGAGACGGCGGCGCCCGGAGGCCGTGCCCCGTCAGGAGCGGGTCACGACTGCCGTGGCCGCCGGCAGCTCGCGGAGAGACGGTCTTCGCGTCCCGCCTCGACGGAGTCGCGACCCGCTCCGCAGCTGAGGCGGTCGCGCTGCGGTCCGCCGCGGATCCGGTCGTCGCCGTCGCCGCCGGAGATGCTGTCGTGGCCGGGGCCGCCGTTGACGACGTCGCGGTCGGCCTGCCCGCTGAGTCGGTCGTTGCCGGCGGCGCCCGAGATGCTGTCGTTGCCCTCGTTGCCGGCGATCGTGTCCTTGCCGGCGTTGCCGTTGAGCCGGTCGTCGCCGGGGCCGCCGTGCAGGTCGTCGTCACCGGGGCCGCCGGAGATGAGGTCGTCGCCGCCGTTGCCGTAGACGATGTCGTCGCCGCCCAGCGGCGAGATGCGGTCCGGCCCGTCGGTGCCGATGAAGATCTCGTCGTCGGCGGTGCCCGTCATCGCCAGGCGCCCGAGCTCGTCGCGCACGCAGGTCACGGTCGCCGACGTTCCCTGCGGGCAGGCCGCCAGGTCCTCCGGCGGGGGCTCGCCGGGCGCGGGCGCGCCGGGTGGCGCGGGGGTGGCGTCCGGCGCAAGGAGGTCGGCGGGGGCCGGCACGGCGACGGTGTAGGTGGCGCTCGCGGGCGCGCCGCCGTTGCCCGCGTTGTCCGTCGCCCCCGAGCACGTCGCCGTGATCGCGCCGAGCGGGCCGCCCGCGGACGACGGCGTCGCGGCGCGCGCGACGCCCGACGTGGCGTCCTCGGTGTCGCAGCCGGCCGCCGGCACCGAGCCCAGGGTGTACGTGGCGCCGTCGTCGACGCCCGTCACGCTCACGGAGGGAGGGGTCGCGTCGCGCTTGATCGCCGCCGTCGCCGATCCGGTCCCGCCGCCGCTCGTCGCCGTGCAGGTGTAGCTCGCGGCCTGCTGATCGGCCGTCACGTCGAGCGTCTCGCAGCCCGTCCGGTCGCTGATCGCCGACTCGCCGTCGACGACCGACCAGGCGAGGCCGACGTCGCTCGTGTACCAGCCGCCGTCCCCGGCGCTGCCCGTCACTGCCGCCGCGACGACCGGTGGCGTGATGTCCGGGACGTCGGACTGCCCGTACCTGTTGCCGCCCCAGCAGACGACGCCGTCGCCGGTCGTCAGGGCGCAGCTGTGGCCGCCGCCGCCGCTGACGCTCGCGTAGGAGCCGCCCGGCGCGCTCGTCTGTCCGGTCGAGTTGCGTCCCCAGCAGGCCACCGAGTCGTCGCTGCGCACCGCGCAGCTGTGTGCCTCGCCGCCGCCGACGCTCGAGAACGTCCCGCCCGGCGCGTTGCGCTGGCCGTTGGAGTTGCGCCCCCAGCAGGCGAGCGTGCCGTCGCTGCGCACCGCGCAGCTGTGATATCCGGCGGCCATCACCTTCGTGAACGTCCCGGCGGGCGCGCTTGACTGCCCGTCGCCGTTGCTGCCCCAGCAGGCGACGGTCCCGTCGCTGCCAAGCGCACAGCTGTGCACGTAGGCCGCGTTGACGGAGGCAAACGATCCGGCGGGCGCGCTGCTCTCGCCGCTGGAGTTGCGCCCCCAGCAGGCGAGCGTGGCGTCGGTCCGCACCGCACAGGAATGCGAATGGCCCGCGCTGACCGAGCTGAACGTCCCGCCGGGCGGGCTTGATTGCCCGCTGGCGTTGGAGCCCCAGCAGGCGAGCGTCCCGTCGCTCCTCACGGCACAGCTGTGGTAGAAGCCGCTGCTGACGGTCGTGAACGTTCCGGAGGGCGGGCTCGTCTGTCCATGGGAGTTGCGTCCCCAGCAGGCGAGCGTGCCGTCGAGCTTGACCGCGCACGTGTGGTAGCCGCCGGGGCCGACGGCGCTGAAGCCGGCCGGAGCGGCTGCGAGGCTTGCCCGTCCGAGCGCCAGCGCGGCGACGAGCACGAGCAGCAGGGCGCCGACGCAGGCCATGCGCCGCGCCCCCGTCAGGCGGGTCCGGGCCTGCGCGGCTGGGCCGCGGGCAGCGGCGGTGTGGCACGGCATACGGCCTCCTCTGGCGTCACCGCGCCGTTGGCTTCCCCGGATCGACGATCATGGCGCGCGGACCGACGATCGTCAACGCGCCTACGCCCGCCCCGCCTCCTGCGTCGCCGCGCGCAGCCGCCGCGCGTGCTCGCTCGTCAGGGCGCCGGGCGCCATCCGCCAGCGCCAGCTGCCGGTCGCCCTGCCGGGGACGTTCATGCGCGCCTCGCTGCCGAGGCCGAGGACGTCCTGCGCCTGGACCATCGCCAGCCGCGCCGGCGACGAGTAGGCCAGGCGGATCATCGACCACCACGGCTGGGGCTCGTCGACGCCGGCGGCCGCGATCCGCTCGCGCGCCGCCGCGCGCGCGGCGGGCGCCAGCGAGTCCCACCAGCCGCGCAGCGTGTCGTGGTCGTGCGTGCCCGTGTAGACGACGCTGTCGCGCTCGTGGTGCTCGAGGCGGTGCGGGCCGTGCGGGTCGTCGGGGTCAAAGCCGAACTGCATGACGACCATGCCGGGGAAGCCGAGCGAGCGGCGCAGGCGCGTCACCGGCTCGGTGATGACGCCGAGGTCCTCGGCGATGACCGGCAGCTCGCCGAGCTCGAGCGCCGCGGCGTCGAAGAGCGCGCGGCCCGGGCCGCGCCGCCAGCGCCCGCCGCGCGCGTCTGCCGCGTCCTGCGGTACGGCCCAGTAGGCGACGAAGCCGCGGAAGTGGTCGATCCGCGTCACGTCGAACAGCGCGAACGTGCGTCGCAGCCGCTCGGTCCACCAGCGGTAGCGGCGCCGCTGCAGCGCCGGCCAGTCGTAGAGCGGGTTGCCCCACAGCTGGCCGAGATCGCTGTAGGCGTCCGGCGGCGCGCCCGCGACCTCGCCGTCCTTGAAGAGCTCGGGCCAGGCGAGGTGGTCGGCGCTGCCCGGCGCGACGTAGATCGGCACGTCGCCGATGAGGCCGATGCCGCACCCGGTCGCGTACGCGCGCAGCGCGCCCCACTCGCGGGCGAAGCGAACCTGGTCGGCGACCGCGCGGCGGCCGCCGGCCACGCGCTCCCAGTCGGCGATCCAGAACGACTCGCGGGCGCGGAACGCGTCGATCTCGTCGTCGGCGACGGGTGCGCCGGGATCGGCGAGCAGCCCGCGCCATGCCGCGAAGGCGGACTTGGCCTTGTACGGTGAACGGGCGCGGTCGGGCGGTCCGAGCGGCAGCATCTGCCACCACGACTGCCCCGCCTCCGCCAGCCAGTCGACGAAGCGGTAGGCATCGTCGCCGAGCCGGCCCGCCGCCAGGCTGGTCGGATGCAGCTGGACGCCCGCCGAGCGTGAGAGAAGCTGTGTCTGCACGTTACGAACCACCGGAAACGGAGAGAGTGATTGGGAATGCCCGCGCCGAAGACCGCGAAACCACCGCGCTCGACCCCCCGAGCGGTGGACGTCCCCCCGCCCCGCATCCAGATCGTCGCACCCGAGCCGATGATCGACTGCGGCCGCTACCCCTGCAAGCGGACCGTGGGCGACGCGGTCGCGGTCAGCGCCGACATCTTCGCCGATGGGCACGACGTCCTGCGCGCGGTCGTGCGCTCCTGCGCGCCGGGCGGGCGCCGCTGGGTCGAGAGCCCGATGGTGCGCATCGACGCGCACGTCGACGGCGACCGCTGGGCGGGCGAGTTCCGCGTCGACTGCCTGGGCCGCCACGCCTGGACGATCGAGGCCTGGACCGATGCGTTCGCGAGCTGGCGCGAGGAGCTGCGGCGCAAGATCGACGCCGGCCAGCAGCAGCTCTCGGGCGAGCTGTCCGAAGGCGAGGTGCTGCTCGAGCAGGCCGCGCAGCGCGCCAAGGGCGCCGACCGCGAGCTCATCGAGCGCGCGCTCGTGCACCTGCGCGAGGACGGCGCGAGCCCCGACATCGCACTCGACGCCCAGCTCTTGGCGGCCGTCAGGCGCCACCCCGACCGCAGCGGCGCGACGACGATGGACCGCAGGCTGCACGTCGACGTCGATCCCGTGCGGGCGCGCTTCAGCTCCTGGTATGAGCTCTTCCCGCGCTCGTGGGGCGGCCTGCGGGGCGTGCAGCGGCGCATCCCCGAGATCGCTGGCCTCGGCTTCGACGTCGTCTACATGCCGCCGATCCACCCGATCGGCACGACGAACCGCAAGGGCGCCAACAACGCGCTGACGGCGGCGCCGGGCGATCCCGGGTCCCCCTACGCGATCGGCGACGCGACCGGCGGCCACACGGCGCTGCACCCGCAGCTGGGCACGATGGAGGACTTCGCGTCGCTCGTCGCCACCGCGCGGCGCCACGACGTCTCGATCGCGCTGGACCTCGCGATCAACTGCTCGGCCGACCATCCCTGGCTGACCGAGCATCCCGAGTGGTTTCACCGCCGCCCCGACGGGACGCTGAAGTACGCCGAGAACCCGCCCAAGAAGTACCAGGACATCTACAACGTCAACTGGGAGTGCGAGGACTGGCGCGGGCTGTGGGACGCCCTGCGCGACGTCGTGCGCTTCTGGGCGAGCCACGGCGTGCTCATCTTCCGCGTCGACAACCCGCACACGAAGCCGCTGGCGTTCTGGGAGTGGCTCATCGCCGACCTGCGCGCCGAGTACCCGCAGATCATCTTCCTCGCCGAGGCCTTCACGCGCGCGGCGATGATGCGCCAGCTCGCCAAGCTCGGCTTCAACCAGTCCTACACGTACTTCACGTGGAAGAGCTCCAAGTGGGAGCTGACCGACTACGTCGACGAGCTGGCCACGAGCGGGATGCAGGAGTACTTCCGGCCGAACTTCTTCGTCAACACGCCCGACATCCTCACCGAGGAGCTGCAGCTCGGCGGCCCGCCGAAGTTCGCCAGCCGGTTCGTGCTGGGCGCGACGCTGAGCCCGTCCTACGGCATGTACTCGGGCTTTGAGAGCTTCGAGCGCACGCCGGTGCGCCCCGGCAGCGAGGAGTACGAGAACTCCGAGAAGTACGAGGTCAAGCAGCGCTCGCTCGACGGCCCGCTGCTGGCGCTCGTCGAGCGCGTCAACGCGATCCGGCGCGAGAACCCGGCGCTGCAGCAGCTCGACAACGTCCAGTTCCTCACGACGGAGAACGACGCGCTCATCGCCTACGCCAAGCGCACGGGCGACAACACGATCATCACGGTCGTCACGCTTGACCCCGTCAGCGCGCAGGAGGGCGTCGTCGTGATCCCCTACGGGCTCGGTCTGCCGCCCGTCTTCACGGTCACCGACCTCCTGTCGGGCGAGAGCTTCGACTGGCGGATGGGGCGCAACTTCGTCCGCCTGGACCCGTATCGCGTGGCTCACCTGCTGCGCGTGCGCACGCCGTGATGGTGCCGGCCGGCCAGTGGTTCGAGTCCGACCCGCTGTGGTTCAAGACCGCGATCTTCTACGAGATCCACCTGCGCGGCTTCTACGACGGGACCGGCGACGGCAGCGGCGACTTCCGCGGCCTGACCGAGAAGCTCGACTACCTGCACTGGCTGGGCATCGACGTCGTCTGGCTGCTGCCGATGTACCCCTCGCCGCTGCGCGACGGCGGCTACGACATCGCCGACTTCTACGGCGTGCATCCCGACTACGGGACGCTCGACGACGTGCGCGCGTTCATCGAGGCGGCGCACGAGCGCGGCATCCGCGTCATCGCCGACCTCGTCATGAACCACACCTCGAGCGACTGCGCGTGGTTTCAGGAGGCGCGCTCGAGCCCCGAGAACCCCAAGCGCGACTGGTACGTCTGGTCCGACGACCCGACGCGCTACGAGCAGGCGCGGATCATCTTCGTCGACACCGAGACCTCGAACTGGACCTGGGACGAGCAGGCCGGCGCCTTCTACTGGCATCGCTTCTTCTCCCACCAGCCCGATCTGAACTACGACAACGCCGAGGTCCGCTCGGCGATGCTCGACGTCCTGCGCTTCTGGCTGGAGCTCGGCCTCGACGGCTTTCGCCTCGACGCCGTGCCCTACCTCTACGAGCGCGACGGGACGAACTGCGAGAACCTCGACGAGACGCACGCCTTCCTGCGCGAGGTGCGCACGACGGTCGACGAGGAGTTCCCCGACCGCGTCCTGCTCGCGGAGGCCAACCAGTGGCCCGCCGACGTCGTCGAGTACTTCGGCGACGGCGACGAGTGCCACATGGCCTTCCACTTCCCGGTCATGCCGCGGATGTTCATGGCGCTGCGCCGCGAGGAGGCCGCGCCGATCCTCGAGATCCTCTCCCAGACGCCGCACATCCCCGCCAACTGCCAGTGGGGGCTGTTTCTGCGCAACCACGACGAGCTGACGCTCGAGATGGTCACCGACGAGGAACGCGACTACATGTACGCCGAGTACGCCAAGGACCCGCGGATGAAGCTCAACGTCGGCATCCGGCGGCGCCTCGCGCCGCTGATGGACGGCGGCCGCGACGAGATCGAGCTGCTGCACGCGATGCTCTTCAGCCTGCCGGGCTCGCCGGTGCTGTACTACGGCGACGAGATCGCGATGGGCGACAACGTCTACCTCGGTGACCGCGACGGCGTGCGCACGCCGATGCAGTGGACGGGCGACCGCAACGGCGGCTTCTCGCGCGCGGACTTCGCACAGCTCTACGCGCCGCCGCTGATGGACCCCGTCTACGGCTACCAGGCCGTCAACGTCGAGGCCCAGCTGCGCACGCCGAGCTCGCTGCTGCGCTGGCTGCGGCGCTTCATCGCGCTGCGCAAGGAGCACCCCGTCTTCGGCCTCGGGAGCTTTGAGGCGCTCACGCCCCGCAACGCGAAGATCTTCGCGAGCATCCGCACCTACGAGGACGACGTCGTGCTCTGCGTGCACAACCTCGCGCGCTCGGCGCAGGCCGTCGAGCTCGACCTGTCCTGGTACAACGGCCGCAGCCCGGTCGAGATGTTCGGACGCTCGCGCTTTCCCAAGATCGGCGAACTGCCGTACCTGTTGACGCTCGCGCCGCGCGGCTTCTTCTGGTTTCGGCTCGAGGAGGACGATGACCGCGCCCCGTAGCGTCGCCGGCGCCCGCGCTCGACCCGCAAGGAGGTGCTCGCGATGATCCTGCCCGACCGCATCGACGGACCGCTCGAGGACTGGGTGCTCGCGCAGCGCTGGTTTGCGTCCAAGGCCCGCGAGCTGGGCTCCGTCAACGTGCTGCAGGCCGTCGCGCTGAGCGCCGACCCGGCGCTCGAGCTGCGGCTCGTCGAGACGCGCTTCCAGGCCGGCACGCACGAGCTCTACCAGCTGCTCGTCGGCGACGACGCCGAGGCGCCGCGCGTGCTCGCGCGGCTGCTGGGCGGCGAGGCCGAGATCGGTGGCGTGTCGTTTCACGGCGGCCTCGAGCCGACCGGTGCGATCCGCGGGATCGGCGCCGAGCAGTCCAACTCGTCGATCGTCTTCGGCGAGGAGCAGGTGCTCAAGGTCTTTAGGCGCCTGGAGCCGGGGGTCAACCCCGAGCTCGAGATGCTGCGCTTCCTCTCCGCGCGCGGGTTCGCCGGCATCGCGACGCTGACGGGCTGGTACGAGTACGCGGGCGAGCTCATGCACGCGACGCTCGGCATCCTGCAGCAGTTCGTCGCCGAGGCGCGCGAGGGCTGGCAGCTGGCGCTCGACGACCCGCTCGGCGTGCTCGGCCGCCTTGCCGAGCTGGGCGCCGTGACCGGCGAGATGCACAGCGTGCTGGCGTCCGATCCCGACGACCCGGCGTTCGCGCCCGAGGAGCCGAGCGTCGAGGCGCTCTCGCTGCTCACCGCGACGATCGACGAGCAGATCGAGCGCGTCTTCGTCGACATCGATCCCGACGACCCGGCGCTCGCGCCGATCGCCGGCCGCGGCGAGGAGGTGCGCGACCGGCTGCAGCTCATGTCGCACGTCGGCGTCGGCGGACGCCTCATCCGCCACCACGGCGACTACCACCTCGGGCAGACGATGCTGCGCGACGCCGGCTGGACGATCCTCGACTTCGAGGGCGAGCCGGCGCGCTCGCTGCTGGACCGCCGCCGCAAGCGCTCGCCGCTGCGCGACGTCGCCGGCATGATGCGCTCGTTCGCCTACGCGGCCTCCGCCGCGCAGCTGCTGCGCGGCGTGCCCGCGCCCGAGGGCTGGGAGCAGCGGGCGCGCGAGGCCTTCCTCGAGGCGTACCTGGAGACCGTCGACGGGTCGCTGCTGCCCGCCGGGCGGCCCGCGATCGAGAAGCTGCTGGCGATCTTCGAGCTCGAGAAGGCCGTCTACGAGCTGCGCTACGAGCTCAACAACCGGCCCGACTGGGTGGCGATCCCGGTCGCCGGGATCGCCCGCCTGCTGCAGGAGGGCGTGCCGACATGACCGCTCCCGTGACGACCGCCGACCTCGACCGACTCGTCGCCCGCGACCACCACGATCCGCACTCGATCCTCGGCGCCCACGCGACGGCGGAGGGCGTGCTCGTCCGCGCCCTGCATCCGGCGGCCGAGGCGGTCGTCGTGCAGCCCGACGGCGTGCAGCTGCGCCGCGTGCACCCGGCCGGCGTCTTCGAGGGCGAGCTCGCCGGCGTCTCGCTTCCGCACGCCTACGAGCTCGAGGTCCGCTACCCCGACGGCGCGACCTGGGTCACGCCGGACCCGTATCGCTTCGCCCCGACGCTGTCAGAGCTCGACGAGCACCTCTTCCGCGAGGGGCGCCACGAGCAGCTGTGGTCGAAGATGGGCGCCCACGTGCGCGAGGTCGACGGCGTGCTGGGCAGCTCGTTCGCCGTCTGGGCGCCGGCCGCGCGCTCGGTCTCCGTCGTCGGCGACTTCAACTTCTGGGACGGCCGGCTGCACATGATGCGCGGGCTCGGCGGCTCGGGGATCTGGGAGCTGTTCGTGCCCGGCGTCGGCGACGGGACGCGCTACAAGTTCGAGATCCGCGCGCAGAGCGGCGAGCTGCTGCTGAAGGCCGACCCGTTCGCCTTCCGGACCGAGCTGCCGCCCCTGACCGCGTCGATCGTCCACGTGCCCGCCCACGAGTGGACCGACGGCGAGTACCTCGCGCAGCGCGCCGCCGGCGCCCCGCAGGCACGTCCGATGTCGGTCTACGAGGTCCACCTCGGGTCCTGGCGCCTGAACCCGCTGCAGGACAACCGCCCGCTCACGTACCTCGAGCTCGCCGACGAGCTCGCGGCCTACGTCAACGACCTGGGCTTCACGCACGTCGAGCTCATGCCGGTCATGGCGCACCCGTTCAGCGGCTCGTGGGGCTACCAGGTGACGTCGTACTACGCGCCGACGCCGCGCTTCGGCTCGCCCGACGACTTCCGCGCGTTCGTCGACCGGATGCACGGCCACGGGATCGGGGTCATCCTCGACTGGGTTCCGGCGCACTTCCCGCGCGACGAGTGGGCGCTGGCGCGCTTCGACGGCACCGCGCTCTACGAGCACGAGGACCCGCGCCGCGGGGCGCATCCGGACTGGGGAACGCTCGTCTTCAACTACGGGCGCAACGAGGTGCGCAACTTCCTGCTCGCCAACGCGCTGTTCTGGGCGCGCGAGTTCCACGCCGACGGGATCCGCGTCGACGCCGTCGCCTCGATGCTGTACCTCGACTACTCGCGCACGGCGGGGGAGTGGGTGCCCAACGAGTTCGGCGGGCGCGAGGATCTCGAGGCGGTCGCGTTCCTCAAGGAGCTCAACGAGGTGCTGCACCGCGACGAGCCGGGCGTCATCAGCGCGGCGGAGGAGTCGACGGCGTGGCCGGGCGTCTCGCGCCCCACGTACCTCGGCGGCCTGGGCTTCGGCTTCAAGTGGAACATGGGCTGGATGCACGACACGCTGGGCTACTTCCAGCAGGATCCGATCCACCGCCGCTATCACCACCACGAGCTGACGTTCTCGCTCATGTACGCCTTCAGCGAGAACTTCGTCCTGCCGCTGTCGCACGACGAGGTCGTCCACGGCAAGGGCTCGCTCGTCGACAAGATGGCCGGCGACCGCTGGCAGAAGCTCGCCAACCTGCGCTGCCTGTACGCGTACATGTGGGCGCATCCCGGCAAGAAGCTGCTGTTCATGGGCCAGGAGTTCGCGCAGGGCGCGGAGTGGAGCCACGAGCGCTCGCTGGACTGGCACCTGCTCGAGCGCGGCGAGCACGCCGGCGTGCAGTCGCTCGTGCGCGACCTCAACCGGGTCCTCGGCGAGACGCCCGCGCTCTACGAGGTCGACTTCGAGCCGCGCGGATTCTGGTGGATCGAGCCCAACGACGCGGACGCGAACGTCGTCGCCTTCGCCCGGGCGGGCGAGGACCCGTCGCACGACGTGCTCGTCTGCGTGGCGAACCTGTCCCCGGTCCCGCGTCCGGGCTACCGGCTCGGGCTGCCGCGCTCGGGCCGCTGGGTCGAGGCGCTCAACAGCGACTCGAGCTTCTACGGCGGCACCGACACCGGCAGCCTCGGCGGCGTGCGCGCGCAGGCGCAGCCCTGGCATGGGCAGCCCTGCTCGGCGGAGGTGACGCTGCCACCGCTGGGGGTCGTCTGGCTCGTGCCGGAGGGCGCGGCGGCGGTCGACGGATCGCCGGCCGCCGAGGGCTGAGCCGCCGTTGCGCGGGCCGCGAGCCCGCCGTCCGCCTGCAGCGGACGGGTCGTCAAAGCCGTGCAGAACCGACCGGTCGCGCCTGCGGGGTCGGGCTCGGCTGCAAGGATCGTCCGATAACGATTGGCCGAACTCAGGCCGGACGAGGGCGTGCGCCGATGGCATGGACGATGCAAGGTGGTCAACGGAGCGCAGCGCGCCGACGGTTTGACTCGCCGTCCCCCGCGGCCGGCGCCGCCGCGGGCTTCGCGGACGCCGCGCTCGCGGTCGAGCGTGTGCGCGGCGCCGTGCTCGGCGTGCTGAGCGCCGCCCGCGAGCACCTCGACATGGACATCGCGTACCTGACCTACATCACCGAGGACGAGCAGATCGTCCGCGGTACCGAGGGCGATGCGCGGGCGATCGGGCTGCATCCGGGCATGAAGGTGCCGCTCGCCGACACGTTCTGCGCGCGGGTCCTCGAGGGCCGGGTCCCCGACGTCATGCCCGACACCCACGCCGAGCGCGACCTCCTCTCGCAGCTGCCCGACTCCGACGTGCGCTCCTACGTCGGCGTTCCCGTGCGCTTCTCCGACGGGCGCCTGTACGGGACGCTGTGCTGCGCGAGCTCGGCGCCCGCGCCGTGGCTGCGCGAGCGCGACGTCAGCTTCGTGCGCGTGCTCGCGCAGCTGCTCGGCCAGCAGCTCGAGCGCGAGGAGCTCGAGCGCGAGCGCGACGCCCTGCGCGTCGAGGCCGACGCGCTCACCGCCCTGCTGGCCGCCTTGGATGCCCGCGACAGCTACACGAGCGCGCACTCCGTCGCGGTCGTCGACCTCGCCGCCCAGGTCGCCGAGGAGCTCGGCCTGCCCGCATCCGAGGTGGCGAACGCCAGGCAGGTCGCGATGCTGCACGACATCGGCAAGCTCGGCGTCCCCGACGCGATCCTCGGCAAGCCGAGCGCGCTGGACTCCGACGAGTGGAGCCTCATGCGCCAGCACTCGGTGATCGGCGCCGAGATCGTCGCCTCGGTCGACAGCCTCAGCCACCTCGCGCCCGCGATCCGCGCCGAGCACGAGCGCTGCGACGGCGCCGGCTATCCCGACGGCCTCGTGCGCGACGAGATCCCGCTCGCGAGCCGCATCGCGTTCGCCTGCGACGCCTTCCATGCGATGACGAGCCAGCGCCCCTACCGCGGGCCGATGGAGCCCGTCGACGCGGCCCGCGAGCTCGAGCTCAACGCGGGGACGCAGTTCGACGCCGAGGTCGTCGCGGCGCTGCTGCGGATCGTCGCCCGGCCCTAGCCGCGCGCGGCGCGCGTGTTCCCCGCCGCGGGCGACGGGTACGTTGTGGCGAGTGTTCGCGACCATCGAGCCGTATCCATGGGAGCGCCGGCTCGGTGCGACCGTGCTCGATGAGCGCACGGTGCAGTTCCGCGTCTGGGCGCACGGCGCCGAGTCCGTCGGCGTGCGCGTCGGCGGCGCCGAGCATGCCCTGACCGCGGCGGGCGGGGGCGTCCACGAGGCGCGCGTCGCCGCCGCCGCGGGCGAGGACTACGTCTACGTCGTCGGCGGCGCCGAGCTGCCCGACCCCGCCACGCGCCACCAGCCCGCGGGCCTGCGCGGACCGTCGCGGATCGTCGATCCCGCCGCGTTTGCCTGGACCGACGACGCCTTCGTCGCGCCGCCGCTCGCCGAGCTCGTCCTCTACGAGCTGCACGTCGGCACGTTCACGCGGCAGGGCACGTTCGACGCCGCGATCGAGCATCTCCCGGCGCTCGCGCGGCTCGGCGTGACGGCGATCGAGCTCATGCCGGTCGCCGAGTTCCCCGGCCGCCACGGCTGGGGCTACGACGGCGTCTACCTGTCGGCCGCGCAGTCCAGCTACGGCGGGCCGGCGGGCTTGCAGCGGCTCGTCGACGCGGCCCACGCCAGCGGCATCGGCGTCATCCTCGACGTCGTCTACAACCACGTCGGCGCCTCGGGCAACACGGCGCTCGCCGCCTTCGGCCCGTACTTCACCGAGCGCTACTCGACGTTCTGGGGCCAGGCGATCAACTACGACGACGAGCACTCCGAGCCCGTGCGCGAGTGGGTCCTGCAGTCCGCCGAGGGCTGGGTGCGCGACTTCCACGTCGACGGCCTGCGCCTGGATGCGATCCACGCGATCTACGACTCGGGGGCGCGGCCGATCCTCGCGCAGATCGCCGAGCGCGTGCACGCCGCCCGCGCGGGGGCGCTCGTCATCGCCGAGTCCGGCCTCAACGACCCGCTGGTGATCCGCCCGCGCGAGCTCGGCGGCCTCGGCCACGACGCGCAGTGGGCCGACGACTTCCATCATGCGCTGCGCGCCCTGCTGACCGGCGAGCGCGACGGCTGGTATGAGGAGTTCGGCGCCGTCGCCGACCTCGCGAAGGCGTTCCGGCGCCCGTTCGTGCACGACGGCGGGTACTCGACGTTTCGCAAGCGCCGCTTCGGGGCGCCGGCCGGCGACCGCCCGCCGCGCCAGTTCGTCGTCTTCGACCAGAACCACGACCAGGTCGGCAACCGCGCGCTCGGCGACCGGCTGCCCGCGCGGGCCCGCCCGCTCGCCGCCTTCTGTCTGCTGCTGTCGCCGTTCGTCCCGATGCTCTTCATGGGCGAGGAGTACGGCGAGCCGGCGCCCTTTCAGTTCTTCTCGGACCACATCGACGAGGAGATCGCGACCGCGACGCGCGACGGGCGCCGGCGCGAGTTCGCCGCCTTCGCCCAGTTCGCCGGCGAGCAGGTCCCCGACCCGCAGGACCCCGCGACGTTCGCGCGCTCCAAGCTCACGCGCGAGCGCGACGAGGAGCTCGCGACCCTGTACGCACGACTGCTGGAGGTACGCCGCATGCTGCCCGACGACGAGGTCGTCACCGACCACCACGAGGAGGACCGCTGGCTGGCGGTCGACCGCGGGCGCTTCCGGCTGGCCTGCAACTTCTCCGACGTGCAGCGCGCGGTGCCGCTGGCGCCGGGCGCGCGCGAGATCGTGCTCGCGACGAGCCCCGGCGCCCGCCTGACCGGCGCCGCCGTGCTGCTGGCGCCGCGCTGCGGGGCGCTCGTCGCATGAGCGAGCAGCCCGAGGTCTGGCCCGGCCGCCCCTTCCCGCTCGGTCCGACGTGGAACGGGCGCGGCACGAACTTCAGCATCTTCAGCGAGAACGCCGAGCGCATCGAGCTGTGCCTGTTCGACGCCGACGACAACGAGACGCGCATCGAGCTCGTCGAGCGGTTGGCGCACAACTGGCACTGCTACCTGCCGGACGTCGGACCGGGGCAGCGCTACGGCTACCGCGTCCACGGCCCCTACGACCCCGAGGACGGCAAGCGCTTCAACCCGAGCAAGCTGCTCATCGACCCCTACGCCAAGGCGATCGAGGGGGAGATCCACTGGGCGGCGGCGAGCGCGCTGCCGTACATCCCCGACGGCTCGGACACCGCCGACCTCGAGCTCGACGACGAGGACGACGCCGAGGCGATCCCGAAGTGCCTCGTCGTCGACCCCGGCTTCGACTGGGAGGGCGACCGGCTGCCGCAGACGCCGTGGAACCAGACGGTCATCTACGAGGCCCACGTCAAGGGCTTCACGATGCGCCATCCCGAGGTGCGCGAGGACCTGCGCGGCACCTACGGCGGCCTGGCGTCCGAGCCGGCGATCGAGTACCTCAAGCAGCTCGGCGTCACGGCGATCGAGCTGCTGCCCGTCCATCACAACGCCGACGAGCACTTCCTCGTCGAGAAGGGCCTGTCGAACTACTGGGGCTACAGCTCGATCGGCTTTCTCGCGCCGCACGCCGACTACGCCGCGACGGGCTCGACCGGCGAGCAGGTGCGCGAGTTCAAGGGCATGGTCAAGGCGCTGCACAAGGCCGGGATCGAGGTGATCCTCGACGTCGTCTACAACCACACCGCGGAGGGCAACCACCTCGGGCCGATGCTCGCCTTCAAGGGCATCGACAACGAGAGCTACTACCGCCTCATGCCCGACGACCGGCGCTTCTACATGGACTTCACGGGCACCGGCAACTCGCTGAACCCCGTCCATCCGAGCGTCCTGCGGCTCATCATGGACTCGCTGCGCTACTGGGTCATCGAGTGTCACGTCGACGGCTTTCGCTTCGACCTCGCCAGCGCGCTGGCGCGCGAGCTCTACGACGTCGACCGGCTGAGCGCGTTCTTCGACACGATCCACCAGGACCCGATCCTGTCGCAGGTCAAGCTCATCGCCGAGCCCTGGGACGTCGGGCCGGGCGGCTACCAGGTCGGCAACTTCCCGGTCCTGTGGACGGAGTGGAACGGCGTCTACCGCGACACGATCCGCGACTTCTGGCGCGGCGAGGCGAGCGCCGCGGACTTCGCCAGCCGCCTCACCGGCTCCAGCGACCTCTACGACGACGGGCGCATGCCGTTCGCGTCGATCAACTTCGTCACCGCCCACGACGGCTTCACGCTCGCCGACCTCGTCTCCTACAACGAGAAGCACAACGAGGCCAACCTCGAGGGCGGCAAGGACGGCACCGACGACAACCGCTCGTGGAACCACGGCGCCGAGGGGCCGACCGACGACCCCGCGATCAACGCGCTGCGCGAGCGCCAGCAGCGCAACTTCCTCGCGACGCTGCTGCTCTCGCAGGGCGTGCCGATGCTGCTCGGCGGCGACGAGTTCTCGCGCTCGCAGGGCGGCAACAACAACGCCTGGTGCCAGGACAACGAGATCTCCTGGTTTGACTGGGACTGGCAGGAGCGCGGGGAGCGCGTGCACGCCTTCGCCCGGCGGGTCATCGCGCTGCGCCAGGAGCATCCGGTGTTCCGGCGCCGCCACTTCCTCTCGGGCGAGGCGGCGCTCGGCTCGGGGCTCCCCGACGCGTGGTGGTTTCGCCCCGACGGGCGGCGCATGACCCAGCGCGACTGGCACGCCAACGGGCACGTCCTCGGCCTGTTTCTCAACGGCCAGGAGTTCCCCTACCGCGGCAGCAAGGGCGAGCGCATCGTCGACGACTCCTTCTTGCTGCTGTTCAACGGCCATCACGAGGACGTGACGTTCACGCTGCCCGCGCGGCGCTACGGGACGCAGTGGACGCTCGAGCTCTGCACCGGCGACCCCGACGCCGCGGCGGGGGGCTTGACCCGCGCCGCCCGGGGAGAGCTCGAGGTCACCGCCCGGTCGCTGACGGTGCTCACGCGCGTGGACGCGAGATGAGCCCCGCGCAACCGCGCTCGCCCGACGCGAGCGGTTCGGAAGCCCGGGTGGCGCCGGACATCCGATGCCCGCGCGCTGCGCGCCACCTACCGGCTGCAGCTCGGCCCGCACATGCGCTTCGACGACGTCCGCGCGCTCGTGCCCTACCTGCGCGACCTCGGCGTCAGCCACCTCTACCTGTCGCCGTCGCTGCAGGCCCGCGCGGGCTCGACGCACGGCTACGACGTCGTCGACCCGACGCGCGTCGCGGACGCGCTCGGCGGCGAGGACGGGCTGCGCGAGCTCGCCGCGGCCGGGCTGGCGATCATCCTCGACATCGTCCCCAACCACATGGGCACCGGCGACGAGAACCGCTGGTGGGCCGACCCCGGCGAGCGCGCGCGGGTCTTCGACGTCGACCCCGACACGGGCCACTACCGCCGCTTCTTCGACATCGACGACCTCGCCGGCGTGCGCGTCGAGGATCGCGAGGTCTTCGAGCTCACGCACGCCAAGGTGCTCGAGCTGCTGCGCGACGGCGTGATCGACGGCCTGCGGATCGACCACCCCGACGGGCTCGCCGACCCAGCCGGCTACCTCGAGCGGCTGCAGGCTGCGGCCCCCACCCGCCCCTGCCGCGTCTGGGTCGAGAAGATCCTGCACCCCGGCGAGGAGCTGCGCGACTGGCCGGTGTCGGGCACCGTCGGCTATGAGTTCCTCAACGACGTGCAGGGCCTGTTCGTCGACCCGGCCGCGGAGGCGCCGCTGACCGCGCTGCTGGCCGAGCTGACCGGCGAGCAGCGCTCCTTCGCGGAGGTCGCGCTCGAGGCCCAGCGCGAGCAGGCGGCGGGGACGTTCTCGCGCGAGGTGCAGCGCCTGCGCCGGCTGCACGATCCGGGCGCGCTCGAGGAGGCGCTCGCGCGGTTGCCGGTGTACCGCACGTACGTCCGCGAGGGATGCTTCGAGGACGCCGACCGCGCGGCGCTGCGGGCGGCCGGCCGGCCCGAGCTCTTCGACGGCGCGCCCGCGGAGTTCGTCTCGCGCTTTCAGCAGACCTCGCCGCCGGTGACCGCCAAGGGGATCGAGGACACGGCCTTCTACCGCTACCTGCGGCTGCTCGCGCTCAACGACGTCGGCGGCGACCCGGGCCGCTTCGGCGTGACCGTGCGGCGGTTTCATGCCGCCAACGCCGAGCGGGCGCGCCGGTTCCCCGAGGCGCTGCTCGTCACGCAGACGCACGACACGAAGCGCTCGGGCGACGTCCGCGCGCGGATCGGAGCGCTCAGCGCGATGGCCCGCGGCTGGGAGACCAACGTGCGCCGCTGGTATGAGCTGACCGACGAGCTCGTGCGCGACGGGGCGCCGGACGGCAACGAGCGCTACCTCGTCTTCCAGACCCTCGTCGGCGTCTGGCCGATCGGCACCGAGCGCCTGGAGGCGTATCTGGAGAAGGCGCTGCGCGAGGCCAAGCGCAACACGACCTGGGTCGACCAGGACCACGACTGGGAGCGGCGCGTCAAGGACTACGCGGCCGCGCTGCTCACCCACGAGCCGTTTCTCGACGCGTTCGAGCCGTTCGCCGCCGAGGTCGCCGCGGCGGGCGAGCGCTCGGCGCTCGGCCAGCTGCTGCTCAAGCTGACCGTGCCCGGCGTGCCCGACATCTACCAGGGCGACGAGCTGCAGGACCTGTCGCTCGTCGATCCCGACAACCGCCGGCCGGTGGACTGGGCGCGGCGCCGCTCGGCGCTCGACGGGTTGCGGGCGGGCATGCGGCCGGCGGGCGCGACGCGCAAGCTGCACGTCATCGCGCGCGCGCTGGACCTGCGCGCGCGCCGACCCGAGGCGTTCGGCGCGGGCGGTTCCTACGAGCCGATCGACGCCGGTCCCGACGTCTGCGCCTTCGCGCGCGGGACGGATCGCGCGGTGCTCGTCGTCGTCGTGCTGCGCGGCGCGGCCGGGGGCGTCGCGATCGACGTGCCGGCCGGGCGCTATCGCGACGTGCTCGGCGAGGCCGGGCGCGATGTTCCGGCGACGGCGACGGTCTCCGAGCTCGTCGACGAGCACGGGCTCGCGCTGCTCGAACGCGCCTGAGGGGGCGTTGCTTGGGCGGCCGATGGCGAGGTTGCAGCGCGTGGCGCTGCAGACGCGCCACGCGTGCGGCGGGCAGGCGCTCCCGGGGGCGGCGAACCGTCAGCCCGCGCCCGCCGCCGCGGCGGCGGCCGGCGCTCCCGGGGGCGGCGAACCATCAGTCCGCGCCCGCCGCCGCGCTGACGCCCGCGCCGCGCGGGCTCGCCGCCGACCGCGTCGCCCCGCCGACCTCGGCGTCGCTGACGTTGCGCGGGTGGTGGCACGCCGCGAGGTGCCCGCCCGCGTAGGCCATGAGCGGCGGCTCGACCGTGCGGCAGACGTCGGTCGCGTGCGGGCAGCGCGTGTGGAAGCGACAGCCCGGCGGCGGGTCCAGCGGGCTCGGCGGCTCGCCCTCGACCACCGTCCGCGTGCGGGCGCGGTTCTCGCGCGGGTCGGGGATCGGGATCGCTGCGAGCAGCGCGACGCTGTAGGGGTGGATCGGCTTGTCGTAGAGCTCCTCGGCGGGCGCGACCTCGACGATCTTGCCGAGGTACATGACCGCGATCCGGTCGCTGACGTGGCGCACGACCGAGAGGTCGTGGGCGACGAAGACGTAGCTCAGGCCGAGCCGGTCCTGCAGCTCGCCCAGCAGGTTGACGACCTGCGCCTGGATCGAGACGTCCAGGGCCGAGACCGGCTCGTCGAGCATGATGAGCTTCGGCTCGACGGCGAGCGCGCGGGCGATCCCGATCCGCTGGCGCTGACCGCCGGAGAACTCGTGCGGGAAGCGGTTGAGGTGCTCGGGGTTCAGGCCGACGGTCGCCAGCAGCTCGCGCGAGCGCGCCTCGACGTCGCCGCCCGCGCCGCTGCGCCGCAGCGGCGCGCCGATGATCTGGCCCACGCGCTTGCGCGGGTTCAGCGAGGCCTGCGGGTCCTGGAAGACCATCTGCATCTCGCGGCGGACGGGCTGCAGCTCGCGCCGTCCGCCGCGCGTGATGTCGCGCCCGCGGAAGCGGATCTCGCCGGCCGTGCTGTCGACGAGCCGCATGAGCGTGCGGATGAGCGTCGTCTTGCCGCAGCCCGACTCGCCGACGACGCCGAGCGTCTCGCCCTCGCCGAGCGTGAACGAGACGTCGTCGACGGCGTGGACGGCGCCGACGGTGCGCTGGACGAGCGCGCCGGAGCGCACGGGGAAGCGCACCTCGAGGTGCTCGACCTCCAGCAGCGGCCGGGCGGCGGCGCCGTCGTTCACGAGATCACCGTCTCGCCGAACGCCAGACCGATCTCGTCGCCGTCCCGCCGGCGCGCGCGCTTGTCGGCCGGCTCCAGCCAGCAGCGGTCGCGGTGCTCGGGCGCGTCGGGCAGCCTCGCCGCCAGCGGCGGGACCTCGCCGCAGCGCTCGAAGGCGTGCGGGCAGCGCGGCGCGAAGTGGCAGCCGGCGGGCGCCGCCAGCAGCGACGGCGGCAGGCCCGCGATCGCCGGCAGGCGCTGCGAGCGGTCGCGGTCGATGCGCGTGATCGAGCCGAGCAGGCCCCAGGTGTACGGATGCTGGGGGTCGTAGAAGAGCTCGTCGAGCGTGCCCTCCTCGACGATCCGCCCGCAGTACATGACGAGCACCCGGTCGGCGATGTCGGCGACGACCCCGAGGTCGTGCGTCACGAGGATGATCCCGGCGCCCGTCTGGTCGCGCAGCGTGCGCAGCCCGCGCAGGATCTGCGCCTGGATCGTGACGTCGAGCGCCGTCGTCGGCTCGTCGGCGATGAGCAGCTGCGGCGAGCACGACAGCGCCATCGCGATCATGACGCGCTGGCGCATCCCGCCCGAGAACTCGTGCGGGTAGGAGCGCGCGCGCTCGGCGGCGCGCGGGATGCCGACGTGCTCGAGCAGCTCGACGGCGCGCGCCATCGCCGCCGCCTTGGAGATCGCGCGGTCGTGCGCGCGGATCTGCTCGACGATCTGGGCGCCGATCCGGTGCACCGGGTCCAGCGAGCTCATCGGGTCCTGGAAGACCATCGCGATCCGCGCGCCGCGCACGCGACGCAGCTGCTCGTCGGAGGCGCCGACGAGGTCGAGCTCGCCGCCGAGCGTCGCGCTGCCCTCCAAGCGGGCGTTGGGCGAGCGCGTGAGCCCCATGAGCGTCATCGCCGTCACCGACTTGCCCGACCCGGACTCGCCGACGATCGCGACGATCTCGCCCGGCGCCACCGCGAACGAGACGCCGTCGACGGCGCGCACCGTGCCCTCCTCGGTCGCGAACGAGACGGCGAGGTCTCTCACGTCGAGCAGGCTCACAGGCGGATCCGCGGATCGAGGGCCGCGTAGACGATGTCGACGATCGCGCTGAGCAGCACGACGCTGAACGCGCCGAGCATCGTCACGACGAGCACCGGCGGCACGTCGAGGCGCTGGATCGACTCGGCCGCGTACTGGCCGACGCCGTGCAGGTTGAAGACCGACTCGGTCAGCAGCGCCCCGCCGCCGAAGACCGCCGCGAAGTCCAGGCCGAACAGCGAGACGACCGGGATCATCGAGTTGCGCAGGACGTGGCGCACGAGCACGCGCCGCTCGCTGATGCCCTTCGCCCGCGCGGCGCGCACGAAGTCCTCGTTGATCGTGTCGAGCACCGTCGAGCGCAGGACGCGCGAGTAGATCCCGATGAACAGCAGCGACAGCGCCGCCCACGGCATGATCATGTGCGTCAGCCAGCCCCACGGGTCGTCGGTCAGCCCGACGTAGCCGCCGAGCGGGAAGAGCCCGAGCTCGTAGCCGAGGTAGTAGAGCATCGCGGCGCCGAGCAAGAAGACGGGCGTCGAGACGCCGACGAGCGACAGCACGGTCAGCGCGCGGTCCAGGAGCTTGCCGGCCTTCATCGCGCTGAGCAGCCCGAACAGCACGCCGAGCGACAGCCAGATGATCCCGGCTCCGATCGCCAGCGACAGCGTCGCCGGCAGCGAGCGCACGATCTCGTCGACGACGTTGATCTGCTGCGTGTAGGAGACGACGTCGCCGGTCGCGATCTTCTGCATCGTCTTGGCGTACTGGACCGGCAGCGGCTTGTCGAAGCCCCACTGCACGCGGACGTCCTCGATCTGCTGCGGGGTCGCGAGCCGGCCCGCGAGCCGCAGCGCCGGGTCGCCGCTGGGGATCGCCTGGAAGATGAGGAACGTCACGACGGAGATCGCGAAGAGCACGAGCGCGACGGAGACCATGCGCTTGACGACGAAGCGCCCCATCAGTGCTCGATCCTGACCGTCGCGCGGGGGTCGAGCGCGTCGCGTACGCCGTCGCCGAAGACGTTGATGCCGAGCGCCGCGAGCACGAGCATGAGCCCGGGCACGAACGTGAGGTGGATCGCGCTCGGGATGAGCCGGATCCCGTCGCTGATCATCGTGCCCCAGGACGGGTTGGGGTCCTGCACGCCGGCGCCCAGGTACGACAGCCCGGCCTCGAGCAGGATCGCGTTGGCGACGATGAGCGGGACGAAGACGATGATCGTCGAGGCGAGGTTCGGCAGCAGCTCGCTCGCGATGATCCGCCAGCTCGACAGGCCCTGCGCGCGGGCCGCGTCGACGAACTCGCGCTCGCGCAGCGCGAGCACCTGGCCGCGGATCGGCTTGGCGACGTACGGGACGTAGACGATGCCGATGATGACCGCGGGCACCCCGAGCGAGTTGCCCTTCAGCGAGAAGAGGCCGAAGTTCACGCCGCCGACGGCCAGCGCGACGCCGAGCGCGACGCCGAGCAGGACGACCGGGAAGGCCCACAGGAGGTCGAGCAGGCGGCCGAGGACGGCGTCCGTCCAGCCGCGGAAGTAGCCGGCGACGGTGCCGATCGCGATCGCGAGCGCCATCGTGATGAGCGTCGCGATCGCGGCGACCTGCAGCGAGTTGCGCCCGCCGTAGAGCAGGCGCACGGCGACGTCGCGCCCGTTGGCGTCGGCGCCGAGCAGGAACTCGCCGCGCCAGGTCGGCCCGATCGGGATGCCGGTCTCGGAGACGACGTTCGTCTGCGTGCCGTCGACGAGGACCCGATCGGTGATGTGGTTCTCCGTCGGGCCGGTGCGCGCGACCTGCGCGGCGTACAGCGGGGCGAGCAGGCAGAGCACGACGATGACGACGAAGAGCGCGCCGAACGCGAGCGCGACGCGGTTGCGCCTCAGCCGCCGCGCGCCGAGGCGGTAGGGGCCGATGCCCGGCGGCGCGTCGCCCGCGCCGGGCAGCGCGACGCCGGGCGAGAACTCCGTGCCTGTGGTGTCGGCGGACATGACGAGGGGCGCGCCGGGCCGGTGCCGGCCCGGCGCGCCCGGATCGCGCGCTACTTCAGCGCGAACGTCGACCAGTCGTTGCCGTACACGGGCGAGTACACGGCGGCGTCGAAGTCCATCCGCTCGCTCATGAACTTCGGGTTCTGCTGCTGGCCGAACGCGACGATGTAGGCCTTCTTGGCGACGTAGTCGTCGAGCTTGGCCCAGCGGTCGGCGACCGTGTCGAGCTTGTCGGCCCCGATCGGGTTGAGCGCCTTGAGCTCGCTCTGGATGAACGGGTCGTCGACCTGGCTGTGGTTCTGGTTGTTCGTCGTCTGGATCGAGCGGGCGTCCAGCAGCAGGTAGAAGTTCGCCGGGTGCGGGAAGTCCTGAAACCAGTCGTCGAAGCCGGTCTGCGCGTCGAGCTTGCGGTTGCCGATCGTCGGGAAGTACTGCGCGTCGGCGATGAGCTTCGTCTTGGCCTTGAAGCCGAGCTTGTTGAGCACGCTCGTGTAGTAGGAGACGAACTCCTTGCGCGGGCTGCGGTTCTGGCTGTAGACCGTGACGCTCTCGCCGGCCATCCCCGACTTCTTCAGCAGCGCCTTGGCGGCCTCGAGGTCGGGCGCCGCGTTCGGATCGCCGTACGGGCACTCGCTCGTCGAGTGGCCGACCATCCCCTCGGGGATGAAGTGGCAGGTCGGCTCGAAGTTGCCGCCGTTGAGGCGCGCCAGCGCGCGGCGGTCGACGGCCATGTTGACGGCCTGCCGGGCCATCTCGTTGTCAAACGGCTTGCGCTGGGTGTTGAGGAAGAAGTAGAACGTCGAGACGGTGTTCTTCTTCTCGTAGCGGTCCTTGGCCTTGGCGTTGACCTGTGAGAGCAGCGTCGGCGGCAGCTGGTCGCCGTAGTCGAACACGTCGGCGGTGTTGTTGAGCACCTGCTCGGCCTCGGTCTGCGTGTTCGAGGCGATCTTGACGTCGACGTCGACCTTGCCGGCGGGGATCCCGGGGATCGTCTCGTCCGTCCAGCCCGGCGTGCGCACGACGCTGAAGGAGCGGTTGGGGACGATGTCCTTGATCTGGTAGGGCCCGACGCCGGGGGGCGGGTCGTTGGCGAGGACCGCCATCTTCGTGCCGCTCGGCACGAGGCCGGCGGAGGGGAACGCCAGGACGTTGAGGAACGGTCCGTAGGCCTGCGTCAGCTTGATCGTGATGGCGCCGGTGGCGTCGTCGGTCGTGATCCCCGAGATCGTCTTGGCCTTGGCGCTGTCGTACGCGGGCGCGCCCTCGATGTAGTTCGTGAAGAACGACTTGCCGCCCCAGTTGATCTTGATCGCGCGCTGGATGGCGTAGGCGAAGTCCGACGCCTTGACGGGCGAGCCGTCGGAGAACCTCATGCCCTTGCGCAGCGTCATCTCGTAGGTCCTGCCGTCGGCGGAGACCTTCGGGAGGTCGGTCGCGAGCCCCGGGATGATCTTCGAGCCCTCCTCGCCCTCGGCGTGCGCGTACGTGTACAGGCCGAGGTAGGACAGCCACGTCGCCTGCGCGGCCTGCGTCGTGTAGCCCTGCTGCGGGTCGAGGAAGTCCGGCGCGGTGCCCATGAGGAGCGTGATCGGCCCGCTGGCGCCGCTGCCCGCGCCGGTCGTCTTCGCGGTGTCGTCGTCGGACGATCCGCCGCACGCCGCGAGGCCGATCGAGAGGGCGCCGGCCGCTGCGGCCGCGCCGAGGATGCTGAGGGTTCTGCGCATGGTCGTTGCTCCCCGTCGAACGTGTGTGACGGCCCCCTGGCGCCGGGAGATTCCCTGCGCGCCGCCAATCGGTGGCGCCAGACTACAAAGACGCTCTCGTTCCAAGGACGGGATCTCTCACTGGGTCGACCGCGCCGGCCTCCCCGTCGGGACGGGTGGCGCTCCGGGGTCGGTCTCGCCGCGCGCCGCCACGGGGGGCGGGGGGTCGGGGGGACGGGGGGTCGTGGACGTTGCGTCGCGGATGGCGACGCAACGTCCACGACCCCCCGTCCGACGGTCCGCGAGCCAGGCGCTAGCCTCGCGCGGTGCGCGCAACCGTGCCGATCGGCGCCCTCGCGGCCGCGCTCGCGCTGCTGGCGGCGGTCGCGGGGTGCGGGTCCCAGCGCGCCGCCGCGGGGCCCGAGTCACGCGTCGCGCTGACGATCGCGGCACCGGCCGACGGCGCCCGGGTCGGCGACTCGACGGTCGAGGTGCGCGGGCGGGTCGTGCCGGCGACGGCGCAGGTCTCGGTCCTCGGGCGTCCGGCGCTCGTCACGCGCGGCGCCTTCACGGTCGTCGTGCCGCTCGAGCTCGGGGCGAACGTCGTCGACGTGATCGCAAGCGCCCGCGGACGCAGCCCGGCGCTGACCGCCGTGCGCGTCACGCGCGAGGACCAGGTGGAGGTTCCCGACCTCGTCGACCTCCCCGTGCGCGACCTCGAGGCGACGCTCGGGCCGCTGGACCTGGAGGGGGCGGTGCAGCAGGGCGGCGGCGTGCTCGACGGGCTCGTCCCGCGAACCCGCCGCGTCTGCGAGCAGGACCCGCTCCCGGGCACGAAGGTCCCCCGCGGTGCGACCGTCCGCCTCGTCGTCGCGCGCTCCTGCTGAGCATCGGGCGGCGCGGCTCAGGCGGTCGGCGTGAGCGCGATGAGGGCGATGCGGGCGCCCCCGCCGCCGTCGCGGACGACGCCGAGCACGATCCGGCCCGTCAGCGATTCGCGCTCCTCGCGCCGCACGCGGTAGCCGGCGCTCGCGCGGCCGACCCGCCCGCCGCGGACGTCGAGCGCCTCGAGCTCGTAGCCGAGCGTCGCGTTGTCTGCGAACTGCGCCTCGTAGGCGCCGACGATCGCGTCGCGTCCGCGCACCGTCCCGGTCGGCAGCACGCGCCGGGCGTCGGGCGCGAGCAGGCGCCGCAATGCGACGGCGTCCTCGGTCTCGTAGGCAGAGGCGAACGCTTGCGCCACGTCGCGCACCTGCACCGCGCTGAGCGGCTCCTCGCCGCCCGCTGCCGGGCCGTCGCCGCCGGGCGGGTAGGCGGTGATCGCCGCCGCCGCCGCGGCAAGGGCGAGCAGCGCTCCGCCGGCCGCGAGCCTCGCCCCGCGGGTACGCGGCAGCGCCGCGCGGGCGGCGCGGGCGAGCGCGGCGGGCGGCGCGGGCGGCGCGGGCGCGGGCGGCGCGGGCGGGGGCGGCGCGGGCGCGGGCGCGGGCGGGGGCGGCGCGACCGGCGCGGGCGCGGGCGGCGCGGGCGAGCGCGGCGCGGAGCCGGGCGAGCGGACCTGCGGTGCCCGCCGGCGCCGCCGGTGCGACCGCGGTCCCGCCACCGGCGCCACCGGCGCCGCCCGCGCCCGCCGCGCCGCCCGCGTCACTTGCGCCACCTGCGCCGCCCGCGCCGCCCGCGCCACCTGCGCCGCCCGCGCCGCCCGCGTCACCTGCGCCACCTGCGCCGCCCGCGCCACCGGCGCCACCTGTGCCACCCGCGCCGCCCGCGCCGCCCGCGCCACCGGCGCGCCGCGTCCGCGCGGTCCGGCCCGCCGGCTCCGGGCGCGCGGTCGCCGCCGTCGCCGGCTCCGGGCGCGCGGTCGCCGCCGTCGCCGGCTCCGGGCGCGCCGTCGCCGCCGTCGCCGCGGTCGCGCCGGCCGGCCGCCGCCCGGCCGTCCGCCGCCCGGCCGGCGGCCGCCCGCCCAACCGCCGCCCGGCCGTCCGCGGCGGTCTCCCCGGAGACCGGGGCCGCCACGCCCACTGCGACGCTGCGCTCGGACTCCGAGACCGTCTCGCCGCGGGCGGCGGCGAGCGCTGCCCGGCCGAGGTCGCCGGCCGACGGATAGCGGTCGGCGGGCGCCTTGGCGAGCGCGCGCGCGACGACGCGGTCGAACTCGCCGGGGGCGCCCGCCGCAGAGGGCCGCGGCGGCGCGTCGTGCATGTGGGCCAGCAGCGTCGCGGGGATCGTGGCGCGCGGAAACGGCGGCGCTCCCGTCAGGGCGGCGTAGAGCACGCAGCCCAGCGAGTAGACGTCCGAGCGCGCGTCGAGCCGGCCGCCGTGCAGCTGCTCGGCGGAGGCGAAGTCGATCGTCCCGATCCACTGACCGCTCTCGGTGAGCTGCGTGTCGGGCTCGAGCGGGCGCATGAGCCCGAAGTCGCTGAGATAGACGTGCTCCTCGCCGCTGCCGTTGCCGCGGCCGAGCAGCACGTTGGCGGGCTTGACGTCGCGGTGCACGAGCCCGGCCGCATGGGCGGCATCGAGCGCCGAGGCGACCTGCGCGACGATCGTCGCCGCGCGGGGCGGCGCGAGCGGCCCGTCGCGCTTGATGAGCGCGTGCAGGTCGCTGCCGGGGACGTAGCGCATGACGAGGTAGAGCTGGTCGCGCTCCTCGCCCGCCGCGTGCACGGGAACGACGTTCGGATGGTCGATCGCCGCCGCCATCCGCGACTCGCGCTGGAAGCGCTCGCGGAACTCGGGGTCCGCGGCGCGATCCTCGGAGATGACCTTCAGCGCGACCGCGCGACCGAGGTCGAGCTGCACCGCGCGGTACACGACGCCCATCCCGCCGCGCCCGAGCAGGGACTCGATCCGGCAGCCGGCGAAGACCTCGCCGTGGGACAGCTCGCGCATCGCAGCCATTCTGATGCAGACGTGTGCTTTCATTTCCGCGCTATGGGATCCAGGGGCCTCATCGCGCTTGGCGGCGCGCTCATCTCGTTCGTGCTCGTCGCGCCTGCCACGGGCAGCCCGGCGGCCGATCTCGAATCCGTCATCCGCGACTACTCGCGCGACGCGAAGATCACGCCGTGCCGCTTCACGGCGCGCCAGCTGCGCACGTCCAAGAGCCAGATCGGCCAGGACGTCGACGCCTACGCCCAGGGGCTGCGACCCGCGATCGACGGCGAGCTGCGGCGCTGGAAGAAGCGCCGCTGCGCCGGCAGCCGCGGCGGCGCCGGCAGGCTGCGGATCGTCGCCGTCCAGCCCAAGGGCACGTCGCGCGAGGAGTCCGTGACGATCAAGAACGTCGGTCGCAAGACGGTCAGGCTGCGCGGCTACGCGCTGCGCGACGCCGGCGACCACGTCCTCAAGCTGCGCTCGGGCAAGCTCAAGCGCGGCGCGAAGCTGCGCATCGTGACCGGCTGTCGCAAGGGGCATCGCAAGGCCGTCATGCGCGGCTCGCGCTACTACACGTGCCGCAGCAAGCAGGTCTGGGACGACGGCGGCGACATCGTCGAGCTGCTCGGTCCGGGCGGCGGGCTGCTGTCGAAGAAGACGTTCGGAACGATCCCGGCCCCGGCCCCGGCCCCGGCGCCGGAGCCGGCACCGGAGCCCGCCGCGACGCCGTGAGCGTCGTCAAGATCAACGCGATCACCGTCCCGCGCGAGCGCTTCGAGGAGTTCGCGCAGCGCTTCGCCGCGCGCGCCGGGCGCGTCTCCGGCGCCGAGGGCTTCGAGTCGTTCGAGCTCCTGCGCCCCAACGACGAGCGCGAGGTGTGCCTCGTCGTGACGCGCTGGCGCTCGGAGGAGGACTTCCAGGCGTGGCTCACGGGCCCCGACTTCGCCGCCGGGCACGCGCAGCACCGCAGCGGCGGACCGGTCGGGACCGCGAGCGAGCTGTGGTCCTTCGACGTCCTCGAGCTCGAGGGCCCGGCGGACGGCTGATGGCCGGCGGCGGACGGCGCGCGCTCGCCGGGGCGGCGGTCGCGGTCGCGGCGCTCGCGTCGGTGGCGGTCGGCGCGGCGGGCTCGGAGTCCACGGGCGGCATCGCGCCATCCGACCCGCCGGCGCCCGCCGGCGCCCCGGCGGCCGCGCCGGCGCCTGCCACGGGCCTGCGGCTCGTCGGCGCGCGCGTGAGCCCGCGGCGCGCGTACGTGGCCGGGCGCCCGGTCGACGTCACGTTCCGGACCGCCGGGTCGGCGCCGCTCGCGCTGACCGTCGACGTCGTCCGCGAGGCGACGCGCACAGCGGTCCGTCGCTTCGAGCTCGCGGCCCGGGCGCCGGGCGTCACGCGGCGCGTGCGATGGGACGGGTTGACCGGCGGCGCCAACGTGGCGCCCGCCGGCAGCTACCGGGTGCGCGTGCGTGCCCCGGACGGCAGCGCGCGCAACGCCGGACGGCTCATGCTGCGCACCCACGTCTACCCGATCCGCGGCCCGCACGCCGACCGCGGGCCGATCGGCCGCTTCGGCGTCGGCCGCAGCGGCGGTCGCACGCACGAGGGCTTCGACGTCAACGCGCCCTGCGGGACGCCGGTCGTCGCCGCGCGCGGCGGCGTCGTGCGCCGCGCCGGCTACGACCCGGTGCTCTACGGCAACGTCGTCATCATCCGCGGCGCGCACACCAAGCGCGACTACTGGTACTCGCATCTGTCCAACAGGTCGCGGCTGCGGGTCGGCGACCGCGTGCGCAGCGGCCAGCGGATCGGCAGCATCGGCGCGACCGGCAACGCGCGGACGATCGGCTGCCACCTGCACTTCGAGATCCACTCGCGCGGGCGTGCGATCGACCCCGAGCCCGAGCTGCACCGCTGGGACGGGTGGAGCTGACGGTGCAGCTCCAGCGGGCGCGCCGCTTCGCGGAGCTGCACGACGCCGGCGGGCCGCTCCTGCTGCCCAACCCGTGGGACGCCGGCTCGGCGAAGGTGCTCGCGACCCTCGGCTTCCAGGCGCTCGCGACGACGAGCAGCGGCTTCGCCGCCACGCTCGGCCGGCGCGACGGCGGCGTGACGCGCGACGAGGCGCTCGCCCACGCGGCGAGCATCGCGGCCGCCACCGAGCTGCCCGTCAGCGCCGACCTCGAGAACGGCTTCGCCGACGACCCGGCCGGCGTCGCCGAGACCGTCCGGCGCGCGATCGGCGCCGGGCTCGCGGGCTGCTCGATCGAGGACCACACCGGCATCTCGGCGGGGCCGATCTACTGCCTCGAGCACGCGGTCGCGCGGGTCGCGGCGGCCGCGCGGGCCGCCCACGCGGGTCCCGCGCCGCTCGTCCTCACGGCCCGCGCCGAGAACCACCTGCACGGCGTCGACGACCTCGACGACACGATCACGCGGCTGCGGGCGTACGGCGAGGCGGGCGCCGACGTGCTCTTCGCACCGGGCCTCGCGCGCCTGGAGGACATCGCCCGGGTCGTCGCGGCGGTCGCGCCGCGGCCGCTCAACGTGCTCGCCCTTCCCGGCGTGCCATCCGTCGCCGAGCTCGCGGCGGCCGGCGTGCGGCGCATCTCCGTCGGCGGCGCGTTCGCCTTCGCCGCGATCGACGCCCTCGCCGCGGCGGCACGGGAGCTGCAGGAGGAGGGGACGTACGGATACCTGCGGCGCGCGCGCGACGGATCGGCGCTCGCGCGGCGGGCGTTCGCCGCCGGCAGGCCCGACGTCGGCGCGGCGCCATAGGCCGCGGGCCGCCGGACGTTCGCGCTGCGGCTGCCGGTGCGTCTAACATCTGCGCCGCTTGCCCGGCGCGGCGGCGATCGTCGCTCGGCGCACAACGACCTTTGACGCAGGAGGAACATCCCACATGGCATTCGAGGTTGGAGATCGAGTGGTGGCCGAGAAGTCCGGCCGCCGCCGCAGGACCGCTCGTCAGCCGCTGCGGCCCGGTCGCCACGGCGTGATCGCGCAGGTGCTGCGCGGCGATCCGAACCCGCGCTACGAGATCAGATGGGACGAGGGGATCACGACGGTGTACTCGCCGGCGAACGGCGGGCTGCAGGCCGATCCGGGCTACGACGAGGCGGCCGCCGAAGCGGCGGAGTCCTAGCGCTCCGCGTACACCCGGCGCACCGCGGCGAGCGCCGGCTTGGGCTCGCCGCCGAACTCGTAGAGCCCCTTCTCGTTGAGCCCCGGCGTCAGGGTCAGCTCGGGCCGCGCGTCGGCGATCGAGCCGCCGCGGAAGTCGGGGCGCAGCGCGTAGTCGCGCAGGTTCCAGACGATCGTGCCGCTCACGGCCGGCTCGTCGAGCAGCCCGCGCACGCGGCGCTCGAGCACCGCGGCCTGGTAGGCCAGCCCGCCGAACGCGCTGCCCGCGACGCCCGCGGTGCCGGCGGCCCCGATCTCGGTGACCACGATCGGCTTGTCCGGGAACAGGCCGCGCAGGTGGTCCAGGCGCGCGGACGCCTTCGCCGCCTGGCCCGCCCTGTCGAGGTCCAGCCCCTCGTACCAGCCGATGTAGTCCGTCACGCCGATCGCGTCGAGCTCGTCGAACATCCCGCCGCCCGCCGGCGGCAGCATCCGGCCCCACAGGTCGGCGGCGACCGGGCGCGTCGGGTCGAGCTCGTGCAGGCGGCGGGCCGTCTGGCCCACGTAGTCCTGAAGCTCCGGCGTCCCGCTCCCCGCGACCTCGTTGGTCAGCGTCCAGGCGAGGATCGAGGGGTTGGCCTGCCCGGCCTCCGCGACGCGCAGGGCGCGGTCGCGCGCTGCGGCGATCTGCCGCGGCGTCCTCGCGCGCCAGCGCCCGCCCGGCTCCCACGGCCCGATCTCCTGCCACACGAGGATGCCGGCCTCGTCCAGCCGCGCGAGCATGCTCGCCGAGAGCGGCAGCTGCGAGCGGGTGGCGTTCGCGCGCGCGGCGCGCAGCCCGGCGACGATCCGCGTCTCGTCGGCCGGGGTGAGCGCGTCGCCGTGCCCGCGCGCGTCGGGCGGCAGGGCGACGCCGTGCAGCTCCAGCGGCTCGCCGTTGAGCTCGAGCGCCCCGTCCGTCCAGCCGATCTCGCGCAGCCCGATCCGGCGCCGCAGCGTCGCCTCGCCGGGGACGTCGATGCGCAGCTCGTAGAGCGCGGGGTCGCGCGGCGACCACAGCGACGGGTCGTCGATCCGCACCGTCGTCGTGAGCGCCCGCGACCTGCGCTGGCCGACGCCCGCGAGGCCGAAGTCGATCCTGCGGATGAGCCGCTCGCCCCGCGAGATCGTGCCGCGCAGGCGCAGCGAGCGTCCCTCGGCCCGGTTGCGGACGCGCACGCCGATCTGCAGCCGCGCGCTCCGGGCCGTCCCCGCGCCCTCCAGGCGCGTGCGCACGGTGAGCGCGCCGAGCTCGCTGCGGCCCAGGCGCATGATCGTCACGGGGCGGTTGAGGCCGCCGTAGTTGAACCAGCCGCGCGCCCAGCCGCCGTCGGCCTGGCGCCGCGGCTCGCGCCAGTCCACGCGGACGGCGATCACGTGGCGCCCGGCCGCGAGCCGGACCCGGGCGCTGAACGGCTCGTAGGCGCCGACGTGCTCGCGCACCTCCCGGCCGTCGACGAAGACCGTGGCGCGGTGGTGGGCGGACTCGAAGCGCACGGCGTACAGCCCGGCGACGGGCGCGTCGACGTCCTTGGCGAACCAGCCGACCGATCCGGCGTACGCGCGCTTCCCGGCGGCTCCGCTGAACGCCGTCGCGTTGGGGGAGTACGGCACGCGCACCACCCGGCCCTCCCAGCGTCCGTCCTTCCAGCCGAGGTCGCGCCCACGGTCGGATGGATCGGCGCGGTAGCGCCAGCGCGCGAGCGTCACGATCTCGCTCCCGGCCGGCCCGCCGCCGCTGCGTGCCAGCGCTCGTTCGGCGGCGCTGCGCTGCTCGCTGCCCTCGGTCGCCGGGTCCTCGCTGCTCAGGGCGACGGCGAGCGCCGCCGAGCAGGCGACGACGACGAGCAGCACGGCTGGCAGGAGGCGACGCAGCATCCTCGGAGAACGCGAGGCTATGCGATCGGTTGCGCTCGGCGGCCTGCGACCCCGGCGTCGCGCGGGAGGCGACCCGGCCGGCGGCGGGCTAGGATCGCTGGCGGGCCAAGGCCGGCTCGTCGCTCGTGAGCCCGCGCATCCTCATCCTCTCCTGGGAGTACCCGCCGATCGTGGCGGGCGGGCTTGCCCGTCACGTCCGCAAGCTCTCCGAGGCGCTCGTCGCCCAGGGCGTCGAGGTCCACGTGCTCACCCGCGGAGCCGACGAGCACCTCGCCGAGGAGACCCGCGCGGGCGTGCACATCCACCGCGTCACGGAGAAGCCGATGCCGCTGGACCTCGACGCCTTCGTGGCGTGGGTCGAGGGGATGAACTCCCACATGCACGCCGCGGGCCGCCAGCTCGGCAAGCGGATGGCCTTCGACGTCGTCCACGGGCACGACTGGCTCGTCGCCGGCGCCGCCGGCGGGCTCGCGCAGCGGCTGCGCTGCCCCTACCTCACGACGATCCACGCGACCGAGTACGGCCGCCATCAGGGCTGGGTGGACAAGCACCCGCAGTCCTACATCCACGCGATCGAGACCTGGATGGCGGGGCGCGCGGACCGCGTCATCACCTGCTCGCACTACATGCGCGGCCACGTCGCGGACGTCTTCGACATCGACGAGCAGCGCATCACGGTCATCCCGAACGGGATCGACCCGGCCGACCTGCGGCCCTCGGGCGACCTCGACGGGCTGCGCGCCCGCTTCGCCGCGCCCGACGAGCAGCTCGTCCTGCTCGTCGGCCGGCTCGTCTACGAGAAGGGCTTCCAGCTCGCGCTCGACGCCCTGCCGCAGGTCATCCGGCGGGCCGGCGGGGTGCGCTTCCTCGTCGCCGGCTCGGGCACGCACGAGGCCGAGCTGAAGGCGCAGGCGCAGCGGCTGGGCCTCATGGAGCACGGCGCGTTCCTGGGCTGGATCGGCGACGACGTCCTGCATTCGCTGTATCGGATCGCCGATCTGTGCGTCGTGCCGAGCATCTACGAGCCGTTCGGCCTCGTCGCGCTCGAGGCGATGGCCAGCGGCTGTCCGTGCATCGTCGCCGACACCGGCGGGCTGCGCGAGGTCGTCCCGAGCTCCGACGTCGGGCTGCGCTTCGGCTCGCGCAACCCGCGGGCGCTCGCGACGATGATGCAGCGCGTGCTGACCGACGGCGCGCTGCGCGACCGGCTCGTCGCCGAGGCGTCGGCGCACGTGCTGCGCTTTGACTGGAACGACGTCGCCGAGCAGACGGCCGTCGTGTACGGCGCCCTGGCGCAGCGCGCCGCCGGCGTCAGCCGCGCGACCCGCCGGCCGGCCTGAAACGTCGCGGGCGCGCTCAGGGGCGCGAGTCGGTCCGCGTCGCGCCCCAGCGGCCGCGCAGCTCGTCGTCCTGCGCCTTCTCGCCGCGGGCCCCGACGATCGCGACGAGGATCAAGCCGGTCATCAGCGCCGGCATGAGGATGCCGAACGTGAAGACGAGCCCGACGGTGTCGGTCCAGAAGCCGCTGGCGGCGACGAGCGAGAGCATGCGGCGCCAAGCATACCCGCGGGCCGCACCGGCCGGCTCGGCGTCGCGCCGCGCGAACTCGTAGCCTTGCGCGATGCGCCTGACGACCTTCCTGCCTCCGGGCTCGGACACCCCGCGCGCCGGGGAGATTCGCGACGACGAGGTCGTCTCGTTCGTCATGAAGCGCGAGACGGTGCTCGAGCGCCTGCGCACCGGCGACCACGACCCCGCGCTGGGCGACGCCTACCCGCTCGCCGACGTGACGCTGCTGGCACCGGTTCCGCGCCCGCGCGCGATCTTCGGCATCGGGCTGAACTACGCCGCGCACGCGACCGAGCAGGGCACGCAGCTGCCCGAGTTCCCGATCGTGTTCATGAAGCTGCCCAGCTCGAGCGCCCCGCCGAACGGGCCCGTCGCCTGCCCCGCGGTCGTGCGCCGCCTGGACTACGAGGGCGAGCTCGTCGTCGTCATGGGCGCCGGCGCCACGATCGCCGGCTACGCCGTCGCCAACGACGTCAGCGCCCGCGACCTGCAGCGCCGCGAGCCGCAGTGGACGCGCGCCAAGGGCGCCGACGGCTTCTGCCCGTGGGGTCCGTGGATCACGACGACGGACGCCGTGCCCGAGCCCGGCAACCTCCGCCTCACGACGCACGTCAACGGCGAGCCGCGCCAGGACTCGTCGACGAGCGACCTCGTCTTCGGGCCCCGGGAGCTCGTCGACTTCATCTCGCAGACCTGCACGCTGGAGCCCGGCGACCTCATCCTCACCGGCACGCCGAGCGGCGTCGGGATGTCGATGGATCCCCGCCGCTTCCTCGCCAGCGGCGACGTCGTCAGGATCGAGATCGAGTCGCTCGGCGCGATCGAACATGCCATCGCTTGATCCCGAGCTCCGCGAGCTGCTCGCGGAGCTGGCGGACCTGTCGCACGCCGCGCAGGTGCTCGCCTGGGACCAGCAGGTGATCATGCCCCCCGACGGCGGTCCGGCCCGCGGGCAGGCGCTCGGCACGATCCGCCAGATCCATCACGAGCGGCTCGTCGCCGGCGAGCTCGGCGCGCTGCTCGAGGCGGCGGCCGGCAGCGAGCCGCAGATGACCCGCACGATCCGCCGCGACCACGAGGTCGCGCGGCGCGTTCCGAGCGAGCTGACGGCCGAGCTGTCGCGCGCCGGATCGGCCGGCTACGCCGCCTGGCTGCGCGCGCGGCAGGCCAACGACTTCACGACCTTCGAGCCAGCCCTGCGCCGCAACATCGAGCTCGCGCGCCGCTACGCCGGCTGCTTTCCCGAGGCGGCGCACCCCTACGACCCGCTGCTTGACCGCTACGAGCCCGGCACGACCTCGACCCAGGTCACGGCCCTCTTCGACCGGCTGCGCGAGGGGCTCGTCCCGCTGTTGTCGAAGATCGCGCTGCAGCCGGCGCGCCAAGGCCTGATCGGCGACTTTCCGATCGCCGGCCAGCGCGACGTCGGCCTGAGGATCGTGCAGTCGATGGGCTTCGAGGAGCGCGGCTGGCGGCTCGACGACGCGATCCACCCGTTCGCGGCGGCGCCGGCGGCCGGCGACGTCCGTGTCACCTCGCGCTTCGACGAGCACAGCCTGACCGGCCTGTTTGCGCTCATGCACGAGGTCGGCCACGGGCTCTACGAGCACGGCGTCGGGGCGGCGCTTGAGCGCACGACGCTCGACGCCGGCGTCTCGCTCGGGGTGCACGAGTCCCAGAGCCGGCTCTGGGAGAACCTCGTGGGCCGCGGCCGCCCCTTCTGGTCGCACTGGCTGCCGCGCCTGCGCGAGCGCTTCCCGCTGAGCCTGCGCGACGTCGACCTCGACGACTTCGTCCGGGCCATCAACGTCGTGCGCCCCACGCTCATCCGCGTCGAGGCCGACGAGGTGACGTACATGCTGCACGTCATCCTGCGCTACGAGCTCGAGCTCGCGCTCGTCGACGGGACGCTCGACGCGGCCGACCTGCCCGGCGCCTGGGCCGCGAAGATGAAGCAGTTCCTCGGCATCGAGGTGCCCGACGACGTCCACGGCGTCCTGCAGGACATCCACTGGTCGGAGGGCATCATCGGCTACTTCCCGACGTACGCGATCGGCAACGTGCTCGCCGCGCAGCTCTGGCGGGCGGCGCGCGCGGACCTCCCCGACCTCGACGACCGCATCGCCCGCGGCGAGCTCGGCGCCCTGCGCGAGTGGCTGCGCGAGAAGGTCCACCGCCACGGCCGCCTGCTGACGCCGTCGGAGCTCATCGAGCAGGCGGTCGGCGGCCCGCTGGACCCGGCGCCCGTCCTGCAGCATCTGAGCGCGAAGTACGGCGCGCTCTACGACCTGTAGGCGACGGGCGGGCGACCCGCCAGCAGCCGGCGCGCCCGGGCGCTCAGTGCTTGTCGAGCACCCGGTCGATGAGCCCGTACTCGACGGCCTCGTTGGGCTTGAAGAAGCGGTCGCGCTCCATGTCGGCGCGGACCTGCTCCTCGGTCTGGCCGGTGTGGTGGGCGTAGATCTCGTCCATCCGCTTGCGCGTCTTGAGGATCTCGTTCATGTGGATCTCGATGTCCGTCGACTGGCCCTCGAAGCCCGCCGACGGCTGGTGGATGAGCACGCGGCTGTTGGGCAGCGAGAAGCGCTTGCCCTTCGCGCCGGCGGTCAGCAGCAGCGAGCCCATCGACATCGCGACGCCCATGCACATCGTCTGGATGTCGGGCTTGACGAACTGCATCGTGTCGTAGATCGCCATGCCGGCGTAGATCGAGCCGCCGGGCGAGTTGATGTACAGCGAGATGTCCTTCTCGGGGTCCTCGGACTCGAGGTGCAGCAGCTGGGCGACGATGAGGTTGGCCACCTGGTCGTTGACCGGCGTGCCGAGGAAGATGATGCGCTCGTTGAGCAGGCGCGAGTAGATGTCGTACTCGCGCTCGCCGCGTGCGCTGCGCTGGACGACCGAGGGGATCAGAGGCATGCGGGCATCCTGCCACACCGGGGTCGCGAGGCCCGCTCGCGCCCCACCGCTCAGCCGCCGGCCAGCACGTAGCGATCGCGGCCGGCGCGGCGCACGAGTCCCTCGCTCACGGCCGTCCGCAGGACGTAGCCAAACCGGCCCGGTCCCCACCTGCGCGCGTGGACGGCCGCGCGCAGCTGCGCGCGCGACCTCGCGTCGCCGTCGCCCAGCGCGTGCAGCAGCTGGCCGAGCTCGTCGGCGAAGGAGCGATCGACGCCCGCTTGGAACGTCGTCGCCGCGAGCCCGCCGACCCCGACGAAGGCGCGGCTCGGACGGTGGCGGCGCGGCGCCTGCCGGGGCTGCGCGCCGCGCGTGCCGTGGCGCTCGCCGTCGGCGCCGTGCGCCTGCTCGTCGGCGGCGGCCTCCTCGACGGTCAGCGGCGCCGCGACGTCCTCCAGGCTCTGCTTCGCCGCCTCGACGCCGAACAGGCGGTGCATGAGCCCGCCGAGCAGCATGAGCCCGCCGGCGAAGAGATAGCCGTAGAAGACCGACGTGCGCCCGCCGGTGATGAGGTTGCCGAAGAGGATCGGCCCGACGATCCCGCCGGCGGCCGTCGCGAGCGCGTAGAAGAAGGCGATCGCCATCGCCCTGATCTCGAGCGGGAACGTCTCGCTGATCGTCAGGTAGCCGGCGCTCGCGGCCGCCGAGGCGAAGAAGAAGATGACGACCCACGCGAGCGTCAGCACCCAGGCCGAGCCGAACAGCTCCTGGGCGAAGGCGAAGCCGGTGAGGATCGTCAGGGCGCCCGACAGCCAGAACGTCGCCGGGATCATGACCTTGCGCCCGAGCTTGTCGAACCAGCGCCCGAGGACGAGCGGGCCGAAGAAGTTGCCGACGGCGAAGGGGATGAGGAAGAAGCCGACGGTCGCCGGGCTGACGCCGTAGAACGTCGTCAGCATGAGGCCGTACGTGAAGAAGATCGCGTTGTAGAGAAACGCCTGCGTGACCATGATCGAGAAGCCCGCCAGCGCCCGTCGCGGGTAGACGACGAAGACGGTCTTCGCGATCTCGACGAAGCCGATCGAGCGCCGCTGGCGCAGCTGCAGCGCGTCGTCGTCGTCGACCTCGGGCAGCGCGTCGAGGTCCTCGTAGTTCTTGACCTTCTCCTCGATCTCGCGCACCGTCGCGTCGGCCTCGTCCTCGAAGCCGTGGGTGATCAGCCAGCGCGGGCTCTCGGGCACGTAGAGGCGCATGAGCAGCAGGCCGAACGCGACGAGCGCCCCGGTCGCGAAGGCGGCCCGCCAGCCGTTCTCGATCCCGATCAGCACGTCGAGGTAGAACGGGCCCAGCAGCGCCGCGACGGCGGCGCCGAGCCAGTAGGAGCCCGCGATCGAGACGTCGACCCAGCCGCGCACGCGCGCGGGCACGATCTCGTCGACGGCGGAGTGGATCGCGGCGTACTCGCCGCCGATCCCGAAGCCCGTGATGAAGCGAAAGACCGCGAACCACCAGTACGTCGGCTGGCCCGTCCACGAGAACAGCCAGTCCGTCCAGGCCAGGCCGGCGACGCTCGTCCCGCCGACGCCGACGAGGTAGACGAGCAGGGTGGCGATGAAGAGCTTCTTGCGCCCGAAGCGGTCGGTCAGGTAGGCCCAGAACAGCGCTCCCGAGATCGCGCCGAGCAGGTAGATCGAGGCCGAGCCGGCGACCTGTACGGTCGAGAACCCGATCGACTCCTTCAGCGAGGCGCCGACGGCGCCCTTGATCGTGACCTCGAGCCCGTCGAGCACCCAGACGAAGCCCAGCGAGACGATCACGAGGGTGTGCCAGCGGCTCCACGGCAGGCGGTCCATCCGCGCCGGCACCTTCGTCGTCACGACGTCCATCGTCACGCTGTCGGAGCTCGCCATGGCGGCGCCGGTACCCCGCTCGGTCGGGCGCCATGCAGGCCGACGTCAGACGGCGGTCAGCGCAGGTCGTCGCGGCGCGCCATGACGCCGGCCATCGGCGCGATGAACGGCGTCGGCGGCTTGGGCCGCGCGCGGTTGAAGTAGGCGGCGTGGTAGCGCGCCTGGCGCGCGTCGGGATACGTCCGCCGGCCGCCGGCGTCCGCGCAGCGCAGGCAGCTCCAGACGACGTCGCGACGCTCCGTGAAGAAGTCCCAACGGTGGCCCAGCAGGCGGCAGCGCAGCAGCGACATGGCGCAGGTCTACCCCGATCGGGCCGCCGGGCGACGAGTAGCCTGCAACCGGTGCCCGACGCGCTGAGCATCCGCGGCCTGACGAAGCGCTACGACGACGGCTTCCTCGCCGTCCAGGACTTCGATCTGCAGATCGGGGCCGGCAGCTTCTTCGGCCTGCTCGGGCCCAACGGCGCGGGCAAGACGACGATCATCAGCGCCGTCTGCAACCTCATCCGCGTCACCGAGGGGGAGATCGACGTCTTCGGCGAGCCGCACGACGCGCTCGGCGCGCGGCGGATCGTCGGGCTCGCCGAGCAGGACGTCAACCTCGACCGCTTCCTCGACGTCGAGGAGACGCTGCTCTACCACGGCGGCTACTTCGGGATGACGCGCGCGCAGGCGCGCCGGCGGGCCGGCGAGATGATGGACGTCTTCGACCTGCGCGCCAAGGCCGGCGTGCGGGCGCCCAAGCTCTCGGGCGGCATGCGCCGCCGGCTGCTGCTCGCGCGCGCGCTCATGCACGAGCCGCGCCTGGTCATCCTCGACGAGCCGACCGCCGGCGTGGACTTCGAGCTGCGCCTGGAGCTGTGGCGCTACATCCGCCGGCTGCACGACGAGGGCACGTCGATCCTGCTGACGACGCACTACCTCGAGGAGGCCGACGAGCTGTGCGAGGAGATCGCGCTCATCCGCGGCGGGCGCCTCATCGCGCGCGACAGCGCCGACGGGCTGCGCCACCACTTCGGCGCCGACTCGCTCGCCGACGCCTACGTGCGCGCGATGGGGGCGGCGGCGTGACGGCGCTCGCGGGGCTGCTCGAGCGCCGCCGCGGGCTGATCGCGCTCGGCGCGCGCGAGTCCGACCGGGTGCTGAAGCTCTGGTCGCAGACGATCGCCGCGCCGGTGATCGCGTCGTTTCTGTTCATCGTCGTCTTCGGCCTGTCGCTCGGCGGTCGTATCCGGGCGATCGGCGAGGTCCCCTACGACGTCTTCATCGTGCCCGGCCTCATCGCGATGGCGATGGCGCAGGCGGCCTACTCCAACAACGCCTCGTCGGTCTTCCAGGCGCGCGCGGACCGCTACATCAACGACGTCCTGTCGGCCCCGATGCGCCCGTGGGAGGTCAACGTCGGCCTCGCCTTCGGCGGGATCGTGCGGGCGCTTGCGATCGGCGCGGCGCTGCTCGTGCTGGCGATCGCCGCGACCGACGTGACCGTGCGCGAGCCGCTCGCGCTCGCGCTCGCCGTCGCGATCCTGCTCGTCCTCTTCGCCTCGCTCGGGGTCGTCGTCGGCGTCTATGCGCAGTCGTGGGATCAGCACGGCTTCGTCAACAACCTCGTCATCCTGCCGCTGAGCTTCCTCGGCGGCGTCTTCTACTCGGTCGAGCTGCTGCCCTCGCCGTGGCAGGAGATCAGCCACGTCAACCCGATCTTCTTTCTCATCGACGCCGTCCGCTACGGCTTCCTCGGCACGAGCGACGTCCCGCTCGGGGTCGCCTTCGCGGTGACGGGCGCGCTCGCGCTCGCGTGCGTGGCGTGGAGCGCGTCGATCTTCCGTTCCGGCCGGCGATTGAAGGCGTAGCCCCGTCGTTTCTGCGAGTGTGCGCGCACAGTGTTCGCGCTGAATCTGCCGAACGTCCTGACGCTGCTGCGGATCCTGCTCGTCCCGGTGCTCGTCGTCGCGCTGCTCGACGAGACGGCCAACGGCGACCTGCTCGCGGCGTTCGTCTTCGCGCTCGCGTCGGCGACCGACGCGATGGACGGCTACCTCGCGCGCTCGCGCAACGCGATCACGACGTTCGGCAAGCTCATGGACCCGATCGCCGACAAGCTGCTGATCATCGCGGCGCTCGTCGCGCTCGTGTCGCTGAACCGCCTGGCCGCTTGGGTGGCGATGGTCATCATCGCGCGCGAGCTGACGGTGACCGTGACGCGCATGCAGGCCACGCAGCAGGGCGTCGTCATCGCCTCGAACTGGTGGGGCAAGGCGAAGACGATCGTGCAGGTCGCGGCGATCTTCTTCCTCATCGTGATCGGCCAGCCGACGCCCCCCTGGGTCGACGGGCTCGTCTACGCCGCCGTCGCGATCACGATCGTCAGCGGCGTGGACTACTTCTTCGGGCTGCGCCGCGTGCTGCGCGAGGCCGACGAGCGACGCGAGGCCGCGGCGGCCTCGACGCCGGCGAACTCCGGCGGGTCCTAGCCGCCCGCGGCGTCGAGCCAGTCGCGCATCGACACGTGATGCATCGAGTGCTCGCCGGTCGCGAGCTCGTGGCGCAGCTCGCCGAGCAGCCCGAAGCGCTCGGCGACGACGTTGTGCTGGTGGATCGTCTCGAGGTTCTCCTGGCGCGCGCTGACGAACGTCTCGTCGCCGAGCACGCCGAGGCGCTGCACGACCCCGCCGATCATCTCGCGCACGCAGTCCTCGACGAAGCGCGGGCGGCGGTGGGCCTTCTCGACGACGGAGCCCTCGTCGGTGCGCTTCATGAGCTCGTAGATCTCGGAGGACATCGAGCCCTCGACGACGTCGAGCAGGGTGCGGGCCTCGATCTCGTCCCCGCAGTTCTCCGGGCAGCCGATGAACAGCGTGCCGAGGCCGCGCTGGTTGTGCGTCGCGACGGGCACGTGGTCGAAGATCCGCTGCACCTCGTCCTCGCTGAAGCCGTCGGCGAGCAGCCGCTCGCGCGAGGTGCCGATGACGAGCTGCTGGGCGCAGGGGCAGGCGGTCATGCCCTGCGCCGCGACGCCGACGGCGCGGCGCGTGCCGCGCTCGGACGCCACGGCCACCCCGTGCAGCGTGTAGATCTCCTGCGTCGCGATGCCCGAGACCGGCGCGGGCTTGTGCTCGGGGTAGCGGGCGGAGACCGTGACCTCCGCGCGCCGGGCGTCCTGGCGCTCGCGTACGAGCTCGGCGATGCGCGTGGCCAGCGCCTCGGCCTTGAACGTGGCCTCGCCGAGGACGACCTCGCCGATGACCTCGTTGACGACCTCCTCGAAGCGCGACATGTGCGCGCCCTTCTGCTGCGTGCCGAGGTCGACGAAGCACTGCAGGCGAGCGGAGAAGAGCTGCTCGTCGCCGTTCTGGCGGATGCGCACGATCTTCTCGACCTCGGTGACGCCGACGCGCGACAGGCTGACCGGCAGCCTGGGGCCCTGGGCCTGGACGTCCGAGAGGGCGGCGGCGGGGCTCCTGGACATGCGGCTAGGGTACCGCGAAGTGTGACCAATCCCCCTCTTGCGAGACCCGAATCTTGTGCTATCACTCACAAGTCTCCATCTTCTGGAGCGCATCCGGCGATGGACGCTGGCGAACAAACCGATGGCCCGTGAGTGGCACCGGCATCCGAGGGGGGCCGAGCGATAACTAATCAGGTTCTGCTGGCGGACGAAGCTCCAATCCACGAGTTGGACGAGCTTCGGACGCTCATCACGGATGGTCAGGAGCGGGGCTATCTGACGTTCGACGAGATCGCGTCCGCGCTGGAGGAGGTCGAGGTCACCAAGGAGCAGGTGCACGAGCTGCACGGCTTCCTCTCCGAGCAGGGCATCGACGTGGTCGGGGCCGACGGGCGCAACGCGACGTCCGAGGGCGCGCGCATCGAGGCCGCCGCCGAGGCCCGCAAGGACCGCGCCAACGGCGGGGTCGAGGCGCCCAAGAAGCCCGAGCTCGACCTGACCGTCGAGCCCTCGCTGGACTCGCTGCGCCTGTACCTGCGCTCGATCGGCCGGGTGCCGCTGCTGAGCGCCGACCTCGAGATCTCGCTCGCCAAGCGCATCGAGCGCGGCGACATGGACGCCAAGCAGCACATGGTCGAGGCCAACCTGCGCCTCGTCGTGTCGATCGCCAAGGGCTATCTCGGCCGCGGGCTGACGTTCCTGGACCTCATCCAGGAGGGCTCGCTGGGGCTGATCCGCGCCGTCGAGAAGTTCGACTACCGGCGCGGCTTCAAGTTCTCGACGTACGCGACCTGGTGGATCCGCCAGGCCGTCACCCGCGCGATCGCCGACAAGGGCCGCACGATCCGCATCCCCGTCCACATGGTCGAGAAGCTCAACAAGGTCGTGCAGGTCGAGCGCCAGCTCGTGCAGTCGCTCGGGCGCGAGCCGACGCCCGAGGAGATCGCGGCGAACCTCGAGTGCACCACGCGCGAGGTCCGCGACATCCTGCGCATGTCCCAGCAGCCGATCTCGCTGGAGCGCCCGGTCGGCGAGGAGGACGAGTCCGAGCTCGGCGACTTCGTCGAGGACGAGAACGCCGTCTCGCCGTTCGAGCTCGCGTCGGAGAACCTGCGCCGCGAGAACGTCCGCCGCGCGCTGGCGGCCCTGCCCCAGCGCGAGCGCGAGGTCATCGAGATGCGCTTCGGCCTCTCGGGCGGCCGCCCGCGGACGCTGGAGGAGGTCGGCCGCGCGTTCAACGTCACGCGCGAGCGGATCCGCCAGATCGAGAACCACACGCTGAAGAAGCTCGAGTCGCTGCCCGAGGCGCAGAAGCTGCGCGACGCGTCGTAGGCGGTGGCGGTCCACGCGGGTCGCGGGCAACGCCCGCGATCGCGTCCGGACCAGAACGTATGTTCTGGTCGTGGAGGCCAGGATGTCACCTCGGATGCAGGGCGACCTGGGGGAGCTGTCGGCGATCGGGTGGCTCATCGAGCACGGAGCCAAGGTCTTCGTTCCGCTCGGTCACAGCCCGAGCGTCGATCTCGTGGCGGACTTCGGCGACACGCTCGTTCGGGTGCAGGTCAAGACGTCGACCGTGCTGCGATCCGGTCGCTAGGGGATCTCGCTCGCGACACGCGGCGGCAACCAGAGCTGGAACCGCGTGTCGAAGCTGTTCTGCGCCAGCCAATGCGACTCCCTGTTCGTCCATGTTGCCGACGGGCGCCGCTGGTACATCCCCGCGACCGCTGTCGACGGCGGATCGGGGATCGTGCTCGGCGGTCCGAAGTATGAGGCGTTCGAGGTCGAGCCCGGGGTCTCGCTGACGGTCTCGGCCGATCGTCGAATCGCTACACTGCCGCCCGCCCGGCGGGGTTCCGGAGCGGTCAAACGGGCGCGGCTGTAAACCACATGGCTCTGCCTTCGCAGGTTCGAATCCTGCCCCCGCCACTGGCGTCGCCCCACGTCCTGCGGCGGCGCCGGGAGGGCGCCGCGACCGGCGTGGCGGTCGGCGCGCTCACGTGTCAGGATCACGGCGTTCCCCCTAGCCAAGGAGTAGCGCACATGGAAGCGTCCGCGCCCGCCCGGGTCCTCGTCGTCGCGCATCGGACCGCCGCTACCCAAGCGCTGATCGACGCGGTGGCGGCGCGCGCCGCCCGCGGGGCCGCCAAGTTCACGCTGCTCGTGCCGCGCATGCCGCACGGGCTGCACCGGCTCGTGGACCCCGAGGACGCCGACGAGAGCGAGGCCCAGGCGGTGCTCGAGCTGGCGCTGCCGCTGCTCGAGGAGGCCGCCGGCGCGCCCGTCGAGGGCAAGATCGGCGACCCGAGCCCGTCCGACGCGATCCACGACGCGATGAACATCGACGGCTACGACGAGATCATCATCTCCACGCTGCCCGCGCGCGTGTCGCGCTGGCTGCACGCCGACCTGCCGCGCAAGCTCACGCCGCTCGGCGTGCCGATCACGACGGTGACCGCGAAGGGCCCGCGCGCGACGAGCCGGGCGTAGGCGTCACGCCAGGGCGTCGCGCAGCGCCTGCTCGGTCGACCAGAAGGCCAGCTCGTCCCACGGCAGCTGCGCGGGATCGAAGGCGCGGACCTCCGAGGCCTCGGCGGTCTCGCGACCGGCTCCCAGCGCCCGCGCCGCGAACACGACGAGCACGGTGCGCTCGTCGGCGCGCGAGTAGACGCCGACGAGGTCGCCGAGCTCGACCTCCATCTCGAGCTCCTCGCGGGTCTCGCGCCGCGCGGCGTCCCGCACCGACTCGCCGAGCTCGACGAAGCCGCCGGGGAAGGTCCAGCGTCCCGCGCCCTCGTGCAGCGTGCGCCGCAGCAGCCAGATCCGGCCCCGCTCGTCGCGGGGGATCGTCGCCGCGACCGGCTCGGGGCTCCAGAGCGCGTGGTAGCCGCAGCTCGCGCAGCGCAGCTCCCGCGGGAACGAGACCTGCGCCTCGGCCGCGCAGCGCGGGCAGAACCGGGCGTCGTCGAGCGCGGGATTCAGGCTGCGCACGCAGATCATCCTCGCACGGCGCGCGGTACCCTACGCGCCGCGCCCTCTTAGCTCAGTTGGTAGAGCACTTCCATGGTAAGGAAGGGGTCTCCGGTTCGAGTCCGGAAGAGGGCTTCTGCCGTTTGCAGGGGTTACTTCTCTCGCGCCCTTCCGACGGCCGGCCGAGAGGTACCGGACGGGTACGTCCTCGGCGCTTCCTACCTCGTCGGCGAAGGGGGCCAACGTTCGCGCTCGCGGCTCTTCTCGTATGTGGGGAGCAATTCGTCGACCGCAAGACGAAGACCAGCTCGACGAGTTCCTGCACATGGCCGACTACGAGATGACCGGCCACTACGACTGCCTCACGCGCGCGGCGTCAACCTCAGCGTCCGTCCGCCCGGCGGCTGACGTCCGGCGCCGATGCCCGACGTCGTCCACGAACTGGTCGCGCCCGAGGTTGCGCTCGCGAAGCTCGGCGCCCGCAGTATCTCGGCCGACGAGGTCGGCCAGCTTCCGCGCAACCGGTACGCGATCCTGCGCAACCCGCACGGCGGTGGCGAGCCCGGGACCCGGCGCTTCTTGATCGGGCGGACGAGCGGTCGTGTCCTGACCCTGGTGATCGAGCAGACCATCGATCCGACGACCTGGCTCATCGTCACCGGCTGGAGTGCGACGGAGCGCGAACCTATCCTGCTCGAGAGCACGCGATGAGCACCGACCCTTGGACATCCGAGGACCCGCAGCCGGGAGACCTCGACGACGTGCTGGCGTCGATCGACGCGAAGTCCGTCGAATACCACGACGGCGACCCGACGGCGACGCTGCGAATCCTCGTCAGCGTCGACGGAGAGGACGCGCTCAGGCTCGAGCGGATCGCCGGGCAGCTTGGCAAGACGCCGCACGACGTCGTGTCCGATCTGCTGCGCGACGCGGATCGCTCGGCGGCGTCAGCGGCAGGCGGTTGATCGCCGTCGTCGCGTTAGGACTCGGTGCGAGTGTCGCCGCTGTCGTCCGCGCTCTCGATCGAAGCCTCAGCCTCGGAGTTCGCACATATCTGGCGAAGCTCCTCGAGCGCCTGACGTTCCCACTCGACGTCGCACTCGGCAGCCTTCTTGCGTCGGCGAGTGTCGCGTCGCGCCCGGCCCGCACGCGCGGAAGCCGGACGCGCCTGATGTTGAGCGTCGCCGAGCGGTGGCCAGGATTGCGCGTCTCCCAGGTCGTTTCGTCGGCACTCTCGTACCGCGCCCAAGACACACGATCGGCGTCGAGGGAGCCCGCCTGCCGGCGGCGACGGAGTCAACCGCGCCACCCCAGATCGCCAAGGGACGTCGGGAGGATCGGCCAAGCACCATCGCCGGGCCGCCTGCGCCCTCGCGGGGCGGCGCCACGACGCCGGTCGCGTGCGTCGCGAGCGATCGTCGCCGGGCTCGCGGGCCGGTTGACTCGGGGTCTTCGTCGGTGAGACCATCGGCGTCGGACAAGCTCAGAGGAGGAGACATGGACAGGTTCATCGCTGATTGCCGTCGCTTCGCGAGCGACAGCGACTGCCAGCTGACCATCATCGGCCCGGAGGACGACGTCGTCGCTGCCGCGGCGCAACACGCCGCCGCCTCGCACGGCCACGATGACACCCCCGAGTTGCGTCAGCAGCTGCGCAGCTTGCTCGAGCCCGAGAGCACATACATCTCAGGCGAGCGTGCGCCCGAGCCGTTTCCGGCCTGACGCTGCTCGTCGCGCTCGCGACACTCCATGGTGATCCCCTCCGCGAGCGGCCGGGCGCCGATGTCGTCACCGGCCTCTTGCGACGACGCCGCGCCGGCCGCTACCGTGCGGGCGTCGACTGGATAGGCGTGGGGATCGCCTCGAGACTCACTCCTGGCCATTGGGGAGGGACGCAGTCGTGGTTCACAGATGGCTCGGGCCTCACCGAGCGCAGCCGCCGGCTGCTGGCGCCGCAGCTCGCGCTTGTCGGCAGGTTCACCCGGCGGGCTGCGACGGCGGGCTTGACCTGAACGAGGGGAGGGCGTGATGGGTTCGGATCCGGATGGCGCCGGTGCCGGCGCGAGCGAGTTCCTGCGGGCGAGCGCGCACGAGGCGGGGGTCACCGGGACGCACTCGGGCGACTCGCCGGCGGCGGGGTCCGAGCTGGCCCCGCGGGAATGGGCGCTCGTGGACCTCCATGTCTGCATGGGCCTGAACGCGTGCTCGGCGAAGGCGCCGACCGACGACAACCCGCGCGGCGCGCGTCACGACCCGGACGGAACGGCCCCGATGGCGGGGATGGGCTCATGCGCGACCGTCGTCCACGTCTGTCACGGCGACAACGAGTGTCGCGGACAGGGCGGCTGCGGCTACGCCGGATCGGCCTTCGAGCAGACCAAGCCCGGCGACCAGGCGTGCAGCGCCAACGGCAGCTGCGCGAGCCCGATCAACGTCAGCCGCGTCTTCTCCGCCGGGCCCTACAAGGGCAAGAGCGTGTGGCGGCGCGCGCGAGCGGTGTTCGAGGCGCGCATGTACGAGGCGGGCGTCGTCTTCGGGCCGTCGCCGGGCGAGGGCTACCCCGACGACGAGCTTCCCGATCGCGACGTGATGTGAGCCGGCCCCGGCTCGGACTGCCGCACCTCGGCTACGGCGTCGGCCTGCGCTCGGCGCACTACGACCACCTGCTCGCGCACTGGCCGCCGGTCGACTGGTTCGAGATCGTCTCGGAGAACTTCATGGACTCGCGCGGTCGCCCGCGCAAGGTGCTCGACGAGATCGCGGCACGCTATCCGGTGGTGGCGCACGGCGTCTCGCTGTCGATCGGCAGCTCGGACCCGCTGGACACCGACTACCTCGCCCGCCTGAAGCGCTTCGTCGACGAGATCGGGCCCGTCTGGGTCTCCGACCACGTCTGCTGGACGGGGGTCGCCGGCCTCAACACGCACGAGCTCGTGCCGATCCCGTTCACGGAGGAGTCGCTCGCGCACGTCGTCGGGCGCATCCGAGTCGTGCAGGACGTGCTCGAGCGCCCGCTCGTGCTCGAGAACCCGAGCTCCTACGTGACGTACGTCGCGTCGACGATGACCGAGTGGGAGTTCCTCGCGCGGATGGCCGACGAGGCCGGCTGCGGCCTGCTGCTCGACGTCGCCAACGTGCGCGTCTCCGCCGTCAACCACGGCTTCGATCCGCTGGAGTACCTGCGCGCGCTGCCGCACGATCGCGTCGTGCAGATGCACCTGGCGGGTCACGAGGACGCGGGCACGCACATCGTCGACACCCACGACCGCGGCGTCTGCGACGAGGTCTGGGAGCTGTACCGCGTCGCGTGCGAGCTCACCGGCGGCGTCTCCACGCTCATCGAGTGGGATGAACGCCTGCCCTCGTTCCCCGAGGTGCATGCGGAGGTGCTCAAGGCGCGCCGCTACGTCGCCGGCGCGGTCACGCGCGTGGGCGGCTGACCGTGAGCGAGCTCGCCACGATCCAGCGCTGGCTGCAGGAGGTCATCACCGACCCCGACGGGGTGCCGGCCGGCGTCGCGCGCGCGGGCGGCCGCGCCGGGCCGCGGCCTGCGGAGTCCGTCGTGAACGGCTCCGGCGCCCTCAGCGCCGCGGCGCGGCTCGCGCTCTACAGCCGCACGTACCATCGCCGGCTCGCCGGCTGCCTGCGCGACAGCTACCCCGGCCTCCGCCACGCGCTCGGCGACGAGCTGTTCGAGGACTTCGCGCTGGACTACCTGCGGACCAGGCCGGCGCGCAGCTACACGCTCGCGGCGCTCGGCGCCGGCTGGCCGGCGCACCTGCAGGCCACGCGGCCCGACCGGGAGGCGAGCCCGGCGCAGCGCGAGTCGTGGCCGGACTTCCTCGTCGACCTCGCTCGCCTCGAGCGGACGTTCTGCGAGGTCTTCGACGGGCACGGCGTGGAGGGCGAAACGATCGCCACGGGCGCCGACGTCCCGGTCGGCGACCTCGCCTGGTCGACAACGACGGTCGTGCCCGTGCGCTGCCTGCGCGTGCTGGTCGTGCGCTTCCCGGTCGGCGAGTACCTCGTCGCCGTCCGTCGCGGCGAGCACCCGCCGCTGCCCGAGCCGAGCCCCGGCCGGCTCGCGGTCAGCAGGCGCGACTACGTCGTGACGATCACGACGCTGGGCGCGGGCGGCCACGCGCTGCTGACGGCGCTCACCGGCCGGACGCCGCTCGGCGCGGCGGCGCTGCGGGCGGGCGTCACGCTCGACGACGCTCGCCGGATCGTGCGCTCCTGGGCCGACCGCGGGCTCGTCGCGCAGATACGGCACCCCGGCCCCGGCGGCCGGTCGTCCAGTCCATGAGGGGAGCGGTTCGATGAGATCGGTGTTGGCGAAGTACTCGATCGACGCGCAGAGCGGGATCACGTGCATCGAGGATCTGCAGAACCACCTGCGCGTGGCGGTCGCGGTGGAGCTCTCGACGATCCCGCTGTACCTCTATCCCGCCTACTCGATCAAGTCGTCCAACCGGACGCAGTGGGCGCCGGAGATGTCCGCGTTTCGCACGATCCGCAGCGTGGTGATCGAGGAGATGCTGCACCTCTGCCTCGCGCGCAACCTCCTGACCGCCACGGGCGGCGACATGGCGATCTACGACGCGTCGGTGGTCCCGGCGTATCCCAGTCACATGCTCTACCACTCGCCGACGCTCCAGTTTCGCCTCGAGCCGCTGTCGTCGGAGCTCATCCGCACGATCTTCATGCCGCTCGAGCTGCCGGCGAAGGCCGGCGCCAAGCCCCAGGACAAGGACTACCGCACGCTGGGCCAGTTCTACGCCGCCGTCGAGGAGGCCCTCGAGCGCTTCGACGCCGAGCAGCACGACAGGCTGTGGTACGGCAGGGACGGCGTGACCCCGGCCGAGGCCGAAGCGATCCGCGCGCAGCGCGCCGCGCTGCAGTACGGCCGCGCGTACTGGAACGACGACGGCGGCGGCACGCCGATCGTCGTCGACGGCATCGAGAGCGCTCGCGCCGCGATCAGGACGATCGTCGAGCAGGGCGAGGGGGAGAAGCCCGACGACGACGAGGTGCCGCTGCGGCCCGACAAGCCCAAGCTCGGGCTCGTCGAGCGGTCGCACTACGCGAAGTTCCGGATGATCGCCGACGAGCTCGACGACAAGAAGCCCGGGGACGTCGACAACCAGGACAAGGTGACGTGGCCGATCCCGGTGGCGCCCGAGCCCGCGTTCTTCGACTACGCCGGAGAGCCCGGGCAGACCGCCGAGCGCGCGAGCGACGTGGGACGGCTGGCGGTCCTGTTCGACGCGGCGTACTGCTACGTGCTGTGCCTGCTCGACACGATCTACGCGACGCCGGCCGAGCCCCCGCAGCCGGCCACGAAGAGCGTGCGCTACGGACTCGAGCGCCAGTTCGTCGCCGCGATGGGCGGCCTGCTGTACCCGATCGCCGACGAGCTCGTGCGCTATCCGCTCACGCGGACCGGTGCGCACGGCGAGCACCTGCACGCCGCCCCCGGCTTTCGCTTCTACGCCTACCCCGAGGGCGTCAGCCGCAAGGAGCACCTGATCGGCCTCTGCGACGACGTCATCGCGGCGTTCCCCGGCCTCGGCGGCGACGACGGCGTGCGCAGCCTGCTGGATCGGATGCCGGCGGTCTGAGCGGGTCGGGCGCGGGGCGATCACCCGGAGGCATGGGCGAGGATCCGAGGA